>NZ_FNFR01000001.1:0-1493222 GCF_900101205.1 Paenibacillus sp. OK060
GGAGCCACTGGGGCAACGGGGCTTACTGGAGTAACTGGAGCCACGGGAGCGACAGGATTTACTGGCGTGACAGGTGCAACGGGTTCAACTGGGGTAACTGGTGCGACAGGTGCAACCGGAACAGGAGCTACGGGAGCCACTGGTGGAACGGGCATTACTGGGGTAACTGGTGTGACAGGTGCAACCGGAACAGGAACAACTGGAGCCACAGGTGCAACGGGTCTTACTGGGGTAACAGGTGTGACAGGTGCCACCGGAATAGGAACAACCGGAGCCACTGGTGCGACGGGTGTAACTGGGGTGACAGGCGCAACCGGAACAGGAACAACTGGAGCCACAGGTGCAACGGGCTTAACTGGGGTCACCGGTACGACAGGATCAACGGGAACAACCGGAGCCACGGGAGCAACGGGTCTTACTGGAGTAACTGGTGAAACAGGCGCAACCGGAACAGGAGCAACTGGAGCCACAGGTGCAACGGGTTTTACTGGAGTAACAGGAGTGACAGGAGCAACGGGAACAGGAACGACTGGAGCTACTGGTGCAACGGGTCTTACTGGAGCCACAGGCGCGACGGGTTTAACAGGTATAACTGGTGCAACAGGTGCTACCGGAACGGGAACAACAGGAACCACCGGCGCGACAGGATTTACTGGGGTAACAGGTGTGACAGGTGCCACCGGAATAGGAACAACAGGAGCCACAGGTGCAACGGGTCTTACTGGAGTAACAGGTGTGACAGGTGTAACAGGAACGGGAGCTACAGGGGCAACTGGAGCCACCGGCTCAACTGGGGTAACTGGTGGAACAGGTGCTACCGGAACCGGAGCTACGGGAGCCACTGGTGCAACGGGGCTTACTGGAGTAACTGGAGCCACGGGAGCGACAGGATTTACTGGCGTGACAGGTGCAACGGGTTCAACTGGGGTCACCGGTACGACAGGATCAACCGGAACGGGAATAACCGGAGCGACCGGCGCGACGGGTCTTACCGGGGTAACTGGTGCGACAGGTGCAACCGGAACCGGAGCTACGGGAGCCACAGGTGCAACGGGGCTTACTGGGGTAGCTGGTGCGACAGGTGCAACCGGAACGGGAACAACCGGAGCTACCGGAGCAACGGGTTCAACTGGGGTCACCGGTACGACAGGATCAACCGGAACAGGAACAACTGGAGCCACTGGTGCAACAGGACTTACTGGAGTAACAGGTGCGACAGGTGCAACAGGAACCGGAACGACTGGAGCCACAGGTGCAACGGGGCCTACTGGTGTAACTGGTGTGACAGGTGCAACGGGAACAGGAACGACTGGAGCTACCGGAGCAACAGGACTTACGGGTGAAACAGGTGCGACAGGAGCCACGGGAACGGGAACAACGGGAACAACCGGCGCCACAGGATTTACTGGTGTAACTGGTGTGACAGGTGCAACGGGAACAGGTATAACCGGATCCACAGGCGCGACAGGATCTACTGGGGTAACAGGTGTGACGGGCGCAACCGGAACCGGAGCCACAGGTGCGACGGGTTCAACGGGTGTAACGAGTGCAACTGGTGCGACAGGTGCAACGGGAACGGGAACAACAGGCGCAACTGGGGCTACCGGGGCGACTGGAGTTACTGGATCCACGGGAGCCACAGGGGCTACGGGTGCATCAGGGCCCAATCTAGCTGCACAAGGATTTTCTGCATTTTTGGCTAACCTATCAACAACAACCAGTGCACAGTTAACCAACTGGAGTACAGCAAGTCCTTACTATGGTAATGCAAATTTTAATGCAACTACAGGCAATTACACGGCGCCGAATACGGGGACCTACTCGATTGTGGCAACAATCAATTTTTCTACAACTGCCGCAATCGCCATCTCATTGGGTGCTGGGGTCAATCCAGCGTTTCTGGTGCAAAGAACATCCCCCACTACGACAACATTGGTCAATGGACTATTGCCAATCCTGAATATCAGCGTAACGCTACTTACGTTGCGGGCAGTTCTTGGTAGTGGAGCCGTAACGCTAGCGGCGCAGGTTACGCTGAATGCAGGCGATGTGATTGGGTTGTTTTACGCAGCGAATGGATTAACGATTACTCTGAACTTGGGGATTGGAGCAACGAACGGTATTGTATGGTCAGTACACGAATTGACATGAGGTATTAATTCTTCAGCACCCCACCTATTTAAAAATAAGACAACACGAAAACAGATCCGGGTTGGATCTATCGTTAATATCCAACCTGATCTGTCTTTTTTACATACAGGACGAGATCATTAAAATTTGGTTTCGTTATAGTTAACAAGCATGTTAGATATTTTTAGGTCTGATGACAAGAAATCTGTCGTGATATTCAAAAAAATGACCCCAACTCATATAATAACGCTAATCCTTATGAAAATGATGTAAGGGATTGAGACGGAATCATCGTCTTTATCCATATGGTAAATGAATTAGGCTGCTTTGAACTTGCAGAATATCCATTAAAAAAACAAATTATTACACAAACATAACATTAAACGAGCGGTTCGTAGCAGCATACGAGTGGACGTTGAAAGGGTTGATGAATGATGAGCCTTGAAACATTAAACCAACGAGTACAAGATGATCTGGCTTATCTCGCATATGGAGGTGCGGATTGGATTCGCCCACGCGAACATGACGAAGGCCATATCTATGATGTCGTTATTGTAGGTGGTGGGCAGAGCGGTTTGGGGGCTGCTTTTGGATTCCTGCGTGAGCGGATATCCAACATTCTGGTCATTGATGAAAATGCCGCAGGGTTGGAGGGACCTTGGGAAACTTACGCGCGTATGGTCACGTTACGTACACCAAAACACCTGACTTCCATTGATCTCGGTATTCCTTCGCTGACGTTTCGAGCATGGTGGGAGGCTCAATCAGGCTCCTCCGGATGGGATGCGGTTGATAAAATTCCGCGCAGCGAATGGATGAACTATCTGCGCTGGTACAGGCAAGTGCTTAATCTGCCTGTCATGAATGAAGTGAAATTGAGACTGATTGAACCTGCAGATGGAGGCATACACCGACTGCACATTACAGGTGTAGGCGCTCCAAGTAATATGTTGCTGGCACGAAAGGTTGTTTTGGCTACGGGCATCCAGGGTGGTGGGGAGTGGCATGTACCACCTCTGATCGCTGAGAAAGTACCTAGGCATCTTTACGCTCACACATCGGAGCTGATTGATTTTGAACGGTTACGAGGAAAAAGGATTGCCATACTTGGCGGCGGAGCTTCAGCCTTTGATAATGCCAACTTTGCACTAGCCACAGGTGTGGCTGAGGCCCACGTATTTGTGCGGCGGGAACAATTGCCGAGCATTAACCCGATACGTCAGATGGAACAATCCGGTATGATCGAACGGTTTCACGTTTTGTCGGACGAGGATAAGTATGCGACCATTTCCCATTTTTTCAAATACAATCAGCCACCAACCAACGATACCTTCAACCGAGCCGCTGCATGGCCAGGCTTCCAATTACATCTTCAAGCGCCTTGGATGGATATACAGATGAAGGATGGGAAAGCGGTAGTGACTACGCCACAGGGACAGCACTCCTTTGATTTTCTGGTCATAAGTACGGGGATGGTGAGTAATCCGTCACTGCGTCCCGAGCTCAGAATGGTGGAGGCACATATTGCACGCTGGGCAGACCGGTTTCAAGCTCCGACGGTACAGAGGAATGCACTGCTTGACGCACATCCCTACCTTAGTCCCGGGTTTGCAATGACCAGCAGAGATGAGGAGGGGCAGGATAAGCTGCGTGGGTTGTTTGTCTTTAACTACTCTGCACTTGCAAGTTGCGGCCTGTCCGCCTCAGCAATATCGGGGACAAAGAATGCTGTGCCGAAGTTGGTTTCAGCTGTAGCCGACCAGCTTTTCCTAGATGACCGGGAACAGATCTTGGAGCAATTTTTTAAGTATAACGAGCAGGAATTTACTGCGAGTTGGGTGAAGAGTGAAGTTGGAATCTGAGTATTCAAAATAACCGTACAGCGGGGTAAGATGCTGTACGGTTTTCCTTTTTCTAAAGTTACATTTACGGGTGCTTATATAATGCTGTAAAATATCGAATTATACAGCGTTAAGGCAGGCGATAGATTATTGTGAGAATCATGGATTATGAGGGGTTCAGAACCCATTTGAAGAAAGCGTCACGCAAACGAAATGAACCCTTGATCAAAATTGTAGCTTTTCAGGAAAAGTATATGAAGATTGAAGAGATCCAATATTATGATGTAGAGCAGAACTATATGAGTGTTCAGGCGTGTAATACGCTGTGGATGAACTTGAAAGATAAATCGTTCCGCAATCTGGTGTCCCATGATCTGAAGTATTTCCAAACCATGGACAACCTCGGCCGTCATTCATTGGAGAATCTAATTAAAGAACTGTACGACATGGCTGTTCCAATCCTGCTGGATTATGATCCAAGTGATTTTTATAGTTTGCAGCAGTTGTCTGAAATTCTGGTACTGGATGAGATGAAGCTAGTAGAGAAATTGGAGATGGGGCGTTTCAAGGGTGCATTTATTAATGAAGAAGGAAATTGGGTAAAACCCAAACCAGACAGGGCTGAGCTAATCCTATAATTGAAAAAAGAGACTCGTGTCAATTCCATAATGACCGTATATCCATTCTGCAATGGTACGCCGAATACGGCACATTGCAGTTTTTTTCATTAACGAACTGTCTACGAAGAAGTCTCAGCCGTTTCGTTTCACGACAAAAGAGTCACCGCTTGGTCCTGGTGTTCCTGGAATGGAAACAACCTGTTTTTGCTGAATCATGATGCCTTTCTCTTTGACGATGAAGCCGGGGCAGCGACCGTTCAGGCGACAACACTTGAAGGTGACAGGCGTGATTTTTGCCATCCGGGAGATGGTGTTTCCCAATGATGGAGCTTCTACAATCCATTCCGCGGATGATTGCTGGCCTGTATATTGCTGAACGGTGCGGAAAGTCCAATTTTGGGTCAGGTTATGAAGTGTGATACACCAGCGAGTTCGATTGATTCTGTAAATGGCCGCTCTCATCCGATCTCCCGGTGATACAGGAAAAGGGATGATCGTTTCAACGTCCGGAAGAATTTCCCACCAGGCATAATAACTAGCTTGGCCGTTAACCCAATCATGGCCTGTTCCAGTCTGAATGAGATTGGAATTCTCGTATCCATCAATTCCGATCCAGGCTGAGGAGTATGAGGACTTGGACGATGGTAAAACAAAGGGCACGTTCCATTCAGCCGAGATACGTCTGAATTCAGCTTTGTCACCCGCTCGGGCATAACCACTCCAGTTGGAGGAAATCCACCCGAAGCGTAGTGAAGAATTTGTTTTGCCTGTATGAGGTATACAGGGTTTTCGGCGTTTGTTTCGATTATTCGCCATACGGCCACCTCCCATGTGAAAATAGAGACGAAATCATTCGTTCGATATTATCAAATGCATGGAAGACGAAAGAGGACATGGACAATCTGAGAAAGAAATAAGGTTTGAATGATTTTGAACGATATTTAGGGTTGAATGCGATCTTTGATGTCTATAAAATGTCGAATGTTGATGGTTTTTGAATGATTTTAAATTAATTTGAATGAAAGTGATTGTTTTTTGAGGGATTTATGTTACTATAAAAGCAGTTGGAGGAATGAAAATGCTAACTGAAGAACGATATGCTGCAATTATAGAGCGCTTACACGAAAGAGGCATTGTGAAACTGCAAGAACTCGTCGATGTGCTGGGTGCTTCTGAATCAACGATACGGCGTGATTTAATTGACCTGGAGAGCCGTCAGATGCTGAAACGCATACATGGTGGTGCTGCTCTAGTGAATGAAAAGACGCCGGAACCCGGTATGGAAGAAAAAACGTTCAAAAACATTCAACAGAAAACAGCGATTGCTCGTTTAGCTGCGCAGGAAATCAACAATGGTGAATGTATCTATCTGGATGCAGGGACGACGACATTAGCCATGATTGCCTATATTGAGGCCAAGGACGTTACGGTAGTGACGAACGGACTTTCTCATGTAGAAGCGCTGGTAAGTAAACGAATACGCAGCTATCTGCTTGGCGGAATGATGAAAATTCACACCAAAGCCGTGATTGGCAGTATCGCATTACAGAACATGGACAACTTCCGTTTTGATAAATGTTTTATCGGAACCAACGGAGTGGATGCCGAAATGGGGTATACAACTCCCGATCCGGAGGAAGCCTTGATTAAAAGACGTGCACATCAATTGTCCGGGAAATCTTACGTGCTGGCTGATTCCAGCAAAATTGGGGAAATTACTTTTGCCAAACTGTTTGACCTTGAGGAGGCAGACTTGATCACAGAACGTATGCCGGAACACTGGCGCTCTGTAATCGCCCAGAAAACTAAAATAATTGAGGGATAGCCATGATATATACCGTAACACTTAATCCTTCCATTGATTACATCGTGGAAGTGGATGATCTGAAGCTTGGTGATTTGAATCGTATGAATCGGGACCTGAAACTTCCTGGAGGCAAAGGCATTAACGTATCGCGAGTGCTTAATCAACTGGGAGCCAAAAACACTGCACTCGGATTTCTGGGAGGGTTCACAGGCCGTTTCATTAATGACAAATTGCAGGAAGACAAGATTCTGACGGACTTCGTTACCATCGCAGATGATACCCGAATTAACATCAAGCTGAAGCATGGGGAAGAGACAGAGATTAACGGACTGGGACCAGCCATTCGACCAGAGGAAGCAGAAGGGTTGCTTAACAAGTTATCCGCATTGCAAAAAGGAGATATCGTCATTCTTTCGGGAAGTGTACCACCTTCACTGGGAGCTGATTTCTACAATCGTCTGATCAACGTGTGCAAACAAACGAGTGCCGAATTTGTAATCGACACGACAGGACCCGCTTTAATGGATGCTTTGGTACATGAACCGCTGCTGGTGAAGCCGAACCATCACGAACTAGCTGAACTTTTCGGAGTAACCATCGACACTCAAGAGGAACTGGTGACCTATGGTCGCAAGCTTTTGGAAGCAGGTGCCAAACATGTGTTGATCTCCATGGCAGGAGAAGGAGCGCTGTTGATTACCAAAACAGATGTCTACCATGCGAGCGTTCCAAAAGGTGTCGTGAAAAACTCGGTTGGTGCTGGAGATTCCATGATCGGTGGATTCGTAGGTACATTTGGATTAAACGAAGACCTGCTTGAAGCGTTCCGAACGGGTGTTGCTTCGGGTAGTGCAACGGCTTTCTCAGATGATCTGGCGACTCGTGAACTCATCGAAGAGCTGCGTACTCAAGTCACCATAACCAAAATATAGTCCGTACAAAATGAATGGAATACAGGCCCCTTTTTAGAAGAGGGGATTCAGTTAATAGCAGATAACAGCGTAAAAAGTACAATTATAAGTCGGTCTGTATCACGCAGGCTGACTGAATTTAAGGGAGTGTACCAAATGAGAATAACAGACCTGATGATCCAGGAAACGATGATCATGGACCTGCAAGCCACGACGAAAGAAGAGGCTATTGATGAACTCATTGCAAGTTTAAACCGTAGCGGACGTATTAATGATCCGGTTCTGTTTAAGGAAATGATTTATAAACGCGAAGCGGAATCCAGCACGGGGATTGGTGGCGGTATTGCCATGCCTCATGCCAAAACAACAGCAGTTAATGAACCTACGGTTGTATTTGCCAAGAGTCGAAAAGGACTTGATTTTGAAGCGCTTGATGATGAACCGGCTCATATATTCTTCATGATTGCAGCTCCAGAGGGGGCGGCCAATACGCATCTTCGTACACTTGCGGCTCTTTCCAGGCTGTTGATTGATAGCGATTTCATCTCGCAGCTAATGAGCACGGACACTCCTGAAGAAGTGACTGCATTATTCGATGCCAAACAGGCGGAAGAAGCGGAGAAAAAAGCTGCCAAAGAAAAAGCCGAAGCGGAGAAAGCAGCAAATGCTGCAAATGGAACAAACGCTGTATCTGGCGCGGGCAATGCGAATGGACAGAAGCAGAATACATCAGGCCTTATTGTTGGTGATGCGGCATCTGAAGATTTTGTCGTTGCAGTAACCGCTTGCCCAACAGGTATTGCTCACACGTTCATGGCTGAAGACGCTCTCAAAAAGAAAGCACAGGAAATGGGCATTAATATCCGAGTAGAGACCAACGGTTCCGAAGGAGCACAGAACGTACTGACAGCTGATGAAATCGCTCGTGCCAAAGGGGTTATCATTGCGGCAGATAAAAATGTGGAAATGGCCCGCTTTGATGGCAAACCGGTATTACAAAGACCCGTAAGCGATGGCATTCGCAAATCCGAAGAACTGATTCGCAAAGCAGTTAACGGGGACGCTCCGATCTACCGAAGCCAAGGCGGCAACGGTGGGAAGGGTGAAGGAGAAAGCCAAGGCAAATTGAGCATGGGCAGCAAGATTTATAAAGATTTGATGAATGGGATCTCGCATATGCTTCCATTTGTTGTAGGTGGCGGGATTTTGCTCGCCATATCCTTCTTGTTTGAACAAATTGCGAGTCCGGACAATCCTATTGTGCAATTGTTGCAGACCATTGGTGGCGGGACCGGTGCGTTCCACTTCCTGATTCCTGTCCTTGCCGGATTTATTGCGATGAGTATTGGTGATCGTCCGGCCCTGATGCCTGGTATGGTCGGTGGATTGATGGCTGTGAATTCGAACGCTGGTTTCCTTGGTGGTCTGGCTGCCGGTTTCCTGGCAGGTTACGTTGTAATTGGTCTGCGCAAACTGTTTAAAGGACTGCCTAAAGCAATTGACGGATTGAAACCAATCCTGCTGTATCCTGTGTTCGGATTGCTTATCGTTGGTGCAATAAGTTTCTATGTCTTTGATCCAATCTTCGGTTCTCTTAACACATGGCTTGTAGATGCACTTGGAAACCTGGGTACTGGAAATGCTGTATTGCTTGGCTTGCTGCTTGGCGGCATGATGTCCATCGATATGGGTGGACCGTTTAACAAAGCGGCTTATACATTTGCTATCGGTGTATTCACATCCAGCGGAAATACAGATGGTGCTTGGATGGCAGCTGTTATGGCAGGCGGTATGGTACCGCCGCTGGCGATTGCACTCGCTACAACGTTCTTCAAATCCAAATTTACGGAGCAAGAACGCAAATCAGGTTTGACGAATTATGTGCTCGGATTTTCCTTCATCACAGAAGGTGCCATTCCATTTGCTGCGGCTGACCCGCTACGTGTTCTGACATCCTGTATTCTCGGTTCTGCTGTTGCAGGTGGACTGACTCAACTGTGGAGCATTAACGTACCTGCTCCGCATGGCGGAATCTTCGTTGCGGCACTGGCGAATCACGCATTACTCTTCCTGCTTGCTGTAGCAATCGGTGCAGTAATCTCCGGTCTGATTCTCGGACTGTGGAAAAAATCGCCGACCGTTCTGAAATAAGTCAAAGGGTAAAGTTTCCCTAAAAGTTATAAACAATCTCTATCTCATAGATTATTTAAAATAAGATGGCATCTCCTCAGTGAAATTCACTGGGGAGATGCTTTTTTATTTCGCTGCAGGTCATTCTGTGATAAGATAAATAATATCTAATTAATGAAACAATGTTTCATCTAATGAAACTATAAGGAGGGAACAGCATGTCTAATGATCAGATTAAAGGACAGGTACGCAAACAATTTGCGAAAAATGCGGAGAAATATGTGACTAGTGCCGGTCATGCCAAAGGTGATGATCTGGCATTGCTTGTGGCTTCATCTCAAGCAAGCTTGGATATGAAGGTGCTGGATATTGCCACTGGCGGAGGACATGTTGCCAATGCATTAGCTCCGCTTGTTGAGCAGGTTATCGCATTGGATTTAACGGATGAGATGTTACAAGTGGCTGAACATTTTATCCGGGGAAATGGGCACCAGAATGTGGATTTTGTTGCAGGAGATGCTGAACACGTCCCTTTCGAGGATGATTTCTTTGACCTTGTGACCTGTCGCATTGCTGCACACCATTTTCCAGACGTATCTTCCTTTGTATCCGAGGCGCTTCGAGTAATGAAACCTGGTGGCAGACTGTTATTAATTGATAATGTGGCACCTGAACGTGATGAGAATGACCAATTTTACAATGAAATCGAGAAGTGGCGTGATGGAAGTCATGTTCGGGCATGGCGTAAGACGGAATGGATTCGGATGTTGGAGCTTGCCGGATTTCGAATGGAAGCGATGGTTTCCTTTGAGAAACACTTTATATTTGAAGACTGGTGCAATAGGGCTGGACTCCCGGAGTCGGAAAGTAGAGAGCTTGAAGCAAGCATGCTGAGCGCGCCATCTGTGATTAAGAAGTATTTCAATTTTGAAGTGACGCATTCTGGCAGACTCGTTAGCTTCAAAGGAGAAAGTGTATATATTCAGGCGGTAAAAGGAAAATAAGGTTTCGCCATTATTAATTAATTCGTTTAAGTGAACAAAAGCAAAAGCAAAAAAGGCAGAGGGCCCGCGTAAGGGACATCTGCCTTTTTAGATCGTCGTCACATAATCAAGGTTTCAGTATAACTTTGGTACACTCGTCTTCGTGTTCGTAGAAAATCCGGTAAGCTTCCTTCGCATTCTCCAGCGCAATGCGGTGAGAGATGATCTCGGTAGGGTCGAATTCGCCAGCCGTGATTTTGCGGAAAAGCTCCGGCATATAGTGAATAACAGGGGCTTGTCCCATTCTCAGGTTGATGTTTCGTTCAAACAGATTGCCTAGGGGGAACATGTTATAGGTCGAGCCATAAACACCCGTCAGTTGCATCGTCCCGAATTTGCGCACAGCCTTGATACCGATCTCAATTGCACTTAATGTACCGCCTTGAATTTTCAGCTTCTGTCCAATTTCCTCCAAAGTGGATTTCTTGCCATCCATGCCTACACAGTCGATGACAACATCCGCTCCGCCTTGGGTTATTTCGCGAATATGTTCACCCATATCATCGTAATCTTCAAAATTAAATACTTCGGAATTATTCATTCGTTTGGCTTTGTCCAGTCGATACGGAAGACGATCCACAGCAATGACTCGCTTGGCACCTTTCATCCAGGCGAATTTTTGTGCCATCAGGCCAATCGGCCCGCTGCCAAGCACAGTTACAGTGTCTCCCGGCTTCACCCCGGCGTTCTCAACACTCCAGTACGCAGTAGGGAGCACATCGGACAGGAATAACAGGGCTTCATCCTCGAGCTCACATGATTCGGGAATCACAAAAGGCATGAAATTCCCATAAGGAACACGCAAAAATTCAGCCTGACCGCCCGGATAATTTCCGTATCGTTCCGTGAAGCCAAAATAACCTCCGGTATGAACCTCCGGATTGCGGTTTGAGTTATCGCACTGGCTCTCCATGTCGTGATTGCAATAAAAGCATTCGCCGCAGGAGATGTTAAAAGGCAACACCACACGATCTCCTTTTTTTACTCGCGTCACTTCAGGTCCCACTTCCTCAACAATGCCCATCGGCTCATGGCCGATGACATAATCCTTCTGGGCTGGCAGAGCTCCCTGATAAATATGAAGATCTGATCCACATATGGCTGTAGAAGTAATACGCACGATGATGTCATCCTTTTGCTGCAATCGTGGATCTTCCACCTCTTTGACTTGAATATCCTTGGTTCCTTGAAAAGTAACAGCTTTCATCTTCATATTCCTCCTAGATGTATTCCTATTAAACAACAGGCCATTTTTCTTTACGCAACGAATGGAGCAGTTCGGGGGAAGCGTTCAGGTTGTCATGCACTAGCTCTTCCGGGGTTAATGCCATCCATTGATTCAGGGAGATATCCTCAAAGCGGTCACTTCTAAACATCTCCAAAAACCATAACGTATCGGTGCCCGTATTCTGAATATAATGCCCCATGGCTACAGGAACGTATCCAACATCTCCAGCCCGATAGTCGAATGTGCGTGCAATGCCATTCCCTCCAAAAACCGTCATTCTTCCTTGCCCGGTCAAATAGTATTGCCATTCATCCGCATTGGGATGCCAGTGAAGTTCGCGCATACCTCCAGGCTTGATTTCCACGAGTGCTGCGGCAACGGTTGTTGAGATCGGAAAGTTAGTGGAGTCCACAATGCGCACACTGCCTCCCGGTGTAACGATCGGTTTCTGAGCTAATAGCCGATGTTTGAAGGAGAGCGGAACCGTGCCATAGGGGGACTGCACTTCCTGGCTTGAGAGGGAACCAGGGACCTGATCCTGAAAAATGTAAACCTGTTCTGTTGGCATGGATTGGAACGCGGATTCGGGTATGCCAAAATTGACGGACAACACTTCCGGTGGCGTATGCGCAAACCAATCAGAGATGGATAATGTATTCAGATCGGAGAAGGACCCATCATCAAATACAAGCAAAAACTCACATCCATCGGCCAAGCCCTGAATGGAATGGGGCAGACCTTTTGGGAAAAACCACAGATCTCCCGGCCCCACATCTGCAATAAAATTACGACCTTGCTGATCCACGGACGTAATTCGTGCCGTACCCCAGATCATATACGCCCATTCCGATTGCTGATGCCAGTGCAACTCCCGTACACCTCCAGGTGTAAGGCTCATATTCACACCAGCTAGTGTCGTAGCGATGGGCAGATCCCGTACCGTAATTTCGCGGGACCAGCCGCCATGGTTCAACTGCATATGTGTATCGGAAAAAGACATTCTCAGGTTGGGTAATAAGCCGTTGTCGGTTACCGGAGGTACCAGCATATCCGGATTTTGTAGATCTCTCATCACATCCCGAGGCCCCAGATCCGGACTTCCGGCACCGTCTTTTCGTATCGGCTGCGGTATAATTAATGGCTTGCCATTGTTGTTGTTTTCATTTTTCATATGCAGATTCCTCCAGTTCATCACTTCGTCCCATGACAGATGTCGGTATAGTGAAGATTATGAACCAGAGCCTGGCAATTATGAGGGACGGGAATAATCTGCGTTGGCGAAGTGGAAAATAACGTGAAAATTCACGATAGGTGGTGAGAGGAATGCGCAAACGTTTCAGGTTATTGCTTTACATCTGTTTCATTGTTGGGACTGTCGCTTCTTCAATCGCTGCGAGGCCACTGGAGGTTCTGGCCAGTCCGGATGACATAAGGAAAGACAATGTAGCTTCTTCACAGGAACAGTTGGCTTATTCGCTTGGGGTTCAGGCTTACATATACGGCTATCCGCTGGTAGTTATGGAACAAACGAGACAGATGGCTCTGAAAACAAGAGCCCCACTCAATCAGTTTTATTACTCCAGCATGCTGGCTTCTCCGCAATATCACGATATTGTAACTCCTAATAGCAATACACTTTATTTTAGTGCCTGGCTGGATCTCTCCAAAGGCCCGGTGATACTGAACGTTCCGGCTAACACGGATGACCGTTATTACACCGTTCAAATGCTCGATGCGTATACCAATACGTTCAGGAATGTGTCCAATCGTACGACAGAAAACAAGGCAGGGCAGTTCACCATCGTTGGACCCGGTAGAAGCAGTGATATAACTAAAGCATCTATCCATGCCCCAACGCCAATCGTTTGGCTGCTCGGACGTGTGCAAGTGAATGGTAAAGAGGATCTGAACCGTGCAGTTGCTTTCGAGAAACAATTCACCCTGTCAACGCCAACCAGTAATCCTTCCAGTGGTATAACAGACGGTTCGTCTTCGAATCAGATGTCTTCCATGAAGAACGACCCGTTTGCTTTCTATAAAATCATGACGGAACAGATTCGGCAAAATCCTCCGCCCGCCTGTGATGCAGTTCTGCTGGATCAGTTCAAGCTAATCGGCATTGATCCTGCCAAGGGATTTGAATCAGCTGATCTGAATGCTGCCACGAAAGCCGGACTGTTGCGTGCCGCAAAGGATGCGCAACGTATTATTGCAAATTCAGTCAAGTCGATTCCGACCGCCAATGGATGGTATATCGGCCATGATATTGGAACCTATGGTACCCAATTTCTGCTGCGAGCTGTCGTTGCATATTCCGGTTTGGGCGCCAATGTCCCGGAGGAAGAGCTATATGCACGTGCATTTGTAGATCAAAATGGGGAAAAGCTGCATGGCAAGCAACGTTATGTGTTGCATTTTAACAAGAATGATCTTCCGCAGGTGACCGGATTTTGGTCTCTCACCCTGTATGGTTCGAATTTTTATCTGGTCGATAATGCCATTGGCAGATATTCGATTGGGGATTTGACGAAAGGTTTGCTGTACAATCCTGATGGTTCACTGGACCTTTATATTCAGCAGTCTGCTCCTGAAGGGAAGGAATCGAATTGGCTTCCTGCACCACCAGGAGACTTCAATTTGGTGCTAAGGATGTTTGCTCCGAAACCATCCATGCTGGAAGGGGAATATGAAGTACCTCCGGTCGCTCGGATACAATAAGAAGCCTGGATACCATACATGTAAGGAGTAAAATGAATCCAAAGGAACAACAAAAAGACGTGACCGATACGCTCGGTCCCGTCTTTTTGAAGAAAGCTCAGACACTTTTTTTGCTTACGGGATCGGTCTTGGAGTCAAGCTGCAAAAATTCATGCTCATAAATTTCATGTACTCTGTTCAAAATTGCCGAGCCTTGATCCGTAAAACGAAGATGGGCGGGTTTGTTTTTCATCAGGAACGTACCGGATGTAAGTTTGGTTTGCGTAATGGCAGCATTATAAAGCAGAGAAGCTCCGTGACTTGGATGTGGGAAGAACAGCTTCATGATTGGTTTGATATAAAAGGGCAGTCCAGATGTTTTATTACCTCTAAGTGTATTGTTGCCCCCGGGGTCCACACTGAGTAACCGAATTCCTTTAGCCGCAGGGGTAGAAGCAGCTTCGCGTGTCCATAAAGACAGTGCGAGCTTTGAAGTCGCATAAGGACCGAACAGTTTTTTGAACTCGGCTGGATGTTCCAGGATGTCCAGGTTAAACTGTTTAACCATATTGAACGCACTGGTGGATGTATTAATAACGGTTTTCAAGGTGCTTTTGTGAAGAAGATCCTGTAGTTCCATGTAAATGATGTACGGCACCACGGTCTGTAATTCAAAGTGCATTTCATGTCCCTGATCGGACAAACGAAGATCATAACCGCTGCCCCCGGCATTATTGAACAACACATCGATGGTATCCGTTTCGGATTTAATTTGATTCAGTGCTTTTCTCAGATTATCGTACTGAGTAAGATTAGCTTGAACCCAACGGAGCTGACCGGAGCGCAATCCGTCCTGAATATCACTGTCTTCCTTCGGAAAAGCGGAACGGTTAAGGCCGATAACTTGCCAGCCTTCCGCTAACAAGGTGCGGGTCAGTTCAAGACCGATTCCCGAAGTTGAGCCTGTAATTAAGGCTGTACGAAGTGTATGGTTTGAATTCATATAAATACCTCCTGAGTGAATGGTGTGACAGGGCCAATCTGTCTAATGCGCTCATTCTACAATTTGGAGTCGACTCCAAGTCAAGCGTGCTGTTGGTTTATATTTTAATTTTTTGGATGCGGTATCCATAAACGCATAACAACCTTGACTTGGAGCTGACTCCAAGTTGTAAGATAGAGATCAATGAAGGCGGAGGAGGTCGACGATGATGAATGATACTGAAGTGTTCTCCATTAAAGAGACGTCAGAACAGGCCGGGCTATCGGAAGATACCATTCGTTATTATGAGAAGATTGGACTTCTTCCCCGGGCTGAACGCAAGGCCAATCGCCATCGGGTATACCGTCCGGAGGACATCCAGACAATGAAGCTTATTACTTGTTTGAAAAAAACAGGCATGTCTCTGGAGGAGATGAAGCCTTATCTACAGATGTCGATGGATTCGGACCTTGAAGATTTCCCGGATGAGCGTGAAATGCTGCTGAACCATCGGAAAAAGATTGAAGCCCAGATTGCATCCTTGCAGCAGATCGTCGATTTTATCGATGAGAAGATGAAGAAGCGTAGCATGTTTCCGGATGAGTGCCCGATTACCGGGGAGAATCAGATGTCTGTATTTGAAAAGAAGAACATCTTCTCCTGAGCGCTGCTAGCCAGCGGAACAAAAAAACCACGTCATTATGACGTGGTTTTTTTGCTTATATTTAGCATTCGATATGGAGTATATGGCGAAGGCGTTTGATATCACTTTTGGGAGGAAGACCATACATGCGAGCGTACTCCCGACTGAATTGGGAAGGACTCTCGTACCCAACCTGGAATGCAGCATCGGCTGCATCGGTTAAACCTGCAAGCAGCATTCGCCGTGCCTCCTGCAATCGAATCTGTTTTTGATATTGTAGTGGGCTCATGGCGGTAATGGCTTTGAAATGATAATGCAATGAGGATGTACTCATGTTGATCATGGAAGCCAATTGCTCGATTCGTAGCGGATGGGCGTATTCTGAATGAATCAAATCAATGACTTGAGCGATGTGCTGTGCGTGACTGTTCTGGACTGCAAACTGCCTGATGGAATGTCCATGTTCATCCTGAATCAGGCGATATAGAACCTCGCGGATCATAAG
Source organism: Paenibacillus sp. OK060 (assembly GCF_900101205.1). Lineage (NCBI taxonomy): Bacteria > Bacillati > Bacillota > Bacilli > Caryophanales > Paenibacillaceae > Paenibacillus > Paenibacillus sp. OK060. Next base: position 16,538 of record NZ_FNFR01000001.1, read on the forward strand.
CGGTGCAAGTACGGGAATGTCTTCAGGTGTATCCAGCAGTCGAACCAATCGGATTACGGCTTCCAGAAGCGGAAGTTTGGTTGAACTTACAAACAATCCACGACGTGTTGAATTGTCGGGTTTGGTTTGTGTAGAGGGAGAATCCTGAATAAGATCAAAAATCTGACCTGAATCAAAATCAAGTCGCAGACAGAGATAGGGATGTTCTGTCGTAGCCTGTACAACTTGCCCTGAAATAGGCAAGTTTATGGAAGCAACCAAATACTGTGAAGAGTCATAGGTGTAGCTCTCTTGTCCGAGAATAACCAGTTTGGACCCTTGGGCCACAATGCACAGGGCGGGTTCGTGTACGGCATGAATGGGCTCTGAAACATGGGAAGCACGAATCAAAGCAAGCGAAGGAATCGCTGTTAGATGAATCCCGTCTTCATGGGTGAAACGGCCGATTAAGCGAGCCAATTCCTGCTGCTGCTGAATAATAGCTGTATCCTGTTCCATTTTTGAAAGCATCGATTGCTGGCCCTCCTTTCCTCGTACTCGTTTAACTATTTTAGAATGTGCTGGAGGAATAGGCAAGAATACTATGGGATTCTTCTATCGCACATAGACTGATCCCTTACATAATGAAGGCAAGCAATTGAATCTGTTGGCAATAGAAAGGAGTGTCGTGGAAATATGGTAGGCAATAGATCAGGAGATAGACAAGAAGTGAAGCACTCGTATGTTGGGATGTGGGTGACGAAGGATGGGTACATCAGGCATGAACTTCTCCCTGACGGTCGCTATGATGAAGCACGGGGAAATAGGCAAAGTGCATATCAAGGACGATATGTAGTCGATGGAGACCATATTGAATATGTCGATGATACTGGCTTTACCGCAGATGGAGACTTTAAGGACGGCGTGCTTTATCATGCGGGCATGATTTTGTACAGAGAAAATGCACAATAAATTATCTAATAGGGAGAGAAATCAACATGTCTAATGTAAAAGGGAAAGTCGTTGTGATCACTGGTGCAAGCAGCGGAATTGGGGAGGCAACGGCGCGTCTGATAGCAGAGCAGGGAGCACATGTTGTCATTGGTGCAAGACGAGTGGAACGTCTAGAGGCGCTGGCGTCCTCCATTCGCTCGGAAGGTGGTTCAGTAGAATATCATACACTTGATGTTACACAGCTTGAAGAAATGCAAACGATCGTAGAGCTTGCGCTCAATCGTTATGGACGTTTGGATGTGATTGTTAATAATGCGGGAGTCATGCCGCTATCACCCCTTGAAGCACTAAAAGTGGACGAGTGGAATCGTATGATTGATGTTAACATTCGCGGAGTTCTACACGGCATTGCAGTTGGGCTGCCTGTTATGAAAGAACAGGGTTCCGGCCAGTTTATTAATATCGCCTCCATCGGAGCTTATGCCGTGACACCAACAGCCGCGGTATATTGTGCAACCAAATACGCAGTCCGTGCGATCTCGGAGGGTCTGCGCCAGGAGGTAGGCGCAGATGTCCGCGTGACCCTTGTATCGCCAGGTGTGACTGAATCCGAACTTGCCGAATCCATCTCTGATGATGAAGCACGCGAGCTTATGAAAGATTATCGGCGCATATCCATTCCGGCCACGGCTATTGCTCAGAGTATTCTGTACGCGATCAACCAGCCGGCTGTGGTGGATGTGAATGAAATCGTGGTGAGACCCACAGCAAGCATGGCTTAAATCTCGCAGTAAGACACTAAAGATGTCCACAACCATATGTACGGGTTGGGGGCGTCTTTTTATACCCTGAAAGAGAGCTCGTCTGGGTTGCAATATGGTATAGTATGATCAAGTAACGCACCAGAGAGAGGGGAATAATACATTGACGCTGCAACAGCTAAAATATGTGATTGAAGTCGCCACGCGTGGCTCGATGAATGAAGCCGCCAAGCGGCTGTTTATTTCCCAGCCCAGCCTGTCGAATGCCATCCGGGATCTGGAGCAGGAGCTGCGGATTACCATTTTTGAACGCACGAATAAAGGGATAACCTTGTCCAAAGAAGGCGTGGAATTTCTAAGTTATGCACGCCAGGTAGTGGAGCAGGCGGAATTACTGGAGAATCGTTATTTGAACGCGAAGCCGTCTCCGCAACATTTTTCCGTCTCCACACAGCACTATGCGTTTGCAGTAAATGCATTCGTGAAGCTGGTGCAGCAGTATGGACAGGATGAATATGAACTGGCTCTGCGGGAAACGAAAACGTATGAGATTATCCAGGATGTAAAAAGCCTGCGCAGCGAAATTGGCATACTATATCTGAATGAATTCAATTCCAAGGTAATTAACAAATTGCTTAAGGATGCGGGGCTGGTGTTCAACAGTCTGTTTGTTGCCAAGCCGCATATTTTTATCAGTGTGCAAAATCCGCTGGCGAAGCAGGAATCGGTTGCGATTGAACAGCTTCAGGATTATCCATACCTGTCCTTTGACCAGGGGGAGTATAACTCCTTCCATTTTTCAGAGGAGATCCTAAGCACGCTTTCTCATCCCAAAAGCATACAGGTTAACGACCGAGCCACGCTGTTTAATCTGCTGATCGGTTTGAACGGATACACCATCTCAACAGGTGTGCTTAGTGCCGACCTGAATGGGAATGAGATTATCCCCGTCCCGCTGGAGTGTGAAGAGACCATTAATGTTGGCTGGATCAGCCATAAGAATGCTTCGCTTTCCAATCTGGGCGTGGAGTATGTCCAGGCTCTGCATGAGGCGATTCAATCCTAAATGGTCATGGGAAAACCGTTTCCGTTCCAGCGGAGTCGGTTTTTTTTTAGAAACACACTTATACTTATAATCATTGCGTAAAAGTACGAAGGGAGAACGGTCAGTGCGAGTTTTATACCGAAATAAGAGTGAACAGCATGAGTTGACGATATATGATACATCCAAGCTTTATGGAGATAAGGGCCGATTTCGTGTGCTGGAATTCTCCAATGCAGCAGTTCAGGGGGCAATGGATCTGGACGAGCCATCCCGAATGGTACTGGAGTATCCAAGAGCAATGGTTCACTTGATGGAACGAAATAATCCCGATTATGAATCGGTTTTTATAATTGGACACGGCATCGGAACCCTATCAAGCTACTTGTCTAACCGTCAAGTAAAAGTCGCTGAACTCGATGCGGAAGTCATTGAGCTCAGCAGAACTTTCTTTGGATATCGTGGAGATCATGTGCTGGTTGGTGACGGTCGTGAACTATTGGAGCAGGAGGCATCAGACTCATACCATTATATTATTGTAGATGCTTTTACGGCTACGGGAACACCTGCACAGTTTACTTCAAGCTCATTTTTCACGATACTAAAAGACAAATTGCATTCTGGTGGTATCGTATTGCTGAATGTATTTGGGCGTGCGAGCAATGACAGACTGGTGAATGCGATTCATACCACGTTACAGGAACACTTCGCTTATACGCGCTCATTTGCATTGCCAGCTGAAACAACGGATGAAGTCCAAAATCGTATTTTGGTCGGTTGTGACGAACCGATTGCATTTCAAACGCGTCATATGGCTGGGTTTGTAGAACAGCAGCCTGGCGAGGGATATGTTATTGTGGATTCAAATGAATCTTAATCTCAAATACAGTTCCAGATGATTTCGAAGAAAAGTGTCATATCATGTTATCAATTGTCATTAAATCGTCAATCTTACTATGTAATTATTCGAACTTCACAAACTATTTATTTCTTCTTAACAACTTTCGTATAAGATAGAAGGAATATGCCTTTTCATGAAAAACCGGGGGAAGCAATAATGATCGCAAAGAATAAAACATCCAGATTAAGAAGAAAAGTAAGGGAGATCAAAAAAATCAGCCTTACCGCTCTGTTGAGTGGATTGGTCACCATTGCCGTTTTGATGACATTGACCATTATGTTTATTTCGTCTTATACATCCCAGAAGCAATCGCTGATTGATAATACGCTCTCACTTAATTATTCAAGTGCCATGCAGATGAGCCAAACACTGGACTCGTTGTTTCAATCCATGCAGGGCAGTTTGAAGTATTCAGCCAACTATTTTCCGGATATAGACTATGCAGACGCCAAAAAACTAGATCCCACACTGGATTTGATTCGAAACAGCAGTAATTATTTCAATTCGGTTTCTCTGATAGATGAATCGGGAATAATCCGGGGTTCATCTCCTTATTTGGAAAAAAGCCTCGGACAGCCTATAACTTCTAATGCAGCGAAAAATGCGTTTAAATCGAGGTCTTCCTATATATCCGAAGCGTATCGTGCGCCTTATTCGGAACGCAGAGTCGTTTTTGTGAGTGAACCGATCTTCAGTCCATCAGGTGAATTCAAAGGTTTAATTAGTGGGAGCATCTATCTACAGGAAAATAACATTTTGAATCTGTCATTTGGCAGCCAACTGAGGACCAGTAATGGCTCTTATTTTTATATTGTGGATGCCAACGGGACGTTGTTGTTTCACCCGGATACGGAAAGAATCGGTGAAAATCTAAGCAAAAATCAAGTGGTGCAGAAATTGCTTAACGACCATACGGGCAAAGAACAATATAAGAATCTGGCGGGTGTGGATTCACTCGCAGGTTATTATAAGGTTCCGACAACAGATTGGGGAGTTGTCGTTGTATCTCCAACCCAGATGGTATACGATCAGCTGAATCAACATATTCGCATGTTGCTGCTGTACACCTCAATTCCGTTTATCATTCTGACACTTATCGTTATTCGTGTAGCGCGCAAGCTGGCCAGTCCATTTGTTTATCTTGCAGACCTGGTTAACCAGGTGGATCAGGGTAAAGTAGATCTGCCTGTAATGAAGCCGCATTGGAACAGGGAAGCGGATTTGTTAACACGAACCGTGCTGACTGCATTGGCGAATTTTCGCAAGCAGAAGGATCAACTTACTTATGATGCCAGAACGGATGTATTAACCGGAATGACCAATCGTAGAACATTTGAAGAAGTCATTCAGCAGTGGATTGATGAAGAAGTTCCGTTCTCCATTGTGGTACTGGATATTGATCGCTTCAAATCCATAAACGATACGTATGGGCATCATGCGGGGGATCAGGTTCTGAAGCATATCGCGAATATCATTAAACTGTCGGTTCGGACGCAGGATATATGTTCCCGGTTTGGCGGGGAGGAGTTTGTTGTGTTATTGCGACATACGGATTCGAAAACAGCGTATCAGATTGCCGAGCATATCCGTGTATCGGTGGAACAAAGTATATTGCCCATTGATCGTTCTGTGACGATTTCGGCAGGCATTGCCGAATATCCACTGCATTCCACAACAGCGACAGAGTTGTTCCATTTGGCGGATAATGCGTTATATCAAGCCAAGGAAGAGGGACGTAATCGGACCATTACCATTCAAACGGTCATAAAATAAGGTTTACTCATCTTTCATTTCGAAATCAAAAGAAGCTAATCCCATCTAAGAGAGGGATAGCTTCTTTTGTCTTTTGTTTAGACATCTTGTGATCTGGCCTGGACTTCATTTGTATACTGTTCTCCCCAGTCTCGCATGCTGTAAATAATCGGCTGGAGCGTTTCTCCAAACGGTGTAAGCGAATATTCCACTTTGGGTGGAACCTGAGGATAGATTTCCCTGTGAACAATTCCGCTGCTTTCCAGCTCTCTTAATTGGAGAGTTAACATCCGCTGAGTAATATCAGGGAATAACTTTCTAATCTCGTTGAATCTTAACGAGCCGGAGAATAGGTGATATAGAATCGCACCTTTCCATTTGCCTCCAATGACGCTCAGCGTGACTTCGACGGAACAGCCATAAGGCGAGGGGCACCCATCGGCCGGGTTTTTTCTCATTATAATTGCACCTCCAGTTCGTGGTGGTTATTTATAGTATCAATTTTAGTACTACAGCACATAAATGTACATATCACTCATCTATGAGCATATCACTTCTCCCTTGGATTATAAACCCCATCCCATACATCTGCATGAAGATAAAACAACAAAGAACCCCGGTTTCGTATCACGAAACACCGAGGTTCTCAGGAATGAAAGGCTTGATTAGAATAAAGTGTCCAGGGAGTAAGCTCCTGCACCCGCAAGTGCAACACCGATCAGTGATCCGAGCATAACCAGATTGTACTCGAATCCTCCGTTCAGATTCCAAAGTCCTTTACCTGCATGAACTTTTGCTATGGCAACAACCATAGGGATGATGAGCAAAATGACAGCAAAACCAGTCCACAGACCTGCTCCAAACAGGAATCCGCCGATCAACTCAATAAGACCTCCACAGACAGCCATAACTCTTGCGGGCCTCAGACCAATCGCCCCGAAAAATTCGGCTGTTCCTGATATGCCTTCTCCACCAAACCAGCCAAATAGTTTCTTGCATGCATGACCCATCATAATGAAACCAATAACAAGTCGAATGATAAGTAATCCGGCGTCTAACATGTGCTTCTTTCCTCTTCTCTAGTTGTATAAAATGATTGGTCTTATATATCATATGAATGTCAGATCAGCGACGCCAGAATGGTATCACATAACGCCATGGTTTCAATATTATCCTTACCACTGGAATGTGGATCAGATTTGTTCTGACAGCATTCCATAAAATGAGCCATCTCCCCTACAAATCCTCGTAAGTAGAGGTCGCGATAAGCGCCTGACATAGGAGAGCCGGAGGGAGTGAAAACAGTATCCTGCTCCTCAAGGGATTTCCAGGGAAGGTTATCCCCTGTACGAGATTGATGAACCGTAAGTGTATTAATCTCATCTGCTAACGCAAATCCGTCGTCAAAGGTGACTAGTACACTTTCGCTTTCGCGTGACCATGCACTCATGCCAACAAAGTAGGCACTGCCCACCACACCATGATCAAATTTCAGGGAAATGCCCTGGTTAATATGTTCTCCGTCCTTAACCGTTGTGCCTGTGACCTGTACGGCTTCCCCGAACAGAAAACGCATCAGATCGACCATATGAATGGCAGCGAGCTTCATGAATTGTTCCTCATCCTTGCAGAATGGTGTGCTATCTACAGCAAATTTCATTTGGAAAGAACGTGCTCTGCCCATTGTTCCACCATCAATCAGTTCCTTGAGTTTCATGTAGACCGGTGCATATCGTTTCATGAATCCAACCATAACAACCACACCGGCCTTTTGGGCAGCTTCAGCCACAGCAGCAGCTTCGGCAGCGTTCCATCCGAGGGGTTTATCCACGTATACATTTTTGCCAGCCCGGATGCATTCAAGGGCAAGTGCTGTCTGATCCTCTGGTTGCGCCACAACAACGACGCCGTCACAGTCTTCATTCTGCAGCATCAGCTGAGTATTGTCATAGGCTTTCCCTCTGCTCCCAAAACGAAGGAGAGCCGCCTCGGACCGTTCAATACTGCGAGTGGCGATGGCCTGAATGTCTGCTCCTGCTTCAATAGCAGAAGGATATAAATTCGTGGATGCATGGAATCCTGCACCGATAAAACAAAGTTTGGCTTTTCTCATATGGACCTCTCCTTTAAATTCATATCACCATTCTTAATGACTAGATCTTGTAGCTTAAATGCTTCAGCATCTGTCCGGCAATGGTGTTGTTAACGCTATGAGGAACCGGCTGTGGTCCGAGGGTGAGATGTTGGCGTTGCTGTACAAGATATAGGAGGGAGGCGGCTTGCAGGGACAAGCCTAGATCCATCGTTTCGGCAGGGTTGCCGCTGCCACCAGCCAGGTTCAGCATCTCGCCTTGAGTAAGTAGCATGAGTCGACGTCCGTTATTTAATGTAAATTGTTCGATATCCGCTGTCAGTTGTTCCGTATGCTCCGCCTCCTGACGGAGACTTTCCAGATCCATCTCCCAAGAAAAATGTCCGGCATTGGCGAGGATCGTTCCATCATTCATTTGATTAAAATGTTCCTTCAGAATGGCGTTAGGACGGCCAGTGACAGTAATGTACACTTGGGCAAATGCAAATGTATCCTCCAATCGTGCCACTCTGAACCCATCCAGCGCCGCTTCCAGGCCAGCAATCGGATCGGTTTCAACAACGACGACCTGACTGCCCAGATTTCGCAAATATCTGGCGATGCCTCGTCCACAGGTTCCATAACCTACGATGACGAAACGACGTGTAGGCAGAATCAGGTTTGTAGTACGCATGAAACCTTCAATAATGGTCTGTCCAACACCATGTTCATTTTCCATGATTCTTTTGAGTGGACTATCATTAATAACAATGATGGGGAAAGGAATGTTCTCATCCGTCTCTTCACGCAGAAGATTGGCCCCGGTCGTTGTCTCCTCCGTACCACCAATAAGAGAGTTAGTATCATACTGTTGAATGAAGGTACGCGCCAGATCAGCTCCATTATCCATGAGGAGATGGGGTTGGTGACCAAGTACACTTTGGATATTTTGCAGGTGCTCATTGCGCCTGTCCGCACGTTGACCATATACCGTGATGCCTTCTTCTTGCAGAGCTGCTGCGACGGCGTCTTTGGTTGTACCCGGGCTGCCAGTCAATACAACGTTGGCTCCACCTGCTTGGAGTGTGCGGCATAATACAGCTGTTTTAGGTTCTACATGAATACATATACCGATGGTTAAACCAGCAAAAGGCAGCTCTTTGGCAAAATGGGATTTCAATTCCCCGAGCAGGGGCATATGCATTTCCGTCCAGTGAATGCTGCGTTTTCCTTCTTCAATACGTTCATGTGTTGTGTTCTTGATCGTCATGCAAAACTCCCCTTTTCTATGCAAGGTATAGCGTGTCCAACAGGACACTTGATCTGCTTAATGTCTACGATAGGGAGTTTGATGGGGTTAAAAAAGGACATATGTCCTATTCATTGCAGCTTGGAAAAAAGGTATTGCAAACTTATTACAGAGCATGTATACTCTTAATTACGGTAAAACAAGCAATTGCTTGACCGGAGTACTTTTCATCCATGATGAGAAGATACATATTATGCGGTCGTGGCGGAATTGGCAGACGCGCACGGTTCAGGTCCGTGTGGGCTAACCCCCGTGGAGGTTCGAGTCCTCTCGACCGCATCGAAGAAAAAAGCTCGCAAAATTGCTCTAAAGGCAATTCGCGAGCTTTTTTTGTTTTTTTATTTATTGAAAATGAATTGTTGCACACATAGGCCTGCAATCGCTCCAGCAATACCAAAGAGCGCAACACTTGCCATCACCTCATATGCCTGGAAGCGAAACAAAAAGGCGATGCCGCTGCCAAATGTCGTTCCTGCGAGAAATCCGAGAGAAATTCCTATTTCTTTGGTTAATTTCATAGGTTCACCTGCTTGGGAATGTGAGTTTGGGGTTTGCAAATTTTTAATACAGGAAGTAAAGTGTGATCAGGAAAATACTCACATTTTATTTCCTTTTTTCATTTTGTGGTTTTAACCATGTAATTATGCATGATATTTCTTAAGGGAGGTTAAAAACGGATGAATATGAACAAGCGAATTGCCGTATGGAACGAAGAAGCGCAAAATTGTACTTGTGGGCATGATCATCGGTTGGTGCAAATGCAGGTCTATCTGGAGCATGGAGCTATTCAGCGGTTACCTGGCTATTTGTCCGAGCAAGGGTACAGACATGTAACAGTGGTATATGATCGATTTACAGGTCCGGCAGCGGGACACGAGGTGGTAAAGAACATCCGAGAAGCGGGCGTTCATGTGGATGAGATATGCATGCCAGAGAACAAAGCAGGCGACGTGATCGCCGATGAGGGTGGGATTGTGCAGGTACTGCTCGGTGTGAAACAAGAAAGTCAGGCGATCATTGCTGCTGGTTCAGGGACCATTCATGATCTGGTGCGATTTGTTTGCTCCAAAATGAACAAGCCCTTTCTGTCAGTGCCTACAGCAGCTTCGGTTGACGGATTTACCTCAGCGGGTGCACCTCTTATTGTAAGCGGCGTCAAACAAACTTTCCAGGCGGTACCGCCTAAAGCTATTTTTGCGGACATCGATATTTTGGAGCAAGCCCCCCAAGAGATGAATGCAGCCGGATTCGGAGATATGCTTGGTAAATATACATCACTTGCGGACTGGGTGGTTTCCAGGGATCTGGGTGGAGAACCGTTCTGCCCCGTAGCTTATCGCATGACAGAAGAAGCACTAACGACCTGTGTGGAGCATGTAAATGGTATCGCTGAAGGACGGGCCGATGGTGTGAGTGTATTGATGGATGCGCTGATTGCTTCCGGCATTTCCATGCTAATCATTGATCATTCTCGTCCGGCATCCGGTGGAGAACATCATCTGTCTCATCGGTGGGAGATGGATCTGATGGAGTCAGGGCACAAGCCTGTTTTGCATGGTGCCAAGGTGGGAGTGGCCTGTGCACTGCTTACCATAAAATACAAAGATCTTGCACAAAAATCCGACGAGCCGATATTCCATGTATACAATAATCTGCCGGATGCATCTCAGCTTATAGCTTGGCTTGAGCAAGTTGGGGGACCTACAACGACTGAACAACTAGGTGTATCCATGGAGATGGTGGAACATGCTTCCAACACAGCTCATTTGCTTCGTGATCGTTATACGGGACTGAAATATATCAACGAGATTCTAAACGTGGGTTCGAAATAAGGATGGGAAAAATAATATGAACAAGTGTTATCTTATGGATTTAGTTGTACGTACAAATTAAGAGTGAATCCTGTAATGTACGAGACAAGGAAGTGTTGTTGTTTGCGCTAGAGGTGCTTGTGCTTAATTCGATAGCAACAAATCACATGAATTTTTGAAAAACACGGTCTTACAAGGGATAAGGATAGATCGAACCAAACGTTATACGAGCTGAATTAGAGTTTGAATTAAGCCTACTCCCTTAAGGGACAGGCTTTTTTTTATACTTCATATAAAGTGTTGGGTTAAATTGTTCGTACAAATATATTATGAAAATGAAGCTAACCATGAAGTTCTATTTCTTTAAATGATCCATGATTTAATGGACTGGTTGGTTAGCATTGATGAGGTATATATGGGTATAAGTCGCCGCGCCTTTCGACAATGGGATTTTCGCCTCGTTCAGAGAGCACGCTGTACCGGCCCAGGTTAAGGAGTGACTGGGAATGAAGGAATGATGCATCCAAAGCTGTTTGGAGGGCAAGAGGGCCGCTTATCGCCCCTGAGAGACGATGCTGAGTACACCCGACTGGAGAAATGGTAACCTAATAAAATTTGTACGATGAAAGTGGTATTTTAAAAAGGCTCTGTCTTTCCCAATGGGGAGAGGACAGAGCCTTTTGGTTGTTCGCTAATTTAGTTATTGTGGCGATCTTTCAAGATGACATCTGCGAACAAAATAGTTTTCGGGATGCGGAAAAATTGTTCCGCTTGTTCCTGAAACGCAGCAGAAGGCAGCGTTCCCTGATGCAGCCATTTGCGGAAAGTGCCGGGGTGAACCCCGATCCAGTGGCTGACATCTGTCACCGACAAATCATGGACCATACACAAGCCTGTTAGAATACGGTTGCTAACCGGAGAACGGGTCACCGTACGCTTCATGAAGCGGGAAGGCTCGGGCTGACAAATGACAGGGCTTTTGCGTACCACCTCTTCATTAAAAAGAATGTGGCGCGGGTAGCCGAGCAATTGGCATGCCTTGTCCAAATTGGTACTGCCGGGTATCCGTCCTTCATACACCCACGCGCTGACGCTGCGTGAAGAGATGGATAGATCTTCGGCGAGCTGAGACAACTTGATATCATTGGCCATCAGCACGGCAAGAAGAACACGGTTGCGGATTTGACAGCGTGTCGGTTTTCGGAATCGTTTAACACGGACGCCTTTTCCCAAATATTTACGGTTGATCAGAGACCACGCCTGGATGGAATGTTGTTCTGGTTGATTAGGCATATTTCCTCCGATTTTTTTAACCAAATACTACAATAAGTACGGGGGTACTTTCAAGTGCCGGGTGCACCTGTTTCAAATGAGTGGATGCGCGAATCCGCTACAAAGGAGGAATTATGAACTAGACCAGACGCAATTCACATCCTAGTATATTCCTAGATTACAATGTTTCACTAAATTTAAGGGATCAAATAGATAATGAATAAAAATAAAATGAGTCTAATTACCTATTAGTGAGACTTTAGTACTTTTATCTATTTTTTGTTGATATGATGCGGTTTATTTCCCTGATTTACCCATAAATATTCGATTCCCGTTAAAGGAACCCATTTCCAATGTGCACAAATCTGAAATTAGAAATCCGCGTGTTCAGCAAGGCATGTGGACTGTCAAAATCTCTTATTCTTACATATCTTGTATGGAGATCAAGTGAGAGGGAGAGGTGAGAAACGTGAGTCCATCCGTAAGTACCTTTGCTGCCATTTCAGGGGCGTTCATGACGTTTGCTTTTGGTGGATGGGATCAGCTGCTTAGCTTGCTGGCGGTTGCAATGGCTGTGGATTATATTACGGGTCTCGCTGCGGCAGTAAGAACGGGAAAAGGATTGAATAGTAATGTTGGATTCTGGGGGCTCGCGCGCAAAGGTCTCATGCTAACGGTTATTCTGCTTGCCCACCGAATTGACATGCTCATGGGAACTGACATCATTAAAGGGGGAGCCATCTACTTTTATCTGGTGAATGAGCTGATATCCATTACCGAAAATTATGCCCGCATTGGGCTTCCATTGCCTGACAAGCTCAGACAGGCTATAGCGGTGCTGAAAAAACAGGAGGGGTTGTCTGACAGGGAGTGGCCTCAACCACAGCCGAACGTGGAGAATAAGGAGACAAAAGAACAAGCAGCAGAAGTCGTACCGGAAAAACAGACAAACCAAAGTGAACAGACGGATAATATGTCTCAGGAGAAATCCAAAGGGAATGAAAGCAGCCCCGATTAGATTGTCTTTGAAGAGAACGTTTCCAAGTATCCTTTCGTAATAGAGGACGTTATGATATATTTTGGATACAAGAAAATTCAATCATACCAATTATTATACTTAAATGAGGTGCTTGTTTGATGATTAAACATATTGTTCTGTTTAAAATGAAAGATCGTTCTCCTGAAAGTATCGAAGCGGCTGCGAATGTTCTTCGCAATCTGCAAGGGAAAATTGATGTTCTGATCTCGCTTGAAGTGGGTATTGACGTGCTTCGTTCGGACAGATCTTTTGACATCTCACTTACGGCAGAATTTGCATCACTGGAAGATCTTCAGGCATATCAGGTGCATCCGCTGCATCAGGAAGTCATCAAGTATATGAACGAGGTCAGAGAGCAGTCGATTGCAGTGGACTACGAAATCTAATCTGTTATTCATTCTATTTTGGATAAAGGGGACTCTGCATGAGCGATTTAAGAGACGTTATGGAATTTTTATATATTTTTGTCGTGTTTCTGATCGCTTGTCCTGTGATGTTATTTTGGCTGAAGCGAAGAGGAAAAAGGAACCGATAATTCACTGAACGGGAAGTGAACACATTGTATTACGTAAACAGAGAACAGATTGCCCGCCGGCTTGCTGCCGTACCGGAGGTGGCTGAAGGTCTTCGTCGCGCGTCACAAGCTTGGGATGGCAGTCTCATGCTGGGTCTGGTACAGGAACGCTGTCTTCATCTGGCGATTGAAATCGTTACGGATGTTGGGAGTTATCTCATTGATGGCTTCATCATGCGTGATGCGAGCAGTTATGACGATATTATTGAAATTAACCACGAAGAGAAAGTTTTTGATCATGCAACCTATGAGGTGCTTAGTCGCCTCGTATCGTTGCGCAAGCCGCTCGTTCAGGACTATTACAGCTGGGAGCGGTCTGAACTGCATCCGCTGAGCAGTGACTTGCCGGGCGTGCTTGAACATTTTTCCCATCAGGTCAATACCTATGTGGAAAAAGAACTCGGACCTTTCCAGACTGCACAGGCCGAGGGACAGAGCAAGGAATGAGGGGAAACAGCATGACGAACGAACGGAAAGAAGCTCGAGAAGTAAATAATGAAACGAATGACATACCTTCCGGGTTTCATCCGGTATATATGATTGAGCTGTTATTTCAGGAACGTCCTGTTATAGATCAGGGGCGTTTGCATGATGCACTGAGCCGTCATACCGGACAAGTCCGGCTTGACGTGAAGCAGGGTAATGAGGAGCATAATCCTGAGATGCTGGTTTTCTACCACCTGGATTATAAGGTTTCTTTTCAGGAAGGTAATATTCCAGCACAGACTTGCATGCTCCCCATTACTGAAATTGTAGATCGTGCCCGCTTTGGAGGGGCTTTACAGCAAGCCTGGCATTGGCCAGAAGCAGGACAAGCTATGGAAACGATCCAATATTCTATCCGACTTCATGATATGTTCACTGCTGCCATGCCGCGCAAACAACGACTCGAATTGTTCCAAAAGACGATTCAGGCTGTCATGGAAGTGTTGCCTTGTGAGGCGTTATACTGGTACGGCAGTGACAAATTAGTTGAACCAGAAGCCTATGTGCTGTCACAGGAGCGTGAGGAGCATCTCTACGCTGCGATGAATGTGCGCATGTATCAGGCTGGGGGCACGGAGGAACAGCGTCAGCTGGTTATGGACACGGTAGGTTTGTCAGCACTTGGTGTGCCTGATGTACAGTGTCATTTTATTGGACTCGATCCGGATACGGTAGCCCAGACATTACTGGGTGCCGCCTATTACATATTTGATCAGGGAGATGTTCTACAGGATGGACAGACGCTGGGATCTTCCGGCGGACGACGCTGGCGTTGTGAGCATCAGGCGGCGTTGATTGCACCAGGACGATATGTAATTGACCTGGACCCGGGTGATGAACATGCTGCTGCTCCGCTTGAGCCGGCGCGGCAGACCTGAGACATATCTCGATAACGTCAGAAGGTGCGAAGACGGCATCCAGAATTTTTTTTGGTATCCGAGTGTCAGGTCAAGCCCTTGCTGCTTATACTGCATCAACAGAGTAGGCATTCGCCCGGATTGACGAGCAACAGGCCGTTGCTTAGTTATTCGGTACTTCATTTAAGGTAAAGGGAGAGATGAGACGTGAAGGATTCTAACAAAAGTTTGTTGTGGGGAGCATTAATCGGCTCGGTTGTAGGTTCAGTGACAGCTTTGCTGCTGGCGCCAAAATCCGGACGCGAACTTCGTCAAGATATTTCGGAAGGTGCACGTCAGGTGAGTGAGAAGGGTCAGGAACTGGCTAGCAAGGTAGGAGAACAAAGCGCACAGATCGTATCCAAAGTAAAAGAGACGGCAGATGTCGTTATCCAGGATATCCAATCGTGGCGCAATTGCGCTGAAGGTAAAGAAGTGCGCGTATCCGCCGTCATTACTGATTCCGATTCTTCCATCGATGCAGATGCAGCAAATGAGTCTGGCATTGAAGTCATTGCGAAGCTTCCTGCCGACGACTCCAAAGATAACATCTAAAGCTAAGCTTGAACGCGAGCAGGCTTTCCTCCATCTGGAGGGGAGCCTGCTTTGTTGTGCGTGGTCGTGCAGGAGTTGTACGATACGGCATTTTGTTTGAACCCTGCGATGAAATCGGGTAAGATGTAGGTACCTTTTTGCCTGAAAATTCATACGGTAGGAAGAAAGCTCTGGGAACCAATATGTTAACAGAACCAATTCAATGAAGAAGGAAGCGGTGTGTTCGTGCAGCAAGCAATCGCTATATTAGACTCCGGTGTAGGGGGATTGACGGTCGCCAAGGAAGTGATGCGTCAGCTCCCACGGGAAAAGATCATATATTTTGGAGATACTGCCCGGACACCGTACGGACCCCGTTCGTCCGAACAAGTTAAACAATTCACGGAACAAATCGTTGATTTCTTGATCCAGTTCGATCCGAAGGTTATCGTTATCGCCTGTAATACGGCTACGGCAGCAGCGCTCGACTATATTCGAGCCAAGGTGAATGTGCCTGTCATTGGTGTCATTCATCCTGGAGCACGAGCAGCCATCACAGCGACACGCACAGGACGCATCGGTGTCATTGGCACCGTGGGGACCATTGGAAGTGGTGCATATACGTCTGCACTCAAACAGTTGTCTCCCTATATTGATGTGGTCAGTCAGGCTTGTCCGGCACTTGTGCCACTGGTGGAGCAAGGCGAATTCCGTTCCGAGCAAACGACAAGTACGGTGGAGCAATCTCTAGGCCAGATTAAACAACAGCCGATTGATTGTCTTATTCTGGGTTGTACGCACTATCCTTTTCTCATGGATACCATTCAGGAGGTTATGGGGCAGGAAGTGAAGCTGATTAGTTCGGCAGATGAAACGGCAAGGGAAATCAGTACGATTTTGTATGATAAACGAAAGCTGGCCAGTGGGGATGAGACGCCGGTCCATCAGTTTTTTTGCACAGGGGACCCCCGCATGTTCCAGAATATTACCCGCCAATGGCTCGGAGAGCAGATCTCCAAAACGCCAGTTGTGTGGCAGGTTACCCAATTACCATAACTTTTTTTGATTTCAATGCTTATAAGAATCCCGGAACACTAAGTGTTCCGGGATTCTTTTGTTTATATCCGAAAGTATAAGAAGCTCAGATGTATCATCACGTTTTTCTTATGTTGGAGGGATTTACGCGATTCATGTCACATGACGGACAACCAGACCCGCATACATATTACATACAGTAAGGACACAGGCGAGAAAAGGACGGGAGATTACACAATTTCCTAAGGGAAAGGAGATCGACATGGAGCTGCAATGGATTATTGTTCAACAGGGAGATACCTTGTCGCGTATTGCGGCAGCGAACCATATGACGAAGGAGTTACTGGCTGCTCTCAACCCTGAAGCAGCGTCCCAGCCCTATTTGCTAACAGGACAGATGCTGCACATTACGCCGGGAATGGGACGCAGGTATGCAGTGCAACCAGGGGAGAAAGTGGCTGTGATTGCATTACGTTTTGGAATGAATGAAGAAGAATTGCGCGAGGCCAACCCAGAAATAGCGAACATTCCGGACTGGTGCGGACGATGTATTCATATTCCAGATTCAAATGGAAAAACTATCGTCAAGTTGCAGGGAGAGTATGGTTATCGTGAAATGAGCCGTGATATCGGTTTGCTCGAAAAGAAGTATCCATTTATCGAGATTGGCTCCATTGGCAGCAGTGTCATGGGCAAGGATTTGCCTTATCTGCGTTTGGGTCAAGGCCCCAGACATATTCATGTCAACGCATCAGTTCATGCAAATGAGTGGCTGACAACGGCGGTTCTGATGCGGTTCATTGAAGAATATGCGAAGGCCTACAGTACACATACGCCATGGCATCAATTCCAGACGGAACGCTGGATGCAGGAAACTACGCTGTGGGGTGTGCCCATGGTCAACCCGGATGGAGTTGAATTGGTGCAAGAGGGCGTGGTCAATGATCATCCCCATGCAGAAGAATTGCTGGCATGGAATGCTGGACGCTCCCATTTTACGCATTGGAAGTCTAATATCAGGGGAGTAGACCTTAACGATCAATTCCCGGCTTATTGGGAGGAAGAAGCAGCTAGAAGAGGGATAACGACTCCAGGGCCCAGAGATTATGCAGGAACCGCTCCCTTATCGGAACCGGAGGCATGGGCACTTGCACAGTGGACCGAGCAACATCATTTCGATGCTGTCGTTTCGCTGCACAGTCAGGGACAAGAAATTTATTGGAACTACCGAGATTTGGAGCCAAAGGAGAGTGCCCCGCTTTCACGCAGACTGGCAAGGGCTTCGGGATACAAGGCAGTTAAGCTGGGTGGAAGTGATGCAGGGTACAAAGACTGGTTCATTCAGAAGTTTCGAAAGCCCGGCTTCACGGTAGAAGTGGGACTTGGGGTCAACCCGCTGCCCATGGATCAGTTCGATGACATCTGTGTAGAGGTTGGCATGCTGTTGGCTGAATTATTAACAGATCGAGAGCACTAACAGGGAAGACCGGGAATCCATGAAATCTGACTTCACATAATCTGGATGGGAAGACATGAAACTTAAAGGTTGTCCACTCGTATAACAGGAACGGGCGCTGTGACCGGCGTTCGTTTTTTTAATCTGCATATTGCATCATTCGTTCCGGATCGCTCTGGAACGGGTAATGATGGGTGTGACTATAACGTGTTCTGTTTTATTTCAGTGCAATAATCATACGGAGGGGTTCATATGAAGTGGAGAAGACTGCTGTCATTCAAACGATGGACACAAGTATTCAAACGGCTGCCGCGTCTGTTGCGGGCTCCTCAGATCCCTTTGGGTGAGAAGCTGCTGTTCATCATCCCGGCGCTGCTCTACTGGGTGCTTCCTGACGTGATGCCGTTCATGCCTATAGATGATATCGGGGTTACGTTGTTGCTGATGAACTGGTTTGTAAGTCGTGCGGAGCGCAAATATCCGGTACTTACAGCGGGTGCGTCGTCTTAATCCGACACAAAATGGGTGGTTTTAACATCGATTTTGCATCAATGTTATTGCGAAGCGCAGTAATTTTCTTTACAATAGATGCTGGAGTTTAGAAATACTGAAAAATTGTTGGAACCAGCAATTACGATATAGGAGATGAATGAAATGAACTGCAAAATTACACGTAATGCCGCGAAAGTATTGAAACTTGAACTGGACAAGCCTGAGAACGAAGGTAAATTGCTGCGCGTTGTGATCACACATGCACATGGAGATCATGCCCACTACGGACTCGATATCGATACGCCAAAAGAAAATGATACGGTTGTATCTACCGATAAAGAGATCGACGTTATTCTTGAGAATGATCAGCCTTTGCTGGATGGCGTTAAAATTGATTACCTTTACTTCCCTGAAGAAGGCTTCGTTATTACGAACCCATCCCAAGGCAACCACGGCGACCACTAAGGGAGCGAAGAAGGGGAACTCATGGCTAACGATATCCGCGTATGCGAAAAATGTAATCATATCAGACTAAAATCGATTGTAGCCAAGTTGGAGAAAATGGCTCCGGATACGGAGATCAAAATTGGTTGCAAATCGTATTGCGGTCCTTGCGCGAAGCGTGCTTTTGTTTTCATCAACGGTAGGTACATCAGTGCTCCGTCAGAAGAAGAAGTGCTTGCAAAAGTAGCGAAATTCGTAAAGTAATTGTATGAATTTACATTGGGCAAACTTGTCCACGAAAGGAAAGAGAGGCCGCGGCCTCTCTTTTTTTAGTTGTGATTAGGAACGGTACAGGGTTAGAACGTAAAGCCCTGCATCATTTCAAAAATCTTAAAGGTATCCTCTTGAATCTCAATGGCGATGATAGTATCGCTTTTTTTAAAATAATGAACATTCCCCATTCGCTCTTCTTCCACTTCAACCCATCCGGCTTCGGATAACTTCTCGAAATAATCGGAGGGTACATATAATCCCTGTTCTCCCCCGATATGTTTCAATTCATATTTAATGCCCGTTTTAATGTTTGGATTGTCTGAATATGTCGTTACGTTCAGCTGCTTTGCATTCACGGGGACCGGAATCTCGTTATTAATAGAGGAGCCTGTATATCCCGTTATTTCATACGTCGAAGGTGTACAGCCGCTGATGAGCAGCAATAAAGATAGCAGTATGAACATAATCCCAAAGTTCTTCAAACACACGCCTCCTTGTGAAAAGGTACTTATCAAATAAACGCAGTCACACCGGAAAAAGTTATACACATCATTGATATTTATCACTAATCGTTTAAGGGGAACAGTGAAGCGATCCGTCATTGTTTTAGCAAAAGAAGAATAAGGAAGGCCGATGTCAACCATCCTAAAGGGGTAACAGGAACATGATCCCAAGGAGGAATACTCATGCCGAAGCGTTATGATTCCAGTTTGCAAGCCGATACGACCGTATCCCAGGCGCAGAATGCAGTGAACAAACTTCATTATGCCGTTTCACAGGCAATGTCACATCCAACAGAACAGACCATTGAACAGGCAGAACGCCGTTTGGCGCATACCGAGCAGGCCATGCGTCAAGCTGAACGTTCGCTTGGAGGTCAGGGCGTTGAGCTGGCAGAAGAGATGTTCATTGAGGAGAAGAGAAGATTGAACTCGATCCAGAGTCAGAATGGGCAAGGGGATCTATAGGCGTTCCTGTCACACCAGAAACCCGCAGAGCAGCAGTGCTTTGCGGGTTATTCATGTCTCTTTTGAATGACCCCAAGAAGTGGATCCAGCCAAACTGTATGCAAAGTGCCGCTTAAAATTTGGTGAGAAGGTTAATAGACCAAGAGCAGGCAAATTTCACACAGGAGGTACAGAATGACAAAACATATTACAGATTGTACGATTCTGAACAACGGAGTGACGATGCCATGGCTGGGATTTGGGACTTATCGAGCAAAAGGCAAGGAAGTACAGCAAGCGGTGGAGACTGCATTGGAAGTCGGATATCGGAGTATTGATACGGCGTCCGTTTATGGAAATGAAGAAGAAGTGGGACAAGCCATTGCGAGCAGTGGTGTTGCTCGGAATGAGCTGTTTGTGACAACCAAGCTGTGGAACGAGGATCAAGGGTTTGATTCGACCTTGAGAGCATTTGAGGCCAGCCAGAAGGCGCTTGGATTAAATGTCATTGATCTATACTTAATTCACTGGCCTGGTAGAGACCAGTATAAGGAGACGTGGAGAGCATTCGAACGTCTATATAGCGAAGGAAGTGTACGTGCCATTGGTGTAAGTAATTTCGAAGTACACCATTTGCGCGATATCATAGATGAAGGTGGAACGGTACCTGCGGTGAATCAGGTGGAACTGCATCCAGGTCTGATTCAACAGGAACTGCAGGATTTCTGCGGGGAGCAGGGCATTCAACTGGAGGCATGGAGCCCCATTATGAGAGGTAAACTGAACAAGGAATCGGCTTTGAAAAGTCTGGCCCAGAAATACGGAAAAACACCAGCGCAAGTTATTCTGCGTTGGGATATTCAGAACCAGATCGTGACGATTCCGAAGTCGGTTACCCCGGAGCGGATACGCGAGAATGCGGACATCTTTGATTTTGAACTGACTCCCGATGAGCTGAAACTGATTGATGCGCTGGATTCGGATAAACGGACGGGACCACATCCGGATCAGCTGTTTTGGGATTGAGCGTGTAGCTCAATTCCAAAATGAGTGTTTAATGATCTGCTTGTGGATGTTCCGGTGACGGATCGTTCTTCGTGATATAAAATGAAAGCATAATCCTTTACAGTAGGCCACTACGTGTGCAGAACAATCTTTCGATCGCCGTTATCCCCGGATTTTTGGAATTCCCTATCTTCAAAGGGTAAAATCCAGTGATAAATGCGAAGTATATGCTTCCGTTGCAGCTTTCTTTCAGAAAGCTTTTAGCGCCGCTTCTCCAGATTTGTTCTGCCCTCTCCGTTATAATGTAAATTATGAGTTCATCTTAAGTGGATGGATTTAAAAGGGAAAAGTGAAAAAAAGCAGCAGGTTCAGGGGATAACCCTTGATCCTGCTGCTTTTGTGTTATTTGGATTGGTCCGGTTGCGGAACCTCGCAGCCGTCTTCGGTGCATACTCCACTGCCATCTGCGTCAGTGGTGTTGGACTCTACTATTGTGAAGGGGGAACGCTCGTCCCATGCTTTCTGGATAGCGTCAAGGAACACCTCATCCGGTTGAGCGCCAGATACAGCGAACTTGCGATCAAATACGAAGAACGGTACACCCCGGATGCCTAACTGTTCGCCTTCTGCCTGGTCGGCACGCACTTGGTCTGCGAATTGATTACTGGACAACACTTCTGCTGCTGCATTGCGATCTAGACCTACTTCTTCAGCCAACTCGATCAGTACATCGGAATTGCCGACATGTTTACCTTCAATGAAGATCGCTTGAAATAGTCGTTCGCTCAGCTCAAGCATTTTTCCTTGTGTTTCTGCCCAATGCGTCAGACGGTGAGCAGAGAAGGAGTTGGTAGGGATCATCTCATCAATGTTGTATTCCAGTCCAGCCGTACGAGCATTGGCATTCATTTGGGCATTCATGCCGCGTGCCTGCTCCACACTCATATTGTATTTGGCAGCCAGATATTCTGCGTTGGTTTTGCCACTATTCAATTCAGCATTTGGATCGAGCTCAAAACTTTTGAACTGTAATTGCACTTCATCGCGGTGGGGGAATTGTGCGAGTACATTCTCCAGACGACGTTTGCCAATATAACAGAAAGGACACATAAAGTCGGACCATATTTCAATATTCATTCATTAAAACCTCCATCATCTATAAATGAAACCAATACAGTTACAATTATATAGCGACTTTCCATCATTCGCAAGGTTGTGGTTATTACTAGCCTCGAAAAAAGAAGTGCTGAAGCATGCAACGGATTGCAGCCTCAACACTTATAATTTAACTTCTTACTTATCCCGGTATGCCTTGGTCCAATGGTAAGGCTGAATTTCGTCCAACCTCTTGTAAATTAAAGCTCCATCCGGATCGTACACGGCAGCCTTCACGTCTTCTCCCCAGAAAAACAATCGTTCCTGGCACACACCACAAGGGGTGAGGACCTTGAATTCTGAGTGCTCATCGTCACGTGCCACACAGATCGAGTGGGTGACCCGCTCGTTTAATTTGTGTGCTTCTAGATAGGCTCCTGTTTCCATACATAAGTGCGTGGCGTCGTTAATCACTTCTGGAGCTACGCTGATTAACAGCGATCCAGCTTCGGTATAAACAGCAGCTGCGCCGCCCCACCCTTGAGGGTAGCGATGTTTGACAAAGTTTGCAGCTTCTTCGAACAGCTTTTGTTCGATATTGAATTGGTCAGGATGTGACGTCATGGTCATGCACTAGCTCCATTTCATTGTAGTATCGGTTTAATTTTGAAAAATGAATTATACAGTTCCGTCAGCTACCGTTACATTCTGTTAGGATTCAGACGCAGGCGCTTGCTCCTCGCGAAAACGCGAGATCAGGTCAAACGTATTAACCGTATCTGACACATGCAGTCGCTTTGTTGCTTCATCATGACCAGATCGGCAAGCATTAATATCCGTTTTGGTACCAGTAGACAGATCGTAACAGGAGCCGCTGTCATAGATGTAATCATCCGAAGGGATATAGAACAGGGAGCCATCTGTAAATGCACCACTGCGCAATACCACCATACGGGAGGAACCGTCGTACACATCGTTGCCCATGTGGTAGTAGGATTGATCTGAAATACCGAGCAGATGCAGTGCTGAAGGTGTAACATCCAGTTGTCCGGCAGGCTCGTCAATCGTTCCCGCTGCGGCTCCGTCAGGCAGATGCACCAGCAAAGGCACTTCGTTCATAATCTGCTCCATATCCAGATCAGTTAGTGAACGTCCGAGAAATTTCTCGTATTGTGGCTGCTCCTTAATGGAATTATCGTGATCCCCATAGAACATGAAGATCGTTTTGTCCCATAATCCCCGATTTTTCAGGTCTTCCACCATGTTACCGAGCGCAGAATCCACGTAATGAACGGATTGCAGATAGTTGCCAAACATCGTTCCTTTGAATTCACCCACATCCAGCTGCTGTTTATCTTGGGGTAACGCGTATGGATGATGACTGCTGAGCGTAATGAGGAATGAGTAGAAGGGCTCTGTAACCTCACTGCTCATTTTTTCAACCGATTGGCGGAAAAAGGACTCATCCGACAGCGACCAGCCAAGCGGGTCATCCTGTTCAAAATCATTTTTACTGTAAAACTTGTCATACTTCATATTCTGATACATCGTATAACGATTCCAAAATCCGCTCTCATAGGCATGAAATACATTCGTACTATAACCATGATCCTTCAAGATAGAAGGCAGAGAATCATAACTGTGGTCTGCGTAACGGACAAACGCTGATCCAACCGACAGTGGATGCAATGAAATATTGGCCCCAAAGTCAGCATCCGATGTTCGCCCCTGACCTGTCTGGTGATAAAAGTGACTGTAGTACTGGCTTTCCTTCATCAGCTCGTTAAAATGAGGCGTAATTTCCTGTCCGCCAATGCTCTGACCAATCATGAAATTCATGAAGGCTTCACCTTGGACAATGATCACATTGCTGTCTTTGTACTTGCCAAACATCTCATCCTTCAGTGGATCAGCCTGCTGTCTGCTGGCGAAATAAGCTTCCGCCTGTTCGAGATCGGCAGGATCGACCTCCGGTCCAGAGCCGAGCTGGTCTTTGGCATAGTTGTACAGATCATAGCCATGAAAAGCAAGAAGTCCGGTAACATTGTACATGGATACGTTCCACCAGTTGTTATCGAACAACCCTTTTGCCCAGGTTTTACTATAAAAATATATCGGACCAACCGCGAGCCCCAGACCCAATACCAGAGCAATGCTGCCTGCGGTGAGTCGACGACGCACACTTGATTTGCCTGAATTTGACGAGTAGGAGTTCAACCCGTTCGAATATGCGCTGGAACGTCCACGACGGTTACGTTTGCTGAACAGCAGGATCGCTGCGTATGGGATAATCACCAGCCAATCGACGAAGAACCACAGATCACTGGCGTAAATAAGCGTAGCAATACTGTCTCCCAAAGCGTCAACCTGTCTGGCTTGCATCAGCACAGGGATTGTTAGGAAATCCTGAAAGTAGCGATAATAAACCATATCCGCATAGATCAGTGCAGTGAGCAGCAGATTGAGTATAACGAGTGATATAATCATGCCCCGGCGAGGCAGCCACCAGGTCCAGAAGGACAGAAGCAGCAGCGAACCGATGGCAATCACTTTGTCCAGAAGACCCATCGTAATGTTGTAAGCGTGCAGATTGTGGTGGAGCCACATTAATTTGAGCAGCATGAGTACAAGAAAAATAAGATATAACGTAAGTGGATGATTCAGAAGCCCACGCGGCGTAAAGCTGCGTGTTGGCTTAGTGACAAACATATATGTCTCCTCCCTGATGAATGGTTTTGTTAACGGAATGTAAAATAGGACTTTATCCATTATAGCGTGGTGTCATGGCTTTTCAACTATGCCCAGGGGAGAAAATCTTCATGCGGAAGCAATGTTAACAAGATCATCCATAAGTATCCCGAAATACATACAAAAAAACGCCCCAGCCGTGAACGGCAGGAGCGCTTGATCATTCCAATATTATTATTGTTGTGGTGTTTTATTACGTGGAGGCAGTGGGCCCAAATACTGATAATATTGGGTTTCAATGCGTCCATTGAACAACTTACGGCGCTTGTCTGCCTTGTGTCCAAAGTCTTCCTCGAAAGATTTGGTCGACGTGATGGCAAAAAAGGACCATGTCGGTAAATCGAGGTAACTGCGCCCTAAAGAACGTAGCAGCTTCTGCACTTCTTTCTCTTCACTCAAACGTTCACCATATGGAGGGTTGGTAATAATGACACCATATTCGCCCTGTGGTCTTGCACGATGAGCGGGCAGGACGCTGACTTCAATATCTTTGGCGAAGCCGGCACTCTTGATTGCTGCCTGTGCTACTTCAATAGCTTCCGGATCGATGTCGCTGCCCGAAATTTGCAATGGAATATCGTCGCGAACCGCGTCAAATGCTTCTTCGCGCGCCTGTTCCCACAATTCTTCAGGAATGACAGCCCAGTTCTCGGAGTTGAAGGTCCGACGAAGTCCAGGTGCAATGTTCCAGCCGATCATGGCGGCTTCAATCAGCATGGTGCCTGAACCGCAACATGGATCATAGAATGGACGGGAAACATTCCAGCGGCTGAGCTGAATAAGTGCCGCAGCAAGCGTTTCTTTGAGTGGTGCTTCGGTTACGAGTTTACGATAACCCCGTTTATGCAGACCTGGTCCCGTCGTATCTAAAGTAAGCAGGGCGCGATCGTTCAGCAGAATGACCTCAATCACATAACGAGACCCATCCTCGGGGAACCACTCCGTGTCATAAGTCAGCTTCAGTTTCTCTACGATTGCTTTCTTCACGATCCCTTGTGATGCAGGCACACTGCTCAACTGAGATTTTTGGGAGCGACCTTCAACCGGAAATTCGCCATCGGCTGGAATCCATTCCTCCCAAGGTAATGCTTTGGTACCTTCAAATAATTCATCGAAAGTTGTCGCCGGGAATTCACCCATTTTGACCAACACCCGGTCGGAACTTCTCAGCCACAGATTACACCGGCAAATATCAATATAATCTCCAGTGAAGAAAACCCGGCCATTGTCGATCGTAACATCCTCATACCCCAGTTGCTTCAGTTCCCGGGCGACAACAGCCTCGAGTCCCATCGCCGAGGTCGCAATCAATTGCAATTGAGCCATGTGATTCATTTCAACTCCATTTCAAGCTGGGGAAGGAATATCCTTCTCTCAGCTGTATAGTGACGGTGCGGCCTTGCCGCTTTCCGTGAAAAAACTTACAATGAGAAATGCGGTGAGCTAATGCATTCATCTTTCGAGCCGATGCAGCAGTTCAACCGCCTGTGTTTGACAACAAACATTTATTATAGAACATTGGCATCCATATGGAAAGCAGTCCAAGTGTCCAAGGAGGATTTTAGCGGTGAATCTGACCCCTGACGAATATGTAAATCAATTATTTCAAGAGGATGATCTCTTGTTAAAGGTAAAAGAAGCCATCCGATCGAACGGCATGCCGGAAGTTTCGGTTGCAGCGGCTTATGGCCGTTTGCTCACTTTTCTAGCGAAGACATCGAAAGCGGAGGCTGTACTCGAAATCGGCGTGTTGGGCGGATACAGCGGTATCTGTCTTGCTCGCGGTTTAAGTGACGGGGGAACCCTGACTTCGCTTGAATTAAAAGAGCAATACGCAGCGATGGCTCGTGGTCATCTGGAGGAAGCGGGCTTTGCGGATAAAGTCGAATATCGAATTGGCCCCGCAGCTGACAGTCTGGAGCAGCTGGCACAGGAAGGACGTACCTTCGATTTCTTCTTCATTGATGCAGACAAGGAGAATTATCCCGTATACCTCGATTACGCCATTAAGCTCGCGCGGCCCGGGGCGGTCATTGTGGGAGATAACTGTTTCCTGCGCGGCCGTACGCTGAATTCAGACAAGCAGGGTCCGGCTGTCCTCGCGGTTCGACGCTTCAACGAGCAGATGGCCAGTGACCCGCGCCTCGTAACAACGATGCTGCCGGATTATGATGGTCTGGCTCTGGCCTGGGTGAAGTAAGAAAAGATGCAGATCCGTTAAAACGGATGGAATGCGCATTCAATTCGAAAAGAAAGAGACGATAACACTCCTGAATCTCAGGGTATTATCGTCTCTTTCTGCTTATTGGAGTGAAGTGATGAGAGTCTTATTAAACTTCCGGCGTTCCGTAAGTCTCGAACCATTTTTGGATCGTGTCAAAATCGTCGCTAAAGGACAGGCCGAGCATCAACAAAATGCGTGCTTGCTGAGGACTGAGGTTGTCACCGGCAATAACGCCTTTCCCACCGCCATATACACTGCCTGAACCTGTCCGAGTGGTCGTTACGAAGATTACGCCATCCTCGACCGCTTTGGTACGTGCTTGTCCCATCGCTCTGGAGATACCGCCTGCTCCGGTACCGGACGTTACGATCCCCTTGGCGCCGCCCTTCACAAATCCTTCAATAGCTTCGCCGCCAGCTTCCTGATAGGAAATCGCAATTTCCACCTTGGCGAGATCTGCCTTCGTGATTTTGCTCAGGTCGAATGCCGGTTTCAATGTACCTTCAGGCTTCAAGGCACGTGCAGGAGCACGGTAAATTCGAATGTTTTCTTCATCAATGTAACCTACTGCACCAAGCATCGGAGTTTCGAACGTGTCTGTTCGATAATCATTCGTTTTGGTCACGCCGCGTGCCAATTGAATGGTATCGTTCAACATTAGCACGGTCCCAAATGAAGTGGTGCGCCCGCTGCCTGCGAGCTTGATGGCGTTGTACAGATTGGCTTGTGCATCTGAGCCGATAACTGTCCAAGGGCGCATGGACCCTGTAATGATGACGGGTTTATCACTTTGTACGGTCATGTCAAGGAAGTAGGCGATTTCCTCCATGGTATCTGTACCGGTGGTAACTACAACGCTGTCATACTGAGCCAGAGCCTTGTCTACGGTTTGAGATAAGTCATAGAGATCAGCCATGGTATAAGAACCTGAACCTGAATTTCCGAATTGGAGTGTGCTAACATCTGCAATCTTCTGTTTGTCCGGTAAGGCGTCGACCATTTCTCCAATCGGGAGTGTGCCAGCTTTATAGTTCTGGAAGCTGGTTGCATCCTCGGATTGACCTGCAATCGTACCACCCGTTCCAATGACCAGAACATTAGGCAGAGCGGATTGTTTGAACGAATCTGATAGAGCAGGGATGGTCGTATTGCGAGCCGGAGTGGATAATGCGGTCTGAACTGCACTAGTTGTACCGCTCACTTCTACCGTAGCCGCCTGAGCCGCATAGGTCCCGATGGGGGACAGGGAAATGGTCAGAGCTGTCAAAGCGGCTGTGCTCCATACAGCCCAAGGACGAAGATTTGAAGTTTTTTTCATGAATAGCACTCTCCTTCAGGTTAGTTTCGTGTGATGTTTGTTAAGGATGATATGTATATGAATTCAAATTGATTGTATTTCATGTTAAATAATATGACAATTGTAGATATAGATAGAGTAATCGGTTACATTGATAGAAATGTAGAGTATATAGCGTATTTATGAGGTTTTATGGATAAATATGAGAAGGTAAAAAAGAGAATGAGGAATATGAAATCATAATAAATAAACTTTTGTGTCATATTTTATTACATTTGAGTCTTTTGACCTGATAGATTTAGAAGGAAACTTTGGGGAAGTGTTGCAGTATCGTCCATAGCTGAAGTGATCTTATCCAAAACGAATAGCGGGGGTATTAGTTAGCAAGTCTTGACGATTTTTGTAATACGTTCTAGGAAAAGAGGCTCAATTATTGCCAAATATTTGTATGCCCGCAGTGTTGAGTCTATAATATATGGTGATTTCAATATGTAAATAAATATATATTAATGATTGGAGGAGAAACGATGAACCGAGCACCCAAAAAATATGCCAATTACATTCCGATCCGGGAGCTGGAGGCGGTGGAGCAGCAATTATTTCCCTTCCAGGTGTACGCTGAACTTCGTGACAATACTCCAGTCCGCTATGACAACCATCGAGAATGCTGGGATGTTTTCCGTTATGAAGATGTGCAATATGTGTTAAAAAATCCTAAACTGTTCTCTTCTGAACGTGATCGCGCAAACGCCAGCATGCTTACTACAGATCCGCCGAAGCACAAACAACTACGGGATCTGGTTAATCAGGCGTTCACACCTAGAGCGATCGAAGCGTTAGCTCCGCGTATTCAGGAAATCGCTGATGAATTATTGACTCCGCATTTTTCAGAAGGTCGTATGCGTCTTATCGATGATCTTGCTACTCCACTTCCAGTTATCGTGATCGCTGAATTGATTGGAGTCCCTGCAACGGATCGCCAGAAGTTCAAAGACTGGTCTGATGCACTCGTGAAGGGGGCGCGGGATGACAGTGACGAAGCTTTCCAGGAATTGATGGAAGAAAAGAAACGGAACCAGCAGGAGTTGGCGAGCTACTTCACGGCCATAATGGAAGAAAGACGTCAGCGACCAGAGGATGATCTGATCTCTATACTGCTTGCTGCAGAGATTGAAGGGGAGAAGCTAACGGCAGAGGAAGTGGTCGGATTTTGCATCTTGTTACTTGCTGCCGGTAATGAAACCACAACCAATCTGATTACCAATGCCGTTCGTATTCTGTCAGAGCAGCCTGAGCTTCAACAGCAGCTGCGAGAACATCCTGAACTTATCCCCACTGCGGTAGAGGAAACGTTGCGTTATTATCCGCCAATTGTGGCTATTGGGCGTATTGCCAAAGAAAACGTAGAATTGAACGGACAAACGATTCAGGCGGGGGAACAGGTGATATCCTGGGTAGGATCGGCCAACCGGGATAGCGCTCAATTCGATCAGGCAGAGAAGTTCGTGCCCGACCGCAAGCCGAACAGACATATGGGTTTTGGTTTTGGTATTCATTTCTGTCTCGGTGCGCCGCTTGCACGACTTGAGGCGAGGGTTGTACTTCAGACGATGCTTCGGCAAATGGAAGACATTCAGCTTGTGCCGGAAACCGTTCTGCAGCCGATTCAAAGTGCTTTTGTATTTGGAGTTAAAGAATACCCGATTCAATTCACAAGCCATCTGACTTAATGACTCAATGAATCAATTTTAAGGTTTAAACAAATGAATGCCAAAAGCCGCTTTCATGCCTAATAGGCGCTGAAAGCGGCTTTTTATAAGAACAAATAACATTGAATCCAAGCGTCAGGATTCTCTGATCAGAGGGGGCTTTTTGTACAGCTTGAGTCTTACCCACACCATGTTGAGCAGCAGCAACCCACCAGAGACGATGAACAGTCCTTCGATGCCAATGAACCCAGCCATAAAGCCGCCGATTACGGCTCCAAGCATGTTACCGAGCGCGAGTGTACTCGTATTAAAGCTGAAGGCCCGACTAATCATGCTATCTGGCGTATAGGAGCGAATGAGCGCGTTGACACTCGGAAGCAGGCCGCCCATGAATACACCCATCATGAAACGGACGATGATGAGCTGCCATACCGTCTGCACGAAAGCTTGAGGTATAAGCATGAGCCCTGTTCCTATGAGAGAGAAGGTAAGTACCTTGTGTGAACCTACCCTGTCACTGAGTTTCCCGAGAATCGGGGACATGGCCATGTTAGATAGTCCCGTGACTGCACCGACAAGCCCTGCCCAGAAGGCAACGTTGACATCCGAACCGTGTAATTTCTGTACATACAGCGGCAAGAGTGACATCGGGCTGATCATGGCAAATTGCAATAGGAATGTTACAGCGAATAGCGCAGGTAACTGGGGAGACTTATTCAGTTCCTTCAGACCGGACAATACGGATTGTTCCGGCAGTTTGGCTGCTTCCTTGCGGTCAAACTTCTCTCTGACCAGGAACATGGCGAGCATGGAAGCCGCAAAGATCAGTCCGCCAGTAATATAGAAGATAGGGCGGAAGCCCACTGCATCAGCAAGCAAACCGCCGATCAGCGGACCTAGAATCGTACCGGCCACTTGGCCGGATTGGCTGATGCCCATGGCAAAACCCATGCGATCCTTCGGCGTTGTACCCGAGATCAATGCAACTGCTGCCGGGTTGAAGCCGGAGATCGTACCGTTGAGCAGTCGTAATAAAAGGAGCTGCCATGGGTTCTGTGCAAAACCCATCAAGGCAATAACAATCGCCATCCCGAATCCGGAACGCAGCAACATAATTTTCCGTCCGTACTTGTCAGACAATTTGCCCCACAAGGGCTGGAACAAAAATGAGGTGAGGAAGTTGGCAGCAAATATAAATCCCGCCCATATGCCAATTTCATGCTCACCAACCACGCCAAGATCCCTAGCGAGATAAAGGGACAAAAACGGGGTAATCATGGTCATGCCCGAGTTGACCAGAAATTGTCCAAACCAAAGCACAATGAGGTTTACTTTCCACGTTTTCAAAGTGCTTTCACTTCCTTTCCGATCGTTTCTGCAACGTTTCAAAAAAACACGATTCTTTCATTATAACATAATTTGCATATGGATGAGGGGATGTAAGGAATGTCATAGTATTGTCATCGGAACAGATCGACACGTGGTTGTTACCGCTCTTTAAAAAGGGCATAATGTTATT
Source organism: Paenibacillus sp. OK060 (assembly GCF_900101205.1). Classification (NCBI taxonomy): domain Bacteria; kingdom Bacillati; phylum Bacillota; class Bacilli; order Caryophanales; family Paenibacillaceae; genus Paenibacillus; species Paenibacillus sp. OK060. The sequence goes on from NZ_FNFR01000001.1 coordinate 48,163, forward strand.
TATGAGTCCAAAAACTATTGGAGGCTTCTTACATGAGCTATAATGATCGTCTGATTCAGGCCAGTTTCAAACAGCAGGTGGACCGTGTTCCCGTGTGGTACATGCGTCAGGCTGGGCGTTATGATCCCGAATATCGCAAGATTAAGGAAAAGTATTCTTTGCTCGAAATTTGCCGTCAACCTGAGCTAGCAGCTGAAGTTACACTCATGCCGGTACGTAAACTCGGTGTGGATGCGGCTATTTTGTATTCCGATATTATGAATCCGGTTGCTTCCCTCGGTATAGATTTTGATATTGTTAAAAATATTGGACCTGTTATAGACAATCCAATCCGCACGGCGGCAGATGTGGATCGTTTGCGTCCCATTGATGTTGAAGGAGATCTGTCTCATATTCTGGAGACGATTCGAATTCTGGACAAGGAACTGGATGTACCCCTGATTACGTTTGCCGGTGCACCGTTTACCATTGCCAGCTATTTGATTGAAGGCCGACCTTCCAAAGGGTACATACGGACCAAAACGATGATGTACAGTGAACCGGAAGTGTGGCATAAATTGATGCAAAAACTGGGCGATATGGTGATTACATATGTCCGTGCTCACATTGCGAACGGCGGCAAGGCATTCCAACTGTTCGACAGCTGGGTGGGCGCACTTTCGCCAAACGACTTTAGAACGTATGTGTTGCCGACGATTACTCGTATCTTTACCGAATTATCGGATTTGAATGTACCGAAAATTTATTTCCCGGGTGTGGCTTCTGGTGAATTGCTGCCAACCCTGCATGATCTGAAAGCTGATGTGATTGGGCTGGATTGGAGAGTATCGATCTCCGAGGGACGTAAACGACTGGGCGGAAAATTTGCTGTGCAAGGTAACTTGGACCCTTATGTGCTGACTGCACCGATGGATCTGATCAAGCAGCATGCCAAATTGATTATTGACGAAGGTATCAAGGAGCCAGGGTATATTTTCAATCTGGGGCACGGACTATTTCCTGAAGCGTCTTTGGATAAATTAAGAGAACTCACGGCGTATATTCATGAATATTCCGCTGAAGCATTGAAGACTGGGGTGACGGTTACTAATGACTAATACGGTAGGTGTACTGGTGATGTCGTATGGCACACCTGAGAATATGGAAAGTATCGAAGCGTACTACACACATATCCGGAGAGGACGTCCGCCTGAACCGGAACAACTGAAGGAATTAACCGACCGTTATGAAGCGATCGTTGGGGGTGTATTCCCTCTTCGAGAAAACACGGATAATCAGGTGAAGGCCCTCCAGGAGACGTTAAACAAGGATGACCGTTCCAATGAGGTTGAATTCCGTTGTTATCAAGGGTTGAAGCATGCGTATCCGTTCATTGAGGATGGCGTGGAACAGATGGCGAAGGATGGAATTCAGACTGCAATAGGCATCGTACTGGCACCACATTTCTCCACGATGAGTGTAGGGAGCTACATCAAGCGTGCTCGTGAGAAAGCGGAAGAACTGGGTATCCAAATGTCATTCATTGAGAGTTATCATCTGCATCCGAAATTGATTCAGGCTCTCTCCACACGTGTTAGCGCCAAATTGGATGCTTTCGAGGAAGCGGGGGCCAAGCGCGGGGATGTACGAGTGCTGTTCAGTGCACACAGTCTGCCTGCGCGAATTGTAGATATCGGTGATCCATATCCGCAGCAACTGCTGGAGACTTCGGAAGTTATTGCTTCCCGTTTAGGAATTACCAACTGGCAGTTCACGTGGCAGAGTGCGGGGCGGACAGCAGAGCCATGGCTGGGCCCTGATATTCTGGACACACTTCAGGATCTTGCTCGTGAACAGGTTGAGGATGTGCTTGTAGCACCGATTGGATTCGTATCGGATCATCTGGAAGTGCTCTATGATCTTGATATTGAGGCCAAAGCGATTGCCAAAGAGATCGACATGCGCCTTATGCGTATTGATTCTCTCAATAGTGACCCACTTTACATGGAAACGTTAAGTGATGTCATTATTAGCCAGTGGCAGCAAGGAACGGATGAGTAATGGAAGACCATAAACGTCGTGTCGTTGTTGTCGGCGGAGGTCTGACCGGCCTAAGCGCGGCATTTTATATTCGGAAGCATTACCGGGAAGCAGGGGTTGAACCTGTCATCACCTTGGTTGAGAAGAGTTCTTCCATGGGTGGCATGATTGAAACGCTGCACCGGGATGGGTTCGTCATTGAGAAGGGACCAGATTCTTTCCTTGCCCGCAAAACGGCGATGATTGATTTGGCTAAAGAGCTGGAAATTGACCATGAACTGGTCAGCCAAAATCCGGAATCCAAAAAAACGTACATCATGCAGCGTGGCAAGCTGCATCCTATGCCGGCAGGACTCATTCTCGGTATTCCGACGGAGTTGAGACCTTTTCTGAGAAGTGGTCTTGTATCTCCGGCAGGCAAGCTGCGCGCATTAATGGATTTTGTCATCCCTCCCCGTCGTACAACAGAGGATGAATCGCTTGGTTATATGATTGAGCGCCGCCTTGGAGCGGAAGTGCTGGAAAACCTGACTGAACCGTTGCTCGCAGGCATCTATGCAGGTGATATGCGGCGATTGAGTCTTCAGGCAACCTTTCCGCAATTCGGTGAAGTGGAGCGGGATTATGGTAGTTTGATCCGAGGAATGATGACGGGCCGCAAACCGACAGAGACCCATACGGGAACGAAGAAAAGTGCTTTTCTGAACTTCCGTCAGGGCTTGCAGAGCCTGGTTCATGCGCTTGTACATGAGTTGCAGGACGTGGATCAACGGCTGAACACTTCCGTGAAATCTCTGGAGGTTCAGACTGGAGATGCGGCCAAGTATAGCATTCAACTGGATAACGGAGAACGTCTTGAAGCAGATGATGTAGTCATTACCGTGCCTACGTATGTTGCATCTGAACTGCTGCAACCACATGTGGATACAGCGGCTCTGGATGCAATCAATTACGTATCGGTAGCGAATGTGGTGCTGGCTTTTGAGAAAAAGGATATCGAACATGTATTTGATGGGTCTGGTTTCCTCGTTCCGCGTAAGGAAGGTCGAAATATTACAGCATGTACTTGGACATCAACCAAGTGGCTGCACACCAGCCCAGATGACAAAGTACTACTTCGCTGTTATGTTGGCCGTTCCGGAGACGAACAGAATGTGGAGCTCCCGGATGATGCACTAACAGATCTGGTACTCAAGGACTTGCGTGAAACAATGGGCGTTGAGGCCGTTCCGATCTTCTCGGAAATTACTCGGCTCCGCAAATCCATGCCACAGTATCCGGTAGGTCATCTGCAGCAGATTGCAGCACTGCGCGAACAACTTGGCAGCAAATTGCCGGGGGTATACATTGCCGGCGCTGGTTATGAAGGGGTAGGCTTGCCTGACTGTATCAAACAGGCGAAGGAAATGTCAGTTCAAGCTACGCAATTGATTGCTGCAAAGTAATTAACGTATTTGGCTGTCTCGAACGTAGATTTTTTCTACAGGGAGACGGCCTTTTTTGCACCATAAAGCGAAAAGGGGAGAGGTCGGAACTCTTTCATTCCAAGGAATGATGGAAATCCAGAATATGCCTGATATAATATGATAAGGATTGCTGTGAAGAAGAGGAGCTGCCTATGTATCCCCCAAGATCAAAACGAAGTGTACAAAAGAAAAAAGTGAAACGTGCCCGAAAACGCCGGATTTGGATCATTAATCTGGTATTGATTGCTGCAATTGGACTCGTCGGCATCTATTACGCAGTAGGCATGCAGGAGCAGCAAATAGACCCGGCGGTGACAGAAACGGCTGTGAATCAGGAACCAGTGAATGAAGAGGGCCCTCAGGGGGGTGATCAGGTGAGTTCACCTGACACGGATTCGGAGGCAAGTAATACCCCGGATGAAGAATCGGAGGATTCTGATAAACAGGTAACTGAAAATTCCGGCGGTACGTCGGGTGAGAAAAAGCCTGATGCTACAGACTCCAAGGTAAATGGAAAGACAGATACGGGAACGAAAAAACCGACGGATACTACCGCTTCTTCCGGCTCAAAGGGAAGCGAAGGTGCCGGAACTGGGGCGACACAGCCATCTCATTCGGCGAAGGATGTAACCATTAACTTTGTTGGGGATATTCAGTTTTCCGGCAAAGTGGCTGAATTGTTGGAGAAGAACGGTTATGACTACCCCTTTGCAAAGCTTGGCAACTTGTTCAAGGAAGATGATCTGACCATTGGAAACCTTGAAACTCCCGTAACCCTTGGTGGAACTGGTGCTGCAGACAAAACCTATGTATACAAGTCTTCGCCAAAGGCGCTCGAAGCAATGGCTTCAGCAGGATTTGATGCTGTGAATTTGGCCAACAATCATATTTTGGATCAAGGTGTAGAAGGCTTGGTCGATACGTTAACTTACCTTGAGCAATATGGTATAGCGCACACAGGAGCCGGTATGAACAGGGATGAGGCTTATGCACCTGCATATCTGGAACGCAAAGGCATGAAGATTGCACTGCTTGGATTCAGCCGGGTTGTACCTGAAACAAGCTGGAAAGCGGAAGGGAATCGGGCCGGTGTTGCCGAAGCTTACGATTCTACAGGTGCAGTAAAGGCGATTCAGGAAGCCCGTGAAAAAGCTGATCTGGTTATCGTTGTTGCACATTGGGGAGAGGAACGGGTCAGCACTCCAAATAATGATCAGACTCGACTGTCTCATGAATTTGTAGATGCCGGAGCCGATCTGGTCATAGGCGGGCATCCCCATGTCTTGCAAGGGGTAGAGTACTACAAAGGCAAATGGATTGCATATAGTACAGGCAACTTTATTTTCTCGAAATCAACAACAGAGGAAACGTGGAAAACAGCGGTTTTTCAGGCGAGTTGTAGTAAGGATGCCAAATGCAGCATGAAGGTTATCCCTTATGAAGCGGGGTTGGGTCAGGCCATTCCGATGGTGGATCAAGCCAACAAATTGCTGCTGGAGCAGATGGCGCAGCTCTCGCCAGGTATTCGTTTTGATGCGAACGGATTCGCATCGCCAAATTAAGATGCATTTTTTTGAGGAGGGGATGAAATGAACAACCTTTGTGTAGCGCACCGTGGATTTTCGTCCATTGCACCAGAAAATACGATGGCTGCATTTCTGCTTGCCATGGAACAGCCAGAGGTTCAGTGGATGGAGCTGGATGTACAGTTATCACGTGATGGTGTGCCGGTTGTTATTCATGATTTTACGTTAAACCGGACCACGAACGGTGAAGGCTTCGTACGAGAGACGGACTGGGCAGATATACAGCAGTTGGATGCGGGATCGTGGAAAGGAAAAGCCTATAAAGGGGAACGTGTTCCTGCGCTTAGTGAAGTGTTGGACCGCACCTGTGGCAAAGTGAGATTGAATATCGAACTGAAAACGCAAGGTAATATGTATCCCGGTCTGCCGGCAGCGGTTATTCATGAGGTGAGGAAGAGACATATGCAGCATGATGTGGTCATCACTTCGTTTGAACCTGCGGCTCTGGCTGAAGTGAAGAAACTGGCCCCTGAGTTCAAAACAGGTTTGATTATTGATGCACGGCCAGGGGATCTGGCAGCAGTGCTGCGGCAGATGAATTGCAGTTTTCTTTCCATCGGGTACACCAATGTGGACAAATCGCTGATGCGTGAGATGCGTATTGAAGGCATTCAGGTAATGGCTTGGACAGTGGACGACAAAATCATCATGAAGCGGCTTGCGGCGATTGATCCGGAGCTGATGTTATGTACAAACCGGCCTGATGTGTGGGAACAGGCTTTTCAGGAAACGAGCAGCCGATTTTTCAGACCATAAACTCCAATTTTTTGAATAGCGAAAATATGATATGTACTTATATAATAAAAAGATGAACATGATCCATATACGCTAATGAATCCGATAAAGGTGGTCGTAAACCCATGCTGACAAACATTCGAAATGTATACTGTGTAGGACGAAATTATAAACTTCATGCAGAAGAATTGGGTAACGCGGTTCCGAATGAACCGATGATCTTTATGAAGCCTTCCCATGCGGTTGTGGCCTTGAATAGTGAAACGCTGCAATTGCCTGCGACAAAGGGCGAAGTTCATTATGAGGCTGAACTAGTAATCCAAATCGGGCGCAGTTATGAGCCGGGTATGGCTGTGGATGAATTGATAGACGCGTATGCGTTTGGCATTGATTTTACATTACGTGATGTACAGACGGTTATTAAGAAAAAGGGCCATCCGTGGACAGCGGCCAAAGGGTTCAAGAACTCGGCTCCTGTTACTGCATTCCAGCCATTTCCGGGGGCCCAGGCTCTTCTTGAGAAAGACTTTACACTCACCAAGAACGGTGCCGAGGTCCAACGTGGCAATATTCGTAACATGATCTTCAGTCTACAGGACATTGTGGATTATGTAGGTCATCATTACGGCCTGGGACCTGGAGATGTCATCTTTACAGGTACACCAGAAGGGGTTGGACCAACGGCAGCAGGAGATGTGCTTGAACTGGCCTGGGACGGAGAACCTTTGGGTAAATGCACGATTGCAGCAGCAGTTAAGTAAGTATCATGCATCATCAATCTGCTTACTTAGAGCAAATATGAAACAGATAAAAGGGGCGCTTCGACGCTCCTTTTTGCCATGCCCTCATTCTCTGCCATAGCACATGGGAGACTTTTCATTTACGCCAAGTTGTAGGCTGTATTGGCACTCTCCGTGACCAACTCCTCCAGTTCACTGCTTTGCACTGCGTGTTGCTCCGCGCTAATACTTCCACTTGCGAGTCGTTGATCTAATTGCTCCCTGAGCTGCCTTATTTGCAATGCGACAACCTCGTTAAAATCACCATCATTTTCATCTGCAATCATCCTCAGCGATTTACCCGCGTACAGATCCTGAACCAAGTCATCTTCCGACTGTTGATTCAGAGCACTCAGCAACTCATCTCCGCTCTCGTCTTTGGTATCGATGTTAACGATGGACCATTTCGTCAAAGGTATAGGGGATATCGCTGATCTGCCCCAGGCTGTTCCGGCGAAGGACATGGTAACAATCATTGTTCCGACAATGATTACGCGCTTCATATTCATATGTGTTATCCTCATTTCTATGGTTAAGTACGAACTGAATCGTAGCTGGTTTGATGTAACGCTCTGAGGATAGTGTAACCGGGAAAGCTGAAGTGAAACTTAAAACCGGATAAGTTATCTAAATATGAGGGACATCTGGCTACGAAAAAACAAATTTAAATTCACACTTGACAGGTTGGGTTAGTGGGTTATATGATGAACTCAATTATTTTAACACTAATTAAATGAACAGTGAAATAATTTGAACTGAAGCGAGCTGATTGGACCACCAAAGGCTCCCGGGACTACTCCACTATGGAATGTCCGCGGGAGCCTTTTTTCGTATTTGCTGTCGTTTCAGTTAGACAGGGAGGATGAAATGAGCAATAACGACTGGGAAGCGTTGGAGAAGACAGATTGGTTGTTTCGTAAAATGGTCAGACGATTCGTGAAAGAACGAGATCGTATATCGGTAGAGGGGGTCAGTTTACCGGGCATGCTCATCCTGCACAAAATCATTCGTGAAGGGGAACAGCGGTTAGGGGATTTGGCTGAACAACTGGACTTCACTTCAGGTGCCATTACAGCGTTAACAGACAAGTTGGAGAAAAAGGGACTTACGATCCGCAGGCGCAAGGAAGATGACCGTCGGACGGTATTGCTCGACATTACTGCCAGTGGGCGGGAGATGTTTGCACGGAACAGCAATATCGGTGCCCGATGTATCACGCTTCTGTTTGAGGGCTTTACGACGGAGGAACTGGAGCAGCAAAGCCAATTTTATGAGCGGGTGATAGCGAATCTGGAGGGGTTCTCGGATACGCTGCTGGAATTGGCAGAGAACAACGGGAAGCAGGGACCCGATCCGTCCATCAAAAGTGACCCTGAACAGAAGCAGAGGGAGAATACCGGAAAGAGCAATTATCTCAGTTATTAACGTTTGATCCAATGTGAAAACAAACAAACCAAGGGAGAGATGATCAATGGGGCATTCAACAATTTATCCAACCGGGGCAACCGTATATAACCCTGATAAGGCTTGGGGCGGTTATACCGTCTATCAGGCAGGCGAGGAAGGTGTTGTACTGATTGATATGAATGGTAAGGAGGTTCACCTGTGGAAGGGGCTGCTGGGCTTTCCGGCCAAAGTTTTCCCTGGTGGCTTCGTATTGGGCAGCACGGGGCGAAGAGATCCGAAGTTCGGTATCCAGGACAACGTCGATTTGGTTCAGGTGGATTGGGATGGCAATATTGTATGGAAATACAACAGCTACGAACACATTGAAGATCCAGGATATGAACCATTGTGGTACGCACGTCAGCACCATGATTTTCAGCGTGAAGGCAATCCTGTCGGATATTACGCCCCCGGGCTTGCACCAAAGACACAGAGCGGGAAGACTTTGATTCTTGCTCATAAAAATGTGAACAACCCGTCCATTTCGGATAAGCCTTTGCTCGATGATGCGATTATAGAAGTGGATTGGGAGGGCAATGTATTATGGGAATGGCTGCCGAACGAGCACTTTGAGGAACTTGGATTCGATGAGGCCGCCCGTAATGTTCTGTTCCGTGACCCGAACACACGCTCATTTGGACATCTCGGTGGTGGGGTGGGGGATTGGCTACATATTAATTCAGCTTCTTATGTTGGTCCAAACCATTTCTATGAACATGGAGACGAGCGGTTCCATCCCGACAATATTATCTGGGATGCCAGAGAAGCAAATATTATCGCAATAACCGACAGACAGAGTGGAAAGATCGTATGGAGACTAGGGCCGGATTACTCTTTGCCTGAAGTGAAGCATATTGGCACCATTATTGGACAGCACCATGCACATATCATTCCCAAAGGTTTGCCTGGAGAGGGGAATCTGCTGGTATTCGACAATGGCGGCTGGGCCGGTTATGGCCTGCCCAATCCGGCTTCTCCATACGGCTTGAAACACGCCGTTCGCGATCATTCACGCGTACTGGAGATCAATCCGGTGACCCTGGAGATCGTTTGGCAATATACATCCGCAGAAGCCGGATTTTCCGTTCCGACAGATTCCTATAAATTTTATAGTCCGTATATCAGCTCCGCTCAGCGCTTGCCTAATGGAAACACGCTAATTACGGAAGGTTCCAATGGCAGACTGTTCGAGGTTACATCCGAGTATGAGCTAGTGTGGGAATATGTATCCCCTTATAAGGATGGACGGAACACCAATATGGTCTATCGTTCGTATCGCGTGCCTTATCACTGGGTACCACAGCTGGAGAAGCCGCAAGAGGTTGCTATTGAAGCCATTGATGTTTCCGACTACAGAGTGTCGGGAGCAGCACCCAAAGGTTCTTCATCCGTTGTAAGTGTTGAGATAACACTGCCGTTTGTTGAAGGTGCAGCCTGTGTGGCAACGTCAGATGAAGGCAAGTAAGGTGGCGAAGAGCGACGAACAATGATTAGAACGAATGGGGTGCATATTGTGAGAAAACCATCCACCTTAACTGGTGCGTTATTAATGCTCTTATCTATGTTATTGATATTATCGGGATGTTCCGCAAACGAATCGGTATCCGAAGCAAAGGGTGCCTCCGGCACAGAGGCCCAAAAAGTGAAAGTCCGGATCGCAGATACAAGTACGAACCCAACATTCAGGGTAGCCATTGCCAAAGGTTTCTTTGCAAACCACGGCATTGATGCAGAGAGCATTACGTTTGGTTCGCCAGCGGAAGGTGTAAATGCACTGTTTATCAAGCAGGTGGATATTGCGTACGGAGCTGACTTTCCTGTATTGAATGCTTTGGCAAAAGGGGATTACTCTGTCATTGCTTCCGCAGGTCAGGCTACGAATGAAGCGGCAGCTGCGTGGAAGTTGTATGCCAAGAATGATATACAGAGTGGAGCCGATCTGAAAGGTAAAAAAGTAAGTTTCATCCGCGGTACGTTTATTCCTTATCTGTGGGATGAATATTTGAAGGACCAGGGACTGGAACTAACTGATGTAACCCAGGTGGGTCAGGGAGCATTTGACGAAGCCTACATTGCACTAAAGCAGGGTGATCTAGATGCAACCTGGGTCATTGGTTCCGCCTTGACTGATAAATTCGATGCGCTTGAAGGCGTGCATCAGCTCACCGATATGTCCCAAACCCCTGTACGTCTTGGAATGGGACTCGTAGCAAGCAATGAATTCATCCAGGGGAACCCTGAGACAGTGAGTGGTTTTCTCGCGGCGCTGAATGAAGCCTCCGTGTATGCCCAGGCACATCCTGAAGAGGTTGCAGACCTGATGTATAAGGAAACCAAGCAGCCTAAGGAGGCCACATTGAAGGATCTGCCAATCAATCCATGGGAAGTTGGATTTACCCAGGCAGCTTATGACAGTCTGGCAGGGCAGAAGCAATATATGGTGGATAACGGGATCATCGAACACGATTTCGATCTCGATAACAAACTGAACCTGGAGCTCCTGAAGCAGGCACTGCCAGATAAAGTGACTTATAGCAAATAACTCGCAAATTGCATTGGAGGTGTTCTCATGTCCTTACCTGCAGATCAGCATACGATTCGTATTGAGCAGCTTCGTAAAACATACAATGCCCCCACCCATGGGGATGTACACTATATTATCAAGGATGTTGATCTGGTCATCAAGGGAGGGGAATTCTTTGTCCTGCTCGGTCCCAGCGGATGTGGCAAGTCCACGCTTCTAAATATGATTGCAGGCTTTATCTCTAAGTCGGGCGGTCAGCTCAAGGTGGATAATAAGGAGATTGATAGGCCAGGCAAAGATCGGGCCATGGTATTCCAGCAGGCGGATTCTTCTCTTTTCCCGTGGCTTACCGTAAGGGAGAATGTGGAGTTTGGACTTCGGATGTCCAAGGTGCCAAAATCTCAGCGGCGTACGATATCAGACCGATACATCGAGCTTGTTGGACTGGGTAGTCATGAAGCCAAATTTCCGAAGGAGCTGTCAGGTGGCATGAAGCAGCGGGTGCAATTGGCCCGGGTGCTAGCCAACGATTCGGCCATCCTGTTGATGGATGAACCCTTTGGAGCGTTGGATGCAATGACTCGGCGTACGATGCAGAAAGAGCTGGTCAATATTTGGCAGGAAACCCACAAGACCGTTATTTTTGTCACTCATGATATTCAGGAGGCGCTCTTGCTGGGTCAGCGGATAGGAATTATGTCAGTAGGGCCTTCTTCCAAGATAACGGATATTTACGACAATACTCTGTCTTATCCAAGGAACATTGCCTCATCTGAGTTCAACACGCTATATGATCAGATTCAAAGCCATTTTGAAGAATAATTGAGGTGATAGCAAGATGAGATGGTTGGAGAAGAAGTGGGTGTCTATCCCTCTATTGTGGGTGACGGTTATTCTGATTTGGCAGCTTGGAGCCATGCTCTATGGACCCGACGTGATTCCCGGTCCTTGGGATACGATTCTTGGTGCTCGCGAACTGATTGCTGACGGTACACTGATGCAGTATATCGGAATTAGCTTTACACGTGTGCTTGCGGGTTGGGTACTTGGCAGTGTGATAGCGATCCCGGTAGGGCTGATTATCGGCAAGGTTCATATGATCCGGCTGTTTGCCGAACCTTTCCTTAATTTTATCCGCTTTATTCCGCCGATTGCATTCATTACTCTATTCCTGGTCTGGTTCGGAATCGGGGAGCAATCGAAGATTGCACTCATCATGTATGCAACGTTCTTCATCGTTGTGTTAAACACGCTGACAGGTGTACTCTCCATTGAAGAAGACAAGGTCCGGTCAGCCCGCAGTATGGGAGCCAACGAATGGCAGATTTTGCTGCATGTCGTTGTTCCGGCGACGACTCCGTATATCTTCACGGGGGTACGACTGGCAATGGGCACTTCCTATATGGCTATTATCGGCGCAGAAATGATTGCTGCAAATGAAGGCGTGGGTTATCTGATCTGGAATTCCCGATTATTCTTTCGCACAGATTGGATCTTTGTCGGCCTGATTTCTCTGGGCTTTATGGGCTTCCTCACCGATCGGTTGTTCAATTGGTTTGGTCGCAGCGTGCTCTACCGTTATGGTGTAATTGGTGGGACGAAGCGGGTCTGAACTGGAACTTGAGGTGATGTAATCCTCGAATTCTTGGTCAAACGGAAGAAGGATCACTCATCTCAGTTTTATCGCAATATCATAGACCTGATTTGGTAGCTTGCAAAGCTGCTGAATCAGGTTTTTTGTATGCGGGGCTAGGGAGTTTCGGCATTGGGATCAAACCGTGGTATAATTGAATTTCAAAAATATAAAACGTCATGTGGGCCATGGATGATGCCACATGCAGGAGAACTTATGGACTGGATTATTGGCGCCGTATGCGCTTTTATTGTGGTGGGTGCTGCCTACGCGAAGAAGTCGCTAACCCTGTCCGGCTGCCTCGCGGCTGTGATCATGGGTACGATATATTACGGAGCGGGCAACCTGTTCTGGTTTGGAACACTGCTGTTGTTTTTTATTACCTCAACGCTGTTCTCCAAATTTCGCAAGGATCGCAAGCAGGAGCTTGAGAAATCGTATGCCAAGACGGGTAATCGTGATGCTGGACAGGTTATGGCTAACGGTGGAATCGGCATGTTTCTTGTTCTGGGGAACTGGGTCCTCCCACACCCAGCTTGGATGTATGCTTTTATCGGTGTCATGGCTACCGTTACTTCAGATACATGGGCAACCGAGTGGGGAAGTCTCAGCCGTAAGCCGCCACGCTCTGTCGTGACGTGGAAGGTGCTGACTCCAGGTACCTCTGGAGGTGTTTCATTACTTGGGACACTGGCTGCTGCCATAGGTGGAGCTTTAATCGGCGTGGGTGCGTTTTTATTTTCCTGGATTGCCGGGATTGGAAGCTTGAGTCTGCTCAGCTGGACGTGTGTCGGCCTTGTAGGCGGATTGGCAGGAGCTTTTGCCGATTCTTATCTGGGCGCAACGGTTCAGTATATGTATCGTTGTACTGTGTGCGGCCGTGAGGTCGAGGTAAGTGAGCATTGTGGACACAAAACCGTTCGATCGCGTGGTTGGTCTTGGATGAGTAATGATCTGGTAAACGTGCTCAGTTCGTTGATCGGCGGATGTTTGGCGATCGGTTTGGGTATCATTTTGGCGTCATAGGGAGGGAGTGCATTTGAGCACTGTGCAAGGAGACAAATCGGAGGCTATTCTGGATGCAGCTTACGGTATTTTCGGTTCAAAAGGATTCTATGAGACGAAAATGTCCGATATTGCGGACGAAGCGGGCATCGCGAAAGGCACCATTTATTTATATTTTAAAAATAAGGAACAATTATTTGTTGCTGTATCCAAGCGTGACTGCGACAATTTTATCAGTCGCCTGGTTTATGCGTTGAACTCACATCAGAGTACGGGGGATAAGCTCGGTGCGATCGCCAAGACTCACCTGACGTATTATTATGAGCGTCGCAATCATACCAAGATGTTTTTCATGGCACCCAATAATGATCCGGATCTGATGAAATTCATGAAGGCATTTATGAATGAATATATGAGCATGGTGCGTGAGGTGTTAGAGAATGCTGGCGTACCTGAGCCTGTGCTGCTTGCAGAAGCTTATATCGGGATTCTCGATCGGCTAAAGATGGATATTATGCTGAATCCAGAGTTTAACGAGGAACATCTGAACAAACGAATTGCCTTTGCAGCAGCTCTGTTTCTAGACGGATGTCGTTCCTTTTTGCAAGTATAGCGTGAGTGAGCGTAGTTGCATTGCATCTTAAGTGCAGCTTCATATTGAATTTATTTTACAGAGAAGTAGGTTACGACCAATGAACATAATGACGGTAGAGCAAGTTGCGAAAAGCTATGGTGAGAAAATATTGTTTAAAGACGCCTCATTCGGTATGGGCGATCAGGACAAGATTGGTGTCGTTGGTGTCAATGGAACCGGGAAGTCCACATTCTTGCGTGTCATTGCAGGTATGGAGCCAGCGGATGAGGGACAGATCTCGATTGGTAATGACGTGCGTATACAGTTCCTGGCACAGAATCCGCAGTTTAACCCGGATAATACGGTCTTGCAACAAGTATTCGAGGGCGACAGCCCGGAGATGAAAACGGTACGTGAGTATACAGAAACAATGGAGCTACTGGAACTTAATCCTTCCGATCCTGCGCTGCAAGAGCGTTTGCTGCGCTTGAACCAGGAGATGGAGCAGCTTCAGGTCTGGCAGATGGAAAGTGAAGCGAAGAGCATTCTGTCCAAACTGGGCATTCGTCAATTCGATGCGCTGATGGGTACGTTGTCTGGTGGACAGCGCAAACGGGTAGCGCTTGCCTCTGCACTGATTCATCCCTGCGAACTGCTCATTCTGGATGAGCCTACGAACCATATTGATAATGATTCCGTAGTTTGGCTGGAACAGTATTTGCAAAAACGACGCGGCGCCCTGCTCATGATCACGCATGATCGGTATTTCCTGGATCGTGTAGCAAATGTGATGCTGGAGCTGGATCATGGACGTTTATTCCGATATGAGGCCAACTATACTCGCTACCTGGAACTGAAGGCTGAGCGTGAAGAGCGTGAATCCGCATCTGAACAAAAGCGGCAAAATCTGCTGCGTACGGAGCTCGCCTGGATTCGTCGCGGTGCAAAAGCACGGACCACGAAACAAAAAGCGAGAATTGATCGTTTCGAAGAGTTAAAGGATCAACAAGGACCAAATCGGTCAGGCTCTTTGGAGGTATCGGTGGGTTCCACTCGTTTGGGTAAAAAAATACTGGAGATCGAGCATCTGTGCAAATCGGCAGATGGCCGCAAATTGATTGACGATCTGAGTTATATTGCGGTACCTGGTGACCGGGTGGGCATTGTCGGCCCGAACGGAAGTGGAAAGTCAACCTTGCTGCAAATGATTTCAGGCAAGCTTGAACCTGATGCCGGGGAGGTTGTTGTGGGCCCGACGGTTAATCTGGGCTACTTCACTCAGGAGCATCAGGAGATGAATGAATCTCTGCGGGTTATTGAGTACATCAAGGAAGTCGCCGAGAATGTGAAAACGGCCGATGGATCTCTTATTACAGCAGCTCAGATGCTGGAACGTTTCCTCTTCACCCCTGCGTCACAGTGGACACCAATCTCCCGTCTGTCAGGCGGAGAAAAGCGCCGTCTATACCTGCTGCGTGTACTGATGGCTGCACCGAATGTTCTGCTACTGGATGAGCCGACGAACGACCTGGACATTCAGACACTCGCTGTACTCGAAGATTACCTGGATGATTTCCCGGGTGTTGTATTTGTCGTATCCCATGACCGGTACTTCCTGGATCGGACGGTGGATAAAGTACTGTCTTTTGAAGGTGGTGGTGCTGTGCGTGTACATGTCGGGGACTATAGTGAATATGCAGAATGGATGCTGAAAAATGCCCCTGGATCTTCTCAGGAAAGTGCGACGGGAACAGCAGCTAAAGTGAAACCGGCTACGGTGGAAAGTAAACCTGCTGCCTCGGCGGCGAAACCTAAGCTGAAGTTCAGCTTCAAGGAACAGCGTGAATATGACCAGATTGATGAGAATATCGAGAAGGCTGAAGCCAATCTCGCCCGAATTAATAAAGAGATGGAAGAATCTTTCAGCGATTCAGCTCGTCTGCAGGAGTTAATGGCAGAGCAGGCGGAGGCGGAGCGTCATTTGGATGAACTGATGGAACGCTGGACCGTTCTGAATGAGCTTGCGGAACAGATTGAAAACAGCAAGTCTTAAAGTATATTTTATTGAATCGTCCTCTCTTCAAAAGCGACTTGCAGTTGTCTTTTGGGGGAGGGCGATTTTTTTGAATTGATGTAAATGAATTTATATGAAACGTTAACCATATTCAAACCGTTTATTAAATAAAGAATTCCATAGAATGGGGAGAACTCCATATCCATGTACAGAGAACTGAATGAACAATTGGCAGTGATCAAGGAAAAGGGAAGAATGTACGAGAAATGGAATGATCGGCTGGAGAAGCTGAATCAGGAGGAAGCGGAATGGAAAACGAAAGTACAGCAGCGTCTGGAGCACCTACAGAAGGAACAAAACGATGTTGATCGACTCAACAGCATGACTTTATCAGCATTCTTTTATCATTTAATCGGCAAAAAAGAGGATCGACTGGAGAAAGAAGAACTGGAGTTGATGGAAAGTAAGGCAGAGTACGATACAGCAAGCCAGATGTTAACGGATATCCAGGAGCAGCGTTCGCGTGTGCAACAGGAGCTGGACGGACAGCGGCAATATCAATTCTGGCAAAGTGATTACAAGGTGTTATGGGGCAAAAAGGAAAACGATCTGCTGGAGAAAGATGCAGAATTGCAGCAAATGGCTGAGGATCGGGAACATCTCTCAGGAGAGCTTCAGGAGCTGAATGAGGCGGATCGAGAGGGGCAGTATCTGCTCGATGCACTTGAACGCGCTGAAAAGGCTTTGTCCTCTGCGGGAAATTGGGGAGTATACGACATGATGGGTGGGGGTATGATCTCGACTCATATTAAGCGCAGCAGAATGGATGATGCTCAGGTTGCCATTATGGATGCCGGAAGACGTCTTCGCCGATTTCAGAAGGAGCTAGAGGATGTGAAGATGGCTGTAAACACGGAATTACACCTTGGAGGCCTGCTTTCATTCGCAGACTATTTCTTCGATAATCTCTTTGTAGACTGGATGGTTCAAGACAAAATTCGCAAAGCAGAAACACAGGTGAAGGATGGACTGAGTGCAGTGCGAAGCACGATGCGTGTACTGAAGAATCAGATTCGGGAGCACAAGGTGATGTTGGAACTTCTGGAACGTAGGTATTGCGAACATATTGAACGAGCGAATTAAGCCATCTCAAAGAAGAAGGACACTTCCAGCTTGCCTCTAAACGGAGAAGCTGAAGTGTCCTTTTTTATATGATATAGGTGAATTATAGATGATCCATGTCGGCATGCCCAATAAGATCGAGATCACAACTCTGATCATTTATTCAAATGCTGTATTGCCATTCTACTTGTCCATGTGTGTGTTCACAATTTACTTGGTTGTAATATATGCAGCGAGCAGTCTCGCTGTATTCAGGACAGCGTCTTTATGCGTACGTTCCATGGAGTGAGAAGCATGAACGCCCGGACCAATCAACGCAGCGCGAATGTTATTTCCTCCACGTAATGCTGCGCTGCCATCGGAGCCGTATTGTGGATAAATATCAACCACATAATCAAGGTTTGCTTGTTTGGCAAGTTCGATCAGTCGAGTGGTCATATCGTAGTCATATGGTCCGGACGAATCCTTGGCACAGATGGATACATCCGTCTCTTTGCAGCTAAGGTCGTCACCCATTGCGCCCATGTCTACAGCAATCAATTCGCTGATTTCGGCAGGAATATAAGAAGCTCCGTGTCCAACTTCTTCGTAGTTCGAGATAAGTAGCGAAACGTTATGTATTGGTTTCCAGTTTTCTCGATGTGCAGATTCCAGTATACCGAACAAGGCAGCTACGCTGGCTTTATCATCAAGGTGACGCGATTTGATATATCCGCTGGGGGTAATGACCGCACGGGCATCGAAGGAAATAAAGTCCCCTACAGAGATACCCAATGCTAGAACATCTTCCTTGGAAGAGACCACTTCATCAATACGCACTTCCATATGGCTCTCGCTTCGCTCAAACGTGCGTGCATCTGGATAGACGTGTACAGATGGGTGCAGGGAGAGGATGGTGCCTGTATAGGTCTTTCCATCACGTGTGTGGATGTTGCAATACTCATTCTCGATACTGTTCATGGTAAACCCACCGACAGAAGTGAGCTTCAGTGTGCCGTAGGAAGTGATGGAACGCACCATGGCTCCCAATGTATCCACATGTGCGCTCAGTCCGATCGTTCTGGAAGAATCCTGCCCAGGCAATGTGAGCACAGCTCCGCCTTTGTTGTTCAATTCAAAAGCGATATTAAGTGATTCAGCTTCCTTGCGGATCATCTCAATAATATCGTGGGTATAGCCACTAGGGCTGGGAGTATCGAGTAACTTTTTCAGAAAAGATAGGACATAGGATTCGTCAATGGTAAAACTCATATAGAAATTTCCTCCTCGTTAATAAATATGCAGAAAGTTGTTCTAAAAAGAGAATACAGCCTGTCTGGCAGAATGTACAATTCCATTCTCGATAGCCAGCAGGCTGCCTCTGATGTGTTACAGCGTACCCGAAGGATTTCCTTTTCGTTGACTCTGAATGGAATCGGACTCCACAGAAGCGTTGTCCGAATCGGTCGTTCCGAATGTATCCATCGATTTAAACGAATCCAGAGAGGAGGAAGAGCTGCTTGCTGCGGAGCTTTCCAATTCGGATACACGCAGCTTCAATTGCTTGTTCTCGCGTTGCAGTCGATATTGGCGGAAGATGCCATAAGACCCTACAATGATTCCACCGATTAGGGTGCAGCCAAGAATGAGCAGAATCAGCGGGATTTGAACCGTGTTAAATAGCAGGTTGACTTGAATGGAATCCACATTAATGACCGCAAAAATTCCGGTAAGTAATGCAAAAACGAGACCTGCGATGAGTGCCCATTGCATTTTCATGGTGGTGCCTCCTTGTTGAACAATTCAGAACTATGTAAGCAATTACCCTAATTCATGGAGCTTGCATCTTGCTTGATTATAAAATCCCTTGCCCATTTGGGCAAGGGATCAGGTCACATGGACGAGAAAGCAACCTTATTTCGTTAGTTGTTCCATTTGCTCAATCAGTTCCTTGAACACACTCATAGCTTCGCGAATCGGCTCTGGCGTAGACATATCCACTCCTGCTTTTTTCAGGATGTTGATGGAATAGTTACTGCCACCGCTCTTGAGGAATCCAAGATAACGGTCCACGGCAGGTTGGCCTTCTTCCAGAATTTGCTTGGAGAAACTGGTCGCTGCTGAGAAGCCGGTCGCATATTTGTACACGTAGAAGCTGTTATAGAAGTGGGGAATTCGAGCCCATTCCATCTCAATATCTTTGTCCACAACCATGCTGTTTCCATGGTATTTGACGTTAAGGTCATAATAAATTTCCGAAAGCAACTGAGGTGTAAGAGCTTCACCCTGTTCAGCACGCTCGTGAATAATTTTTTCGAATTCTGCAAACATGGTTTGACGGAATACGGTGGTACGGAACTGATCTGCATAATACGTCAGCAAGTACAGCTTTTCCTTCGGATCCGTCGATTTATTGAGCAGATAATCCATCAACAAGGCTTCATTCGTTGTGGATGCAACCTCAGCCAGGAAAATGGTGTACTGTGCATCACGATACGTAAGTGTAGTGTCTGAATAGTGGGAATGTAGTGCGTGGCCCATTTCATGTGCCAATGTAAACATGCTATTCAGGTTATCTTTGTGATTCAACAAGACGTAAGGGTGGGTGCCGTAGGCTCCCCAACTGTATGCGCCTGAACGTTTATTCTCATTTTCGTATACATCAATCCAGCGATCATCATAGCCGGCCTGTAATGCGTCTGCATAATCCTTGCCAAGCGGCTTCAAGCCATCTTTAACCGTTTGTTTTGCTTCCTCGTAGGTAATGTCCATTTTGTATTCATCCACCAATGGGGCGAAAAGGTCATACATATGCAACTTATCTACGCCGAGCAATTTTTTGCGAAGGTCCATATAACGGTGTAACAGCGGAAGGCTCTCATGAATCGTATCCACAAGATTGGTATAGACATCCTTCGGAATGTTGTCGCCGTAAAGGGACATTTCCATGACGGAAGGGTATTTCCGAACATCGGCATAAAACATGTTTTTAGTTACGTTAGCGTTCAGAGCTGCAGCAATGGTGTTCTTTTGCTTAGCATAGGTTTCATACACCGCTTTGAAGGCACGTTCGCGAACTTCCCGATTCGGATTTTCCAAGAACTGAATATAGCTGCCATGAGTCAGTTCCACTTCGTTTCCATGCTCATCCTTGATTTTCGGGAACTTGAGATCTGCGTTGTTCAACATGCTAAAGATGGTCTGTGGTGCCTGGGATAGGTTGCCCACCTGTGCGAGCAATGCTTCCTCGGCTTGGCTCAGTACATGAGCCTTTTCACGTTTCATCTCTTCCAATGTGAACTTATAGGCAGAGAGTTTCTCGTTGGAGATGAGGGCATCCAACTGATCATCCGGAAGGGACAAGATTTCGGGTGTAACATAAGATAGTGCTTCACCAACCTGCACGCTTAACTTTTGTGCTTTTTGGGACAGGTTTTGATATGTAGGGTTAGCTGTGTCTTCATCTTGATGCATCCGTGCATACACAAAGAGGCGTTCGGTTTTGAGACTGATCTCATCTTCGAGTTCAAAACAGCTTTTGAGTGTCTCAGGTTTGTTCAGTTTGCCCTTGAATTCGGAGGCTTTCTTGGTCAAAGACGATACTTCTTCATATTCCTGATCCCAAGCTTTCTGATCGGCAAATAGATCTTCCAGTTTCCATGTTTGTTCAGTAGGTACCTCGGAACGTTTCAATAGTTGACTCATGGGAATCCTCCTTTGATGAAGTGAAGAATATATAGACGAAGCTGCCTTCGTCCCACTCGCTTGTGCGGAGAGAGACGAAGGAATCAGACTAAGTACCAGCAGAATGAACAGCGATTTGCGGTATTTCAACGGCCTTCCTCCTCACTATACGAATAATCCCGTATAGTATGACCTGAGGGGCATTGAAATATTTGAAGAAGCTAGGCTCCCATATTGACCAAAAAGTAAACGATCAGGA
Organism: Paenibacillus sp. OK060; assembly: GCF_900101205.1. NCBI lineage: Bacteria > Bacillati > Bacillota > Bacilli > Caryophanales > Paenibacillaceae > Paenibacillus > Paenibacillus sp. OK060. Next base: position 68,988 of record NZ_FNFR01000001.1, read on the forward strand.
AAAATGCGAAACAAATCAGCAGGGTGGCAATCAGAGCCATGCCCCGTCTTAAACGATCCGGGATGGAGTTGCGTCCCAGAATCAGCACGATTCCTAGGGAAAAAGCAAGAATAATAAAGATGACAACATTGCTTGAGTCAAGCTGCATGGGCTAGACCCCTTTGAAGGCAGCCATCAGTTGACGCCATTCGTCCTCGCGGTTCTCAAAATCTTCTTTCGGGAAGCGACGTTCAGCCCAGTGCATCAACGCAGGACGGCTGAGGAATGTATGGCATTCTTCTCCCCATTCTTCCGAGATTTCACGAAGCACCAGATATTTGCCTTGAACTTCTACGGTCATCATATTCCACTTGTCTGTTTTGTATATTTCATGTTTTTTTATCATAGGTAGTCTCCAAACTAACGGTTTTGGTAAAATGATACCGTACCCTTGGATTCAAAGCAAATTTTTTCGACTTTTATGGAAAAGATAAATTGCAATGTAGGAGGTCATACAGTATAATAAGGGTATTCGCCATAGATGGCGATATTTTTAGGAGGTTGTTCATTTGAAAGGTACAGTTAAATGGTTTAACGCAGAAAAAGGCTATGGCTTTATTTCAGTTGAAGGCGGCGAGGACGTATTCGTACATTTCTCCGCAATCCAAGGCGACGGCTTTAAAACATTGGAAGAAGGTCAAGCGGTAGAATTCGAAATTACTGATGGAAACCGTGGTCCTCAAGCAGCTAACGTAAACAAATTGTAAGAATATTTCCGGTTAAACGGATTTCTTATAAATGATTGGCTTCTAGCTGAATATATGAACCCAAGCGCAGTCCCCCCCCATGGGAGGCTGTGCTTTTTTTGATATGTTTTGATATGTTGAGATCCATAAGGGAAATCCTTGTTGGATGCTTATGTGCTTCTAGTCATGCTTGACCAAAGCTTCATGGAAAATCCAACAAGTGCGGCCAGGGAAAACGCCATCGCAGTGAGATAGAAGGTGTTTCTGTTGGTATGCTCCAGCAGCAATCCTCCCAGTGTTCCGCTGAGCAGACCGGAAGCGCTGGACCACACAATGGTGAACAGGGCCATACCAGTGGCGCGATAGCCATCCGGAACAAGGCGGGTAATATAACGGACTGCAGTCACGTAGAAGATGCCAAAGGTCACGCTATGCATCGTCTGAATAGCAACGACTGCCGCAGGTGTATCTGAGATGGACATCAGAAATAAGCGAATCGTATACATCAGTGCAGCGAACGTGAGCAAAGGAAGTTCTTTGTAGCGATTGCCGTATCTGCTTAGCAGCAAAAACACTGGAATCTCACTGACCGAAGAGATCAACAGGGACCAGCCGATCAGCCCTTCACTGGCACCTAGATCTTTCAGCGTAATGGTAAGAAAGGCTTCATTCATCCGGTGACCCAGAGCGAGCAGGAAAACGCAACCGAAAAAGGTGAGGACATCCCTTCGTTTCAAGATGGACCACAGACCCGAAAGATCCATTTTAGTGCTGCTGCCCGAAGGCTGCTCTTTTAATCGAAAACCGATCAGAAGAGTAGTCGCGGCCAGGGCGATACATACCCACATCGTCCAACCCGGTCCGAAAGATCCGAGAAAATATCCAATGCTTAACGCAAAGAACGCATATCCGATCGAGCCAAATACACGAATGGAAGTGAAATTACGTCCATACTTGCTCGCGGTTGTAATCGCCATCGTATCGGAAAGTGGATAAACCGGGTAGTAGAAAAAGTAAAACAGGGCCACCAGTACAAACACCTGACCAAAGGTTGTGGCATTGGCAAGCATGACACCTGTGATCAGTTGCCCGGCAAGCAAGATGATCATCACTTTGCGTACAGTTTTGTAGCGGTCACTGGCCATACTCCAGAACATGTTGGAGAATACGGAGACGAGAGGACCGATTCCGTAGAGGTAACCGATTTCGGCCCGACTGAATCCCAGATGACTGAAGTAAAGCTGGAAATACGATACCACCAGTACAGTGGAACCGAAGATGGTGAACATAAGTGCCCGCAGCCAGTTTTGATCTGGCCGGGCGGTATGACTTGATTTCATGATGAAAGCTCCATTCTTGATTACAGTTCAAATTTATTATCCCTTGAGGGAAGATGATTTCCCGGATGAGGGTACAGACATGGTAGGTTCCTTCTGTGTACGCCGGATGACAAGCCAGACAATGACAAGCTCGGCAAGCAGTCCGAGGGATTGAGCCACTGCACCGATCATGCCGTTCCACGCAGGGAATATACTGACCAGAATGAGCAGGACGATCACCGTACATATGGCATTGGCCGTCTGGGAGCGGAACATCGTTTTGGTCTGTCCGCGCAGCAGAATCAAACCATTGCTGAAGTCGAGAAAAGGTGAAATCAGCGGAAACAGTACAAACGCACGCAGCGTCCACAAACTTTGCTGTAGCAGATTGCCCTGAACGCTCATTACATTTTCCAATACCCACGGTCCAATCGGGGTGTAAGCAATCGATACGGTCATGGCAAAAGGAACAAATCCGGTGACCAGAGCGAACTTCTTCACCAGTTTGGCATCAACAAGATAGAAATTCAGCACGATTTGGTGAATGTATGTAAAAAAGCTTAGCATCAGCTGCATTAGGCTACTCGCAACGGCAAAGGAAGAGATGGCCAGGGCAATCCCGGTCGTTTTGCCAAGTACGATATTAATAACGGGTCCGATAAACAGGGCCACGAAACTGGATAATAACAGCGGCTTGTAAAAGCGAAAGACGTCTGCCTTGTTTTCAACAGGATGATCCTCCAACTTGGCTGGCATCTTGCGTTTGATGCTGTTACCTTCAAGAAAACTGACCAAAGCCTCAATCATCATACCCGCGGCGAAAATGATAGCGCCTACACGTCCACTGTCAATGCTGTCTGTATATATGAAATACAAGGACAGGCCATACATGCCGGCAAGACGGAATAACATGCCGATCGTCAGCCATTTTGTACGGTTATTCGTAATAATGATGCCCTGATAGATATTGCGGATGACCGAAAAGATGCTGACATACATGAGAATCTCGTAGACGTCGATCACTTTGGATAACAGATCCGGGCTTACGCCGAACAGATATTTGAATACACCTGTACCAATGGGAGAATATACGATGAGAAATCCGATCAGAAGTACACAAGCGAGAAATATTTTGGTCACAAACGTGAGGGCCTGAAAGGAAAGGCGATCCCGAACCAGCGCCGAACAGGTTTGACGCAGCAGGGTTGAAGGGCGCTCGGTGAGGGTCAGCAGGCTACCGGCAATGGCGTAGCTGGCAATGACTGTCTCGGGATGAGCGGAACGTGCGAGTGTACTGTTAATGATTACGTGCGAAATGGTAACGAGAGAGGCGGATATGCCAAGCGGCACAAAAAATGCAAATAACCGTCTCCACGAAAGTGGTTCACTTGACGTCATGTCAACGACTCCTTTGATGGATGAAATATGCCTAGTATATCACAAAGCCTTGGAAGCGGATGCGATTTTTTGTGCGGAATATGCGGGAGATCATTTGTACAATTAAGGGGATCATATTATAATAGGATTGGTTAAAAATCGCTCTAATACGTATTCAACCAAGTGGAGGCACATTTATTTTGAGCCAATCAAATCGAAATCGTCATCAATATCCGCGTGGACCGTTGGCATTGATGAGAGGGGTGTACAAATACACCATTCCGGAAACGCGGAAGGAATTGGATGGATGGCGTGCCCAGGCTGAGAAAATTCCGAATGAGGAATTGCGCAATCAGGCACTGGCCAGTCTCAGGGACAAGCAGTTCCACTGTGAAGGCGGGACCGTTTATGCTTTACCTGATTTGCCGAACAGGCACATTCTGATTCCACTGATCGTTTCATATCAGACTATTAGTGATTATTTGGACAATCTGTGTGATCGCAGTACATCGATGGACCCGAATGACTTTCGGCTTCTCCATCAATCAATGCTTGATGCGGTAGATCCCGAAGCAACCCCTGTCAATTATTACGCGCTCCGTGAGGAGCAGGATGATGGTGGATACCTAAGGAATCTGGTGACCTCATGTCAGGAGCTGACCCGTCAGCTGCCAGGCTATGCATCCGCCAAGCCTCAAATTCAGGATCTGGCAGGCCTATACACGGACCTGCAGGTATATAAGCACATCAAGCCGGAACTGAGAGAAACGGCATTGCTGGAATGGTGGTCGGAACATCGTCACCGCACACCTCAGTTCCGTTGGAACGAATTTGCCGCCGCTACCGGCTCTACGCTGGGCGTATTCATGCTGTTTCTGGCTGCGAGTGATGATCAGCTGACAGAAGAGCAGGCGGCTTCGATCCACACTGCCTATTTTCCTCATGTATGCGCATTGCACATTATGCTCGATTATTTAATCGATCAGGATGAAGATCGCATCGGAGGAGATCTCAACTTCTGCAATTATTATGAGAATGTGGAGACAATGCTGGACCGAATTGCTTTTATTGTGGAGATGGCCCGCAGTGATGTGCAGAAGATTCCGGGAAGTTCGTTCCACCGGATGATTATCGAAGGACTGCTTGCCATTTACCTGTCTGATCCCAAAGTCAGCGAACAACAGGAAGTTCGCGTCGTTTCCAAGCGTTTGATGAAGAATAGTCCGATGACAAGAGTATTTTTCTTTATCTTTAGCCGCTGGATTCGTAAGCATATGTAAGTCAGGCGTATTGTGGTGGGAGCCTGAAGTGAAACTAGAGGAGGAAGAAACATCATGACAGCAGTAAAGAAAATCGCAGTTTTAACGAGCGGTGGTGATTCACAAGGGATGAACGCGGCTGTTCGTGCGGTTGTTCGCAGCGGACTGTTTCACGGTCTCGAAGTGTACGGGGTTCAACGTGGATACCAGGGTCTTTTGAATAACGATATTTTCCCAATGGACTTGCGGAGTGTAGGGGATATCATCCAGCGTGGGGGAACGGTTCTGCAATCGGCACGCTGCAAGGAATTCTATACCGCTGAAGGTCAGCAAAAAGGTGCAGACATTCTGCGTGCACGCGGCATTGACGGGCTGGTTGTTATTGGTGGGGACGGTTCATACAACGGCGCCAACAAACTGAGCAAGCTGGGCATCAACACGATGGGTCTTCCGGGAACGATTGATAATGACGTTTCTTTCACCGATTACACGATCGGATTCGATACAGCAGTAAGCGTAGTAGTAGATGCAGTTAACAAATTGCGCGATACCATGTCTTCACACGAACGTTCTTCCATCGTTGAAGTAATGGGTCGTCACTGTGGCGATATCGCTTTACATGCAGGACTCGCATCGGGTGCAGAAACGATTCTTGTACCGGAAGTTCCGTTTGACATGGACGAAGTGGCAGATCGCATGAAAGCCAACTTTGCACATGGCAAACGCCACAGTATCATCATCGTTGCTGAAGGCGTGGGCAAAGGTGAGGATGTAGCAAAAGAACTGATGGAACGCTGCCCAACATATGAGCCACGTGTAACTGTTTTGGGTCACATTCAGCGTGGAGGTACGCCAACTCCGTTTGACCGTAACCTTGCCAGTCGTCTGGGAGATTTCGCTGTTCGCAGTCTGATTGCAGGTGAGACAGACAAAGGTTGCGGTATTATCAAGGGAGAACTGACCCTGACCGATATTGATAAAGTTGTTAATACGAAAAAAGACTTCGATATGGTGACTTACGAGCTTGCACAGCGTTTGTCCCAATAATCCAGTTATCATCAAAAGTTCAAAACAAAAAGAGCACAGTCCCGATTTACAGCGGGCTGTGCTCTCTTTGTTATATTTCCATTATTTATTTTCAGCCATACGAACCGAGGCTTGCTTCTGCACAAGGAACAATCTCCAGAGAAGCGCCGTTGCTCCAACGGCGAGGCCGGCAATGAGTCCAACCCAGTATCCAAAGGCACCGAGTGAAGTATACGTAGCCGTGATGTAGCCGACAGGTAGACCGATGATCCAGTACGCGACAAACGTTATGATCAATGCAGGGTTCACGTCCTTGTAGCCCCGAAGTGCTCCCTGCGTTGGGGTGGCAATGGCATCAGAGATTTGAAAGAAGATGGCGTAAATCAGGAAATGCTGTGTCAAAGCAATAACCTCTTGATCATTCGAGTACACGCCTGCAATTTGTTCCCCGAATACCAGTAATACCACAGCTGTTAACAGAGAGAGCCCAATGGCACCTCCGATACCCAGGAGACTATATTGCTTTGCGTCTCTCACACGCCCTGCACCCGCCTCATAGCCCACAAGAATTGTAAGGGCCATACATATACTCACAGGCAGCATATACAGCGTAGAAGCGAAATTCAGGGCTGCCTGGTGGGCAGCAATCGTAATAGTGTCGAACCGGCTCATTAATAATGTGACTGCTGCAAAGATGGAAGTTTCAAAAAAAGTAGCGAAACCGATGGGAACGCCGATCTTGAGCAGCTCTTTCCATTTGGTCAATGAAATTTTGGGCATTTTCCGAAAGATACCATATTGGGCAAAGGGCTCAATCCGGTGTACGAAAAAGAGGCTGAGGAGAAAAATGAGCCAATATGTACTTGCTGTAGCCACACCTGCTCCAACACCTCCCAGTTGTGGGAAGCCCCAACGTCCGAAGATAAGTAAATAGTTCAGGAAGATGTTTACTGGCAGCGAAACCAGCGTAATCATCATGGTGATCCGTGTCTGTCCCAGTGCATCCATAAAACTCCGCAGCACAGTGTAGCCGAAAAGGGGGATAACCCCAAAAGCCAAAGCACACAGGAAATAGAAGGCGACTTGGGCAACTCGGGGCTCCAAAGGCATTCCGTTTAGAATCGGACTGAGCAGCAATGTGCCTGCTGCAAGAACGACGATTCCGACCGCCACACCGAGATATAAGGCTTGAATGACGCTATGACCAATCTTGTCATTACGCTTCGAACCGAGCAGGTGGGAGACGACAGGTGTAATGCCAATCAGAATACCACTTAGTCCTGTCTGCACCGGCAACCACAGACTTGTGCCAATGGCGACACCCGCGAGATCAGCAGGGGAGAACTTGCCTGACATATTGGTATCGAAAAAAGACATGGCAGAGAGGGCGATTTGTGTGGTGAAGATGGGTAGAAATATAATCAGGAATTGCTTTAGTTTTTGAGAAAAGCTGGTGGTGGTCATGTTCACTGGCAGTGCCTCACTATTCTTAAGAGTTATCACTAAACTGTCATGTACGGACAGCTATTTATTGTAGTGGATTTTGCCTGATTTGAATAGGGAGGGGAACGTGGTTATACGGAAGGTAAGATTGAGAGCATAGTAAAAAACCTCGCTCCGAGAATACGGAACGAGGTTATTGGAGTAAAGTGAACAAAAAAAGAGTGCATTATTTATAGTTTACATCTGGTGTATATCGATTGGAGGCATTCCAGAGCAGGTACTCATCCACATCCATGTCTTTCATCGCGCGAATTTGGTCCTCTACCTGTTTTTTGCCGTATTTGATGTAATGTCCACTGCCTAACCAGCTTGCTGTAAAGTCCTGAATCCATGGGCGGATAACGGGTTTCAGTTCCTTGGTTGGATCCAGTTTCTTATGTGTATCTTTCATGGAGCCTTTGATGGTTGTATAGGGATCTTTGTCAGGGTCCTTCACACCGTACCAGCCGGTGGAGTAATGACTCGGGTAAACCATCGGTGAGATGACATCCACGTTTTCAGATATCTTCACAAAATCCTGTCCAATACCCTCGGCTGCTGGAACAGAGGCGGCGTAACCGAATATATCAACCGAGACTCGAACACCCAGCGGTGCGAGCTCCTTGCGTGCATACTGCACGAATTCGGCTACAATGTCGACCCGGGACTTGTCAGACTTGGTGTATTTCAATGCGTCTGCACGCGTTTCAAAACCTTCCGGAAAACGAACATAGTCGAACTGGATTTCCTTAAATCCTAATTTAGCAGCTTCCTTGGCAATCTCTATATTGTAATCCCATACTTCCTTGCTGTAGGGATTCACGAAGCTGTCGCCTTTACCATTGGCCCATACAGAACCGTCCTTATTGCGGAAAGAGAGCTCCGGATTTTTCTTGGCGAGAATCGTATCCTTGAAAACTACCACTCGTGCGATCGGGTAAACATCGTGTTTTTGCAGACGTTTCATCAAGGCATCAATATCACGGATAAAAGGCTGAGATTTGCCCATTTCCTGTAACGTCTTGTTCTCCGTAGGGTAAGTTATGTATCCGAGATCGTCCTTGATATCAATGACCATGGAATTGAGCTCTGTGTTATCCATCAGATCGAGTAATGATGTCATCCGTGCACCACCGGCGCTGTAAGCCGTCACATAGATGCCTTTGACAACGGGTGCATCGGGTTGTGGGTCAATTTTTGCAGGTGGGTTATCCGCATCAATAACGACTTGATCTTTTTGAGATTGAATGATGGCGGTGTTGAAACTGTTTGTTAATGATTGAAAGGGTTGATTCCCTTGATCAGCTGTAGCTGGTGTACCACTGAAGGTTCCCCAGGCCATAGCCAGTAAAGCCCAAAACATGTTCATTCATTTCCACTCCCCTATGTGCATTCCATGTTTGAATTATACAATAAAGCCTCTGGGCTTTTAACCATATTATTCAAGTGATGAAACACATGGGGAAAATGAAAACCGCTTCCTGTTGAGGGGTAACCCCCACAAGAAGCGGCGTGATCAATCTAAAAAAATTATTGAATGTAGATCTCATTTTGATGCTCACAAATACTGTACTGAATGATTTCCATTGCGTCTCCCTGTTCCAGGATGCCCAGCCCATCCCGGAGAACAATCAGTGAGTCGAGCTCATTCGGTTTTAAGAAAGGGAGCATTTCCGGGCACCATTTGTTGACGATTTCAAACAGTTTTACCGTTTCCATATCCACAATAATCACCCTTCCCTACTCGAATTCCAAAATGGTAAGTCATTCGGCGCGATTCGGAAAAGCACATGGTTCTGTGAAATTGAAGGGCACATTCTGCTATACAACATATTTAGGAGCCGTACACCGTTATTATACCACAATGTTTAGAATTGTTAACCGTACATCTGTCTCAACTTCGGCGGAAAGAGCCCATAACTCCAACCGTTTCCACAATATTAACAAAGGCGTTCGGATCCGTTTCCTTGATAATTCGTTTGATTTCAACGAGTTCGTAGCGAGTAGTCACTGTCATTAACATGTCCTTTTCGATGTCTGTATATGCTCCCTGGGTTTTGATTTTGGTGACCCCACGAGGGCGAACAAGCAATTTTTTCAACATCGCTTCGGTTTCATTGGTAATAATGTACAATGTGACTTTGACATGGCTGATATGAATCAGATCCAGCACTTTACCTGTGATATAAATCGATACCATGGAGGCAAGCGCGATGTTCCAGTCATCATTCAGATAGCCTGCCAGCATAATAATGGCTCCGTTCATGCCAGCCATTACCGTACCGATCGGGAAATCACGATTACGAGTGAAAATGGAACCAACAATGTCCAGCCCGCCCGTCGAGCCGCCGACTCGGAAAGAAACTCCGGTACCTAGTCCCACTAACACGCCGCCAAATACACAGCTCAGAAGGGGATCTGTTGCCACAGCAAAAACAGGCAGAAGCGCGATGAACCATGAAGTGGCTGCTACCGAAACAATACTTAATGTAATGAAGCGTCGTCCAAGAATAAACCAACCTGCAATGAGCAGAGGGATGTTCAGAACAAAATACATTATACTAAGATTCAAATTCGTAAAATAGCCAAGAAGCATGGAAATACCGGATACCCCGCCGCTAAGAAGCTGATGGGGAACCAAAAACCAGTTGAAGCCGCAGGCAATAGCTGCAGCACCCAATACGATCACTAAAAAGTGCCAAATCATTTTGGGCAATTTAATCACCTCATTTATATTTAAAGCCAGATTGCTGGTAATCTTGAATTGTTTTGTGATATAATAATTTGTGGATATTCTTGAGTAGGAAACTTTTCCTAAATGGAGCAATAAAATTTTGAAATGTTTCAAACACATGTATGTAGTTTTAGTCTTATGTTTGGGACCCATTCATGGAATTATATTCGTTCGTGAAAATAATTTGGCTTGATGGGATACCCTATAAATATTAACGCTACTTAAGAATACAGACAACAAAGTGGATTGTCCACCATGTCCACCATATAAAAGGAGCATGAATAATTTTGACAAATTTAAATTTCACAGATTTCAATCTTGAACCACTGGTGCTGCAAGCCATCACTGAGCTCGGGTTTGAAGAAGCAACACCGATCCAATCCAAAGCGATTCCTTTGGCACTCGAAGGCAGAGATTTGATTGGTCAAGCACAAACAGGTACGGGTAAAACAGCTGCATTCGGTATTCCGTTGATCAGCAAAATCACTAAAAGTGACGAGAAAATCCGCGCCCTCATTATGGCACCTACACGTGAACTTGCAATCCAAGTTGCTGAAGAAATCGAAAAACTCACTCGCTTCAAAGGTCTGCGCTCCCTGCCAATCTACGGCGGACAAGATATCGTTCGTCAGATTCGTGCATTGAAAAGAAAACCACAGATTATTATTGGTACACCTGGACGTCTCCTTGACCACATCAACCGCAAAACAATTAAACTTGATGATGTACAAACTGTTGTATTGGATGAAGCAGATGAAATGCTCGACATGGGTTTCATGGAGGATATTCAATCCATCCTGAAACAAGTTCCAGACGAGCGCCAAACAATGCTGTTCTCAGCAACAATGCCTCCTAACATTCAAAAATTGGCACAACAATTCTTGAACAATCCTGAGCACATTTCTGTGATCCCGAAACATGTTAGTGCACCATTGATTGACCAATCCTATATCGAAGTACCTGAGCGTCAAAAATTCGAAGCACTTAGCCGTTTGTTGGATATGGAATCTCCTGAGCTGGCGATCGTATTCGGACGTACAAAACGTCGTGTTGACGAATTGGCTGAAGCTTTGCAAAAACGTGGATATTCTGCAGACGGTCTTCATGGTGACTTGTCCCAGAATCAACGTGATGCGGTAATGCGTAAGTTCCGTGACGGCAGCATTGACGTTCTCGTTGCAACAGACGTGGCTGCACGTGGTCTTGATGTATCCGGCGTAACTCACGTTGTGAACTTTGACCTTCCGCAAGATCCGGAGAGCTATGTTCACCGTATCGGCCGTACAGGTCGTGCGGGTAAAGAGGGTGCTGCATGGTCTTTCGTTACTCCGCGTGAGATCGACCACCTGCACTTTATCGAGCGTGTAACACGTCACCGTATTCCGCGCAAACCACTGCCAACAATGGCTGAGGCTGTAGAAGGAAAACAACGTTTGACAGCTGAGCGTTTGCTCGAAATCGTACAATCTGGCGAACTGAACGAATACAAAGGTATCGCGATTCAAATGCTTGAGCAATATGATTCTGTTCAACTGTTGTCAGCTGCTCTGAAGCTCCTGACAGGTGACAAAAAAGATGCTCAAGTTGATCTGACTCCTGAAGATCCGATCCGTGCAAAACGTCGTAAACCGGATGTTCGCTCTGGCGGACGCAAACCATCTGGTTACAGCGGCAACCGCAGCAGCAGTGGTGGTGGCGGTAGTTACAACCGTGATCGCAACAGCAGTGGCGGCGGACGTGGTGGATACAACCGCGATCGTAACAGCAGTGGAACTGGAAGTGGAAGTGGAAGCAGAGAAGGTGGTTACAACCGTGACCGCAAACCGCGTCCAAGCAACAACGAAGGACGTCGTCCTGCCAAAGATTCTTCTTTCGAATAATATACAAGTGTGAACTGGAAAATGGGGCAGGGCGACTGCTCCATTTTTTTATGTGCAGATTATGCCAAACCAGTGAGCCGTCGATCTCTTTTCGGGAAGGGCTGGCTTTTCCTATCTATAATAAGGTATATTAATATTATTAGAATTAAGGCTAGACGCAAGGCTGCGGAGGAGGAGAATTGTTTGGAATTTAAAGGAGCTATGGGTGGGATCTACCGACTTACAGAGTGGATTACGAGACTGGCCGCAACCAATCTGTTGTGGGCTATTTGTTCGTCTCCGTTCTTGTTTTTCTTGTTTATGAAACTGCTCGTGATGCAGCAGAACCTGGCTAACGAATCACTACAAATGAACTGGGCTATAGCCATTGTGGCACCGCTTACACTATTTCCGGCAACGTCGGCGCTGTTTACGGTTGTTCGTAAATGGAATATGGGTGATACGGACGTGCCGATCTTCCGTACTTTCTTCGTAGGTTACAAAGAGAACTACAAGCAGAGTTTAATCGGAGGCATCTTCTATACATTGCTGTTTGCCATCATGTATCTGGATTACACAGTATACATGACACAATTCAAGAATATGCAGCTGGTTGGAATTATTATGCTCGTACTGTTGCTGCTGCTCTTTGTTTCTCTCTTTAACTTCTTCTCGATGGTTGTACATTACCACATGTCCATCGGATTGATTATCAAAAATGCGGTTCTATTGACGCTGATTAGACCATTCCGTGTATTTTCCACGTTGTTGGGAAGTGGATTGTTGTTCTATATCGGTTTTCGTTATCCGGTCTTGTTCATCTTCTTCATTATTAGTATTGTTGCCTGGTTTGCTTTCTTCAACTTCTACGCAACGTTTAATAAGATGCAGGAGCAGATGGAGAAGATGCAGCTGAAGAAAGAAGAAGAGGAAGCTGCACAAGCCGCTGAACAGGCAGGGGAGTCAGTTGAGACGATAGAGACGGCTGAACCATCTGAGCTTAAATCATCTGACGAAAAACACGATAATCTCCAAAAATAAAACATGAGCTGTCACCATTTACTTTTTACACAGTTAGGGATATAATAATTGTACATCCTGCGATGTACGTTTCGGTTATTCGTTGTTTTGAACCAATGATGATGTCTTCGGGAGATCAATACAGAATGTTGCTGAAACGCCCTGTCTATATGACATGGGGACTTCAAAAAACATTTTTGCGGCCACCCACCTGCCAAGCAGGTTCATAAGACAATGTAGCCGGACGGCATAGGCGGGTTCCTATTTTATCATGTACAGCACCCTGACTCTTTCCTCTAATCGAGGAATTTCAGGGTGCTTTTTATTTGAGCTTATTTTGTTGAATAGGCTGTATTTTGTTAAAAGTGTCGCTTGCCCTTTTGTTACTACATGAACAATGTTACACTAGTATACATAAATGGAACGGTTACATTCAAAGGAGGAAGGGTCTTGACCTTAAAGAGAACGCTCGTCGGTATCATCCGCAGCATGGAGGGAACCAGCGATCGAGCCAAGGATCCCAAATTAAAAACACGGTATTATAACTTATCCAAAGACAGAGCCTGGGAAGAGGTTTCTTCGACACTCAAAAAAATTCCGGGTTATAAAGTGCTGCATGAAGTGCCTTCTGTAGGAGAGGTCATACTGGAGAAGCGGACTACCTTTGGACGGACGATGGATATTACGGTTTCCATTATATCGGTAAGTCCTGTACGCAGTGCGGTCGATATGTATTCGGCTTCACGTGGTTCACTTGGAGATCTGGGTTCTAATTATCGCACGATCATGAACTTGTTCTCCGTATTGGATAAGAAGCTAAGTAAGTATAAGTCAAATGATTGAAATAGATGGGTGAATAACAAAAAGCGAGAGAAGGTTAACCTTCCTCGCTTTTGTTCTGAACGTGAACTACCTTTTACAGCAAGGCTTTTACAGCGGAAATCGCTTGCTCGAAGTTAGGGGAGTCTGTCATTTCAGGCAGATATTCCACATATGTAATTCGGTCTTCAGCATCCAGCACGAAGATGGAGCGCATGTCCAATTGGAATTCTTTGATCAGAACACCATAGTCTTCACCGAATGAACGTGTTTTGTAATCAGACAGTGTTACGACGCGATCAACTCCGGCTGCTCCACACCAGCGTGCTTGTGCAAATGGGAGGTCAACGCTTACTGTCAATACGACAACATTGTCTCCAAGATCTCCTGCTTCAACGTTGAAGCGACGGGTTTGGGCATCGCATACGCCAGTATCCAGTGAAGGAACAACGCTGATTAATTTGATTTTACCTGCGAAGTCTTTCAAGGATGCATCTTCAACCAGGTTTTTACTCAGTGTAAAATTGGGTGCTTGATCGCCCACTTTCAATTCGGGTCCGATCAATGTAATAGGGTTGCCTTTAAAGGTGGCTGCGCCTGTACGTTCTTGTGCCATAATAATGTTCCTCCTTATAAGTTGGTGATCCGTGCCAAAATCCATTATAATCTTTTATGAAAGGCATTGTCCAATTCGGACGAAGGATCATTAGAATGGGTCAGACTTACAGGCCGATCTGAACAGGGTGGAGTGAAAGCAGAAACTTATGATATTTATAAGGTATGAGAACTGGAAAAGTTATTTGAAATTTTTTCCTTTGACGTCGATTCTTTTAATTGCCAATGTTGTTATGTTTATTGTATTGAGTTTGAACGGTGGTTCCACAAACAGTATGACGCTGCTTAAGTTTGGAGCGCTTGTTAACCACGAGTTATTTGCAGCAGATTGGTGGCGTTACATTACGTCCATGTTCTTGCATGCTGGTTTCAGTCATTTGTTGTTTAACAGCTTTGCTCTCATCGTATTTGCACCACCAATGGAACGGCTGCTTGGGTCGGTAAGATATGGTGTGTTGTACTTGGGTGGAGGCATTCTGGGCAACATTCTGGCTGTTGCGTGGTATAACTCGGTTGGAGCGACGACAATCTCGGTGGGTGCTTCAGGAGCAATCTATGCAATCTATGGTGCGTTTCTGTATGTAGCTTTGTTCCAGCGGACAATGATGGACGAGACCTCACGTAAAACGTTGTATACACTGCTTGTATTCGGAATTATTTTTTCCTTTGCCATGACAGGCATTAACTGGATGGCGCATTTGGGGGGGTTGTTAGGTGGATTCTTCATTTATGGACTTCTCATCCGCTTGTGGAAACCCCGCAGCTTTAAGCAGTAGTCGGATTGATCTGAAGACGGAATGCAATCAAGGATAAGTAGGGTATAGCAGATTGGAGAGATCAGTGGCAGTGGAATTAAGACAGTTGCATTACTTTTTGAAAGTGGCACAGAAGGAGCATGTTACGCAGGCGGCGGAGGAATTGCACGTAGCGCAGTCTGCGGTGAGTCGTCAGATTCATCAGCTGGAGGAAGAACTGGGAGTAGACCTCTTTATGCAAAAAGGGCGAAATCTGCAGTTGACCGCCGTTGGGCAGCTCTTTTGCAAACGGGTTGAAGGTATATTGAAAGATCTGGACAAAGCGGTCGGGGAGGTTCATGAGTTTCTCGACCCGGAGCATGGTGAAATTCGTATCGGTTTTCCTCATAGTCTCGGTATTCACTTGATTCCTTCGGTTGTAGCAGCGTTCCGTCAGCGTTATCCTAACGTCAAATTCAGATTCAAGCAAGGCATGTTCCCAACGCTCATTCGTGATGTGTTATCGGCTGAAGTGGACTTGGCATTTATATCTCCATTTCCGGAAAAGCACGACCAGGTAGATGGTGACATTGTGCTTACGGAAGAACTGCATGCAATCCTTCCGCCCAATCATCCATTGGCTGGTGAAGAGAGCATTGCGTTAGAGCAACTTAAAGATGATAAGTTTGTATTATTCAGTAAAGGGTATTCTCTGCGTCCGATTGTTTGGCACGCATGTCTTGAAGCAGGGTTTACGCCCAAGATTGCTTTTGAGGGTGAAGAGACGGATACCATTCGTGGGCTGGTTGCCGCTGGTATGGGAGTGAGTTTACTGCCAGAAATGGCCCTTTTCCAGACGAATCCGCTGCAACCGGCACATGTAGCCATTTCTCATCCCAAAGTCACGCGTACGATTGGGTTGATCCATCGAGCGGATGACAAGCTTCCGCTTGTTGCGCAGTCATTTCGTTCATTCTTGCTTAATTATTTCGGTTTACAGCAAAACAATACCCCATCCGATTAACGGTGGGGTATTGTTTTTTTGTTTTTGTATTGAATTAGTCGCGGCTATTGAAAATTCCGATGTAACGAACCAGTTCCAGCAATGAGATTAACGCTGCAGCGACGTAAGTTAATGCTGCGGCATTCAATACTTTGGCGACGCCTCTTTCTTCTTCGTTCCGGATATAACCTTCCGATACCATAATCTCTCTTGCGCGATTACTAGCATTAAACTCAACCGGCAACGTAATGAGTTGGAACGCAACGGTTACGGAGAAGAAAATAATACCAATACCGACAAGGTTCATTGCATTAAAGATGAATCCGGCAATGAGCAAGAAGGGCGCAAGTCCGGATGCAAAGTTGACGATCGGGAAAATCCGGTGACGTAGTGCCAACATTGGATAACTTTCCTTGTGCTGGATCGCATGGCCAACTTCGTGACACGCAACGGAGACAGCTGAGATTGAATTTTCATAATATACAGGCTCAGACAACCTTACGACACGATTGATTGGATCGTAGTGATCGGAGAGTGCTCCACGCACGGGTTCAATAGGGACGTCGTGTAGGCCATTGGAATCAAGCATGTGACGGGCAGCATCGTAACCGGTCATTCCATTCAGGTTTTTAACATTAGACCAACGATTGAATGTACTCTTAACGCGAAATTGCGCCCATAAGGAGAGCAAAAAGGCGATAATGATCAAAACGAACATACCGTTATTAAAACTCATATTCATTCCTCCGCTTTCTAAATAATAAGCTACATCATGGTGTTCTCAAGCAAGATTTTCAAAGCTTCCATCGTACCAGCACTTTTGGTGAGCAGTCCGGCCATCATCTTGCGTGCTTGTACAGGTTTCATCTCGCCTAGCAGCGGTTTAAGCTCATTCACCTCTCGCTCCAGCTGTTGCACGTGGAGCTCCAATGTTGTCAGTTTGCTGGCAACCTGTTCTTCCGTGCTCACCAGACTCCACTTCTCAAGAGATTGTTTAATCTCGTCGAGACTATATTTCTCTTGTTTCATGTGTACAATACGTTCGAGCCTGGTTAAAGTTTCATTACTATAAAGACGATAGTTTTTTTCTGTGCGCTCTTCAGGAGCGATGAGACCGAGCTTTGTGTAATAATCAATCGTCCGTTCGCTCACACCTGCAGTTTTGGCAAGTTCGCCAATCCGAAACAATTTCATATCCCCAATGATATTCACCTCGCTTGCAAGTTCAAATGTAGGGAATTGTAGATTCCAGTTGCGGCTTTGCATTACCCGCCCAATTTTTTTCTTACTATTAGTTATGATACATGATCTTTAACCATACAGTCAAACGTTACGCTTTGGCGGCTGTCAAGCTGCGTTTCTATATCTATGTACTCATGGGACATGATTATGTACTTAAGTGCAAGAAAAAGACGTATGACTTTATTCCCAGAAATATTTTTCAATTTTGCTGAAAATACTCTTGTCAACTTTCCTGTCTTCTGCTTATAATGGCATTAAGAGTTTCACGATATGTGAAGAAACTTAACATAAGAGGGAGTGGGGTATATGAGAAAGAAATGGTTGGTTTCGGTGTTAATAATGCTTACTTTATTGGCTTTCCCGGTCAGCGCATTTGCAGCTGCGGAGGGGCCGACTAACATCGAACTTCAAAGCGGTCTGAACTCAGCCTTTACGTTTCTGGCTGTTGTGCTGGTTTTCCTGATGCAAGGGGGATTTGCTTTACTTGAAGCGGGTTCAACTCGAATGAAAAACGCAGGACACATTGCGGGTAAAACAATCCTGACATTGGGAATTTCAGTTATTGCCTTCTGGGCTCTAGGCTTCGGTCTTGGTTTCGGTAATGGTAACAGTTTCTTCGGTACAACCGGATTTTTCCTGAGTGGGGACGGAATGGCTGCTTCGTTCGAATCACTGGCCTTCTCTGATGTTCCGCTAACAATCAAGTTTGTATTCCACCTTGCCTTTGCAGCGGTATCCCTGGCCATTGCCTGCGGTGGTATGGCAGAACGTGCAAAGATGAGTGTATATATCGTTTTCGGTACGCTGTACACCATTATCATGTATCCGGTTGTTGCTCACTGGGTATGGGGCGGCGGCTGGTTGGCTGAGCTTGGTATGCAAGACTTTGCAGGTTCGACGGTTGTCCACTTGACAGGTGCAACTGCCGCACTGGTAGCTACCATCTTGTTGAAGCCGCGTATCGGCAAATATAACAAAGATGGTAAACCTAACATCATTCCAGGTCATAACCAAGTTTATTCTGTACTCGGTGTAATTATCCTTTGGATCGGTTGGTTCGGTTTCAACCCAGGTAGTACATTATCTGCCATGGGTGATGGATTCTTCGGTTATGTAGCATTGACTACAAACGTAGCTGCGGCTGCTGGTGGTGTTGCAGCACTGTTGATCTCATGGGCTGTATTGGGTAAATCTGATATTCCTAGCATGCTGAACGGGGTGCTTGCGGCACTCGTTGCCATCACAGGTGCTTGTGCTTTCGTTGAACCATGGGCAGCGCTAGTTATTGGTGCTCTGGCAGGTATTATCACATTCTTCACTGCTCAATTCTTTGAGCGTAAAGGAATTGATGATCCAATCTACGCCTTCTCTGTACACGGTATTGCCGGTATGTGGGGAGCGATCTCCACAGGTTTGTTCGCAACACCAGAACTTGCTGAGAATGCAGGCGTAGGTCAAGCGGGTCTGTTCTATGGTGGTGGTTTCCACCAACTGGGCGTTCAGCTTCTGGGTCTGGCAGGGGCATTTGCCTTCGTACTGATTATGTCCTTCATTATTCTCGGTGGTATGAAAGCTATCATGGGAATCCGTGTAACAGAAGAAGAAGAAACGATGGGTCTGGATTTAAGTGAGCATGGTACTTACGGGTACCCTGAACAAATGAAAAATGTAGAAACTAAATCCAATGGCGGTACGTTCAGCTCCTAAGAGGAATGATTGCTGAATCATGCTTCAAGGAGGCTGGACATGATGGAACCCATCCCGTATATAAATCAATCCTGGTCCTATCAGGGAATAGATGGTGCGGCATCTTCTCAAGAACTGCGCCAGGCACGTGTGATATTGCAGAATGAGCTCCAGGAACTGTTGTCCGCTTCCTTGTCGCCGATTGAATGGTACCAGACGGTAAATGAACTGCATGACAGGGTTGCTCGGCGGGCAGTAGAGTTATGCATCCAGGGGATGGTAGAGGAAGGCTTAGGCCGACCTCCCGTCCCCTATGCCTTTATCGTATTTGGCAGTTCCGGCAGGCAAGAAGCGACGTTATGGAGTGATCAGGATAATGGCATGATTATCAGCGATACCCCGGATGAAGGGAAAGAGGTATATTTTGCCGAACTTGGACTTCGAATGACCGATATGTTGGAGGCACTTGGCTACGCCAAATGTGAAGGCAAAGTGATGTGCTCGGAGCCTTTATGGAGGAAAACGCTGGAGTCATGGAAGGAACAACTGAAAGCATGGGGATCGGACCTGTCATGGGAGCCGGTTCGCAATCTAATTATCGCTTCAGACATGCGTTTTGTTGCAGGTGAGCCACAGCTTGCGGAGGAATGGATTTCTGCATTTTACGAAGGATTCAGATCGGTTCCTGAGCTTTCTGATGCTGTGCTGCGCAATACCGTTAAACACAAGGCAACACTGAACATCCTCGGAAGGGTCGTAACGGAACGATTCGGTGAACATGCAGGTGGATTCGATGTGAAATACGGCTTGTATATTCCGCTGGTGAACAGTGCGCGTTTTCTGGCTTTACAGCATGGTATCAAAGAAACGTCCACGCTGAAGAGAATTCAGAGGTTGGTATCACTTGAAGCAGTTCCGCTTACTTTGCTGGATTCAGCTCAGCGAGCCTTTATGACGGCTTTGAAACTGCGACGTAGTACACCCGTTGTGATGAAACAGGGGTTACAGCATAGCGGTGGTTTCCTAAATGAGAGACAGTTGAAGGAAAAACAAATGCTTTATGAACTCCGGGATACGTTAGGGTTGGTGCGGCGAGTACATCGTGCGCTGCAAAGACAACTTCGTTTTGCAGAAAGGAGACGTCCATGAGAGAGCCGGCAAGGGGCAATACTGGATTCTGGAATTCGCTGCGCCAGGGAGGGGTTCCTTCCGCCATCGCTTCCATAATGGGAGCCCCTACGGCGCAACATATGGCGTTCATCCGTTCGATGATGAGAGAACAGCGCAGACCCGAGGTACTGCACACACCCTTGAACGAATTGAATGCTGTCGTATTCGATCTAGAAACGACGGGCTTCTCTCCTCAGCATGGGGATGAGATCCTTTCCTTTGGGGCAGTGCGTATTAATGGCGGTGTGATGCTGGAGAATGAGCAGTTCTATACGTTGGTTCAGTCCAAAGTCTCCGTTCCGGAACACATTACTGAACTGACGGGAATTACTCAGGAAATGACAATGCATGCTCCGTCGCTCCTGGAAGGCTTGCATGACTTCATGTCTTTTGTTGGCGGAAGTGTACTGGTTGCCCATGCAAGCGCGCATGATCGGGCTTTTCTGAATGCGGCCTTGTGGCGGACATCCAAAGTAAGGCTAACTCACCGGCTCATCGATACGATGATGCTGGCACGTTGGCTAGAACCGAACAGACCGGGTTATGGTCTGGATGAGTTGCTGGAATCCAAAAGCATTCCGATCTATGGACGCCACCACGCTTTGGAGGACGCCAAAATGACTGCACAGTTATGGTCCTGTTATCTGGAGGATATGTCTCGCAAAAATGTAGAAACATTGGGTGATCTGTACACCCAGTTAAGTCACGCATAGCGGGGCGGGTTGTAAGCTGTAAGATTGAATATGGCTCATTCTAATGCTCGAATCAACAGCTGCATGAATTCGATAACCATTTAGAAGCATCTTTGATTGTGTACCAGTTGTCTGATCAGGCGAGCCTATAAAATATACCTTAAGTAATCCAGCGAAAATCGGTAGGTTACGCAGATCCTCATTGGAAGGTACGGGAGTGGTTCGGGGGTGGGAGTGAAAGAGTCCGATAAGTTGTGGCTCATTGAACACACACCGGATCCATTCTGCATCATCCAATGCAAAATGGTGCAGCGGGTCAGGCGCTACGTTACGAATGGGCTGAAACCGACTAATTCGTATGCCGCCCGCTGCGGCTTCACCCAGCACAACCCCGCAGGTTTCCTGTGGCAGTGAAGCGAACATGTACTTAGACATCTCCTGTTCTACGGAGGAAGGGATGTATAAGGTGTTTTGCTGCCCGTGAAGTGCTGCCATTTGTATTCACCCCTCTCTCTTTGGCTCCTGCTTCGGCAGGAGTCCTTTTTTATTTTATTTTGTGTGACTCCGATTGTAAAATTTTAAAGGAAAAGGGTACAATATGATAGAGATCTTGAAATATCTCACATGTTAGAAGAGCGTGAATCTCAATATGTTTGATTATACAAAAGGGTGGCTGGTCATGAAACGAAATATATACATACTGCTGGGTGTTGTTTTGCTTGTGGGCATTGCTTTGGCCCAAAATGCAGATAACGGAATCGCAGCCGTGTTTAAGCAAGAGGAGCCAATGCCGACGGAGACGGGGCCTAAAGCGGGTTTACTGGCACCAGCATTCTCTTTGAAAGCCATGGATGGGAAAACCTACGCTGTAGGTGGAGCCAAGGAAAAGGCCATCTTCGTCAGTTTCTGGGCATCCTGGTGTGAACCGTGCAAGCAGGAAGCTCCTGCGCTCAATACATTGGCAGCGAAATACAAGGATAAACTGGATCTCTACGGTGTGAATGTAACTTCGTACGATAAAATCAGGGATGCCAAAGCTTTTGTAGATGAATACAAACTGACGTTCCCTATTCTGCTTGATGAAGACGGAACAGCATATGCCAAATATAACGGTTTAGCTTTTCCGACGAATGTACTGATTGATTCCCGAGGTGTCGTTCAGGAAATTATCTTGGGGATTTTGCCTGAGAAAGAGCTGGAGCGCAAAATCAAGGAGTTAATTGCGGATTAACCAAGCAAGAAGCTAGCCAAGCGAGAAGCAAAAGCGCCTGTCTTCCAATGTTTTTTGGAGACAGGCGCTTCTTTTATTTTCCGGGAAATATGCATTAATGGTTGCTTAGTCCGTGAGCAGGGATGTTGATTACGCCAGGCTCGTCCTGCAATTTTTCCTGAAGAAGGGCATAACGGAAACTGTGTACGAGGGCTTCCCAGCTCGCTTCAATCACGTTCTCGGATACACCGACCGTATTCCATGTGTTTTCTGTGTTTTTGGATTCAATTAATACACGAACCTTCGCGGCAGTAGCATCTTTCTCATCCAGAACACGTACTTTATAGTCTGACAGATGCATGTTGGCAAGGGAAGGGAAATACTGCACAAGCGCTTTCCGAAGTGCGTTATCCAGTGCATTAACCGGACCGTTGCCTTCAGCTGCGGTATACGCACTTGTTCCGCCTACGTTAAGTTTAACAAAGGCTTCCGAAACAACAGACTTGCCAGCCACTTTTTCAACAAGCATCTTGAACGATTCAAAGGTAAACAATTCTTTCATGTCACCGTTGGCTTCACGAATCAACAATTCAAGAGAGGCATCGGCGCCTTCAAACTGATAGCCCTGATGTTCCAGATCTTTGATTTTCTCAATGATCTGACGTGAGTTAGCACTGCTTGGATCGAATTTAAGACCCAGTTCCTGTGCTTTGGACACAATGTTACTTTGTCCTGCCAGTTCGGAGACGAGCACACGCTGTTTATTACCAACCAACTCAGGAACGATGTGTTCGTAAGTTCGGGAATCACGCAAGATGGCAGAGACGTGAATACCGCCCTTGTGAGCGAAAGCAGCATTTCCGACATAAGGCTGGTTGATTGGCATATTTACGTTGGCAATCTCACTGACATAACGGGCAACATTCGTGAGCTGTCTCATTGAATCCTCAGAAACGCACTCATATCCGAGCTTCAGTTGCAGGTTAGGGATAATGGAAGCCAGATTGGCATTACCACATCTCTCTCCATAACCGTTCATCGTACCTTGCACCTGTCTGACACCAGCTTGTACAGCGCTTAAGGTGTTGGCTACAGCAAGCTCACAGTCATTATGTGTATGAATGCCCAGATGGGCTTGCGGAAGTCGTCCAGCGAGAGTGGACACGATCTCGTACACCTCATGCGGCATCGTTCCACCGTTGGTGTCACACATTATAAGCCAGTCCGCTCCAGCTTCATGGGCTTTGGTCAATACAGCCTGTGCATATTCCGGATTGTTCTTAAATCCATCGAAGAAATGCTCTGCATCAAAAATGACTTCCATATCGTTTTGTTTCAGATAGGCAATGGAGTCGTAGATCATCGACAGATTTTCTTCCAAAGTAGTCTGCAAAGCAGTGTGTACGTGGAAATCCCACGATTTTCCTACCAGAGTCGCTGCCTGAGCACCGGATTCAATCATGCGCTTCAAGTTGGCGTCTTCACTGGCGATGCTACCTTTACGACGCGTACTGCCAAAAGCGACAACCTTCGCGTTCAGGTTCAGTTCCTTGACTCTTTTGAAAAACTCAATGTCCTTGGTGTTGCTGCCTGGAATTCCGCCTTCAATATAATGAGCACCCAGGTCATCGAGCTTCTTGGCAATTTTGAGCTTGTCATCTGCCGATAAGCTGACTCCCTCCCCTTGTGTGCCGTCACGTAAAGTCGTATCGAAGATGGAGATGGCCTTTGACATGAAGATCCTCCTTTAAGATGAAGCGCTTTTTTTAGAAAGTTTAATGGTGTGTTTAAAAAACATATGGGCATGTTGGTGACGAATCCTTCGATTCTGTACCGCTACACTGTATTAAATTCAAAGTGTAGATTTGTCCTAAAATCGTGAATTTGTATAATTAATTATTATAGCACCATTATCGCCAAATGCTACATCGAATTCACCATTTGGTGTAACAAATGATGGATTGTAGAGTTAAGTGAGCTGTAAACGTAGTCTTGTAATATGTTATGCTTCATCTAAATACAAGTATTACAGGATTGCATAGGGATTCAAATCCTGTCTTTATAAATGGAGGGAAGAGGATGCATTTTGTGTGGGAGAATACAATTATTTCATTCATTATAATTGCTATTATCGTCGTTGCCGTGTGGGGTATCATTCGATCGATCGTTAAATCTCGCCGATAACAAGGGGATATAAATGATTTTTACATAAGGGAATTTGATATAATAGAGTAGAGATTGCATGTAACGGAATTGTGTATACGAAAGGGCGGTGGGGATCATGTCTTCAGAGCAAACGCATAACAACATTAATGTAGATCGATATTATCCTACCGCCGGACGAGTGATTTTGCATGTCGATATGAATGCTTTTTATTGCTCTGTACATGAAGCCGAGGAACCGGAATTATATAGAGGAAAAGCGACGGCCGTTGCTGGCAGTAGTGAAGTGCGCAAAGGTGTCATTGTAACTTGTTCTTACACGGCACGAAGCAGGGGTATTTCCACAGGTATGGTCGTTCATCAAGCATTGAAGAAATGTCCTGACTTAATTGTGATTCGTCCGGATTTTCATTTATATCGTAGATATTCGAAAGAATTCATGAAAATAGCTTACAGCTATACACCATTGCTTGAAGCGACCTCAATCGATGAGTGTTACCTCGATATTACGGGGTCCAGACAGTTCGGTACACCGCTGGAGATTGCGGAAAGTATTCAGACCAGAATCCGGGATGAGCTGGGGATGCCCTGTTCGATCGGAATTGCACCCAACAAGCTGCTTGCCAAGATGGCCTCTGATTTGAAAAAGCCTAATGGCATTTCGATTTTGCGGATGAGGGATGTACCTCAGATTTTGTGGCATAGACCTTGTAACGAGATGTTTGGGATCGGCAAAAAGACAGCGGAAAAGCTGAAGAAGCTGGGCATTGAAACCATAGGCCAGCTGGCCAAATCAGATGAGCGGATGTTAACCGATGTGTTTGGAATTAATGGTTCTTGGTTAAAAAATTCAGCAAACGGCATTAATCATTCGGCAGTTCAGGCTGAACGTGAAGCGAACAAATCGATCGGACACACAACAACGCTGCCTGCGGATATATCTGAAATGGATGATGTACATCGGGTGTTGTTGAATATAAGTGACCAGGTTGCCAGACGGTTGCGCAAGCACGAAATGCTCAGTCAGGGCATTCAGATTACGATTCGTACACCGGATATGAAGACGATTACGAGATCACGGATGATAGAAGTGCCTACTGAAGATGCATCCATCATATACCGGGAGGCCTGTGCTTTATTTGCGAAACATTGGCGCGGCGGGAAGCCTGTTCGTATGTTGGGTGTGACCCTCCAAACGCTGATTCCACGTGAGGAGTCCGCGATACAGCTTGATCTGTTTGAATATGAGCAGAAACCGAAGAAGGAAAACCTGATTCGCATTATGGATCAGTTACGTGACAAATTTGGTGAGAATGCTGTCGTTACAGCTGGCATGCTGGGGGATGATCCTTCCGTATTACTGCGCAATCATAAAGTCCGGGGAACATCGCTGCAAAAAGATAATTTGCAAAGTCTTGATTAAATAGGGCATAATGGAGTCTTGAGGCTGTTAAAATTATTTGTAATAACTCTTACTTTGTATTAATATGTTTCTAGATAAAAATACTGTACGTTTTTGAATAATAGGAGGAGAGATTGGTAATGAGTAAATTTACTTGGGTAGAAAAAGATACATGTATTGCGTGCGGAGCGTGCGGAGCAACGGCGCCAGACATTTATGACTATGATGATGAAGGTTTGGCAGAAGTGATCTTCGATGGAGATGCCAACAAAGGGATCAAAGCAATTCCGGATGACTTGTTCGACGACATGCAGGATGCTTGCGACGGCTGCCCTACGGACTCCATTAAAGTTGCGGATGAACCTTTCAACAAAGAAGGTTAATTCCTTTCATATGAACATACAAGAGCACATTCTTCTGTCATTGGGACAGTCGAATGTGCTTTTTTTGTCGAATGTTGAGGCTTAGATCCGGGTACTCAAGTCCTATGGATTTCTTGTCATCATTTGCCGATATATATAGAAACGGAAAAAGGCGAAATGATGGAGGATCGGATGCAAAATACTCACCTACGGACATATGTAAAGAAACATCCTGATAATAAAATGGCCTGGTATTTACTTGGTAAGGAATATTTGGGTGAAGGGCAGGAAGCCAAGGCGAACTATTGTTTTCAACAGGCGGGTGAAGTCTACGAGGCTTTCGAGCGAAGCAAGGCACCGGCAGATATATGGGTGGATTATCAGGAGAAGCTGGTTGAGATGGCTGAGCAAAAGGAAAAAAAACATCGTGTTCGCAAGATGTGGCTTACCCTGCTTATGCTGCTTGTACTGGCAGGATTACCACCTGCAGACGCTCCTGGTTTCAATCGGGATGCAGCCGAGGCTTTGGCTTCAGCGTTGGAATCGACGGACGATTCCATGGATAGCGAATCAGGGAATAACCCGATGGAAGATTTGGCTCTTGTTGCAAAATCCAATGTGTTTACAGCTGGAGCATTCGGTGGAGGGGACCAGGGTGAGGCTGCACTTGCAGCTGCATGGTCAGGCTCTGGTGCGAAAGTGCAGACATCGGCTGTGCTTGGAATGCAGGTCTCAGGTAACTGGACATTATGGAAGCGAAATATGGCGGTGAAATACATCGTTCAGACAAACAGCAGTGGCAAATTAACGGCACAGAGTTATGATGCCAAACAGTGTAACTGTGAACCGCCGGAAGTATCACCGGAGATCAAGCGTCTGGCACAAGCCTGGACAGCCAAACAGGAATCCGCTGCAGCTCTGTCGAGTGCAATGATTACATATAAAAAACAAAACGGTAGCTGGCCGAAAAGTGTAGCACAACTTGCCCAGCCGTTTCCAAATAATATTCTGGGCGATACTGCACCTGGCATGACCCGGATGTTTCCGGCACTACTAGCCATGCATCAACAAGGGCAAATGGGAAAAGAAAAAAACGCAGCTAAGGGAACAGGTGAAGGTTCAGATTTGCCGCAAGGCAAAAACGCTGCATTTGTGGATACGTTAGGCGGAAAGCCTTTTTTGCAGGATCGGCTCGAGATCATCGTGGACAAGAGCAGACATAAGCTTGCGCTGATTAGTGGCGACACCATTATTCGGAATTACGAGGTTGGGCTTGGCGGAGATCGTACTCCAGAGGGTTCGTTTGTCATTTCAGACAAGGTTGTAAATCCAAATGGTCGCTCCAACGGAGAATTTGGAAGTAGGGGCATGCAGCTATCGGACACGAATTATGCCATCCATGGGACCAACGAGCCAAACAGTATCGGGCTGGATGAATCCCTTGGATGTGTGAGAATGAGTACTGAAGATGTGGAAGAGCTATTTGCTCTTGCTCCTCGGGGAACTCCGGTACGCATCGGGAAAGATCTGCTGCCAGAGACAGCTATGGTTCCAGAAGCGAAGGATCGTTACCGGTACACACTTGTTCCCAAGCAAAATAATCCGAATAAGACGTATCATTGGTTGAATTAAACGATAAACCAAGTGATTCAGACCGAAGAAAACGTAAAATCCATGCTGGATTGGTATGTAGATGCAGAAACAGTCGGTTGAAGCATTTACAGGTTGGCGATAATAATAAGCGCACCAATGATAATGATCAGTCCACCGACGCTGGCTGCGGTCCAGATAATGGCTTTCCGGTTGACCTCATCTTTCTTTTGCTGCAAAGTAGGTGGTTTGCGTTTGGGAGCCATGGGCTGTTCCTCCTTCATGGAATAAGGCTATATAGATATAGCCATGCTCCCATTGTAAAGAATTCAACTCGCCATTTCCAGTAGGCGGGTGGATTTCTTGTGAGCATTTTGCATAATACGATTCCTTCTGTCTATGCTCAAACTACTTTCCTTTTGAAGAAGAAACGGATAGACTTGTGTATAGAGTGTTTTTTTACATATGAAAAAGACGGAAAGCAGTTTTTTCAGCGTACCGGACCAGAACGGAGTGAGTGATTTGTTATACAGAAGTCTTGCTAAACCCTTGTTGTTCAAAATGGACCCTGAGCAGGCCCATCATCTAATTATCGGCGGCCTCAGTGGAATGGGGAGTATTCGCCCGGTTCCTTCCGGTTTGCGTGTCATGTATGGCGTGCGTGAAACATCGGATCTGGCTGTGGATATGTTTGGATGTCATTTTCCTACACCTGTAGGACTTGCGGCTGGTTTGGACAAAAACGGACAGGCTGTAACGGGCTTTTCTTCCATCGGGTTTGGCTTCATGGAAGTGGGCACAGTCACACCGCTTGCACAGCCAGGTAACGACCAGCCACGGTTATTCCGCCTGCCTCCCGATGAGGCATTGGTGAACCGGATGGGCTTCAATAACCTTGGAGCCGAAGCGATGGCGGGTGAATTGGCACGCCTCACGGAGCGCCGTATTCCAGTGGCCGTAAATATAGGTAAAAATAAGGCGACATCGAATGAAGAAGCGCATTTGGATTATGCAAAATGCATTCGAGCGCTATACGATTATGCGGACCTGTTTGTGGTGAATATCAGTTCACCAAATACACCGGATTTGCGTAATCTGCAACATGGGAATGAACTGAAGGAATTGCTTGCCGCTGTGATGAATGAGATGGAGACGCAGCGCAAGAGAGCGGGCGGTTCCGTTAAATCGGTACTGGTCAAAATCGCACCTGATGTGAATGACCAGGAGCTCGAATATATGGTAAGTACCATTGCAGATAGTGGAGTTGCCGGTATCATCGCAACGAATACAACGATTAGCCGTGAGGGTCTGTCTCATCAGCATGCCAAGGAGACAGGTGGACTAAGTGGCAAGCCGCTACGTGATCGTTCCACGGAAATCATTCGCCAAATCTATCGCCAGACGGAAGGCAAACTGCCAATCATCGGATCGGGGGGCATTTTCACAAGCGAAGATGCTTACGAAAAGATTAAAGCAGGGGCTAGCCTGGTGGAAATATATACGGCATTGATCTATGAAGGACCTGAAGTGAACCGGCGCATTCATGCCGGACTGCGTGAATTGCTGCGCAAAGACGGTTACAGTCATATTTCGGAAGCTGTCGGTGCAGAGCATCGTTAAGCAATGTTTCGGAGTTCCCCGGATTGGAAATTAGAAGCGTGGAAGAGGGTAATGTCGTACGGGACTCTTCCCCCCGCTTAACATCATGTATAATGGATAAGAACAGGGGAAGCTATAGAGACAGGAGGCATAAGCATGGACGGTAGAGACTGGGGTACATTTTTACTTCCTTATGAACAAGCGGTAGAGGAATTGAAAGTTAAGTTTAAAACGATGCGGGCGGAGCTTAAGAAAAGGGAAGAATACGCCCCGATCGAATTCGTTACCGGTCGTGTCAAAAAAATATCCAGCATTCTGGAGAAATCCAGACGCCTGAATGTGCCGCTTGATCAGGTGGAAACAGGCATTGAGGATATTGCAGGTATCCGCATTATGTGCCAGTTTGTGGATGATATTCGGCGGGTAGCCGAGTATATACGTGGACGTAAGGATTTGACGGTATTAATCGAGAAAGATTATATCACCAATTTCAAAGAAAGCGGCTACCGCAGTTTCCATATGATTATTGAGTATCCTGTTCAGACGGCTCTTGGGCAGAAGAATGTACTGGCCGAGATTCAGATTCGGACGCTGGCGATGAACTTCTGGGCCACGATCGAGCACTCCCTTAGTTACAAGTTTCGGGAGAGTCTGCCGGATGATATGCGCGCACGATTGAAAAAGACGGCGGAAGCCGCTTTTGTACTCGATAATGAGATGTCGGCGATCCGTCTGCAAATTCTGGAGGCGCAAAAGGCCTTTGAAGATGACTCCAATATTGTATCAAGAACGCTGAGCATCATACATCAATTGTATTTCTACCACCTCGTGAACGAAGCGATAGAGGCACAAAAGCGCTTCAATGACTGCTGGGAGCGTCATGATATGGAAGGGTTAAAAGACCTTCTGGATGATGTAAAAGCACTTCTGAATGCGGCTAGAAAGGGCGAAAACCCGGATGAGCAGCTATGAGCCGCTGTATGTTGACTATCTGATCTACTTCAATCGCGATCGGGACTACTTTGAATGCCATGAGGTATTGGAAGAACTGTGGCTTGAACGGGATCGAGATTCTCTGTACAAAGGATTGCTACAGATTGCAGTGGGGCTGTATCATTTCAGGAATGATAACCTTCGCGGAGGACGCATGATGTTACAGAGTTCGGTAGATCTGTTAAAGTCATATCCGGAAACTTCGCGAGGTATTGCCCTTGGACCGTTGGTGCAGGAAGTACAGGAGCTGGTTCATGGACTTTCGGGTCCTGAGCCGCAGAAGTTTCCTTACAGAGACTTGCATATTCAGATTCAGGATGAGGTACTGGTGCAGGAGGTTCGAGAACGTGCTCTTGAACTGAAGCCTAATATTCCCCAACGCCGGAGTCCTACACGTGGACGAATCTATGAAGAGAAGATGAAAGCATTGCAGCAGGAGCAGAACTTGCAGAGCGAGTAAGCTTGTAATACAAAGACATCATTCACTTTATCATTAACATGTTCTCAGACATATGATCTTTAAAAAACACCCCGACCGTTCCTCTAGAGGAATTGGCCGGGGTGTTCGATATTAAAGGACATCATTAAAGGTTGGAATGATTCCAGAGCTTGTCCATGAAAAGGACAATATAATCCATGCGGGTCCATCGCAACCACGAAGAGTTATACGATTAGCTTGCTGATGGAGTGGTACTGCCTTTATATTTCTCGAAAAATTGCTTGTAGTCATCCAGTGTATAACCGTTGGCACTGCCATTTTCCTGTAGCCCGCCAACCATGCGGTCTTTCTCAACACCATCCTGATAATATACCAGAGTTGGTGTGTACTCAATGTTATAATCGGTCCAACCGGAATCGAATTCACGCAGATTGAACTGAGGCAGTTGAATACCTTCCTCATCGACCAGTGGCATCAACTGAGGTGTTGTCGCACGGCAGTGTGAGCAGTCGGAGGCGAAGAAATATACAAAGAAGCTGTCTTTGTTATCAATTCTGGCTTTCAGATCATCAGGCAAAATGATTTGTTGGTAGTTCGGATCGTCCAGCAATTCGCGTGTTGCGGGATTAAGCTTGGAGGCGGCGATGCCATAAGCATTCCCCACGGCGTCCATTTGTTTCTTGGATTGCTGGTTCACCAGGACAAGTGCTGCAATCAAAACGACGAAAATACCCAGGAAAATAAGGATCGCAGCGCTTTTCTTTTTCTTCTTGGATTTCATTAAGACATCCCCCATCGATCATATCGAAATATAGTTTTGGCAAAAATACAAGATGGGATAATATGCATAAACACCCGAATTTTTGCACATCAATCAATCTACTTGCCATTATACTACATTACACGCTGTAGTGGAATATATATGATGTATGAAGCAATAGGAAAGCAATGCCCTGATATGATAACATAGAACTATATGCAATTTTAACAAGACAGGATGAGTGGAATTATGGCTGTACAGCTGCCTTCGATATTTGCCGAGCGAATGAAAAGCTTGTTAGGCGATGAATTTGAACAATTTATGAAATCTTATGAGCAGTCGCCACATGCGGGGCTGAGAGTGAATACGTTAAAAATATCGCTGGAAAAATTCAAGGAAATTGCTCCATTTGATATGCGACCCATTCCGTGGTGCGGAACGGGTTTTTATGTGCCTCACGGGGTTAAGCCGGGGTTACATCCTTATTATCATGCGGGTTTGTATTATATCCAGGAACCAAGCGCCATGGCCCCAGTTGAATTATTGAATGTGAAACCCGGGGAACGTGTGCTGGATCTATGTGCGGCTCCTGGCGGGAAAACAACCCAGATCGCAGCCAAGCTTCAGGGGAAAGGTGTACTTGTTACAAATGATATCCATGGGGAACGTACGAAAGCCCTCGCCAAAAACGTGGAATTGTATGGGGTACGCAATGCTGTTGTATTAAATGAATCACCGGAACGGATTGCGAGTGCATTTTCTCATTATTTTGATAAAGTGTTAATCGACGCGCCTTGCTCGGGTGAGGGCATGTTCCGCAAAGATGAGGACATGGTGAAATCCTGGGAAAATCATTCGGTGGAAAAATGTGTGCTGATGCAGCGCGATATTCTGGAGACTGCGGCCAAACTGCTTGCTCCAGGGGGTACCATCGTATATTCCACATGTACATTTGCACCAGAGGAAAATGAAGCGATGATAGCGGAATTCCTGAACATCAATCCTGATTTTGTGGTGAATGACATCCCGGAAAGTGCAGGATTTGCGCCAGGACGTCCGGAATGGGTGCGGCAGATGTTGCCCGAAAAAGCAGAAGAGACGGAATCTGTGCTGGACCAAACGCGCGGCACTGCGAGGTTGTGGCCTCATCTCTTGGAGGGGGAGGGACATTATGTTGCTGTATTGCAGCATCGTGCGGAATCTCTTATCGAAGAAGACGGAAATCAAGAAGAGGGCAGCGTTTTACAAAATGGACAGGCAGTGGGCGCAGATTTCACCGAACCAAGTGAATTGGTAGAACCATTTATCCGTGTATCTGCACCAATCAGTAAAGAAGAGCGGAAACGGGAACGTCTAATGAGAACCGAATCTAGAGAACGCGATGATAAGCATACCCGTGGTGGTAAGGCTCAGGGAAAACAGGGCACAGGAAACGAACGTGGTGGTCGCAAAAACGAACGGGCTCAGGGACGAGGAACCGACCAGGCAAATGTCGATCCAGGAACGGTGTATGCTCAATTTGTACAAGAAAATCTGGAAATCGAGCTTGCTGGAGAAACGGTGTATTATGGCGATCGAGTGTATCAATCTTCTGTGGGTGCTGCCCGTCTGGAAGGGCTCAAGGTTATTCGACCAGGGTGGTTTATGGGTACCGTAAAGAATGGGCGATTTGTGCCCTCTCATCCGCTTGCATGCGCTTTGAATGCAGCCGAAGCCCAGAGATCCGTTAACCTATCTTCCGCAGACGGTGAAGCAGTAAGGTATCTCAAAGGAGAGACGTTGAACATCGAAGAATCACGAGTTGAACGTCAAGCAGATACGGCGGCCAAAGGTTATGTGTTGGTGTGTGTGGACGGATTTGCGGCTGGCTGGGGGAAATGGCTGGATGGTGTACTGAAAAATGAATATCCGGCAGGCTGGAGGTGGACATCGGTATGAGTGGAAAAGGCAAACAAACGCTGCGTCTGGATAAAATATTGAGTCATATGGGCGTGGGGTCACGAAGTGAGCTCAAAAAGATGGTAAAACAGGGCAGAATCCGTGTGGACGGTAAACCGGTGAAAGACAGCGGTGTGCAGGTTAATCCAGACGTAAACGTAATTGAAGCTGACGGAGAGCGGATTGTGTATCGTGAAATGATCTACCTGATGCTTCACAAACCACCTGGCGTGGTGTCTGCAACCGAAGATAATCGGGATAAAACGGTGATTGATCTGCTGCGTAAAGAGGAGCGTGTCTTCGATCCGTTCCCTGTGGGACGACTCGACAAAGATACCGAGGGCCTGCTCATTCTAACGAATGATGGGTCACTTGCCCATGATCTGTTGTCCCCGCGCAAACATGTGCCCAAGACGTATGAAGCCCGTGTGCTGGGAAATGTTGAAGAAGAAGATATTGAAAAATTCAAAGCCGGCATTCAGCTGGATGATGGATATGAGACGTTGCCTGCGGAACTGACTGTGCTGGATCGTGAGGAAACGGAAGAGGGCGTGTTTTCTTCCATTTCATTGATCATTCATGAGGGCAAGTTCCACCAGGTGAAGAGAATGTTCCAGGCTGTTGGCAAACGTGTGGTTTATCTGAAACGTGTTGCCATGGGTGACCTGGAGCTGGATGCCAATCTTGAAATTGGCAGTTATCGCGAATTAACCGCTGACGAGTTAGAACGTTTGCGGAAGTAATAGTTCCCTGCTTCGCGAAGCGAAGCAAGGAGTCTGGGCAGTGTACGAAGCCTTGCCCACCGCGCCAAAGGTGCGTCAGCTCCCGTCCTTCGCGAAGCGGAGCAGAGAGCCGGGCAGAAGGCGAAGCCCTGCCCGTAATGGTCCCGCTTGAGCTTGGGCGGGACCGCCGCTGTCAAGCGGAGGACCCGACAACAAGCGCTCCCACGCCACCCGTCACATAGCAAGATCGAAACCGCCGCCGGTAAACGAGACGGGAGTCCAGAGGGCAGAGCCCTCTGGGGCCCTCCCTCGGAAGGGAGGGTTTGGGTGGGTGCGACTCTTTTACAGATAAGGAATGAAGACAATGACAATTAAATTAATCGCACTGGATGTCGATGGAACGCTGCTTAATGATCATCATGAACTTACCGAATTGACGCAAGAGACCTTAATTCGTGCTTCCCGTCAGGGAGCTGAGATTGTTCTGTGTTCAGGCAGAGGTCCTGCGAACACGATCCCGTTTATGGAGCAGATGGGACTTGACGGATATGTCATTACACATAATGGGGCAGTAACTGCACAGGTTCAGACTCGTGAAGTGGTGCACCATTTTGCCATGGATGGACAGGGGCTGGAGCCTTTTATATCTTACTGCCGTGCGCAAGGTGTACATTTTGACATCAACACGGCGTTTGGACTCTATGTGGATCAGCCCGAAGGTTTGGAGTTGCAGGTACGCGAAATGTATCAAAACTTCATGGCAGAGCCATTAAAGCTGCCGCAATGGGCGGATATGACAGAGCCACTTGCGAAATTCACAGCGTTTGGATCCATCGAGCAGATGAATGCAGTGCAACAGGAGTGGTCCACCTGGAATCTTCCATATTATATGACGCGTAGCGGTGATTTTTTCATTGATCTGATGCATCCAGAAGCCTCCAAAGGTGCAGCTCTAAAAAGACTAGCCGAAGCAAAAGGAATTCTGCCTTCCGAGATCATGGCGGTAGGTAACTACTACAATGACATCACCATGTTGACCTTTGCAGGCAAAGGGGTTGCGATGGACAATTCCCCGGAAGAAGTCAAGGCAGCTGCGGATGAGGTTACACTTTCGAACAACGATCAGGGTGTGGCCCACGCTATCCAAAAATATGTGTTGTCCGTCTAATAGTTCGCTCTTAAAATCTGAATAGCGTTGTATCTTATAAACTGTCGCTCTCAAGGGTAACCTAATAGAATAACGTTAGGAACCGAGGAGGACAGGTGCATGGAACTGAAAGTAGAGCTGATTCCTGATCTTCGAACATCAGGTGGCGAAGTACAGGATATTATGGTGGGCGGTCAATATATGGGTTCGCTGCTGCTTGTATTCAGGGAAGGGGATCGGGTATCCGGCAGCCTTCAGATTGAGCAGAATTCGCTACCTGACGAGACAGAACAATATATTGTGGAGCAGGTGCACGAATATATTCGTTCTCTCGCGGATGCGGTAAGTGCTGCTGAGTATGAAGTGCTTGTAAGCTGCGGTACACTGTATTCTGTGTTACAGAAGTCAGAGTCTCAAACGGATATGTTCAATCAGTCGTCACGGTCTGAAGATAGCTACAGTCACGATGGACAGAATGATCGGGCTGGTGTAAATGAAGTACACGTCATTCCTGGCTCACAAGCCGAATCATTTACATATGAAGACCCGGAACATTTGCTTGAAATGGAGCTGGTAAGCGCCGGACGCAGCATATCTACCTATGTATTTAATGACGCCAATGGACAGGAACTGGCTGAAGCCTCCCTGAAACAATATGGCGCTGATGTGCAGGGTGAGATCCATTGGTATGATGAACCGGCAGAGAATTATCAGGATGCGGCTGCCGAGCTGCTGGTACGAGAGCTGGATGAAGAAATCATCGATACGATTACAATCCGCATGTGGCATCAGGGGCAGGAGATGGAATCGGCGGAATGGGTGCACCGGGATTTTGCGGATGAGGATGAGATAGAGTCCGAAGAAGATCTCGAAGAGATTGAAGCTGCTGAAGAAGCCTGTTATGTCATGTTGGTGCGCAAAGATCGGGAGTTTCGGGTATATGAACTGTTTCTACAAGAACGCGGAGGGTTACCTGTAGGCACAGCAACGATTGATACCTCAGAAGCGGATTTGTCAGGCTATATTGATTATCAGGTACCCGGCACAAGTGTTCAGCGAAAGAGTCTGGTTGAAGTTCTGATGCGAGAGCTGGACAAAGAGCTTGAGTTTGATACATTACATCTCACGATGTTATACCGTAATCAAATTATCGATGAAGCGAAGATTGAAGGGTAAGAGGCACAGCCTCTTGCCTTTTTTGTTTTCTTTTTGACGAACAAGCCATTTCCCGGTATAGTACCATTAGTTTAAGAGAGACCTGGAAGTGGAGGAGAATCATGAAGCACTCATTCAGTATCACAACAGACTACATCAATGATGAATTTAAGGCATTGCAGGCTCAGCCGGAAGACACGGAGGATGTGATGTCCCTGCTCATGGAAACAGCCGAGTGGTTGCGGAGCCAGGGCTCTTCTCAATGGAATGCGTTGTTAAAAGGTGAGGATTCTCATAATACGGCGGAGGCTATTCAGCGTGGCGACGTATTTGTATTTAAAAAGGGTTCTGACGTAGCTGGCATGGTTATTTTGATGAGCCAGCCAAGTGCATGGGATGTGCACTTATGGGGAAGCAAAGCGCATGCCGGGGATGGTGCACTTTATCTGCACCGATTAGCCATTCGCAGAAAGTACGCCCAGAGTGGATTGGGAAGGGCGATTTTGCAATGGTCCAGCAGCGGGATACAGTTTGAGGACAAAC
The DNA here is from genome assembly GCF_900101205.1 of Paenibacillus sp. OK060. Lineage (NCBI taxonomy): Bacteria > Bacillati > Bacillota > Bacilli > Caryophanales > Paenibacillaceae > Paenibacillus > Paenibacillus sp. OK060. Next base: position 105,773 of record NZ_FNFR01000001.1, read on the forward strand.
ATATTGTCCGATTGGATTGCGGAGCCGAGAACGCGACATTGAACGCATTCTATGGGCGTAACGACTATACCTTTGTGGGAGAGACAGACGGCTTCAGTACGTACGAGAAGGCGGTCACACACTTGTCTGTATAAACGCTGTATTCAAACATAAGAAGTACATTCAAAAAGCCGGGGGCTACCATTGCTCACTGGCTTTCATTTGTATGTCGGCAAAAGAGGCTTAACTTTCAAAATCATACATCCGCTTCTTAGCCGAGCATCTTCTGAATATGTTGTATATACGACTCCGAAGTGAGGGCGTACGCTCAAACAAGATGAATAAGATAACGTATAGTAGAATAAAGGCAGACAGAGAGCGATGATTTCCATTGGAATTGCCCCCCAGTACCTAACAGTACTCGTAATATCGTCAGCGTCAGATGCAACATGGTACAATTGATATTGAAATGAATTCTATTATTCGGCTGTAAATGAGCGAGTGATAAGAAATCTCATTTTGTACCTTTACTGAACATATGTTCTGATATATCATGATTGAAGATGTAATGAAAAGATTTATGCTAGAAAGGGGGAAACTAACGGTGAGATTGCTGCAGGCGCTTTTCTTTCCTCCGGAGCAGCCCGGAGGTGTATCCTCTATGATTCCGTATATGCAAGAGAGGTTTACAACCCCGAGGTGGGAGATGGATCTGTTCTCGTTGCCTAAGCGAATTCGCAACAAGGGCAGGGAAGATATCCAGTTTGAGACGTTCGATTGGACCCAATATCAGGATAGTCCTGTCGTGCAAAAATATATGCAAACCTACCGGGATTATTTGTGGTGGACCAAGCTGCGTATTCAGAAGCCTTACGATCTGATTCATGCCCATCATCCTATTGCGGGGCTTGCAATGAAGAAGGTTTTCCCGGATGTTCCTCTCATTCAAACGATCCACTCCAGTTATGAGCGAGAGCTGATACTGAATGGACGCATTGAGCCGAACGGACCGGAGCATCAATTCCTGCTGGCCATCTATGGTGAGCTGGAGCACCAGGCAGAGCGGTTGTTAACAGTATCGGATTCTTTCCGTCGTTATCTGGCGCCTTATGTACAGCACCCCGAAGTTATCGGTGTGATTCCGAATGGTTTTGATGAGAAAAGGTTTAAGCCAATTCCCCATGAGAATGCGATACCACAGCTGGTCACGGTATGCCGTCTGGTTCCGGCGAAAGGGCTGGATATTCTGTTCAAAGCCTGTGCCGAACTGAAAGCCCGGGGACATGATTATGTGCTTCATATTATTGGGGACGGACCGATCCGTCCAGACTTGGAAGAATTGGCCCAGCGGCTGGGCATTTATAATGAGACTATTTTTTATGGTTACACGCTGCACCCTGAGGAATTCATGCCATTTTTTGATATCTTTGTACTTCCTTCGCGGGCGGAGGCGTTCGGGTCTGTTTTCGCGGAAGCAGCGCTTAGCTGTCTTGCCCTTGTAGGTACAGATGTTGGCGGCATACCCGAACAGATCGAGAACGGCAGTAACGGCTTGCTGGTGCCTTCAGAAGATCCGTCTGCACTGGCAGAAGCGCTGGAGAAGGTGATGGTTGACCCGGCGTACCGTTATGAGCTCGCTCGTTCGGCATGCGAGAAGGCCAAAACCCATTACTCTTTGGGCAGATCGGTCAATGAACTGAAAAAAATGTATTTGCAATTCTCGAGCCAGTTTTAACTTCTGGAAAGGGAAAAGAAGGAAGCCGCTGTGTGCCAGCGGCTTTTTTTATGTTTAGGGAAATGATGCTTCGCAACAAAAATACGTTGTTATAGGTGTTTGTTACGACCTCGAAAGCTTCCCCATCGATCCATTACTAATTTTGCACCCCAGACCAGTGCCAAACTGCCGAAAATGGGGTAAAGGATAGAGAGCAGGGAGCTGAACCCAAACTGGCTAAGCGAATAACATAGCAGCATGATGGCCAGTATGATTAGTTTGGGATGTACGTGGACATGCTGTCTGAGTTGGAGGGTCATTCCATAAATATCGGCTACAAATGTACTGAAGATTTCCATAAAAATCAGGGATACATAGATAGACTGGACTACCCATCCAAGTTGAAAGGCAATGCTGCCCATTGGAATTTCAAATTGCGTGATGCCAGGCATCTGGGCTGACATGGCGAAGTGGGCTGCCATAAGCATGAATCCTACACCAATCCCGCCCAGAACGCCGCCCCATTTCAGTACCTTTCGGCTGCGAATCTGATTCCCCACCGGAACAAGAACAGCTTGGGCAAGTGCCAGGTTGAATGAAGTATACAACAGAGGAGATAACCAGACCTGGATTGGATTGCTGTCCGTGGTTAATGTAATAAATCGGTTTGCGCCGGGATGATGTATGGTGCTGGTGATCATAAGCAGAGAGAGCAGGAGCATCATTGGCACTACGATACTGTTCATTTGCAGAATAGCCTGAATGCCCCGTCCAAGCAGCAGATATGTACCGATAAGGGTAACAATCAGTCCGGTCTGGTAATGAAGCCCCAGATGCTCTACAAAGACCGACCCTGCTCCGGCCAGCATGACACTGTTTACTCCGATGAGAATAAGAAGAGTAACCCAGGTAATCCAGTTTCCTGCTTTATGACCGAATAGATGCTTGTTGAGATCTTCGTATGAGCGCGAGCCGGTATCATGGGCAATCAGCATCATTTTTGTACCTAACCAGACAAAGAGCATGGTCGATAAGCCAATGGTAATGGTGGCCCATTTGCCATACTGGGTAAAAAACTGCAATATCTCCTGTCCTGTTGCAAAGCCGGCTCCTACTACCGTTCCAATGTATGTAAATGCGATCTGCAGCACCCGAAATGCCTGTTTCATGCGTTTCCCCTCTCAGGCCCCTGAATAGTTTGGACATGCGGGTGCCATGGTACAAGGTATGCTTGACCCATCAAAGTCATGACAATTGAAGTGTGACATAGGGTCATTTCTATGCTCTGGACAAGAGCAAAGGCAATTTCGCTTGAACTGATAGCCGGATCTATGATACTTTTACGTCATAGGATAGGCTTGGGAGGTCAAATTATGGAAGTATTGAAACAACGAATTTTACAAGAAGGTGTAGTCATGTCAGATCAGGTGCTGAAGCTGGATGGTCTGCTGAATCACCAGATTGATCCTGCATTGACGATGGAAATGGGACGTGAATTTGCCGCTCGTTTTCGTGAGAGTGGTGTAACTCGGGTCATTACAGTGGAGTCTTCCGGGATTCCGGTCGCCTTTGCTGCCGCACATGAACTGGGTGTTCCTCTGGTATTTGCCCGTCGCAAAAAAACACTTTTGGCTGACCCCGACGCCTACTGTGAAAGAGTACCTTCTTTTACGAAAGGGATCGTAACAGATATTATGGTGTCCCGTGAATATATTCATGAGAATGACCGTATTTTGTTTATTGACGATATCATTGCGAATGGCGATGCCGCTCGTGGTGTCATCAAAATTATCGAACGTTCGGGTGCGGAACTGGTCGGATTCGGTGTCGTGGTCGAAAAATGTTTTCAGGCCGGAGCGCGCACTATTCGTGAGCAGGGTATCCCGGTTGAAGCGTTGGTGCGCATTCGTTCACTGAACGATGGCACCGTGCAATTTGACGATAACGAATTGTGACTTTTTAAAGGAAAAAGTGCCTATTTTTATAACAATGCCTTTGCATGACCGCTGATTTCATTTATAATGGGGTTATGTTAGGGAGAGGAGGCAACACCATGGGTAACCAACCGGCAACAGAACAATTTTTTATTGATAAGCTGGCGGAATCGAAAGTACATTTTGAGCGTGCCCTGGATTGTAAACATACGGAATTCGATGACCTTTATCCCTATATGATTGAACATCCTCAATTTTTCTGGTACAAACGCTACGTTGCCTGGTCAGAATTGCTGACGATTGTAGGCTTGTGCGAAGAGTTGTCCTTCGCTTGGAAAGAACAATTTACACCGCATCAAGTGGAGTACCTTGAAGAACGTGTGATGTCCGCCAAAGTGCTTGATTTTTGGTTTGAGAAGAACGACAGCAAGGAGCACGCGCAGCGGTAACTTTCAGTCGGGACATACTTTCGAATGACATGACAGTCCAATACAGTCACGTGAGACCTAAATGACTTTTCATTTAGGTCTCTTTTTGTAAATAATTTTTTTGGGAAAGTAGGCGCCATAAATATGATCAGTGATGCACAATTGGATGCACTGCGTTTATCGGGTGAAAAAGTAAGGGTAGTACGGGACGAGATTCAGTCCAATGATGTGACAGGTATTGTAGTGGCTTGGGACGGGGAGCAGGTACTCATTCGCCGTCAGAATCGTCGTGTGGTCAAGCTTGATCGGAATTACCGATATCAATTGTTCAGCGAACCACGCGAGAGCCTGCTCGAAGAATAGGACATGCCTATTTAGGTTCATTTACCATGGATGTTTTGGCATAATTACACCTCTCGGGAGAGAAGATAGGTACAGTGAGAGCTTGTAACATATCAGCCGAGAGGATGTGCGGTAACCATGACACTGATGAATGATAAGGTTCATGCCTATAAAGATCAGATTGGTGAATTAAGCGATGTGCTACCAGCAGTGGTGAAGTCTTATCATGAGTTCACTGGAGAATGCTTTCAGGCAGGGGCGATTGATGCCAAGACCAAACAGCTGATTGCGCTGGGTATTGGACTGTTTGCGAACAATGAGGTATGTACGTTTTACCATGTGGAAGAGGCACGTGCCAAAGGAGCGACCGATCAGGAGATTATGGAGACGGTTGCTGTGGCTGGAGCGGTAGGCGGAGGCCATGCGCTGTCTCAGGGTGCAATGAGAGTACAGAAGGCTTTACATTAAGTATAGAAGTCTACAGCACACCGGATTTGTAAACAAAAGCCCCAAACAAAGAGGAGGTCCCGGATTCACCCGGAGCCTCCTCTTTGCGCTATATCAAATCAAACTTATATTTTACCCAGCATTTTGTTATACATAAATTGTCCTGTTACCCGGCGTGCTGTTACGTAACGATCGTTGAAGTAAGGATTGGATAATTGTGTGATGCTGACACCCTTGCTGCTTGAAGCATGAGCGAACTGTCCGCCCCCGATATATACACCTGTATGTGAAATGCCATTGCCCATCGTATTAAAGAATACCATGTCACCAGTACGCAGATTAGCTTTGGATACCGGAGTTCCGGCCTTAGCTTGTTGCTGGGAAGTGCGTGGTAATTCAATGCTATATTTGTTGAAAATATATCTCATAAATCCAGAGCAATCAAATCCGGCCATTGTTGTGCCGCCCCATTTGTAAGGTATGCCAGTCATGTTGTTAACGACGGTGTTAATACTGCTTGCCTCTGTGCTTGCTGCACCGGATGTAAATAGAACTGCTGCTCCAAAAATGGAGATGATAAGCTTTTTCAAAATTTTTGTTCTCCCTTCGATGCCTACGGAGTTAGCTAAGGGTTCGGTAGAAGGTTCCCTATATTTCCTATGTATAAGAATAATTCACCCAAAATGGTTCCCCCGTTTTCAAACATGAAACTCGGCAAATGAATAATTAAGTTTTTGTAACCTTTTGAAACTATATTGCATAAATGCGAAAATGTCAAACCGATTTTGAACACTTCTTATCATCTCAATGTTAACGGAATTATCGCTATTTATGTAGAAATAACTCGAATATTGGGTTTTAATAGATGACAAAAAAGTAACTACTGTTTCAAATGGAGAAAAATTGGATAATTTATTGGCTTTCTCACATTTCGATTAGACGATACCTATAGGTTAAGACAAAGAATTTGTTACATATTGTTGCAATTATTGACAAAATTCATTGTTTTGCATAGAATTCTTTTTGTATAATCCACTTATTGGATGAAAAGAAATAGTTTGAGTTTAAAAACAAATATAAGGAGGGGAGACGCTCAAGGAAAACAGTTTGCAGAAAATGAATTGGGGAGTGTTCTAAACGATGTTGAAGGCACAAGCAAGGTTTGCATCTTTGGTAATGGCATGTACAATGATTTTCTCTGTTGTCGGAATGGTATTTCAGCCTGCTGCTAAGGTATCTGCTGCAGACGCATCTGGAACGACAGCAAGTATCTCAGATATTTTGAAGAATCAACGTCCTGACGGGGGATGGAAGAAGGATTACAAAGAAACAAGTGGTGAGTGGGCCAAATCTACGATTGATAATAAAGCTACATACTCAGAAATTAGAAGATTAGCCAAGGAATTTAAAAAGACAAATGATCCGCGATATTCGGCTGCTGCCATCAAAGGAATCAACTTTTTGTTAAATATGCAGTACTCCAATGGAGGATGGCCACAAGTATACCAGAGCTCAGGCTATCACAAACACATTACCTTCAACGACGATGCCATGATTAATGTCATGTACATGCTGGATGAAGTAGGTGCACGTAAAGGTGATTTCTCATTCATCGACAGCTCTCTTGCGGATCGCAGTAAAAAATCAGTTGCCAAAGGTGTAGATGCTATTCTCAATACACAGGTTGTAGCAAATGGTAAACTGACTGCATGGGGACAGCAGCATGATTCCAGCTCCCTAAAACCTGCAGGAGCAAGGATATATGAAGTGCCTTCTCTAAGTGCTGGAGAGAGCAGTACGATTGTAAAGTTTTTGAAAACAAGACCGTCGAACTCGAAAATTAAGGCTTCCATTCAAGCGGCAGAAGCCTGGTTCAACAACGTGAAAATTACAGGATACAAGTATGTCAGAGAAAACGGAGATAGCAAACTCGTAGCTGATTCAGGTGCATCGCCAATTTGGGCACGTTTTTACGAAATTGGAACGGATAAACCGATCTTCGTAGGACGTGATGGGGTTGTGAAATACAAACTCAGCGATATCGATAAGGAAAGAAGAGGCGGGTATGCCTGGTATGGCAACTGGCCTTCAAAGATATAATTTATAAAAAGCTTTATCATTGAAGGCGAAATTATATTTTTTTTGTTGACACTAATTACCTGCACATGATATATTATCTCTTGTCGCCGCGATATAATTTCTCGGAGATAAGACATACGCGGTCGTGGCGGAATTGGCAGACGCGCACGGTTCAGGTCCGTGTGGGCTAACCCCCGTGGAGGTTCGAGTCCTCTCGACCGCATCATATGTAACACTAAAAAGGTTCCTAGAATGGCATTGCTGCCACTCTAGGAACCTTTTTTATTTGTTTACAGATTTTGATCTTTGCTTTTCCTGATTCTTTTCAACCCATTCCCTCGGCTTGAGCAAAAATGAAGTTTCCATTTGTTTATTTATCCATTAATGGAAATATGTTTGTTCTGCGACGGTTTGCCCCTATATTTCAGGTTAATTGTACGTAAAATACCGAATTGTACCTATCTTGGGAATGCCTCATCCACTATTCTCTTCTCGTGTGGAAGCGCTATCAACAGGAATTTGAATGACCAAATTCAGAGGGGGTAGGGATAATTTGAAACGAATCGGAAAAAGGATGGCAATGTGTTTCATGGTATTTATGATTGCGGCGGTGCAGTTCGGGATTATGGGAACGACAGGTAATGTGGCACAAGCAGCAGATAAGAGTCTGGCCCAAAAGCCGTATATGGGTTGGAGCAGTTACAGCATGCAGGTATATGACGGGCCGGGTAACTGGACATCGGCCGAGAGTATAAAGAAGCAATCGGACGCCATGCGTGAGAAGCTGCAAGCCCATGGATATGAATACATTAATATTGATGCTGGCTGGAACGGTGACGAAGATGAATACGGCCGTCCTATTCCGAGTACTGTTCTTTATCCAAATGGATTTCAGGAGGTCATTGATTACGTCCATAATAACGGACAGAAGATCGGAATCTATCTGATTCCGGGATTATCAATCACCGCCTATGATAAAAATCTTGAGGTTTATGGGTCGGGCGGGGCATGTCGTATGCAAGATATTGCAGTAAAACCGCTCGTTGTTATGGATGCTTGGGATTCGTACACGTACAAAATTGATTTTTCGAACCCTTGCTCACAGAAGTACATTGACTCCATCGCGGATCTTCTTGGCGAGTGGGGTATCAACTTTGTCAAATTCGACAGTGTGACGCCAGGATCGGGAATCAATAATCTGAGCCGGGATGCACGTGGTGATGTGGAGGCATGGTCCAAAGCCCTGGACAGAAATAACATCTGGTTTGAGCTTTCCTGGGCGCTTGATCACAATTACGTGGACTTCTGGAAAAAGTATGCAAACGGCTGGAGGATCGACTGGGACGTTGAAGCTTACGACAGCAGTAAGGGATTGACCGAATGGTCGAGTATTTCCCGCTTGTTCCCCATCGCTGCCCTCTGGTGGCGGGATGCAGGTCCCGGAGGCTGGAACGACTTCGATTCACTGAATGTCGGGAATGGCTCGATGGATGGTCTGACCAAGGTTGAGCGGCAAACGGCCACGACCTTCTGGTCTATCTCTTCAGCACCGCTTTATACAGGTGATGATTTAACAAGGCTGGACAGCTATGGATTGGAATTGCTTACGAATGACGAAGTCATTGCCGTCAATCAGGCCGGACGTCCAGGCCATCCGGTTTCCATGGAGACCAAGCAGCAGGTTTGGTTTGCCAATAACGGAGATGGTACTTACAGTGTAGCCTTGTTCAATTTGGGCGACCAGAGTGCGGAGGTTAAAGTCAAATGGAGCGATCTTGGCCTCAACGGTCCGGCTTCTGTCCGTGATCTCTGGAGCCATTCCGAGCTGGGGAATTTTAATCATGAATTCAGTGGCGGCGTGCTAGAACCCCATGCTTCCCGGATGCTTAAAGTAACCGCACTGAACGGCACATCAGCCGTCAATGACGATGATACAGGCATGCTCTATAGCGGGGATTGGCAGCGCAACGGGGGCAAGGAGCAGACAGATGGGAGACAGGATCTGAGCATAGGGATTACGGATTCCTCTGGCACTGGTCCAGCGAATAGCAGTCAAGGGGGTGCCTTGGACGCTGAAGCTGACAATGCTGCAAATTCAATCTCCGTGGAAGATGCCACTGTTACCAATGAGGTCTACATTAATGATGATGACAGCAGTATTAAATACACGGGCTCATGGAACTCCAATACCGGCAGAAGTTACGGTGATTACAATGGCGATGTGCATTTTACTGAAAAAGACGGCGATTATTTTGAGTATAGTTTCACGGGCACAGGCATTGAACTGCTGACGGAGAAGGATAAAGACCAAGGAGACATGATTGTCACCCTCGATAATGGAGCACCTGAAACTGTAAACGCCTATACCAGTGGAGAAAGGGAAGTCCAGCAGGTTTTGTACAGCAAACTTGATTTGGACAACGGCCCACATACCTTGAAGGTGGTCAAGGGCTCGGGCCAGTATATGTTGCTGGATGCGCTTAGAGTAACCATGGAAATTCCTCATGGAGGGCAGAACAGCACCATTAGTCCGACCTCTGCAAACTTTGACAAGGAGACGGAGCAACAGAAGGATGTCACCGTGAGGCTGTCCTTGAACGGCAATATGCTGACCGGCGTTGAAAATGACGGGGTGCTGCTCAGTGATGACGACTACACGGTGGTCAATGACAAGCTGACTATCAGGAAGCAGTACCTCACGCAGCTGCCTATAGGGACAACGAGTCTAAACGTAATCTTTAGCGCGGGTGATCCCCAGTCTTTGGCAATAAGGATCAGCGATACTACGGGCATTCGATTTATAATGATCAATAACGACGATCCGGCAATCAAGTACAACGGCTCCTGGTCACGAAGCACTGGCAGAGGTTTGGGTGACTATAAGGACGATGTGCAGTATACCGAAAAAAACGATGATTCTTTTGAATACACCTTCAAGGGAACGGGGATCCAGTTATTTACGGAGGTTGACCAGTCACAGGGAGACATGGATATCTATGTTGACGACCAATTCAAGGAAACAGTCAGCGCCCATCGTAACGGTCGGCTGGCACAGCAGAACCTGTACAGCATATCGGGGCTGCCGGATGGGCAGCACACGCTCAAGGCAGTGAAGAAATCGGGGGAGTACATGCTGCTCGATATGCTCAAAGTTGAGCTTCCGAATCTAATTAATCCGGTAACCGCGGATTTCGAAAAGTCAGCTTCCGCTCAGACGGACATTGATGTGACGCTGCTGCAACAGGTGGAAAGCTTCAGTGGTATTACTAACGGATCACTTGATCTGGTTCCGGGGTCCGATTATACAGTTGCAGGGAACCGAGTTACACTGAAAAAATCGTATCTTGCTGCGCAGTCAGTGGGGACGCTGAACCTCAGCTTTGCCTTCGGCGGTGATTATCTCAATGATGTGCATTCCACGGTGGTGGACGGGGATTCTTTCGAATACGCCTTCAAGGGCACTGGAATAAGTATGATTACACCGACTGGACCAGAACAGGGCGAAGTGGACATTTATGTAGACGGACAGCTGGTGCAGACCGTGAACGCCTACAGTCCAAGCCGGCAGATTCAGCAGGAGATTTATAGCATTTCAGGACTGGCAAAAGGCCAGCATACACTCAAAGCTGTGAAGAAATCCGGTGAGCTCATGCTGGCCGATCAACTGAAGTTTATTGTCCCTACTGGAAACGGTGAACCAACGAATCCGTCGAATCCAGGTGGTCCATCCAATCCAAGTGGACCATCGACTCCAGTCGTCCAGCCTTCAGACACTTCTGTGCCTGCGCCAGCTCCTGAATCTGGAAATACAGACGGGACAACAGGAACAGAGGGTGGTCAAGATATTCCGTACAAGGCGTATATTCAAGGATATCCGGGCGGGTTGTTCAAGCCGGATAACAAGCTCACCCGTGCAGAGATGGCAACCATACTCGCAATGGTATCTGAGAAAGAAGGCACAGGATCTGCTGTTGTATTCAGTGACGTTAAGTCAGAATATTGGGGAGCCGACGGCATTGCTAAGGTAAGCAAGATGGGGTTGATGAATGGTTATAAGGATGGGACGTTTAAGCCAAATCAGCCATTGACTCGTGCGGAGATGGCCACTCTCGTAGCCCTTCTCGGTCCGGATTCCGAGCATTCAGGCGATGGATTTTCTGATATCAGCAGCCACTGGGCCAAGGAAGCCATTTTGAAAGCGCAAAGCGCAGGCATTCTGAAAGGCTATAAAGATGGAACTTTTCGCCCGAATGCTTTATTGACAAGAGCGGAAGCCGTTGTAGCAATCAACAGAGCTTTGGGCAGAGCACCGCTCACGAACGTTTCGCAGCCACAGTGGAAGGATGTTCCTTCCACACACTGGGCCTTTGGCGATGTTGAAGCAGCATCCGTCGATCAGGTTGTAAAAGCCCGATCAGAGGTGGAAGAACCAAAGAAGAAATGATGTAAACTAGGATTGGGGGGCCATCTCGGCCCCTTTTTTCTGAATGATAAGGAGTTATCATCTCAAACCAAAGAACTTCGGAAATGTTAAAAAAAGCAATGATAATCGTCTTTTTATCGTTGCCTTTTATTCATTCCCGAATGAAACACGATTGAAGAATGAGATAAAACAATTGACTAACCCGGAAAATATTATTATCTTTGATAACGCTACCAATACCTCAAGGAGGGGGAGGAGGGTTACCCATTAAATATTCCAATGTTTTTCGTAAATTTTTAATTTCCTACGTGATCATTTTGGTTATACCCAGCATTGGCGGTTATATGTCTTATCTAACTTCCATCTCCGTAACACAGTCCATTTCCATTGAGAATAGTGTTACCCAACTCCAGAAAAGCCAGGAAATATTGGAGGGCCGCATGGCGGAAGTGGAGGGCTTCACCCGACAGCTTGCAGTTAATCAGGAACTGAACGTTCTGATGAATGAAAGGGACAACGAAACCAACGTATATGGAATATGGAGAACGATGGAGAATGTGTTGACCTTTGGACAGACCAATGATTTTCTGCAAAATTATTATATTTATCTTGCGAATTACAATCTAATTTTGACCCCGGGCTCTTCTTACAGACCGAATCACTATTATACTGATTTTCGTTATAACGATCTTTCGTTGGAAGAATGGATGAAGGACGTGTTGGGGAAGACCCACCGGAGTGAGATTAAACCGCTTAGTTCCTATGTTAGTAGGGGGAAGCAGACTTCGGTAATCACATATATGCAGTCATTGCCTCTGGACAGCTTCAATGATTCTTCACCGGCTGTCGCCGTTGTAATCATTGACGAGAAAATGATTCTTAGTCTGTTGTCCAGCCTGAATGACCGATACGGTGGCTGGGTTCATATCAGCGATGCGGAGGGCAATACCATTGCACTGCAAGGGAGCTCTGAGCCCGAGATGGTGAAAATGGCCTCGGACTCTCATTTTGACCCAAGCAGAGTCAGCCAGTTCTATGGGGATGATCTCGTGATCACTACAAGATCTGATAAGAACGGATGGGTATACCAGGCGGGTATTCCCCGTCATGTCCTGATGGAGAATGCAAACAGGATCAAGGGGATGACGATGCTGATTACGGGCGGCACACTGCTCATCGGACTGATTGTTGGACTTGTGCTGGCTTATCGCAACAGCGTTCCAATCAATCGACTGTTAAGTGTAATGAAAGAGCAGTTTGGGAAGGATGAATCGGCTCCCAAAAATGAATTTGACTTTTTGAGTGGAAATATCGCTGCTATGCTCACCAAGAACAAGCTGCTTGAATCCGAATTAAATCGCCAGCTCCCACTGGTCAGGGATGCCTTCCTGAAGCGGCTGATCTCCGGCGAATTCAAATCGCGGGATGAGATTCTTTCCGCTGCCGAACAGGCAGATATTAATTTGTATCAAGGCACGGGATATGCTGGAATTGTCCAGATTAAGGGTTATGCCAGTATGGACAGCGTCGAGATCCTGAATGAACTGAATGCCTCCCGATTACTGTTGAAGCAGGCTTTGGCTGAACTGGACGTGGATGTCCTGATGACCGATATGGGTTCGGATAAAGTGGTCATCCTGTTCTTTTCCAAGGAAACCGACTCCGAATTGGATCGTGAAAAGGAAGATATCACGCATATCATGGAGAATCTGGCACAGTATGTGTTCAATGAATACAGGATCACCATCCAGTCAGGATTCGGAAATCTCTTCACATCGTTGACAGAGGTCAGCCTTTCCTTTGATCAGGCCAATCAGGCGCTGGAGTATGCAGTCTACATGAACAAAAAAGGTATGATGTGGAACAACGAAGCCCAAACCGAAAATACAACGTATTATTACCCGCTGGATTCGGAGCAGCGACTGATTGGCACCATTCGTGCAGGAGAACTTGAAGAGGCCAAACGGATTGTCGATGCAATCATTGTGCAGAACATGGAGCAGCGGGAACTGTCCATGGAAATGAAGCATCAACTTGTTGGAGAAATGAAGGGGACTTTTCTCAAGTTGCTGGATCAAAAGGCGTTTACGGAATATGCCTCCATCGAGAATGTGAAACGGCGGGTCATTGATATTGGTTCCTCGGAGCCGCTCGAAACGATCAAAGCTGAGTTTTATGAGATCATGGAAGAGCTCTGCTCCGTTATTGCAAACAAGAAGAAGGATGCTCATATTCAAATCATCAAACAGATTAAGGAATATACTGCGAAAATGTATTCAGATACAGAGCTGACTCTGTATCGGGTGGCAGAGCATGTGGAGCGGCCTGAGAAATACATTTCTCAATTGTTCAAAGAGTTTACGGGGGTTAATTTCTCCGATCACCTGATCAAAGTCCGAATGGATCAGGCTGTGATTTTGTTGAAAGAGAGCAATTATACTGTTGACGAGATTGCGTCACGGGTAGGTTACAATAGTTCTCACTCCTTTAGGAGGGCCTTCAAACGATTGAATGGCGTTTCGCCCAGTGTGTATAGACAATCGGTTGACGATTAAATGAAAGGAAGACCCATAGACTGTGTTGTCCGTGTTCCGGACAATGCGGTCTTTTTTTGCGAATACGCCTCCGTAATGGAAAAATGGCTGTCGTACTGCGGATGTGTGCCCCCAAAAACAGGATAACTGTACGTGTAACGGCGCAGGTGTACCTGTTTATAGGACATCAAAATCGACTATGATCAGAATCAAGAAAGCGCTATCATAATTTACGCATCGCAGACAGCTAGTAAGGGGGGATTGTTCTGGAGAAGGAAATCGTATTAAATCACAAGACATCAACACAGCCGAAGGCACCTGGTTTTCTGACCAATGCCCGCAAAAGAATGATGAAGCACTGGCAGTTACACCTACTGGTGATTCCGCCCTTGCTATTTTTTCTCATCTTCAAGTATTATCCGATGATCAATGCGGTTCTTGCCTTTAAGGACTATAACGTCATCAAGGGGATATGGGGAAGTGATTGGGTTGGTTTTCAAAACTTTCGTCTGTTCTTTGAGAACCCATTATTTTGGACCCTGGTGAAGAACACCATTTTACTTAGCGGTTATTTAGTGTTGGCCGGATTTCCAATTCCGATTGTGCTCGCACTCATGATTAATGAGGTACGCGGAGCCAAGTTCAAGAAATTCGTCCAACTCGTATCCTTTGCACCCTATTTCATCTCAACAGTCGTGATGGTGTCCATGATTATGCTGTTCCTGGCACCACGGCTTGGATTTGTGAACATCGCCATGAACTTCTTTGGGCTGGATTCCGTGAATTTTCTGGGTGAGCCGGGCATGTTCCGTTCGATCTATGTCTGGTCCGACATTTGGCAGACTGCGGGCTACAGTGCGGTTATTTATTTGGCAGCACTTGCCGGAATCGATCCCACATTGTACGAAGCGGCTAAAGTCGATGGGGCCTCGCGTTTTCAAAAAATCCGTCACGTGGATCTGCCAGGGCTGGTGCCAACCATTGTCATTATTTTGATCCTGAATGTCGGAAATGTCATGGCGATTGGCTTTGAGAAAGTCTACCTGTTACAGAATCCGCTCAATCTGGCTAATTCTGAAATCATTGCAACTTATGTCTACCGAGTCGGCCTGTTGAATGCCAACTATAGCTTCGCAACTGCGGTGGGGCTGTTCAACTCACTGATCAATCTGGTCTTACTGGTTACGGTGAATGGTTTGGCGAAGAGAGTTACTAAGAATAGCATTTGGTAGGAAAGGAGTTCACCTATGGCTGCAAACGTTCAAACCAAGATTAAAGAGTCCGCTGTGGACAAAACGTTTCTGATTACAATTTACATTTTGCTCAGTATCGTGGCGTTGGTGGTCATTTACCCACTGATATTTATCGTCAGCAGCTCAATCAGCAGCCCGGCAGCAGTAACTTCCGGTCGAGTATGGCTCTGGCCCGTAGATATTTCCTTCAACGGTTACAAGGCATTATTTAATACACCTGAGATTCTCATCGGCTATGGTAACTCCATTTTCTATACGGTCGCAGGTACCCTGATCAGTGTAGCGTTAACCATCATGATTGCTTATCCGTTGTCACGCAAAACCTTTTTCGGCAGGAACACCCTGATGATGATCATTACCTTTACCATGATTTTCAGTGGTGGGCTGATTCCGACTTATATGGTTGTGAAGCAGCTTCATCTGATTGATACTCGCTGGGCGTTACTGATCCCGAATGCAATCTGGGTATGGCAGGTCATTATTGCTCGCTCGTTCTTTCAATCTTCTATTCCGGGGGAGCTTCTGGAAGCCAGTGAAATTGACGGCTGTAGTGATATGCGATTTATCTGGAGTGTTGTACTCCCGTTATCGAAGCCGATCATCGCCGTGCTGGTTCTCATGTATGCTGTGGGGCAGTGGAATGCGTACTTTGATGCCCTGATCTACCTCAAATCGGCAGACCTGTTCCCGCTGCAACTCATCTTGCGAAGTATCATCATTCAAAATAATGGTTCGGGTGCCATGGACGTCGCGAAAATGGTGGAAAGACAGCAGCTTACCGAACTGTTAAAATATTCGTTAATTGTGGTCGCCACTTTGCCTGTACTTGTCATCTATCCATTTGTACAGCGTCATTTTGTACAGGGGATGCTGGTCGGTTCTGTTAAAGGTTGATCCTTAGATTCGGTGTATGGAGAAAGAAGATATAGACAGTTCATACGCAAGGTACCATCGTCTCAACTGGTAAACTACAAAAAGGGAGTGATCAGATTTGAAGAAAAGTATGGTAACGTTATTGATGCTGGTAGTGGCATTCACAGTTGTCATGAGCGGATGTTCCAATGGTAGCTCATCTACAGCACAACCGGGGAGCTCGGAAGAGGGCGGCAAGGTGAATATCAGCGTGTTCGCGGTTCAGGACTCTAGCATTGATATTCCGACCAATAAATTCACTGCATTTGTGGAAGACAAATTCAATATCAAATTCAATTGGGAGATCAACCCATCGGATGGAGCCAAGGAAAAGCGGCAAATCTCGCTGGCAAGCGGCGACTATCCTGATGCCTATCTGCTAACCCACTATATAGACCAATTCTCTCAGGCAGATCTGCTGAAGTATGGCAAGCAGGGTGTGCTCGTTCCTTTGAACGATCTCATTGATCAATACGCTCCCAACATCAAAGCAGCTATGGAGAAGAACCCTAATTTGAAAACGCTTAATACAGCACCTGATGGCAATATCTATGGACTTGTTGCATATACGGAATGTTTCCACTGCTCCTACCCGAGTAAGATGTGGATTAATACCGAGTGGCTGAAAAAGCTGAATCTGGAAATGCCAAAGACGACCGAAGAATTCAAAAACGTGCTGCAAGCTTTCAAGACGCAGGACCCGAACGGAAACGGCAAAGCAGATGAGGTACCTCTGAGTGGTTCCATAGAGGAGTTCGGCGTACGAATTATTCCGTTCCTGATGAATGCATTTGTCTATGATGATGACCGAAACTACCTGCAAATGGAAAATGGAAAAGTTCAATCTGCGGCAATTACACCTGAATGGAAAGAAGGATTGACTTACATTAAGTCCCTCTTTGATGCAGGTCTGATTGACCCTGGCGCATTCACACAAAATGCAGAAGCGTTCAAGAAAATCGGTGAAAATGCTGACGCTGAAATTTTGGGTGCTGGTGCAGCTATGCATCCCGCAATTTTCGTGAACATTGACGAAGGCAATACTCGCTCGGCGCACTATAACCCGCTGGCGCCGATTTCTGGACCACAGGGTGTGTCCTATGCGACGCATGATGCGGGCGGTGTATCTCCAGGAGCGAAATTTGTAATCACAAACAAGGCAAGTGAAGAAGCGCAAATTGCCCTGATCAAAATGGTTGACTACATGTTCACACCAGAAGGTCAAACGAACGGTGCAAGCGGTATGAAGGGGATTGACTGGACTGACCCGGTGGAAGGTGATGTGGCACTGGGTAAAGACGTTAAACCTGTAGTGAAACAAATCCCTATGGCTGAGGGTGAGGCACCACGTAATGCGGGCTGGAGTGGTATGGCTCACTTCTATATGCCAAAAGAATATCGTGATACCTTCGTTCAAGGCACAGATATTTATGCATCCAATGGTTATGAGCGCAGATTATATGACGCATCGCTGTTGTACGAAGGGCATGAGCCGAAAGAGCTGTTCCCGATCTGGTCCGTCTGGATTGATCCAAACGAAATTGACGAAGCCAGTTTGTTGCAAACCAACATCAGAAACTACATTGAGCAAAATGAATTGCAATTCATCACAGGCAACAAGGACTTGAATAAGGACTGGGATGCTTATGTGAAAGGTTTACAGAACCTGAAGCTCGATCGTTATCTAGAAATTTTGCAAAAAGCATATGATACAAGCAAGTAATTAAGAGGGATATCGGAATCAGGTGCCTATGATGTACCGGCACCTGATTTTCCTTGTATTTAGGCAGAAGCGAAGTATGATGATGGAGTATATGTGATGATAGAGAAGAAGCAATGGATGTGTTACATACCAAGAAGGGTGGGATCATCATTTCTGTGACAGAACAAGAAGATATCACGAATTTCACGACGATAAGTTTGACGGATTATGGCGCTGTGCCTGACTCTGAGTTGGACACCCAGCCAGCCATGGCTCGTGCCATTCAGGCGGCGGCCGAAATTTCTGGTCCGGTGGTGCTGGACTGTGCGAGAGGCAGATATCATTTCTACCCGGAGGAGGCGATTCGGGCGCCTTATTATATCTCCAATACGACGAGTGAAGAAGAGAATCCAGACGTAACCAAGACCATTGCCATTTTGCTGAAAGGGATGAACGATGTAACCCTGGAGGGCAACGGCTCCCTGTTTATTTTCCACGGCAAACAGACCCTGTTTTTGCTGGACAAATGCACCAATGTAGAGATTCGCAACCTGCGTACAGACTATTACCAGCCGACGGTGACGGAGATGACGATTATCGCAAGCGGAAAGCATTATTTCGATGCGCGGGTTCACCCCGATTCCCGTTATCAGATTCGGGACAACAAGCTAACCTGGCTCGGTGAAGGCTGGAGTTTTGCGGAAGGTCCTATGCAAACCTATGATCCATTGCGGAATACAACCTGGCGAATCGACAATTGGCTGGAATTGGCCCAATCTGTGGAAGAGCTTGAGCCCATAACCATCCGTTTGCATTTTGATTTTCAACCTGATGTGGTCCCTGGTCATGTGCTACAAAACCGCGATGGCATTCGTGATCAAGTTGGAGCTTTTATGACCGAATGCTCGGATATAACATGGAGAGACGTGAGTCTGCATTTTCTGCACGGACTCGGGGTCGTCGGACAGTTCAGCACAAATCTGACCTTCTCACGGATGAACCTGGCTCCCCGTACCGAAACGGAACGTACGGTTGCCGGCTTTGCGGATTTTCTGCACATCTCCAGCTGCAGAGGTAAGGTTGCCGTAAGGGACAGCTCTTTTTCCGGTTCGCATGATGATCCTGTCAATGTCCACGGTACCTATTTACGAATTGTAGATCAGCCAGCAGTGGATTGCGTGAAGGTTCAATTTATGCATCCCCAGACGTATGGGCTTCCAGCATTTTATCCTGGTGATGAAATCGAATTTGTCCGTTCCGGTTCGTTGACGACCTACGCCTCCAACAATGTGGTTGCGGTTGAGCGTTTAAGTGCTCGTGAGCTTTTGCTGACTCTTGCTCATCCGGTACCGGACGGTATTGGCAGCTATGATGTCATTGAGAATGTAACCTGGACACCTGAAGTGGAAATTACAAATAATCATTTTGCCCGAGTACCAACACGAGGCATCCTCGTAACGACTCATCGGAAAGTGCTAATTACCGGGAATACGTTTGAACGCATGTCCATGAATGCTATTTTGATTGCGGTGGATGCGGAGTCCTGGTATGAGTCCGGAAGGGTAGAGGATGTGACGATCTCCGATAACCATTTTATTGAATGTGGCGGCAGTGAGCATCCCGTGATATTCATATCCCCGGAGAATGTGGTGGTTGATGAGAGCGCTCCGGTCCACCGACAGGTCGTTATCCTGAATAACCGTTTCGAAACTTGCAGTGATGTCCCGATTCTAAGCGCCAAATCCACTCGTGGGTTGGTTTTCAAGTCGAATAAAATATGTTCCTCCAGCGAGACAGGAAAGTTATCCTGCGTTGAAGAAGCAGTCTATGCAATCGCCTGCAGCGAGATTGACATTGCGGATAATACGTTCACTAATGTTCCTGAAGGAATTGACTAACAATTGAGAAATCATGAGGGAGAGTGCACATGAAACTTCAATATGACAAACCTGCGCATGTATGGACCGAAGGGCTTCCCATTGGTAATGGCCGTCTGGGCGGTATGATTTTTGGTGGGGTGGAGCAGGAGAAAATCAGCTTGAATGAGGACACGCTGTGGTCCGGTTATCCGAAGAACGGCAGTAATCCTGGCGCAAAGGACGCTCTACCAAAGGTCCGCAAGCTGTTACAGGAGGAACGTTATACAGAAGCGGACATGCTGACCAAAGAGATGTTGGGTCCGTATACCCAGTCCTATCTGCCTTTCGGGGATTTACTCCTGCGTTTTGAGCACGGGAACATCTACCATTCCTACAAGCGGACGCTGGATGTAGAACATGCAGTGCACAGCCTTGAATATCAGATTAGCCATGTTATATATACCCGTGAAATGTTTGCGTCGCATCCTGATCAGGTACTTGTACTACGGCTGGCTGCGAGTGTGGAAGGTGCGTTGAATGTACATGCGTCACTGGTTAGCCCGCTTCGGCATGTGACTAGTGTGAGGGAAGGCCGCTTTGTTATGGAAGGAACGGCCCCTGAACATGTCGATCCCAGCTATGTTGCAAGCGATGAGCCGATCCGATACGGTGATCCGGGAAATAACAAGGGCATGGTCTTTGAAGGCCAGCTAGCGGTGAAGACAGAGGATGGACAGGTAACGGTAGATGGCAGTGGAATTCATGTATTGGGTGCGACAACGGCAACTTTTTATTTCAGTGCGGCAACAAGTTTTAATGGTATGGATGCCATTCCGGGAGTCGAGGGGAAAGATGCTTCCTTCACTGCAAGTTCATTTCTGAATGAGGCGGTAGCCAAGCCATATGACAGCCTGCTTGACTCCCATATTGCGGATTATCGTCTGCTCTTCGATCGGGTGAAGCTTCAGCTGGGGAATTCACCTGCTCCGGAGCAGATGTCCACTGAACAGCGGATTACGACCTATGGGGCGGAGGATCCGGGGCTTGTGGAGCTTCTCTTTCATTATGGGCGCTACTTGCTGATCGCAAGCTCCCGTCCGGGAACGCAGGCTGCGAATCTTCAGGGCATATGGAATGCAGTAACTCGTCCTCCATGGAGCAGCAATTACACGCTGAATATTAATACTGAAATGAACTATTGGCCGGCTGAAATATGCAATCTGGCTGAATGCCATGAGCCATTGCTGGACTTGATCAGCAATTTGGCGAAGAAGGGCGTTGAGACCGCACAGGTCAACTATGGTACCCGAGGCTGGACCACGCATCATAACACGGATATTTGGGGACAGACGGCACCGGTGGGCAATTATGGTGACGGTGATCCAAGCTGGGCTTTCTGGCCGATGGGAGGTATTTGGCTGACCCAGCATTTATGGGAGCATTATGCCTTCAGCGGAGATGAGACGTATTTGCGGAATTCCGCGTATCCAGTGATGAAGGAAGCTGCGCTGTTCGCACTGGACTGGCTCATTGACGATGGTAGCGGTCACCTTGTGACTTCGCCTTCAACTTCGCCGGAGCATAAATTCCGGACAGCGGAAGGTGTAGCAGCGGTCAGTCCGGGTTCAACCATGGATATCTCATTAATCTGGGAGTTGTTCACCAACTGTATTGAAGCCTCGGAAATCCTTGGAGCGGACCTGGATTTCAGAAAAGAACTGGTGAGCATTCGCGAACGCCTTCTGCCGCTGCAAGTCGGGAAATATGGCCAATTGCAGGAGTGGGCGAAGGACTATGAGGATGAGGACATTTACCACCGGCATACCTCGCATCTGGTAGGCGTGTATCCGGGTCGACAGCTTTCGGACGAAGAGACACCAGAGTTGTTTGTCGCCGCCAGAACCTCCCTTGAGCGGCGGGGAGACGAAAGCACGGGTTGGAGCCTGGGATGGCGTGTTGCACTTTGGAGCCGTTTCAGGGAAGGAAATCGTTCCCTGCATCTGCTCTCCAACATGCTGCGTCTGGTCAGAGATGGAGCGTCGGAACAATACAACCATGGCGGTGTATATCCGAATCTTCTGGACGCACATCCTCCGTTTCAGATCGACGGCAACTTCGCGGCCTCTGCCGGGATAGCCGAGATGCTGCTGCAATCTCACCGTCCTTATATGGAACTGCTACCTGCACTGCCGGATGCTTGGCAACAGGGCAACGTTTCCGGCTTGCGTGCCCGAGGTGGATTTGAGGTCAGTATCCGGTGGGACAACGGACAACTCGTAGAAGCGTACATCACTTCTCATCTGGGCCGGGACTGCGTGCTTAGAGGTGAAGGCCCAGTTGTGGTAACGCTTGACGGCAGCGTACTTGAAACGGAGGAAACCGATTCAAATATCATAAGCTTCCCTACATCTGCAGGACGTACCTACAGGGTAAAGTTGAGTTAAATCGCGTTATGGATCGGAAGATCGTTGCATGGAAAATGCTCTATTCGGTCTTTATAATGAGGGCAGACTTGGGCAGGAGAGACATAATCAGCTCCGCTCAGGGCATAGCATGCAACAATAAGGAGGCATATGATGCTAACTAGCGATACAGCCGTACAAGTGCAGCAACAGAATGTTAATCTTGTAAGCGTTACAAATGGCCACGTGAGCCTGGAGATCAATCTTGAAAATGGTGAAGTGTCCTTCATCGGCAAGCATTCTTCCCATGTGAAGGGCATTCGTAGTGCTTTTCGCTGGCAGGGCCGGGAATACAGCACGGATCATTATCAGAACCATGAGCTGACGGCACAGGAAGATATTGTTCGAGAAGGATTTGGAAAAGGCATCCGCTTGGTCGTTCTGCATAAAGCCTCGTTGCTGCCGCAACTGGAGCAGCATTTCTATATGTATGAATCCTCACCGTATGTACTGGTGCAGACCACTATAGTCGGTGATGAAGAGCTTAAGGCGAATCGCATGGCTGTCATCCAATCCAAAGCCATATCACTCGGCGGAGAATCCGGCCAGAATGAACCAAGCATTCTGCGTGTTCCGTTTGACAACGATAAATGGGTCAGATATACGGTCGTTAAGCCGCCGCTTGATATGGAGAGTTATGAGGCGACAGCCTTGTTCGCGCCCGACAGCCGCCGGGGAATTGTGATGGGTTCCCTTACGCATAAGGTATGGAAAACAGGGATTCGTATGCAAAGCGAAAAAAGCGGACAAATTGAGGGACTTGATCTGTACGGCGGTGCGGTGGGTGAACTGACTCGCGATTCCCAGCCTCATGGTTATGTGAAGGGAAAAAGAGTTGAATCTCCATTGGTATTCGTCGGGTTCTATGAAGACTACCGTGAAGGTCTTGAAGCCTACGGTCAGGCTAATAGCTGGATTGAGGCTCAATTACCTTGGGAGGGCGGTGTCCCCATCGGATGGAACAGCTGGTCTGCGGCTATGAGTGATCTGGACTATGATCTATATACAGCGACCAGCGATTTTCTGAAAAATGAAGTGCAGCCGCTTGGATTCGAGAATGAGGATACGTTATATATCAACTTTGATGCTTTCTGGGACAATTTTACGCCGGAAGAGATGAAGAGCGCACTGGACCGAGTACGGCAAAACGGACACAGAGCGGGAACGTACTGGACCCCATTTGCCTTCTGGGGAGGGCCTGATCAGTTCAGTCAAGCGGTCGAAGGAACGAACGGCAAATACACCTATGCAGATATCCTGCTGCGTGACAGTGAGGGCGAAATTCTGCCAGATGTAGACGGTGGTCTGGCAATAGACCCGACACATCCTGGCAACCTGCAAAGAATCGACTGGTTCACGGATAAATTCATCGCGGAAGGTTTCGAATATATCAAACTGGATTTCTTGGCACATGGCTCGTTGGAGGGACAGCACCACAATTCGGATATTACAACAGGGATCGCGGCTTATCACTATGGCATGTCTTATTTGCAGCATAAGCTCTCGCCAGAAGTAATCGGACGGCCATTTTTCATAAACTTGTCCATCGCTCCATTATTTCCATATGCATTTGCCCACAGCCGCCGTATTTCCTGTGATGTCTTCGGTACACTTGCGGATACGGAATATATGCTGAACTCGCTGACACACGGTTGGTGGATGAGCAATACGCTCTATCGCTACAATGATCCGGATCATTCGGTGTTATACAAGAGCTTCAACCAGGAAGCTACCGGCTGGCATGAAGGACGTAGCCGCCTGACTGCTTCAGTCATTGCCGGTACGGTGCTTCTACTCGGGGATGACTTCCGCAAAGAGGATGCTGCCGAACGAGCAAAAGAATGGCTTGGTAACAAGGAGATTTTGAACGTTGCTCGTATGGGCAAAACCTTCCGACCAGTTGAAGGTGATTTTGGGAAGCTGTCTTCTGACGTGTTTGTCCTTGAATCGTCGGAAGAGAAAAGTTTCTATCTCGCCGTCTTCAACTTTGATGCTGCACAGGCCGCGGTGAAATCCATCTCGCTGGAGCGGGCCGGACTAAACACCAATGCCGTTTACAGTTTGCAAGATCTGTGGGAAGGCTCACAAGGGGAAACGTCTGGAGAGCTTACGGTCTCACTGGAACCGGCGGAATCCAAAATCTTCAGATTGACCGTGAAGGGAAACTGACCTGGGAGAAATGATAACCCAGAGAAGTAAACGATTTTAGAATATAAAAACAAAGTCAAACGCGCGCTTTTGTATCTCACAGATCGCGCGTTTGTCTGTTTTGGGTCATGAGTCTATCTGTATAGATAATCATTATTGGACTGGAGGACATGATATGAACGATTTTACTTTGTGGTATTCAACCCCTGCAGCGGATTGGTCTCAAGGTCTGCCGCTGGGCAATGGAAGAATAGGGGCGGTTGTTATGGCGTCTTCGCATCGAGAAGTATGGAGTATGAGCGAGGTCACCTACTGGTCGGGTCGAATTGATCCGGAGCACCCTTCCGAAGGAGGCAAGGCTGCACTTCAAGAGATGCGAGATCATTTTTTCTCTGGGGATTATGATGGAGGAGATCGTCTTGCCAAGCAGCATTTACAGCCAAAGAAACGTAATTTCGGCACCCATCTTGGATTATGTGATGTTGTTATTGATTTTGGGAAGAAGAATTCGGGTTCTGATGAAACTGGAAGCTTCCAACGCGAGCTGGATCTGACTCATGCGCTTTCCGGAGCGTTCTGGAAAGATGATGACATCACGATTCTTCGTGAAGTTTTCGCTTCTCACGCCGATGATATAGTGGCCTCAAGAATTTGGAGCAATGTTCAGGGTTGCGTATCCTTTACACTTGGCTTGCAGGCAGGCACGGACTCATTCAAGGTAGTAGCCTTAGATGACAACACGCTTGAATTCCAAGGGCAGGCAACGGAAAATGTACATAGTGATGGGACTTGCGGCGTATGGGCCAAGGGTTTGGTCAAGTTGGTTGTATCCGGGGGTACCATCGTAAGTAGAGATGGTCGATTGAACGTGACCGGAGCGGATGAGGCATGGATTTATTTTAGTGTAAGCACGGATTATCGCCGTACAGATCAGGATTGGAAAACAGAGAACGAGTATACGCTGATGAAGGCTTTAAACAAGGGGTATGCCTTGCTGAGGGAGGATCATATCCGCGATTACGGCAAGCAATATGACAAGGTTGATATTCAGTTGGGGCTCAAGGGGAAATCCGGTCTGGCTACAGATCAACGTATTCGTTTGTTGGAACAGGGTAATGGGGATGAAGATCCGCAGCTGTACGCATTGTTTTTTCAATATGGCCGGTATCTGACCATTGCGGGGTCTCGCGAGAACTCTCCGCTGCCACTCCATCTCCAAGGAATCTGGAATGATGGTGAAGCGTGCCGAATGGGCTGGAGCTGTGATTATCACCTTGATATGAATACCCAGATGAATTATTACCCCACAGAGATTACGAATCTAGGAGAGAGCCATCTTCCGTTATTTAGGTATGTTGAGGATCTGGCACAGGCGGGCAGGGAAACGGCTCGTAATGTATATGGATGCGATGGGTGGGTCGCTCATGTCTTCTCCAATATATGGGGCTTTACGTTGCCTGGATGGGAGACCTCATGGGGGCTGAACGTTACAGGCGGATTATGGCTGGCTACACACCTGATTGAGCATTATGAGTACAGTCAGGATCGTGTTTTCCTAGAGAATGTGGCCTATCCTGTACTTAAGGAATCCGCGGCTTTCTATCTGGACTACATGTGTGAGCATCCTCGGAACGGTTGGCTGGTGACGGGTCCTTCCAATTCGCCGGAAAATCATTTCTATTCTGATAATTCGAGAGAGGGGGCACAGCAGCTGTCCATGGGAACAACAATGGACCAGATGCTGGTGCGCAGGCTCTTCGAATTTTGTCTTAATTCAGTTGAACTTTTGAACAAAGACGAGGAACTTGGACGCAAGCTGGAAGAAGCAATCAGCAAGCTACCACCTCTACAGATCGGCAAGAAAGGTCAGTTACAGGAGTGGCTGGAGGATTATGAGGAGGTGCAGCCGGAGCATCGGCATTTGTCTCATATGTATGCGCTGTATCCGGACAATCAGATTACACCTGACCATACACCGGAACTCAGTACTGCAGCACGAGTAACGCTGGAGAACCGCATGGTCCAGGAAGAGCTGGAGGATGTTGAATTTACAGCTGCTTTGTTTGGACTGGGTTTTGCGAGATTGCACGATGGGGAGACGGCATATAAACACCTCTCACATTTGATCGGCGGCCTGTGCTTCGATAATCTGTTCACCTATTCCAAATCCGGAATTGCTGGAGCAGAGAGTAATATTTTCGTCGTTGATGGAAATTTCGGCGGTACAGCTGTCGTAGCGGAGATGCTGCTGCAAAGTTATGACGGCGAGATCCACCTTCTCCCAGCGCTTCCACAGGCATGGAGCACCGGCTCGATAACTGGGCTGAGAGCAAAAGGAAATGCCGAGGTTGACATCGTCTGGGAGAATGGAAAGCTGACTTCTACGAACATTCACACTTTCTCGCCGGGAACGTTCACCATTTGTTGGGGCAACCATAGAACGATCCTTCATGCCGAAGCAGGCGAAAGTTACTATTTCAATAGCGAACTGGAGTTGGTAAAATAACGATCTATACTTGAAAATAACTTTCATTTATATGGACCATGGTCCAACGGGGGGAAAAACATATAATAGAGACAGAAAGAGACAAAGGGAGGGGACGTTGATGTACAGTATTTTTTTGGTAGACGATGAAGAACTGGGACTTGAGATGATGAGGGATTACATTCGTTGGGAAGAGATGGGTATCTATATCATGGGAACGGCGAGTAACGGCAGGGAGGCCTTGGAGAAGATTGAGGCCACCCAGCCTGATATCGTTCTTACCGATGTTCAGATGCCGATAATGAACGGTATTGATCTGGCGAGAAAGATACATGAGAGCTACGACTCGATCCAGGTGATGTTTCTGACCGGGCACGATGAATTTCAATATGTAAAATCGGCTATCAACGTAGGGGCCGTGGGATATATGCTAAAACCTTTGGATTTAAACGAAATTGAAAGCGTTATCAGTAAAGTTAAACAGCGTTGTGAAGAAGTTGCAATGAAGAACCGTTCCATGGAGGCAGCCAAAGCCAATATCCTGAAGGAGTTATCTTACGAAAAAAATGAGGATCGTGCTCTTGATCTCGCTTTTAGTTTCAGCCGTCTAACCCGACAACCGGAGACCACCCGATATGCAATGGCCTTGTTCAGTATCGATCCCAAGGAGGCTGAAGAGGAACAGCAAAGTCTGGAGGAATGTACAGGACGGCTGGTGTCTTTTCTCGACCATTTCTTCAAGGCGAAGAACCTGAAAGCGATCTTTGTGGATTACAAGGAAGGAGAGACGGGTGTATTTATGGAAGCGGCCCAGCAGCCGGGACATTATGCGTGGGAAGACTTGGCTGAGGCTATTCGTAGTGCCCTCGATTTTACGGTGACGGCAGCTGTAGGAGGACAAGAGACAGAGTTATCCCATATTCACTGTCTGTACGAACAGACACGCATCGTTTTGAATGAGCGTTTCTATGAAGGTACGGGCACCATTATTCATGCGGAGTCGCTTTCAAACCAGTTTTATACGGAGCATATGCCCCCTTTTGAACAAAAGGAATGGTTTGAGGCCATTAACCGACTGGATTTTGAATGGGCGGCACAGAAGCTGCACGGGTATATTGAGGGATTGGCAACACTGCGAGTTAAGAAGAAATTCATCTGCGACTGGTCGATAGATCTCGTTAATGAGCTGCTGGAGCAACTTCATAAACCTGTTCCGAAGCGGGCTGAGCTGTATCATTCCATCTATAATGCACTGACTCTGCATGAGATCGAGGATCTGATTCTCGGTACTGCGGAAGATGCCGTGAGTATGCTGGGTGAGCGGTTTATGGACAAAAATGCAAAATTGATTCACAAGGTCCGTACTCTCATCGATCAGAATTACAATCAGCCGATTACCATCAACAGCCTGTCTGATCAGGTCTATTTGTCACCAAACTATTTGAGATCCATTTTTAAGGACAAAACAGGGATGACAATTCACGATTATCTGACACGCATCAGACTGGATAAAGCCAGGGAACTGCTGGCAGATGGCTCGCTCAAGATTCACGATATCGCGCAGAACGTGGGCTATGAAAGTTCATCTTATTTTATATCTCTTTTCCTGAAGACAGAGGGCGTAACACCCAACGAATACAGGAAAAGTATATGAAGATACAGGCTGTCTGGTAACGATCACGATCCTCCCGTTTTCCTTGAACATGATTTGGATAGGCTCCCTCTTACTAACCCATGATATGGCGAATGAAAGAGGCTTTCCTGTATGAATAGTAACATTGTGGTATGGAACATCCCCCTCCTCCTTTTTACAATTAGGCATATAGGAAAGGAAGGAGGAGAGAGGGGATTTAACAGCTCTTTATGAAAGCGATTACAGATAATGGCTGTGAACTACCGCAGGATAGGCATATGGAGACCTAACTCAATCAAAAGAAAATGGAGGCATGTTATGTTGGGACGGATTATGAAAAAAGGATTTGTGTTCTTTATCATTTTTTGCGTGGTAGTTGGCGGGGGCCAGTTCGTCCGAACAGCTCACGCCGATGATATGAATACCTATGAAGCCGAGGCCGAGGGAAATATTTTGCTTGGTAACGCGAAAATCTCTGATAGCCCGACGGCTTCAGGCGGCAAAAAGGTCGGAGGCATGTACCAAGGCAGTTCCTTGCAATTTAACAATGTTACTGTAAGTGAGACAGGAAATTATAAGATTTCCGTTTACTACATTTCAGGTGATTCGCGGCCGTTTAATATTAGTGCGAATGGCGGGGAGAAGCAATTTGAAGAACCGCCCAAGACAGTCGACTGGGATACGGTGGGAACGTATGATGTGACTCTTCCGTTGAACGCGGGTACCAACACAATCCTGATTGATGACAACAACTGGTATTCTCCCGACATCGACAAGATTGTGATCCGCGGTTTGGACAGTGACATACCGGGAGAAGGTGGCGGAGACGACTGGAAGAAAAATCTGCATGGTGCAATCATTGAGGCAGAAGCAGCCGACAATATTTTGAAAGGCAATGCCAAGGTGGTGGACAGCAGTATCAGTTCAGGCGGAAAAAAAGTAACGGATCTGAACAAAAACAGTTCACTGCAATTTACGAATGTTACTGTACCGGCAGATGGTACATATTTGATCCGAATATCTTATATTTCTGGTGACCAGCGACCTGTCTATATGCAGGTGAACAATGAGACGGATGAGATGATTGATCTGCCCAAAACGGCAAGCTGGAATACGGTAGGCACGTATGATGCGGAAGCTTCCCTCGATAAGGGAGTTAATACCATTACGTTCTCGGATCATGATGGGTACTCCCCCGATTTTGACCGAATTGAAGTAATCCCGTATACGCTTAGTTATGAAGCCGAAGATTCGGGCAATACACTGACTGGTGAAGCGCGTGTAACAGAGAGTCCGAATGCTTCCGGAGGCAAAAAGGTCGGCTACCTGAATGGCGGGAGCTCCTTGACGTTCAATAAAATTATAGCCCCAATGACAGGTGATTACCGCGTTAAGGTAGATTATTTTTCCGGTGATCCGCGGAGTTTCTATGTCCATGCGAATGATGGGGAAGAGCAGTTCCACGACCTGCCTAAAACCCCGGATTGGGATACGGTAGGTACGTATGATCTTACCCTCCCATTAACTGAGGGCGAGAATACGATTACCTTTTCAGATAACAATGGCTATTCTCCCGATCTGGACCGGATTATCGTAGAGCCTGCGATAGAGACAGAACCCGAAAATCCAGGTGAAGGAGATGACGATCTGGGAACACCGGGTGACTCGCAACAATACGGGGATATCACGGTGACTGATTACACGTATGGCCTTCTGGTATCGAACGGACAATACGAAGTGTCTTATAATACCCAGACTGGATTCGTCGGCTATAGCTGGGCAGAAGGGCAGAAGATGCGGGGGATTTTCAGCAGCATTAAACTTGGTGACGGCCTTGTGGAAACCAAAGGTTATGAGAGTCATAAGAGCGGTGGAACACCTGTGGAGATTCAGGATGGATTCGGCAAAGGCATTGAGTTGAACTTTGTTCATACGTCAATTGGCAAACCAACCCTGAAGCAGGTCTATCGGTTTTATGAAGATAAATCGTATTTCCTCAACCGTCTGGATGCCTTCAGTGACACAGAGATCCAGAGTAATTACATGTCACCAATTACTGTGAAAAATACGGGTGGTGTGGATATCGGCGTCAGCTCGGATAATCGTGTACTGACAGTACCTTTTGACAATGACGCCTGGATTCGCTATAAATCTCAAACGATGAACCGGGCGGATACTAGCTACGAGATGACGACGGTATTCAATAACTCAACTCGTAACGGTCTGGTGATCGGTTCAGTAACCCATGATACCTGGAAGACCGGTATTGACTGGAAAGGCTCAGCTAATCGTCTGAATGAATTTGCTGTGTATGGTGGTGCAGCGAGTGACGTTACTCGCGATACCCAACCACATGGCAGCCTGACCGGTACTGAACTGTCCTCACCGCTGATTATGGTAGGTGGTTTCAGTGATTACCGCACAGGGCTTGAAGAATACGGTAACGCCAATGCGATTATTACACCTCCGCTGGCGTTGAATCCGGAGCTGCCACAAGGTGTTCCAGTAGGTTGGAATAGCTGGGGAGCTTATGACAGCGGGCTTTCGTATCAGAACGTAGTGGATGTGTCCAATTATTTCAAGAATAACCTTAAGAAATTCAACAATAACGGAAATGTATTCATTAATATGGATTCCTACTGGGATAATCTAAGTGATGCAGAGCTTGCCCAAGCCGTATCTGTAATTAAGGACAATGGTCAGCATGCAGGCATCTATTGGGGACCATTTGTGTATTGGGGCAACGATATGAGCCAAACGGTAGATGGTACCAACGGGCAATATACGTATGGTGATATTGTGCTCAAGGATGCTCAGGGGAAACCTCTGCCTACGCTGGATGGAGCATATGCACTGGATGTGACACATCCGGGGAGTCAAATGCGTATGAATTATTTTCTGGATAAGTTTAAATCACTTGGATTCACATTCATCAAACTGGATTTCCTGACCCATGGATCACTGGAAGGCCAACACTATGACACTACCGTGACGACAGGAATCCAGGCATACAATGAAGGGATGCGTTATGTCGAAGATCGATTGGATGGGAAAATGTTTATTAGTGCGTCCATTGCACCGATTTTTCCAAGTCAATACGCGCATAGCAGACGGATCTCTTGTGACACCTATGGCAAAATCAATGAGACGGAGTACATGCTTAATTCATTGACATATGGTTTCTGGCAAAATGGAACGATCTATTCTTATACAGACCCAGATCATTTGGCATTAAGCAGTGCTTCAAGCCTGGAGGAAGCCCGTAGTCGGGTAAATTCCGGTGTGATTGCCGGCACGGTGATGATGGATTCCGATGATGTGAACGATCCCAAGGCACAGGAATACATGACAGCATTGTACAATAACACGGATGTTCTTCAGGTGGCGCTGAAAGGAAAAGCATTCAAGCCGCTTGAAGGGAATACGAATGCAAATGCTGCGGATACGTTTGTTCTGAAAGACGGCAATAATTATTACCTTGCCGTATTTAATTACAGCGCCAATAGTTCAGCGAACAAAACGATTCATTTGGGTCGTGCCGGATTGAATGAATCCAAATCCTACACGTTACAAGATTTGTGGACAGGTGAATCTTCGTCAGCCATGGGTTCATGGTCCATCTCGCTTGGACCGGCTGAATCGAAGTTGGTTAAATTGACCGAAAAACCAGTCAACCCGGAAAATCCAGGCAACCCAGGTAATCCAAGCAACCCAGGTAATCCAAGCAACCCAGGGAATCCTGGCAACAATGGAAATAACAACAATACTAGTGGAAACTCCGGCAATAGCACTGTTCAGGAGAACGATACAGCAAAACTGGTCATCACAGCCGATATGCTGAAAGTGGACAGTGGGGCAGGGAAAGCCGTTGTGGACATCAAGGCTGGTACTCAGGAGCTACAATTGTCATCTGCTGTTTTACGCCAGCTCGGCGACCGTGCACTGGAAGTGAAATCAGGCAAATTAACCCTGCAAGTACCTGCGAGTTTGTTCCAGCAGCTGTTGAGCAAGCTACCAGCGGGGCAACAGGAAGATAGTACCATTTCCTTGAAAATGGTTTTGCTTGGCAGCAAGGCCAAGGAGGTCATTGCTGCAGTGGAATCATCTTCCCGGGCAACGGTTTCCCTTAAGGGAGAAATCTATGAATTCAGCCTTTCGGTAACAACTAAATCTGGTACAACCGAAACACTCTCTGCGTTCGATCATCCGGTTACGCTGAGTCTGGAAGCGGCTGAAGGCTTCGACCCTTCACAGGGAGGGATTTATTATATTAACGAAAATGGGAAATTGGAATTTCTCAAATCGGATTACGTGAATGGCGTATTAACGACTAAAGTGAGCCACTTCAGCAAGTATGCCGTTCTGGAACTGAATCGGACGTTTGCCGATGTTCCGGCCAATCATTGGGCTAGCTCTGTAATCAAGGAGTTAGCAGCAAAGGGGTATGTTGAAGGCACAAACGAAGATCAATTTGAGCCAGGACGTGCAGTCACTCGCGCTGAATTCACCGCCATGCTCGTTCATTCTCTGGGACTGACCGTAGCAGGGGAAGTACAATTTACAGATGTAGCGACAGATGCCTGGTACGCGGAACCTATCGCGATCGCGACCCAAGCTGGTATTGTCAACGGCCGAAGCACAACCAGTTTCCAGCCGGACGCACGGATTACCCGAGAGGAAATCACGGTGATGCTGATGAAAGCATACAAACTGAATGATGGGAAAGTGCCTGTTGGTTCTACAGATATCTTGTTTACAGATATGGCTCAGGTTTCTTCATGGGCAACTGCTTCGGTAAAGGATGCAGCCAAACTAGGACTAGTTCAAGGCCAAAGACAGGGGCAGTTTGTGCCTAAAGGGATAGCTTCCCGTGCAGAGGCGGCTCAGGTCATCTATAACCTGATTTTGAAGTAAGATTTAAGGCTGCGAATTGCATCGCAGCCTTATTTTCATAATTTGAAATGAGAGATGATTTCCCCTATGGATTGTAAGAATGCGATATGGCTAATTTAACTCCTGCTTCCTACAATAATAGGTATGTTCACAACACACAGCACGAGGGTAACTGGAACTCGAAAGGATGATAAACTTGACGATTCAATATAATGAACAACTACGTATATTTGCAATACAGACGCAAAATTCGTCCTACATTTTCGGAATCAATGAGAGAGAACACCTCCAGCATCTGTATTGGGGTGACCCCGTAGACATCGAGGACAGCGCTCCGTTGCTCCATCTACAATCCCATAGCTCTTTTGATGCGGAAGTGGAAGGAGAGATGGAGGAATATAGCTTCTGGGGAGGAGCATCTTATACAGAGCCATCTCTGAAACTGCGTATGCCTGATGGTGTCCGCGATCTTCAGGTAAGGTATGACCGTCATGAGATCATTGAACAGGATGGCAGACAGACGTTGATCATCACGTTGAAGGATCAGGTGTATGCACTTGAAACGCAGCTGGTATATCGGGTCATTCCGGAATTCGACCTGGTGGAGCGTTACGCCAATATCGTAAATACGGGACAGGAGGATATCGTGCTGGAAAGCATGCAATCCGCAGCCTGGACATTTCCATATCTCCAGGATTACCGCCTGACGCATGTTACGGGGAAATGGTCGGGTGAATTCCAACTGCGTAATACCATTTTGACAGAGGGGAAAAAGATACTTGAATCGCGGAGAGGTTTCACGGACGGTCATGCCAACCCATGGTTTGCGATTGATGATGGTCTTTCGACAGAAAGCGGCGGCGGGGTATGGTTTGGTGCTCTGGCCTGGAGCGGCAACTGGAAGATTGTTGCGGAGAAGACCCCATTCACGCATGTGCGGGTAACAGGTGGCATCAATGATTTTGACAATGAATGGTTGCTGGGTGCGGGCGAAACGTTTGAGACGCCTGTCTTTGTCGGCGGATTCAGCCCAGAAGGCTTTGGCGGAATGAGCCACCGCTTGCATCAATATCAATACAATTACATACTGCCTCGCAGTGAAATCGGGAAAGTGCTGTACAACTCCTGGGAAGCTACCTACTTCGATGTTAACGCACAGGACCAAATGGCGCTTGCCGAGCGGGCAGCCAAGATGGGCGTGGAGCTGTTCGTCGTGGATGACGGCTGGTTTGGACAGCGGCATTCCGACCGAGCGGGGTTGGGCGACTGGAACGTGAATATGGAGAAGTTCCCGAACGGACTTGTTGAGCTGATTGACCGGGTTCACGGACTTGGGATGGAGTTCGGCATATGGGTAGAGCCGGAGTCGGTCAACCCAGATAGTGATCTCTATAGAGCACATCCAGACTGGGTATATCATTTTGAGACCCGGGAACGTACGGAGCTTCGCAATCAGCTGCTGCTGAATATTTCCAAGCCGGAGGTTAAGCAATACATTATCGATTTTATGACCGAACTGCTTGGCAACCATGAGATTAAGTTCATTAAATGGGACATGAACCGGACCATCACGGAGCCAGGCATGAAGGGGCACCCTATTAACCGCCAGAAAGAAGTATGGGTAAGGCATGTCCAGAGTCTCTATGATATCTGGGCACAGCTGAGAACCAAGTTCCCGGATGTGGAGTTTGAGACTTGCGCAGGAGGTGGCTCGCGGATTGATTTGGGCATCTTCCGTTATGCCGACCAGTCCTGGCCGAGTGACAATACGGATGCGTTCGACCGTCTGAGCATTCAGGAAGGCTTCTCCTATACGTACGCACCACGTATGATGACCTGTTGGGTAACTGAGTCACCTACAGGAATGAACGGTCGAAACGTCTCCCTGAAGTATCGTTTCCACAGTGCAATGATGGGCACGCTTGGTATTGGCTCCAATCTGAACGAGTGGAGTGATGAATGGATTGGGCAGTCCGGGGAATTCATCGGTCAGTACAAAGCCATTCGCCATCTCGTGCAATTCGGCAGACAATTCCGTCTGACTGCGCTTCGCCATAAGGGGGTTACGGCTGTCCAGTACAGCGATGCTGCAGGAAGTGATCATGTGCTGTTCGCTTTTCTTCACTCGCAGAAGCTGGGTGAACCGTTGCCTAGACTGCGTTTGGCAGGTCTTCATGCTAACAAGACCTATCTCATTGAAGAGCTGGGATTATCGGTCAGTGGCCGTGCGCTTATGAACATCGGGGTGGAGCTGCCTCTACGTGGTGATTTCGATAGCCTGGTGTATCGTATCCGTGAGCAGGTATAAAAGGATGCTGTAGAATGGTTTAAAAGGAGTGCTTTGCAAGCCACTAGTGGCTGCACTGCACTCCTTTTTTATTGGATCTCTTTTTGTGGCAGACGGATTTGGACCGTGGTTCCCATGCCTAGTTTGCTATACACTTTTACACCGTAATATTCACCAAATTTCAGCTTAATTCTCCGATCCACATTTGAAATGCCATAGCCGCGTCCTTCTTTCTCTTCAAACAAAGACTGAAGCGTCTCACGCCGCATGCCCATTCCATCGTCTATAACAGATAAGATGATACTATTGTTCTCGATGACGCCCTTGATATGGATATTTAGGGGCCGATCCTGGTTCCAAAGTGCATGAATCACTGCATTCTCCACAAAAGGCTGTAACGCAAGCTTTACGGTCGAGTAGGGCAAGATCGATTGATCTATCGTGTAGGTGATATTCAGCTTGCCTTTAAATCGAATAAGCTGAATGGCATTATAGCTCTGCGTCAATTTCAATTCCTCATTGATGGTCAGGATGCTCTTTCCTTTATTCAGGGATATCCGATAAAACTTGGCTAGATGAAGGACCATATCCTGGATCTGCGGATCCTGATGCTTTACGGCCAGAGAGGAGATCGAACCGAGTGTGTTATACAGAAAGTGAGGATTGATCTGAGCTTGAAGCAGGTCAAGCTCGGCTTCCTTACTCTGTAGCTCCTTCTGGTAGACCTCCGTAACCAGACTTTTCAGCCGGGTTGTCATCTGTTCGAATGCAAAGTGAAGCTGTCCTATCTCATCATTGCCCATTTGTTCCTCATGGGTAGGATTGAAATCCCCCCGTTCAATGCGCCGAATCATGCGAATTAACGTCCTGATACGTTTGCTGAACAGCGATGCAGTAATATAAATGAGCAACAGCGCCACGCCGATGAAGCCCAGTGAAATTTTGATAATAAGCTGAGAGAGAGATTTGGCATCTTTGATAATACTGTCGTAAGGGAAGATGGACACCGTTTTCCAGCCATTTTTAAGCGTGTTATAGACCGCTAGAGCCTTCACGTCTTGATACGTTGTATCAAATCTGCCTGAAGGCGTCTCGTCAAAATTTTGATGAAGCAATTCGGGCAAGCTTGTATTGATTAACTGTTTGTCCGCTGAAGAAAGAATAATGCCCTTGTCATTTATAATAAAGATATCTTTGCCGCCTGCTTCTTTTTCCATGAGAGAGTAGATGACAGACTCGGAAATTTGAAAGACCAGCATTCCGTAGGGATACTGATTACTGTTGTTGTTCAGCAGCCGGGCAAGCGTAAACATGGCGGGACTATTCTCTGTCTGCGGCGATGAGAGATGAATAATGTTCCCATAGGATTGTTTCAATTTGTGGAACAGTTCCGTGTTCTGAACTTCGGGTGTAATCGGCCGGATATAATAATTGTCTTTGGGCAGAGATGGATTGTCCGAATAAATGAATGCGCTATCAAAATCGGGGTAGGCAGCCATCACGGTGTCGATTCGATTGCCAATATAATTATAGACATCCAAATAAGACGGATCATCCTGATACTCGTTCGTAAGGTAATTGGCAAGGCGGTTATCCAAATAAATGGAGGCGGAAATATGTTCGTAGCTATCCAGTTTATTCTCCAGATTTTTTGTGATCTGAGCTGTGGAGTTCGTCATGTTGATGTAGATCTGCTCGGTAAGTTTCGTTTTGGTAAGTTCATAGGAAAAATAAACCAATAACATCATTGGAATGATGGTGACGAGTACAAATACCATAAATAGTTTGGAACGAAAGCTCAGGTTAACAAAAGGCATGTATATGTATTTTCGATAGAATTGGCGCATTTGGAAGCCCTCTCTTGACTGATTATTCGTTGCACAATTCATCATAGCAGAGTGAATATGGAAAACCAATCCTCTCTTTTTACAAAAACATCTTTAAAAAGCGGTATCTTTCGGAGAATTCGACTATGGCAAGCGATCTGCGTCAAATTTATGATAAATAGGAGAGAAGTTGAATCAAGATATGGCCGGCCATGCTGCTGTATAGAAAAAGGGAGGGTACTTAATGCATAAGGTAAGCGCTATCAAAACAGTCAGGAGCAATAATCTGATAAGCAGACTAAAAGAGCAAAAATGGTTATTCGTGCTTATGCTTCCTGCCTTCATTGCGACATTGCTATTTTCCTATGGTCCGATGTTCGGACTGTATATGGCGTTTACGAATTATCAGCCGGGTGGGGGATCTTTTTTATACCAGTTCTTCCATGCCGAATTTGTAGGTTTCCAGTGGTTTGAGTATTTCTTTACAACAGGGGATTTCTATCGGGTTATGCGTAATACGCTTGCGACAAGCTTGCTGACGCTGTTCTTCGGATTTCCTGCGCCAATCATTCTCGCGCTTGTACTTAATGAAGCGAGACAGGGATTTTTCAAACGTTTTGTACAGACGGTTTCTTATCTGCCGCATTTTATCTCATGGGTTATTGCAGCCAACATTGTAATTACGCTGCTTGCTTCGGATGGAATGCTTAACAATATTCTGGTTCTGCTGGGCATTGTCAAAGAACCAGTCGCATTTTTGCAGAACGGGCCTCTATTCTGGTGGATTATCGCATTGTCGAACATGTGGAAAGAGATGGGGTTCAGCGCCATTATGTATCTCGCCGCAATCGCTTCCATTAATCCGGATCTCTACGAAGCGGCCAGGGTGGACGGAGCCAGCCGATTTAAGCAAATGTGGCATATAACGCTGCCATCCATGCGCCCTACAATTGTCATATTGGCTATTCTCGCGGTTGGAGGCATTTTGAATGCAGGGTTTGAACAGCAATACCTGCTGCAAAATAATACCGTGCTTGAATACTCCGAAGTTATTGATATTTATGCCTACAAATACGGACTACAAAACAGCATGTTCTCTTACGGTGCTGCCGTGGGGATGTTCAAATCCGTTGTTGCCTTTATTCTTGTCCTCATCGTGAACCGGATTTCCAGAAAAGTGAACGACCAGGCGTTGTTCTAACTACAAAAGACAGAGGGGAGCGCTTGTGATGATTCTGAACAGATTCGGGGATCGTATTTTCAAAATTATTGTGTATTTCATTCTTATTCTAGTATTACTGGTTACATTTCTTCCGTTTTGGAATATACTCGTTCTTTCATTGAACAGCGCGGAGGATACGGTACGGGGCGGCGTTTACTTGTGGCCCAGGGACTTGACCTTGGACAGCTATCAGCAGATTTTGAAAGATAGTGAGATTTTAAACGGGCTGTGGGTAACCGTCAAACGGACGCTGATTGGCGCACCGCTATCGGTTCTCGTCATTACGATGCTTGCGTATCCGCTAAGTCGGCGGAATCTGGTTGGCCGCAAAGGCTGGAACCTGTACTTTATCTTTACCATGTATTTCAGTGGTGGACTCATTCCGTTCTACATGGTGCTTAAGGCACTGAACATGATCGATACATTTTCGGTGTTCATTTTGCCAAGTTTGATGAATGTCTTCTATATGATTATTGTCCGTACCTTTATGGAGCAGCTGCCCCATGAGATTGAAGAATCGGCCAGGGTAGATGGGGCTAACGATCTGACGATTTTCTTCCGGATTGTGATGCCGCTGACAACACCTGTACTTGCCACAATAGGACTTTTTCAAGCGATTGGGCATTGGAATGCCTGGTTTGATTCCTATGCGTTCACCTACAGCTCGGACCTGAAGACCTTGCAGGCCGTGCTCGTCAAAATCTTGAATCAATTTCAGACTGGCGGCATGATTTCACAATCGCAGATGCTGGCCAACTCTGCTAAACGAAATGCTGTTTCGAGTGATACCATTCGAATGGCTGCTACCATGGTGGCCACCTTACCAATCGTTATGGTGTACCCGTTCCTGCAAAAATACTTTGTTAAAGGCATGACTTTGGGAGCTGTTAAGAGTTAATCTATTCCGTGATCCGGTTGCAGGGAAGGCTTGTCCGGTGGCTTCTCCCTGAAAGGGGGTGGGCAAAGATCGTTTTGGAAATGCTCAATCTAGCACTACAGGAATTTATTCATTGGGAGGAATTAGGGTGTCAATGATAAAGACAAAAAAATGGATGACCATGGGAATTACGGCTGCATTAGTCGTTGGTTTGCTTGCGGGCTGCTCCTCCAATGATGGGGAGAATAATACAGCGGGTAAAGATGGGGAACAAGGGCCGATTACGCTGACGTGGTTTGATGGCAATACCAAAGGAGAACCATTTACCGATGCAATTGCCCAGGAAATTACCAAAAAGACGGGCATAGAGATCTCCATCCAACAACCAACAGGTAATCCAACGGAAAAACTAAGCTTGATGCTCGCCAGTGGTGACTATCCGGATGTGGTGGTCATGAGTCGGGGAGACGCTTCACTTGATAAGTACATTTCAAGCGGTGCATTCATTCCACTGGATGAGTTAATTGAAAAGTATGGTTCTGACTTGAAAGAGATGTATGGCGAAACCTTGACCAAAACACGTTATACAGACGGCAAGAACTACTATCTGGCAAACTGGTATGGACTCGACAGTGATCCGGTCTTCGGTATGCTGATGAGACAAAACCTGCTGGAAGAGTTTCTTCCAGACAAAGCAGATGGTTCAAAGCCACTTACAACGGATGAGTTTGAAGCACTCCTGAAAAACTTTAAAGAAAAATACAACACGATTGATGGCAAAGAGTCCATTCCCATGACGATGAACGGTGAGAACATGGGCGCGAATTTGGGAACATTCAAAGGCATGTGGGGCTTAAAAGCCTACTATGACAACAATGGACGTCTGCAATATGATGTTAAAGACCCCAAATATCGCGAGATGCTGTTATATATCAATCGCTTATATAGAGAAGGTCTGATTGAGAAAGAATTTGCGATCAGCAAAACACAGACTTGGATTCAAAAGCTGACGACTGGCGCAGTATTCTCTACACCAGGTGCCTATTGGGACCCAGGTAACGGCAATGGCGCCTTGAAGAAAGATGGCGGGGAAAAGAATCAGTTGTTCGCATACAAGGTTGTTGCTCCAGGTGTAGACCCGGCTCAAACAACATTTGGCCCAAGAAGCTCGCTTGGATGGGATGCCATTGCGATTACCAAAAACAACAAACACCCGGAAGAAACCATAAAGCTGTTTAATTATCTGGCGAGTGATGAAGGACAGCATTTGCTGCTGTGGGGCAAGGAAGGCGAGCAATACACTATGGTGGATGGCAAGCGACAACCGGACCCTGCATTCCTGAAAAGCTTCAAGGATAACTGGGATGATACGGTGAAGAAAAGTGGCGTTCGTAAATGGTTATGGTTTATCAAAAATGGCCTGGATCCAAATGGACAGCCGTACGACATGGCCGTTAAATTCCAACGCAGTGAAGTGGATGAACTGGCCCTCAAGAGTCTTGGTGATTCCGTATGGGATACAGCACAGTATGATAACCTGAATCCGGATGGGGGAACACCTCAAGCACTGACGGCCCAGAAGGTGAAGGATATTATGGATCAGAGCATTACGAGAGCCATTATTGCTCCAAGTGAAGCTGAAGCCAACTCCGTATTTGACAAGATGCTGGAGGATATGAAGAAGGCTGGCGATGAGAAAGTGGAAGATATCATTAACGAGAAATATGCTCAGCGTATGGAACTGTGGTCTTCCAAGTAATTGAAGAGTAAATTTGGTAATAAGAAGCGTCCCGAGATGGTCAGGGACGCTTCTTATTTATGGACACATTCTACAAGATACGCTAAAACGTCGCTTTAACAATGGAGATGATATCTCCTGCTACGGTTGAGATCTTGCCAACCTGACCAGATAACATATATTGTTCACCAGAAGAAACTGTGCACAATGCCCCTTCTGCCCATGGGATATAGAAGGTTAGGGAAGTACCAGCTTCGCTCTCAATCTCGATCCAATCCGTCTCCCCATCCACAAAAGCCGCGCTGACAAGGAAGCCTCCCACAGCACGGAGAGTATGGAACTCTGCTTTTTGTCCATTCGGCCAGTTGGGAAAGAAGCGCAGGGTGCCATTATAACTTTGAAGAAGGCATTCATTGATAACGGCAGGCAGGGAGAAATTTTCGAACCAGATGCCCATGCGTGACATGAAATCGAAGTTCTCCGTGTCAGCATAGCGACCACCGCTCATCAGGACCCGATCTGTACAAGTACCGTTTGGTAGCAGACAATACTGGATTTGACGTTTGAAGCGTTCCAGATCCAACACGCCAAGCCGGGCTCCGGCAAGATGAAAGAATACCAGTTCATTCCCGCCTTCGTTGCGGTGGTTAAGGTAGGAGTTTACTGCGGTCTGATATTCCTCCTCTGACGAATGAAGCCCGTGATCTTCACCTGGAAATACAGTCGTAATAGGAATCGGGACATTATACACCACGTCAGGATCTTCCCCCTCCACCGACACAAAGACTGGACCGTTGCGTGATTCGGCTGTGGGATAAGAAGGGAACTGGTTTAAAATCTCCTCTACATTCTCTAGCAGTTCCTGCTCGGATTCTATCCTTTCAAGAACACCGCAGGCCTGGGTGAACGCATTGAACAGAAATCGTGTCAGAGTCAGGTCGATCAGGCAGTCTTTGTTTTTGGCAAAGCCGGGTGAAATCTCATATAGCTCCGGCACCACCGTCGGAAAAATGTGATAATTACCATCTCCCCAGCTTTCACCCTGTGCTTCCGGACGATTCATGTAATCGACCATGAACAGCACGGCTTCTTTCATGGGTTGAAATGCACGATCACGCAGGAACGTCTCGTCCATGGAATATCGATAGTGCCACCATAGACTTTGTACGGTCCAAGGCGTCTCACAGATTTCCCATCCCCAGTGCGGGACAGGGTAGGGCATCATGGACATCTCAACAGGATAGGCAGAGTGGGGGAAATAAGCTCCGCTTAGTCCGTAATAATCACTTGCCCATGCTCGGCTGATGGGAAGTACATGATCAACCATATCCACGTAGGGCAGATGTTTGTCGAGATGATTGCTGGAGAATGCGAGCCAAAATGGCTGCTGTGTGTTGTAATTCATGTGGTAATCCCCATGCCAGTCTGCACCGATGGTACGGTAGCTCCAGTTGGCGAATAGGCCTGGACAGGTAACGCCCTCTCTCACGGCACAATTAAAAAAGTAAAGATTGTGGTACCAGATACGCTCCAGAAATTCATCTTCCAGAGAGACGGAGGAGCGGCTCCAATAATCACGCCACATTGCATTGGATTCTTGTTTAGCTTGACTAAAAAAAGATAGTTCTGGCGGGTGGGCCTCATTATTGAGTTCACTGTAAAGGCCTTCCCAGAGCTCTGCACAGGCCAAAAAGCCGAGTTCAGGTTCTCCCAGAGGACAGCCGTTGGATGCGAGCGTCTGATGATGCAAAGCATGTTTCTTCATTGCTGTTAATCCAGACGAGCGAACAGCGAGCCGGAAAGCTCTATCTTTTTCATGTGTGATATAGGGCGTAGCGGGATGCTCAACATGCGGCAAAATTTGCGTAAATGACTGTCTACCCGTAATTTCACTGGTTACGATTGCTGCTTGAGGAAATTCAGGCGGTGTTTCGGGATCAGGAATGAGCTTGATCTCCTCGAATAAGGGGATCGGAGCACCCGTCGCAGTATCACTTACC
The DNA here is from genome assembly GCF_900101205.1 of Paenibacillus sp. OK060. Lineage (NCBI taxonomy): Bacteria > Bacillati > Bacillota > Bacilli > Caryophanales > Paenibacillaceae > Paenibacillus > Paenibacillus sp. OK060. Next base: position 148,950 of record NZ_FNFR01000001.1, read on the forward strand.
TTCATCCAGATCCGGTCGTGCGCTCCTTCCACAAAGAGTTCGAATACAGCAGGTTTGCCATCGATCAGGAAATCAATCGTGCAAAGGCCGTTGGCAATATCCATGGTGTGGCCGATGACTTCGGCCTTTCGCCGATCATACCGCAGCAGTAGTGACCCGCAGGGCATGGGCTTGGGATATGCCTTACTGTAATTTTGGCCAGCCAACTCACAATATTGTTTGTACCACGGATGATCCGTTAATCGCGGTAAATCAGCTGGCAGAGCAGCAAATCTGTCATATACCTCTTGGAAAGTCATGAGCTCTTCACGGTGTTCTTCGGCGAGACGAATATCCCATACATTGTTGTGCCCAAAATGGAGCATCACAGCGTCTGGACGGGTTGTTACGACAACACCTAGTCCTCCATTGCCCAGTAGTGCGCCTTCAAAAAAATCCGGCGCAGGACCAGTGAAGGAAATGGGATGCTGCTTGGCCCGTTCATAGCCTCTGTTCTTTTTTATCTCGTTTTTTCTCTTCGTTAGACTATCCTTCTTCTGCACAAGTCGTCCTCCTCATGAAGTCATGCGATGTACAGTTATTACTGTATCTGAACAGCAGTTTGCTGTATTTAGCAAGACGTCCATGATTTGCACGATCGTCAGATCAATTGGTGCTCTGCTGATATGTACCTCTAGTCCCCAATTGTACCTTTCGATGATGGAGATGAAAGGTTAACATCGAGAAAAACGGAGTCGGAAAGGAAACTTCCAATGAATTTTGCTTCCTTGCATCCCTATGTATATTTGGCGACCCGATACCCTTTTGCGAAGGGACAGTCGAGTTCTCCGCGAATTTGTTATACCAGTTCCATTTACTTGATCAGCGAAGGGTATGGGATATTAAGTATAAATGGTCTGAGCAGCAGGCTCGGTCCTGGTTCGCTGGTCTATATTCCAGCAGGGCAATTACATGAATGGGTGGCTGATGGGAATAACCCTATGGTACATCTGTGTTGTTATTTTGATTGGCACTATGTGGAGCGAAAAGAGGTATTTGATACGTCCTGTCCGATCTGTTATCCGCCGCAGGTGTTGCAACAAGCTTTTGTTGGCCCAGCCTTTCCATATGAACTTAGGGAGATTTCAAAGGTGGAGTCGTTGCGAATCTGGCAGGATCTGTTCCAAGACTTTTATAAAAGTGGTTCATATACCAATGAGCAGACTTTTATGCGGAGCTTGACGATTCAGCGTCATTTTCAAACGTTTATCGACTACTTTCTGAACTGCTGCATGGAGAAGGGGCATTTAATCCCTGATCGCCGGATAGCCCATATTCTTAAAATTTTGGAGAAAGACTTACTTCACGGAGCACCCAAGCCGCTGGATATCTATCACAAAAGTCTCAAAATGAGCCGTGGTCATTTTTTCGAGCTGTTCAAGAAATCTACCGGATACTCCCCCATCCAGTATATGAATCACTTTCGTATTGGACGGGCGAAGTATGATTTGCTTCACACGACATTAAATATCACTCAAATTGCTGAAAAATATCATTTTAGCTCGGTTCATTACTTCTCTCGCCTTTTTCATCAACTGACAGGTCAGGCTCCTCGCCAATATCGCTTACATCATTCCAACACAGCGGCCTTCAGCGCTCCATTGGAATGAACAGGCTTTTTTTGTCTACATATTCCCCCTTCATTGTTCAAATAATGATGGGACAGAACAAAGGAGGGAACGATGGATGAATAAGGCCGGACGAAAAGGGTGGTCCTGCACCTGGAAATTTAAAATGTCAGTGGTACTCACAGGTACGATATTCATGGTTTATGGTTTTGGCTTTTCTGCCAGCAGTGCGGAATCACAAATTCGTTCAGGGCAGCCAGAGCAAATGTTAACGGAGCAAACCATAATACAAGCACCTGGTTCAACTTCAGGTCAGATATCACCAACTCCGGCAGACAAATCGCAGCGTAAACGAATGGCGATCATCATTGATGATGCGGGGAATGACATGAAAGGTACTTCTGAAATTTTGGCGACCCCGGTTAAGTTAACGTTGGCCGTGATGCCATTCTTGCCAACGACGAAGAAAGATGCGATTGCCGCACATGAAAAAGGAATGGATGTGATTGTTCACATGCCAATGGAGCCCAAAAAGGGAAGACCAGAATGGCTTGGGCCAGGTGCGATCACAACCAATCTGACGGATGAGGAAGTGCGTGATCGAGTCGAGAAAGCCATAGATGAAGTTCCTTATGCCGTCGGCATGAACAACCATATGGGTTCCAAAATTACGTCTGATAAACGGATCATGTCCATTGTATTGGATGTATGTCAAGAGCGCGGGCTATTTTTTGTGGATAGTCGTACCAATTTTCGATCTGTGGTGGGGGAATTGGCCATCACCAAAAATATGCCACCCGTCGGCAACGATATTTTTCTAGATGACCACAATTCCAAACAACAAATACGCAAGCAAATGGATTTGGCGGCCCAACGTGCTCTCGACAAAGATGTGTGTGTAGTGATCGGTCACGTTGGTCATACCGGATTAAATACCTCTGCTGTTGTCCATGAATCCGTATCTCGGCTCAAAGGTCAGATTGAGTTCGTCGGTATTAGCGATCTGGTCCGAGATGTGTGGCATTGGCAAGCTGAGCCTAAACTGCCGACAGATAATAAATAATGCCATTAGCAATGGACTGTGCAATCCGTTTCTGTTCGCCCGGGTCGCTGATCATTGCGCGATCGTGTGCATTGCTCAGAAATCCGGTTTCAACAATTACAGCGGGTTGCTTCACATGATTTAACAGGTAAAAGGGCTTGCCCCATACCACATCGCGCTCCGTCTTGTACAATTGATTTAGCTGATTCTGAATGGAACTTGCGAGCATGTAGCTTCTTCCTTCGTTCTGATGTAAAACAACTGGGCCACGAGCAGCTGATCTTGGACTCCAGTTGGCATGGATACTGACGACGATGTCGGTGCTGACCTCTTCGCTAAGGCTTTTGCGTTGAGCCAAATCTCTGCGATGGCGTGAGCGACTGTTTAACCAGCGATTCTCGTCACTCAGCGCATAGTCTCCAAGTCGGTTGATGATGACTGCATAACCCTTGCTGCGAAGCAGAAGATACACTTTTTGGCTAATGGCTAGGTTGATGTCTTTTTCCAGTACGCCATGGTCTGTTGTTCCACCGTCAATGCCGCCATGACCAACGTCTAGAAGGATGACAGGTGCTGCAAACGCATGATGAGTGGAGTGATAGGCATCCCCATCGGTTACCGGCAGCATGGATGGGCTTATGGGTGATCGTTGTGAATGCAATATAGGCAGGTCGGTTAAGGCAAATTTTGCCGCGCTGGCATGGGAGGTCAGAGGGATGGAACTGATGCTGATTAGCAATGCCATCGATGCGGCCAGCAGCTTATACATGAGAATACACGCTCCTTCTTGAAATAGGCATCTTATGCCATAAAGTGAGTGGATGGATACCTTTGGCATTAGACTGTGCATTCTTCTGTTTTTCATACTCTTTGCAGCAAAAAAAATGTTTATTGATGATCCCTTCTGCACACAATAGAGATAACATAAGCCCCGGCTTTGCCGGAGCTAAGGAGGCAGAGGTTATGGCCAAAAGTGATGAGCTGGTGAAATACATTACAGAGCGAGTTGTTCATTATATCGACACACCGAAGGATGAACGTAAAGGACGAACCAAGACCAAAGAGCCATGGACTATGAAGTGGTTTGGAATGATTCCTTTTGCTGTATCTCTATGGGTTGGAAAAAAGGAAAAAGCAATGAATTCGCAGGGGAAAATGCAGAAACGAAGCTCTTCAGGTAAAGGGTGAATCAAGAACCAACATAGGTAGAAGCTTCTTCCAAAGAAAAAGACGCATTCCTATGAAGAACCAGAGGAAGGCGTCTTATTTGTTGTATAGATCGGTCAAGGTTTCACAGCATAGAAATGCCCGTCCCGCAGCAAAGTCTGAAGAGGTACAAATCGTCTTACCGAAGTATTCCCGCCAATAGCTACATATTGTTTTTGAACGGTTCCACGGTCGTCACGCCAGATTTGATAACCACTGACAGGCAAAGCCCCGCCATACAAGACATTTTTCTCATCTGCAGAGAAAACGATCTTTTTATGCTCTTTCCATTGCTGATTCAATGTTTTTACGCCATTGATCGAAAGTGCTTTTGACGTGATCCATAACAGATTGTCCGCGGGATCAAAGAGAGGTTGCAGATCCATGGAGTCAACGGACAACGACAACGAGGAGACTTGTGGCGAATCCTCGGGGGTCATCACGACAGCTTGTACAGATATTGACCTTATGAACTTCATTCGACTCGTAGCCTGCCGTGAGTCCGTATCCAGTGCATCCAAAATACCCGTTGGTAAGGTGTCGCCGTTGGTTGCGTCAATATAGATTGCATCATCGTTAGGTCTCTCCACTTTCCAATAAGCGAGCAGGGGAGGCGCATAACGTAATTGAAGCCCTCCTCCGTCATTAATCATTTTCTTCAAGTCCAGTTGCTGTCGATCCAGAGCTTGATCCAACAAGGAAATGTTGTACGGTCGTTGTTCTCCCTGACCATACTCGCTGAGCTGTAATTGTCCTTGCTCGTTAGCTGAAATGATCATATAACCAACGGGTGACTCTCCAACATTAGCGTATACCAACCAGCTGCGTGTGCCTGGACCGAGGGGATAAAAGTCCAATTGAGCATGATCCCAATGGTTCCCTTCATGTTCAGTACTTAGAATGATAGCTTGCTCGCGAGCAAATTGTTGAACTGCATCAGGAGCCAGTGTGTCGGAATGAAGTCCCGCCGTACTTGTGGCCAATGTAGTGGGTAGTACGGGCCTATATGCATTTTGGATTCCAGCACCTTCAGCTTGGAGTATGGGGAGCAGGGTGATTATACATAGAAAACACATTACAATGCCGGTTATACGGCGAATCACGTTCCATCCCTTGTGGAAGGGTCGTTTCATGCTAACACCTACTTTTCTGGGGTACATATCCTGACAAAACGGACTCCATTTTCGCTGCGTGATCGTTTCTAGTTCCATTTTAGAGGACAGGTTATGCAAAGGTTGCTGCAACCTGTCGGGCTGCCACTCATGAATAAACACTACTTTTGCCGTCATTTGCGGGAAAAGTAGTGTCTTCGTCGTCTATCTCAAATGAAACATGCCGCTGCTAATCGCGGTCACCTTCACTTTGGGCTCATATTGCCAGATCATCTCGGTACGCCGTGTTTCATATTGCAGCTTCATAGCTTCCCGGTCCAGGACCGCTTGGCGGGCTTTCTCCTGTTCCAGGTCCGTTTCTGGTTCTGCCTGAACAGCAGCTTCAGCAGCGAGTTCGACATCTGCTCCAATCATCACGCCAGTTGGTTCGACGGGCTGTAGATGTGCTTTCTGGATACGAGTAGGGCCGGAGCGAGAAGTCTGAATTTGGGTAAATGGCCCGGTCCCTGCATGTTCCTGATCCGTTGAACTACCGTCTGTGCTGGAGGCAGAGGTTGTATCAACGTCGACCTCAGGGGTGTCCTCTCTAAGAACTGCTTCATAGTACGTATCCACAACAGCAAGCTCCAGATCAAGCCGTTCTTTGGCTTTCTCTGCCCAGCTATAGTCGAGTTCCAGCAAGCGATTTGTCAAATGCGATTCCAGAGCTGCCCCGGCATCGGCTAGCGACACTTTGGCGGTCTGTACGTGCATATTTTCAGCCAGCCTTGGGCTAAGGTCACGCCTGTTCAGTTTCAAGCCGAACTTCTCGACAATTTCCCCTGTTCTGAGGGAAATGCCGATAAAATGAAGTTCCTCTTTTTTCAGATCACAGGCGAATTCCACTTTAAAACACACACCAAGCCATGGCTCATATACTGCTGGCGCGGTAGCTCGCAATTGCCTTTTTGCAGCCTGTTCGAACAGGTTCACGAATGCGCCGCCTTCACGCGCTGCATTGAAGATCTGTTGCAACCTGCGACTGCCATATACAACATCTTCTTTCAAAATCCGTCCGGGTCCCAGCTGAGGCAGAGAAGGGACAATACCGAAGTACCGACCTAGAATGGTATCTTTGGGAGCCTCGGGGGTACCGGTACCTGGTGAGGTTGGAGGAGCTAACTGTGCAGCTTTTGCTTCTTCAGCTTCCAACGCTTGCTGATGGGCATCCGGATCAAAGACGAATGTAAAGGACATCGTCTCCGCAGGTGCACCGGTTCGCTCCACAAATCCCCAATAATACGGACGGTTGGTTAATGCCTTGTCGGCTTCAGGTGAAAGTTTTACCGTAACATGGGCAGGAGAACGCTCCATAATCTGACAATCAAGTGTTTCCAGGTAAGTGAGCACATACGCTTGCACTTCATGGGGTGACATGGTCATGATCAGAGGCCTCCTTTACGAATATCAAGCCCGGATACGGCTGGTGCCTCATCTGCGACTTCGCGTTGAATGGAGTTCAACGATTGTCCAAGGGAGTCCATTTTACGGCGGATATCCTCTTCGTTTTGTGATTCAAGCATGATTTTGTACAAACTCTTTTCGATCGATTCCTTCTTCTCCAGCCGCTCCAGAATGACATCCAATCCACCAATGACCATCTCGAACATATTGATCTTCTCATGAAGCAGATTCAGAATATGCTCCTCGATTGTGCCTGTCGTCGAAAGGTTGTAGATGTTCACATCATGCTGCTGTCCTAATCGGTGTACGCGACCGATCCGCTGCTCGACACGCATGGGATTCCAGGGCAGGTCGAAGTTGATCATGTGATGGCAAAATTGCAGGTTGATACCCTCACCGCCCGCCTCGGTTGCAATCATCGCTTGTACGCGACCACGGAAGAGGTCCATCATCCAGTCTTTTTTACCACGGTTCATGCCGCCCCGGTAGGGAACAGCGGTTAGGCCGTTGTTGCGAAAATAATTGAGCAAATACTCCTGCGTGGCACGGTATTCGGTGAAAATAATAACCTTCTCATTCATGTCACGAACGAGTTCCATCGTTTTTTCGGCTTTCGTATTTTCCTTGATCGCTTTAATATGGGCAACGAGCTCCCAAATCTTATCCCGCAGTGGGGAGTCCAGTGGAAGCTTCTTCGACAGATTGACCAACGTCACAAATACGGCATCCCGACTGCTGCATACTTCTCGCTGCAACGTCACTAGCGAAAGCATGCTGCTCAGATTGCCGCCGGCTTCCTGGTACTGATCCTTCACAAAGGAAGTCACCCCATCGTAAAGGGCTTGTTCTTCAGGCGAAAGCTGCAAATTCACATTGGAAACGTTTCGTTTGGTAAATTGAACAGGTCCTTCACCGCGACGGTTACGGATCATGACTTTGGACAACTCATCCTTGAGCTGCTCCTGATTTTTCGGAATACGTTTGTCGACGACAAAGTTGGCTGCAAAATCACCCTGACGGCCAAGCTGTCCCGGCTTGAGCAGATTAATGAGGTTAAACAGCTCGCTCATGTCATTCTGTACCGGTGTAGCCGTAAGCAGCAGGCAGTACTTTTTCCGCAATTTCAGCATGAATTGATAGTTCGTTGTTTTTTTATTTTTGAGCTTATGAGCCTCGTCGATAATAATCATGTCGTAATCTGTATTCAGCAGCATATCTTTATGCGGGTCACGCTTTGCTGTATCCATAGAGGCAACCACGATTTCATTTTGCCAGGAATAGGCTTTTTTCTGTGCAATCGCTGGGATGCCAAATTTGGAATTCAGCTCCCGGACCCATTGTAGTACAAGGGACGCAGGCACGAGAATGAGCACTTTGGATACAAGTCCACGGACCATATATTCTTTCAAAATCAGGCCAGCTTCAATCGTTTTGCCAAGTCCAACCTCATCGGCGAGAATGGCACGGCCTGACATTTCAAACAGTACTCTGCGTGCAGTATCCATCTGGTGTGGAAGAGGAGTGAGTCCCTGTAAATGCTTCAGACATTGGATTTCATCAAAATTGGGAATCAGATTCGTCTCTTCAGCTTGAATACCAAGTTGAAAGAGTCTGTAATCGCCCCAAGGGCCGCCTTTATCGAGTCTGGACTCCAGTTGGGTGATCCAGCTGCGATCGAATTCAAGCGGAACGGGTAGTTCTGCTGCAGGTTGATTAATTTGATGCGGGTTTTTCCGGTTCATGGTGCTTCCTCCCCTGCCATTCGTGATGACGGTTTATTCGTAGGTAATAGTATGGACGAATGAGAGGCAGTTCATAACCAACCTTGGAATAAGGGGTGATTTCAATCAGAAAGTTTGGAAGGGTTGTAAAATGATAGGTATTCACGTATGTTGATGAATAGTCACTTTACTTAAGTAGAGTGACTATTATATCTCAAACTATATCCTGAATATGAAGGAGGAGAATCTGTTTATGCTTTCATTGATTTTTGATATGGATGGTACGTTATTTCAGACAGATCGAATATTGGAAACTTCTCTACATGACACTTTTAATCATCTGAGATCAAAGGGATTGTGGGAGCAGAATACGCCAATAGAAAAGTACCGTGAGATTATGGGAGTTCCTCTGCCCGTCGTCTGGGAGAATTTATTGCCCGGATACTCGGACCAGATTAGACAACAAGCAAATGAATGGTTTCATGAAAAGTTAATTGCCAATATCGAGGCAGGCCATGGAGCACTATATCCGTACGTAGAAGAGTTCTTTCAATACTGCAAAGAGAAGAGTATACCGATATACATAGCGAGTAATGGACAAATCGAATACTTGAATGCCATCGTAACCTATTATCATTTGGATGAGTGGGTAACGGAAACCTTCAGCATACAGCAGATTTCATCACAAAATAAGTCTGATCTCGTACGCTCCATCGTGGAGAAATATAAGATCATTCATGGCATGGTTATCGGGGATCGCTTGTCTGACATTAAGGCGGCGAAGGATAATGATTTAATTTCCATTGGATGTAATTTTGACTTTGCTCAAGCCGATGAACTAGCTCAGGCGGATCGGGTTATTGATAGCTTCGAGGAGTTGAAGACTTTAATCGGTGTACTGTAAAATGGATGCGACAAAAAAGCGGCCCATGTGGCCGCTTTATTAATTAATTATTTAAAGAGATTAACTCCAATATTTCTTGATAATTTCGTCACGTCCGGAATAAATCCGGGATTCTTTATAATATTTCGGATCTTTGCGATGGAAATTTTGATGATATTCTTCTGCCGGATAAAATACGGAGGCTTCCTCAATGGCAGTAACGACAGGTTTATCGAATCGGCCTGTTTTGGCAAGTTCCTCTCGGGATTTCAGGGCCAATTGGCGTTGCTCTTCATTGTGATACAGGATGGCAGCCCGATATTGGCTTTTGCGATCATTACCCTGACCCGTGGCATCTGTGGGATCGATCTGCGGCCAGTACAGCTCAAGCAATTTCTCATATGGGAAAATGGCTGGATCAAACGAGATTTGCACAACTTCCAAATGCCCCGTTTCCCCGGTCAATACTTGCTCATATGTAGGGTTTTCTACGGTTCCACCCATGTATCCGGATATAATCCCGTGAATGCCGGGCTGCTCTTCAAAGGGACTTACCATACACCAGAAACATCCCCCGGCAAACGTTGCTTTTTCAATCACTGCTATTCCCCATTTCTCAGTTGTGTTTAATCAAGATTACTATGAATGCTAATTATAACGCAATCCATTTGATAGTTCACCCAGCCTCTTCTTTTCAAAAAGTGATTTGTGATAAGGAAGTAATTCTTTCTCATCCTTTACTTATATTGTATAATAATGGATGAGAAAAACGGCCTAGTGCTGCTTTGGGGCCAATTAAAAACGAAGAGGTGATCAGATGCGGAAACCGATAGATGAACCTATGTTTTATTCCTATCCCGGCATGGTGGCGGTAGTGACATCCCGTCATAAGGGCATGCAGAATGTGATGGCCTCAGGCTGGCATACCTATATTGGGTCGTCTCCCGGAATTTACGGGATATCGCTGAGGAAGGAAACGTACTCTTATGAATTGATTGAGCAGAGTGGAGTATTCGGGGTACACTTCCTTCCGGGTCATCATTCGGAGTGGATTCAGGCTGCGGGAACCTTCAGTGGAAGAGACACAGACAAATTCTCGAAATTCGGGATTACATACGAAGAAGGAATTAAAGTGGATGTACCCATTCTGACTGAAGCTTATTTTGCTTACGAGTGCAAGGTAATCAATATCACAACATATGGGGATCATGAATGGATTGCAGGTGAAGTGATACAGCGGTATCAAGACCCGGAATACTTCTTGGAAAATGGAATGGTTAATCTGGACAAATTGCAGATTCCAATGTACGTAGGACGATCCTCTTATCGGATTCTTGATGGGAGTGCGGAGGAGAAGGTTCATCCGTTTTACCTCTAGGGTCCTAGGCACCAAGATGCAATTATGAGCAAAACTTTCAATCCGGCAAGAGATAGGTTTATAATGGTTATTGGCTGCTGAGCAAGTCGGCAGCCTTTTCCTATTGGCATAAGTGTACACTCCAGACCCTCAGAGGGATCTGCTCATATATGAAATAAAAGGTAAGGTAATATTAGCCATTCTATGAAAAATGCTGTATTTAAAAATAAAATTAGAGTATGATTTTACAGCTATATATGCTTGGCAGGAAAGGTTACATCGTTTCACTGGATTGTAACTATTACTGTAATTTGTGAATAATCTTTCGGGCGTATAATGCTAAACGGGACATAACGACAAAGATATAAAGAAATCGTAATCATAAAACATCATGGTTAAGTAACACGTCTTCTTTATGTTGTAAATGAATGATGGAAGGTGCAATACGTATGTTAATGACAACCAGAACCACAAGGAGTTCTCGAACGCCCCAGACATGGATGATGTCGACTCACATTGTCAAGGAGGGGCTCGCATGTCACAATCGTTGAAAAGCAAGCGGCATATGAACGGACTGGATGGTTTGCGAGCCATCGCTGTGCTTGCAGTAATAGGGTATCATCTGAATTTAGGTTTTATTCCGGGCGGTTTGCTCGGTGTAGGCATTTTCTTTGTTCTATCAGGGTATTTGATTACAGATATTCTTTTGACACAATGGCAGGAGCATGGCCGGATTTCGCTCGGTGATTTCTGGGTGCGAAGAGTAAGGCGCTTGTTACCTGGCATGATCACGATGACTGCAGTGGTGATGATTTGGCTGCTTTGCACAGATCCATCTCGACTGGCTGCGTTGCGTGGTGACATTGTCTCGGGAGTATTATACATAAGCAATTGGTGGTATATCTTTCATAACGTTTCCTATTTCGAAAGTTTCGGCCCTCCATCACCCTTTGGACATTTCTGGTCGCTGGCTGTGGAAGAACAGTTTTACATTGTTTGGCCCCTTCTACTGGTCGCAGCAATCGTCTTGTTCAAAAGAAAGGGATGGCTGGTCGTCTTTATTGTCGTAGCAGCTGAATTGTCTGCTGGTGCGATGGCCATCATGTATAATCCGGATCTGGACCCGAGCCGTGTTTATTATGGAACAGATACAAGAGCATTCGCCTTATTGGCTGGTGCTGCACTGGCCGTGGTATGGCCGAGTCGCAAACTATCGTCATCCCTTGCCCGCATCAATCGCCTTGTCCTGGACGTGTTAGGTTTAGCTGCGCTGGCTTGGTTAATCTACATGATGCTGAATAGCAGCGAGTACGACCCTTCATTGTATCGAGGAGGAATGGTACTTCAGGCTATAGCGACGACTTTGCTCGTAGCTGTACTGGCTCATCCATCATCCTTCCTGGCAAGGCTTATTGGCGCCAAGCCATTGCGCTGGATCGGGGAACGATCCTATGGTTTATATTTGTGGCACTATCCTGTCATTATTCTGACGAGTCCAACGGTAGACACGGGTGGAGCACATCCTGTGCGAATGGTTTTGCAGGTTGCAGCAACGGTTGCACTGGCCTCCTTGTCACTTAAATATATTGAAAATCCAATTCGTCATAACGGATTTCGTGATTCCTGGTCCCGGTTATGGGGAAGAGGGCGCAATGCAACAGGTATTCGCAACGTATGGTGGAAGCGCGCTGGATTGCTGATGAGTATTCTGTTGATGTGCTTTACGGTGTCACAGATGATGATTACGTCAGCAGCGAATTCTGATTCCCATTCGGTATCGATGTCGGCCACGCTGAATGGAGATCATTCCGTAACGGAGGAAAAGGGGCAGGACGTTCTTCCAGCAACAGTGAGCACCTCCGGGGCCAACAACCAACCTGCGCCACAGAAAAACGATAAACCAGCGGCGAACGCTGGAGATCCACCAGGCAAAGGAGAACAGCAAACGACGAAGCCAGGTAATGCTCCGAAATCTGAGGAACCAACTTCAGGTGAGCAGAAAGGATCAACTCCTGGCGACTCGAACCATGCTGTTGGTAAACCCAAAGGAAGCACCGACAATCCTGGAAATCCAGAAGACAACGGTAATGAACAACCCGAGGATCCTGTCAATACATCAGATTCGTCCAAAGAGCAAGAGGAAACAGCCCCTCCAGCCAAAGATGGCAAGATTCATTATACGGTCATTGGAGATTCAGTTATTTTGGACGCCAAGCCTTATCTTGAACAAACCATTTCGGGCGTGCACGTGGACGGTCATATCGGCCGTCAGATGTGGGAGGCTGCCGATGTACTGGATGGCCTGAAGAGAAATAACCAAATGGGCAGTCAGGTCGTACTGGAGCTTGGAACAAACGGTTCCTTCAATTCCAAAAGTCTGAATTCCGTGTTGGATTATTTGAAAGATGAAGAACATGTTTATCTGGTTACTGTGCGAGTCCCTCGCCCATGGGAACGAACCGTGAATAAAGCACTGAACGAAGCGGCGTCAGATTATAGCAATGTATCTCTCATTGACTGGCACACTGCAAGTGAAGGACATGACGAATATTTCGAAAAAGATGGTGTACATCTGACGAAGGAAGGTTCGGAAGCTTTTGCAGCACTTGTGAAAGACAGTATGAAATAAATCAGAACTTATCTATTCATTTATTTATAAATTCAAGAATGGTTCCCGAATCCACATACAGAAAGAGCTCTCATGATGAGGGCTCTTTCTGTATGTAGCAAAGATTGCAGGATCAACGGGGAATCCGATATTTTTCACCCCTGCATCCGTGCATCGTCACCTTACAGAATGATAGCGTTACCATTTAAAATAAGTGTATTCAAATCGCCAAGGGGGACTATAGAGATGTTGAAAAAATGGCTTTCGGGAATATTGGCAATGACGCTATTTTCCATCGTTCTGGCTGGTTGCGGCGGCGGGGACAGCTCAGAAGGCAGCGACAGCAAGGATAAAGTAACCGTCACTATATGGCACAACTGGACTGGACAGGACGCCAAAGCGGTGGCGATGCGCAAAATCATTGAAGACTTCCGTGGGTCGCATCCGGATATTGAAGTCGTGGATGAAGGTCTGCCGACAGATGGCCTCAAAACAAGGCTCCGGACGGTGGCAGCGGCCAATGAAATGCCGGATCTGTTCGTCATGTGGCCGGATGCGATGACCAAGGAGTTTGTGAAAGGGGATCTGTTGCAGCCGATCAATGCCGAGCTGGACGCGAAGCCGGAATGGAAAGACAACTTTATTCCGAACGCTCTGGATGGATATACGGTGGACGGGGATATCTACTCGGTACCGATGAATCTCGCACCCACTTCCTTTATTTATTACAATGAAGCACTGTTTAAGCAGTACAACGTGAAAGTACCTGAAACGTGGGCTGAGCTGGAGCAGGCCATCGCTACATTTAATGAGAACAAAGTAATACCGATGGCACTGGGGAACAAGGCCAATTGGGTGGCTCAATCCACGATCTTCAGTACACTGGCTGACCGGGTAACCGGCACAGACTGGTTCTTAAAAGCAACAGCGCAGGATGGGGCCAGCTTTACAGACCCACAATTCATCCAGGCGCTGGACAAAATGCAGGAACTCGGTAACAGCAAAGCATTTCAGGATGGTTTCAACAGTATTGACGAAACACAGATGATGCAGCTGTACTTCCAGGGAAAAGCAGCGATGGTGATGAACGGCGGATGGGCATTGGCCAACCTCGTCAACAACGCACCGGAAGACATTTTGAACAATACACACATTACGATTTTACCAGCAGTAGATGGAGGCCAGGGTGAGGCCAGGACGACATCTGGCGTTGTAGGGACAGGCTTGGGTGTAAGCAAAAAGTTAAGCGGTGCCCAGAAAGATGCGGCCATGGAGCTATTCTACGCTTTGGCAGGCCCTGACGGTCAGAAAGCAACTCTGGATAGCAGCACACTCGTCAGCTACAAGATTGATCTGGACAAATCAAAAGCCCATCCATTGTTTGTGGAGCTCTATGACTTAATGCAGGAAGTAAAGATTACTCCGGTGTATGATTCCAAACTAGGATCTGCAACCGTCGAGGTTATCAACAATGGATTGCAGGAGCTATTGATGGGTGGTAAAGCCGCAGATATCGCGAATAAAATTCAGGCATCGCAAGCCAGTGCAGTCGGAAATTAAGGTCATAGGTCATTCCGATCCAGATCTGGATGAGCTGAAAGATGCTTTGCGGTAAGATTCAGACCCCTTCCCGGTAGGGGAGGGGTTTTGCATTGATATCAAGGGTTGTAATTACCAAAGGTTTGATGAAAGGAAGTGAGCAAGATGAACGCATTGCGCAGTCGACGTTTTATTATGCTGGGGCTCGCTCCGGCAGTTCTAATTTACGCTTTGTTTGTATTTGTGCCGGTTGTATGGTCAGCGTACTATGGATTCTTCAACTGGTCGGGAATCGGAGAGTCAAAATATATCGGACTGGATAACTATGTGGAAATATGGCATGATTCCGTATTTTGGCGGGCACTGAAAAACAACGTCATTTTTGTTCTAGCTTCAGTATTTGGGCAAATTCCGTTAGCGTTGATGCTGGCGGTCATTTTGCACAAAAGCAATCCGTTACAGCGTTTTCTGCGTTCAGCCGTATTTCTGCCGATGGTATTATCCACAGTAGTTATCGGTATGATCTGGCAATATATCTATCACCCGCAGATCGGGATACTGAACTTTCTACTGGATGCATTAGGGCTGGAAAGCTGGAAGCTGCAGTGGCTTTCAGATGAGAAAATCGCCATTTTCTCCTTGGTGCCACCGCTGCTCTGGAGTTTTGTCGGTTTGTACTTGATTATCTTCATCTCGGCGCTGCAGAATATTCCGGGCGAAATCCATGACGCTGCCAAGATTGACGGTGCTTCCGGAATCCGCAAGCTGGTTTCCATTTCTTTGCCCATGATCTGGGGAACGGTTCAGGTGGCGATCATTCTATGTATCTCGGGCAGCCTAAAATCATTCGATCTGGTGTACATCATGACCAAAGGGGGCCCGGCGCATGCGACAGAGCTGCTGGCAACGTATATGTATAATTCAACCTTCAACACGTATCGCTATGGCTTCGGGAGTGCTATCTCGACCACCATTGTGCTAATCTCCCTGCTGCTGATCGGAACAAGCCAGTGGGCGACAAGCCGTAAGAGAAAAGAGAATTAGGAGAGAGGGGGGAATGTAATGAGTGTTACACCGTTATCGATGCCAACACCAGGGAATACTTCAGGCCATCCGGTTCGCCAATTCCGTAGTGGAATTGTTTGGACGCTGTTGACGGTCTATGGTATTTTAACATTGTATCCGTTCTATTGGCTTGTGATCAGTGCATTCAAAACGAATGAAGATTTCTATAGCAGGCCCTTCGGGCTTCCGGAGAAATGGAACGTGGAGAATTTCAGTAATGCTTGGGAAAGCTCAAAGCTGGGAACCGCTTTTGGCAATTCCCTGATTGTGTCCGTAGGTTCGCTTATCATAACGCTGTTTATAGCAGCGCTGGCCTCATTTATACTTGCACGTTTCCAGTTTCGTTGGAAAGGGTTGATCATGACCTTCTTCGTTGTAGGTATGCTGATTCCCATTCATAGCACATTGGTTCCGTTATTTATTTTGATGAAACAGATGTCTCTGCTGAATACGTATTGGGCACTGATATTGCCGTATACCGCATTTGCGTTGCCAACCGCGATATTTGTGCTAACAGCTTATTTGACTAGCATTCCACGTGACATTGAAGAGGCCGCTTTTATTGATGGAACAGGTCTATGGGGGCTGTTCACCCGGATCATGCTTCCCATGTCTGTGCCTGCCTTGTCAACGGTCACTATTCTAAGTTTTCTACACGCATGGAATGACTTTTCATTCGCACTCGTGTTTATTAACAAAACAGGGTTGAAAACGTTACCGCTCGCGATCGCCAACTTTGCCGACGGATATCAGACCGATTACGGCCTGACTCTTGCTGCCATGACCTTGTCCGTAATCCCGACCATCATTCTATACCTGGTATTTCAGGAACAAGTCATGAAAGGCATGACGGCCGGAGCAGTCAAAGGTTAAATGAGAGCGCATCCAGAGGAGGAAAAGGTGTGGGACGCTGGCTAACATCTTCACTGCAGCGGAAGCTGTCCGTCGTGGTTACGGCTTCCATGATTGTGCCGCTGCTGGCACTGGGGCTGTTCGCCTTTCTGATCTCTTCCCGCATCACAGAGCAAAAAACAAAGCTTTCCGGCATGGACACACTGAAGCAGGTAGAAGCGAATTTGCGCTATATGCTGCAGGATGCCGAGACATTATCGATTTTTTTGATTGGAGAAAGGGACATTCAGCAGTATTTGAGTAGCGATGAGGACGATGTGCAGGAGCGTGTGGATATTCTGGGCAGGATGACCAATTTGGCCGCTTCCAAAAAATATATTGCCAACATTGCCATCTATCCGGAACGTTTCGATGCGGCTCTGTCCACGGCTACATGGTATGAATCATCCAATGTAACTTATCCTCCTGCTCCGCGTGGTGATGCGGTTAAAGCATGGACTGGCGTATATCCGGTTCAGAATTATGCGGGTATCCAAAATGTAATAACATTGGTTCGACCCATTCGCAGCATTCATGATTATCGGCCCATCGGATGGCTGGCGATCAGTCTAGATGAGAAGGCAATCTCGAAAGGATGGGCAGCGCTGGGACTGGGTATGGGCGAAGGTCGACTGGAACTGATCGGTCCCACTGGAGAGATTTTGTCTTCCATGGACAAATCCCGTCTTGGACAGTCACTGGAGAAGATCGAGCCTGAAGTACATACGCTGATCCAACAGGAAGTCAGTGGAACAGCCACGTATGGCAGCGGCAATGAGAAACGTACTTTGCTCTATTATCCGGAACTGTTGACAGATTGGACGCTGACCGGAACGGTTCCCTACGATCAGTATAAGTCCGAAAACGGTTATATTCTGATCCTAACTGCTGTTGCAGTGACGCTGTCTGCTGCGATCAGTGCAGGACTGGTCTGGTTTACGGTGCGACGAGTCACAAAGCCGCTGAGAGTTCTTACGAGACATTTGTCCCGAATGGACCCGGATCGACCGATGCCCCTATTTCGATCGGAAAGTGATGATGAAATCGGCAAGCTGGGAGAGAGTTATAATTTGCTCGGTGCACATATTGAGAGACTGAAGGAAGAGGTTATCCGTGGTGAAACCCGCAAGAAGGAAGCTGATCTCAGGGCACTTCAGGCGCAGATCAATCCTCATTTTCTGTATAACACCCTTTCATCCATTCACTGGATTGCCTTGATGTCTGAGGAAAAGCGGATCGCAGAGATGGTTGAGGGATTGAGTGATTTTTTGCGCATCAGTTTGAATCAGGGTAGGGATTATTGTCCAGTTGGGCAGGAGATTGCCCACATTCGCCATTATGTTCGTGTACAATCCATCCGATTTCCCGACAAGTTCGCCGTGCATTATATTGTGGATCCGGCACTTGAACAGCGAATGATGCTGAAATTGCTGCTCCAACCACTTGTCGAAAATGCCATGATTCACGGAATTCAGCCAAAAGCGGGTATGGGCACAATTACGATCATGATTCGTCAAGAACAGGAACGAATGAATGTGCTGGTTCTGGATGACGGGGCTGGCATGGAGCGGGACAGACTTGAGCATGTCAGAAGCAGCCTTGTGTCATCGGATGAGGAAGAGCACCATGATTCAAACCACTACTGGACGGAGAAAGAGCCAATGAAGCAAACATCCCAAGGGGGTTACGGACTCCGCAATGTGAACGAGAGACTACTGCTTCATTACGGAGCGGAGGCGCAGCTCGAAGTGGACAGCCGGGTCGGAGGTGGAACCCGGATTTCATTTTCCATTCCAATCCTGGAGGAATCACGATGAGATTACTGATTGTTGATGATGAAGTAATTATCCGCACAGGGCTCGCCAGTGTAATCGCTTGGCATGAACTGGGGATTGAGCTGCTTTCGCCAGCAGCCTCGGCAGAAGAGGCGTTAACACGCATGGCCGAGGAGAGGCCGCATATTCTGATGACTGATATTCGGATGACGGGAAGGTCGGGGCTTGAACTGGCTGAGGAAGGGCGGCATATGCTGCCGGAACTCGAGGTCATTATTTTATCGGGATACGATGACTTCTCTTACGCTCAGCAAGCGATTCGTCAAGGTGTCACGGATTATCTGCTTAAGACGAGTAAACCGGAAGATATTATCAAGACGGTGCTTCAGGCCAAACAACGGATTACCGAACGATGGGCTGAGAAATCAAGAGAAGGGCAGCTACTGCGAGAGAACAAACAGCGCCTGTTCGCTGGATGGATCATTGATGGAGACGTTGAATCAAGCCCTTGTCCTGTATTTCTCCAGTCGGGAATGAATGTGCAATCGGAATATTCCTCAGACAAGGAGCAAGTGCAGAGACAGATTCTTATTTTAAAAGCTGAGGGGTGGAATCATTCTTCGGTTACTTTACTGAACTTTGCCGTGCAAAATATGCTGGAGGATGTTCTGTCAGGCGCAATTGCACACATTCAAAAAGACCGGATTATCTGTGTTGTACAGCTGCCGCCGAATGAGCAGGATTTCCAATTTACTTTGGGGATTGCGTTAACCCGGATGGAGCAACTGTTGAAATGTACATTGCGTGCAGCAGTAGGTCGACCCTGTATGGAGGTTCAACTTCTGCATGAGAGCTACCGAACAGCGTCGATTGCATACCGTTACCATGGGTTACTTGAAGACAGGATATGGCAATATGAAGACGTTTTGCACCGCATAGGAGGCAAAGCCGTCCTTCAGCATGAGGAAGAAACTACCCTGGGGACATTGTTAATGGATAACGACTCGATTATGCTGACCACATGGACGCGAGAACTGGTGAATGAACTCCTGTTGGACCCCGAAGTAACGCCAGAGTCTTTTGATGCCTGTCTGCATGCTGCGGTGAATGCCGGACAGCGCTGGTTGATTCGCACGATGCGGGCCATTGGAAGAGACGATCTGGAACGATTCGAACCATGGAGGCCAAACCCGGATGCCGATGCTGGTGAACTTCGTGATCTGCTGTTTCATCATTTATATGGGCTGATGCATACCTATCACAGCCAGATGGGACAAGGGCGGACCACCCATGTACAGAAGGCTATTGCTTATATGGAATCTGGATTGGCACAGGATATTAGCCTGCAATATGTCGCAGGTCAGGTTCATCTGCATCCGGGCCATCTCAGTGAACTGTTTAAGAAGGAAACGGGCGTCACTTTTGGTGATTTTGTAACTGGCATGCGAATTCGACGCGCGATGGACATGCTGGTGGTTTCTCCCGCAAAAGTAAGTGAAGTGGCGGCTATCAGCGGATATGAGGACGTTAAGTATTTTAGCAGGCTGTTCAAAAAACATACAGGCAAGACTCCGAGTGAGTTTCGCGAGGAGGCCGTGTCGTACAAGACTTCCGGACATTAAAGGTTAGCAGGCTAAAGAACGAACGAAGTCATTTTTATATTGCAAACGTTTTCGATATTTTATTACCAAGGAAACTGGGGAGCGAGGCAAGGATGAAGATGATTAATTCAAGTCAGGATTTGTCAGGACAATGGAAAATACAGCATTTCGAGGTTGGGGAGAAGCGGCCCATGGATGTTGCAGCGGCAGCGCTGGATGATCGATTTTGGATCGGAGCGGAGGTGCCAGGGGATGTGCACACCGCTCTGGTGGAACGCAGCATCATTGATCCGCCCTACTATGGGCATAACGATGCCAAGAGTCGATGGATCGAGCAGAAGGAATGGTGGTATCGTACTAGCTTCAACCTGTCGAAGGATGGGGAAGCAGAGGAGTACTTTGAGTTAATATTCGACGGGTTGGATACGTTCGCCACCGTATATGTGAACGGACATGAAGTGGGGCAAACGGCTAATATGCTCATGTCCCATAATTTCGATGTGACTACACTAGTTCGTAATGGCTGGAACGCCTTAGCGGTCAAGTTCGATCCCCTTTATCTGCATCACAGAGACAAGGAAACGTTTGACTGGTCTTCGTATACGAAGGAACGGCCATGGTTGCGCAAAGCTGCGATGAATTTTGGCTGGGACTGGGGTCCACGGATGGTCACCGTAGGAATTTGGGGAGGGGTACGTCTTGAAAGACGAACGATTGCAAAGCTGGAGAACGTATATGCACGTACCGAATCAGCCAGCAAGCAGCAAGCAGTTGTCCATGTCACTGCGGATGTGAAGTCCGTATTGTCTTTCCGTAGCAGACAGAAACGTGAAAAAGCGGTGGCCCTGTCTTGTGATATCCGTTTACTGGACGCGAGTGGACATGAAGTGGCACGGTCAGCCGAAGCAGTTGTGGAAAATGGTCTCGCCGATACAATACTAAAATTAGATTCACCACAATTATGGTGGACGCATGATTTGGGTGAACCTTACTTGTACAGGATGGAAGTTACGCTATTTGCCGATGGGGTGGAAGTAGATCGTTACAACGAGCCTTATGGTGTACGAACCATTGAACTGGCGCTTCATAATGATCAGGGTGAGGATGCTTTTACGTTTATCCTGAACGGAGTGCGTGTGTACGCGAAGGGAGCCAACTGGATTCCGGCCGACCATCTGATTGGTGCCATCCCGGCCTCCCGGTATCGTGAGCTGATCGAGTTGACCGTGGAAGGGCATATGAATATGCTGCGTGTCTGGGCGGGCGGTATATATGAAAAGGACGTCTTCTATGATGAGTGTGATCGGCAAGGCGTACTGGTGTGGCAGGATTTTGCTTTTGCCAACGCCTTATTCCCTGATTTCAATCGGGACTTCATGAACAATGTACGGGATGAGGTTGAAAATAATGTCTTGCGCCTGCGCAATCGTGCCTCGCTTGCACTCTGGTGTGGCAATAACGAAATTGACTGGCTATATGACATGAAGTCCGCCAGTGGAGATATTACCAGCCCCTTCTATGGAGAGCTGATCTACCATGAGCTGATACCGGAAGTGCTGGAGCGGTTGGATTCGTCTCGTCCATACTGGCCTTCCTCACCGTATGGGGACAGTCACGGCAATGATGCCAACGATCCGGCTGTGGGGGATCGTCATAACTGGCAAGTATGGCATGGTTCCGTGTATCCCCGAAAACACGGCGAGCCGCCACTGCTGAATTACAGTATTGAGGGCGTGACTTTCAAAAACTATAAAAAAGATAATGCCCTGTTCAGCAGTGAATTCGGCATGCACGCCTCGGCCAACCGCTACACACTGGAGAAAAACATGCCTGCAGGGCAATTTTACTGGGGCAGCCCCGAAATGGCCTATCGGAATAAGGATACCAATCATCAGAAAGGCATTCTTCTAATGGAAGGATATACGGGCATTCCGCAAAATATTGAAGAGTACATGAACTACTCGATGCTGACACAGGCGGAAGGATTACGGTATGGCATTGAACATTTCCGGCGGATCAATCATCGCAATAGTGGAGCCCTTGTGTGGCAGCTGAATGACAGCTGGCCAGGCACAAGCTGGTCCATGATTGACTACGAGCTGCTGCCGAAGGCCTCCTTTTATTACGGAAAAGTATTCTTTCACCCGATACTGCTGTCTCTGGAACATGAACCGGGTGAGTTGCTTACGTTATGGGTTGTGAATGATACACGTGACACTCTGAAGGGACAGCTTCGACTTAATGTCTATGGATTGAATGGGGAAAAAGTATACTCCAGCTCGCATCATGTGGAGACAGGTTCGCAATCCGCTAATCGCATTGCAGAGCTGAGCGAAGCGGAAGTATTGGGAGGCAAATTGGCAGATGAAGTGATGGTTGAATTGGTAGCCGAAGGTTTCACTGCACCACTCAATCGATATTTCTTACGTGATCCGAAGGATGTTAACCTGCCTCAATCTCAGCTCAGTGTACATGTGAACGAAGAGGAGCAATCCGTGTCGGTTACAGCCATTGGTGCAATTGCACGGTTGGTGAAGCTCGAGCTGCCCCTCGGACGCGTTCGTTTTAGTGATAACTATTTTGATCTTCTCCCTGGTGAGAGCCGTACGGTGAGATTACGTCATCCCGATAAGTTGTCTCTGCCGATGACTGAGCTACGGGTAAGCGCCATGAATGGCAGTGAAGCCTGATCCCTAATTGTTTTTCCACAAAGAACAAAACAGCCGATGCTTCCCCAACAGGGAGTCATCGGCTGTTTGTTGATTTACGCGGTATGTGAATAACACGCCCCATTATTGAAAAGATTCGTACCGCTGCTGGAACGAAGACTCCATCTCCAGTTGCCTAGCCAACTGCTGCTTCACTTTTTCTCCACGTCGGGCCTGCAGCTCTTGCAGCCGTTCTGTAGAAGTGAATTGATCGGCTGCCATATCAATGAGCAGCTCAGCGAGCACGTCCGCATCTTCCAATGCGGCATTCAATCCAAAAGCGCCCGTTGGAGTCATTGTGTGAGCCGCATCACCAAGCAAGACCACATTGTCCTGTGCCCACGAATCGACGAAACTGCTCTCAACGGATAACAAAACAAAATCACTCCATGTCTGGATATGTTGAGCTACCGAATCAGCGAGACAGGGGAAGGCCGCCACGAGTTTCTGTACAAAGGGAGCAAAAGGCTGTTCACGCAGCTTGGAGAAGGACCCTTGCGAGATGTTCCATCCGATCTGTACGTATCCTCCAAATTGTGAGAATAGCGCCAACTGCTGACCATCCATACTGGCCATTCGAACAGCAGGTTCCCAGCCTGCTGGAGCAGGAATGCGAGCCCATAACAGATCGTATCCATGTTTGCGGATATCCGGGGTCAGACCAGCGTGTCTGCGTACAGCTGAATATCTGCCATCTGCACCAACAATAACCGCTGCTTCAATGGAAGCAGGCCGTCCTTCTTGCCGAATGTTGATGCCAACCGTGTGGTCAGCCTTATTCCGTAATAATCCAGTCATAACCGTATTATAAAGGACTTGTTCGTTTTCCTGGTTCTGTGATTGTGACACGATGACTTCCAGCAGATGATCCTGAGGCACATGAATGCCCACATGGGATTCTTGCTCTCCAGGGAAAATGGTGTGGATGATCTGACCGTTCTCCCAATATTGAATTTGCTCCAGAGGCAGCACGCCACGCTGGGTTACAGAAGGGTATAACCCATGTTTATTCAATACATGTTCACCATCTGCATTAAGCACTTCGCCACGAAACGACTTAAGAAGGTGCGGCTGGCGCTCGATCAGAATGGTGGATATTCCTTGCCGTTTCAGCAGGAATGAGAGTAGCGCCCCTCCAGGGCCAGCTCCCACAATACAAACGTCAGTTTTTAAATACGTATTTTGATTCATGTGTAAAATTCCCTTGCAATATAATGGATGAGGATGAATAACCTATTACTTTATAATAACAGATTTATAAAAATCATTAAGTAACTAAAAGTAACTTTAAAGATATACGTTATTATAAACAAATTCAATCCAATAATGCAATAGAATCATTCTATTTCTCTACAGGAAGGAGGATTCAAGCCTGCGGTACTGCTTTTCAGCTTATGAGCGCAGGCTTGATAAGAACAGCAAATTCTTTTAAGGGAAATACTCTGATATCTATGTGATCAGTCGGTTGGTTATGCGAGCCACGCGTTCTCCCAGAGCTTTACCCAGTGCTATGCCCTGTTCGTTGAGCAGATCATCACTGTCCACCGGACAAGTCACCCCAACACCATAATAGGAGCCATATAATGCATTATCTGCAAAGTTTCCAGGTAGTCCGGTAATGATCATGCCCTGATGGAGCATGGGTGTCAGCAGATGAATCAACGTTGACTCCAGTCCACCATGCTCGGTTGCGATGGTACAGAACACCGCACCTACTTTGTCTACAAGCTTGCCCTCTGCCCAGAGGTAGCCCAGCTTGTCGATCCAATTTTTCAACCCGGAGCTGATGGAGCCAAAATGTCCGGGGCAGCCCCAGATAATGGCGTCCATTTCCACCAGCTTGTAAATGTCGGCTTCTTCTGTGGAATGCAAATGAACGGTTGCACCATGCACGCTGGCTGCGCCAGTAGCAATCGACTCGGCAAGCGCTCGTGTATGCCCGCCTTCACTATCGAAAACAATATAAATGTTCATTGCTTGATTCCTCCTTGTGTGGTTATCTGTTCATGCTATAAGGTAGCTTGTCACATGAAACGGCAAAATAAGCATGAACTTTACAGAAAAGTAAAGGGTTTTGGGAAACAAGCGCATTTTTCACAAACAAAATAGTACAAATATGTTACAATATAAGGTAGGTTATGATCAAAGGTAGGAGGAACGTTTATGAGCCCGGATACGGAGCGAAACTCTCAATTGGCAAATGTCGATCAATTGTTGGAGGCCTTCTTCAGATATAAAAATAAAGTATTGGATCAGCAGCAAAGAAATGAAACAAACTGCAAATTGAATCCGACGAAAAGTCATATATTGGGCATGATTTTGCGTGAAGAACGCTGTATGGCTGTGGATGTGGCCAGACAACTTAGTCTATCTTCTGGAGCAACCACAATTGTGCTGAATCAACTGGAGAGCGAAGGTCTGATCCAGCGGGTGCGCAGTGAAGAGGACCGAAGAATTGTATGGTTGTCTTTAACTGAAGATGGGAAGCAGCTTGCAAGAACGTTGATTAATAATCGCGGTCGGATGACGTGGGAACTTTTGCAGGCGCTTACGGAAGAGGAACAACTGCAGATGTTTGGCATGCTGAAGAAGATTGAGCTGAAACTGCTGGAAAAAATGAAAACGTTGGAACAAACGCATCGCTAAATATATGGTGTGTAACACGCCAGCCTTCAAGAATTTGAGCCCGCTTTGGGACTTGAATCTTGAAGGCTGGCGTTTTAATTTTTCAATTAAAGATGGAAACGTTGAATGTGATCGGTCAGACCTTCCTGGATCAGAATTTCCTTCTGTTTTTTACCGAGCAGGTCAAAATGGGGGAAAGGCTGACGCCGATGGATGTAACGTGGGTCGAGTCCATGCTCTCTACACCAGTCCTCAAGCCGTTTCAGATCCGAACAGCCCACTTTGGTCACACTGGTAATGCCCGGAAAACGGTTGTCGATCCAGAAATGAGTGAGATAGGCAAGGTCGCCACGAGATACACGTTCTTTCCACTCGGCCAGCTCCTGTCGTTTAATTCCAAATGCCATAGACACCAAGTTCCTTTCCAAACGGGTATTGTCCTGAGCATATTGTAACATCTTATAAACAGAACCAATCAGAAATCTGCAATCGGACTGTTGTCCATTCGCTTTGGACGGGTATTAATATGACAACATTTTTATAATAAACTTTGGTTTATGTTAAAATAAGGTACACAAAATGGTTTTCACCACTTCATTATTCGGAAAGGGATTGTCATCATGGAACTATTTATCGCCGTGCTTGTTTTGCTGGTACTGATCGGTTTATCGAATATTTTGAACCGATTTGTACCCTTTATCCCCATTCCGTTGATTCAGATTGTTCTCGGTGTAGCCATTGCACTATTACCTGCGGGTGTGCATCTGCCACTGAATCCGGAATTGTTTTTCGTACTCTTTATCGCTCCGTTGCTGTACAACGACGGGAAGCGAACACCGAGGCACGAGCTGTGGAATCTAAGAGCGCCCATCCTTTTGCTGGCCCTGGGCCTTGTATTTGTAACGGTTGTCGTGGCAGGATATGCCATTCACTGGCTCATTCCAACCATTCCGCTTCCTGCGGCTTTTGCACTTGCGGCAATTCTGTCCCCGACAGACGCTGTGGCTGTAGGCGCTATGGCAGGTCGTGTGCATTTACCCAAGAGCATACATAGGCTCCTTGAGGGAGAAGCATTAATGAATGATGCATCCGGTCTGGTTGCATTCAAATTTGCGATTGCCGCCACGGTTACAGGGGTATTTTCCCTGGCTCAGGCGTCATTTAGTTTTATACTTATCGCGATTGGCGGGTTGCTGATTGGTGCCTTATTATCCTTCCTATTGATCCGATTGGGTGTCTGGATTCGGCGTCTGGGGATGGAAGATGTAACGATTCATATGTTATTGCAAATTCTAACGCCCTTCGTCATTTATCTGGTCAGTGAAGAGGTCGGTGTTTCAGGCATTCTTGCGGTCGTCGCTGGCGGGATCATTCATGCTATTGAGCGTGATCGGACCGAGTCTGTACAACTGAAGATGCAGGTGGTATCTGCCAGTACCTGGTCTGTCATTTTATTTATTTTGAACGGATTGGTCTTTGTCATTCTGGGGGTACAGATCCCGGATGTGCTGAGTACCATCTTCGAGAATGTCTCGTTTGATAACCTTCAAGTACTCGGATATGTGGGCCTCATTTCAGTGCTATTGTTGGTACTTCGTTTTGTCTGGATCTATCTGTTCTGGAAAGGAAATGAAAATTCCGGTGAGGCGTTGTCGAGCGGGAAGCCTCGGCTGAAAGAAGTTACGATCATTACTCTTTCGGGTGTGAGAGGGGCTGTAACGCTGGCGGGGGCATTCTCCATTCCTTATGTTCTCCAAGACGGGTCTCCTTTTCCTGAAAGGGATCTGATCATTTTCCTGGCCGCAGGTGTGATACTGTTCACTCTGATTGCTGCAAGTGTGTTCCTTCCTATTCTTGCGAAGAACGAAGATAAAGCGGAAGAAGGTACACCGCAAACGACGGAACGAAAAGCACAGGATATTATGCTTAA
Organism: Paenibacillus sp. OK060; assembly: GCF_900101205.1. Classification (NCBI taxonomy): domain Bacteria; kingdom Bacillati; phylum Bacillota; class Bacilli; order Caryophanales; family Paenibacillaceae; genus Paenibacillus; species Paenibacillus sp. OK060. The sequence goes on from NZ_FNFR01000001.1 coordinate 176,063, forward strand.
TGCTGCCATTCGTGCAGTGAAGTCGGAAATGAACGACCAGAATAAAGCTGCTGCGCTTGCGGTTGTTTCCGATCTGTCGAAGTATATCAGGCAGGCGGCTGGCGAGCTTACTGCCGGTAAGCGCAAGGACATTTTAAAACAGGAAACAGCCATTAATCTCATCGGTACACGGGCTGAACGCAAAGAAATTGAGAATATGATGGATGAAAATGTAATTGCTTCGGAAGCCGCCTTTAGATGTAACAGTTGGTTGGATCGAAAGGAAATGATGCTTGCAAACCGCACGAATACACAGATGATGTTCTCACTCAGTGAAATTGGACGATTGTTTGGACATGTGTTTACGAATCGTTCACGGAAGCCGGATCAGCCATTTATGATTGAAAATGCAGATCTGTTCCGTCAAGTGAAGATGCGTACCTCTGAAGCAGCGATCAAGGCGATTCGTGCTCATATGAACGATAGTAACCGGATTGTGGCTCTGTCGGTCATCTCTAGATATGAGCGGGTAATTGCCAAATTACGCACCTGGAATCAGGGCAAAACGGAAGATCCATTTGATCAGGAAAAGCTGGAATTGCAAATGGTGGCGATGCAGGAGCAGCGCAATACCATACAGCAGCTATACGAAAATGGCGAAATTAACCGCGATGTGGCTGCAAAACTCCGCCGTTTCATCAATGATGTGGAAGCTACAGCGCTGAAAAACACCTAATCCGATAAACCCGATATTTTAAATATGCTTAAGCCTCTGATATAATATATGTGAGTTACCAACGCTCAGAAAAGGAGATGGATGAGACATGGCAGAACAACGTACTCGCTTGGGCAAAACCGAACTGATTGTTAACCCGATTGGATTGGGGGCTAATGCAGTAGGAGGACATAACATCTATCCGAATATGCTGAATGATGAGACAGGTAAGGATGTCGTTCGTACAGCTTTGAAACAGGGCATTAACTTTTTGGATACTGCTTTCATCTATGGACCTGAGCATTCAGAACGCTTAATTGGTGAAGTGCTGAAAGAAACGGGTCAGCGTCAAGATACTATCATAGCAACGAAAGCTGCACATAAATTCGTGGATGGTAACGTAGTCTTTGATAACTCGCCTGCTTTCCTCAAAACCTCTGTAGATGAGGCATTGAAACGCTTGCAGACAGATTATATTGACTTGTTCTATATTCATTTCCCGGATGAACTTACACCGAAGGATGAGGCTGTAGGTGCGCTGAAACGTTTGAAGGACGAAGGTAAAATCCGTGCCATCGGAGTTTCCAATTTCTCCATTGATCAGCTGCGTGAGGCAAATCGGAATGGAGATGTGGATGTGCTGCAGTCTGAATATAATTTGTTCAAAAGAGAAGCGGAGAAGGAATTGCTGCCTTATACGGCAGAGCATGATATTTCTTTTGTACCATACTTCCCTCTGGCAGCAGGTCTGCTGGGTGGCAAATATAATCGTGATACAACCTTCCAGGATGGACGGGCGAAGAACCCGTTATTCACTGGAGAAGCCTTTATTCAGAATCTGGATAAGGTGGAACAACTACGAAGCATTGCACAGTCCAAGGACGCTGAAGTCGCCCATCTCGTTCTGGCCTGGTACCTGACTCAGCCGTCCATTGATGCGCTCATTCCTGGTGCCAAGAAACCAGAGCAGGTCATCAACAATCTGAAAACACTGGATGTTGAGCTCACAGCTGAGGAAATTGCAGTCATTGATCAAATATTTCGTTAAATAGTTCTGGTGAATCGGGAAATGCTAACAGGGAGTTTACGTTTGAAGATAAAGAGAGGACATAAACATGAACCTGAAGGCAGCCCGATGCATCGGATTGTGTACGCTGGTTTTTTTGCTTGGCAGCAGTTCTGCCTACGCCAAACCTGTGCAGAAGAACCGACAGTATTATGAGGAACGGGGAGAGATTGTGTGGGAGGTTCCCACACATGACAAACTCATCGCACTGACCTTTGATGATGGGCCAGATCCGGTCCAGACCCCGCAAATTCTGGCTTTACTCGAGCAGTATCAGGCCAAAGGCACTTTTTTTGTGCTTGGCAAATGGGCGGAAAAGTTTCCTGACCTGATCAAACAGGAGCAGCGGGAAGGACATGAAATCGCCAATCATACGTATGCACATACGTACGCGGTCAGGTCAACAAGGGCGGATAAGTACAGCCATGAAATGAACATAGCGGAGAAATCCATTGTTGGAGCAGGGGCGCAGCGTCCGACGTTGTTTAGACCCCCGGGAGGCTATTACAATGACATGGTCATTCAGGTCGCCAAGCAGCAAGGCTATACGATTGTGCTATGGTCCTGGCATCAGGACACACGTGATTGGGCTTCACCAGGCGTATCAGCCATTGTGAACAAAGTGCTGAAGAACGCACGTAACGGGGACATTGTTCTGTTTCATGACAAGGTGGAGGGCAAGTCCCAGACGGTTGCTGCGCTAAAAACGATTCTGCCTAAGCTGCAGGAGCAAGGTTATCGTTTTGTAACCGTATCGGAACTGCTTGCTGTTAAGGCGAGAGAGGCTGCCAAGGATGACAATTCATCCTTACCCCAGCATCCATAGCGAAAGCCAAAAACCGCAGGTCTCTGGATTAAAGAGACTTGCGGTTTTTTATTGTTTCAATTGATCTAAGTGAAGCTTGCGGATCTGATCTGTGATACAGGGTTGTATAGGGGATATAGGGTGGTCCAACGCCATTTTAGCGTTCAGTTTTGACTTTACGAGGACGGGAGCGAGCCCGCCGCAGGAATAACGACAGAAACAGACCAATGATCGAAATCCAGGTCGCTACAATGAAAGCATCATTAATGCCTTCGATCGTTGACGTCTGAACAGCGATACCATAGAGCTGCTGTAATGCTAGACTGGTGCCTTGTTCAGGCGGCATTCCCGCCGCAGTAGCCATTTGCGTGCCAAGCATACCGACTTGTTCTGTCAGTGCTACATTGGTTGTAGTCACGGTGTTGCTGTAATCAGCCAAATGAATGCCTGCACGTGTCGCCATTACGGTGATGAGCAGGGCGGTCCCGATTGAACCTGCGACCTGTCTGACCGTATTGGACATGGCCGTACCATGACTGGTGAGATGAGGCGGTAATTGGTTTAACCCCTCTGTCTGTACAGACATCATCAGCATGGACATGCCGAAGCTACGAAACGTGTATAGCATCATGATGTGACCATAAGGCGTCTCCCCCGTCAACTTACTAAACTCAAAGGTGGTGATGGCGGTAATGATCAAACCGACAATGGCTAGGGGGCGAGAGCCAATCCGGTCAAACAGCGCTCCTGAGATGGGAGACATGACGCCCATTAGCAATGCACCAGGCAGCAGCAACAACCCGGATTGCAGGGGAGAGAATCCCCTTATATTTTGCAGATAGATCGGTAACAGCAGCATCCCGCCAAAGAGTGCCATATTAATCGTTGCACTGACTAGCGTCGAGATGGTGAAGATGTCGTATTTGAATACACGAAATTCCAGCAGGGGGTTCTTCATAGCCGTTTCTCGGAGAACAAAGAAGACGATGAAGAGCACTCCGATAATGAGTGTCAACAGCACTGTCGCGCTGGTCCAGCCTTTATCTCCGGCAGAGCTGAATCCATATAACAGAAAGCCGAAACCGATGGTGGAGAATAATGCGCCAAAACCATCAAATTTCGGCGAAGTAAGCTTGGACACATTTCTCAGCCAAATGAAGGCAAACAAAATATCAAGCAAGGCAAGCGGAATGACCATATAGAACAGAATGCGCCATGTATAATGTTCCACGATCCATCCAGATAATGTCGGGCCAATGGCCGGAGCAAACATCATGGCAATACCCATCGTACCCATGGCGGTTCCCCGTTTCTCTGGAGGAAACACAGTCAGAAATACGTTCATAACCAAAGGCATAATAATACCGGCCCCACTGGCTTGTACGATACGACCGATGAGCATGACCGTAAATCCAGGACTGATGGCACAGATCAATGAACCTAACGTAAACAACAGCATCGCAGTCACGAACAATTTGCGGGTTCCGAACGACTCGATCAAGTAGGCGGTAATCGGAATGAGTACCCCGTTCACCAGCAAATAAGCTGTGGACAGCCACTGCACGGTCGTTGCTGAGACGTTAAAGTCATTCATCAGATGGGGGATGGCTACATTGAGCAAAGTTTGGTTCAGAATAGCGATAAATGCGCCAAGTAGCAAGACAGCGATGGTTTTTCCAAGTGGCAGTTGGTTTTTTTGATTATCCATCAGCAGCCTTAGATATGAACGCGCACGGTAGCGCTCATGCCGGGAACCACACCCAGTCCTTTATATCCTTCGATTGTAATGATGATCGGGATGACTTGTGTTACTTTGGTGTAATTCGCATTGGTATTGGACGACGGCAGTAGTGAAAAGGAGGACGCAGTGGCAAGTCCGATCTGGTCTACTTTGCCAGTCAATGTGGTGTCTGGAAATGCATCGACATATACATCGACGATCTGACCTGCTTTAATTTTATCAATCGCGGTCTCGTCTACATTGGCCGTCACGTACAGGTTATTGAAATCATAGGCCCGTGCGAGGGGCGTACCTGCAGATACTAGTGAATTTTCGACGGCGGTCTGTTGTACAATGGTCCCATCAACAGGCATCGTCACGGATGTTGATTTTCCCGCAGCGGTGACGGTGGCAACAGTATCGCCTGCATTAAATGTTGTACCTACCTTGCCTTTCCAGGATCGAAGTTCACCGCCTACTGCGGAAGCCACGGAGATAGGCTGCCCGGTAACAAGCGCATTATCGGTTTTAACGTAGCTGGTGGATTGGTTGTAATAGTAGATCCCGGCAGCCCCGGCCCCCAAAATCACCAGTATAACAATGATATTGATCAAAATGGCACGTGAATTCATGCTGATCATTCCTCCTCGATTCGGTTTTCTGTAAACCTTCTCTTTGATTGGTGCTGAAAGTCTTCTGCTGACAATCCTGTTTGGAGCATTCCCGCTACTTTGTCGCTCTATACGAAACAAGGTGAAATATTATTCGCAGAATAGGGCACCAATATATTGATTAAGGCTGCCTACAGGCGGATGATAAGGAGGATGCTCATATGTTGATCATTTTGGTGGTAATTGTTGTTATTGGGGTTGTGTTTCTGATGATTTATAACTCCAGATCGTCTCGCAAGGCTGCAGAAGCACGAGCTTCCAAAATAACAGAGATGGATGAAGGGCCTGTCCTGCCGCATGAAGAAGATCGAGCCCGGAAGGAAGACAGAATTTACGAACAGGCAGAGCATAAAGAAGTTTTGGAACATGAGGATCGTAGGCAAACAGAAATTCATCAGATGGATTCTACATCGGAAGTGACCCCTTCACCTCAGAAAAGAGAGACGCAGACTACAGATGGTGATCAAGCTTATCGCCAAGCATTGCTTCATTTCCGTAAACCTGCCGAAGTGGAAGACGAAACGGTGCTGACGGAGACAAAAGAACCTGAAAAGAGTGCAGATGAAGTCTATCGATCGGCTCTGAAAGTGATGAAAAGCAAATCTTCTGATCCCTCTTCAAAGCGGAAATAACAGTTCAGTTATGTTTTTGAACATTGGTCATGGCTTTCGTTTTCAATCCAAAACGTCTACAATAGATGAAGCTTTGTAAATTATGGCTACATGACATGGAATACGTTGAAGAGGAGAGGGAAACCCATGAATGGACAACAACGAGTAAATATCAAACCGGGTCTTGAAGTGGATATCGTGCTCAAGCAAGATCAGCCGACAGGCAAACTGACACGCGGTATCGTGAAGGATTTGTTGACCAAATCGCCCACACACCCGCATGGGATCAAAGTACGTTTGACCAGTGGACAGGTGGGTCGAGTGAAACAAGTCGTTACAGGAGCGTCAGAATGAACCGCTACCCGAGGGTGTGACATGATTACAACTACGGATGTAATGGCACATTTGGCCTCGGGGAACGAGCGTCAGCAGGATGCATATAAGGTGTTGCAATCCAGTGGATTGTTAAGCATATTGGCAGCTTATCAGCCTTATCCGGCTGGAACAGTGCCGATTGATATTGATATTCCTGGAAGTGATCTTGATCTATTATGTGAGGCAGCGGATCTCGAGGCGTTCCAAACATTGGTGCACCAACAACTGGGCGGAATGCAGGGTTTTCGATGCGACAGGGGGGATGGCCGTGCTGGCCAGCGTCCTTATGTGACCTGTAGTGTGGAAATTGGAAACTGGCCTGTAGAGATTTTCGCTCAGTCCCTATCTGTACGCAGGCAGAATGCTTATATTCACATGCTGGTAGAGTGGGGATTGTTGCAACTCTGGGGTGCAGCAGGACATCGGGAAATTCGCAAACTGAAGCTGGAAGGCTTGAAGACGGAGCCTGCATTCACTACTGTATTAGGACTTCAGGGAGACCCGTATGAGGAAATGCTTCATCTGGCCGCAATGAGTAAGGATGAGCTTTGGCAATGGGCCCGCTTGCGCACGTCTTTTCAGTTCGAATAGCACGGTTAAGTAATCAGATTAGAAAGATAGCAACGATAGTAGTAACTGTTAATCCCAGCAGTACCGGTTTCAGATTGCGTCGTGCCAGTTCAAATGGACTGACTCCACAGATGGCAGCAGCTGGAATTAAGGCCCATGGAATTAAGGTCCCACCGCCTACCCATATGGCGGCGACCTGACCCAGTGCCGTCAATACAGGTGCGGAATCTGCCGAGCCTGCAAACATGGACGCAATGGAGCCGACCAGGGATATTCCAGAGAACCCCGAACCATCCATTCCCGTGACCGCTCCGGTCACAGTCATCGTTATAGCACCTACCGTATTATTCAATGGCACTAGCCCTGCAAGAGCAACCCCTAAATCATTCACAATCCCGTGTGATCCAGCAGGCAGCGGGTTGTTGAACAGTTCTGTGATCGCAGCATCCCCAAGATAAAAGAAAGCGGCAATCGGGATAACAGGACCAAACACCTTGAATCCGAACTGAAATCCTTCAATTAAATAGTTTGTTGTTTCTTCCGGACCTGTATGACGATGCGCGGCAAGTGATACGGCAATCAGAATGAGCACGGCCGTTCCACCAATTAGTGCTGTGGCATCACCGCCTTGTAATTTAAGTAAAAACATCAGAATGACATTGACTAAGAATAACAATGGGATGATCAGAGCGAATACCTTTTGCAAACGTGGGGGCATTGCTTGACGTTGAACGGCTGGCTCCTCGGAGATCGGCGCAGAGTCTGACGAAGGTGGATGAACGGTTACTGCTTCACCAGAGATCGGATCACTGAGTTTAACGGGGGAACCTGACTTCATCTCCTTGCGCAGCATCCAGAATGCCGTTACGGTAGACACCGTCCCCATCACTATGACAAGTGGGATACTTGCAGTCATAACAGCGGTAACGGGAAGGCCAGCTGCATCAGCTGTCAGTTTGGGTGCCCCTTGGATAATGTAATCCCCTGATAAGGCAATGCCGTGACCGAACAGATTCATGGCAATGGCAGCGCCGATGGGAGGAAGTCCGACTCGTACTGCTACCGGAAGAAGTACAGCTCCAACCAGGGCAACGGCAGGAGAGGGCCAGAAAAACAATGATACGATCATCATAATGAATCCAATTCCCCAATAGGCGACCTGTGGAGAACGGATGAACCGGGTGAGTGGTGTCACCATGACTTCATTGATCCCCGTCCGGATTAATACCCGGCTCATGGCGACAATGATCGAGATGATAAAAATGGTGCTGAGCAGCTCCTTGGCTGCGTAAATAAAACTGCTGAAGATTCCGGAAACCGATCCGCTTAATGTTTCAGTCGCCAGAAGTCCAATGGTCATGATACCTGCGACACAAATGATGGTTGTGTCTCTACGCCGAACCATGACGGCGATAATCAAGACGATAAAAGCCAGATATACATAATGCAATGGGACGAGTTGTATATTCATCGGACATGCCTCCTTACATCCTTGATGTCAATCCAAGGAGTGATATATCGTATGCATGTCATCACCGGGCGTTCGTGGAGTGTGGAGCAGGATTTTTTTTACAGATGGAGAACTAATTAGAGCATGGACCCTCGAACACGTACTGTAAGCCAAGAGCAAGTCACCAGAATTGACACTGACAGGTCACGGAACCACATAGACAGATGCAAGCAAGTATGACTACAATAAACATGCCATTATAAGGAAGAAGATGGAAGAAATACAGTGGTGGAGCATCAAAAAAACAGGAGAAATCGCTTGATCTTGACAGCGGTTACAACAATGTGCAAAAGAACTGAAATCTAGATTAGACAAAAGGGCGGGAATTCATGAACTTCATCCGTTCATTGCGCTTTAAGTTTATCGTGGGTCTGACATTGATCATGATGCCACTATTCATGCTGCTATATTACAACAACGTATATGCCATGAAAGTTGTACGTGATCAAGTGTCTCTCACCAATATGAATCATCTTGCGAAGAGTGTGGAGCAGAACGAGCGTGTGCTGCAGGAGACCAATCGGTATTTATACAGTCTGGGTGAGCGAGACCCGGACATTATCTCCCTGTTTTTTCTCAAATACGGCAGCGGCGATTATATTATTGCCAAACAGCGTATTATGAACAAATTCATGACCGATATCGGATTTTATAATCTGATCGATTCATTTTTTCTGTACGATGCCGTGAATGACGATCTGTTACTCGCTACCTCGGGCAATTATGATGTCAAAATGTCGATTGTGCAGGAGAGCATGCCGGTCCAGATGCAGCAGCTGGAGGGGGAAATCCAGAAGCCAGAGTGGAGCATCGTTCGGGGAGGCACATGGAATGCCTTGGTCAAAACGGTGCGGATCAACGCCCAGTTCTATGCGGGGGCGCTGGTGGACATGAATGCACTGAATCACCCCGAGCAATTCACGGAGTCCGGTGACCGGGGAGGTGCAGTCATCGTGGGAGCAGATGGCGGGGCGCTGTCCGATTCAGCCCTGAACTCGGCACAAATCAAACTGGCCGCAGCCCATATCACGGGATTGAATAATCCGTACCAGGTGATCTCTGAAGTGACGTCTATAGGCAGTGCACGTCAGTACCTGATGCTTGGCATTCCCTCAGCCATGTCTGAGATGAACTATGTTGTCCTGCTGCCAGAGGAGGATATGATGCGAAACCTGCCATTTTTTCAGCAGATCATTCGCCTGCTTCCGATTGGTGCAGCGGTCATTCTGATAACAGCTATGATTTTTCTCAGGCAGCTCCTGTTCCGTCCGATGAATGTGCTCATACGTGGGATGAGAAGGGTTAGCCGAGGAGAACTTGATGTGAGGCTTGAGACGCCGTCTTCATCTGAACTGGAGTTTGTCACACACAGCTTCAATCAGATGACAAGTGAGATCCAGCATCTGAAGATAGATGTGTATGAGGAACAATTGCGCACGAGGGAAGCAGAGTTTAAACAATTGCAGATGCAGATTAATCCTCACTTTTACCTGAATTCATTGAATATCATTCATAGCCTGGCTTCGTTGCAAAAGCATGAGCTGGTGCAGCAGATGGCGGGGCATCTGGCAGATTATTTCAGGTTCAGCCTGCGTGCAGGCAAACGTGTTATTCGATTGGATGAAGAATTGGAACATATCAGTCATTATTTGGAGATTCAGAAGCTGAGGTTTCCCAACAAGCTGGATTTCGTTCTTGATGTTGAACCGGATCTGGGGCATTATGTGCTGCCGCCCTTAACGATTCAACCTTTTGTGGAGAATGCCATTATTCATGGCTTTCAGCGTCGCACAGAACCTTTTGTTATTCGTATAACAGCACGGAAGTCGAAAACGTTATCTGATCCTGAACTGTTTTCGGTTCTTCAAATTTCTATTACAGATAACGGTGTTGGATTTGAGCAAGACATACTGGAGCGCCTGCAACAGGGGCAATACGCCGAAGATCCGGGTGGACAGCACATTGGCATCTGGAACGTTATTCATCGGCTGCTTGTAAAGTACGGCGAACATGCCGGATTGCAGTTCAGCAATCAGACTGAAGGAGGGGCAGCAGTCCATATTCATATGCCCGCTCAGACGGAAGAAGAAGAAGGGAGAGCCTATGCGGAACCTGTTGATCGTGGATGATGAAGTATACGCCTTGCAAGCGATGGTGGAAGGAGTGAACTGGAGCCTGGCCGGAATCGACCAGGTATTCAGTGCTGGTGATGCGGAAGAAGCGAGAATGCTGATGAAATCCCATCCCATTGATATTATGATCTGTGATATTGAGATGCCGGGTGAAACGGGACTGGATCTGCAAAGCTGGGTGTTAAAGCATGATCCCGGCATGCAGACGATTTTTCTTACAGGTCATGCCCTGTTCGATTATGCCCAGACGGCAATCAAGCTGAACAGCTTCGATTATGTGCTGAAGCCTGCTCCCGCAGACCAGCTGATCAAGGTTGTGAGCCAGGCAATGGACAAAATCAAGGATGACGAGCAGCGTTCCCGCACCAATGAAGTATATGAGACGGTGTACAAACGCTGGCAAACGCATAAACCACTGTTGACCGAGCGTTTCTGGAAAGACGCCATCTCACAGCGCGTAACCTTAACCCAGCAAAAGCTGCAGGAGCTGGCCGAGGTCTATGGAGCCGAGATTGATCCGCACGTGCGCGTGTTGCCGATTGTCATTTCCGTCGAAGAATGGGTGCGAGACTTCGATCTGCGTGACGAGGAGGTGCTGGAATATGCGCTCCGCAATGCTGCCAAGGAAATGCTGCTTGGTGACAAACCTGGGGAAGTGTTTCAGGATCACAGTGGGCTAAATATTGTGCTTGCATACGAACAGGACGGTATCATACCTACGGCGAGTGAAATGGCACAAGGATGTCAGAGCTATATTCAGGAGTGTGGTACCTATTTTTATTGTCGATTGTCCTGTTACGTCGGAGTCCCGGTTGCTGTTACAGATTTACAGGGGATGCTGAATGAGCTGATGGACATGGAGCGTCGCAATATCAACGAGCTTGAAGGGGTCTTCATCTATGACGAGGTAGGCCGAGATACGGAGGATCGTTTTCTGCCAATACCGTGGTTTTCCGAGCTGTCCATCCTGTTCGAAACGGGAAAGTTTGACGACCTGCGCGAGCGTGTGGACGAAATCTTTGAATTACTGGCTTCACAGGAGCGTTTGTCACCGGAAATTCTGCGCTTGTATTATCATGCGATGCTGCATGTAATCTACCCGTTGCTGCATCAGAAAAATGTATCTGTACGCAGCCTGTATCCCGGAGAACGGGAGCCGGAAGAAAACGTTGTGACACGTTCGCTGCCCCAACTGAAGCAGTGGACATCAGACCTGATCAGTCGTGCCATCCCGGTATTGTACCCGGACGATCACAGTCCAATGACGATTGTGGACCAGTTATGCATTTACATTGAAAATCATATTGGTGAAGAGCTGATGCGAGAAGAACTTGCATCCTTTGCCGGATTTAATCCGGCCTATCTATCCCGCCTGTTTCGTAAAGAAAAGGGCATGTCGCTTTCCGAATTCATTCTCCAGCGCAGAGTAGCCAAAGCGAAGACGTTATTGTCCCAGTCTACCGTGAAGGTGACGGATATCGCAGGCAAGGTCGGATATTACAATTACTCTCATTTTACGAAAATGTTCAAAAAGTGCACGGGCATTACCCCACAGGAGTTTCGCAAACAGTCCCGAACGGTACAGATTTGACGCAGCATGCTGCGTCTTTTGTTTTTTTGTGCCCTAAAGTCATAATTTGATCAGTGAACAGGTCACCACAGCAGATAGTGGACCTGAACGCCCCGCCGTATACTTGAACCACAGGAGACACAGCGGTGTTTCATCCTGAGGATGAAATTCAAGAGGAGTGAGGGAGAACAAGTTATGAAGACACAACCCCAGGCGGGTAAGGCAGCACGTCTATCGGATGGAAGGGACATACCGGTTCGAAAACGAAAGTCTGTCCTGTACAATCTAGGTAAATTCAAGGTTTTGTATCTCATGTTTGTGCCAGGCATTCTGTTTCTGCTGGTGAACAACTATATGCCGATGTTCGGCGTTCTGATCGCATTCAAAAATGTAAACTATGCCGACGGTATTTGGGGCAGCCCGTGGAGCGGCTGGGATAATTTCAAGTATTTGTTCTCCACCAGCGATGCTTGGGAGATCACACGTAATACGCTCGCCTATAACACGGTATTTATTGCGCTGAATTTATTTGTAGGTGTAGGGCTTGCGATTTTGTTGAATGAAGTGAAGAACAAGGCGATGTCCAAATTGTATCAGTCACTCATGCTGCTTCCGTATTTTCTGTCGATGATTGTAGTCAGCTATCTGGTGCTCGCGTTTCTCGGCAAGGATTCGGGCTTCATGAACTCAACGATTCTTCAGCTCTTTAGCGGACAACCAATTGACTGGTATTCGGAGCCCAAGTATTGGCCGTACATTTTGCCACTGGTGAACACATGGAAGAATATCGGTTATTATGCCGTCATTTATCTGGCAGCAGTGGTAGGCATCGATGAGGAATATTATGAAGCAGCCGTGCTGGATGGCGCAAGCAAGTGGCATCAGATTCGCTTCATTACCGTTCCGTTTCTCATACCGCTGATCGTGATTATGACATTGCTGCAGATCGGTCGTATTTTCTACGCGGATTTCAGTCTGTTCTACCAGGTTCCGCTGGAATCGGGCGCATTGTTCCCGGTTACGAACGTTCTGGATACTTATGTGTACCGAACCTTCCTTATTGGAGGCGATATCGGGATGTCCTCGGCAGCCGGGCTGTATCAGGCTGTTGTCGGATTTGTACTTGTTCTCGTATCCAATACCATCGTTAGGAGAATGGACAAAGATAATGCATTATTTTGAGAGGAGGCAAGCCAGCTGTGAAATCACGTGATCCATTAGCCGTGTCGCGGCGTTCCGCGTCTATCATACACGCTATGTTTATATTCTATGCCATTGCCTGCATCGTGCCGATCCTGCTTGTCTTCGCGATCTCATTCTCGGACGAGACGACGGTCATTGCGAACGGATATAAGCTGATTCCGGAGAAGTTTAGCCTGACTGCCTATGAGTTTCTGTTCAAGGACATGGATCAGATCATCCATTCCTATGGCATTTCAATTATCGTAACCGTGATAGGTACAATAACGAGTGTTGCACTGACTGCATTGTACGCATATCCGCTTTCCCGAAGAGATTTGCCGTATCGCGGGTGGTTCGCCTTTTTCATCTTTTTCACCATGCTGTTCAATGGCGGTCTGGTCCCATGGTATCTCGTCTATGTGAACGTACTGGATTTGAAAAACTCGATTCTGGCACTGATCATGCCGCTGCTGTTGTCACCGTTCTTCGTGCTGGTCATGCGTACGTTCTTCGCCAATTCCATTCCGGTATCGATTCTTGAATCGGCACGGATTGATGGAGCGGGTGAATTGAGAACGTTTACACGTATCGTGCTTCCGCTCTCCCTTCCGGTGATGGCGACTGTTGCACTGTTCAGCACATTGAATTACTGGAACGATTGGTATCTCAGCATGATTTTTATATCTGATAACCGGACGATCAGTCTTCAGTACCTTATGTACCGGACGCTGCTCGATATTCAATATTTAACATCCAATTCCAATGTCTCTTCACAGATTTCCTCACAGGGCGGGTTGCTGAATCTGCCGAATAAAACACTGCAGATGGCGATGGCTGTAGTCGGTATTGGTCCAATCGTACTGGCATATCCATTCTTCCAGCGGTATTTCATCAAAGGCCTGACCGTAGGCGCAGTGAAGGGGTAACTCCGGCCGGTTAGCGGAGAGGGCAACGGATAATTGAAGATGGACCTGAGAGGGCATATACAAAAAGCAGCGAGTACAGACACGCCGGAGGGCCGGTAAGCGAACGGACTTTTGCAGATTAGGGAACATTGCGAATTGGGGCAATCGGTTGCTGGGTCCAACATATGACGGGAGGGGTTCACTTGGTTAGAACGTTTAAGGTATGGCCGCGTTTCGCGGCAGCAGTTATGGCGCTGAGCCTGGTGCTGGCAGGTTGCTCATCAGACAAAGGCGGAACAACACCGGAAGCACAGGGTGGCGGTGGAGCGGAGACTGGGGGCAAGCCCTATGAAGTGACGTTGTATTATCCAGGGACACCACAGAAAGATGTAGCTCTGGTGGAAGCTGAGATCAACAAAAAGATGGAGCCAAAGATTGGGGCAACACTCAAGATTAATGCGATCGACTGGGGGCAGTGGGATAACAAGCTGAATCTTATGATCTCTTCCGGCGAAAAATCAGACATTATTTTCACAGCGGCTTGGCAAAATTATACGGTCAATGTGGCAAAAGGAGCTTTCTTGCCGCTCAATGATCTGCTTGACAAGTATGGGCAGGATATCAAGAAAAATCTCGATCCAGCCTTTCTGGAAGGTTCTCAGGTGGATGGCGTAAACTATGGCGTTCCTACCAACAAGGAGTTAGCTGCGACGCGTGGTGTACTCGTACGCAAAGATCTGGCTGACAAATACAAGCTCGATCTGACCGCAGTAAAAACATGGGCTGACCTGGAGCCGCTGCTCAAAACAATCAAGGAAAACGAACCAGGCATCACTCCATTCTATATGTCCAATACCAATGGTAACGGGCTGTTAGAAAATCTGGACTGGGATTATCTTGGTGATGCATCCGTTCCAGGCGTCATCTCCAAAACAGCGGGTACAACGACGGTACTGAATGAAGTGGAGACCCCTGAATTCAAGGAAGCGGCTGAGCTTGCACGCAAGTGGTATCAGTCTGGATACATTAACAGTGATGCAGCAACTTCCAATGTATTCCCGAAAGATCAGGCGAAGGCAGGCAAGGCCTTCCTGTGGACCGATGGCATGAAGCCGGGCAAGGATAAGGAAGAAGAAGGGTATGTCGGATATCCATTGACCCAGATCGAGATGACACAGCCTACGATTACAACCGGGGATGCTTCCGGTGCGATGCTGGCGATCTCCCGTTCCTCTGAGCAGCCGGAGAAGGCGATGCAAGTCATTAACCTGCTGCATTCCGACAAAGAAATCAACAACCTGCTCAACTTCGGAATTGAAGGCACACATTATGTGAAGAAAGACGGCCAGGACAACATTATTACCTTGCCGGAAGGTGTAGATGCGAACAGTCGCACATATAATCCTGGTGCACAATGGCAGCTAGGTAACCAGTTCCTGAACTACCTCTGGGATAATGAAGATCCGCAGAAATGGGAAAAGTTCAAGGAGTTTAATGCCAAAGGCGTTAAGTCACCTGCACTGGGCTTTACGTTCAATAGCCAATCCGTCAAAAACGAAATTGCTGCGGTCAACAACGTGAACAAACAGTTCAAACCGGGTATGACATCGGGTGCAGTAGATCCGAACGAGATGATCCCGAAATATCTGGAGAAGCTGAAAGCCGCAGGTATTGATAAAATCATTGCAGCTAAACAAGAACAGCTCGACGCATTCCTGTCGAAAAAGTAGAATTGAGTTGCAAAACCAAAGACGTTTTCGGTTAAAAACCGGAGCGTCTTTTTTTATTTGGATCGTAAACCATAATAAGGAAATATATGATATAATCAGGTGGTTGATTAGGGGGTGTTCGTGTGTCGAGAACCAGACTTGTGTTCTCTGCGATGTTATTGCTGTTTGGCATCATTTTTACGTTTAAGCATCACCTCGGTTTCTCTGTGGGGGACACGATGTTGTCTGCTATAGGCATGTCGCCTTATACCACATCCTATGTAAGTGGTGTGCATATCACGTTATTTTTTGGAATGGGTATATTAGCGTGCAGCTACTATCTTACACGCAAAGAAATCATGCCATTATATCCGGTTCTGGCCAAACGGCTCTGGCTGATCGTTCTCGCTATTGTTCTCAGTTATTCCTACATGACGGATAAATTGATGTATGTAGCCAAATGGGGGGCGTCCGGTATCAATGGTGTTTCCTATGTCCAAAACGATAGTTCCTGTACCTATGATGTACTGGAAAATGGCATTACACGAGTAAACTGTGACCTGACACTCAAAAATTACACCAGAGAGCCTGTAGCAGCTGTGCTTTTGCCTGACTTGGCCCGCAGTTACAAACACCAGGATGATCCGCTCTATGAATCCCTGCAATCTGTCCAGCTGAAGCCTGTGCATATAGAGATTGAGCCGCATGGAACATTTAAAGGTCAACTGGCGTTTTCCGGTTTGGCTGCCTCCCCGCTGCAAGTCAAAGGAAAGCTAACCGATATTGTAATGGATGTCGCCGTAGATGGAGAGAACACTGTGTTTGACTACGATATTCCATAATGATTTTGCGTTAACAAGATAGAATGAATACATAAGAAAAGCAGTGCGAATTAGAAGAAATTAATCAATATATAGTGTTTAGAAAGGAGCTGGCGGTTGCCAGCTCTTTTTGCGTGGAAGTTGCAATTAGTGCAGAAAAGTTGGTTTTGTCACCTTTATGTATGTATATGGTAACGCTTACGATATATATAGAGTCTCTTTAAAGAGATTAAGTCAGGAATAACAGATGAGCTGTGGAGCGGATTCGCCCAGAAAAAATAGTTTATGTTTAACGCTTTCATCGTTAAAATTAGATTCACTGACTAATGAAGGCAAGGTGAGGTAAGCAGATGTCATACCGGACGAATCTATTTTCCAAAATGGTCATTTTAATTCTAATTATGCTGGTTCCAGTCGTGCTGCTGTACTGGTATTCCAACCATAAAACGACAGCAGTTCTGCGGGATGAACTCAATCGCTCCAACAGTAACCAACTGGAATTTTTTCAGAATCAAGTGAACACACACATCGAGTTGTTATCCTCGTGGCCGAATCTGCTCATCCATGATCCTGATATTGCGAGCTTCCGGCGGATCTACGCCGACAGTAAATATTTCGATCTGGATACGATCAATTTGGTTAAACGTATTCAGAACAAGCTGAGCATCCAGGAGAGTTCATCCAACTGGACAACGAAACTGTACCTCTATTCGCCGACGCTGGGCAGAGTCATCTCTGAAAGAGATGCTGGCTATTATGATCAGCAGACGCTGAGAGGCAACATATCATCCGGATGGAATGTTCGAAAGACTCAGGAAGGGGAAGATGATAAATTCATCTTCAGCTGGATCACCGTATCTCCGTACGGCATTAGCGATCCCGCAGCCAATGCGCAAACCGTGATTAAGCTAGAATTCGACAGTGACAACATTCGAGATATGTTGGACAAATTCAAGGACGATGGTCGCCATGATCCATTTTATTACCGGGAAGAGACGGGGGTCATCTATAACCGCACCTCGGATCGTGCCCTGACAGGTCAGCTGATGGACAAGCTGGCCATTGATAAGCTTAAGGATGTGGATAACCGGACGGTAGTCATTAACGGCGAGCCTTATATGGTTAATACGGTAAAGTCCAGCACGACCGGCTGGTATCTGGTCGATTACATGCCACTATCGGCTATTCTGAAGCCGATTCATCAATCTAATATACTGTTCTACTCAGCGATGATCTGTCTGCTATTGATGAGCTTTGCCGTAGCCTATCTGTTATATGTACAGGTCCAAGTTCCTGTCAAACAGTTGATTCGTGGATTCCAACGATTGAAGCAGGAGGATTATTCAGTCCGAATTACACCCAAAGGACGCAATGAATTCAGCTTTTTGTCCGAACGATTCAACTCTATGGTGGCGCAGATTCAGCAGTTGTTTGAACACGTGTACCTGGAACAGATTCATGTGCGTGAAGCCCGTCTGAAACAGCTGCAATCGCAGATTAATCCACACTTTTTCTATAATTGTTTCTCATTCATTACGAGCATGGCCAAGCTGAAGCGTGTCGATGCCGTCGTTGCCATGTCGCATAATCTGTCCCGATACTATCGGTATACGACGAGGCAGGAGCGTGATGTGGTACCGCTCACAGAGGAAATTGAGTTCGTCACGTGTTATCTGGAGATTCAGCAGATGCGTATGGACCGAATACGTTTCAAAATTGACTTATCGGAAGACCTCTTAAGGCAAGAGGTGCCTCCTCTAATCGTACAGCCACTGGTGGAAAATGCGGTCATTCATGGAATTGAAGCCGATGCCGAAGCTGGGGAAATACGGGTGTCCGGAGAACAGAGAAATGGCATGATGATTCTTACCGTAGATGACGACGGGCAAGGTATGGATGACTTGGCCCGGCAGATGCTGCTCCACAAACTCACAGGCGGTATGGACCAAGAGATGGGATGTGGGTTGTGGAACGTTAACCAGCGTCTTCAGCTCAGGTATGGGGAGCAGGCGGGAATTAGCGTCACGGAATCACCGCTTGGTGGGCTGCGTGTTACCTTGTCCTGGCCTACTGACGAAAAACATCTTATTGAATAGAAGGATAGAAATAGAGACGCGATATGACCACAGAATTAGAACTATAGAAAGAATGCATTGCATAACGAAGCAGATAGGGAGTGACTGTCTTGATTGATATTTTACTGGTGGATGATGAAACGTATGTAACTGAAAGTCTAGAATTGACCATTCCTTGGGGCGAGCTCGGGGTTACGACGGTTTTGCGTGCAGCATCTGGCAAGGAGGCGCTACAGATCTTGGAAGAGAATGCAGTGGACCTTGTGGTGACCGATATTCGAATGCCGGGCATGTCCGGGCTGGAACTGGTGGAGGAGGTAAGCAGTCGATGGGCGCATATCCGCTGTATTCTGCTGACCGGGCATAGTGATTTTCAATATGCCAAAAAAGCAATTCAGCTGCAAGCTGCCGATTATATTCTCAAGCCAGTGAACGATGAGGAATTCATGGCTTCGGTCTCCGCTGCCATCACGTCCCTTCGGGATGATTGGGATGAATTTGATAAATACCATCGGTTGTTATATAGCCGGAAGTCAGATTATAAAATTTTGCGGGAGAATCTGATGCACGATTTGTTATTGGGCCGCGAGATTACAGCACGGGCACTGGGTGAACAGCTTGAGAAGTATGAGATTGTGCTTCAGCCGGATCAACCGGCAGTTATGATGCTAATTCGCCTTACAGGCAGGTTCTCGGCAATGGACCAGCAATCACTGGATTTGATGGAGTTTGCGGTTGGCAATATTGCCGAAGAGGTGTTTGGTCCCCAATTCAACGTATGGTTTGGACGAGGTCCTCATGAGAGTTTGGTCATGATGATACAGAGTCAGGACTGGACAGAGCCTGCTCAGACCAATGTGGAAGAACTGAAACAGCCAGTTGGAACTTTCCGCGAGCATGTCATTCGATATCTGCAAGGTGATCTATCCATGGTGGTTACTGCACCGTTTCAATTTGCCGATCTGACAACCGCTTATCGTAAAGGTTTGGGATCACTCGTACTATCGGGTCCAGAGGAAAATACAATCATTTACATGGATAAAGAGCTGTCCAAACGACCGGAGAACGATGCGGCTCAAGCGCTTGAAGAGCTCTATAAGCCACCCGTTCTGCCTCAATTGCTTGAAACCAAACAGTGGGAGGCTGCGGCACGTAAACTGAATGCTGTCTTTGATGCAGCGGACCGTGTATGTCTCTCCAGAGAGCATGTATATGAGATGTATTTGTCAGTAACGAATGCTTTTATGTACATTGCGCACAAGCAGGGGCATCTCGTACATGAGATTGATCATGCGGGATTTGATCTGCTATTGGCACATCAGTTGATTCAATCACCTGACAAGCTTCGCCGCTGGGCGACTGAGATGCTTGCCAAGTTGCAGGAGGAGCTGTCGGATCAGGAAGGCGTGCAGAGTCGCAGACACGTCATCAAGCAGGTTCAGGAGATGGTAACCAGAGACGCAGGACAGGATCTATCCGTGAAGATGATCGCAGACAAGGTGTATTTGCATCCCGTTTATTTGTCCAAGATCTACAAAGCCGAGACAGGTGAGGGGCTGGGCGATTATATGATTCGCATGCGGATGGAGCGTGCATTGTATTTGCTCAAAAACACCAACAAAAAGATATACGAGATTACCAGTGAACTTGGGTACCAAAATCCGCAATATTTCAGCAAAATGTTCAAAAAACATTACGGCATGACACCGAATGAATATCGGGATCAGGCATAATTTCAACATCATTCCAATATATAGGTTGCCAAAGGTGCAGAAATCTTGTTTTCGTGACATAGGCTGAAAGACCCGGCAGGCCTATAATGAAAGGGTAACCAAAATGATTGAAGGGGGAACAACATTGAGAGCGAAATCCACGAAAAAGAGATTACTGTCGCTTCTCGCAACGGCGGTGTGTCTGACCGGCGTCCTTGCAGGCTGTACAGGAGGAAATAGCGGAGGAGATAGCGAGGCATCAAGTACGCCAGCTATTGAAAACGAATACAAAGAAAAATATGATCCTGCAGTAACGATTACAACGGCATGGGGAATTGATCCTGAGCTAAAATTCAAAAATGGCGAATCGATGGAAAATAACGTAGCAACCAAGTGGGCCAAAGATCAATTTGGCATCGACATCAAATCCTTGTGGTCTGTAACGGATACGAACAACGCATTTGCGACAAAACTTCGTCTTGCTATGTCATCCGGTCAGGAGATGCCTGAAGTGGTAATGGTAGGGGACAACCTGCTTGCACAGGATCTGATTGATTCTGGCATGTACCAGGAAGCGGGTCCGCTGTTCGACAAATACGCTTCCGACACATGGAAAAAAGCGATGGAGCAGGATCCCAATGTATGGAACCAGTATAGCCGTGACGGCAAAAGAATGGGTATTCCCGTACTGGACTATGCGTACAACAATGATTACCTGCTGTGGATTCGCCAGGACTGGCTGGACAAGCTGAATCTGGAGGCGCCAAAAACAATCGATGAACTGGAAAAAGTCATGGATGCGTTCAAAAATCAAAATCCGGATGGCTTAGCTCCAGATAAGGTCATTCCGCTCAGCATTGGTTTCAAAACATCCATGAACACATGGATGGGAGATCCATCCTGGATCTTTGGTGCATACGGAACATTGCCGTTCCAATGGAATGTAGCTGAAGACGGCAAGCTGGAGTATGGTTCCATCAATCCTGGCATGAAGCAAGGTCTGACCAAATTGAGCGAATGGCTCAAAAAAGGTTACATCCCGCAGGAAGCAGCATTGTGGGATGAAAACAAAACAGCCGAGCCAGCAGTGGCAGGTACAGCCGGTATTATCCCAGGTCCATACTGGATGAGTGGATGGCCGCTTCTGGATACAGTGAAAAATGTGCCAAGTGCCGTTTGGAAACCGATTCAAATCCCGACCGGTCCAGAAGGCAAAGCTATGCGTCATGGTACACAGTTTGTTAACGGCGTCATTCTGATCAAGAAAGACATGGAGCACCCTGAAGCGTTCTTCACGTATGAGAACTACCTGTTCGACAATTATGCAGACCCGGCACCGGGTAGCCAGTATGATAACGGTCTATTTGCAAAGTATGACTATCAATTGGATGCCAATGGCAAACAATTGCCGATTGACCAAATTGAAGGCGGATATGTGAACGTTGTACGTTATTTGCTCGTTCGTGACGGCGCCCGTATTCCCGATGCTCAGATGAAAGCCCTGCTCAATCTGGCAGATGGCAAAGAGCCTGAGACGAAGCTTGAGAAGGATGTTGCTGTCAACTACGGTAAAGAGACCCCTGCCGCAGCGAAAGTGTTGCTCAGTCAGGAAGAAATCTCCTACAAAAACATGTTCACAGGTCCTACAACAGCGACAATGAAATCCAAGCTGGACTACCTGAACAAAATTGAGAATCAAGCATTCAACGAAATTATTTATGGCAAAAATCCGGTAGATGCGTTCGATACATTTGTACAAACGTGGAAATCGGGTGGCGGCGACCAAATCACACAAGAGGTCAACGAATGGTATGACAGTGTGAAAAAATAAGGATACAGCAGCGTGCAGACCAACCAGGTCTGTGCGCTTTTTTGTCGTTATGAGAGCCTGATTTGCTTCGGGGAGGTGCGGGTCAGCAGTGGATGAATGACTGGAATGACAGCGAGTCCAAACTGGTTGCTTTTGTGCCATTTATATTGCTTTTATGTGCTGTTTGACCTATGCAAACGGTTGATATAATCGCAGTATAAGCCGCTCAGGGAGCACTTGAGTAGGAAGAATTACAGGGGGGAGCAATCATGAGAACTTTAAAACGAACTTGGCCATTTCACGTAATGCTGCTGCCAGCCATCATCTTTTTGATCATATTCAGCTATGTGCCTATGGGCGGAATCGTTATGGCATTTCAGAACTACAAACCATGGCTCGGCATCAGTGGCTCGGAGTGGGTCGGGCTAGATAATTTTAGATATTTGTTTGAACGCGAAGACAGCCTGCAAGTCATATGGAATACTCTGATCATTGCTGTACTCAAACTCATTTTTAACTTGTTTGTCCCGTTTGTGTTCGCGATTTTGTTGAATGAAGTTCGCAAGATGGCGATCCAGCGAACGATCCAAACCTTGGTGTATCTGCCTCACTTCTTGTCTTGGGTTATCTTGGGCGGAATTCTGATTGATCTGTTATCCACCGGAGGACTGGTGAACCGGGTACTCGGAACATTCGGACTTGGGCCATATTTCTTCCTTGGAGATAACAGTTGGTTCCGACCGACGATCATTCTAACGGATGTGTGGAAAGAATTCGGCTATAACATGATTGTCTTCTTGGCTGCCCTTGCCGGCATTAACCCAGCGCTGTATGAAGCAGCAGAGATTGACGGAGCGGGTCGCTGGAAACAGACACTGCATATTACCATCCCGTCTCTTGTACCGATGCTGATGGTGGTTGGAACACTGGCACTGGGTAACGTGCTTAACGCTGGGTTCGATCAGATTTTCAATCTGTACAACCCGCTCGTATATCAAACGGGCGACATTATTGATACATTCGTTTATCGCTCGGCGCTGGAAAACGGAGAGATGGGCTTCGCGACCGCAATTGGATTATTTAAATCGGTCATCAGCATGGTCTTGATCCTTGTATCATACAGCTTAGCCAAAAAATACGCCGGATACCGCATATTCTAATCGAATGAACAGAGAAAGAAGGGACCACGATGTATCATAAATCAACGCCTTATCGCGTGTTCAATGTCATCAATATTTGTTTTCTCATTTTGGTTGCCATTATGTGTATTGTACCGATGATTCACGTTCTGGCTGTATCCTTCAGTAACAAGGCTGCCGCAGATGCCAATCTCGTTAACCTCTGGCCGGTAGGGTTCTCACTTGAAGCATACAAAAAAACGATGAATAACCCGATTTTCCTAAACTCTCTCTGGATTTCCTTGCTTCGGACAGTCATTGGTACGGGAATTACGTTGCTGATCACCTTTTTGGCAGCGTACCCGTTGTCGAAAGAAAATAATGAATTTAAAGGAAGAACCGTCTATTCATGGATTTTTGTTTTTAGTATGATCTTCAATGGGGGACTCGTTCCCTTCTATATGGTCATCCAGAAGATCGGCCTGATGGATTCCTTCTGGGTGCTGGTGCTTCCGGGAGCGGTTAACACCTTCCTCGTTATTCTGATGCTAAACTTCTTTCGGGGTATTCCGAAAGAGCTTGAGGAAGCGGCGCTGATGGATGGAGCCAATCACTTCAGAACGTTGTTCAGTATCTTCCTGCCGATTTCCATGCCATCTATCGCAACGATTGCATTGTTCAGCATGGTGTTTCACTGGAACTCATGGTTTGACGGATTGCTCTACATGAACAATGCCAAGGATTATCCGCTGGCCACTTTCATGCAGACCGTAATTATCAAACGTGATATGAGTACGATGGCCATGAACCCGAAAGAGATGGAAACCATTTCTCAAACCACAGTAAGAGCGGCACAAATTTTTATTGGAAGTGCGCCAATCCTCATTGTGTATCCATTCCTGCAGCGCTTCTTTGTCAAAGGTATGACCTTGGGTTCAGTTAAAGGCTAAACCTGCATCTAAATTAAACGGAGGTTGATGAAGTGAGCAATTTAAAGGAAGAGGCATTCATTCTCGGAATGGATGTGTCATTTATGGATGAAATTGAGCAGCATGGTGGGACCTATCGTGATGAGCATGGGCAGCAGGCGGACTTGCTGACCCTTCTCAAGCTGGGTGATGCCAATGCAATCCGGTTGCGAATCTGGAATGATCCTGTAGGCGGATTCTGTAATCTGGAGCGGACGGTAGCGGTAGCCAAACGGATCAAGGAACAAGGATTACAATTTTTGCTGGATTTTCATTATTCGGATCGCTGGGCTGATCCAGCCAATCAATGGAAGCCGAAGGCATGGGAGAAGCTGTCCTATGAGGAACTACAACGTGAGGTATGTACCTATACGGCGGATGTGCTGAGAACACTCAAGGAGCATGATGCATTGCCAGACATGGTGCAGGTGGGGAACGAAATAACACCTGGCATGTTATGGGATGAAGGACGTGTTGGTGGGGAAGAGCATGATACCGATGAACAGTGGGAGCGTTTTGCTGGACTTGTGAAGTATGGCATCGCTGCTGTTAAATCGGTTGATTCGGAAATCAAAATTATGATTCATATAGACCGCGGTGGTGATAATGCGGAGAGTCGCAAGTTTTATGATCGGTTTGAGGCGCTAGGTGTGGAGTTCGATATCATTGGGCTCTCATATTACCCTTGGTGGCATGGAACACTGGATGCACTGCGGGATAATCTGCATGACTTGGCTGAACGCTACGGCAAACCAATCAATGTTGTTGAAACCGCTTATCCTTGGACATTGGAGCAGCCTGAAGGTCACGAGTGGATTCTGAATCAGGAAGAACTGTTACTGCCCGGGTATCCGGCAAGTGTGGAAGGACAGACACGTTATTTGAAGGATTTGCTGCAGATTATTCGTGAGGTTCCCGGAGGTCTAGGAGCGGGATTCTATTACTGGGAGCCTGCCTGGATTCCTAGCAAGGAAGAGTGGTCTGTTGGACATCCGAATAACTGGGGCAACCTGACGATGTTTGACTTCAAGGGTCAGAAGTTGCAATCGTTTTCAGCGCTGAAGGCTGGAGAGGAAAATGACACTACATTGGATGAGCAGCCGAGTGCTGCATTGATCAAATAGATAATTAAAATGAAATGAATAAGGAGTTGTCAGCATGACATACAAATATCCACCTGTGAGTTCCAAAGCACCTCATATGTTACATGGTGCAGATTATAACCCGGAGCAATGGCTACGCTATCCTGAAGTCCTTGAGGAAGATATCCGATTGATGAAGCTTGCCAAATGTAATGTGATGTCCATTGGCATCTTCTCATGGGTATCCCTTGAACCGGAGGAAGGCGTGTACACGTTTGAATGGCTGGATCAAGTGCTGGATCGTTTTGCGGCCAATGGAATTTATGCATTTCTGGCTACCCCAAGCGGTGCAAGACCTGCCTGGATGTCGGCCAAGTATCCAGAAGTGTTGCGTGTTGGGGCCAATCGGGTTCGCAACCTGCATGGCTTCCGTCACAACCATTGTTATACATCTCCGGTATACCGGGAGAAGGTTACTGCAATCAATACAAAACTTGCAGAACGTTACTCGGATCATCCGGCAGTAATTGGCTGGCACATTTCCAATGAATTCGGCGGGGATTGCCACTGTGATTATTGTCAGGACGCTTTTCGCGGCTGGGTGAAAAACAAATACGGCACACTGGACGAGTTGAATCACTCCTGGTGGACAACATTCTGGAGCCATACCGTGACAGACTGGAGTCAAGTGGAGTCTCCTGCCCCGCATGGAGAGACACAGGTCCATGCGATGAATCTGGACTGGCGCAGGTTTGTCACCGATCAGACCGCTGATTTTATCGTGCACGAAACGAAACCGCTGAAGGCCAAAAATCCCGATCTGCCGGTAACGACCAACCTGATGGAATTTTATGAAGGATTGAACTACTGGAAATTCGCTGACATTCTGGATTTTCTGTCATGGGACAGTTATCCGACATGGCATGATGCGGACGAAGAAGATACACTGGCATCCAGAGTGGCGATGATGCATGATATCGTTCGTTCCATCAAGGGCGGGCAGCCGTTTTTATTAATGGAGAGCACACCAAGCTCAACTAACTGGCAAGAGACCAGCAAATTGAAACGCCCGGGTATGCATTTGCTGGCATCTCTGCAAGCAGTAGCACACGGCTCGGACAATGTACAGTACTTCCAGTGGAGGAAGAGTCGGGGTTCCAGTGAAAAGCTTCATGGAGCGGTTGTAGATCATGTTGGGCATGAACATACCCGCGTGTTCCAGGATGTAACTGACGTAGGAGCAGCACTAGAAGGAATGCAGGCGGTGGTTGGAACGTCCGTTCCGGCTGAGGTTGCCATCATCTTCGACTGGGAAAACCGCTGGGCAGTAAAGGATTCCCAAGGGCCGCGTAACATCGGAGTGAAGTACGAGCAGACGGTAGAATGGCATTATGATGCATTTTGGAAAAAAGGTGTGCCTGTGGACGTCATCGACATGGATACTGATCTCTCCAAGTACAAACTGCTCATCGCACCTATGCTCTATTTGGTACGTGAAGGAGTGGGTGAACGCATTGAGCGATTCGTGGAAAATGGTGGTACATTTGTAGCCACGTATTGGTCAGGTATCGTAAATGAGAATGATCTGTGCTTCCTGGGAGGATTCCCTGGACCGCTTCGCAAGACGCTGGGGATCTGGTCAGAAGAGATCGACGGCTTGCATGACCGTGATCTGAATGGGATTGTGCCTGTGAAGGACAACGAGCTTCAACTGAATGCCGAATATGATGCTTTCGAATTATGTGACCTGATTCATCTGGAAGGTGCAGAAGCTCTGGCGACATATCGCTCCGACTTCTATGCCGGACGGCCTGCTTTGACCGTTAATCGTCTTGGCTCAGGTAAAGCCTATTATATGGCTACACGTTTCAAAGCTCCATTTTACGATGATTTCTATGGCAGTCTAATCGCTGATCTGGGTATAGAGCGTGCTCTTGAAACTCAGCTTCCTGCTGGAGTTACGGCACACATTCGTACAGATGGCACAGCGGATTATGTATTTGTGCAGAACTACACACCGGAGACGAAGCAAGTACAACTGGACAACCAGTCCTATCGTGATCTGCTGAGTGATGATGCTGTAGAGGGCAGCCTGGATTTGCAACCATATGATATCCGAGTACTGCGCAGAGCGGCTGAGCGTAAATAATATATTTGTTACTCATTTGGCTGAAAAATGTAGGGATAACAGCGATCGGAAGGTTGTTCTATCATCGGAGTGGCAAGTGTAAATATTCTTTAGTTTAACTTATATAGTGTGCAGAAGGGCCACCCTTAACGTCTCGATCAGACGGAGAGGGTGGCCCTTTTTGTCGTATTTAGATCACACTGAGCACTTTTTTTGGGCAAGATAAAGGATAAACGTGTCCGCGCAGCGAAGACAAACAGGTAACATTGCAACTCATGACTTTCAGTCTGGGAGGAATTGGAATGAATCAAAGGAATTTAGACGGTAACAGCTTTATTATTCGGCTGGAAATGACAACAAAAGACATCAAGTTTGGTGAAGTGGCCTCGGCCATCTCGGAAGCTGGCGGAGACATTATCGCCATCGACGTAATTTCGACCAATCAGGATGTAAGTGTGCGCGACTTAACTGTCGCTGTAACGGATGCACAAGATAATAGCAAAATTATAGAAGGGGTGCGCCAGCTTAAAGGAGCATCCATCATAAACGTATCGGACCGGACGTTCCTGCTGCACTTGGGCGGCAAGATCGAAGTTACGCCGAAGGTCCCGATTCATAACCGTGAAGACCTGTCACGTGTATATACACCGGATGTGGCCCGGGTATGTTCGGCTATATCAGAAGAGCCTGGAAAGGCATTTTCGCTGACAATCAAGCGGAATACGGTTGCCGTAGTATCCGATGGTAGTGCCGTGCTTGGCCTTGGCAACATTGGACCACGTGCCGCGATGCCAGTCATGGAAGGTAAAGCGATGTTGTTCAAACAGTTTGCAGGAGTGGACGCTTTCCCGATCTGCCTGGATACACAGGATACCGAGGAAATCATTCGAACTGTGAAAGCGATCTCACCAGCGTTTGGCGGGATTAACCTGGAGGATATTTCTTCACCACGTTGCTTCGAAATTGAGCGTCGCCTGAATGAGGAACTGGACATCCCGGTATTTCATGATGACCAGCACGGTACAGCAGTTGTGTTGTATGCAGGTCTGATCAATGCGCTCAAGCTGGTTGGTAAATCCATCACGGATGTGAAAATTGTCGTCTGTGGTATCGGTGCAGCAGGTGTGGCATGCAGTAATATTCTGCTGTCCGCGGGTGCGAGTCGGGTTGTCGGGGTGGATCGTGATGGTGCGCTGGTACGGACGAATACCTATGAAAATGAAGTATGGAGCGACTATGCGGCTCGTACCAATCCGGAACTGGAGACAGGTTCACTTCGTGACGTGATTCGCGGAGCAGATGTCTTCATCGGTCTGTCGCGCGGTAACCTGTTAACCCGTGAAGATGTGCAAACCATGGCCGCCGATCCAATTGTTTTCGCCATGGCGAATCCTGTACCGGAGATTATGCCGTCTGTGGTGGAAGACATCGTGGCTGTCATGGCGACAGGTCGCTCAGATTATCCGAATCAGATCAATAACGTATTGTGTTTCCCAGGTATGTTCAGAGCCGTTCTGGATTGCCGTGCCAGTGAGATTAATGAAGAGATGAAGCTCGCAGCAGCTCAGGCGATTGCTTCAGCCATTTCCGATGAAGAGCGCACCCGCTATTATATTATTCCGAGTGTGTTTAACGATAAAATCGTCAAATCGATGCGCAATCGCGTGATTGAAGCAGCGGTCAAAACGGGTGTGGCAAGACGTATACCGCGTGAACAAACTCGCGAAGGCGGGGACGTGTAAGATGCAAGAGAATTCCCCTCAACATCTGAACCTACACACGCAACAATTAGGGCATGGGGATCAGGTTGATGGAACGTTAACAGGAGAGGCTATTCTTCGGGCGGCTCGTGCTTTTGTACAGGGAGATGCGGCCGTACATACGGATGGTCATGACTGGCCGCATATCGAGCGGGTGACCGCACTTGCGGTCGAGCTTGCACACCGTATGGGTGCCGATCCCTTTATCTGTGAACTCGCTGCATTGCTTCATGATGTGCCGGATGAGAAGCTTAACGAAAGTCTTGAAGCCGGAATGGCGAAGCTGAATGCATGGCTGGATACCCAGCCGCTTGAAGCGGGTACACGGGAAGCTGTGGTACGCATCATTAGTTCCATTTCCTATGCAGGAGGGCAGCGACCTGCCGTCTCATCCCTGGAAGCCCAGGTGGTGCAGGATGCGGATCGCCTGGATGCGCTGGGCGCTATTGGTATTGCGCGTACGTTTGCTTTTGCCGGCGCGAGAGGTCGTGAGATGTATGATCCCGCCCTTCCGCCACGAGAGCAGATGACGCGGGAGGAATACCGGAATGGACGCAGTACAACGATCAATCACTTTTACGAAAAGCTGTTTAAGCTAAAAGATCTGATGAATACGTCCTATGGCAAGGAACTGGCAGAGCAGCGTCATGACTTTATGGTGCAGTTTGTGGAGCAGTTCAAGCGTGAATGGGAAGGAAGGTTTTCATAACTTTCTCCGTTTGAGTTAAACATACAATACCCCCTACTTCCGAGAGTGGAGTGTGGGGTATTGTTTTGTGTACATAGAAGTAGTAGGGAATGGAATTTAACTCATCAACAGGATACAGGGCATGGTAACCCAAAGGCTTCCATGATACAATAAATCGTTCTCCTGAATTGATTTCGGGCAAAAAAAGAAATATGGGGTAATAATGATAATGATCATCCAACGAATGAAATCAGTTTCGAAAAAGAGGAGGGGTCACCATGTCATTTGGTGCACGTGTACTTAAGACAGGGATTGCGGTCACGCTGGCCCTGTACCTTAGCAGCATGTTCCTGAACCCGCAATCTCCCGTTCCCGCCGCAATTGCGGCCATCTTTGCGATGCAGCCATCCATTTATCGTTCCTGGAAGTATTTCCTGGATCAGCTGCAGACCACCACACTTGGGGCAATTGTGGCCCTGCTGGGAGGCATGGTGCTGTCCAATGAGCCCATCGCCGTCGGGTTAATTATTGTGCTGGTTATTATGATTTGTCTTAAATTGAATATGGGCGAAACGGTTGGCCTGACGCTGGTAACCGTTGTATCAATTATGGAAGCGTCGGGTGACTGGCATTTTGCATTGAACCGTTTCCTGCTGACACTTGTCGGCATTGTATCTGCTTTTCTTATTAATATTACCGTATTTCCACCCAAGCCGAAGATTCAGTTCGTGAAACAGATTCAGAGTGTGTTCAGTGGCATGTCACTGCTGCTGCGGACATCGATCTCGGATGAGATTAAGGAAGTGGTGTTCCGGGATGAGAAAAATAATCTGGGCGGTTCCATTAAATCTTTGTCAGATAAATATAATTTGTTTGAAGAAGAACAGAAGAAGATGAAACGTTCCACATTCAGCGAGACCCGGCAGATGGTCGTATACAAACAGATGCTGCTGAGTCTGCAAAAAGGATTCGATGTGCTGGATTCGGTAGAACGCCATTATTTCCAGGCATCGCGAACACCGGAAATGGATCAGTTCTTTGATACACATCTGGAGCTTGTTATCAAATTCCATGAACATGCGCTGCTCAAATTCGAGGATAAGCTGAAACCGAACGGGGAAGAGGCGGCACAGTTCATTTTGGATAATGATCGCTTCATGGAGCAGGCCATTTCCCAGTTTGATATTGATCAGGAAGGGATGCTGAGACTGTCCATCGTAGCTGCCGCGATCTATGACTATGGCTATCAACTAGAACGATTGAACCGGCTTGCCGAACATGTGCATAGTGCCAGTGAAGACAAGGAGTCACAGGATAAAATTCTGAATTGGCTTAAATGGCCGTAAACATGGTAGTACAGTTTGCGGTGATGTGGTTTCATCATATACAATGGAACCACAACCAGCCCGGACAGCGTGTCCGGGTTGTTTTGTCATACATAGCGCAAACCTTGCGCAACCAACTCAATCGAACCGAGGTAGATACGTATGAATTTAACACAGCTTGACCCTAAATGGACGCAGTGGTTCAATGGACAGGATCTGGAGCAGAAGCAGCACGAAGCGATGCAATTACTGACTGTGTCCGAAGATGGCTGGCCACATCAGGCGATGATCAGTATGGGGGAAGTTATTGCCGTCACGCCCAACCTGCTGAGACTGGCTTTATGGCCGGGAACACAGACAAGTATGAATATGAGTCGAACAGGCAAGGCTACCTTGATTGCTGTTCATCAGAAATGCTTGTTATCTATTCGTCTAGATGTGACTTCACTGCCACAACTCATGGAAGCTGTGCATCCGAGAGATCGTTTCGAGGCTAAGGTGTTAAACGTTCGTGTAGATCATGCACCTTATGCGGAGATTACTTCAGGGATAACATTTCAGTTAAAAGATGAGTCTGGGGCCATCACACGCTGGAGAGAGACCATTGAAGAATTACGACATTAGTATAGGGGCGTTCTATATTCAACCAATTTGAGGGTAATAATAGAATGAAGACAACAAAAAACGCCTCCGCTTGCATCGGGACGTTGTCACTGGTACAATAAAAAATGGTTTTCAGAAAATTAGAACTAATTAACATAAAATAAAAATGTTTACTTTCTAATTAATTATACCATAGCCTTTTCGGGCTTGTCAAATGGGCTTTTGAGGACACAATCCGGGGAAAGAGGGGCGTATTAATATATGAGTACAGACCAGCAATGGAGCGAGGAGCAACAGCGGGTCAACATTGTAACAGAACAGATCGATCGGAAAATCGACATCCTAGAAAAAGAGGTAGGTTCCTTCAGGGACGAAGTTGTGGGGATGAGAAAAGATTTCTGGGACGAAGTCACCATGAACTTCAGCGAAGCGGATGACGTGGGTGAGACCTCCACCAGTATGAGGCAGCAATCACAGGTTCTATCGGATCGGGAGCGCAGTCATCTGAATACGGCAGCAGCGCTAGACAAAATGAAACGGCTGCATCATTCACCGTATTTTGGACGCATTGATTTTAAGGAAAGTGGCTATCCAAATGCAGAGCGAATCTATCTAGGGATCGCATCATTGCTGGATGAGAAGGAGGAATCCTTTCTTGTCTATGACTGGCGTGCACCCATATCGAACCTGTATTACGATGGTGCGCCAGGTCCGGTCACGTATCATACACCGAGTGGTGAGATCCGTGGCGATATTGAGATGAAGCGGCAGTTTGTTATTCGGGACGGACGTATCCGTTTTATGTTCGACACCGGAGTTACGATTGGGGACGAACTGTTACAGGCCGTTCTCAGTCGAACCTCGGATGCACAGATGAAAAGCATTGTGGCGACCATCCAGAAGGAGCAGAATCGGATTATCCGTAATGACCGGACTCGCATGCTGATCGTTCAGGGAGCTGCTGGCAGTGGTAAAACATCCGCTGCACTCCAGCGTGTGGCGTATCTTCTCTATAAATACCGCGAGCATCTGCAAGCGGATCAGATGGTCCTTTTTTCGCCAAACCCAATGTTCAACAGTTATGTTTCTACCGTACTACCTGAGCTTGGGGAGGAAAATATGCTGCAAACGACCTTCCAGGAGTATCTGGAACGCCGTCTGGGTCGTGAATATCAGCTGGAAGACCCATTCATTCAGCTTGAATATGTACTGACCGGAACAGAAGATCCTCAGTATGAAGCACGCATGTCCGGCATTCGATTCAAGTCATCCGAATCTTTCCTGAAGGTGATAACACGTTATAAGGACAGCATGATGTCGGAAGGCATGAAGTTCAAGCCGGTTCGTTTCCAGGGACGGGCTGTGGTTACAGCTGAGGCCATGGCGGAGAAATTCTATAGCTTCGAGCCATCCGTCAAACTGGTGAATCGATTGGAAATCCTGCGGGACTGGATGCTGAAAGAGTTATCGGCCTTTGGCAAAGGTGAATTGGAAGCCCCTTGGGTAGATCAACAAATGGATCTGATGGAGCCGGAAGATCTGCAACGGGCCTATCAGCGCCTCAAGCGAAAGCAAAAAGGGAAGTCGGACACGTTCGATGATTTCCAGCAGGAACGGGAGATCCTTGCCCGGATGGTGGTCAGTGATCGGCTCAAGCCTTTACGCAAATGGATCAAATCGCTACGTTTTGTCGATGTCCGTCAACTGTACGCGCACTTATTCAACGACCGGGCCCAGATGGTTCGCCTGTTGGGAGAGGAAGAACTGCCTTCCCATTGGGAAGAGATTAGTGAGATGACACTTCGCAGACTGAAAGTACAGGAGCTGGCCTATGAGGATATCACACCTTATTTGTATCTGCGTGAGTTGCTGCTTGGTTTCCATATTAACTCCAATATCCGCCATGTGATCATTGACGAGGCGCAGGATTATTCTGCCTTCCAGCTGGCCTTTATGAAAAGATTGTTCCCGAGATCGAAAATCACCGCACTTGGAGATTTTAATCAAGCTATCTATGCACACTCTTCGGTATTGAGTGGTACGGGACCGCTGACTAACCTGTATGGACCGGAAAATACGGAAGTGATCGAGCTGACGAGAAGTTATCGTTCAACACAGGAGATCGTGGAGTTTACACGCGGCATGGTTCCCGGTGGAGAAGAGATCGTTCCATTTAACCGAGGCGGGGAGAAGCCGAAAGTGATCGTTTCTTCCAATGAACAGGAGCATCTGGATGTTATTACAGCCGATCTCAAGCATCTGATTCAGGAAGGGTATGAATCAGTTGCGGTCATCTGCAAAACCGCGGAAGAGAGCAAGGACATTCATGAGGCGTTAAGCAAAGTACTGCCTGCGGCACCGAAACTGATCAAGAAAACAACACTTGCCTTTGAACGGGGTGTGCATGTCATCCCAGCGTATCTGGCCAAAGGTGTGGAGTTTGATGCCGTTCTGATCTATGACGGATCTGCATCGCAATATGCGCAGGAACATGAACGTAAGCTGTTCTATACGGCATGTACCCGTGCAATGCATTTACTGCATGTCTATTGCATGGGTAAACCGAGCCCGTTCATTACATCCCAGTCCGAGGAATTGTATGATATGGGCAAGGTATCTGCGGCTCAGGCCGATTGACTTCGTCTTTCAGGTTCATGAAGAAGGCTTCCGTTCGATGGGACGGGAGTCTTTCTGTGTATTGCGGAATACGATGTGGGGAATAAGAAGCTCCATGGGGATGGTCTTTGGTGTGAGAAGTATGGAGTAGAACACTGGACATAATTGGACATAGTAATTTCATCTCTTCTGACATGAGATCAGGCGGATTAGGTTTCATGGATAAAAAATGATCCATCCTTTGTGTTCATGTACAATAGGTGTGAATTTTCTTTACACATGACGGCGAGACTCATATAATCGTAACAATCTATTTTTTTTGGATCGTTTATTTAATGAAGGAGGCAGCAACATGAACACACCATCTTTTGAACGCCCATTAATGGCGGATTGCGTACCGGATCTGGTGGCAACAGCACGGGGAGACTTGCCTGCTACCTTGGTCATTCGGGGCGGAACGCTGGTTAATGTGGTTTCGGGTGAAATTTTGCCGGGCATGTCTGTAGCGGTACAGGGAGCCCGGATTGCATATGTTGGTAAAGATGTAAGCCATACCATTGGAGAGAAAACACGCATCATTGAGGCTGAAGGCAAATACATTGCTCCCGGATTGCTGGATGGGCACTGTCACATTGAAAGTACACAAATGAAAGTAACGGAGTTTGCGAGAGCCGTTCTACCTTCCGGTACAACGGGAGGGTTCTTTGACCCGCATGAGATCTCCAATGTGCTTGGACTCAAAGGTCTGCGATTGATGCTGGATGAAGCACGGACGACGCCAATGGCTGCTTATATGCAGGTGGCTTCCTGTGTTCCTTCCACACATCCTGGACTGGAGACAACAGGCGCTTATATTGGACCGGAAGAAGTGGCGGAAGCCCTCTCCTGGGGTCCGGATATGATTGGTCTCGGTGAAGTGATGAACTTCCCTGGGGTCGTGTACGGGGACGAGACGATGATCGGTGAGATTCAGGCGACGCTCCGAGCGGGCAAGGTGGCAGACGGTCACTTCACCTGGGCAGCGGATGACTGGCGTCTGCCAGCCTACGCAGCAAGCGGCGTTACGGGGGATCATGAATGTGTTACGAAGGAAGATGTAGTGGAACGCCTGCGGCTTGGCATGTACGCCAAAATGCGTCAGGGCTCTGCTTGGCATGACGTTGCGGAAACGATCAAAGCCTGTACAGAGCTTGGCCTGGATACACGTCGCATGATGCTGGTGACTGATGACCGGAGTTCGGAATCGCTGCTCAAAGAAGGCCATATGGACTTTGTTGTGCGTTTGGCCATTTCTCAAGGAGTGAAGCCGGTTACCGCTTTCCAGATGGCGACAATCAATACAGCTGAACGTTTCGGTGTAGCACGCGATATTGGTGCGGTTATTCCGGGGAATATCGCCGACATTATTTTGCTGGATGGACGCTTGGCTGATGTCCGTGTAGGCATGACGATTGCCGCAGGGCATATCGTGGCAGAGAACGGCAAAATGACAGCGGTCTGGGACAGCTTCACATATCCGGAAGAGGCGCTGAACACCGTGAAACTGGAAGCCAACATCCGGCCGAAGGATATGGAGCTGTCTGCGCCGATTACCGAAGGTACGATTGGAGCGAAAGTCATTCATGTGACGGAGAATCATGTGGATACCAAGGAGAAGCATGTTAATGTCACGGTAGAACATGGCAATGTCGTCGTTTCAACATCAGGTGAAATCTGCAAAATTGCAGTGCTGGAGCGTCACAAACAAACGGGCAATCGCGCCGTTGCTCTTGTTGGGGGCATAGGCTTCACAGGTCCTGCGGCCATTGCGATGACCGTTGCGCATGACAGCCACAATCTGCTCATTATCGGGAATGATGACGCATTGATGGCTGAAGCGGGCAACCGGGTCATTGGAATGCAGGGCGGCGTAGCTGTCGTGACTGCCTCTGGTGTGACTGAATTCCCGCTGCGCATTGCAGGCTTGATGTCCACGGAATCTTTTGAAGTGGTAGCAGCTCAATCTGCGGCTGTCAGTGAAGCGTTACAGTCTGCGGGCTGTACGTTAAATAATGCGTTTATGACGCTATCTCTGCTGGCACTTGTTGTTATTCCGGAATTGCGCTTGTCTGATAAAGGACTGGTACGCATTTCGGCAGAAGGCATTGAGCTGGTATCCCTGTTTGATGAGATGGTGGAGAATACACCGGCTGCTCCAGCTGGTAATTAATGAATAATAGCGTATCCATTCTTCCTTGAAATGGGAAGAGAAGTGTAGGTCGCCTTTGGGCGGCCTTTTTTTATTTTCAGAGGAAAACGCTTACTAGGTCTTGAGTCGTCTGTTGTACATATGCAAAAAATGACCCATGTTAGGGTGGAATTAGGCTTAAATTAAAAATCTTTTCATAAATGAGACTTTAGAACTATAAATACAGAAGTGTGAATACCCGAAATAATGTTATATGATTCTTTCGTCGTGAGTCTAAGAGATGATGTTGCATATAAAAGCAATGTAAATAGTCGTACATCGAAATCGTATCTAATGAATGAATATAAAACGACAGAATTTCATCGAGATTTGCACGATAGAGCTGCATAACATCAAAGGGAGTGTACAAATATGAAAAGCAAAAGAAGATACCAATTCATCTTGTTAATTAGTTGTTTCATGCTGTTTGTAGGGAATACTTATGTTTGTAAAGCCACTGCACTTGGCTCAGTCGACAGTTATGAAACCATCCATGGAACGGTACAGGGAACCGTAAGAGCAACCTGGGTATGGGACACGACGCAGATTCAAAGTAACCCTCAGCTAGTGCTGAAGTTTGCCACAACGAACAAAATCAATACGATCTACCTACAAATGAATCGGGATGTAAAGCTTCCGTACTATACGGATTTCATTCGTAAGGCCAGAGAGAAAAATATTGCCGTAGACGTTATGGATGGAAGACCTGCTTGGGGACTGACGGAGAGCCGGGATCAAATTGCAGATTTTCTGGACTGGGTTGAAGCGTATCAAAATCAAGTAGAGCCCAATGAGAAGTTTGCCGGCATCCATTTGGACATTGAACCTCATGTACATCCAGAGTGGAAAACCAATCAAGCCAGTGTGATTACGCAGTGGCAGGGGAACGTTCAATACATTGTCGATCGAGCCGCACGGATGAAGATGCCTGTTGCCGCTGACCTGCCTTTCTGGCTGGATGGTTATAAAATTCCGGGTTCCACGATGAATGTAAGCAGCTGGATGATCCGCAAGTTTGACTCGATTACCATTATGGCTTACCGGGATACCGCTGCGGCCATCTATAATGTAGCGAAGGATGAGCTTGAGGAAGCGTCACTTTTGGGTAAAACGGTATCGATCGCCGTGGAGACCAAGCAAAGCAAGGAAGGCGATTTTATTACCTTTTATGAAGAGGGTACAGCGTATATGGAGGCACAGCTTAAGCTGGTCGAGAAAATGGCAAGTGTGCACTCGTCCTTTAACGGATTCTCTGTGCATGAGTACAGCTCATGGGAGACTTTGAAAAAGTAAAATGGAATTCCATTCATCAGAATGATAAAGAAGGTGCTTACGACCGAACAGGTTGTAGCACCTTCTTTGCATCTTCTATCTGAAATATAAGTGGAGAGCATTGAACAATCGTCAATTCAATGTGCTGAGTACCGCACCGGATAGGAGTTTAAGCTTAGACCAGTGCAGGTTCCATCGCCACTTTCTCATAAAACATTTTGCGATATTGGGACGGGGTAATATTCTTGTGTTTCTTGAATGTTGTAATGAAGTAGCTCAAATGCTCGAACCCAACGTCCATGGCAATATCCACAATTTTGTGATCGGTATTCTCAAGCTGAACACAGGCTTGCTGGATGCGATAATAGTTGATATAGTCGACCGGACTTTTCTGCACCATCTGTTTGAAAAAGCGGCAAAAATGTCCTTCGCTCATGTTGGCCTCATCTGCCAGTTCTTTTAACTTGAGTGGTTCGGGGTAACGATTGTGAATATAGCTTAGAACTAATTTCAGGCGCTCCACTTTATCGTGGCTGCCTGACGGAACGGTCCCTTTGAGTGCAGCAGGTCTCATATGTTCAAACATTTGTGCAAATATTAAATAGAGGTAAGC
Organism: Paenibacillus sp. OK060; assembly: GCF_900101205.1. NCBI lineage: Bacteria > Bacillati > Bacillota > Bacilli > Caryophanales > Paenibacillaceae > Paenibacillus > Paenibacillus sp. OK060. Next base: position 214,401 of record NZ_FNFR01000001.1, read on the forward strand.
TTTGGTTGTCATCTCGCAGGTTGGTGTGCCAGTGGCATGATCGGCGAAAATTCGTTTCAAATGAAAAATGATTTCTTGCCCCCACGCTTCATCGGTTTGGATATGGTAAGGGGGAAGAACTGTTTTGTGCACTAGCGGGCCAATGAACTTCTCCTGTACGGCATCAAACGTCCGACTGCCTAACAGCTCCGGATTAAATACAATGGATGAAAAAACACAGGGGACATCGCCTTTCAGGTAGCCTGCGTGAATTTCCCCCCGATTAATAAAGATGGCTTCTCCCGCCTGAACCTCTACCGTATTCATATCAATTTGAAAAACAGCACTGCCCTGAGTCACCATGGTGAACTCCATCTCGTCATGCCAATGGCAATCGAGAATGCTGTCGCCATTCAATTGTTGAATATCCGGGTACACACTGACTGGATACATGGCATTGCCGTGAATCCGGTCTTCCCGTAATCGTTCACGTTCCATATGTGAATCTCCTTTTGCATCATTATTAATGTAAACGTTCCCATAGATTGGTGGTGTTTATAAAGAATCGGATAAGAAATATCAGAATCGTGATATATTTGGTCAAAATATGAGAAGAAATTCGTTATTAATGTCAATATTATTATAGTATAACCGAAGGGGGAAAGAAAACATGAAATTTACTGATGGATTCTGGATGACTCGTGAAGGGTACCACGTTCAAAACCCGACTGACATTCGTGATATTGTGCAAAAAGAGGATTCTTTAACCGTACATGCGGCTACTAAATATATTCGTACCAAAGGCGACACGTTGAACGGTACATTACTTAAAGCAACATACAGCTCCCCTATGCCTAACGTTATTCGCGTAACCTTGAATCACCATAAGGGCAGAGTGAAAAAAGGGCCTGAATTTGAGCTTAACCATCAAGATGTGAAAGTAGACATCTCGAAAAATGAACAAGGCGCTGTTTTGAAAAGCGGCAATCTGGAAGTTCAAATCGACAAAACGAACGGTTGGGACGTCAGCTTCCTGTATGGAGGAAAACGGATTACAGGTAGCGGTCAAAGAGCGGCTGGTTATATTACTGGTCCAAGTAAGGAAGCGTACTTCCGCGAGCAGCTTGATCTTGGCATTGGTGAATACGTTTACGGACTCGGTGAGCGCTTTACGCCGTTTGTTAAGAATGGCCAAGTGGTGGACACTTGGAATGAGGACGGCGGTACTAGCAGTGAGCAGTCATATAAGAACATTCCTTTCTACTTGTCCAACAAAGGATATGGCGTATTTGTAAACCATCCTGAACGCGTATCGTATGAGATTGCATCTGAGAATGTATCTAAAGTGCAGTTCAGCGTAGAAGGCGAGACTTTGGAATACTTCATTATCGGTGGGGACAATCCAAAGGATGTACTTGATAATTATACGAAATTAACAGGTAAACCAGCGCTTCCACCGGCATGGACGTTTGGTCTGTGGCTGACAACATCATTCACAACGGACTATGATGAAGCAACGGTTAACCATTTCGTAGATGGCATGGCTGAACGTGATCTTCCGCTTTCTGTATTCCATTTTGACTGCTTCTGGATGAAGGAATACCAATGGTCTGATTTCGTATGGGATGAAGCGATGTTCCCAGATCCGGAAGGTATGCTTGCACGTCTGAAAGAAAAAGGACTCAAAATCTGCGCGTGGATCAATCCATACATTGCAGAAAAATCCTACTTGTTCGATGAAGGTATGGAGAACGGTTATCTGGTAAAAACAGCGGATGGCAGCGTATGGCAATGGGATTTGTGGCAAGCAGGTATGGCACTGGTTGATTTCACGAACCCAGATGCTGTTAATTGGTATAAGAGCAAGCTGGAAGTCCTGCTTGATCAAGGTGTTGATTCATTCAAAACAGACTTCGGTGAAAGAATTCCAACAGATGTCGTGTACTTCGATGGCTCTGATCCGGTTAAAATGCACAACTATTATACACAGCTCTATAACAAAGCTGTATTTGAATTGCTCGAAGATAAGATTGGCAAAAACGAAGCTGCCCTGTTTGCACGCTCTGCAACAGCAGGTGGTCAACAGTTCCCGGTTCACTGGGGCGGAGATTGCTCTTCTACTTATGAATCCATGGCTGAATCACTTCGAGGCGGCCTCTCACTTGGACTTTCCGGTTTCGGGTTCTGGAGCCATGATATTAGCGGCTTTGAAAGTACAGCGACCCCTGACGTATACAAACGCTGGGTACAATTCGGACTTTTATCTTCTCACAGCCGCCTACACGGAAGCACTTCGTATCGTGTGCCTTGGCTGTTTGACGAGGAATCCGTGGACGTTGTTCGTGACTTCACCAAACTCAAAATCAGCCTGATGCCGTATCTTTACAATTCTGCGGTCGAGTCGACTGTAAAAGGTATTCCAATGATGCGCGCTATGCTGCTTGATTTCCCAGAGGATCCAACAACATATAGCCTGGATACACAATACATGTTTGGTGATTCGATTCTGGTGGCTCCAATCTTCAACAAGGAGGGTGATGTTCGTTATTACCTGCCTGAAGGTACATGGACCAACTATCTGACAGGTGCCAAAGTTGAAGGTGGACGTTGGATTAGCGAAAACCATGACTTCAAAACACTGCCAATGATGGTTAAGCCAAACAGCCTGATTGCTGTTGGTGCTGTGGATAGCAAACCGGATTATGACTTTGCGGACAATGTGTCCCTTCACTTGTTCGAACTGGCTGACAGCAACTCCGCTCAAGCGGTGGTTGTAAACCAAAGTGGTGAGCAGGAGCTGGTTGTTAACGTATCACGTAACGGTTCTGTTCTGGAAGTTCGTGCTGAAGGTGCAGGCAAAACATGGAATCTCGTGCTGCGTGGCATTGAGAGTGTATCCGGCGTAGAGGGTGGTTCCCAAATGTCTGGTGCAAATGGTGTTGTCGTTACGGCAGCAGCAGGTGCTAGCTCGCTTACAATTCAACTGTAATGTTTATTGGATGAACAGAAGGACGGTACCGCAAGGTGCCGTCTGTTTGTCTACTGTCGTGCCATGGAAGTATGGTTCTAACAAAGAAATGGTAGTATCATTTAGTTGCTAGCGACAGATAAAGATAGGGGATTATATCAAATGAGTACAACGAATTCAGGTTTACACCAAACCATTACAGCAGAGATGCTGCATCAGTTGGTAGAAAACACTTTTGGAACCGCTACCATTGTGAAGAGTTTTGCACTTTTACAGGGTGGACTTTTTAATACAACGTATCGAATTCAGCTTGAACATGCGTCGTACACGGATGTGATCTTACGTTTGGCTCCAGAGCGTGTAGAATTGCCATTGGGCTCTGCTGGAGATCCGTTATTTTCATTTGAACGGACGATGATGTCTGCTGAACCTGTCGTTTATGAATATTACCGTAAAGCAGGCATTCCCGCTCCAAACATTATTGCCTGTAATGACAGTGGATCGATCATTCCGAGAACCTACATGTTTATGGAGTTTATCCCCAGTAATCAATTGGATCATCCATCGATCTCGGAGTCAGATAAAGAGCGATTATATCATCAGCTCGGCGCTTATACCGCTGTCATGCATCAGATTGAGGGTGCATCGTTTGGCTGGCCGCAAGGGAATGGGACGATTAAAGGCTCGGATCATTGGTCCGAGGTGCTACACTCTTTTGCAGAAGAGACGGCACTCAAAGCTTCACAAGCCGGGTATATGCCAGGTGTGGGAGAAGAAATCGCAGATATGTTCATAACCAATAAGGATTTATTTGATCAGGTGACTGTTCCGGTTCTTGTTCATAATGATCTGTGGGAAGCCAACGTGCTTGTTCATGAGGAGAACGGGTAGCTAAACATAGCCGCCATCATTGATGGGGATCGTTCCATGTTTGCGGACAGGGCGTTTGAGGCGATTTTATCGACAGAATCATCAGCTGGTTTTCATGAAGGTTATGGCCGGCCACAGGATATGTCCGATAAGGGACAGGCACGCCTTCTTGCCTATCGCATACTTTCCTCTTACTTTAACGCATATGTGCATGAACATCAGGTGGATCAGCCGGAGGCAGGAGAGAAGTATCGTGAGCGTACACTGGATCTATTGAAAGAATGGAAGGGACTCAAACTTAACGAATAAGAAGGAGGGTTTAGTATGAAAGAGTATATGCAATATCCGATGTGGGACGCAGCATTACCATTGGAAGAACGATTGAATGACTTGATTGCGCGTCTGACAACGGAGGAGAAAATCCGATTAATTCCTACACGCGAAGCCGCAGTACCCCGATTGGGAATACCCGGTTACAATGTGGGAGGCGAAGCGGCTCACGGGGTTGCCTGGATAGGTGAAGCTACCGTTTTTCCGCAGCCGCTCGGTCTGTCGAGCACCTGGAATACCAAGCTCATGCGCGAAATTGGTTCCGTCATCGGAGATGAAGCCAGAGCATACCACCATCGTGCACCGGAGCGTCACGGCTTGACCTTATGGGCGCCAACTGTCGATCTGGAACGTGATCCCCGTTGGGGGAGAACGGAAGAAGGATATGGTGAGGACCCCGTACTGACAGGTGAAATGTCGGCAGCTCTTGTGAAGGGTATGCAGGGTAATCATTCTTTCTATCTTAAAATGGTAGCGACGTTGAAGCACTTTTTTGCCAACAATAACGAGAAGGATCGGTTGAATTGTTCATCCAGCATCGATCCGCGGAACTTGCGTGAATATTATTTAAAAGCATTCGAGACGCCTTTCGTAGAAGGCGGGGCCTTGTCCATGATGACAGCCTACAATTCGATCAACGGCACACCCGCTATTGAAAGTCCATATGTGAATGATGTGGTCAAGGGTGAGTGGGCTATGCCTGGATTTATCGTGTGTGACGGGGGAGATTTGTCCCAGACGGTCAATGATCACGGTTATCATGCTACGCATGCGGAATCGGCAGCAGGGGCTATAAAGGCAGGTGTGGACTGTCTGACGGACGAGGTTGACTTGGTAGTATCTGCCTTGGAAGAGGCGCTTGAGCGTAACTTGCTGGAGGTCGAGGATCTTGACCGGGCCATTCGTAATATTTTTGGCGTGCGGATGCGGCTTGGACAACTGGATCAGACGGGACTTAACCCGTATGCTTCAATATCGGAATCTGTATTGTGTGCGCCTGAACATGCCAAATTAAGTTATAGAGCAGCAGCCGAGTCTATCGTTTTACTCAAAAATGACGGACTGCTTCCTCTCCAATCGGAAAGATTGCAGAAGGTTAGCGTAATCGGTCCCCTCGCGGATGTGGTCTATACCGATTGGTATAGCGGCACACTGCCTTATCGTGTTACCGTTTTGGAAGGACTACGCAAGCAGCTTGCTGGAGCTGAAATATCTTTTGCAGATGGGAATGATCGCATCAGCCTGAAGACAGCCGATGGAAAGGTGATCACGCTCGGTGCTGAAGGAAAGCTTGTAGCCGTGCCGGAAGGTAGTGCGGAGGCCGCTGAGTTCATCCATCAGGACTGGGGCTGGGGAAGTCATACGCTTCGCAGTGTGAAAAATAATCGCTATGTTTCGTTAACCGAACAGGGCATCTATCAGGCGAATGCGCCGGAGATTGGTGGCTGGTTCGTCAAGGAAGTGGTACAGATTGATTCACAAGCGGATGGAACCAGCACGTTGCGTACGTGGAACGGACTGCCACTGAGGCTGGATGAACATCAGGGGCAACTGGTGCTGTCCCCAACGCCGGAACAAAAAGACGAGGACTTGAGTTCATCTGGTAATCCGGATGCCGTAGAAGGGAAGCAGAAACCTCCTGTGTTCAAGCTGGACATTGTTGCTAACGGAATAGAGCAGGCGAAAAAAGCTGCTCAGAATAGTGACGTTTCTATCGTTGTTGTAGGTAATAGTCCATATATTAACGGCAAAGAGGAGATCGATCGCCCAAGTCTGCTGCTTCCGCCTGAGCAGGCCCGACTGGTAAGAGAAATCTGCCAAGTGAACCCGAATACGGTCGTTGTCATTGTTGGCAGTTATCCATTTGCACTGCAAGAGTTAAAAGACGTGGCTCCGGCAATCGTATACCTGACGCATGCAGGCCAAGAATTGGGGAATGCGGTTACGGATGTTCTGCTCGGTAATTATGCTCCTGCTGGTAGACTGAATATGACATGGTATGAGGATGAATCACAGCTGCCTGACATCATGGATTACGACATTATTCATAACGGTACAACCTATATGTATCATGAAGGTCCAGTCCTGTATCCCTTTGGTCATGGGTTGACCTATTCGGAATTTGAGTATAAGGCGATTCGAGTGGAGCGGGCACAGGGATCTTCTGGAGATGATGTGCTGAAGATTGAAGTGCAGGTCGAGAACAAAGGGGCACGTGCCAGCGATGAAGTGGTGCAGCTGTACGGGCACGCCCAAACTTCACGGGTAAAGCGACCACAACGTCAGTTGATCGCTTTCCGACGTATTCATCTTGCTTCAGGCGCCGTGGAAACTCTATCTTTCGAAATTCCTGTTCAAAAACTGGTCTTCTGGGATGTCACTCGTGACAGATATTGTCTTGAAACAGCCATCTGGTCGATCATGGCTGGACGTTCCTCGGCAGATATTCGTCAGACCGAAGAAATTCTCATCGAGGGTGAAACTATTCCTGCACGCGCGCTGAATCTGCCTACGTTTGCGGAAAATTACGATGCATATGCAGGCGTTCTGTTGGATGAGTGTCTGGAAGGTCGTTCAGCCGTCCGAGCCATTGCTTCAGGCGAACCGCTGTATCATGAAGGTCGTTCTTCCTGGATTTCATTCCACGACAATGTTTTCCGGCAAGCTAGTGCGTTTGAGGGTCGGGTGGCAGCCTTCGGAGAGGGTGGCGAATTGGAGATTCGGGCGGAAGGTCCGGAAGGCCCACTGCTCGGCACTTGTGTCATTCCTGGTCCCGCTGGAACAGTCAACGGGAAGAATCTTCAGTGGAGCACAGTTCGCTGTTCCCTGAAGGGAGAGCGTGAGATTGACCAGCTCTGCATTGTTTTCAGGGGCGGTGCAGCCCTTCAGCAATTTGTGTTGAAATAAGTTGATTTGTTGATCTTCATAATGCATGGCCAAAAGGCTGTCCTGGCACTGAATTTAGTGCGGCAGCCTTTTTGCGCTGTTATCCCCAGTGACCTTTTTTACATAGGCCGTATATTCAACTGCAGAACAACCCACAATAACGTTGTTGTTTTCTGATTCTGTAAAGGTGGTTGAGGTATGAAAGATAAAAAGTGGGACCTCGTCGCACTCGCTTCCATCCCGGTTATTATGACACTGGGTAACTCTATGCTGATCCCCATCCTTCCGCAGATTGAGCGTGAATTGAAAGTGTCCTCATTCAAGGTCAGCATGTTAATTACGGTTTATGCGGTCGTCGCAATCCTGCTCATTCCACTTGCAGGATATCTGTCGGATCGATTCGGCAGGAAAGCCGTTATTATCCCCAGTCTCATCATTGCAGCCGCAGGAGGCGCGGTAGCAGGAGGAGCAGCCTGGATGCTGGATGGAAATGCGGCATATTGGAGTATTCTCGGTGGCAGACTTTTGCAAGGGATAGGAGCAGCAGGGGCTTTCCCGATTGTCATTCCATTGGTGGGTGATATGTTCGATGATGAAAACGAGGTAAGTAAAAGCCTTGGCATTATTGAAACCTCGAATACCTTCGGCAAGGTACTAAGTCCGATTTTGGGTGCAGCTTTGGCTGTATGGATTTGGTATTTGCCTTTTATGGCTATTCCGGTACTTTGTGTGCTTTCATTGGTTCTGGTTATTTTCCTGGTGAAAACACCCAAGAGGAAGGAAGAACCAAAGAGCTTTCCCGAATTTGTTGCTTCCATCCGCAGTGTGCTGAAAGAAAAGGGCCGCTGGCTGTATGCGATTTTTGCGATTGGCGGTATTTGCATGTTTGTTCTCTTTGGTGTGCTCTTTTATCTATCGGAGACGTTGGAATCGGAGTTCAAATTAAAGGGTGTACTTAAAGGACTTGTACTTGCTATACCACTGGCAGCCTTGTGTCTGGCGTCTTTCTTTGCTGGAAAATGGATAGGAAAGAACAAGACACGGATGAAATGGCTTGGTTTTATCGGACTTGCTGTTTTAACTGTATCTCTTGGCGTGATCGGGCTTTTTGACAACATTTATGTAGTTGTTGGTTTGTTCACCCTTGGTGGAGCGGGAATAGGCGCTACACTGCCATGTCTGGATGCTATGGTTACTGAAGGGGTGGACAAGGAACAACGCGGCACCATCACGGCGTTATTCAGCAGCATGCGTTTTATCGGTGTGTCTCTCGGTCCTCCTGTCGTGTCATTGTTGATCTCTTCCCACCATTTCCTTCTGTTTGGTATTCTCGCCGCGTCGGGGGCGGTGGGAGGGCTACTCACGTTATTGGCAGTCAAGCCAGATAAGGGAAATCAGCCCACATCAGGCAGTGGTCAAAATCAACATGAACGTGATTATGATGAAGTGAAACAGCCCAGTGGTTATCTGCCGGGGCGGAGAAAGAAAAGTCCACTCTGAATTAAAATATAAAAACGCGTTTACTCTGAGGGATGTATCTTTCCTCACAGAGTAAACGCGTTTTAATGAATCGAAGGATAACAGTGTAGTTACATCAATTATCTTTTTGCTGAGTAGTTGTGTTCTTCTCGGTTGCAGTCTCGGTAAGCTCATGCCGATCGGAATCCTGGGCAGCGATATGTGTATGCGTCAATAACGGATGCACAGGCACCGCAAACCCTCCATTTCGTTTCCCTTGAATCAGGTATATCAGGAGGAATAGAATCATGAACACAATGGAATAACGATACATATCGGTATAACTGGTTATGGAAGCAATAGCGCCCAGCAGAAGTGCTCCCAGAGCAATCCCCAGATCCAGCGTATTCAGAAACATGCCGTTAGCCATACCGCGCTGTGAAGGGGAGACAATCTGAATCATCCAGGTCTGCATGGAAGACTGTATTGAACCATATCCAATTCCATATAAAAATGCAGCGACAAACAAGATGGACATCGACGAAGCGTAAGAGAGCGTGATCAGTCCAGCAGCGATGAATATCGCTCCGGGAATCAGTAAGGCTTTTGGACCTTTACTGTCATAGATCCGACCTGCAAACGGTCTAACCAGCAGTACAGCGAGAGCATTAAACAAAAAGAACAGTGCAGGGTTAGCCAGGTTGGCTTCCTTTCCGTACAAAACGATGAATCCGACCAGTCCGCCATACGTGATGGACAGTAAACAATTCAGTACACTTGGCAGAATCAGTTTGCGATTGAAAGGCGTCTTTACTTTGGTGCCTGATATCGCAGCTGTTCCAACAGGAGGTGTTGGTATCACCTCATCATTGACCCTACGAGCTTTCTTGCGTGTCAGTGAATAGCTGAGCGGATAGATGACCACAATAACACCTGCCGTACATAACATGAGTGTCATGAACCCGGCACCCTGAAGCAACGTGACCCCAATAATGGGACCCATGGACATGGCCAGACTTGTAGACAGGCCGAAATAGCCCATACCTTCACCCATCCGTTTCACAGGCACAATATCCGACGCCATAGTCGGGAAAGCCGTGCTACTCATACCGAATCCGATACCGAACACCATGCGCAGCAATAACAGGACCGCAATCCCAGCAGCAAAATAATATCCAAGTGTAGCGAGTAAGGCAACTGTCAGGCCAATATAGATCATGGCATTACGAAGACCCTTCTCCAATGCTTTGGCTGAATAGAGCCGGGCAGCAATGGCGCTAAGGGCAAAAAGACAGGTGAAGAGGCTGACTTCAAAGGCATTGGCGTGAAAACGGTCCTGCACATAAGAAGGCAGTGGGGATACAATCATGTGGAGTTGTAGAAAGAGTAGAAAGTTACATAACATGAGCAGGATAAAATCGGTGGTCCATAGTTTGACTTGCGATGATTGTGATTTCATTAGTTGTTCATTCCCCCTGGTGTAAAATTCGTTACAGGTTGCTGTTCATGAGGGAAAGAGTATGTCTAAATGCTTCCATCTGGTCTTCGGGTATACCTTCAATCAGATTTTTATTCATTTCTCTTTCGAGCGGAACAAGCTGGTCAAGCAATATCTTTCCTTCATCGGTCAAGTAGAGCAAGTAGGCTCTGCGATCCTGTTCGCTGGTCCGGCGTTCGACCCAGCCTTTCTTTTCCAACAGATCAATAATGCGGGCAGTTGTGGGCTGGTCCTTATAAACGCGATTGGCGACTTCCTTCTGGTTCACGCCTTCGCCTCTGCCGATATTGAACAGAACGGAAAACTGCTCTGTCGTAATATCATAGGGTTTGAATCGTATGGCTAGTACAGCCGACGCCTTGCGATGTATCATGCCCAGCATGAATCCAATGGATTGATCGAGTGAATAATCGTTCCCCATATAATCCTCTCTTTCTTAAAATAAAAATAGTCTCAATTCATTTACTTGTTATAACAACTATATGCTAAACAATTAATTTTGTCAAAACGGATTTATGAATATCGGCGTCATGATAACACCCTTTCATATGAGATTGGCAGTGGAATAATGTTTTATGTGAACATTGAAATATGCAAACGTTGGTAAATACTGATAAAATAGAAGTGCCGCTGTATCGCGGTAATTGGGCCACATGATGGTTGAGGTTACGAAGACGAATCCGCTCCAGCTGATTCTGGAGCTGACTGAGGAGAGCTGAGTATGCTGAAGAACATTCCCGCAATAATACCTCCGGAACTGCTGAAGATCATGTCTGAAATGGGTCATGGAGACGAACTAGTACTGGCTGATGGCAACTTCCCCGCAGCCAGTCATGCCCAGCGGTTGATTCGCTGTGATGCGCTGGGTACCGTGGAGTTACTGGATGCCATTTTAAGTTTGTATCCACTCGATACGTACGCTGAGCGGCCAGCAGCCGTTATGCAGGTCGTCAAGGGGGATCAGGTGGTGCCTATCATCTGGGAAGACTATCGCAGGCTGATCCTTGACCATGAGGGCATCACGGATGCCTTTGATCATGAAGAGCGTTTTGCTTTTTATGAGCGGGCTTCTCGCGCCTATGTCATTGTTGCAACCGGTGAACGTGCGCAGTATGCCAATTTGATTTTGAAAAAAGGTGTCATTTTTCCAGATACAGAGCCTTACCCACAAGCGAAAAAAGTTGAACTGAACTGAATCCAAACTCAAGGCGACGGGGCGGCAGAAGCCTCGCTCGCCTTTTTGCTTTTCCCAAATCGCAGCCAATAAACAACAACATATAATATAGGCATACTCTCGATAAGCACGGCATATGTAGCAATGGCGTAAGAACGAATGGCTAATTCATAGGAAGCCGCGTCTTTTGCATATTGAAGCACATAAGAAGCCGCAGTTCCGGCTAGCAAGTAAACTACCGTTTTTTCCTGCCGAACTCCGGTAAGTTTAGCAAGACAAACGGAGGCGACGTATAACAGAAACGAGCTGCGAGTAAACATGGTCGTAGACCAGATGGCAATTAGGAAAGGGTCCAGGTTATCCAGAAAATCGCCGTAACGGGCAAAACGTATCATCTCCAGCAAAGGGTAGCGAAGACTGCTGGCTTCGTAAGGTCCAAAATTCATTAACGTAAACATCCAGAACACGATAATGAATAATGCAAGCGTAGAACCTGCAAATAACATACTTCGTAGAAGCGGCCGCCTGAAAGCAATGGCAGGGGCGAGGAACAGGAACATCATCCATTCGGAAAACCAGGGCATGGTTGAAAACGAGCCTGTTAAAATTTCTTTCAGATCATGATGCGTTACCATGGCAAGCAGTACATCAGGATTCCCCCCACCCATTACAGCAGGCATGAGAAAAGTAGAGGTGAAGATTTGCACCAGGAATATCCCTTCTGATAAATAGACAATGGTAATCAAACCTGAGCGCGCTGAAAGGCTGATACATAAAATAGTTACGGTTGCTGTCAGCCATATGGGTGTCTCGGGTAAATACATGGATTGCAGAAAAACGATGAAATTCTCTACGTCAACGGATATCAAATACAGGCACAGTAATACAATGAGGCCGAGGAACAGCTTGTGAACGGCCTTGCCCACAATTTCTTCACCGAAATCAATCCAGGGTCGATCAGGGTAAACCGCTCCCAATCTGTATGTGAAAAAGAGAAGAATCAGACTGATCGCAAACCCGCCAAGGATGGATATCCACCCTTGATAACCGCTCATTTTGAACAAGCGCTGCAGAAGAAAAGCGATGGGTTCGGAATACAGGTAGACAAACATAAAACGGTACGCTTGTCCGGCAGACAATTTGATCATGGCGTGCTCCTTTCTTAGCCAAACAAGCGGTCTGCCCAGCCAAAGACCAGCCTGATGACATCATTGGGATTAGGCCATCCCGGTACAGAGACAGCCAACGTATTCCACAGCAGAAATATCCCCAGCAGAATGAAATAGGCCCGTTTCATTCCTTTTTTGCTGGACTTGATCATGGGCCACTCCAGTATGTACAGTACGGCAAACAAAACAACAGCAATCATTGGTTTACCTCCTAAAGTGGCCTGAAGCTTTCCTCTGTTCCTATCAGTAGCTGGATTCCGAACCTACGAACTGGATGTTGATTTGGGCATGCACGTTAAACTGCAATTCGTTTTTGACATAATCATTCCAAACGGGACGCAACTTTTCCCAGATCTGAGGATATGCCCATTCCAGGCGATAACCGAGCATTAGAATATCGGCGTTCTTGCGTTGGCCACTCCTTATTGCGTCGGTTAGATAGGCACTCACTTTTTCATTGGCCTTTTGCTCGATCTGATTCACGCCCACAATATCTTTGACCTTGAGAATCGGAATCACGGAATTCAGTTCTGCCTGCCCCCGCAAAGTGATGTCGAAGAAAGGCTGTCCGTTGACAAGCCTGACCTTAATTTTGGAATTCATATTATAGATCGTCATGCTCGCTTTTTCTTTATCGGTTTCCACGGAAAGGGCCACGGAATCCAATTTGCGATTGGCCCAGGCTATGGTCCTTGCTTCATTCGCCGAGATTGAATCGACCATCTTCATCTGTTTGAAAAGAGCACCACCTATTTGACTGGTCCATTGCTTTCGTTTATTATCCTCACTTGCCATCGAGGTTCCTTTCGATTCCAGAAAGGGGGCGGCAAAGCCCTGATTCATTTTGTCAGCCATAAGTACACTGAGCATTTGCGTCTTTAACATGTTTTCTTGGGTTGCAAATTCTCTTAACACATCACTGGGTGTTTCCTCGAAAACGGGAGTCAGATCCGCCACGTCTCTGGCTCTGCCCTTCGCAACCATGACGTAACTGCTAAGATGGAACAAAGGTTCACGTGAGATCCATTCCATCGCATCTTGAATACCCTCTCTGGCGTATGCCTCACCGAACACCACTACCCGTGTGTGCCCCCAGGAAATCTTTCGTGTGAGATCGGTTTGGATTTTCTCTATGGCGTCAGCGATGGTGGATGCGGTAGACGAAACGAGAGCATATGGATTTTTTCCGGGTCCGCCCGTACCTTCCGGAGAGAGACGGTTGGGAAGTGGCATACTTAATGAAATATCGATTTCACCTGGTTTCTCACCCTTATCCACATACATGGTTGTAATAAACGTACGTTCATTTATTTCCACTTTGGACCAGCAGCCACTGCAAAGTAACACGCATACCAAAACGACACTCAGTTTGGGCATAATCATCCACGTTTTCATGTTTTTTGCCTTTTCTTATTCGCATCTTCGTAAGCTGCTGGTCGCTTCTTCATTAGGAACCAAGGCACACGAACGATAGTATCCTTGATATCACGTAGCACGAGGGGGGCAAATGGCTGCATATAAGGCACGCCAAATGAACGCAGACTAACCATATACCAATAGATCAGATAGATCGAGATCACGATGCCGAACAGACCCAGCGTTCCACCCATAAACAGCACCGGAAATCGAAGCAGCCGGAAGGCCAGTCCGAGCTCGAAGTGCGGGATGATAAAGGCGGCAATACCTGTGATAGATACGACAATAACCAGTGGTGCTGAGACAATTCCAGCCTGTACGGCCGCCTGACCAATAACAATCCCCCCGATAATAGACACCGTTTGGCCCAGTGGCTTCGGAATACGAATCCCCGCTTCGCGCAAACCTTCAAAGGTCACTTCCATAATGAGCGCTTCAATCAAGGCAGGGAAAGGAATGTTTTCTCTAGCAGAAGCGATCGTAATCAGTAGGTTGGTCGGAATGATTTCCGGGTGAAATGTAGTTACGGCGACATAAAAGGATGGAAGCAGGAAGGCTATAAAGGCAAACAACAGACGAATAAGCCTGATAAAGGAGGCAGAATAAAATCGTTGATAATAGTCTTCCGAAGACTGCATTAAAGAGAAAAAAGTAACCGGAATGAGCAGGGAGAACGGTGTTCCATCCTGCATGACCCCAATCCGTCCTTCAACCAGTGCAGCAGCCACCGTATCCGGTCTTTCCGTATATTGATATTGTGGAAACGGAGAGAGAGGATGGTCCTCCAGAAATTCAGATAGATAACTTACACCAAGGCTGCTATCCATATCAATATTACCAAGACTTTCCAACACGTTTTCCAAAATGTCTGGCTTGCATAACCCTTGGATATATACAACGAACACCTCGGTTTTGGTGTATTTTCCAATGGTGAATTTGATCATCTTCAAATCAGGGTGTTTAATTTTGTGCCGAAGCAGAGACATGTTCACATGAATATCTTCAATGAAGGCTTCCTGAGGGCCAACAATTACAACTTCATTGGTTGATTCCGCTACGGAACGCCTTTGATAATTTTGAAGTGCAAAATGAATCATTCCCGAAATACCCTCGATATATAAGGCTGCATTACCTGACACGATATCATCCACAATTGCTTCTGGTGAATTCGAGTGGTGGCTGTTAAGGGTGAAAAATGATCCGGTCAGGACTCGGGTAATGAATTGATGATCTATTTCATTTCTCGAGGCTTCCTCAAGCAGTGGTTTGACGATGGCTTCCCGCATAGTAGGGGTATCTACAATGGACTGAATATAGATGAGTTCACAATGGAAAGGTCCAATTTGAAAAGGCTGATAGATTATGTCGGCAACACCCAACAGATTAGCTCTAACCTGTTCATAGATATTGTCTTTTTCCATTTCAGTTTCGCCTCCCTATGCTGTAATGCCGAGCCTGTAATCTGACTATAGTGTGCGACGCTTCCAATGAAATATACTTTTAAGTTTGGATTATCGAAATATATTACAAACTTTGATGCAGATGATGAATGGGGAGATCGTCAGATCTGCCTTAAAATAAGAGGATGGAATGAAGTAAGTAGACGATTTTATAAGGAGTTGAGGGAAGATGGCGTATCGGATCAGACTTGCTGAGCTTAGTGATGTTAACGGAGTGGCACAGTTGTTCAATGACTATAGAATGTTTTACGATCAGCCTACCGATCTGGAGAGAGCAAGTGAATACATAAAAGAACGAATGGAACGGAATGAATCCGTTATTTTGGTTGCCGAATCGAAATTGGAGACAGAAAAGGAAGAGGAGTACAGTCTGACGAATAAACCCTTAGCGGGTGAGTTTGGTGGATTTATACAGCTGTATCCTAGCTTTAGTTCAGTGTCCATGAGGCCAATCTGGGTACTAAATGATCTGTACGTACATGCGGATCATCGCCAGAGAGGAATTGCGCGTAAGCTGCTGGAAGCTGCACGACTATGGGGAAATGAGAGTGGGGCTGTACGAATAGTGCTCTCTACGGCGATAAGCAACAAGAAAGCTCAGGCATTATATGAGTCGGAAGGCTATACGCTGGACACCAAGTTCATGTATTATGAACTTCATATATAAGATAGACTTTGAGAAACCTGAAGTTGAGGATAAGCAGGAGGGATTAGCACAAAATGATGCAATGGATAGCCATGATCACGATGTTGATCGATCATATAGGAGCCGTCTTTTATCCACAGGTCGGTGAGCTGCGAATCATTGGTCGAATTGCTTTTCCAATCTATGCTTTTGCCGTTTATATCGGTTATAAACATACTCGCAACGTACAAAAATACATATGGCGGTTGTTCTGGATTGCAGTGATTTCTCAATTGCCGTTTATGGTGGCTTTTAATCATTTTTCGCTGAATGTGGTATGGACATTATGGTCTGCTCTGCTTGTATTGCTTGTGCTCGATAAACTTCCGGTCCGTTTGCTGGGAATTCCGATTGTGATCGTGGCTGGTTTGGTCATGGAGATGACCCATATGGATTATGGTATGTATGGCCTACTGCTTGTATTGCTATTCCGTTACTTCCAGGGCCGAGTACTAGTAATGGCTCATTTGCTCTTAAATGTGCTGTATATTTATCTGCACAGCAGCTCTATTCAGATGTACAGCGTGATTGCTACGGCAGGAATTGCAATGGCCCAGTATTATAACGCAGGCTTCCGTCTGAAAGGTCCGCGTTGGATTTGGCGTTATTTTTATCCTGCACATTTGGCTGTCATTGCTTTGATCCGCTTGATTTGAGAATTCTTCACGAAGAAAAGAAGCCATCTTATCCGTCATCACTGACGTTGAGGTGGCTTCTTTATATTCATTAATGGATGCAATATAGGCATTCACTTTATTGGAGTTATTCCATTGTTGGCGAAGTACCAAACTGCGGTCGGACGGCCTTAGGGAAATAACCAATCTCGATGGCATGTTCCATCATTTTTGAGATGAAACGATCATCAGTTTTGGCGCATATAATGCCGGCTGGTTCTACATAGGCGGTTGTTACAGGAGAAGCATATACGTAGGCAGAATCCTTGGCACCGTCTCCTTCAAGCTGGGCGATAGCCAGTTGAAGTGCCTCAGGGTCCTTGCTGACACTGCCATCGAACAACCAGTTGGTGTATTCTGCAAAAGGCAGAGTCTCTACTTCATAACCGGCCCGATTCACAGAACGAATCAGATCATCGTAGCTGATAGGTTCCGGATTACAGATATGGAATACACGTCCTGCTGTGTCCTGGCGTAATGCCAGATGCACAATGGCCTGACTTGCATAATCAATAGGTGTAAAATCAACCATCCAGTCGGCTGCCGGTGCCTTGCCCAGCAATAACATTGCTTTAATCATGCGATAAAAGGCGTTGCTATCAATATTAGACTGGAAACGTCCCGTCTCGGAATGACATGTCAGGTTACCTGCACGATAGATGCTAACAGGTACACCTTCTTCAGCAGCAATCATAAGCACTTTCTCGGCTTCAAGCTTGCTGTCCGAGTACAGGTTGTCCACGTGCAGGTCCGCTGGGAAGCGATCATATTGCAATGATGACTCCCACTGTCCACTGAGTGCAAGATCTTCCGGTATCCCCATCGTGGATACATGGTGGAAGGAGGCACCTGGTTTGCTGCGAACGAGTTTGAGCAATGCAGTGGTTCCATCCACATTGGTTTTGGCGAATTGTGCTGCATCCCCGAAATGTCGTACATCCGCGGCGCAGTGTATCACACGGTCAATTCGTTCTTGCACGTAAGTTGTCTGCTCGACTGAAAGACCAAGATTCAGTTGCTCCAGATCGCCTTCAATAATCTCGACGCGGGATGCGAGGAGAGGTAGAAGCTCCGGTCCAAAGTAACCTTTCATGACGCTGCTTAGTCGTTCCATCGCAGAGCTTCCGTCTGCGGGACGGCGCACAAGAGTATAGATGCGTGTATTCGAAGTTAGAATCAACTGTTGCAGCACATGGGATCCAAGATATCCGGTAGCCCCGGTAAGGAGTACATGCTCGGGATTCAGAATTTCAGGATATCCAATCTGGGATTTCAGCTCTACAGGATGTTCTGACAATTGGGTGATCATGCCCTCATTCACTGAGGAATGGGCAGTTTCTTCTGTAGTTTGAGCCAGCTTCTCCACACGTTGTGCCAAGGCACGAACCGTCTTCTCGGCAAAAAAGTCGGCAATTTTCAGCTGCGGATAATGCGGCTTCAGAATAACCAGCACATGGATGACCCGAAGAGAATCACCGCCAATGGCGAAGAAGCTATCCTCCACACCAAAGTCATCGTGCTGAAGAATTTCTTTCCATGCTTCCAGAATAATCGCTTCGGTTTCCGTCTCTGGCAGTACCCGATCAGGTCGATCTTCATGACGCTCTACGTGAGGCAGAGCTACCATCGCTTTACGATTGATTTTCCCTGTCGGTGCGATTGGCATTTCATCGAGCTGACAGATCCATTTGGGTACAAAATAGGAAGGAAGCTTCACCGTTAGCTCCGCTTTAATATCCGCAACGGAAAGTGTACTGCCATCTTTGGATGTAAAGTATCCTACGAGCATGTTTTGACCATCCGATTCCTTCTTGGGAATCACGGCCACATCCTGAACCTGATCCAGACGGGCAAAATGATCCTCGATCTCTCCAATCTCAATCCGGTGACCCCGGATTTTTAACTGGGAGTCGCTGCGTCCGACATATTCCAGCAGTCCGGTATCGAGCATTTTGGCAATATCGCCAGACTTATAGATTTTCTCATCGATGGCAAATGGATTATCAATGAATGCCTGCGCTGTACGCTCTGGCTGGTTCAGATAACCTTTGGCCAAAGCGGGTGTTGCTATATATACCTCGCCGGGAACGCCTACCGGGCATAATTGCTGTTCTTCATTGACGATATACACTTTATAGTTATGAATCGGTCTGCCTATTGGAATGTTAACGACACTTTCCGGAACTTGCTCACTAATTCGGTGAGTCGCTGTCGCTACTGTACATTCCGTAGGTCCGTATACATTGACGATATCAATCTGGTTGCCGAATTTGCGCTGGAAGGCACGAACCTGCTCACCGTACAGTGCTTCTCCAGCCACGGTAATGATTTTGACTTTGGCCAGCTTGTGGAAGCCTTCATCAGACAGGAAGGAAGCAAGCTGGTTGAAAAAGATGGTTGGCAGTATCGTAATAATTGTTGTGCCTGTGCGCTCAATTGCACTCGCAAATTCTTCAACGGATACACGTTCTTCCGCCGACAACAGGTACAGTTCTGCTCCGTAGAACAAGGCGCCAATCGTATCCCACACTGATGCATCGAAGCTGTATGTAGCAAACTGGGTTAATACGTCACCTGGTTGAATATCGCAATCCCGCTGCACCACACTACCAAGATTGGCTACACCCCGATGGGCAATAAGCGCACCTTTGGGCTTGCCGGTAGATCCCGAGGTATAAATGATGTACGCCAGGTCGTCTGGCTCAATATCGAGATTGGGGTTACTTGCAGCGAATCCGGCAAGGCGTCCATCTACGGCCAGGATTTGGCGAACGCTAGTAATTCCTGAGAATAACCGTGAAGCCTCAGGTAAAGAGGACTCTTTGGTCAGGACAAAGGATGAAGCTGTATCTTCGACAATATAACTGTTGCGTTCTTGTGGGTGCTCAGGATCGACAGGAACGTATACTCCGCCAGCTTTGAGAATACCGAGCAAAGAAATAATTGTTTCCAAACTCCGCTCCATAAAGATGCTGACGAATTCTCCTTTTTGCAATCCGTTGGATAACAGCACACGGGCAACCTGATTGGCACGTTCATTCAATTCTCTATAGGTGTACCTGCCAGTTGGTGAAGTAATTGCTGGAGATTCAGGATATTCGGCTGCTGTTGCTTCGAACCAGCCATGAATCGTCTGATGTTCTGGTTCGTGAACGGCGGTATCATTCATTTCTCGGTATAGCAACCGGTCTGAAGCGGATAAAATGTCCACTGTGCCGATGGCCTTGTCTTGGTCACGCAACATAGCCAGTAAAAGAGTCTGATAATACTCTGCATATCTTGTGACCGTAGATTCATTAAGAAGTGAACTGTCATAGAACAGATCCAGCGTGAGCATATCCTGATCATCACGGATATTCCAATTTAACAATTGAGGAGCTTTAGGGAGCTGTACGCTGTTATACATGAACAGCGTTTCCGGATTACCTCCCGCTTGCAGCGTGTAATGCAGCTGGAGTTGATCTGAAATCTGATGAATCAGTTCGATAAAGGTTAACTTTCCTTGAATCTGCAATAACACATGGGAGGCTACCTGATCGGGAGCCAGCGTGCCGATGGCAAGTTCCTGCTCAGCTGATAAACGGAACAACAAGGCTGCGTAGGCAGACAATAATGCTGGATAAACGCCCTCTGAACCGAATTTTTGTTTCAGTTCCCGACCCAGGGACGATTCCAATGAAATATGAGCAGACTCATAAGTGAATGCTTGTTGACGGCGCCCAAAATCCAGTGGAATCTGAAGAACCGCTAGGCCAGATTCCACTGTTTGGGTAGATGATGATTGATTTTCGACCACTTCAGTTGTTCCTCCTTGGTTCAAACCGTTCAAGTTGTGGGTTGAATTATTGTTTACTTACATTAAAATGCGAAATCAGTTCTTGCAGTTCCTCAGACATGTTGTTCAAACGGGTAGAGGAATCAACAAGTGTAATCAGAGATGCTTTTTGTTCATCTACGGATGAAGAGATCCGTTCACTGTTGTCAGCTGTCTTACTCACACTCGCAGACAAATCATCCGCAGTTGCGGTCATTTCTTCTGTACCTGCAGAGATTTCTTCTGTAGCACTCGATACTTCCTGAATCTGATTCGATACTTTCTTGGCTGCTTCCAGAATCTCTTCGAACAATTGACCGGTTTGATCAGCTACGCTGAGTCCGGTATCCACTTCAGACGTTCCTTGTTCCATGGCACGAACGGCTTGTCTGATTTCAGCCTGGATCTCTTGGATCAGTACAGCAACCTGGCTCGTGGATTGTTCGGACTGCTCAGCAAGCTTACGGACTTCACCTGCTACAACTGCGAATCCTCGACCTTCTTCACCAACACGTGCTGCTTCAATAGATGCGTTGAGTGCAAGCAAGTTCGTCTGGCTGGAAATGCCTGAGATGATATTCAGAATATCGCCAATTTCCTGAGAGCGGCTCTCCAGAACCTGAATGGCCGAAGCGGTGTTTTTAACAGATTCCGTAATCAGATTCATCTGTTCGGATACCTGACGAACCACACTGTTTCCTTGTTGGGATCGACGTTCCATCTCATAGGCCTCGTCAGCTACACTCGCTGAACTGCTGGCAATAGTTTGAATGACGATAGCCATCTCGGACATCGCACGGGCACTATCCCGGGTTGCCTGTTCCTGTGCACGAATGTTGGATGTAATCTGAGTAACGTTGCTATTAATAGAATCAGCATTCTCGCTGTTTCTCTCCGAGACTTCATACAGTTCCTTAGCAGACTCGTTAACTTCTTGCGAAGTGATTTGCACTTTGACGATGGTATCGTTGATCTTGCGAACCATTGTATTGAACTTTTCGTTCACAATGCCCAGATCGTCTTTGCCTGTCGGAATTTTGACATTCAAATTACCCCGGCTTACGTCATCAATCCCTTTGATCAGGTGACGAATAGGGGAAAGCGTGTTTTTGACAACAAGATATTGGATAATCAGGAACAACAGCAGGAACGCTACCAGGATGATAATTCCGTTCTTGAGCAATTTGTTCAGTCCGGCAGGTACTGCTGATGCGTCTGCATCGACTGCAAAGTAAGAGTAAATCTTGCCGTTGCTATCCTTGATCGGGTAAGCAATGGTTGTCCAGGTTCCGAAATCATCGGAATAAAATGTGGTGAACGTTGGGCGATCGGTATTCACCATTTCTTTCAGTGCATTTGCCACAACGACTGGCTGTTCATACATGTCGCCGATATTTACATTTTCACTCTGGAAGGCTTCCTTCAGATTGGTTGGCATGGCAACAAGGGAAGTTAACCGTTGGTTATCTCCACCCAGCTCGACGCCAAAGATGTAGGCTTGTGCAATGTTAGGATAATATTGCTGCATTTCATCGAAATAGGCACGCAATTTGGTTTGGGTTTTTCCATCATAATTGGCTTCTGCAATAGCAGCCTGCACTTCGGTGGAATCAATGCCTTCTGCCCATTTTTTAGTAATTTGTTCTACCTGACCATGTAGTTGGTCTACGAGGATTGTTTTTTGAAAGTAATAGCTGCTGGCAATAAGTGCCACGCCGATGATAATAATGTTAGTAAATGAAAGCAACAGATTTTTGGAGAAAAAAGACATGCTTTTCCAACTTAATGATTTCACTAAAGTCCACTCCTGATCTTCTTTGAATTGATAATATGTTGGTGCCTTCATGTTGCAAATTAAGTCATTCCAGTATCCCCTCCAAAGGCATAATGTGCGACCATGGTCTTGGGTTCCTGGTCGCTATGTAGAGATATTTTTACCTAGATACCCATAGGTGTCTAATTATTAAAACACATCTATACTTAATATGTCGTATAAAATGTCGTCAAATTGAATAGTTTTGTTAAAACTTTTTTAATATTTTACGTACTTATGGACATATGAAAGTAAGAAGTAGGTATTTAGAACTGTTTATTTAAAATAATTCCCATTTTTTAGTTTCATTCTGTATTCTATAACATGGTGGGTTAAAAAACATCCTAAAACATTGAAAAAATAGTGAAAACGACAGAAAACGGACTTTCTTTTGCCACACAAATCAGATATCAGGGAGGAGAATCTAACCAAGAATGTACATAAGCAACATTATTGATACATGTGAAGCAGAGAAACAGGCCAAGTTTCCCAGTTGAACACGTCATGCACAGATATACATCGGAAGCGGTTTTATCTATAATAACTACAGTATGCATTTCTCAAATCATGAGCAGGCGGGGGTTTATAGATGAATCTTAAACAGATAGCAGCTGAGCGCGCGGCAGAGTATGTTCAAGATGGAATGAAGGTTGGATTGGGTACAGGGTCAACGGCGTATTACGCTATTTGTCGAATTGGTGAGCGAGTACGTGAAGGGTTGAACATTCAGGCTGTAGCTACTTCGGAAGCATCGGACAAGCTTGCCAAAGAGTGGGGAATTCCGATCGTTCCATTTGATCAAATTGGACGTCTGGATCTGACCATTGATGGTGCAGATGAAGTAGATCCTGAGTTTAACCTGATCAAAGGTGGCGGCGGTGCGCTTTTACGTGAGAAAATTGTAGCTGCAAACAGCGACAAACTGATTATTGTGGCCGATGGCAGCAAAGCCGTACAAAAGCTGGGAAAATTCCCGTTGCCAGTTGAAGTGGTTCCGTTTGCTTCAGAGTGGACCTTCCAGGCGCTGGAGAAACTCGGGTGTCATCCAGAATGGCGTATGGATGGGGATCAACGTTACCTTACGGATAATGGCAACCTCATTGCAGATTGCCGCATGGAAGCCATAGAGCATGCTGCAGAGCTTAACATTCAGTTAAATATGCTCCCAGGTGTTGTCGATAATGGACTGTTTATTAAAATGGCGGACACCGTCATTCTTGCGAAGGATGATGGCAGCATCGATGAGCGTCATCGTTCATGAACGGAAAGTGAGGTCATTGCATAGATGAGGGAAAACCCGTTAGTGGATGGTAAGATTGTTCTTCGATGTGTGGAGAAAGAGGATCTGACTGAACTCTATGAATTGATCTACAGTGAAGACGTACCGGAATGGAAACAATGGGATGCGCCATATTATGCCCTTGAACATGAGAGCTACGAAGACTTCGAACGGAGCATGTTAAGAAGACTTGGAGCAACTCAGAACAATTCTGATCCGGACTCCATTCGAATTATTGAGCTGAATGGCCGAATCGTCGGTACAATCAGCTATTATTGGGAACATCGTCCATCCATGTGGCTGGAAATGGGAATAGTGTTATATCGATCAGCCCAATGGGGGCGCGGGATCGGCACGCGAGTACTTCAGATGTGGTCCAGTCACTTATTCGAGCAATTGCCCGTGGCCCGGGTTGGATTGACAACCTGGTCAGGCAATGAAAGAATGATGCGTTCAGCTTCGAAGGCGGGACTGCAGGTGGAAGGACGTATGCGCAAATGCCGCATCGTGGATGGCAAACATTATGATTCAATTCGTATGGGAATGCTGCGCGAAGAGTGGGAGCAGATGAAATCTGCAGGCGCAGGTCGAAATGTAAACAACTGATGGAGGATTAAGAAATGCCGAACAACGAGGACAATCGGGAACTGTCTTTACAATTATTTGTGGTTCTCGCTCGCGCATACAATTCCGTTACATCCAGGTCCAACCGGGATATCCAGAGTCATGGACTGAATACAACAGAATTTGGCGTGCTTGATTTGTTATACCATAAAGGGCCGCAGGCGTTGCAAAAGATCGGTGAGAAAGTGTTAATGTCCAGTGGCAATATCACGTATGTTGTGGACAAGCTTCAGAACAAAAATCTGCTGATTCGTCGAGCATCCAAGGAAGATCGGCGTGTCATATACGCTGAATTGACGGAGGAAGGAAGACATTTGTTTACACAAATCTTTCCTCAGCACCACCAGGTGATCATTGATGCGGTGGATGGACTGGAACCTTCGGAAAAGGCAGATGCGATTCGTTTGTTAAAAAAGCTTGGACTCGCTGCAGAGGGGAAAACTGACTTGCGTTAATAACGCAGGTCAGTTTTTTTATATGAATGTATGCCATTCGTCGTTCATGTATAATGAATAGAGGGATTGTATTTGAAAGGGGAAGATCGAAGCTGCTGAAGCTTTTGCAAACGATTGGATGAGTGAAGCCTTCGTATAAGCAGTATGGCATAATTCGCGATTAGGAGAGTGATCATGTGATGTCTAATGAACATGGCAAGATGAAATCATCGCACAGAACGATTGAATGGTTATCCAATCAGATGATTCACGGTAAGGAGAACCAGAAGCAGATTCGTACATCCCTTCCGATATCAATCTTGCTGGCAGACGATAACGTCATCAATCGGCAGGTTGTGCAGATGCAACTCAAAAAGCTGGGCACGACCGAAGTGCATACCGTCTCCAATGGGGAAGAGGCTAGTGAAGCTTTTCTCAGCAATAAATATAGTATGATCCTGATGGATAACATGATGCCTGTAATGGATGGACTGGAGGCGACACGCCATATCAGAGCTTTAGAACAGGATAAGAAGTGGCATCCCACTCCGATTATTGCGATGACAGGAAATGTGATGGATGGAGAGAAAGAGAAATGTTTTGAAGCCGGGATGGATGATTTTATTGGTAAACCCTTCACCCTTGAAGCTCTAAACAACGTGATCCAGAAGTGGAAACCATCATCCATGTCTGAAGAAATTACGAAACGATAAATAATATACATACATGTTTCACGTGGAAGATCGACTGAAAGAGAGGGAATTGTTCATGTTATTATACAGCCTTGCCGTTCTGGTCCTAATCGTTCTTGCCGTACTATGGTTAGGTGGACTTTACTTCTTCAAAACCGCCATTCGGCGTGCTCCAAAATCATTTTTAGTTGATAATCCGAATCTGATGCCCGAACCGGATAACGAAATAATCAGCAGTGCTTCTGATTTGACGTGGCTTGATACGCAGCCAACCGAAGATATATATATTGAATCACATGATGGATTAAAGCTGCATGGAACATGGCTTCCTACCCACTACGGATCGCAGCGACCAACGGTTATCCTGGCCCATGGCTATTCGGGAAAAGGCAGAGAAATGGCGGGTTTTGCCCGCTTTTATGCTGAAAAACGGGGCTACAATGTGTTGATGCCGGATGATCGGGGTCATGGCCAAAGTGAGGGCAATATCATCGGATTCGGCTGGCTGGACCGCAAAGATTATGTTCAATGGATTCATTGGGTTCTGGGCAAGGTTGGTACGGAGACGGAGATCATTTTGCATGGAATTTCGATGGGAGGCGCTACAGTATTGATGACAGGTGGTGAAGCTCTCCCTGATCAGGTAAAGGCCATCGTATCGGATTGTGCGTATACCTCCGTCAAGGAGGAGCTGACCTTCCAGCTCAAGCAGCTATACAAGCTGCCCGCATTTCCGTTTATTCCCGTTACAAGTTTCATTTCCAAATGGAAGGCGGGCTACTTTTTTGGGGAAGCATCGGCACTAAATCAACTCCCCAAAGTTCAAGTTCCGGTTCTTTTTATTCATGGTGAGGCAGATGCGTTTGTACCGACGGAAATGGTCTATAGACTATATGAAGCTTGTCCGACAGAAAAGGAATTGTTGACTATTCCCCGTGCGGGTCATGGAACAGCGTTTCAAGTGGATCGAACCCGATACGAGCAGGTACTTGAATCCTTTTTGACCAAGAACCAGCAGCATTCTTCTGATTCCAATTAAGCATCCTGGGTATTAAGTAGAAGATGTCCTTAAGGGGAGGTGCGAGATGCCATATACACCTAGAGTTTGTTCATATTGTCATGAAAAAATGGCAGAGGATGAGTTCAAATGCAAATCTTGCGGCAATCTGGTTACTACCAAAACGGTTCAGCCTGAACAACCGTACATGATTGAAAATGATGAATTTATATTGGATCGATATTCAATTGTGTTACTTGTTCTGATGACACTGTTTCTTCCTCCCGTAGCTATGACCATTGGCGGCCTGATGTTATTTAATGACAATACGTATAAGCAGGATACAGGTAAACTGCTCGTCACCGGGGCATTTGTAGTGATGGTTATTCTCACCGTTATTCTGTTTGCAGGTTCGGGGACATTGACGATTAACATCTAAGCTATGGAGGTGCTTGTATGGCAAATGAACAATTTGAGGCTGCACGGAAAGCAGAGGCAGGTTACCATTCTAACTTCTATCAGAATAATGAATTATTCGCGTCCGGTACCTGGATGGCGAGGCCCATGCCTATGGTTATGGATATGCTGGAGCGTCTACTTGCCCATAAGACGGAACTGCGAGTTCTCGATTTGGGATGTGGTGTAGGCAGACATACGATACCCATTGCACAGCGTCTCGGGCAAACAAACAGTGAAGTTATCGGGGTGGATTTGCTGGATGAGGCTGTAGATGGACTTCGCAAATATGCGAAAGAATATCAGGTTGATCATATCGTGCAAGCAGAGAAAGCAGATGTTGAGCATTACGCTATCCAGCCGGATCATTTTGATTATATTGCGGCTTGCTCTTGTCTGGAACATGTATCAAATAAACAAGCTTTAGTGGAAGCTATTGAACGTTTGCAAGCGGGAACCCGTACAGGCGGCATTCATTGTATCACGATGAGTACAAGTGTAGAGGAAAAGGAAATCAACACAGGACGGGAGCTTGAGCCGTTGATTGAATTGAATCTGCCCACAGCGGAGGCTATCGCATTACTGGAGAAGGCTTATACGAATTGGAATATTCTTCTTCAGGAACATGTAACACAGACGATCGAAGAGGAAAAATATGATGAACCGACACAGTTCCGTTGTGAACTGCTTCGTTTCGCTGCACAGAAGCAGTAGCAGCCTGCCGGGATCGCGTAGTAAGGTCCCGGCAGTTCGTATTACTCGGTAGCTTAATAGGAACATCACGAGAAGCATCATGGGATAGGGGACATCATCACACCAGAACATGGGGGATCAGAATGAGTACATATGTGATTGGCATGGATGGCGGGGGAAGTCATACACGTGTGGCATTGGCCGATGAGAACGGAAAGGTTTTGTCTTATGTGCAAAAAGGCGGTTGCAACCGCTATCATGATGCCAATGCAGAGCAGAACGTATTGGAGGGCATCGCTGAAGCTATTCGCAGAGCTGGGCTAGAAGTGGATCAGATTGCTTCCATTCAGGCGGGGATGGCAGGCCTGGATCAGCCAGAAGATACAGTCTGGGCTGAAGCTTTACTCGCTCAAACCGGGATATTAGGCAGAATCAGCGCAGTAAATGACACGCATATTGCACATACGGCAGCCTTTGGCGGTGAGCCAGGCATCGTAGCTATTGGGGGCACAGGCTCTCTGATTCTCGGTAAAACGGAACAAGGGATCTGGCTCCGCAATGACCAGTTCGGCCACTATGCACCAACAGCAGCTCGTTTTTTGGCTTATGACGCGGTGCATTCCATCCTTGCGGGACGTTATGGTCCGCAGGACCAACCCTGGATCGAACAGATATTAGCCTATTGGAATGTAACTTCAATTCCGGAGCTTGCTGCACTGGGCGTATCAGGTTTTGCTGAAAATAGACAGGCCATCAATCGGATATTTGGTCAAATGGCTCCTTTAGTTACCGAAGCAGCAGCCGAAAATATTCCCCTTGCGGTCAGAGTATGTGATTCAGCAGCGGATACGGCCGTTGTGGGTATTCTTATGCTTGCATCGTGTTTTAAAGATCAGCAGGTGCGCATGACGCTTACAGGAAGTTGTCTGAGTACACCTTATATGGTGGAGGCCGTTCGAAAGGGGCTGGATGCAGCCTATAAACCGGGTCGACAACAGATTCATTACATTACCAGCCATGTGCCGGCAGTCGGTGGTGCGCTGCTGGATGCATATCATTTGGTAGGAATTCAGGTGCCTGAAGGTATCACGTCTGATCTCCAATCGGAGCTGAAACGGCATACGACTTGAACTTTTAAAGGCTAACGACTACAATACGATAACGGAATCAAGCAAGTTATAGGAGGAATCAGGGTGTTAATTCAATTGAAATCACGCATACAGGAGCCGGAAGTGCAGGAGCTGTTGTCCTACTCGGTCTTTCCCGACCCGGATCACCTGAATCGTGCGTTACAACAGTATGTTAATAAGGACGAGCTGCATTTGGACGGTTATGAAGACGAAGGCCAGCTGATCGGTCTGATTGGATATGAAAGTACAGGAACGAGTGAGATCACTATTCATCACATCGCTGTCCTGCCTGAGAACCGTTTTAAAAATTATGGTCGTGGCATGATTTCACAGGTGCTGGCCAAATATAACCCCGACAGACTAATCGCTGAGACCGATGTGGAAGCGGTAGAGTTTTATCGAAATACGGGATTCGTAGTGTACAGCCTGGGTGAGCTGTATCCGGGTGTGGAGCGATTCCGCTGTGTATTAGAGAAGGACGAGGAGCAAGACGAAGACTAGTAACTGTCTACTACTGTGTAACGTAAAGAGAGCATAATCATAACAGGATGTTGGATTTGGCGAAGCAGCTGAGTCGGACGTCCTGTTTTTTTTGTCGTTTGTTTGAAAAAATAGGAAAAACGTATTGCTTTGCAATATAGTTTCATTATAGAATAGTTTCATTGAAGAATAGTTCTATGAGTGAACTATATTTTTAGGGAAGGAGAATGAAGAATGAACACACCGGATGCTAGAAGTTTGGTTAACCGCTATTTGGATGCTTCTTTCCTGGTAACCAAACGGTTTGATACCCAGATACGTGAACGCCTGGGCCAAACCATTACCACAGATCAGTTCTGTGCACTTCGTATGATTGAGGAGAAACCGTTATGTACGCCTTCTGATCTGGCAGAGCTTTTGTGTGTAGGCAAGAGCAGTATCACTGCTCTGGTCAACAAGCTGGTGGATCGGGATCTGGTCCATCGGGCCGGGGATGAGCGTGACCGCAGAGTTGTTTATTTGACCCTGACGGACAATGGACGTGAAGTATACAGGGAAACAGAACAGGAAATACAGCAGCTTCTGGAGCCGTATTTGGTCCATTTCAAACCGGAAGAGGTTCAGAATTTCATTGAATCTTTTGAGAAGCTCGCAGCTTTGCTAACGCATGAAGGAGGACAGGAGAACGAATGAGAACGATTTTGAAAGCGCGATGGTGGTTGATGGGGCTATGGGTCGTTGTGGCCGCCGTATTAATGTTCACCGCCCCTAACATGAGTGAATTGATTCGGGAAAAGGGACAGTTTTCGGTTCCTGAAGGACACTCTTCCACCCAGGCAGCGGCGATTCTGGAAGAAGCCGCTGCACAAAAGGGTGAGCAGCAGGGCAGCCAGTTGGCTCTTGTATTTTATAATCCGGATGGTTTGGGTGCCGAGGGTAAAGAAGAGGCAGAACAGGCCGTTAAGAAACTGGAGGCCGAAAAAGAGAAACTGGGCATTCTGTCCATACTGGAACCGTTCTCTCAACCAGAATTATCAGACAAAATGATCTCTGCCGATGGCAAGACGATCTTAACGTCGCTTTCTATTGATCAGGGAGATCGTACAGTCAAGGAAATGCGCGAAGATCTCAATGAAGCTTTGTCATCGGTCAATGTGGAGCATTACATAACCGGTAAAGGTTTAATTGATGAGGATACGGTGGAAAGCTCCCAAGAAGGACTCAAAAAATCGGAGTACATTACCGTAGTATTTATTTTGCTCATCCTATTCCTTGTATTCCGCTCTTTTGTCGCTCCATTTGTTCCACTGCTTACGGTAGGGATCAGCTACATTGTTTCACAGCAGATTGTCGCGTTCCTTGTGGACGGTCTAGACTTCCCTATTTCGACATTTACGCAGATCTTTATGGTGGCAGTCATGTTCGGGATCGGTACGGACTATTGCATCCTGTTGATTAGCCGGTTCAAGGAAGAATTGGCTCATCATGAAAATACGTGGGATGCCATTATTGCTACGTACCGCACAGCAGGCAAAACGGTATTCTTCTCCGCACTCGCCGTGCTGGTTGGATTTATTGCCATTGGTTTTGCACAGTTTATGTTGTATCGTTCCGCGGTAGCGGTTGCTGTCGGTATTGCCGTGATGATGCTGGCATTAGTCACGATTGTTCCATTTTTCATGGCAGTGCTGGGCAAAAGGCTGTTCTGGCCTTCCAAGGGTTCACTGGAGCATGCCGAGAGCAAGATTTACGGTGCAGCCGGTCGTTTCTCCTTAAAACGTCCATGGGCAGCTCTGCTCATCGTTGCAGCGGTATGTGTGCCATTGCTGGCAACTTACGACGGCAAACTGTCGTTTAACAGTCTTGATGAGATTGGTGAGAAATATGATTCGGTCAAAGCATTCAATATCATTTCCGACAGCTTCGGTCCGGGTGAATCCTTGCCGGGTCAGGTCGTTATTCAAAATGATGAAGCTATGGATAACGCCAAGTATATGGCGCTCGCCGAAAAGATTAGCCGGGAAGTGGAGAAGGTGCCAGGGATCTCTGGTGTCCGCAGCATGACACGTCCAACCGGTGATGAGATCAAAGATTTTGAAGTGACACAACAAGTAGGGACATTGTCTGATGGTTTGGGCGAAGGTAAATCGGGTCTGGATAAAATCCGTGATGGTCTGAGCGAAGCCAGCAGTCAGTTAAGCAAAAATGAACCCCAACTTAAAGAAGCAGCGGATGGGGCTGGAGAACTGACCAAAGGTACTTCACAGTTGCAGTCTGGTATTACACAGCTGTCGGAAGGACTTCAGCAGATTGAAAAAGGCATTCGTGACGGCTCCTCAGGCGCCGGTGATCTAAAAGCAGGTTTGCAGAAAGCCAAAACGAGTGCAGATCAACTTGCACAGGCCAACAATCAGCTGCTTCAAGCCTATCGTCAGGCAGGAGCAGGTGTCGCAGCGCTGGGTGATGGTGTAGGTGAACTGCAACAACAACTCAAAGGTGTATCTACAGCGTTGACCAGCTTGAATGAATCGTTCACAGCGCTTGAAGAGCGCTATCCTGATTTGCTGCAAGACGCCGATTATCAGCGGGTCAAAGGCACCCTTGGTGAAACAGGTACCGGCACAGCACAGCTCGCTCAAGGTTTGGGTCAAATTCAAACCAAGCTAGGCGAAGCCGCGGCTGGAATCAATCAGGCTAACAAAGGCTATGCCTCCGCAGCTTCCGGACAGAAGGCACTTGCCGATGGTCTGGGTCAGATTGTGACGGGAATCAGTCAGTTACAATCCGGTCTCAAACAGGCCGCTGACGGTCAAGGTAAAGTGATTAGTGAAATTCCTTCCATCCAGAACGGACTTGGTCAGCTTCAGGGTGGTCAGGAGAAAATTCAGCAAGGCTTCTCGGATCTGAGTGGTCAACTGACTCAATTGACAGATGGTCTTAATCAGAGTGTAGATGGAATCGAACAGGTTTCAGGTGGACTCGATTCAGCACAGGACTACCTGACACAATTGCAAAACTCTCCTGATTCGGATCTGGCAGGCTGGTATGTTCCTGAAGAAGCACTGAATAGTAAGGACTTCACACAGGTATTCGATACGTATCTGTCCAAAGATCGGAAAACGATGACGATTGACGTTATTTTTGCCGAGAATCCATATGGAACTGAAGCGATTGATCGTGTTCCGGATATCGAAGCTGCTGTACATCGTGCTGTACAGGGAAGTGCGCTTGAAAAAGCAGATATTGCCATTGGCGGGGTAACCAGTACATTTGCAGATCTGCAGGAAGTCTCCAACAATGACTACACACGCACAGTTATGCTGATGCTTGCAGGAACGTTTATCATTCTGGTCCTGCTGCTCCGTTCGGTTATTATGCCGCTGTATCTGATTGTCTCGTTGTTGCT
Organism: Paenibacillus sp. OK060; assembly: GCF_900101205.1. NCBI lineage: Bacteria > Bacillati > Bacillota > Bacilli > Caryophanales > Paenibacillaceae > Paenibacillus > Paenibacillus sp. OK060. Next base: position 246,786 of record NZ_FNFR01000001.1, read on the forward strand.
GGCTTATTTCACATCCATGGCCCTGACGGAAGCGATCTTTGTGAATATACTTGGGTTCGCGGGCATCAGTTGGGTTACGCCGTTCTTCGGCTTTGTCATGCTGATTGCACTGGGAGTGGATTACAGTATCTTCCTGATGGACCGTTTCAATGAGAACAAAGGTATGAGAGTACAGGATGCCATGTTGTATGCCATGAAAAACATGGGTACGGTTATCCTGTCTGCAGCCGTCATTCTGAGTGGTACCTTTGCCGCAATGTATCCATCGGGAGTTCTTTCGATGATGCAGATTGCGACGGTTGTACTCAGCGGACTGATCTTGTATTCTCTGTTGTTCCTGCCATTCTTCGTTCCTGTAATGGTGAAAATGTTTGGCCGTGCCAACTGGTGGCCATTCCCGAATAAGGAACAGGCAGATTCCGTTGATTCGGATCGTAACATAGGCATGTAATTAAATGATATATGAACAGCCCCGCTGGATTCCCGGCGGGGCTTTCTGTATGGTTTTGAACAATCCTTTATGAAACGGACAAATAAATGTGTATGCCTACGGACACCATCCCGCGCCTTGTCTCCGTTCCTCTCATACGATATATAGGAATTGTATATGGAGTAGTTTATAACACAGCAGAGAGGGGCGGCGGGATGGTATATCGATATGTGGCTATAGGAGATTCATTAACGGTAGGTACAGGAGCGCTGCTGGGCACCGGCTTTGTTCCTTTATATCGGAGAATGGCAGAAACGAATGTGCGTACGTTTGTATCCATGGATAATTTGGGAGTGAATGGACTTACGTCAGGGGAAATGCTGCAGATGATATCCAACAATCCAAGAGTGCGGCAATCGCTGCGTGAGGCGGATATTATTACGTTGTCGATTGGTGGGAACGATCTGATTCGTACATTCAAAGCGAGCGGCGGGATCCCGAATGCAAGTAAGATGACACAGGTGCTTGGGGATACTCGCAGTAACGTGTCCCAGATTATGAGGCATATCCGGCAGTTGAAAGGAAACAGTGTATATATGGTCCGTACGATTGGGTTGTACAACCCGTATCCGCAAGCGGCTGAAGCTGCATATTGGGTGCGGCAGTATAATTCCTTTCTGAATAGTGCAGGATCGGGGAACTATGCCTGTGCTCAGGTCTATGACCGGTTTGAAGGGCGTGAACGTGAACTGTTATTTTGGGACAGGGTTCATCCAAATGCAAAAGGATATCGCGTGATTGCAGAACAGTTGAATCGTACAGGATACTATCCATTTGCCTAATCAGCTGGCAGTGAAGCTTAGAATGACTATTACCTCGAAGCTGACTAGACCGAAAGAAATACTTCCGTTAAGATGAGGACATATAGAGGTTGTATTACGTGAGATAAAGGAGTTATTTTTGGTGCACATCATCGATTCAGGTTCCCTAAACGATTCAGAACAGCAGCTCATATCCACCGTTTTATCCTCATATGGCTTCACGTCCAACTGGAAAGCTCAGCGTGGAAAGGGAGGCATGAACAACTCTACCTTCATGGTAGAGATGGGCCAAGAATGTTACGTGCTGAGGCAGTATGAAACGCATAATGATCAAATGAAAATTGCTTTTGAACACGAGGTGCTGTCTGCCTTGTCACGTTCAGAGTTTGAGCTTGATGTGCCTGCGCCCGTTAGCCTTCCTGATGAGAAGCATGCAACATTTCTTGCTGTGCAGGATCATTCCTCGGGCCGGAGCAAAATCGTGACGTTGTTCCATTATCGTGAGGGTCATAATCCCGTGTGGAATACACCCGATCAGCTCAGTGGGCTGGGCAGGGCGGGTGGCATGCTGTCTTCCGTTATGGCGCGCCTTCCCATAACCCTGGCTCCCGTTTATCCGCCCTATTATCAGATTCAGGAGGCTTACCCGCTCTGTTCACCGGAGAAACTATTACAACTATGCACCTCACCCCCAGATACGCTGATGGCATGTGCAGATGACTTGCAGAAGCTGAAGGTTGTATTGCCAGACTTATTCAATACGCTGCGAGGCATGGAGCTTTTACCACATCAACTGGTCCATGGGGATTTGAATGCATCCAATGTATTGGCAGACTCTCAGGATATCATATGTGCCATTTTGGATTTTGAATTCGTCACATGGGATCTGCGGGTAATGGAGCTTGCTGTGCCCATGTCTGACCTTCTGACGATGGACAAGGAGCAGGCATGGATGTGGGAGGCTTTGGAGGGATTGATTCAGGGATTCAGGCAACAGGTCAGCCTGGAACCAGAGGAGCTGAGCGTGATTCCAGCGCTTATTTTGCTTCGAAGTCTGGATGTCGTGATGCATTTTATCAGTCGATTGTTCGAAGGTACAGATGAGCCTGATGTGGCTGTGCAGCAAATCAGGAAGCTGAGAGAACGGATAGACTGGATGAAAGGTAATGAGGAACGACTGCGTGAGCTGCTGACCTAGCTCTGCAACATGGGATGTATGACAAAAGTGCACTGATTTCTGCCTTGAGGCAATTATCAGTGCACTTTTTATTTGGTGAAATTTTTTATCACGAATGAATGGAATGGATGCGTACATTTCAAATTCACGACGTCGAATCCATTGCTCAATCTGACGTAATCAAACAGCTTTACAGTCCACGCTTGCGGAACCAGCTGCGAACAGCCCAGCGACGTTCCTGGCGCTTCTTATATTTTGGCAGGGAGCGATACACGTTCAGTGATTGCTCGTAGGCTTGCTTTGCATCTGCAGTACGTCCAAGGGAGCGGTACACCGAGCCGAGCAGATAATATGCTTCACTGGATGAAGAATGAATCTCCTGGAATTGCTGAACGTATGCCAGCGCTTTGTCCCGGTGAGTATCCTTGAACGCACCTGCAAGTGTTAGATAAGGACGTCCATATTTCACTCTTGGATTAATAGCCAGTGCCTGCAAAATATGACGTTCGCCTTCTTCCGTTTGGCCCAGATGAAGTTCAGTTGTGCCCAGCGCCTCCCAATATTCGGCTGATTGCTCGTAAGGACGTTCCAGTTCCAGCAGCAAGGCATGAGCTTCGCTATAACGTTTACGTTCAATCAACAGACGGGCCAGATCCAGCTTGGAAGAGACTTCATTCGGACTCATGGCAAGCTGCTGCCGGAGCCGTGAGATGTTACGCATACGTTTAAGTGGCTTCATGAAGCTTGGCATCACTCCGACATAGCGACGATCCAGGAAATACAGAATGATGAGGAAAATAATAACCGCCAAGAACGGATTGCCTACAATCCGCCACAGCAGGCCAAAGATTAAAAATTTAATTAGCACGACAAAGTCAACTCCAATTATGATGTAATCGCATTTCGAACACTTAAAATATATTTGGATTGGTCCAGCGGGTTAACTCCTCTGCGTTTCCGCGTATGGGTCTGATCCGAAGGACAATCCTGGTACCCGGCAAAAGAAGTCGTGAGCACCCCGCGTCCGCTCGTCTCTGAGCGGAGCTTCACGGGATAATCCATGGAGCTTGCCAGAGGCATACGTCCTTCAACGATGCATCGACCGCCTCCGATGATCGGCGCTTCAAAGGTTGCTCGCATATGTACCAGATCACTGAGCGCTTTACCGCCGTACTCCTCGGGGACCGTTAACCGGAAATTCAGAATGGGTTCCAGCAGGGTCGTGCCTATGCTTGCCAACCCGTCCATAATCCCCATCGGCGTGGCTACCACAAAATCCAGTGGATGGGTATGCCAGACATGATGCTCACCTTCGATTAGCGTAATGCGCAGGTCGGTAACCTCCCACCCCAATAACCCCTGAGATAGCGCTTCGGGAATGCGGCGCTCCACTTCATTCTGATAACGAAGCAGAAGATGATCCGTCCGGACGGTGGATGAGTAGATCAGACCGCTACCACGTGGCAAAGGCTCGATGCTGAATCGAAGAATGGCCCAGCAAGGCTTGGGCATCGTATACGCGATGAATCCTTCCCCTGAAGAACGAGGAGTTTCCTTATAGATGACGGATGGCGGGTCAAATACGACATCCAGTCCGAAACGACTCATCAGCAGGCTGGACAGAATTTCAAGCTGAATGGTTCCCATGACTTTAAGATGCAGTTCCCGTTCTTCAGGCAACCATTGCAAATCGAGCAGGGGATCTTCATCCGTCAGCTCTTGCAGTGCCGCTACAAGGTCAGGATAACGAGCCATGTCTTTACCATGTACCTGCACGGTCAACAAGGGAACAGCCAACTGGGGTACAGGAGGCACACCTTCGGGGCTGCCAATAATATCACCAACATGGGTTTCGCTTAGTCCGTACAGTGCGGCGATCTGTCCAGCATGAACAGCACCCGTATCCGCCCATTTCCGACCATCCATTCGGCGAATCTGTGTCACTTTCTCTTCCAGCTCCCGAGTGGAGTTATAGATCGTATCCCGATTATGCACACTGCCACCATACATGCGAACATAGGCTGTACGGCCCATCGTTTTATCCCGTTCAATTTTGAATACAACCCCGGATACTGAAGGTTCTTGAGGCTGCGCAGGTGCAGGAAGAAATTCGATGATGGCATCCAGCAGCTCCGTTATGCCGATTCCTTTGCCCGAAGCACCATAACAAATGGGGAACATTTCGCCCTGATGCACTTGTGTGTGAAATGCTTCATCTAGCAGGTCAGCAGGCAGCGTTTCACCATTAATGTAGGCTTCCATCAGATCTTCATCGAGTTCGGCCAATAGTTCAAAAAGGCCGGGGATTGATGAAGGGGAACCCTTCAATTGCGTTTGGCTCTCATTCCATAAGGAGTCAATGCCCTCGAACACCTCTTCATTCATACGAAAGGATTGGATCTCGCATACGAACGGAGAGAGACTGGACCGGATCTGATCGATAACCGTCTCAGCAGAAGCGCCAACCCGATCCATTTTGTTAATATAAATCAGGGTAGGAATTCCAAGCGAGCGGAGAGCATGCCAGATGGTCTCGCTTTGGGATTGGACCCCTTCAACGGCGGACACAATCAGTACGGCTCCGTCCATAACACGCAGGGATCGCTCTACCTCAGAGCTGAAATCGATATGACCCGGCGTATCAATCAGATCAATAATCGTATCTTTCCAGATCAAAGAGGTCATAGCCGCCTGTACGGAAATGCCTCGTTCCTTTTCAATATCCAGAGAGTCTGTGGCTGTTGTTCCATCATCTACGCGACCTGGACTACGTACGACACCGCTTTGAAATAACATATGTTCTGTCGTTGTTGTTTTCCCTGCATCGACGTGTGCGAAGATGCCGATATTTCTGCGATTCAATTCGTTTAACATGGGATGTAAGGCTCCTCTGGCAGCAGAAACGCATCGTTTCCGACATTGTAATTCAGTATTATAACATACCACACGAATAGTATGGAAGAATATGTTACACACAGACAAATCTCTACATTTCAGGATGTTGTGACAATCACGTTTGATGCTGATTCTTCATGGTTTTACGGTAGGCAGCGGGTGTGGTACCCGTCAGTTTCTTGAATTGTCGATAAAAATGGGGCAGGCTCTCAAAGCCGCAGGCATCGGCAACAACGGTCATTGTCTCATCACTTCGAAGCAGGTGCTCTTTCGCCATAATGACCCGGCGGGCCAACGCATAGTCAGTTAGTGTCATACCAGTATACCTTTTGAACGCACGGCTGAAGTGCGCCGGGGATACGGCTGCCTGCCGTGCCAGTTCCGGTAAAGAAAGGCCACTGCGCAGCTCTTCATCCATATGAGTCAGCGTAGAGGAGAGCCAGCTTGGTCCAGGAACACTTCTGGCAGGACTTGCAGGACCAACTGCCTCCAATCGCTCCAGATAAATAAGTAAGAGTTGCAACCGCAGCAGAGCGGCGTGGGCACTCAGGTGATGTTCTAACTGGAATTCTGCATGAATGTCGTCAATTAATGCAGCAACCTGGGCTTGCTCCTTGGCATCCAGATGTCTCTTGTACACCCTGCGTTTGCGGCAGCGTTCAAATAGAGAGAGCATGGCTGACGCATTGCCTCCCGCTGTGGAAGCCAGTAATCCTGGACTGAAGAATAAGGCCGACGAAGTCACCAGATTCCCGGCATCAGGCAATGCGCGATGTACCGTGCTGCCAGGAATGATGAACAAATCACCCTCCTGCATGTCTTCAAGACCGGTATCAATGAAAATGGTGCCTTGACCCCGATATACATAAATAATTTCATGCCAGTCATGAAGATGATCCGGCAACTCGTTCTGGGGGGACTTGGTATCTGCATACACCAGACGAAAGGGAATCCCCGATTCCGCCTGAATGGTTGTACGAACGGGCGAACGTTCCATTCGATCTCCTTTCAAAACAGTGCTTACAAAAAAAAAGTGGTTATTTCTGATCATGAAAGAGTACATTTACCGCAATATAAGCAATTAAATTTCCTTTTATTGATGATACAATGAATTTAAAGCGTTTTCAATGGAAGCTAAGCGGCTGGGTACCGTGCAGCGGGACATCTGATGTTGACAAATAAAACGATGAGGTGAGTGTTCATGTCGGCGAGCACGAAAAGACCAAGGCTAAAGCTGAATCTGCTTGGAAGTGATAGCCAGCGCAAGTGCAAAGAAGTGATGGAACGTCCCGTAAAGGTACTACAGATTGGGGAAGGCAACTTTCTGCGTGGGTTTGCAGATTGGATGCTTCATGAGAGTGCCAGACAAGGCAAATTCCATGGAAGTGTTGCGGTGACCCAGCCTCGGCCTGGGGGAAAGGCAAAGCTGGAACAAATTCGTGATCAGGACGGATTGTATACGATGATTACCCGGGGGCTGTCACAGGGAGAAGCAGTGGAACGGACGGAAATGATCTCGATTTTTTCACAGTGTATTAATCCATACGAAGAATGGCAGGATTTTCTGAAACTAGCGGAATTGCCCTCCCTGGAGTTTGTCATCTCCAATACAACCGAATCGGGATTGAAATATACGCATTCAGAGTACACGCAGGGTGAACCGATACTATCATTTCCGGGTAAGCTGACGGTCTTCTTGCATCAACGTTATCTGCGGTTTGATGGGGACCCATCCCGAGGGTTGATTCACCTGCCGTGTGAGTTGCTTGAGGGCAACGGGGATGTACTGCGCAGTTGTGTGCTGCAGCATAGTGAAGATTTCGGTTATTCTGAAGGCTTCCGTTCATGGATTGAGAACCATAACTTGTTCCTGAACAATCTGGTTGACCGGATTGTCACGGGTGCACCGACTTCGGAAGAAGCCGATTCCCTGACCAATCGCTGGGGATACGAGGATCAACTGGTCAATACGGCAGAGCCATATCATTTCTGGGCCATTCAGGCAGATGAAGCACTGGATAAGAAACTCCCCCTGAAACAGGCGGGACTCAACGTACATTGGGTGAAGGATTTGAAACCTTTTCAGCTGCGCAAGGTTCGTATTTTGAATGGTGCTCATACCCTCATGTCTTCGCTCGGCATTCTGCAAGGCAAGGAACATGTGAGAGAAACGATGGAAGACCCAGAGTTTGGCTCTTGGGTCAGAGAAGCGGTACATCAGGAGATCGTGCCTGCACTGGATATGCCGGATCATCATCTGGATCAGTACGCAGGGGAAGTGTTTGAACGTTTCCTCAATCCGTATATTAATCACAAGCTGCAGGATATTGCATTAAATACAGTAGGAAAGTTCAAGGTCCGTGTGCTGCCTACACTTTTGGCCTATGAGCAAAATCAGGGAACCTGGCCGGCTCGGCTCGTGAAAGGATTTGCGGGATTATTGTGTCTGTATCGTCCAGTGAACACGCCGGACGGTTATATGGCACAACGATTGAATGGTGAGTCTGTCCTGCTTCGGGATGATGCGGATGTACTGGCTGCACTCGCCATACATTGGGATCGTTATGATCCTCTGAAGAGGGATACGCAGCAATTAGACCAGAGTGTCGCTGCTGTATTATCTGATGTATCGATCTGGGGAGAGAATCTGGATGATCGACAGGGGCTTCGCGAAGCACTCGTTCACGAAATTGGTTTGCTGGAAGGTGAGAGTTAATGAACACAACACGTACAGTCAATGACTGGATTGCGATTCAACCGCAGGATGATGTCATTATAGCTCTTCGGGATTATGTAAAAGGGGAAAGTATTATACTGCCAGACAGCACTACTTTTACATTAAGGGAAGATGTGCCCAAAGGTCATAAAATTGCTGTGCATACCCTCGCACCGGGCGAGGATGTGATGAAATATGGTTTTTCCATTGGGATAGCCAAGGAACAGATCGAACAAGGGAGCTGGATTCACAGTCACAATCTGAAAACAGGACTTCACGGTTTACTTGAATACCAGTATCAGCCGGGACCATCTGTCCAGACGGACATGCCTCCGGAACATCTACGTTCATTTGATGGGTATCTGCGTCCTAACGGTGAAGCAGGTATCCGTAATGAAATCTGGATTGTAAATACGGTCGGCTGCATTAATAAAGTATGTGAGGCATTGGCTCGTATGGGCCTGTCGCAGTTCGGCAGCAGGGTGGATGGTGTATATCATTTCCCACACCCGTTCGGCTGCTCGCAGCTTGGAGATGACCTGAAATATACGCAGCAGGTATTGGCTTCCCTGGTGGAACACCCGAATGCTGGCGGCGTGCTGGTCATTGGTCTGGGTTGCGAAAATAATCAGGTAGACCAGTTCCGCGAATGTATCGCACCGGAATATCAGGGGAAAGTCCGTTTTCTCAAAGCGCAGGAAACAGATGACGAACTTGAGGAAGGACTGCGTCTGATGGAAGAACTCGTGGAGCTCGTCGAACATGAACAGCGTCAGCCGCTACCTTTGAGCAAGCTCAAAATTGGATTGAAGTGCGGCGGTTCGGACGGTCTGTCCGGGATTACGGCGAACCCGCTCGTTGGCTCCGTTGCGGATATGCTGGTTGCTGCCGGAGGTACGGCTATTTTGACCGAAGTTCCCGAGATGTTTGGTGCAGAGACCATTCTGATGAATCGGGCGGCCAATGAGCAGGTGTTTGATAATTTGGTAGACTTGGTGAACGGCTTCAAGCAATACTTTGTGAACCACGGTCAGAATATATATGAAAATCCTTCACCAGGGAATAAAGCAGGCGGGATTACCACGCTGGAAGAAAAGTCTTTGGGATGTACGCAAAAGGGAGGACGTTCTTCCGTAGTTGATGTACTTCGTTACGGCAAACGTGTCACTCAAACCGGCCTGAACATCGTGGAGGCTCCGGGGAATGATCTCGTGTCTGTTACAGCACTGTCAGCTGCGGGTGCGCACATTGTTCTTTTCACGACAGGTCGCGGAACGCCGTTTGGAGGCCCGGTACCTACTGTCAAGATTGCAACCCAATCTGACCTCGCAAATCGGAAAAAGCACTGGATCGATTTTAACGCAGGTCAACTGCTGGAAGGTAAGACGATGGAAGACGTGAAAGTGCAGCTGTTCAGTCAACTAATCGATATTGCTTCAGGACGGGCGCATACGCTCAGCGAGCAGCATGGATTTCGGGAAATTGCGATATTCAAGGATGGAGTTATCCTGTAATTGTACTCGTTCGTTGCTTTATATCTGTTGCATGTATGGTAAAGGTATATACAGCAAATCCCGGTGGCCCTCTTCGGCTTCCGGGATTTGTCGTTTATAAGTATTTCAATCAATGTATCGCAAAAGATTTTTTGATTTTGGTCAGTGCGGCAGCAGAAGTGTGTTTCTCCAATTGCTGTACCAGGAGTTCGCTCGCATCTGCAACGCTGCCCTCAAACGGTTCAATACCTTGACGCTTCATCCAGCAGCCTGAGGTCTCATAAGCAGAGCTGTTCCAAGCGACCTTGCCTTCAGCGAGGCCTTCTTTTTCTTTGGTGCCGCAGATGACAATGGCGCTAATGCCTTGAAGGTCCAGCAGCCCCTGGTCAAATGCTTTTTTGTCCTCTTTGGCTCCAAAACCTGCTTGTGAACGCAGCGTCCGTCCATCAATCCCCTAATGCTTCTCGATTATCTCATACAGTTTGAATGCTTCTCGAGAGAGCAAACCCGCGTCATATTGTTCCTCCATAACTCTGGAGTCCGCTAGCAGACGGTGTACCCATGGGAAATATTCGCGTGAGACAAGAATGGCTTTCTTTTTAAGAAATTTGCCATAAGCAGCGATCCCTTCCTCAGCCAGACGTGAACGCCACAACCAGGGATCAAGCGCGTTATCTTTGTGCCAGTTTTCTTGAGGCGTTATGGAGGACAGTGAAGGGTATTCAGGAAATAAAGGGGCGAGTGGGAGCAGTCCCACAGCCTCTATTCGCTGCACAGCTTCTTCGTAAGTTACGATCGATTCATGCTCATTCATCATGATTTTGGCAAGCTCCTTTTTAGCGTGTGCTACAACGATTATTGTTGGAGGTAAGATACATCTGGTATACTTCCTCGGCATGTTTGCGAATCTCGCAGCGAAGGTTCTCGGGTTCAAGTACTTCTGCTTCACTTCCAAGTCGATAAAAGAATCGTACGGCCCAAGCCCACTCACCGGGAGGGCAGAGAAAGGACAGTTCCCATACATCCGGAGCAATCTCGGTCATCCGTTCGCCAATATGCTTGTCCTGTTCTGCCTCGATCATTCCGCTGTAACCCAGACGTGCGGTAACACGTGTCGGAGAAGGTTCGGGAGATTTCGGTTTGCTGCGCTGTCGCTTTGCCTGTTCTGCCAGCTGTTGTGATTCAAGTAGCTCAACCGGTGTAATGTCCAGAATGCGGTCTGCCCTGAACAGGCGCTGTTCACCGTGCTCCTCTGAATACGCTTCACAATACCAGAAACCGGCTGAAGCATACACTCGAATGGGGCAGATCGTTAGCCAGCGTTGACGGGAAGCAGAGCGGTACAACATACGCAGCCACCCTTGTTCCGGGATACAAGCCATAAGCGGTTCCAGATGATGAAGGATGTAGTTTCGTTCGGGAACATCATGCTTCAGTTGTTTGAGCATGGGATCCATCCTTGCTTTGACATCATCCGGAATAATGCTTTTGATTTTGTCCATTAATGTCCAGCGTTTCTCTTGAAAAGGGGTATCTGCATAATGGCTTAGGCCTTCGAGAGCAAAGATGAGAGTAGCTGCTTCAACCGGGTCTAATTGCAGTGGGGGCAGTACATACCCCTCCATAAGTCTGAAGCCGCCTCCGGGACCGGAGATAGCAATGATCGGGACATTCATCTCTGAGAGAGATTGGATATCCCGCAGGATGGTACGGCGGGAAACTTCAAACTTTTCTGCAAGTGAATGTGCCGTTTCGTGACCGTGCTGCAATGCCATAACGATGGCGGCAAGCCGATTTGTTCTATTCATGTCAGCCACTCCGTTTCGAGGGTTGCGCCGCCGGAAAGGATGCTGGAGTGTTCCTCCCATTGTAGCAGTGTATAAGTGACATCATGATTGTCACCAATATTTCGCAGCATTATATTATTTATTCTATACAGTGCAGCGCCTACTTTCGGAGGGCCGCTTCCTTTTCCCGGCGGGGCGTCGTTAAATTGTGTGTCTCGTCCAATTCGCTTCGCTTCTCGGTATTTCCTTCTAACCGATAGCCTCACAAATAATGACAAAAAACCGTATCCGGTCTAAACGGATACGGGAAGTAGCAGATTGAAACAAGTTCAATCATATAATACTTTAAATTTTAACAATTGACACGCTTTTAAGCCACAAATAACGATCAGTGCGATCTCCATGTAACATGTTGTATCATCAATTTTCGAATATTATTTCATTTCAAGCAGTTGTACACCGCGTCCTTCAATCTCGATCGTACCTGAAAGGGACCGATCTGTGAGCAAATCATGAGCCTCTGCTTTACCCAAATCATAGGATTGAGCGGTAGCATTGTGATTCATGACAAACAGGTACTGTTGTCCATCCTTGGTACGAGCAGTCACTTCGACACCTTCCGGAGTATCCAGAAGAGAAGCAATATTTTTGGTTGCAGCCAGTTGTCCCAGCAAGCCGTCCAGGAATCGATCTTCCGGGTCGGAAGCTACGTACCAGGCTTCACCTTGACCAAATGTGTTACGGGTTACCACAGGCATGCCTTTGTAGAAGTCGTCTCCATACTCGGCAATGATCTCTGCACCTTCACTGTGCAGCAAGTCACACAACATGCCGCAACCATAGTCTCCTTGAAGATCGCCATAAGCCTCTTTCATGACCATACGGTTTCTTTGCTCAGGCAGCAGTGCATCAATTTCTTCAACCCAGATACCGAGCAGTTTGCGAAGTTCACCCGGATAACCCCCGGTTGTTACGATATCACTCTCATTGACGATACCACTGAAGAAGGTTGTCAGGAATGTACCACCTGCTTCAACGAACTTCTCCAGTTTGGACGCAAAGCCTGGTTTAACCATATAGAGCACCGGAGCGAGCACGATGTCGTATTTGCTGATATCGGTATCCACACTAACGATGTCCACCTGAATGTTGCGGCGGAAGAAGGCAGCGTAGTATTTGTGAATTTGATCTACATAGTTCAGTGCAACCGTGGGTCCGCTGGATTTCTCGATTGCCCACCAGTTATCCCAGTCAAACACAATCGCGACTTTGGCATCCACAGTAGCATCCAGCGTTTTGTCTCCCAGCAACTGTAACTCCTTGCCCAGCTCCGCGACTTCACGGAATACACGGGTATGCTCATGTCCTACATGTTCAATGACTGCACCGTGATATTTCTCGCAGGCGCCCACAGAGCGGCGGAGCTGGAAGAACATGATCGTATCCGCACCATGGGCAACGGACTGGTAGCTCCACAGACGCATGACGCCGGGGCGTTTCAATGAGTTATAAGGCTGCCAGTTCTGCTGGCTTGGTGTCTGCTCCATGAGCATGAACGGCTGTCCGTCCTTCAATCCACGCATCAGATCATGAGCCATAGCTGTGAAACTTACCGGAGTCGCAAGACCCGGATAGCTGTCCCAGGAGACGATATCCATATATTTGGCCCATTTGAAATAGTCCAGCTGTTTGAAGAATCCCATCAGATTGGTCGTAACGACCGAATCCGGGATATGTTTTTTGATCGCATCATATTCCAGACGGTAACAATCGAGCATACTGTCGGAGTTGAAGCGGGAGTAATCAAGTGAGATGCCCTGGAAGGTGGAATTGTTGTTTCCCCAGTGCTCGCTCAGGTTACTTGGCAGTACAATCTCATCCCAATCGTAGAATGTATGCCCCCAGAAATTGGAGTTCCATGCTTTGTTGAGCTGCTCCAGGGTCTGATAACGTTCTTTGAGATACACGCGGAACGCTTTCTCGCAGTTATCACAATAACAGTCGCCGCCATATTCGTTGGAGATATGCCATACAAGCACACCAGGGTGATCCTTATAACGTTCCGCCAGCTTGTCTGCAATTTTCTCGGAGTATTTGCGGTAGGTTGGGCTATTCGGACAGGAGTTATGCCGTCCACCGAATTTGCGTTTACGTCCATCTGCATCCACACGCAGTACATCCGGGTATTTCTTCGCCATCCATGCTGGATGAGCAGCAGTGCTTGTCGCTAGGCAAATGTAAACGCCGCTTTCATAGAGACTGTTAATTAACTGGTCGAGTCCTTCAAAATTATAAGTGACTTCATCAGGCTGAATCAGTGCCCATGAAAATACGTTGATGGTCGCAATATCAATACCTGCCAATTGGAACATGCGCAGATCTTCAAGATGAGTCTCATGATCCCATTGTTCAGGGTTATAGTCGCCGCCGTAGAACATTTTGGGTAACTTGCTGCTAATCAAATGTGTTCACCTCTTGTATAAGAATAAATCTATACTATATGATGGATATGACTTTTAAAATATAAGAAAAGTAATGAGACATATAAGAATACGGAACTGTAATTTTGCTTTTTGTTCAAAGGAGAGAATCCCTATGCTCATCACACCCGATCATCGGCGCTATTTTATGACCCCACGGGATCAGCCGCTTCCGCTCTACATCGAGAGTATAGGATATAACGGCAATCAGGAGAATGTGTACAGACCTGCTGGATATCCTTGTTATCACTGGCTCCAGACGGTAAAGGGAGCTGGAGAGTTCAGATTTGCAGGTTCAACTGTACAGCTAGGGGAGACATCCGGCATTTTGCTGCCGCCGAATGAGCCTCACGAGTATGTGCGCTCGCAAGGAGAATGGGAGACCCTCTACATTACATTTGGAGGCTCCCAGTGCCCGGCCATTACAGAGTCGCTTGGTTTGGGGGAGGCAGCCCTTCACCAGTGGGACTCAGAGAGCCCGCTTGAATATTATGGCAGGGAAGTGCTGGGTTCCATCAGCAGTGACCAGGATTTGTCCGGTTTGGAAGCGTCAGCGGACATGTACCGATTTCTGATTTTGCTCAAAAAACATGGCATGACGGGCAGTCGTTCTTCGATCTCCCATGCCGTGGAACGGCTGGCTCCGTTAATTTCATTTATGAATGAACACTATGCCGATCCCGAAATCGGTCTTGAACAGATGGCCGCCATACCAGGCATTACGCCTAGGCATCTGAATACCCTTTTCAAACAATCCTTTGGCATGACCGCCTACAGTTATTTCATTCTCCTTCGTATTCGCAAATCGAAAGAATGGATGACAGGGGACAGCAAACTAACCGTCAAGGAAACGGCAGCGAAGGTTGGTTTTCGGGATGCGAGTCATTTTGTGGCTACGTTTCGGCGGATTGAGGGCGTAACTCCTGAGCAGTATCGAACGTTATATTAATCATTCTGAGGTTTAAATGTGCTATAAAACACTGTTCAAGTATGAGGATTCCGTGTAACCTGTTACAAATTGAACAAAAAGTGATGCCAGGAAGGTATTGATGCGCAAGGGTGCTTCCCGTTATGATGATATCGATTCCTTAGATTGGAAAATGACTATACGGATCAACGTATCCGTTCAACTTAGAGAGGATGATAGAAGTGATAGCAACTATACCATTGTGGGACCATGCAGCACCTTATGCAGCCAAGGGTCATGAGGATGAAATGCCCCATCTGATTCCATTTATTCAGCCGGGTTCCGAGAGCGCTGTCATTATATGTCCGGGTGGGGGTTATGGATTTTTGGCCGATCATGAAGGAGCCCCAATCGCTGAATTGCTGAACTGTGCTGGAATTAGCGCATTTGTGCTGAAGTACCGTGTGGCGCCCCACCAGCATCCGGCACCCATGACAGATGGTCAGCGTGCGATTCGTTATGTACGGGCTCATGCCGAGCAATATGGCATTCAACCTTCCAAAATTGCCGTACTTGGTTTCTCGGCGGGCGGTCATCTTACAGCCACGTTGGGAACCTTGTATGACGAGGGTCAACCAGATCACGAGGACCCTATTGAAAGGGAGAGTTCACGCCCGGATCGGGTTATTCTTTGTTATCCGGTAATAACGATGGACTCCTATGGACATGCCGGTTCTCGTGAAAATCTGCTTGGGTCAGATGTGTCTGCTGAACAGATCAAGGCTTTCAGTGCAGAGCAGCAGGTGAAAGCAGACGCTCCTGAAGCATTCATCTGGCATACGAGTGATGATCAAGCGGTCCCTGTAGAAAACAGTTTGCGTTACGCGCTTGCTCTGGGTGCACACGGCATTCCTTATGACTTGCATGTATTCGAAAAAGGTTCACATGGTCTGGGATTGGCAGAGGATGATCATGCCGTTCGGGCTTGGTCTGATCTGTGCCTGACCTGGCTTAAGAATCAAGGGTGGTAACCCGGCACTTGGCTGATCTATGTCTTCCCTGAATATGAAATGTGAATACGAGTGATCTCACATATTTTAACGCTTATGAGAGCGAAGGAGAAAACGACAATGAAATTGCAAAAGAATGATAAGCTGCTTTTTATCGGAGATTCAATCACAGATTGTGGCCGTGAACATCCTGTTGGTGAAGGGAGTTCTGGACTGGGGCACGGCTATGTGGCGCAAGTGTATGCCTTGCTGCGTTCCATATATCCGGAATTGATGCTGCGGATTCAGAATGTGGGTAATAGTGGGAATACAATCCGGGATTTGAAGCAGCGCTGGGACCGTGATGTGCTTGATCTCAAACCGGATTGGCTAACGATTATGATCGGGATCAATGATGTATGGCGTCAATTTGACAATCCGTTATCCACAGAATCGCAAGTTTTTCTGGAAGAGTATGAATCCACACTACGAGATCTGGTTGCTTCTGTTCGTCCTGGGTTGAAAGGACTTGTTCTGATGTCTCCTTATTATTTGGAAGCCAATCCGGAAGATCCGATGCGGGCTACGATGGATATATACGGTGAGGCTGTTCGTAGAGTAGCCGCTGAAAATGACGCCATTTTCGTGGATACACAGGCTGCATTTACTCCATTCTGGGATCATTTCTATACGTCTGTGCTGACTTACGATCGGGTTCATCCCGATGCAACAGGCCATATGGTGCTTTCCAAAGCGTTCTTGGATGCCATTGGTTTCGAATGGTCAGGCGGCGTCAAATCTTAAAAAGGACGTGATGGCATGAGCGATTTGAACATTGCAGTACATACCCCGGCACTGTTGGGCGAAGGTCCTAGCTGGGATGCTGAACACAATCGATTATTATGGGTGGATATTGAAAGCTACAAGATCCATGTATACGTTCCAGCTACAGGAGAAGATCGGACTTATGATGTTGGCGAGCATGTAGGTGCGGTTGTGCCATACCATGATGATGAGGTTGTCGTTGCTTTGCGCAGTGGCTTCCACAGCTATAACTTGCTCACGGGAGAGTTACAGCCGATTGAAGATCCGGAGAAAGGCAAGGACAACAACCGTTTCAATGACGGGAAGTGTGACGCTCTTGGACGCTTCTGGGCAGGGACGATGAGCATGAACAATGAAAGCAAGGCAGGGGCGTTTTATTGCCTGGAGGAAGGACAGCCTGTTCGAACGTTGTTCAGGGATGTATCCACATCCAATGGTTTGGGCTGGAGCCCGGATCAACAGAAGATGTATTACATTGATACGCCGACACGATCCATTGACCGTTTTGATTTTGATCTGGCTGCTGGAGAGATAACGAACCGGACAAGTGTAATTGCTATACCGGAGGAATTTGGCTATCCAGATGGAATGACTGTAGACAGTGAGGGAATGCTGTGGGTTGCCCACTGGGGCGGAGGAAGAGTTACTCGCTGGAATCCGCATACAGCAGAGCTGATGCAACAGATTGAGGTACCTGCAGATCAGGTGACATCCTGCTGTTTCGGAGGGCCGGAGTTGGAGGACTTATATATTACGACTGCCCGAATCGGTATTCGAGAAGAGCGGCTGACGGAGACGCCGAATGCTGGATCTCTATTTGTAATTAAACCGGGTGTGAAAGGGCAGAAAACCTACGCTTTTGGCGGGGGAGCACAGTCGGATACCGAATAAATGAAGGACACAGTGTTACTAGAATTTTGTTCTTCGTCTATAAAATATTTATCAATGGAGAAGGGTGCTGTTTAAACAGCATCCTTTTTTTATGTTTTCAAAAGCGATATGCAGAAAAAAATACAAAAAATAGAATTTGGGCAGAAGGGGTTTTTTAATTGCCATCGAATGTTATTTATTGCAAGGTTAATCCAATGAATGGTAATCAAAATTGATTTATGAAAGCGTTTTATAAAAATAGAGAGGAGGTGGGGCTGGTTGCCTGTTCCAATGCATTAAATGTCTGACACTGCACTCATCAACATGATGACACAGCGGGGTTTACCGGATGCGATGAACATATTGAAGAGGAGGCTAAGTAATTATGAAAACGTTTTTGGGAAAGCTGCGGGTGATGAGTTTGACGGTTGCTGTTGCAGCAGTTTCGTTGGGAGTACTCGTTGGAACAACAGATGCGGCACCGAGTGATTCATACCAGTGGAAAAATGTCGTGACCGGGGCTGGCGGCGGTTTTGTGCCGGGGATTATTTTCAATGAGTCAGAGAAGGATTTGATCTATGCCCGGACGGATATCGGAGGAGCCTATCGCTGGAATCCTGCGAATGAGAGTTGGATTCCACTCACCGATTTTGTTGGCTGGGATGATTGGAACAAAAACGGTGTCGATGCGCTGGCAACAGACCCGGTTGATCCGAATCGAGTGTATATGGCTGTCGGCACGTACACGAATTCATGGGACAAAAACAACGGCTCTATTCTGCGTTCTACGGACCGTGGTGATACTTGGCAGACTACCACTCTTCCGTTCAAAGTCGGCGGAAACATGCCGGGACGTTCCATGGGGGAACGCCTGACCGTTGATCCGAATAAAAATAGCATTTTGTATTTTGGTGCACGTAGTGGCAACGGACTCTGGAAAAGTACGGATTACGGCGTAACCTGGAACAAAGTAACGAGCTTCCCGAATCCGGGCACGTATGTGGAGGACCCGTCTTATGAGTATACCAGTGACATCGTAGGTCTTTCCTGGATCACGTTTGACAAATCAACAGGTTCTGCTGGACAGGCAACACAGACCATCTATGTTGGGCTAGCCGACAAAAATCAAAGCATATACCGCAGTACGAATGGAGGCGCAACGTGGACTGCTGTTGCTGGACAGCCTACAGGGTATTTACCTCATCACGGAGAACTGGATGCCAATGGAAATCTCTATATTTCATACAGCGATGGTGCAGGCCCTTATGATGGGGAAAAGGGAGACCTCTGGAAACTAAATACGACTACAGGGGTATGGACCAACATTAGTCCAGTGCCGAGCAGCAGCTCGGACAATTATTTTGGATACGGCGGACTGGCTGTAGATGCTCAGCATCCTGGTACACTGATGGTTGCAACCCTCAACTCTTGGTGGCCTGACGCGAATCTGTTCCGCAGTACGGACAGTGGAGCTACTTGGACCCGCATTTGGGAATTTGAAGGATATCCAAACCGTAAAATGCGCTATACACAGGATATTTCGGCCGCTCCTTGGTTGACCTTT
The DNA here is from genome assembly GCF_900101205.1 of Paenibacillus sp. OK060. Lineage (NCBI taxonomy): Bacteria > Bacillati > Bacillota > Bacilli > Caryophanales > Paenibacillaceae > Paenibacillus > Paenibacillus sp. OK060. The sequence continues at coordinate 265,740 of NZ_FNFR01000001.1, forward strand.
GGGACGAATCCTGCACCGCCTGAAGTTTCTCCAAAGCTGGGCTGGATGATTGGCGATCTGGAGATTGACCCGTTTGACTCTGACCGCATGATGTATGGAACAGGTGCGACCATCTACGGCACGAAAAATCTGACAGACTGGGATGACGGCAACAAAATCAATATTTCAGTGATGGCCAAAGGGGTCGAGGAGATCGCGGTTCTGGATCTGATCAGCCCGCCAAGCGGTGCACATTTGTTAAGTGGGGTAGGGGATGTCTCGGGATTCCGTCATAACAATCTGGATCAGTCACCAGCTACGATGTTTACCAGCCCCAACTACTCTTCTACGGAAAGTCTGGATTTTGCAGAGTTAAGTCCGAATACCATGGTTCGCGTTGGTAAAGCAGACTATACTGCTGATCCGAATGCAAAATCCATTGGTTTATCCAGCGATGGTGGGACCACGTGGTATAAGGCAAACGCAGAGCCTGCCGGTACAACCGGAGGAGGAACCGTAGCTATCTCGGCAAATGGTAATCGACTTGTATGGAGCACGTCGGACAAGGGTGTGCATTATTCCACTGGCGGCAACTCATGGACAGCGAGTTCAGGTATACCCGCACAGGCAAAAGTGGTCTCCGACCGGGTAAATTCGAACAAATTCTATGGATTTGCTGCCGGTAAAGTCTATGTGAGCACCAATGGTGGTGCCTCCTTCACTGCATCTGCGGCAACTGGGCTTCCGGTAGAAGGTAACGCGGATCTGGACGCTGTTCCAGGAACGGAAGGCGAACTTTGGTTTGCAGGCGGCAGTGAAGAGGAAGGGCCATATGGTCTGTGGCATTCCACCGATTCAGGAGCGACCTTTACCAAGCTTGCAAATGTGGAGGAAGCGGACAGCATCGGTTTTGGTAAAGCGGCACCTGGGCAGAACGTGGTCGCGCTGTACACGATTGCTAAGATTGATGGAACACGTGGATTTTTCCGTTCCGATGACGGCGGGGCGAATTGGGTACGGATTAACGATAATCAGCATCAATATGCACGTGTGACCACGATTACAGGTGATCCACGTTTGTATGGAAGAGTGTATCTGGGTACGAATGGACGAGGCATTTTATATGCTGACCGTATTGGTGGGAACAATGGCGGTGGAGAAGGTGGAGGCGAGACTCCGGTGAACAGTTCGGCCATCACACCAGTGAATGCGGAATTTGATAAAAATACAGGCAATCAGGTAGATATTCCTGTAACGTTGACACTGAACGGAAACACTTTTAGTGCAATACGTAATGGCAATACAACGCTGGTTTCAGGTACGGATTACACATTATCGGGCAATCAGGTCGTGTTGAGTAAAACCTATCTGGCTTCTTTGTCCAAGGGAAGCGCCGCGTTAACCTTTCATTTCAGTGCAGGCAATGATGCGATCCTAAATCTGACGATCAAAGACACGACGGCTGTACCCGCAGGAGCCATTCGAATTGAGATGTTTAATGGAACGACTTCAGCAACGGGGAACTCCATTAATCCTAAGATCAAATTAACGAATACAGGTACTTCGGCCATCAATCTTTCCGACGTCAAAATTCGTTACTATTATACGATCAATGGCGCTCAAGCCCAAAACTTTTTCTGTGACTGGGCAACAGCTGGAAACGACAATGTTACAGGGGCGTTTAGCGCGCTGTCGACCCCAGTGACCGGAGCAGATTCCGTGCTGGAGATTGGCTTCAAAACTTCTGCGGGTTCATTGGCAGCGGGGCAAAGTACTGAAATTCAGGCACGGTTCTCCAAAACAGACTGGACCAACTACACTCAGACGGATGATTATTCGTTTGCTCCAAGTCAAACAGCCTATACTGACTGGAACAAAGTAACGGGATATATTGCCGGAAGTCTTCAATGGGGTATCGAACCTTAGACCTGAACTTGAAATGAAAGTATGACTTAATTTAAACGTATATCGATAAGAAGTCCTGGCTCGCCGAAAATGATTCATGGCGGGCCGGGGCTTCTTATTTTGTCGAAATATAGTGTACACTAAAGTGAGTTTCCGTTAGCATTTTGCATTATTCGAATCAACTCACTCCCGGGTACAAGATAAAGACGAATAGATGCATTTCGATCTATATCTTGCTGATTAAAAGTCGCTCTATGGATTTATGCAAAATGCCTACCATTGCTTAAACGTTCATTTTGAGATATAAAAAGAAGTACAAAACTTTTAAATTAATGTAACCGCTAACACGGGGAAGCCATTCTATCCGATATATGATGGTATATCTTGAACAGACATAGAAGAAAGATTAGACAAGGGGGTCAAGGGTCATGAACCGGTTGTGTAAGGTGCTGATTGTTGACGATGAGTTTCTTGTAAGGCAAGGCATTAAGCACCATATGAACTGGGAAGCTGAAGGTTTTCAGATTGTAGGTGAAGCTTCCAACGGGGAAGAAGGGCTTGAACAGGTACACTCATTACAGCCGGATATTGTCATTACGGACATCGTAATGCCTGTGATGGATGGGGAAACATTTGTCCGGACGTTAAAAGCCAGTCATCCGCAGATTGAGGTTATCGTACTTAGCAGCTTCAGTGAATTTGAATATGTACGTTCAACGCTCCAAAATGGAGCAGCAGACTATATATTGAAACCGAAACTGGATACTAATGAATTATTACAAGTACTTCAGCGTACGGCTGGCAAAATTCCCGAATTGCAGTTTGAGCCTTCTCATGATGGGTGGAGGCTCGGACAACTGATGGAGAAAATGCTGTCCGGTTTTACGTTGGATGAGGATAATGAGTTGCTTATGATTAGGGAGACGTTTCCTCACCGATGCTTCCGCTTACTCGTATATAAGCCGCAGGATACACAAGTACGTGTGCACAAGCTGGATAACGAGCAATTGGAGTCCAGGTTACGGGATCTGCTCCCCGACGTGGAGTGCGCAATCGTTCCGGCCGAAGGTACCTCGCCAGTGGTGCTCCTTAATGTTGAGTCTGCGAAGGATGAATGGATGGTGCAGCGAATTAAGGAGTTGGCGAGCGAGAATAAGGACGGGCAGGACGGACCTTGCTGGGTGCTGAGCGACAGCTTCTCTTCATTTGAAGAGATGGGGGACGTATATCGAACACGTCTGATCAAGCTAATGGAGTATCGCTTTTATTATGAGGACCGATCTATTCTGGTGTATGGCGAACTTCCGCCTCTTCACCCTGCAGGATATCAGTTCAATGTGAACATGTTTTTGCAGCATGTGAAGCGAAATCGAACAGAAGCCGCAAGAGAATATTTGCAGGAGCATGCTCTTACGTTGGGACGGGATTATATTGCGGATGTGTTTGAAATTAAGTCCTTTCTGGGCAATCTGATCTTTAACGTGACCATTACGTTGGCAGATATGGATGTACAGTCCGCTGCACTGGAAGAGAGCAAGTATGCCTATTTCAAACATGTGGATGGCGCCTCTAGTCTAACAGAAGCGATGAATGTGCTGGATCAGTTCATGGCTGAGGTACAGGAGTGCACGACTGGAGAGGGCGCAAGACGAAGTGATCCGAATATGAAAATGCTGCTGGAATATATGCATCAGCACTTTGATCAGCCACTCGGACTTGCCGAAGTAGCCAAGCATTTTCATTTTAATCCATCGTACTTGTCCAGTTATTTCTCTTCACACAAAAAAGAAGGCTTTAACGAATATTTGAATAAGATTCGGATTGAAAAGGCAGAGGAACTGCTCCGCTCAGACGATGTTACCATTTCCGAAATTAGCAGCATGGTAGGGTATTCCGACCACAGTTACTTTTGCAAGGTGTTCAAAAAATTTACCGGACTGTCACCGAGCCGATACCGGCGAAAATTCTGGGCATAACGTCAGAAGGAAGAAATAAATGAAGAAATGGATGAATGCATTCTCAAGGCTTGGACTTTTCCCAAAACTGTTCCTCGTTATGTTCGTTAGCATCATTCTTGTCTCCGTGCTCATTCTATGGACATCGATTCATATGTCGACCAAGCTGTTTACCGAGACGTTCAGTATTACGAACTCCAAGGTACTTAGCCAGATCAAAACGAACTTTGAATCCTTCAACGATGCGATTGCTGCTGTATCCAATAATGTTAGCCAAAGCGGGGCAATTCGTGGTTATCTGTCTGAGGGGGAGGGTGACTCCCTCACGATGGCAAAATCCTATTATAATATGAGAGAAACGATGGACCGGATTCAATCAATTACGGAGTCCTATGAAGTTGGTATAACGATTAGCGGTATTAATGGGCGTACGTATTCCACCGATCGATCTCATCTTCGTTTATCAGCAGATGAATTGAAAGAGCAGCCGATTACGCTGGAAGCAGCGGCCAGTCCGAACCGGATCATTTTTGATGACTATCAGACGAATGATGAGACTGCCCAGCAGATGATCTCAGCGACCAAGGCATTGACGGATCGTGCTGAAAACCGACTCTATGGTACGTTGTATGTCACCATGAGAGAGAACGCATTTCGTCAGTTCTATAGCAGTTTCACGAGCAGGGGCAACGATGTGGTTATCCTGAATGATGCGGGTGAGATTGTATCATCCAATCGTGAAGAGTGGATCGGCACCACTCAACTCGAATTGCTGACCTATGCCAGAGAAATGAATAACGAAAGTGTAAAAGGTGTAAATGCGCGGGTCATGGATCAGGACAGTGTGGTATTGTCCGAGTACTTACCATTTTATCGGTTTTATATCGTAAATGTGGTCGATAAGGATCTCGCGATGGGGCAGCTGATTGACATGAAGACGATTGCTCTGATCTGTGCAGCCATTGTAGCCGGAGCGCTCATACTCGTGTTCCTTATTACGAATCAGATCACCAAGTCGCTGCGCCGACTTGTGAAGCAGATGTCCAATATAACCAAAAGTGATCTGGACAACTATATTCCAGTCAGTGGAAGTTATGAGAGTCGACAGTTAGGTCACGCCTATAACTACATGCTGGACGAACTTCATGACTATGTGGATCAGCTGGTACTTACACAGCGGGAGCAACGAAATGCAGAGCTGGCGGCGCTGCAAAGCCAGATTAATCCTCATTTCCTGTACAATACCCTGGCTTCCGTGAAAGTCCTGGTTCAGCAAGGCAACAAGGATAGGGCTGCCGAAACCATTAATGCGCTGATCTCCTTATTGCAGAATACGATTAGTAACGTGAGTGAGACGATAACGGTGGAGCAAGAAGTCGAAAACCTGAAAAACTATGTATTCATTAATCATGTCCGATACGGAGGGCGCATTAAAGCAGCCTTCTACGTAGCTCCGGATTGTACACATTATCATGTACCCAAACTGGTGATTCAGCCCTTTATCGAGAATGCCTTCTTCCATGGATTCATTTCCAAGGAAACAGGCACCATCCATGTGATGGTCTCCAGAGCCGGAGAGTCATTGATTTGCGAGATTATGGATAACGGGGACGGGATAGAAGGATTCTCCATGGGTGAGTCGCTGCCCAATCCGAAGAATAATCGGCAATTGTTTAGTGGTATTGGTATCCGGAATGTACATGATCGCATAGAGCTATTGTACGGGGCACCTTATGGTGTAACCATAATGAGCAAACCGGGAGAGGGTACAAGGGTTACTGTTACACTTCCGTTGATTACGAGCTAATAATAGCTTTTGAGTGAATACAAGGTCGTTATTTTTATGAAAAGGTGGCTTTATAGAAGGTCTTCCTGGGTTGTCGATGACAACACGGGAGGGCCTTTTTGGTGCTCAGAGCGTAAGGATTCAGCCCAGACTTGTAAAATATTCAGATTAAAAAAGTACAAAATCAAAAGAAATTACAAAAAAACAAATTTAATGCAAGCGGTTTCTGTAAAGGTTTTCATTGTGGCAATAAGATGACAAATCAACACAAAATTATTACTAACGAATGAAGATTTGGGAATGATAAGATGAATTCATCGAGAGCAAACGCTTTCAGAAAACGCAAACAAATTACACACAAAGAGGTTGAAGGGGAGTTGAATTGTTTGAAAAAAATGTGGGTACTGATGCTCGTTACTGTCCTGCTGTTGTCTGCATGTTCTTCCGGTGGTGGAGGGAACAAGGCAAGTGAGGGTGAAAAAACCGCTAATGAAATTACGATCTGGGCTTGGGACAAAGCGTTTAACGTCGCTGCATTAGAAACAGCAAAAGAAGCCTATCAAAAACAAAATCCTGATCTGAAAATCAACATCATTGAATATGCTCAAGCTGACATTATCCAAAAACTGAATACAGGTTTGAACTCGGGAACAAGCAGCGGCCTTCCGAACATTGTTCTGATTGAAGATTACCGTGCACAAAGTTTCCTGAACGCTTACCCTGATGCATTTAAAGATATGTCCTCTACAATCAAAGCTTCCGATTTCGCAGAGTACAAACTGGGACCAACCGCTTTTGATGGCAAACAGTTTGGTGTTCCGTTTGACTCTGGTGTAACAGGTCTCTACTACAGAACAGATTTGCTGGAGCAAGCAGGCTACAAAGCAGCTGACCTTCAGGACATCACATGGGATGATTACATCAAAATCGGTAAAGATGTGAAAGCCAAAACTGGCAAAGATCTGATCACACTTGATCCTAACGATTTGGGTCTGATCCGTATGATGATTCAATCCGCAGGTTCATGGTATTCCAAAGAAGATGGTAAAACACCTGATCTGGCTGGCAATGCAGCACTGAAAGAAGCATTTGTAACGTACAAAGCAATGATGGATGCAAATATCGTTAAGTTGAACTCCGACTGGAGCCAATTCGTGGCAGCATTCAACAATGGTGATGTTGCTACCATTCCTACAGGAAACTGGATTACACCATCCGTGCGTCAAGAAGCATCGCAATCCGGCAAATGGGCGGTAGCACCACTTCCTAAAATGGCTGGACAATCGAATTCTGTACACGCATCCAACTTGGGTGGTAGCTCTTGGTATGTCATGAATAATGTTGCTGGTGCAGACCAAGCTGCTGATTTCATGGGTAAAACATTCGGTTCTGACAAACAATTGTATCAAGATTTGCTGAACAACATTGGTGCGATCGGCACGTACAAACCGGCGGCAGAAGGTGAAGCGTTTGATAAAGCCGACGAGTTCTTCGGTGGACAAAAAGTGTTTGCTGATTTTGCAAAATGGACGCAAGAAATCCCTAGCGTAAACTACGGTATCAACACATATGCCATCGAGGACATTCTGGTTGTTGAAATGCAAAACTTCCTGAACGGCAAAGCGATTGATGACGTTCTGGCTGATGCACAGAAACAAGCTGAAGCACAATTAAACTAAGATGATCCACGGTAACTTATAGAACCCAAGGAAGCATCGGAGCCGTTCCACTGTCTGGCACAAGCAACAGCCGACCCGGACATGGTAGAGGCTCCCTGGGTTCTATCCATGTTACACGGAGAGAGAGGAGCCACACTGTGAAAGCCAAAGCCATGAATACAGGAGACAGTCTGCAAAAGAAAAATAATTTGACTGGATGGGCTTTTATATCGCTCGCTGTTATCGGGATCGTTGCATTTTACTTCTATCCGATGCTGCAAGCGCTGCTCTTATCGTTCAAGTCGGGTGTAGGAGCCAATCTTGAATTTACGGGCCTGGATAACTATAAAAGATTATTCATTGATACAACGTTCCGAACTGCTGTATCCAATACATTTCTGTACTTGATCATTCAAGTGCCTGTCATGATTATTCTCGGTTTGTTTATTTCCGTTTTATTGAATGACAGTACGTTACGCTTCCGTAGCTTCTTCCGTACTGCTATCTTCCTGCCTTGCGTAACCTCATTGGTTGCCTACTCTGTCGTATTCAAATATCTGTTCTCTTCTGACGGTATGGTTAACCAATTCCTGATGAATCTGCACGTGATTGCTGAACCGATTCAATGGATCACTGACCCGTTCTGGGCTAAAATTACGATTATAATCGCCGTTACTTGGCGTTGGACCGGATATAACATGATTTTCTATCTGTCATCTCTTCAGAACATTGATCAGTCGATCTATGAAGCTGCACGGATTGATGGAGCAAATGCTTTCACGCAATTTTTCAAAATTACCGTTCCATTGCTCAAACCGATTATCCTGTTCACCTCCATTACATCGACGATTGGTACATTACAAATTTTCGATGAGATTATGAACATCACCAAAGGTGGTCCGGGTAATGCGACGATGTCCATCTCCCAGTACATTTATAACCTTTCGTTCAAATATTCACCGGACTTCGGATATGCGGCAACCGTTTCGTATTCCATCGTGCTGATGATTATCGTATTGTCCATTATCCAGTTCAAAGTGGCAGGTGAGAGAAATGGCTAAAGCAAAAGCAAAACGTATATTCACATATGTCTTCTTGTCCATCGTTGCATTTGTGTCCATCTTCCCATTCTTCTGGATGCTTGTCAGTTCGACCAATGCTTCTGTAGATGTCACCAAAGGTAGACTGCTTCCTGGATCGGCTTTCCTTGATAACTTCAACAAATTGCTGGATTCAACCAATCTGGTACAGGCTCTTGGAAATTCGGCGATTGTTTCCGTTATTTCCACGATTCTTGCTTTGCTGATTGGTTCCTTGGCCGGTTATGGATTCGAAGTATATCGGACGAAATCACGTGATATCGTATTTAACATTCTGTTGCTGTCGATGATGATTCCGTTCGCAGCGCTGATGGTTCCTTTATACCGGATGTTTGCTACGATCTCTGGTTTTGCACCGTTCATCGGTATCAACACCATGGCCGCAGTTATTCTGCCGACCATCACAACGGCGTTCCTAATCTTCTTCTTCCGTCAGAACACCAAAATGTTCCCGAAAGAGATGCTTGAAGCTGGCCGGATTGATGGTTTGAGCGAAATAGGCATCTTCTTGAAGATCTACATGCCAACGATGAAAACAACATATGCAGCCGCTGCGATCATCACATTCATGAGCAGCTGGAATAACTACCTCTGGCCTCTCGTGGTGCTGCAAACGCCAGACCAACAGACGATTCCGTTGTTAATCTCGAACCTCGGTTCCAGCTATTCACCGGATTATGGTGTCATCATGACCGCCATCGTCATCGCGACATTACCGACAGCCATTGTATTCTTCATTATGCAAAAACACTTTGTCGCAGGTATGGTTGGTTCCGTTAAGTAATGCATCATCATTAAACCGTCTGAATGGACGTCAATGTAGAAGAGGAGAGAAGAGGACGCCAGACATGGCGTGCCTCTGTCTTTCTGTTTGTTTATGTTTGTTTCGTAAAAGGAAAATAAGAATCTGTACTGAATAAGTAATAAATATATTTGTTTCAAGAGGGAGAGAGAGCCGAATGAAAGCAACACATGCAGATATTAACTGGCTGGGCGATGTAAGCGTTTTTGAAGTAAACCGCCTTAACGCTTACTCGGATCATCGCTATTACCGTACTATGGAAGAAGCGAAAGCATCCGGTGCAATGGCTATGCGCTACAACCTTAACGGAACGTGGAAATTTAATTATGCAATCCGTCCGGATTGCCGCCCCGAAGCTTTTTATAAGCAGGAGTTCTCCAATGCTGGTTGGGATGATATTGAAGTACCGGGGCATATTCAGCTCCAAGGCTACGGTCAGATCCAATACGTAAATACTCAATACCCTTGGGATGGCTTAAACGATCTGCGTCCACCTGCATTGCCGCAGGACCAAAACCCGGTAGGTAGTTATATTCGCACATTCCATTTGCCAACAGGCTGGCAGAACAGTCCGGTATATATTTCGTTTCAGGGTGTAGAATCTGCATTCTATGTATGGCTTAACGGACAGTTTGTCGGGTATGGGGAAGACAGCTTTACACCATCCGATTTTGATCTGACACCATTCCTCCAGGACGGAGAGAATAAACTGGCTGTGGAAGTGTATCAACGCAGCACAGGCAGTTGGTTGGAGGATCAGGATTTCTGGCGGTTCTCAGGCATTTTCAGAGATGTGTATCTGTATACTGTGCCGGCTGCGCATATTCGCGATGTGCGGGTTGTAACGGATTTGGACAAGTCTTATACCCATGGTACGTTAAACGTGGATCTGAAGCTTGAAGGAAAAGCTGCTGCTGGAGCCAAAGTGAACGCTGAACTAAGGGATGCTGAAGGCAACACGGTGAAAACATTTGGCGGGATTGAAGTTACCAATGGTCTGGTAAGTCTTCGTGAGGAGATTGACCAAGTAAACCTGTGGAGCGCGGAGATTCCTTACCTGTATCGTCTGTACATTCAAGTATATGATGCAGCGGGCGAGCTGGTGGAAGTTCTACCTCAGGCCGTTGGCTTCCGTACATTTGAAATGATCGATAAAGTGATGCACATCAATGGTAAACGTATTGTCTTCAAAGGGGTAAACCGTCACGAATTCAATCCGCGTCGCGGACGCGCTGTAACCAAGGAAGATATGCTGTGGGATGTTCAGACGATCAAACAAAACAATATGAACGCTGTTCGTACATCTCACTATCCAAACCAAAGCCTATGGTATGAACTGTGTGATGAATATGGATTGTATGTGATTGATGAAATGAACCTGGAGACACACGGATCATGGCAAAAACTGGGTGCAGTTGAGCCTTCGTGGGTTATTCCTGGCGACCGTCCAGAGTGGCATGATATCGTTATGGATCGTGCGGTGTCGATGGTAGAGCGGGATAAAAACCATCCGTCCATTCTGATCTGGTCTTGTGGTAACGAGTCTCATGGTGGTGAAGTGATCTATAAAGTTTCGCAATATTTCAAATCGGCTGATCCTACACGTCTTGTTCATTATGAAGGTGTGTTCCACGATCGTCGCTTCAACGACACGAGCGATATGGAATCACGCATGTATGCCAAACCGGCCGACATTGAGGAATTCTTGAACGCGAATCCGGAAAAACCATATATCAGCTGTGAGTATATGCATGCCATGGGTAACTCCATTGGCGGTATGCATAAGTATACGGAACTCGAAGACAAGTATCCGATGTATCAGGGCGGATTCATTTGGGATTACATTGATCAAGCCATATACAAAAAAGATCGTTACGGCAAAGAGTTCCTTGCTTATGGCGGAGATTTCGGTGATCGTCCTTCGGACTATTCGTTCTGTGGAGACGGCATTGTGTACGCAGACCGCAGAGTGTCTGCCAAGATGCAGGAAGTCAAATTCCTGTACCAAAACCTCAAGCTGTTCCCGGATCGGGAAGGCGTGAAAATCGTTAACGATAATTTGTTTGCAGACACATCTGAATTCGAACTGGTATACAGTCTGGATCGGGAAGGTCACGAAGTGCTGCATGGAACGTTGGAGGTAAACGTGGGTCCACAAAGCGAGACCGTTGTGAAACTTCCACTTGATGTGGAATCTCTTGCTGGCGGGGAATACGCAGTGAATACCGCGTTTGTATTAAAAGCAGCAACATTGTGGGCAGAAAAAGGCGAGGAAGTTGCCTTTGGACAGTTTGTATTTGCTCAGGAAAAGTCGGAAATTGTGGAGTCCGATCTGAACCTGACAAATGAAATTCAGGTCGTTGAAGGGGACGTTAATATCGGGGTAAGGGTAGGTCAGACCCATGTCCTGTTCTCCAAGGCTTTCGGAACATTGGTATCCCTGAAGCTGTCAGGTCAAGAGACGATTGCACAGCCTCCAATGCCATTGTTCTGGCGTGCGACCACCGATAATGATAAGGGTACTGCTATGGGCTTCGAGCTTGGGGCTTGGTATGCTGCAAGTCTGCTGCCTAGATGTGTGAACTGGAAAGCGGAACAAAACACGGATCAATATCGGATCGAATTCACGTACAAACTTAATATTTCGGCAGATGTACAAGTGAAAGTGGCTTATACCGTCCGTGCAGATGGTAGTGTGCATGTGCATAATACGTATAAAGGAACGGCAGGTCTGCCAGATCTTCCGATTCATGCGCTCTCCTTCAAAACTTCGCCGGACTTTGAAAATGTGGAATGGCTGGCGATGGGACCGGAAGAAAACTATGCGGACCGTGCATTTGGCGCTCGTCTGGGTATCCATGACAGCAAAGTAGCGGATACCGTTGCTCCATATCTTGTACCGCAGGAGTCGGGCAACCGTACGGGTGTACGTTGGGCTAAATTGACCGACAACGCGGGACGTGGCTTTAAAATTGAATCTGCTGCAGCTCCAGTTGAGCTGAATGTATCTCCTTATACGGCATTTGAGCTGGAGAATGCCCAACATGCGTATGAGTTGCCTCCGGTGCATTATACGGTTGTAACGGTAGCCGGCAAACAAATGGGCGTAGGTGGTGACGATAGCTGGGGAGCACCGGTTCATCCGGAATACCGCATCACCTCGGACGGCGAACTGCAATTTGAATTTGTCATTCGTGCGCTGTAATAGCGCTATATAAGATGTAGCTAAAGGACAGAGGTCTCCAAAACTGGGGGCCTCTGTTTGCTGTTATCAGATGATGAGCTATGAAACCGCTACCGTACCTGTCTCGTACTGTACTGGACATGGATAAAGGAGGGGTTTATTTTGAGCAGAAAAGCAAAGACGGGTGTATGGGTAACGGTACTCGTTATACTAGGCATCATTGTGGGATGCTTCATCTGGTATTTTAATACGGCTTCAGGTGAACGTGCGCTGAAAACGATGCGGTCCAACAACTCCGGGGGTCTGGAGCGTGTGGTTAACGTATACAGTAATTCGGGAGAATTGATTCATACGTATGAGGGGAAGATTGATTTGCAGGATACGGAGTATGGAAACAAGGTGCTTTTTGATCTGGATGGCAAACGGATTGTGATTTATAACGCGACAGTGATTAGTGAAGAGAAGTAAATGAGGGGCGGTGCAAGAGTTCATGCAGGAGCATTCCGATGACACTCTTTCGCTCATATGGTAAAATTAAGGGAATGAAGTGGAGAGGTGATGAGAGGCATGTTCATGGAGATGTTGTTGGCCCTGATTGCCATACTCGGAATGGTCGCATTCTATTGCTTAATCGCTTATTTCCTAATTCGTCTTATTTCCAGAAAAGCATTCAAGCGCACGTTAACCAAGTATGAAACAATTGAAATATTGGTATGGGTAGCAATGGTGTTCTTTGCTATTGTGATGATTAAGAATCAGTCATGGAATATGTTGCTGCCTGTAGTTCTCCTTATGGTTTCAATGATTAACCTGCACCGTTCAAATCGGAAATACAGAGAGATGAACAAAGAGGGACTTTAATATGATACTGGATAAGTCGACAGACACCTCAGGGTTAACACAGGTTGCCGCACTTTCGGATGAATTGCAGCCTGTGTTTGATAAAGCAGAAAGTAAGTATCAAGCGTGTGGCATTGAGCTGTTCTTTGTTTTCAGATGTCTGCCTGAAGAATATGAGAGAAAATCGACGGTCAGATACGCTAAGAAGGACAATACGATTTACTTTGATATGACAGTCAGTGAGGATCAGTATAAAACGTTTAGCAAAAGCAGACAGCGATATGAGCTGAGTCATTATTTCTATGCTTTTCTGAACGACAAACTAAAGAAATATAAGATCAAACACTTGGATCATACGGAATTTATGAATGACATGGAAGAATGGCTGAAAGATATTGGATGGTTACAATCGCAATTCGAGGCCAGTATGGATGAATATGGGCAATAGGTTGTCTGATGGCGGTTTTATTATTAGTCAATGGGGTTATGGTACCTAATAAAGATAACAAAAAGAAGCTCTCTTTCGAGAGCTTCTTTTTCATGGGAGAGGAGAAACCGGACGAAGAGCTTATGGGGAAACGTAAGTCTTCTCCGCGGTTGTCTACGACACTTGTGATGTCGATAATTAAAGGATGGCCGGAAAGTTTCCTTTTTATACATATCCGTCAACAATTTTCTTGAGAGAAAGCAGACGCACTATTTTTCAAACTGAACCCGATTGTGGTACGATAGCTTTATCAATATACTTACATAGAGAGAAAAGGTGACTCATCAGTGAGAGTGGTATCTGGGAGTGCGAAAGGCAGACCGCTGAAGGCTGTTCCTGGCACAGGGACGCGGCCGACCACCGACAAGGTGAAGGAAGCGTTGTTTAGTATGATTGGCCCTTATTTTGAGGGCGGTACAGCATTGGATCTGTTTGCAGGCAGTGGAGGTCTCGGTATTGAGGCGCTGAGCCGCGGCATGGACAAGGCTGTTTTTGTTGACTTGGAATCGAAAAGTATTGAAGTGATCCGTGCAAATCTGAAAGCAACCAAGCTGGAAGATCAGGCGGCCATATACCGGAATGATGCCAGTCGTGCATTGAAGGCGCTCGCCAAGCGAAACACACAATTTGATCTCGTATTTCTTGATCCACCCTACCGTATGAAAAATGGGGACGAGTTAATGCTTACGATGCACGAACTGGATCTGCTTGAACCGGAAGCGACCATTGTGCTTGAATATGAATCCAAATATAGTTACCCTGAGCAATTCGGCCCGTTTGAACAAACGCGCAAGGCATTGTATGGGGAGACAGCTGTATCCATCTATTATTATGCACCTGCTGCAACAACAGAAGATGGAGAACCTAGCGCAGCGGAAGAGGAGGCTCCTCATGAGTGAAATGATACATCGTCAGGAACGAATTGCCGTATATCCAGGCAGTTTTGATCCCGTAACTATGGGCCATCTGGACATTATTGCCCGGGCGTCGAAGCAGTTCGATCGCGTCATCGTGGCTGTGTTGAATAATATGAGCAAAAATCCATTATTTACGGTGGAAGAACGCAAGAGTCTTATTACGGAAGTCACGAGTCATCTGCCTAATGTGGAGGTGGACAGCTTCCGTGATCTGACGGCAAATTATGTACGGCAAAAAGATGCTCAGGTCATTGTCCGTGGTATCCGCTCGGTGACGGATTTTGAATATGAGCTTCAGCTGGCTTCGACGAACAGCAAGTTAAATCCGGATGCGGAAACCATTTTTATGATGACCAATCCGAAATATTCTTATCTGAGCTCCAGCATCGTCAAGGAAATTGCCCACTACCACGGAGATGTCACCGATCTGGTCTCACCTGAAGTGGAAGCTGCGCTGCGTCAGAAAATTAGCGAGAAAACCGGCGGTTAAACCAGAAGGTCAGCCCGGATAGGCAGATCATGACGGTGAGCAGCAATGCCAGACCGATACAGGCAGCAGGGAAACCATTCCAGACGGCATCGATGATGTCGGAGGTGTTCATGCCTACCAGGGACTGCTTGGTTAGGAAAGGTGCCAAACCATTGCCCGGATTGTTCTGAAACGTAGCCCAGACTTCGGAACTGTAACGGCTGAATGGCAGCCACAGCAGCAAGCTGATGAAAAATGCAACCAATGCATGAAGCAGGCGGATTCCGGCAAAATACAACATGGACGTTGTGGCAAGTCCCGCAGCTTTCAGCACGGCGGAGACTTGCAGATGAGAGCACAGACCACCCCAGCCGAGAACAGCTGCAAGCAAAGACATTAGCAGAACGGGTGTCAGTGGGCTCTGACTCAGATGATAAGTTCCGAGATGCAGTTCCAGCAGTGAGGGCCAAAAAGCAACTGAAGTACCGGGGGTGATATAGAGAGTGAGCAGCCGAACAAACACGGCAAACACAATCATATATCCTCCGGTCATCATTAAAGTTTGTACAGCTTGGGAGACCGTGTCTCCAAGCAATTTGCCGAACCCGCGTCCGTCACGTTTCTGGGCTTCGCGGGCTGCAAACATCATTTGTGACCATAGGCTCCGTCGTTTATACGAAGAAGGGTTTGCAGTTGGGAATTCTTCCTCTTTTGATTCCTTGGGTAGGAGTCGTACTCCGATCATGGCTGCAATCCATCCACTAACCCAGTGAACGATCAGAAGGAAATATCCAGCAGCAGGCTGATGAAGAAAAGCTGCACCGATGACAAGTATAATCATCAATGGATTGGCAAAATGAGATGCTGATGCGACAATACCCGCCTGTTTGGCGGTAATTTGTTGATCCTGCACTAGGCGGGAGGCGGTATCTGCTCCTGCCGGAAAGCCGCCACACATGCCGACAACAATGGCCAGTCCGGCTTTGCCCGGCAGACGGAACCAGCGCTGCATTAATGGCCCTAATAAGACGCCAAGTGCGTGGGTAAAGCCGAATGCAGTCAGCATTTGGGATAACATCAGAAATGGAAGCATGGCAGGAAAGATGATTTTCCACCAAATGTCTAAACCTTGAATAGAGGCATCGAATGCATCTTTCGGAGATACAACTACTGCAATTACCAGCAATAAAGCGCCTGTACTCATAAGTACCGTTCGTAACGGTCCAGAGCCCGTAACTTCGCTCTGCATTGTCATTGTTTCACCTCATATGGATCGTGCCGCATACACTCGGCCAGGATTAGTTGTGGACGGCCGAATGACGTCCGTGGACGCTTCGGCCTTGACCGGATAAGCTACTGTAAACAGCGGCCTATCCGGCCTGTACCATTGTATGCAAAAGCATGAGAGTGTTAGACTTATAATTATTGAAAGATACACAAAGAACGGGGGCTCATGCAATGAATCGGATTCGGAAATCTGGCGGATTCAGAGCTTCGATCTTTGTGATCGTGGTGGCTCTGGTCGTCTATGTTGCGGTATATATGCCAACGCCATATATCATTTATATGCCTGGTAGTGCCGACGAAGTAAAACCCATGGTTACCGTGAAAGAGGGAGATAAGGAAGAACGTGGTGTGTTTATGATGACGACAGTGTCGGCAACATACGCCAATGTGTTTTTGCTAGGAACCTCCTTGTTTAATCGAAATGCTCAAGTGGATAAAAAAGAAGATCGGCTGCGTGGCAAAAGCGAAGCGGAATATTCTGCCGAACAGGTCTGGTTCATGAGTGATTCACAATCCTCGGCAATGGAGGCGGCTTATGAGCAGGCAGGAGTGAAATACTCCATTGTTCCTGAGCATATTTTTGTATTTGGGCTGTCCGAAGATCCAAAACCTAAGGGAGATATTGAGCCCGGAGATATTATTTTGGGTGTAAACGGAACGGCAACTCCGGACAATACAGTGCTGTCTGAGCAGTTAAAAAACAAAAAGGTCGGAGAAACGGTTGAGATGCAATTAGAGCGAGGCGGAGAGACCATCAGCCGCGACGTTCAACTGATTGAAGTGAAAGATAGCAAAACCGGTGAAGTTCGCCCGGCACTGGGTGTCATGATCGGAGCGGTTCAGAAAGTGAAAGCAGAAGATCCGGATAAACAGATATCCTTCACGGATACTCAGGTAGGTGGTCCATCTGCCGGACTGATGTTCACCCTGGAGATTTACAATCAGTTGACCCCTGGAGATTTGACGAAAGGTCACCGGATTGCTGGCACTGGAACTATTAACAAAGAAGGTGTGGTTGGCGCAATTGGTGGCGTTGTGCACAAAATTGTTGCGGCAGACCGGAAAGAAGCGGAGTTTTTCTTTGTGCCGAAGGATAATTATAAAGAAGCTGAAACTAAGGCTGAACAAATTGGCACCAAAATGAAACTCATTCCTGTTAGCACAGTGGATGATGCGCTGGCTTATCTGAAAACCTTGTCTGTCAAATCCTAAAACAATTATTCGCAACGAATAATGCTTGAACCAATATGAGAATGATGTGAAATCCCCCTATTGCAACGATGCCGAATCGGTGTGCGATAGGGGGATTTTGTTTGAGTAGTCGATATTAAACAACGCATCATCAACAGAGTTTGATTAATCTTATACCCGTAGATCAGGATTGCATCAATCTATGCGTAAGCGTTGGCTCCCGCAAAAACTTGTGAGTCGATCCATTGAACTTGGGGCTTCGAAATCGTTTATGTTGAACCAGCTATGGATATGACTGAACGTAGAGTTAAAGTCTCACAGGTGGTTCATAGTAGTCGCTGTACATCATGCGTGTATCGATGTGTTCACAGGCGAGTGCATATGCTGCCTGAGCTTGCACATCCAGTTCCAACTGGTTATGGACAAAGGTTGATGGTTTCAGCAGAACGGGCAGAGAAGCCGTCTTTTTCATCTGTTTCAAAAGGCCCTGCCCTTGTGAATTGAACCCAAGCACTCGAAGATACGCTGGCCCTTCAGCCAGCTTCTCGGGCGAACATTCGGCCTTGGTATGATTCAGCAGGATATGGGTCAGCATGCGCTGTAGCTTTGTGCGTGTGTACCGTTTCGTTTTAAGTGCGTTCAGCAACGCCTCGACTGAAGGCTCCGGGAGCTGAGCAAGTGTACGGCTCAGCCTGTGTTCGAGTCCTTCCGTGACTTCGGCGATCTGCTCCAGCTCGGAGGCACGACGTGTGGCCGCGATGTGCAGCAGCGGCTGTGCAAAGCTTTCCCAGTGCACGGGAGCGCGGCCTTCCTGCCATTCGCGCCGCAGAATGGCAAGGGTTGCCGCCGGCACGTATGGCGCGGCGGCTTCGGGCCCGTCCGCCATCAGCAGGCGGCGGACGGCAGTTGCACTGGCGATCGCCCCCGGTCCGGGCGTCGCCTCATGATACGCGGCACCGGTACGCGCCGCCGTATAGGGCTTGATCGCGCTGCCCAGCCGTTGCAGCGCGATCAGGTAATGCAGCCCAAGCGAATTGTTGGGCTGCCCCAGCAGTGCAGCGGCGTCTTCCGCATCGACGCCGCCAGGCGCCAGTGCCGCCGCCGCACCTGCGTATGCGGCGGGATAGCTGGCGCCTTCCCGCAGGCGGCGCGCGATATCCTCGCGCAGCCCTGCGGGCTCCACAGCCAGCACGCGCGCAATGCGCTGCAGGCTGTCCAGGTCGCCGGACTCGCTGCCAAAGCAGAGCGAGTCCACCACGCCTGTGCGGTGCAGAAGTGACACCGCACCAAAGGCGAACCACTCGGCCGGTTGTACAGCATAGGCAACCGGCAGTTCAAGCACCAGATCGGCGCCAGCATGCAGCGCCATCTCAGTGCGTGCCCTTTTGCCCACGATGGCGGGTTCGCCGCGCTGGAGGAAAGGGCCGCTCATCACAGCCACAACAACGTCTGCTCCACTGAGCCGCCTTGCTTCACTCAGATGGTAGACATGTCCGTTATGTAAAGGGTTATATTCAACAATGACGCCGACGGCTTTCATATGAGAACGCGCTCCTTTCGGTAAATATTCAAATGGGGATCAATCTTTCTCTTCCTAGCCCGATAATATGTGAGCTCATCTTGTTCCATAATAGGACATGGATATACCTTTGTTCAAATCATATCGCAGTGTGTACAACGAAAAAGAAAAGAATCCTTCAGATCGATATAGCCCGAACCCGCCTTCAAAATGCATGACTTGTAGTTTAACTTACAGTAAGCCTATAATGTATCAGAGATCGAATGCGGATTAGGATCGTCAATTTCAAAAAGGGTGTAAAGTTAAAAGTGTTGACAAACGTCTTGGAAAATCGGTATAATGATTTTTGTTTGTTAAGTCAATTTCATAATACTTTTAACGATGAATCGTCAGATTACATACAGTCAGGAATTTGATGTGTTGCAAGAGTCAGGTTTGACCTGTATAACTGTCGTTAGGCGTTTAACTTTAATTATGAGATTGGTTTCGTTTGGAGTGATGGGAAATGTTAATGCCATTTCGCAAAGTGGCTACCAGTGATGGTCCCCTGCAGTTTAATGAACAGTGGGATATCAAGGAACTGGTTTCTAACCGACAAGATATCACAGCCGTTACCCCGCTGACTGCAGATTTATCTGCAGAGTTCAGAGAGGGAGACGTTGTGGATGTTCATGGCAAGCTGACAGTAGGAGTGGACATGTTGTGCTCCCGGTGTCTTAAGCCGATTAATGAACATTTTCATATTGATTTTCATGAGCAATTCAAGAAGGGAAAGCAGCCAGAGGAATTGCACGAAGACGACGATACTTTCTATGTGGATGGAGATAGCGTTGATCTGAAGGGTTATGCTGAGGAAGCTTTTCTGCTGAATCTTCCGTTTATACCGCTGTGTAGCGATACATGCAAAGGGTTATGCCCCAAGTGTGGCCATGAGCTGAACGAAGGTGACTGCGGTTGTGATAACCAAGTTATCGATCCGCGGCTTGCAGGGCTCAAGGATTTTTTTAAATGAGCATGATTGAAAATCGAACATTGTAACAACTACCTGCAAAGGTTTATTTTGATAAGGAGGTGGGAATAATGGCAGTACCTCAACGGAGAACATCCAAGACGCGTCGCGACAAACGTCGCACTCACTTTAAATTGGCAGTACCGGGTATGGTGAAATGTGAACAATGTGGCGAGCTGAAGCTTAGTCACCACGTATGCAAAGTGTGCGGAACGTACAAAGCAAGAGAGATCATCTCTCAATAATAGCTAGACATCAAGTAGCACTTCATTTCGATGAGGTGCTACTTTTTTTAGACTATAGCATCGCAAAAATAACTACCTTTACCTGTATTCTATCTTCGTGAATATAGTTCAATATACGTTTTTGATATTTTAGTAAGGCTCGTTACTGGTTGTGTTCGGGGCTGTGAAGCCAGGCTCCGCAAGGCAGGATTGTTTTTGTTCACCCAGCCTTTCTTTTTGACACGGGATGAGATATACTATAGTTTAGTACCAGGTTCTAAGATTTGACGTTACATAAACATGAACCATGATTCGTGTGAGAACGACCCTGCTGAACAGGGATGCAACTATAGAAGCAACGTGAAAGAGTATTGAACTGACCGGATTGGGCGGTTCCTTAAACGATACAGCGGGGGGTGTCAGGCATCGAACGTGTACCGAAGAGACAGAGGCAGCAGCAGTTAACCAAAATGATCGAAGACAACCCGTTTGTGACGGATCAGGAACTTACACGCCAATTGAAGGTGAGTATTCAGACGATTCGTCTCGACAGACTGGAGCTTGGGATTCCCGAGCTTCGGGAGCGGATGAAACTGATGGCGGAGCGTTCCTATGATCAGGTGCGTTCCTTACCCCTGCATGAGATTATCGGTGATATTGTGGACTTGCAACTGGACAAGAGCGGGATTTCCTTGTTTGAGATTAAGGAAGAACACGTATTTTCGAGAACGGGCATTGCTCGAGGACACTATGTTTTTGCACAGGCCAACTCGTTGGCTGTAGCCGTTATTAATGACGAGATTGCTTTGACGGCGTCCGCAGACATTCGTTTTGTTCGTTCGGTTCATTTGGCCGAGAAATGTATTGCGAAGGCCTATGTGAGATCGATTCCGGGTCAAAAGGGCAAAGCCAAAGTAGAAGTGTTCACTTATGTGGGTGAAGAAATGGTGTTTCAAGGCAACTTTGTAATCTACCATTCAGGTGGAGAAGACAGCGTAGAAGGAGGTCATTTGGGATGAAAATCGTCATTGATGCCATGGGAGGCGATAACGCACCTGCGTCAACAGTAGAAGGTGCGATCGCCGCGGCTACGGAATGGGCAGATACACAGATCGTCCTGGTCGGCGATGAAGCCAAGCTGGAACCTCTTCTGAGTCAGTCAGGTGCCAAACCTGCTAATCTGACGATTCGGCATGCTTCCGAAGTGATCGGTTCGGATGATGAACCAGTAAAGGCAGTCCGTCGTAAGAAGGATGCCTCCATGGTGGTTGCAGGTCGTATGCTTAAGGAAGGCGAAGCAGACGCCATGATCTCTGCGGGCAATACCGGAGCGCTGATGACAGCCGGCTTGCTTGTGGTAGGTCGTATGGAAGGTATTGAGCGCCCGGCGCTTGCACCCATGATTCCAACGATCGATGATGTGGGTGTACTTGCACTTGATCTTGGTGCGAATATGGATGCCAAACCGGAACACCTCGCACAGTATGGTCTGATGGGGAGCTTGTATCGGCAAAAAGTGCAGGGAATCGCGTCACCAAGAGTGGGCCTGCTCAATGTGGGAACGGAGCCCGGTAAGGGGAATGAGTTGACCAAACATGCCTATCCTTTGCTGGAGCAACTTCCGATTCGTTTTGTTGGTAACGTAGAGGCCCGTGATGTGCTTACAGGTGCGTGTGATGTGCTTGTATGTGATGGATTTGCCGGAAATATATTGCTGAAATCGCTCGAAGGCACAGCAGGTGCCATTTTCGCTCTGCTTAAGGAACAATTCTCATCATCGCTCAAAAGCAAACTGGCTGCTGCTGTGCTCATGCCTGAGCTGCGCGGTTTGAAACGGAAACTGGATTATACCGAGCATGGTGGTGCACCACTCCTCGGCTTGAGCAGACTTGTGGTGAAAAGTCATGGATCGGCTGATGGCAATGCCATCAAAAATGCTGTGCGCCAAGCACGGATTGCAGTACAGAACCAGCTGGTGGAGAGCATATCTAAGGAAATTAGCGGGAAGTGAGTGAAGACATGAATAATTTGCGCCCGGTAGGGGTTATCGGTACTGGTAAATATGTACCTGAGAAAATTTTGACAAACAGCGATTTGGAGAAAATGGTAGATACGAATGATGAGTGGATCGTCAGTCGTACAGGAATCAAGGAGCGTCACATCGCTGCACCGGATCAGGCGACTTCAGATCTGGCATACGAGGCAGCTATCAAAGCACTTGAGTCTGCTGGCATGACTGGCAGCGATCTTGATCTGATTATTGTGGCAACTATTACACCGGATTCTTCATTCCCTTCTACTGCTTGTATTTTGCAAGATAAGCTTGGTGCCAAGGGCGCTGCGGCATTTGACTTGTCTGCTGCCTGCTCCGGATTTGTATACGGTCTGGCAACAGCAACGAGCTTTATCCAAAGCGGCATGTACAACAATGCACTTGTTATTGGTGCAGATTGCTTGTCTCGCATTACTGACTATACCGACCGTAATACCTGTGTGCTGTTTGGCGATGGCGCCGGTGCGGTTATCGTTGGTGAAGTGCCGGAAGGCCGTGGATTTAAATCATTCGATCTCGGAGCTGAAGGTGCGGGCGGAAGCCTGCTTCAAATGGAGGGCGGAGGTTCCCGTCTGCCTGCATCCGTAGAAACGGTTGAGAACAAAAAACATTATATTTACATGAATGGCCGTGAAGTGTTTAAATTTGCAGTACGGGTGATGGGTACAGCGACGATCGAAGTTCTGCGCAAGGCTGGCCTGGAACGTACGGACGTGGATCTGTTTGTTCCTCACCAAGCCAATATCCGGATTATCCAATCTGCAATGCAGCGACTTGAGCTTCCTGAAGAGAAAGTTGTAGTCAACGTGGATAAATACGCCAACACATCTGCAGCCTCCATTCCGCTTGCTCTGGTAGAAGCTGCTGAAGAAGGCCGCATGAAAGCCGGAGATACTGTGCTCATGGTTGGTTTCGGTGGCGGATTGACGTGGGGCGCATCAGTACTCGTTTGGTAAACTAGACAGCTGGGAGAGATGAATTGGATGGGTAAAATAGCATTTGTATTTCCCGGACAGGGATCGCAGGCTGTGGGCATGGCCAAGGACGCGTATGAGTCTGTGCCTGCGGCAACAGAGATTTTTCGCACAGCCGATGAAACGCTAGGTTTCGCGCTGAGCAATCTTGTTTTTGAGGGACCAGAGACCGAGTTGAAACAGACATCGAATACACAACCGGCTCTGCTGACAGCAAGTATTGCATTGCTTGAGGCTTTTAAAGAAAAAGGAATTCAGCCTGATTATACGGCCGGACACAGTCTGGGTGAATACAGTGCACTGGTCGCGGCGGGCGTTCTTTCGTTCGCGGACGCGGTAAGCATTGTGCGGGCACGCGGTCAATATATGGAACAGGCTGTTCCTGGTGGACAGGGTGCAATGGCTGCGGTATTGGGTGCGGATCGGGAAGCGCTGGGGGTGCTTTGCCGGGACGTATCCGAAAGTGGTCATGTGGTTGAACTTGCCAACATCAACTGTCCGGGACAAATCGTGATTTCCGGTGTGAAGGAAGGGGTATCTGCTGTCGCTGAACGGGTCAAAGAAGCGGGCGGCAAACGTGCCATCACACTTGAAGTAAGCGGTCCGTTCCATTCTTCCTTAATGAAGGATGCAGCAGAGAAGCTGGCTGAGAAACTGAAAACTGTTTCGTTCTCACCTGGGGATGTCCCTGTAGTTGCAAATGTGACTGCAAGACCTGTGGAGGACGGTAA
Source organism: Paenibacillus sp. OK060 (assembly GCF_900101205.1). Lineage (NCBI taxonomy): Bacteria > Bacillati > Bacillota > Bacilli > Caryophanales > Paenibacillaceae > Paenibacillus > Paenibacillus sp. OK060. Next base: position 289,810 of record NZ_FNFR01000001.1, read on the forward strand.
GGTTCAGGATTTATTGACAGCTCAGGTCTATTCTCCGGTTTTATGGGAAGACAGTGTGACATGGCTTATTGAGCAAGGTGTAGATACCTTTATCGAGATTGGTTCTGGCAGTGTGTTAACAGGTTTGATTAAAAAAACAGATAAAACCGTTAAACTGTACAATGTAAACAGTCTTGAGACGCTCGAAGCAACGGCAGCTGCACTAATTTGATTAACCATGATTAGATTTGGGGAAAGGAGGAATGATTATGTCTAAACCATTACAAGGCAAAAATGCGCTCGTTACCGGTGCATCCCGTGGTATTGGGCGCAGTATTGCACTCGCTTTGGCCGAGGCTGGCGCCAACGTGGCCGTGAATTATGCGGGCAGTCAAGCGGCAGCTGAGGAAGTAGCGGAAGCGATTCGTGCCAAAGGTGTCCAGGCAATTACGATTCAAGCGAATGTGGGCCAGATGGACGAAGCCGAACAAATGGTCAAAGCTACCATTGAGGCATGGGGCAACGTTGATATTCTTGTCAACAATGCTGGAATTACCCGTGATAATCTGATCATGCGTATGAAGGAAGAGGAATTTGATCAGGTGATCGAAACCAACCTCAAAGGGGTGTTTAACTGCCTTAAGGCGGTTACACGTCCAATGATGAAGCAACGGTCTGGTAGAATTATCAATATCTCCTCTGTTGTGGGTGTGCTCGGAAATGCTGGACAAGCAAACTATGTTGCTGCCAAGGCAGGGGTCATCGGTTTGACGAAGGCATCTGCTCGTGAGCTTGCCTCCCGCGGCATCACAGTTAACTGCGTTGCACCAGGATTTATTGAGACCGATATGACGAAGGAATTGTCCCAGGAGATCGTGGACAACATGTTGAACGGTATTCCGTTGTCCCGTCTGGGCCAACCGGATGAAATCGCCGGTGTTGTCACGTTCCTGGCTTCAGAAGCTTCATCTTATATGACAGGGCAGACACTGCATGTTGATGGTGGCATGTACATGTAATTCTTCCCGGACTTGAACAATAGTCGGGGAACAGGCGCTGGACGATCCGAAATGCCGGAAAAAGGCCGGGTTCCCCGGCCGGGAGCCGCATATGTCTTCTATGGCATTTTGCCTGCGATTCTCGTATAATACCAAGGAGGAGGTGAACCGGATGTCCGATGTATTGGAGCGTGTAAAACGCATCGTCGTCGACCGCTTGGGCGCAGACGAAGCTGAAGTTACACTTGAAGCATCTTTCAAAGAAGATTTGGGTGCTGATTCTTTGGATGTAGTGGAATTGGTCATGGAATTGGAAGATGAATTCGATTTGGAAATCTCTGATGAAGATGCAGAAAAAATCACGACCGTAGGTGAAGTTGTAAACTACATACAATCTCATACCTAAAGTCAATTCAGTCCCGCACCTGTTTTCGAACAGGCGGGACTTCTCATCATTCATTGGTTTTTCTCATTCCGCAAGCGGCGCTGGTCAAACGGATCTCCGGGTCCTGCTTGGCTAGACGTCTGCTTGCGGATATTCCCACAAAATAATTGCGTAATGCAGTCGATATAGAGGTGAGTCGGTTTGAAACAAAGAGTTGTAATTACCGGAATGGGCGTAATGACATCGCTCGGAAAAGATTTGGAAACGTTCTGGGGCAGTTTAATGGCAGGTAAGTCCGGAATCTCTCAGATTGAGGCGTTTGATGTAAGTGAATATACCACTCAAATTGCAGCCGAGATCAAGGATTTCAACCCGGAAGAATACATGGATCGCAAAGATGCACGTAAAATGGACCGTTTTGTTCAGTTCGCTGTAGCAGCTGGTTTCAAAGCCGTTGAAGACAGTGGTCTGAAAATTGACGAGAACATTGATGCAGAGCGTTTTGGTGTGTCGATCGGATCGGGTATCGGTGGATTGGGTACTTGGGAGGACCAACATAATGCATTGCTGCAAAAAGGTCCTAAACGCGTAAGCCCATTTTTCATTCCGATGATGATCTCCAACATGGCTTCTGGCCAGATGTCGATTTCTCTCGGGGCGAAAGGTCCTAACATCAACGTGGTAACGGCATGTGCTACAGGAACACACTCCATTGGAGATTCCTTCAAGCTGATTGCAAACGGTGATGCGGATGCAATGATTTGTGGCGGTGCGGAAGCAACCATTAGACCAACTGGTCTGGCTGGGTTCTGTGCAATGCGTGCCATGTCTACACGTAATGATGATCCGGCTAAGTCGAGCCGTCCTTTTGATACAGAACGTGACGGGTTTGTTATGGGCGAGGGCGCGGGAGTTCTGATCCTTGAATCCCTTGAACATGCTCAAAAACGTGGTGCTCGTATTTATGGCGAAGTAATTGGTTACGGTCTCACTGGCGATGCACATCACATGACGGAGCCTGATCCGGATGGAGCAGCTCGTTGCATGAAGATGGCTCTGCGTAATGCGGGTATCGAACCAGAAGAAGTGGACTATATCAATGCACACGGTACATCAACACCTGTAGGTGACAGATCCGAAACGCTTGCGATCAAAAAAGCGTTTGGCGATCATGCGTACAAGCTTGCTGTAAGTTCAACCAAATCGATGACAGGTCATATGCTTGGTGCTGCTGGTGGCGTGGAAGCCGTAATCTGCGGATTGTCGCTGACACATCAGACGCTTGCTCCAACAATCAACCTGGAAAATCAGGACCCGGATTGTGATCTGGATTATGTTCCAAACGTTCCACGTCAAACTAAAGTCAACATTGCCATGTCCAATTCATTTGGGTTCGGCGGTCACAATGCCACCATTATTCTCAAAAAATTTGAAGCATAAGGGGCTAGTTCGTTTGAGTGAAGATCTGAAGCAGTTACAACACAAACTTCAAATCAAATTTGACAACAGGCAGCTTTTAAAACAAGCGTTTACCCATGCTTCTTATGTAAACGAACACCGGTTCAGTCAGCATCAGGATAACGAGCGTCTGGAGTTTCTGGGCGATGCGGTACTGGAACTGACTGTGTCGGAATACTTGTATCACTTGTTTCCTAACCGGCCGGAAGGTGAATTAACTAAGCTGCGGGCATCCATTGTCTGCGAGCCTTCCCTCGTCAAATTTGCTGAAGCGTTGGGTTTTGGGCAGTATGTACTTCTTGGTAAAGGTGAGGAACTGACGGGAGGACGAACTAGACCGGCTTTGTTAGCGGATGTGTTTGAATCTTTCATCGGTGCATTATATCTGGATCAGGGATTGGCGCCTGTCCGGACATTTCTGGATCAGCATGTATTTCCGTTGATCGTTCTGGGCAGCAAATTGCAAATGAGCGATTACAAAACGGAATTGCAGGAACTCACTCAGCATCACAATATGGGAGCTCTGGAATACCGTATTGTTGAGGAACGGGGCCCTGCCCATGAACGGGAGTTTGTCTCCGAGGTCCATATGGGTCAAGAACGGCTTGGCAGAGGTACAGGACGTTCCAAAAAGGAAGCCGAACAACAGGCTGCATCCGCAGCACTGGATCGACTGAAGCTTCCGGAAGCCTGAGCTTTACCGTAAGCGCATAGACAAACGAAGAGCAAAGAGCAGCCCGCGGGTCCGCCTGGCGGAATTTATCGGCCGGACTGCTTTTTGCTCTTTTTTTTGTAAGGAGGATCAGGATTTTCTTTTCCTGTTCGATAACTAGGCGCTGAATGCAACATTTGAAATTTGCAAGAGGAGGTGACGGGAAACCCTATGTTTTTGAAACGGATTGAACTGGGTGGATTCAAGTCATTCGCCGACAAAACGGAAATGGAATTCGTTCGTGGCATAACCGCTGTTGTGGGCCCGAACGGAAGTGGAAAAAGTAACATTTCAGACGGCATACGCTGGGTTCTTGGGGAACAAAGCGCCAAATCACTGCGTGGTGGCAAAATGGAAGATATCATTTTTGCCGGCAGTGATGCACGGAAGGCTGTTAACTATGGTGAAGTTTCGTTGACGCTGGATAACGAAGATCACGCGCTTGCTTTGGATTTTGGCGAAGTAACGGTAACGCGTCGTGTACATCGCAGCGGAGACAGTGAATATTTTATCAACAAGCAGTCGTGTCGGTTGAAGGATATTACCGAATTGTTTATGGATACCGGGATCGGAAAGGAAGCTTACTCGATTATTGGACAGGGGCGAATCGAAGAGATTCTGAGTACCCGTTCAGAGGATCGCAGGGGGATCTTTGAAGAGGCATCAGGTATTGTTAAATATAAATCTCGCAAACGGGATGCTACTCGCAAACTGGATGAGACGGAACAGAATTTATTGCGCATTCATGACCTGGTCACCGAGCTAGAAGACCAGATTGGTCCGTTAAAGGAACAATCGGAGAAAGCAATCCATTATAAGGAATTGCGTGGACAGCTGAAATCGCAGGAAATCTCTATGTATGTTTATCAGATTGAACAAATTCACGCTTCCTGGAGCAAAGCAAACCAACGACTAGAATCGTTGAAACAGGAAGAAGTAGGATTGGCGGCTATCGTCTCCACTCATGATGCCAAGCTGGAAAGTGACCGAAATGCACTGCGTACGCTGGAGACGGAGACGGAACAGCTGCAATCGGCCTTATTGCAATTCAGTGAAGCAACGGAGAAGAGCGAAGGGCTAGGAGAACTACTCAAGGAGCGTTCGCGTCATCTGCAGACGAACCAGGAACAGCTTAAAGTGACGCTTGCAGCGAGTGAAGAGAGACATCGGGAGCGTGAAGCCGAGTTACTTGCATTACGCGAAAAGTTTGCCAAGCTTGAACTGGAATTGAGTGACGTAAGAAACCGCCTATCCGAAGAAGAGGCCAAACTTATCGGTGTTACTGGCGGCATTAGCCAACAGCAGGAGGAAAGCCTTAAGGGCAACTTGCTGGAACTGATGAATCAGATGGCTCAGACACGAAATGAAATTCGTTACGCGGACCAACAGAAAGAAACGCTGGAACGGCGAATGAATCGCGCGACTGAGGAATCCGGCAAGTGGGAAGGCCAGAAGGAAACGCTGGAAGCCCGCAAAACGGAGATTGAGAAAAAAGTTGTTCGTTTGGGCAAGGAAATCAGTGATCTGCGCGGTGGATATATTACGGAAAGTGAACGTCTCCAATCGTTGCAGAAGCTGCTCGAAGAAAGTCGGGGAACTGTCCGTAAATGGGAGCAGAAGCGTGAAGCCCAGGTCTCCCGTCGCGATACAATGAAAGAGATGCAGGATGATTTTGACGGTTTCATGTTGGGTGTCAAAGAAGTTCTTAAGGCATCACGCAAAGGTACACTGAACGGGGTTCATGGAGCCGTTGCAGAGCTCGTTAAAGTGCCTGAGAAGATCGAACTTGCGGTAGAGACAGCGATGGGCGCTTCCCTGCAGCATGTCGTCATGGAGAATGAATCGGTTTCCAGACAGGCGATCGCTTTTCTGAAACAACGTCAATTGGGCAGAGCTACGTTCCTCCCGCTGGATGTTATTCGTGCACGTACCATTGGTGCGGGTGAACGTTCGATGATCGAAGGCATGGATGGTTTTGTGGGAATTGGTGCGGATCTCGTACAATACGAAGAACGTTATGCTGCTATCATTGGAAGCTTACTCGGAAATGTCATTATTGCGGAGAAGTTGGAGGATGCCAATAAGATCGCGGCTCGCTGCCAATATCGTTTCCGGGTCGTAACCCTGGAAGGCGATGTGGTTAACGCGGGTGGTTCGATGACTGGTGGTAGCCAGCACAAGAAAAATGTAAGTCTGCTCAGTCGCAAACGGCAGCTGGACCAGCTGGACCAGGATATTTTGGATACCGAAAATCAGATCGTAAAACTTCATCGCAGTGTGGATGATGTAAAAACTCAACTGGAGCAGTGCCAGGACAAGCTGGACGAGCTGCGTCAGTCTGGAGACGACACCCGGAATGCAGAACAGCAGGCTTCAATGGAAATGAAGCAGGTTGAGCATGAGCTGCGTCACGTGCTGGAACAGGTTGCCGTAGCTGGGCAGGAGAAGAGTGGCTTTACCGAAGAAATCAAAGAGATGGATACAGCTCGCGATGTTGCCGTGAAGAAGCTGGAGCAGCTTGAGGAAGAAGAGAAGGCGACCCATAGGGCCATTCATGCCGCAGAATTTGCGCGTAAAGCGAATGAATCGGCGAAGGAGGAATTGCAGACCCAACTCACTGATCTGAAAGTCCGAGAGGGGAAACTGGATCAGGAACGATTCTCCAACGAGGAGCAATTGCGTCGTCTGGAGCGCGAAGTGGATTCACTGGTGAAGGATCTTCGTCAAAATCGCACGTTGCTAGCCTCCATGGAAGCCGATCTGAAGAAAACAGAGACTGAGAGTGTTAAACAGATTGAAGATCTTAACCAATACAAGCTGAAAAAAGCGGAATCTGCACAGGAGCTGGACTTCAAGCGTGCTGCCCGAAGCGAGCTGTCGAAGAAGCTTGAGCTTGCCGAGAGTGAAACGAAGGAACAGCGCACACAGCTGAAAGCTGTGGAGGAACAGATGCGACAAACGGAAATTTCCGTGAACAGACTTGATGTTGAGTTGGAAAATATTCTGCGCAAACTGATGGATGAGTATGAGCTCGGCTATGAACTCGCCAAAGAGCGTTATCCAGTACCAGAAGATGTGGAGAGCACACAAGCTGAGGTTCAGAAACTGAAGCGCAGCATTGCAGCTCTTGGCGACGTCAATCTGGGAGCCATCGAGGAATTCCAGCGGGTTAACGAACGGTATGAGTTCCTCAGCACGCAGAAGAATGACCTGGTTGAAGCCAAAACAACGTTGTATCAGGTTATTCGAGAGATGGAAGACGAGATGGCCAAACGATTCAAGGCAACATTTGATGCGATTCGCCGAGAGTTTGGCGCAGTCTTCACCAAGCTGTTTGGCGGAGGGCGCGCGGATCTTGTATTGATGGACCCTGAGCGTTTGCTCGATACGGGCATTGATATCGTCGCACAGCCGCCAGGCAAAAAGCTGCAAAACCTGCAGCTATTATCCGGTGGGGAACGAGCGTTGACCGCGATGGCACTCTTATTCGCTATTCTGCATGTTAAGCCGGTACCGTTCTGCGTACTGGATGAAGTAGAAGCGGCGCTGGATGAAGCTAACGTGGTGCGTTTTGCCCAGTATTTGCGTGAGTTCTCGGAACAAACACAATTCATCGTTGTTACACACCGCAAAGGCACAATGGAAGAAGCGGATGTACTGTATGGTGTCACGATGGAAGAGGGCGGAGTATCCAAGCTCGTTTCGGTTAAACTGGAAGATGAGGAAGCTGTCATTGCCTAATCTTTGAGTTGGTTGTCACGCATGAACTCATCTAATATCATTTAAACTAAGAAATGTACACGATGGAGGGGCTTTATGAGTTTTTTTAAAAAGCTGAGAGACAGCATTGCAAGCAAAACGGAGTCGGTTACCAAACAGTTCAAGGACGGATTGGAAAAGACGCGTAAAGGCCTTGTAGAGAAAGTATCGGATCTCGTTATCCGTCGCAAAAAAATCGACGAGGAATTCTATGAAGAATTGGAAGAGATTCTGATTGGAGCCGACGTAGGTGTCAATACGGTCATGAAACTGATTGAAGATCTGCGTGATGAGGTCAAAAAACGTAAAATTGAGGATGCGGCTGAACTACAGCCTGTATTGTCCGAAAAACTGACGGGTTTGCTTCGTGGCGAGCAGAATAATGAACTGAAAATGAATCCGGATGGCATTACGGTCATTTTGTTTGTTGGTGTTAATGGTGTTGGTAAAACAACAACGATTGGTAAGCTGGCCCATCGCTTCAAACAGCAGGGTAAAAAGGTCATTATGGCAGCAGGTGATACGTTCCGTGCCGGAGCGATCGAACAACTCGAAGTATGGGGACAACGTGCTGGTGTGGAAGTCATCAAGCAACAATCAGGTTCTGACCCTGCAGCTGTAATGTATGATGCTGTACAGGCTGCAAAGCAGCGGGGTGCTGATGTATTGCTCTGTGATACAGCAGGCCGTCTGCAAAATAAATCCAATCTGATGGACGAACTCAACAAAATCTATCGTGTCATTCAACGTGAAATTCCGGAAGCGCCTCATGAAGTATTAATGGTGCTGGATGCAACTACAGGTCAGAATGCACTGAATCAGGCCAAACTCTTTGGAGAGAAGAGCGGGGTAACTGGACTTGTACTGACGAAGCTGGATGGTACCGCCAAAGGTGGTATTGTTGTTGCAATTCGTCAGGAGTTGGATCTGCCTGTGAAGCTGGTCGGACTGGGTGAGAAAATTGATGATCTGCAGCCATTCGACTCGGAGCAATTCGTACATGCGTTGTTTGCCGGATTGATTCAAGAACAGCCAGCTGAAAGTGCTGAAGAAGAGGAAGCTAATTCCTAGAATCATTAATAAATAGGATAGCGTTAACCGTATTGCCAGTGATATACGTGATAAGTGTCACGTGTAATGTCACTGGCAATACGTGTATAATGGGAATAAAGCAGGCAATGCTAAAGGGTTAGAAAGGACGGTTGAAAATGGCCAATACTCATACCTATTCTCGCCGTGAAGAAGTCGCCAATGCGGTGACACATGGAATCGGCGCTGCACTCAGTGTAGCTGCACTGGTGATATTGATTGTATTTGCAAGTATGAAAGGCACGGCTTGGCATGTGGTCAGTTTCACGATCTACGGGATCACCATGCTGCTGCTATATACGAGCTCTACACTCGTGCATGCATGGAAAGATGGAAAAGTGAAAGACTTATTTGAGATTTTCGACCATTCTTCCATATATTTGTTTATTGCGGGATCGTACACTCCACTTTTGTTTATTGCTGTTCGCGGCACACTTGGATGGACCCTGTTCGGTATAATCTGGGGAGTCGCATTATTCGGCGTAATCTTTAAGGCGTTTTTTACGAAAAGGTTTCTGTTCATGTCCACGATTTTCTATATTGCGATGGGCTGGCTCATCGTTATTGCCTGGCAACCGCTTATGACTGCCATCCCTACAGGGGGAATTGTGCTGCTGGTTGCTGGAGGTCTGATGTATACACTGGGGACGCTTTTTTATGTTTGGCGTGGATTTCCGTACCACCATGCGATTTGGCATCTCTTTGTGCTCGCAGGCAGTATTCTTCATTTCTTTATGGTACTTCTGTACCTGACACCACTTCGGTAGGCCACGGTAGATAGCGTAAAACGAATCGGCTCCATCTGTGGAGACCCATTCGTTTTTTTTGTTCTATATAATGACACAGCAGGCTGAATTCTACTGTAGATGAATGGCTAAGATCAACCTTGTAGGCACGAAAAATGAGTGTAAAATGAACGTTTTTATTGTGACAAGTATTTTTGCTTGACAACCTGATTTGTTTTAGGTATTATTAGGAACGTTGCAAGAGTGTAAAGTGTTTTTCCTTGACGAAGGGAGTGCCCCGTTATGAGTCAAGAAAACCGGCTTGAGAAGACAAACCGGATTAACTTGCTGTTTGCTTTCTATGAACGGTTGCTTACCGAGAAACAGCAGACTTTTCTAAAGTATTACTTTCATGATGATTTCTCGCTGGGCGAGATTGCAGCCGAGTTCGAGATCAGCCGCCAGGCGGTATACGAGCATATCAAGCGTGCCGAACAAGTGCTGGAAAATTACGAAAGCAAGCTTGGCTTGCTGGAGAAGCACGAACGGCGCAACCGTAATCTTGAAGATTTGCAAAATGCATTGGAGCGCGCAGGCGTTTCCATTGATAACAACAAACAAATAAACGATATTATTCATCAACTCAGAGAGTAGTTCGTAAGAGTTGAATGAAACGTATCGGTCCTGAAAACAGTATTACAGCTTAAGGAGGTGGGATCATGGCATTTGAAGGATTAACGACCCGATTGCAGAATGTGTTCAGCAAGCTGCGTGGCAAAGGCAAGGTGTCTGATGAAGATGTTGCCGAAGCTATGCGCGAGGTACGTCTGGCATTGCTCGAAGCGGATGTAAACTTCAAAGTGGTCAAGGAATTCATCGCCAAGGTGAAAGAGAAGGCTGTTGGCAAAGAAGTGATGGAGAGCTTCACGCCAGGAATGGTCATTATCGACATCGTAAACAAGGAACTGACGGATTTGATGGGTGGAAGCCAATCGAAGCTGGCTAAAGCGAACAAACCGCCTACGGTACTGATGATGGTTGGTTTGCAGGGTGCAGGTAAAACGACCACATCCGGTAAACTGGCTAAAATGCTGCAAAAGCAGAATAGTAGACCGTTGCTTGTTGCAGGAGATATTTATCGTCCAGCAGCGATCAAGCAGTTGCAAGTGCTCGGCGAGCAGATCAAAGCGCCGGTATTCACACTGGGAGATCAGACAAGCCCTGTAGAAATTGCACGTCAGGGTCTGCAGCATGCCAAGGACAACGGCAATGACTATGTCATTATCGATACGGCTGGACGCCTGCATGTTGATGAAGAACTGATGGAAGAGCTTCGTCAGATTCACAGCGTAGTAAATCCCGATGAAGTATTACTTGTCGTAGACAGCATGACAGGTCAGGATGCAGTTAATGTGGCAGAACATTTTAACCAGCAGCTTAATCTGACGGGTGTCGTTTTGACCAAGCTTGACGGAGATACTCGTGGTGGTGCCGCGCTTTCCGTTAAAGCAGTCACCGGTTGCCCAATCAAGTTTGCTTCCCTTGGTGAGAAACTTGATGCACTGGAACCTTTCCATCCGGAGCGCATGGCTTCACGTATTCTTGGTATGGGTGATATGCTCTCTCTGATTGAGAAAGCACAGTCCAACATTGATACCGATAAAGCCAAGGAAATGGAACGGAAGATGCGTAATGCAGAATTCACGTTTGAAGATTTCCTGGAGCAAATGGATCAAGTGAAAAAACTGGGGCCAATCGATCAGATCATGGATATGATTCCTGGTATGGGCAAGATGAAACAAGCCAAGGACCTGAAGGTTGATGATAAACAGATGGGCCGGATCGAAGCGATCGTGTACTCCATGACGACCGAGGAGAAACGTAACCCTGATATGATCAACCATAGCCGCCGGAAGCGGATTGCTACAGGTAGTGGAACATCCCTGGCCGAAGTAAACCGTCTGATCAAGCAGTTTGATGAGATGCGCCGCATGATGAAACAGTTCTCGGATATGATGGGACCTAAAGGCGGCAAGAACAAAGCGATGAAGCAGCTCAAAGGTTTGGGCAAAGGAATGAAGTTTCCTTTCCGTTGATTCTGGGAGCAGCTGAACGATATACAGATTTCATTGAAGGAGGTGAATTTTCAAATGGCAGTTCGTATTCGTCTGAAACGTATGGGTGCTCACAAAGCTCCTTTCTACCGCGTAGTGGTATCGGATTCCCGTTCCCCACGTGACGGTCGTTTTATCGAGGAGATCGGTTACTACAACCCGGTTGAACAACCGGCTGTTGTTAAGATCGATGAAGATAAAGCATTGCAATGGCTTCAAAACGGTGCACAAGCATCTGACACTGTCCGCAACTTGCTGAGCAAAGCGGGCGTGATGAAGAAGTTCCACGAGTCTAAATTGACTAAATAAGGTGCTGATTCGGAGGGTCCTCTATGGAAGAATTAGTAAGCATAATTGCTAAGGCTTTGGTCGATCATCCGGAAGATGTGGCGGTTCGGACGGTTGAGAAAGACCGGCTTGTCGTTTATGAGTTAACCGTTCATCCTGACGATGTTGGGAAAGTGATTGGTAAACAGGGGCGAATCGCAAAGTCTCTTCGTACAGTCGTCACATCAGCAGCAGTTAAGATGGATAAACGGGTAACCGTTGATATCATATCTTAAAGATATACGAAAGGGGGTTAGGATGCATGTCCTAGCCCCTTTTCGTGCATGCTGAAACTTAAATAATAGGATTGAAAAAGCTCGTCAAGTATGATTATCTGCGGAAGTAGTGAAGGGTACGGAATCGATTCTGAAGAAGCGTTAGGATAACAGCGATACGAAGAACGATCCGTAACCAGAACGGCTGCGGGAGATCATCACATATACGTACCAATATGAATGGATTGTAGGAGGAAAGTATGGCAGAGTTTATGAATGTAGGTAAAATCGTCAATACGCATGGAATTCGTGGCGAGGTGAGAATCATGCCTTTAACTGATTTTCCGGAAGTGCGTTTTGCGAAAAATGCAGAGTTGTTTTTCTTTACACCAGATAATCATCCAGTTATGGTTAACGTGGAATCTGCACGTTTGCATAAGAATATGTATATTCTTCGTCTGAAAGAGTATGGCAACATTAATGAAGTAGAGAAGTTTAAAGGCGGCATGGCCAAAGTGTTAAAAGAGAATCTGGCAGAGCTGGAGGAAGGTGAATACTACTTCCATCAAATCGTTGGGTGTTCTGTCATCACCGAAGAGGGCGAAACACTTGGAACCATCTCTGAGATTTTGACTCCTGGAGCGAATGATGTATGGGTTGTCAAAACGCCTGCAGGTAAAGAAATTCTGCTTCCGGTTATTGATGATGTTGTTCTTGATGTGGATGTTACAGAGAAGCAAGTCAAGGTTCACCTGATGGAAGGGCTGCTATAACATGAAAGTGGATGTATTAACCCTATTCCCGGAAATGTTTGACGGTGTATTCGGAACCAGCATTCTGGGCAAAGCCCAAACCAAAGGGCTTGTATCTCTGGGAGCAACAAACTTTCGGAATTTTGCGACCAATAAACATAATACAGTTGACGATGCACCTTACGGCGGTGGTGGAGGTATGGTATTAAAGCCAGATCCGATCTTTGCTGCTGTTGAGGATGTATTAGAACAACGGGGCGAAGCTGCGGCAACGATGAAACCGCCACGTATTATTCTGATGTGTCCGCAAGGTGAGACGTTCACACAGAAAAAAGCAGAGGAACTTGTACAAGAAGATCATCTGATTTTTATTTGCGGACATTATGAAGGCTATGATGAGCGTATCCGTGAGTTTCTCGTGACGGATGAATTGTCGATTGGTGATTACGTGCTGACGGGTGGCGAGCTGCCTGCGATGGTGGCGATTGATAGTATTGTGCGCCTTATTCCGGGTGTACTGGGTAATGAGACAAGTGCTGTAACGGATTCATTCAGTACCGGATTGCTCGAATACCCGCACTACACACGTCCTCCGGAATTTAGAGGTATGAAGGTGCCCGATATGTTGTTATCTGGACATCATCTGAATATTGAGGCATGGCGCAGGGAGCAATCCTTGCTTCGTACGCTGGAACGCAGACCGGATATGTTGGAGACGGCGGACTTGACGGACAAAGAACGAGTTTGGTTAAACAAGCTTCGTTCCGATCGTGAAAAGAATGCAGAGTAATTTGATATTATCTCGTTTGAGCTCGTAAAATAATCTCATTCGAAATCTTGAAAGACCAACCTTGTGATATGAAGGTTGGTCTTTTTCTGTATTGAACACTTTTGCCGCTTTGAACATTTTTGCATGTTCCGAAATAGGGTTGTATAAACTGAAAAATTTCTTTATGGTGATCTCAGCTAGAAGCGTATGAAGACGACATGCTGAGGAGGAAGATTATGAATCATCAGCCTTATGAAGTTGGCAGAGTGGATATTAGCGAAGCTGGAGAGCGTTGCAAGATGCTTCTGGGAGATCTAAATGGAGATGGCAGGCTTGAGATGCTGTTGGTGCAGGCAGATGGGGGCATAGACGACCGTTACGTTCCGCATCAGGTATGCTGTTTGTCGGCATATGATCTGGATGGAACATTAATGTGGCAGGTCGGAACACCGGACCCGGATGCAGGTGGTCCAGGATCAGACTATCCCGCTCAGATTGTAGATTGGGATGGGGACGGAAATAATGAAGTGCTGTGTGTAATGAACAAACAATTTCTTATTCTGGACGGAAGAACCGGAGAGATAAAGAAACGTCATGATTTGCCTGGAGAGCAAGCGCATGACTGTCTTATTCTTGCAAACCTGACTGGTGACCAACACACGATGGATATCCTGCTGAAGGATCGGTATAAGACGTTATGGGCATTAGATCACGATTTCAATTTGTTGTGGAAGCATGAAGGCAATATAGGTCATTTTCCGTGGGTCTACGATATCGATGGGGATGGCAAGGATGAAGTGATGGCCGGGTATGACATGCTGGATCATGATGGAACATTATTATGGTCCTGTCAGAATCTTGATGATCACGCAGACTGTATATGGTTTGGCGATGTGGACGAGGACGGGGAGGTTGAAATTGTTATCGGTGGCAGTGTCACGGTGATGATGGATCGGTACGGTAATGAAAAATGGCGTTATGAGGATTCGATTGAATCACAGCATATTGCATTGGGGAAATTTTATAGAGAAAGACAAGGATTACAGATTGCTGGCCTGGATCGGATTATTCGTGGAGATGAGAATGGCAAGGATGGAATGTTTATGCTGGATAGCGACGGAAAGGAACTTTGGAAAGAAGATCGTAAAACGCGTGGATGGTTAACCATTATTGAGCCTGTACGTAACTGGGATGACAGCGGGCTTGACTATATTATGGCTTATCGCCGAGGTGGGGGTGTCCTGCCATCTTTGATCAATGGTAATATGCAAACGGTTGCAACGTTCGGAAAAGATGGCTATGCCTTACATGCCGACTTGTGTCAGAGCGGAAGGGAGCAGGTCATCATCTATGATGCACATGAAGCCGTAATCTATTCCAGCTCAATGAGGGATGTAACCACTCCAACCTCTTTGGACATAAAAAGAGCCCAGCTTCAGCCGAAAAGGCTGTATAGCTCGACTCTTTATCCAGGCGGGGAAGTTTCAATCTAGCTTAATGACTGATCTCTACGACAGGAAGGATTTCCTGTTGGTCTGATTCAGGATGGAGCAATGCAGCCAAATCGGTTCCTGTCGTAACCGTTAATCGTGGGAGCTTCATAGGATTATCCCCAGGTCGAACAAAGCCTGAACGTACGGAAAAGGCCATACGATACCCATTTTGCTGCAGTTGATAGATCATCTGCGTGCTGGTATAACCGAAAGGGTAGGCAAGATACGGCGTATCAATACCAGTTTCTTTCATTAGCTTGACGTCATTATTCAGCAGTTTTGTGTCGAGTCCGACGGGCACGTTGTCGCCGCAACGCATATATCCCTTGTGATGCAGATTATAGGTATGGCTGTTGAACTCAAAGACGTCTTTAGCGGCCTGCATCTCCTGTTTGGAGATAAACGTTTTTTTGGCTGGATCAAAAGCCGAAGGCTGATCCTGAATTTTGCTGCCGATTACAAACAGGGAAGCATGGAAATTATATTTTTTGAGCACAGGGTAGGCTAAAGTATAATTGTTCTGATACCCATCATCAAAGGTGATGACAATAGATTTTTGGGGCAGGGAGATCTGTCCGTTCACGTATTGTTCAAGCTGCTCCAGTGTAATTGTGTTGTAGCCTTCTTCATGCAAATATTTCATGTTTTCTTCGAAGTCTTCCAGATTAATGATCGATTTGTTGTTTGTTTCATGATTATTAATTTTGGGCTGTATGTAATGATACATCAGTACAGGTACTTCAGTAGCTGAACCTTGTGCGATGTGAAAGGTAGCCAGATCAAGTGCAGGTTTGCTGGAATAATCGGAGTGAGACATTAGAAATGCCTTACGTTTGACCATATCCCAGGACGTGCATGCTTTGTGAGACATTGCATTGGTAGGATGAGTTACCGCATACGCATACATTGTAATGGTACAAGTGAGTAATGCGAGTGCAGCAAGAGCAATTTTTTTGAAGTATTTCATAATTCGTTTGGTTCTCCTTTTGCCATTTCATTTCTGCGTGGAATTACATTTAGATGCATCAGCACGTAATCCAACAAGCTATATCATAGACGATCTTTCTTGACAGAAAGTTACAGTATTTTTTCCGTCTAATGCTTGACTTATTCAAGAATACTAATTATTACAATCCATAGGGCGAAGCTTTGATGTGCATAAAGGAATTGTGTAGAAAAGCGCATGGACAGGTGTATTTTAATGGAATTGTAATGAGACTATAATAAAATTCAGGACGTATTTAAGATGAACGTATAACGGATAACGTCTAATTGGAGTAAAGGAAATTAATAAGGATTAAAGGGCATTGAAGAACCAGAGAGTTCTGTCAGCAATTTGTTTATTTTTCCTTGTGTTTTGTTATGGTGCGTGATACAATAAGTCTGTTATGTGGAATACGGCGGTCCTCTATGGATAATGAAGGAGACAAGGTGTTCTCTGGAAGAAGTATGAACGCCTGTACGGAAGGAGGGAGTCATAGATGAATATCGTTCAAGCGATTACACAAGAACAACTTCGTAAGGATATTCCGAGTTTTCGTCCTGGTGACACTTTGAAAGTGCACGTTAAGGTAATCGAGGGAACTCGTGAGCGTATCCAATTGTTCGAAGGTGTTGTGATTAAACGCCGTGGTGGTGGAATCAGTGAGACTTTTACAGTTCGTAAAATTTCTTACGGTGTAGGTGTGGAAAGAGCTTTCCCGCTTCATTCCCCTAAAATCGATAGAATCGAAGTGGCTCGCCGTGGTAAAGTGCGTCGTGCGAAGCTTTATTATCTTCGTGAACTACGCGGTAAAGCAGCGAGAATTAAAGAAATTCGTTAATATAACGGATACCGGGGAGGGCTTGGAGACAAGCCCTTTTCGTTTTTGTCCGGGAAAAGTTGAACCGGAGGTGCACTTCCGAGTAAAATGGTATGGCGGCACACGCGCGAATAGTCCGGGAGGCTTGTGAAATCAGTTATTGAGGGACATTTGAATTGTGGATTAAATGTACTGGTAATGCTTGCGTGTAAGATTACATAACTGATGATGTGTAAAAACTGCTATAACATGTACTGTGAAGAGAGGAAGATCATTAATGGAACAGGAAGTTCAACAGGACCAGGGCAATACTGCCGAAGAGAAAGGCAGTCGATCCAAAAAAGCCAAAAATGAAATTTTCGAATGGCTCAAAGCCATCGTGATCGCACTAGTACTTGTCATTTTGATTCGGTGGTTACTGTTCAAACCGTTTGTTGTGGACGGGCCTTCCATGCAGCCGAATTTTCATACAGGTGAACGTGTGATCGTCAATGAAATTTTATATGATATCAGAGAACCACAGCGCGGAGAAGTAATCGTATTCCACGTTCCAACCGAAGGCCGTGATTTCATTAAACGTGTCATTGCTGTCGCTGGTGATACCGTTGAGGTTCAGGACGATACAGTTCTCGTCAATGGTAAAAAAGTCGATGAGACTTACATTCAGGGAGCAATTGATGCTGCTGAAGCGAACGGTGGAACCTATAACGTGAAGGACTTCCCTAATGAGCAATTCCCGGATGGGAAAGTACCTGAAGGTCATGTTTTTGTAATGGGGGACAACCGTCCGAACAGTACAGATAGCCGTATGATCGGTTATGTGTCACTGACGGATATTGTAGGTCGTGCAGATGTGATTTTCTGGCCGATCGGCGATATCAAATGGATTAACCATTAATATGAATGCAGGATATATAAGCAAAATATAAAGTGTACACCAAAACGTAGAGGGCAGAACTAATCTGGGGATAATAGAAATCTAAGATTGTTTTGCCAGCGAAATGATGCGGTGTGCATGTCGTAGAAAAAGCTTGTATATCAACAAATAATGAGGTGAAGACAAGGTGACGATTCAATGGTTTCCAGGTCATATGACCCGAGCCAGACGCCAGATTCAGGATAAGTTAAAGCTGATTGACGTGGTCATCGAACTGCTGGATGCCCGTCTGCCTGTCTCCAGCCGCAACCCGATGATTGACGAGATTTTACAGGGCAAACCCCGGATGATTTTGTTGAATAAGTCCGACTTGGCGGATGCGAAAGTGACGCAAGAATGGATTGAATATTTCAAAAAAGAGGGAATCACTGCTTTCCCTGTAGATGCTTCAACAGGTACCAACGTGAAAGACATCCCAACGCAAGCGAAGCTTCTCCTTAAAGAAAAAATTGATCGTCAAATAGCTAAAGGGATTAACCCGAGAGCGGTTCGTGGACTGATTGTTGGTATTCCAAACGTGGGTAAATCCACGCTAATTAACCGACTAGCTGGACGGAACATTGCGGCAACGGGAGATCGTCCTGGTGTGACGAAGGGACAACAGTGGATCAAAGTTGGTAAAGAAATGGAACTGCTGGATACCCCGGGTATTCTTTGGCCGAAATTTGAAGATCAAAACGTGGGTTATCGTCTTGCGGTAACAGGTGCAATTAAGGAAGAGATTCTGAATGCAGAAGACATCGCCTTTTTTGGCATCAGTTATCTAATGCGTTATTACTGGGATTCTCTTGAAGAACGCTATGGACTTCAGGAGTTCTCCAAGGATGCGGATGATTCGGACAGCGTTGTTGCGATTATGGAACAGGTTGGTCGTATACGTGGTTGTGTGGTAAGTGGTGGGCGTATCGATTTGGAAAAGGCATCGCGAGCATTTCTGCGTGAATTGCGTGCGGGCAAAATGGGACGTTTCTCTATGGAAGCTCCTTATTAAATAAGAGACAACTGCCGAAAGAAGCGGCCGTTACCGGATTACCGGGAGCGGTCGCTTTTTGCCATACTGGAATTTAAAATAAAGGAACTTTGATTGATCTGGAAGGTGATTCTAGAAAATTGCACTTTATGGGATTGTATTGAACGTATATCTGGGTCTCTTAAATCATGCTATGATGAGTGATGAAGATTTAGCCTGCTCAATGCTGAATATCTTCAATTTAAGCGATCAGATACCGATAAAATAATATCTCATCATCGTATTATCATATATGCTTTACAGAATCTTATTTCTTATTTAATAGGATCTGATACAACAAAAATCGGGAATCTACGTCTATATAATAAAATGATATAAAAGTGATGTGTTGAAGCAAGAGTGGGCAGAGGAGATGACACCGTAATGAATGAAATGAATGAGTTAATTGAATTGACGCAACTGGATGCCCTGGTTGAACCGAAAAAGAAGAAAAAAGAAATGGTGGAGTCCAAAGATCTGCTGATTTATGAGCGTGAATATTGGGAAAGTGGATTTGAAAGTATTGCCGGAATTGATGAAGTGGGACGCGGTTGTTTATTTGGAGATGTAGTAGCGGCAGCCGTTATTTTACCTCGTGATCTGATTTTGGAAGGGGTTAATGATTCCAAGAAATTAACGGAGAAAAAGCGCGATGCATTATATGACATTATAATGGAAAAGGCGTTGTCAGTGGGAATCGGTTATGCAGATGCGGAAACGATTGATCAATTGAATATTAAACAGGCTGCAAGGCTTGCCATGAAACGTGCGGTAGAAGCACTTGAGGGCGTGCCTGACTACCTGTTGGTAGATGCCGAAAAGGTAGATGTGAATATACCGCAGTTGTCCATTATAAAAGGCGATGCAAACAGTCAATCCATTGCGGCAGCATCCATTATTGCGAAGGTTACCCGGGATAGGCTTTGCAAGGAGGATTGGGATACGTTATATCCGGAATATGGTTTATCGATACATAAGGGATATGCAACGAAATTTCATCGTGAACAAATTATGGCTCGTGGTGCTACACCCATGCATCGTCGCAGTTTTCTCGGCAATCTGCTCGGAGAACAGCACACTTTATTTTAATTAAACCATTCACGGAGGGAGGGGTAAGGGTATGAATATAAGTTCCGTGATTCGTGGGCTGCTGGGAGATAGTAAACCGGGAAATGCCAAGCCACTGGAGTTAAAGGAAGGTCAGGTTGTAAGGGGTTCTGTGGTTAGTGTATCCGATGATGGAGCAGATGCGGTTCTTCAGATTCAGGGTGTACAGGTGCGTGCAAAATTAGAAACTCCGCTTCGGCCAGGTGAAACAACACTGCTTCAGGTCCAGCCTCCAGGTGAAAATGGCGTAACGGTAATGAAACCGCTGACGGGTACATTGGCAGAACTGCCACAGGCATCTTTGAACAATTTGCTTCAGGAGGTAGGTTTGCCAGATACCAAGGGGAATCGGGAACTGCTGTTAGCTATGCAGCGAAGCGGATTACCTTTGACCAAGGATAATGTAGCCATGGTTCAAAATATGATGACAACCAAACCTGCACAGGTGCCTGTTGAAGAATGGGTGCAGGCAACAGGTATTGCTTTTCAGCGTGGTCTTCCGGTTACAGCGGAAACGGTAAAGGGTCTACATCAAGCTGTTTTTGGCCCGCCACTACATCAGTTGTTGAAGGGTTTGGCTGAACAGCTGGAGTCCATGCTGACACAAACCGCGGGTAAAACGCTGCCGACTGGTGAACAGGCAGCTACGGTTAAGAATAACATTATGGCTGGAGTGCCTGTACCGTTAAACGGAGAGCTGGCGGGAGAAACGGTAGCTGCGTCAGGCAGTAACCGTCAGGTAGGAGGGGCAACCGGATTGTCCGCGCAACTCGTGCCTGGTGCAGTCGCTGGTGATGCTCAAATGGCAGATGGATCTGTGGATACTGCTGGTGGCGCGGTTAAAGGCAATGGACAGACTGGTGCAGGAAATGCAGAGAATGCTGGGCTTAAAGCAGGGGCCAGCCATGTTGAAACTGCTGGCAAGGTGGGTACAGGTATTCCGGCAGGAACTGGAATACCTGGTGAGAGCCCGCGTGCAGCTGACGCGGGCGTTGCTGGGAGTCGCCCGGGCGCGACGGGGGCGGCTGTGGATGCTGTGGCTGGCCGAGTGATTGCAGGCCAGCCTGAGGGTAGCGTGGCCGGACGAACCGACGGCCGCGGTGAAACGCCTGCTGCTGCGGGGCCTTCGGTCGCAGCAGGGCAGGCGGCGCCAGCAGCTCCATCGGCAGCGCAGCTGGCGCCCAAGCTGCTGGCGCTGCTGGACGCGCTGCGCAGCGCGTCCACTGCCGCACCGTCACAGCCGGGTGCGGCGACACATGCCGCCCCTGCATCGCAGGGCGGCTCGGTGGCTGCGGCTGCCGGAGGCGTGCCGCAGCCTTTGCCAGCCGGCGCGGATGCGCTGCCGGCTGGCGGTAGTGCCGCAGCACCTGCGGGAGCTGCGGCGGCGCCCGTCACCCACGAGGGGGACCCGTGGGTGGGGCGCGTGTTGAAGCTGCTCGGTGCGGAGCACGAACAGCAGGCAGTGCACGGCGCGGCTGCGCAGGCGCGCGTGGGGGATGTGGCGAGTCCGGGAACCGCGGACACGCTAAAGGGCTTGCTGCTGCAGCTTGCCAGCAGCGAGGGTGCACCTGCGACGCTCAAAGATGCCGCCGGACAGGCTGTGCAATTTCTAACAGGTCAGCAGTTATTGCTAACAACAGATCGCAGTGCTACCTTTGCCCAGATGCACTGGTTTATCCCCATTACCGGTCCTGACGGAGAAGAGACGGCTTCCGTTCAGATTCAATCACGCCGTGGGCAACGCGGTGAATTGGATGCATCCAACTGCCGCCTTTGGTTTGATCTAGACATGAAAAGTCTTGGTCCAACGCTGGTGGATGTGCATGTTGTTAATAATATCGTCAGTTTGCGTGTACTTAATAACGGCGAAGGAATGGGATCGCTCCTTGAAAGTGGACGCGATGAGATCCATAAGGCGCTGGACAAGCTGGGTTATCAGTTGCTGACTTTCAAGGCGGAACCCTGGCCTGTTGGCCAGGAACCGGGTGCCGAACGGAAAATGAATGCCTCGGACTACAGTCCTGAACGATACAAAGGGGTGGACATGCGGATATGAAAGAGGATTCGCAACCGGACCTGATGTCCAAAAAGGCCGTTGCTTTAAAATATGTACCTGGTGAGAGCGAAGCACCAGTGGTCGTAGCCAAAGGCCGTGGCAAAGTGGCAGAAGCCATTCTGGATAAAGCCAAGGAAAATGGTGTGCCTGTTCAGGAGGATGCTGCACTTGTCGAAGTGCTTTCCAAACTGGATTTGGATGAACAGATCCCGTCGGAACTGTATCAACTGGTGGCCGAAGTGTTGACCTACATTTATCGTGCTGACCGTCTGGCTTCTGGACGAGAGGAAGAGGAATCATGGTAGAGCACAGATCAGAACAGGGTCCAGCTTCAAAACTGACACGTCAGCAAAAAGGGCGATTGGGTGAAGAAGCTGCTTGCGACTGGCTTCGTGAGCATGATTATCGCATTTTGAAGCGCAATTGGCGCTGCCGAAGCGGAGAGATTGATATCGTTGCTTCTCATGAAGGCATGATTATTTTTATTGAAGTCCGCAGTAGAAGTGGAACTGGACTGTATGGAACACCCCAGGAGTCCGTAGATATTCGTAAAATGCAGCAGGTACGTGCAACTGCATCTGTATATTTGCAAATGACGGGAGAGACAAATCATCAAATCCGTTTCGATGTGATCGCTGTCATACTGGATAAAACAGGCGAAACCGTCTCGGTTGAACATATTATTAATGCATTTTGAGTTGCTGCTATATGCACGATTATTTTGATGTGTTAACCCACAAGAAAGACACTTGAAAAAGTGATTCTCTTGTGGGTTGTTTTTATTTTGAGCAGGAAACGGTTAAAAGAAATTAAGAACATAACTACTGTATATATCACAATGTTGATACAATTCGTATCAATGTATAAGTAATCGGACCTATCCCCATTGTTATTATTCCAATTTCCGGTCGTTAATGGACTACATCTACTTAATAATTTGCTACATAAGATTTCAAACGATGTATTTTTAATTCAGTCTACTCTACTGAGTTATCTGTTATAAAGCACTCGGTTCGCTGTGTTTTCTAAGTTGTTGCTAAACGACTAAAAAGATTGGAGTACTTAAAATAAATAGATACAAAATGTATCATTTATAATAAAATGAGAAAAGAAAATATAATAAAGAGGTGTGAACTATGAAAGAAATTAAATCTGCTGCCGGAAAGAAAGAGAAACAGGTGTGGGAGACCCCACGAATGGAAGTGCTAGATATTAGTGAAACCATGAACGGTGGCGAGGGGATTTGGCAATATGTATGGGGCGGAGAATTTTGGAAGCTCGAAATGCTAGTCAGTTAGATAGATATAAGAATTTCATATTGTCAATCATATTTACTACTATATTTGGATGAGGTGAACGATTGTCATGAGTAGTCAATGGAAATGGATGGTTCGTTTAAGTGTGTTTTTATTATTTTCTGGGGTGCTTGGTCTGCTGCATTCTGAAACGACATATGCAGCTTCCAAAGACGCTTCTGTTAGGGAAATGGGGAATCGTCCCGCTCAAACTGCGTATATTATTGGGAAAATTACTGATAACGATGGTTTTCCAGTAAAAGATGTGAACGTACATATTACGCAGGAAACGGGTGGGGCACAAAAACAAATAGTGAAAACCGATTCTAGGGGAGATTTTCGGTTTGAAACAGCGATAAGTGAAAGCACATATTTTTCCATTAAAGCGCTAGCCAAGGGATACTTGGATTCAGGAAAGAATTTTAGTTATATTATCTTGAATCCGGGGGGGACAGAAGTAGTGAATTTAGTAATCTTCGAGCCAGCCACCATTGTAGGCAAAGTTACTGATCAATCAGGAAAACCTGTTGTAGGTGCTGTCATTAAAGCAACAACAGTCAGCCAATCTGTAAAGACAGACAGGGAGGGCAACTATGCGATTTCAGGAATAGATAATTATGCCTACAATGAAATTACGATACAGGTTGATGCAAAAGGCTATGTGTTTTACACAAGATATTTGTCTGTAGGTACTGGGAGTACAATGACATTGAACATAGTACTGCAAGATGCGGCGGACGTTAGTGGATTGGTGCAAGATGAACAGGGGAGGCCGGTTGCAGGGGCAACCGTATCTCTTGATAATTTCAAGACGAAAACAGACAAACAAGGCAAGTATTCCATAAATCGACTGCGTCCGGAATCAAGCACAATCTCTGTTGAGGCGGATGGTTATATCAAGCAAACGATTAGGGTAACTTTGGTCAAAGGACCTAACAATACTTTTGATTTTATTCTCAAGAGTAATGTGGACAAAACCCCGCCTGTAACCAAATATGCTTTAGTTCCTTTAACAGAGGTATCCAACGGAAAACAATATATTAATGGATTTAATTTTAAGTTAAAGGCAACGGACGAAGTTGACGGATCTGGCTTGAAAATGACCCAGTACAGAATCAACGGTGGGGAATGGATCACGTTTACCGGACCAATAAAAATCTATGCTCCTGATGTCAAAACAGTGGAGTATTTCAGTACAGATGTCGCCGGCAACCAGGAAAAAATAAACAAAATGGATTTTGTGAATGGGAAATTTGAAGGAGCAGGATCATACCCGTATTGATTAAAAGTTATCTATAATGAAGAAAGGCGACGTTGACTCTAAGAATCCCTCTGCGGGGGAAAAGTCAAAGTCGCCTTTTTGCATCCGAAATAACTAGAACGAGATAATGTTATCCACATTCCTTTGAATCCAATGAACCGATCAGTGTATAATCAGGATTGTAATCTAGTTTTGTTGCACTGTTTGATTTTTCATAAATGAGTTGATTCGCATCGCAGGCTCGAACTGCGGTCACGGATAATTTTTTATAACCTGGGAGGCATGGTCATGAGTAAATCTACCCAAACGGGTAACGCCGTAAGAGAAGCCATTCAAAATCGTCGTACAGTCAAAAAGTTTAAAAAAGAAGCTGTTCCCACACAGCAGATTATTGATTTGTTGGACACAGCCGTATGGGCACCCAATCATAAATTGCGTGAGCCGTGGCGGTTTTTATTGTTTAGCGGAAATGGACTGAATAAGCTGGCAGAAGCGATTGATGCAGAGATGGGAGAGGATAACAAGTTCTCTGCCAATATCAAGCAGGTCCCTGCCGTCATGCTTGTCGTTATGGAAGAAGATCCGCGCCAGAATATCTGGGATGAAGATTTTGCAGCAGTAAGTGCATTGGTGCAAAACTTCCTACTCGCGGCATGGAGTGAAGACATTGGTACGTTCTGGGTAACCAAGCCTTTCCTCTATGGACCCAAATTCCGTAAGACACTTGGGATTCAGGCTGGGGAAAAAATTATCGGCATGGTTTACATGGGGTATCCAGAGGTTATTCCTTCTGCCAAAGAACGTACACCAGCAAAAGACAAGCTGACTATATTTGAATAATTGATATCTTGTTCGCTATTTATTCAAAAGAAGATGCTTTATGAAAAACCCCTGCACGTATGCCTCTCATACAGAGGAAATATATGCAGGGGTATTTGACTTGTTAATTTATATAACCTTAAGTTTGAAATCTATAGATCTCTGGCTTGAACGTATCATGATGCAAGATAATGAGGGCAATATATTTTTCCTTAAAGCTTCATTTATTGCCTGAATGACCCTCGCTCAAAATAAATTCAAATCCAACTGCCGATACTGTATCGCCTCAGCCACATGAGCTGTCAAAATGACGCCTTCATGGTCCAAGTCTGCGATCGTCTGGGCCATCTTAATAATTCGATCATGTGCACGCATGCTCAGGTTCAGTGCTTGCAGTGTTTGCTGGAGCAGTTGGTCTGCTTCTTCAGGCAGACGGATCGTTCGACGCAGAAGGGTTCCTGATAGCTGGCTGTTCCAGCGAACAGAACTATTCGCATATCGTGCGGCCTGAATATGATGAGCATGAATGACTTTGGCCTGCATTTCCGCAGATGAAGGAGACGCGCCAGCCTTGCGCCACTCCCCAGGAGGAGGAACTTCGACCTGAAGGTCGATGCGATCTAGTAGTGGTCCCGAAATTTTGGCACGGTACGCAGCCACGCGTGCAGGACTGCATATACATCTTTGATCCTCCGATTGGGCAGAGAGATATCCGCAAGGACAGGGATTCATAGAGCAGGCGAGCATAAATTGTGCTGGAAATGTGAACGCGGCTCTCGCCCGACTAATGGTGACTTTACGATCCTCCAATGGTTGTCTTAACACTTCTAGGACTTGCCGCTGAAACTCAGGCAGCTCATCCAGAAACAATATACCCCGGTGGGCAAGACTTACTTCACCCGGTTTGGGGATGCCGCCGCCTCCAATTAGACCTGAAGTGGAGATCGTATGGTGTGGAGAGCGAAAGGGTCTATCTGCGATGAGACCATTCGAGGTATCTTTAAGCCTGCCTGCGGCACTTAGCACTTTGGTTACTTCCAGCGCTTCGTCTTCGGACAATGGTGGGAGAATCGTAGGCAGTCGTTTAATTAACATCGTTTTCCCTGTTCCTGGTGGTCCGACGAGCAAAATATTGTGCATGCCTGCGGCGGCAATCATGAGTGCACGCTTTACGTGATGTTGTCCCAGAACATCACTATAATCATCGTCCAACGATGGAGATCGCATTGGACGCTCATGGCGCTCCATATCACCGACATTGGGATGCAGAGCAGACAGATGGGCGTAATCTTTTAAAACAACAGGCCCGGTATTCTGCAGCAGTCCTTCCTTGTTCTTTGAATTTGTTTCCTGTTCAGGTACGATATCTTGCAAGTGACGAATACCATATATCTGGATACCCCGAATTAGCGAGGCCTCTTCCAGATTATCGGCGGGCAGAAGAACGGAGGTAAAGCCTAGCCGTTTTGCCAAATCTACCATGGACAAAATGCCAGGCACAGATCTCACTGAACCGTCCAATGCCAACTCACCCACCACCAATGTCCGTTCCTGTGCAGGAAGTACTAGCTGACCACTTGTCGTAAGTAAACCAATAGCAATGGCAAGATCAAAAGAAGATCCTTCCTTGCGCAGATCAGCGGGGGCCAGATTAATCGTAATCCGCTGCAACGGATACTGGTAACCACAGTTTTTTATAGCGGCACGAACACGTTCAACCGCTTCACGAATAGCCGAATCCGGCAATCCGATAATAGACGTCTGGGGTAGCCCATTCGACAAATCTGTTTCCACTTCAATTAAAACGCCGTCAATTCCATATAAACAGGCACTATGCAGTTTTCCGTACATAATAAAAGAAACACCTCACTTCGTCCTTGGCGCGCATAATACAGGCCAGTCTACGAATTAAGGTGCTTCCTCAGCTTCTAACAAGCATTTTATATAAAAGAAATCAGGGCGTCAACCCGTCATTGTCATAGCTGCTGTATATCTATCCCTGACTCCTGAATTGTTTACAGTTTCCGCATGAAGTTTCTAGCAGAAGTATAGAATGTTCAGTTCTGAATCAATGTCGCGCTTTAGTGAAAAAGGATGTAGATGCTGGTTGAGCTATATTAACATATCAATAGTTTTTTGTTACGTTATCATATGATTTCGATCGTATATGCTCCAAATTATATTTTATACAATTCAATTTAACACTATTAAATTGAAAAGTGAAATCATTTGTGCTCAATTATTCTGTTTTTTTTCTAATTTATGATAAGATAGATGAAGGGCTCCTTATAATTCGCCGAATTATAGCGGATATAACAGTTGTAAGCCTCTATTATTAAGGTATATAGAATGCACAATAGGTAGGTGAGACAGTTATATGCAGAATGAAAGTTTGAAGCTGGATAACCAATTATGCTTTGCCATATACGCTTGTTCACGTGAAATTACGAAGATGTACCAGCCCTACCTTGAGGTGCTTGGTGTAACTTATTCTCAATACTTGGTCTTGATGGTATTGTGGGAACGTGAAGAATGTACGGTTAAGGAAATCGGAGAGGCACTTTACCTCGATTCAGGGACTTTGACGCCTCTTCTGAAACGTTTGCAGTCAGCAGGACTTATTCATCGTGAACGTTCAGCTCAGGACGAACGGAAAGTATTGATTACCCTTACAGACGCTGGGCGGGAACTTCGCCATAAA
This sequence comes from Paenibacillus sp. OK060, assembly GCF_900101205.1. Lineage (NCBI taxonomy): Bacteria > Bacillati > Bacillota > Bacilli > Caryophanales > Paenibacillaceae > Paenibacillus > Paenibacillus sp. OK060. The sequence goes on from NZ_FNFR01000001.1 coordinate 317,572, forward strand.
GCCTTGTCTATACCTGAAGCGATTCAGGAAGATGCATGTCTGAACAGTTCAGAGTTTGAATCTCTACTGGGACAGTTCAAAGGCCTTCTGGAGAAAGTCCATCAGACCAATACCAAAGTAGCCAGAAAATAAAATGCATCATTAGTAATACTATTAAAAAAACCTTGGCTTATTAGCTAAGGTTTTTTCCATTAATATCCAAGCATTCACAATATGGGATCATACCCATATCAAAATACTGTCTATTAACCATTACTTTTTTAAGGAAAGCGTTTTAAAAACATGTTACAATGAATTGGGTTTAAGTGAAAATAGTCAACATTTGTCTTTTGTTAGTCTACCAACCCGCCTTGTTGCAGTCATGTTGATAGGAGGATTCGAGAATGAATATCCATGAATATCAAGGAAAAGAAGTACTGAAACAGTATGGAGTCACCGTTCCAAACGGAAAGGTTGCTTATACAGTCGATGAAGCGGTTGCGGCCGCAGAGGCACTGGGCAGTCCAGTGACTGTAGTCAAAGCGCAAATTCATGCAGGTGGCCGGGGGAAAGCCGGCGGTGTGAAAGTAGCGAAAAGTATCGACGAAGTTCGTGCTTACGCATCCGAAATTTTGGGAAAAGTATTGGTAACACACCAGACTGGACCTGAAGGTAAAGAAGTGAAGCGTCTTCTGATTGAAGAAGGATGCGATATCCGCAAAGAGTATTATGTGGGTGTTGTTGTGGACCGTGCCACAGGCCGCGTCGTAATGATGGCTTCCGAAGAAGGCGGTACAGAGATCGAAGAAGTAGCTGAAGCTACACCTGAGAAAATTTTCAAAGAAATTATTGACCCTGCAATTGGATTGCAAGTGTTCCAAGCACGTAAACTGGCGTACAGCATTCGTATTCCGAATGAGTTGGTGAACAAAGCAGTTAAGTTTATGCTTGCATTGTACAAAGCATTTGTCGAAAAAGATTGCTCCATTGCCGAGATCAATCCACTCGTTGTTACAGGAGATGGAAACGTTATCGCGCTGGATGCAAAATTGAATTTTGATTCCAACGCCTTGTTCCGTCACAAAGACATTCTGGAATTGCGTGATCTGGATGAAGAAGACGAAAAAGAAATCGAAGCTTCCAAATACGACCTGAGCTACATAGCACTTGATGGCAACATCGGCTGTATGGTCAATGGTGCGGGACTTGCGATGGCGACGATGGATATCATCAAATACTATGGCGGCGACCCGGCTAACTTCCTCGATGTTGGGGGCGGTGCTACAACAGAGAAAGTGACCGAAGCTTTCAAAATCATTTTGTCTGACGCCAAAGTGGCGGGTATCTTCGTTAACATTTTTGGCGGAATTATGCGTTGTGATGTCATTGCCAATGGTGTTGTTGAAGCCGCGAAGCAGCTTGGCCTGACTAAACCGCTGGTTGTTCGTCTTGAAGGAACTAACGTGGAGCTTGGTAAACGTATTTTGGGTGAATCCGGCCTGAATATCGTTCCTGCTGATTCCATGGCCGATGGTGCACAGAAAATTGTTGCCCTCGTAAAATAAGTTCATTCCTGGGCAAATTGCTGCCTTAGTTCCGGAGCTGTCCGGCACTTGAAAAATAACCGTAAGGATGTGAAGCAACGTGAGTATTTTGATTGATAAAAATACAAAAGTCATTACGCAAGGCATTACGGGTTCAACGGGAATGTTCCACACGAAGGGCGCATTGGACTACGGAACCCAGATGGTAGGTGGCGTTACACCGGGTAAAGGCGGAACCAATGTTGATATCACGCTGGAAGATGGCAAAGTAGTCAGTCTGCCGGTGTTTAATACAGTACAGGAAGCGAAGGAAGCTACTGGCGCAACAGCGAGCGTCATCTACGTTCCTCCGGCATTTGCAGCGGATTCCATCATGGAAGCTGTTGACGCAGAGCTGGATCTCGTGATCTGTATTACAGAAGGTATTCCGGTACTTGATATGGTCAAGGTTGACCGTTTCATGGAAGGAAAAGATACCGTTCTGATCGGACCAAACTGTCCGGGCGTTATTACACCAGGTGAATGCAAAATCGGCATCATGCCAGGTTATATTCATATGCCTGGTCACGTTGGCGTGGTTTCCCGTAGTGGAACACTCACCTATGAAGCCGTTCATCAATTGTCTGCGCGTGGAATTGGACAATCTTCTGCTGTGGGAATCGGTGGTGACCCGGTTAAAGGCTCCGAGTTCATTGATATCCTGAAACGGTTCAATGAAGATCCGCAGACACGTGCTGTTATCATGATTGGTGAAATCGGTGGTACGGCTGAAGAAGATGCTGCGGAGTGGGTACGCGATAACATGACCAAACCGGTAGTCGGCTTCATCGGTGGTGTTACGGCGCCTCCAGGCAAACGTATGGGTCATGCGGGTGCTATTATCTCTGGCGGTAAAGGTACAGCCAAAGAAAAAATTGCGAAACTGGAATCTTGCGGAATCAAAGTTGCTCCGACGCCAGCTGAAATGGGCTCGACTCTTGTGAGCGTACTTGAAGAACGCGGAATTCTGGATTTGTGCACGACACATTAATTCTTTTTCGTTATAATAGAAGAAACGGTGCAGGGAAATTATTTTTCTGGTGAGCCGACTATTGATAATGCGGAAAAGGTAAGCAACCTTTTGTCCTGAACAGGGCGAAGGGTTGCTTTTTTGCGTTTTTTTACGGGGTATAAAAGGGAGCTGTTGTCTGCCTGTAAGAGTAAACGCTTGCAATCCGTTGTCACTTAACACACAATATGAGGGAAGATTTTCTTCCCGCTATGGGAGGTTTCTGATTATGGAAGAGAGATGGATTTTGGTTGGACTGCATGAAACGGATGGTATTGGTAAGAAAACAATCTCGAAACTGCTATCAGGACAACATCAATTGACGGATTTTCTAGATTATAAAGAAGGAGATTGGATTGCCGCGGGTTTACGCAAGGATCAGGCTGTGCGTCTAACCAAGCAATTCAATATCGACTGGATTGAGCAGAGACAAGAGGGTGTTTATAAACAGGGAATTGAGATCGTTACCTATCTGGATCAAGACTACCCCATATTAATGAAGGAAACCGTTCAGCCACCCTGGGTAATGTACGGTCGAGGAGATATGAATCTGTTGCACGCTCAATCCATTGCAATGGTAGGAACACGTATGCCTACTGTATACGGACGTAAAATTGGTGAAAAGCTGGCAGAGCAACTATGCAAGGCAGGGCTGACCATTGTAAGCGGGCTTGCCAGAGGAATAGATAGTGTGTGCCACGATGCAACTCTTCGTGCAAACGGCAAAACTATTGCGGTATTTGGGACAGGAATTGATAACATCTATCCGCCGGAAAATACAAGTCTTGCCGAACGAATTGCCGAAACAGGGCTGCTTTTATCAGAATATCCTCCGGGTACACGTGCGCGTCAGGGATTATTCCCGGAACGTAATCGGATCATTGCAGGGTTAACTCTCGGTACGCTAGTCGTTGAGGCTGATATCCGAAGTGGATCACTCATTACAGCAGATGCTGCACTCGAAGCGGGAAGAGACGTGTTTGCAGTCCCAGGTCCCATTACATCTCCCAAAAGCCGGGGCTCGCACAATCTGATTCGTCAGGGGGCAAAATTGGTGACCTGTGCCACAGATTTATTGGAAGAGTTTCGATTGGACTTGCCAAAAGCCGAGCAACTTCCTTACAATAGAGGACGTTCGGCGGAAAGCAGTGAAACTTCCAATCAAGGAATATTCCCTGTCGTAAAACTATCTTCAGATGAACAACGTGTTATTTATCTGCTAGAGCAGGAAGAGCAATCACTGGATCAACTTGTGGAACAGCTCAACTGGGATTTTGGACATTTGCATTCAGTTCTGTTATCTTTAATCATAAAAAAGCAGATTAGCCAATTACCTGGAACCAAATACGCGAGGGTATGACGATGCTGCGATCAAGGCAGCATGTGAAAATAGATTATTAGCGGAAGTTAGTCCTGCTGCTAATGAAGTATGAATCATAAAAACAAGCAGCAGTTTCATGACTGAGAGGAGGATGGACCTATGGCGGATGCACTCGTAATCGTGGAGTCGCCCTCAAAGGCGAAGACGATCGGCAAATATTTAGGCAGCAAGTTCATCGTCAAAGCTTCGATGGGGCATGTACGCGATTTGCCAAAGAGTCAGATCGGCGTTGAGGTAGAGAATGATTTTAATCCGAAATATATTACGATCCGCGGTAAAGGTTCAATTTTGAAAGAACTGAAGGATGCACGAAAGAAAGTGAAAAAAGTGTATCTCGCAGCTGACCCGGATCGCGAAGGTGAGGCTATTGCTTGGCATTTGGCCCATGCACTTGAACTGGATGAAACTGCGGATTGCCGAGTAGTATTTAATGAAATTACGAAACAGGCTGTCAAAGATGCGTTCAAAACGCCGCGTAAGATCAATATGGATCTGGTTAACGCGCAGCAGGCCAGACGTATTCTGGATCGGCTTGTAGGATATAAAATTAGTCCGTTATTATGGAAGAAAGTCAAAAAAGGATTGTCCGCTGGTCGCGTTCAGTCCGTGGCCGTCAAAATCATTTTGGATCGTGAAAATGAAATCAATGATTTTGAACCGGAAGAGTACTGGAGCATTACTGCCAAACTGACTGCGGACGGAAATCCGTTTGAAGCCAAGTTCCATCAGTTGAACGGTACCAAAACCGAACTTGGCAGTGAGGCAGAAGTACAGGCCATTTTAAAACAGATCGAGGGCGCTTCTTTTACAGTCAAAGAAGTTAAAGAGAAGGAACGCAGCCGTAACCCTTCTGCTCCGTTTACAACGAGTTCCTTGCAGCAGGAAGCCGCACGTAAATTGAATTTCAGAGCTTCCAAAACGATGTCTGTCGCCCAACAGCTGTATGAAGGCGTAGACCTCGGAAAAGAAGGCACAGTCGGTCTCATTACGTATATGCGTACGGACTCTACCCGAATTGCAGCATCGGCTCAGGAAGAAGCCAAGGAATACATTATTGGCAAGTATGGTGAGCCATTTGCACCAGAGACGCCTAGAAACTATTCCAAAAAAGCAGCCAATGCTCAAGACGCGCATGAAGCGATTCGTCCAACGTCGATTTTGCGTGATCCGGATTCCATTAAATCGTTTATGAGTCGTGATCAATTCCGGTTGTACAAACTGGTTTGGGAACGTTTTATAGCGAGCCAGATGTCATCTGCCGTTCTGGATACACTCTCCGTGGACATTGCTGCAGGAGATACGATTTTCCGGGCAGCGGGTTCGAAGGTTCGTTTCCAGGGATTCATGAAGGTGTATGTAGAAGGTAACGATGACGGTACAACGGAAGAAGATCGTCTGCTGCCTCCGCTGAAAAATGGAGATGTGCTGGAGAATCGGGAGATCGAGCCGAAACAGCACTTTACACAGCCGCCACCACGTTATACGGAAGCAAGGTTGGTTAAAACACTTGAGGAGCTGGGCATAGGGCGTCCGAGTACATATGCGCCAACGCTGGAGACCATTCAGAAGCGCGGATATGTTGCTATTGAAGAGAAGAAATTCATGCCAACGGAACTGGGCGAACTGGTCATCGAACAGATGGAGGAGTTCTTCCCGGAGATCCTGAATGTGGAGTTTACCGCCAACATGGAAGGTGATCTTGACCATGTGGAAGAAGGGTCGGAGGATTGGGTCAAAGTACTCGCAGAATTCTACGAATCTTTTGAGAAACGGCTTGAATTTGCAGAAGAAGAAATGAAAGAAATCGAGATTGAAGATGAAGTATCGGATGAAATATGTGAGAAGTGCGGCAAACCGCTCGTTTATAAGCTGGGTCGTTTCGGCAAGTTTCTCGCATGTTCCGGATTTCCGGATTGCCGGAATACCAAACCGATCATCAAGGATATCGGTGTAACCTGTCCGAAGTGTAAGGAAGGGCATGTTGTTGAACGCCGCAGTAAAAAGGGACGTATTTTTTATGGTTGCGACAAATATCCTGAATGTGATTTTGTATCATGGGATAGACCGTCAGCGAAACCATGTCCAAGTTGTGGATCACTAATGATTGAGAAACGGAACAAACAGGGAACACGATTACAGTGTACTTCATGTGATCATCAAGAGCCGGTAGAGGAACCGGAAGAAGATTGAGCGGATTAGCATAATGGGGGTAAATGATTTTGACGAATGAACAACAAGTAACCGTTATCGGTGCCGGGTTGGCAGGAACAGAAGCAGCTTGGCAGATCGCAAGTCGCGGTGTGCGCGTAAAACTATACGAGATGAGACCGGTTGTGAAAACACCGGCTCACCATACAGATAAATTTGCAGAACTGGTATGCAGCAACTCGCTTCGTGCGAATGGGTTGACTAACGCAGTTGGTGTATTGAAGGAAGAAATGAGAATGCTTAATTCTCTGGTATTGGGTGCAGCAGACCGTCATGCTGTTCCAGCAGGTGGAGCACTTGCTGTGGACCGGGACGGATTCTCAGGCGAGATCACATCTACACTTCATCAGCATCCACTCATCGAAGTAGTTAATGAAGAGCTGACTTCTTTGCCGGAAGACGGAATCGTTGTTGTTGCAACGGGGCCTTTGACTTCACCAGCATTGTCAGAGCAAATCAAGGCTCTTATGGGTGAAGAATACTTCTACTTCTATGATGCGGCTGCGCCAATTATCGAAAAAGATTCCATTGATATGAATAAAGTTTATCTGGCTTCACGTTATGACAAAGGCGAAGCAGCGTACTTGAACTGTCCGATGACAGAAGAGGAATTCGATGTATTCTATGAAGCGTTAATCACAGCGGAAGTTGCTCAACTGAAAGAGTTTGAGAAAGAAATTTACTTCGAAGGCTGTATGCCAATTGAAGTCATGATGAAACGTGGTAAACAAACGGCTTTGTTTGGTCCGATGAAACCTGTAGGACTCGTCAATCCGCATACTGGAGAACTGCCTCATGCTGTTGTTCAGCTTAGACAGGACAATGCAGCAGGAACGCTGTACAATCTGGTCGGATTCCAGACGCATCTGAAGTGGGGAGAACAAAAGCGTGTCTTTTCTTTGATCCCTGGACTTGAAAATGCGGAATTCGTCCGTTATGGCGTTATGCATCGTAATACATTTATCAATTCTCCCAAACTGCTTCGTCCAACGTATCAGTTCAAAGAGCGTCCGAACCTGTTCTTTGCAGGTCAAATGACGGGAGTAGAAGGTTACGTAGAATCTGCGGCATCCGGTTTGATCGCGGGTATGAATGCAGCCAAAGCAGCGCTTGGACAGGAACTGGTGGTATTGCCGGTGGAGACCACGCTGGGCAGTATGGCACAATATATTACAACAGCTGATTTCAAACACTTCCAGCCAATGAACGCAAACTTTGGATTGCTGCCGAAGCTGGAAACTAAAATACGCAACAAAAAGGAAAAGAATGAAGCACTTGCGCAGCGTGCACTGGACGGCATTGCCCGTTTTGCAGCAGCAGAAGGTCTAACCGTTCCGGAACGCGTGTAAATTAATCGTGGGAGGAGGCTGATATCATGGATATGTCATTTCATGCTACAACGATCTGTGCAGTTCGTCATAATGGCAAAGCAGCCATTGCCGGTGATGGTCAGGTGACCATGGGGCAAAGTGTTGTGATGAAAAATACAGCCAAAAAGGTTAGACGTTTGTATCGTGGACAGGTTGTCGCCGGTTTTGCCGGTTCCGTGGCGGATGCCATTACCTTGTTTGAGAAATTCGAAGGCAAGCTGGAGGAACATCATGGTAATCTGCAGCGTGCAGCGGTAGAACTTGCCAAGGATTGGCGCCAGGATCGGATTTTGCGCAAACTGGAAGCACTCCTTATTGTTATGGATAAGACAGGTATGCTGCTGATTTCTGGTGGTGGCGAAATAATCGAGCCGGATGATGATGTTATCGCTATTGGCTCGGGAGGAAACTTCGCGTTATCTGCTGCGCGTGCGTTAAAACGTCATGCAGTGGATCTGGAAGCAAAAGACATTGCTCGTGAATCACTCCAGATTGCTTCAGAGTTATGCGTATATACCAACAATAATATAATTGTTGAAGAGTTGTAAGAAAAGCAATCTCCCGTTATGGGGCATGATGATTAAATCGGCTCCAGTTACTTCGTGGAGATTCTTTGTTCTTGTAGGTAAGTTTATAACGTTCTATCTCATAAACAAGGTTCACATACTGGTAGGAGGGAAGCTATATGGATACTCAAGCGTTAACGCCAAGACAAATCGTTGCAGAGCTTGATAAGTACATTGTAGGTCAAAAACAGGCTAAAAAATCGGTAGCGGTCGCCCTTCGCAATCGTTATCGCCGTAGCCTTTTGCCCGAAAATACCCAAGATGATATTGTACCTAAAAATATTCTGATGATTGGACCTACTGGTGTTGGTAAAACAGAGATTGCACGCCGACTGGCTAAGTTGGTAGGAGCTCCATTCGTAAAGGTGGAAGCTACGAAGTTCACGGAAGTGGGCTATGTTGGCCGTGATGTGGAATCTATGATTCGTGATCTGATTGAAACATCGCTGCGGATGGTCAAGCTGGAACGCACAGAAAAGGTTAAGGACAAAGCGGAAGAGGCTGCCAATGAGCGGATCGTACATATTTTGGCCCCTTCACAATCCAAATCCAAAAATCAGCGGAATCCGTTCGAAATGATTTTTGGAAATAATGGCAACAACACGCCAGAAACCGATGAGCAGGAACCGGATACGGGAGTAGCTGAACGGCGACGTAAAATCAAATTTGATTTGTTATCTGGCAAGCTGGAAGATGACGTTATCGAGATTGATGTGGAAGATACCACGCCAAACATGATGGACATGTTCGCTGGTCAAGGAAATGATCAGATGGGGATGAACATGCAGGAGATGTTTGGTAGTTTATTGCCACGTCGTACCAAAAAACGTAAACTGGCGATTAAGGAAGCTCGTAAAGTATTGATTCAGGAAGAAGCGGGCAAGTTGATTGATATGGATGATGTTACTCAGGAGTCCATTCGCAGGGCGGAACAGACAGGTATCATATTCATTGACGAAATTGATAAAGTTGCCAGTCAGGGACGCGGCAGCGGCCCCGATGTATCCCGTGAAGGTGTACAGCGTGACATTCTGCCAATCGTGGAAGGATCTACGGTAATGACGAAGTATGGCCCTGTCAAAACGGATTATATCCTGTTTATGGCAGCTGGTGCTTTTCACGTAGCCAAACCCTCGGATCTTATTCCAGAGCTCCAGGGGCGTTTCCCGATCCGTGTGGAACTGAACAGCCTGACGCTTGATGAATTTGTATCAATCCTTACGGAACCTAAAAATGCGTTAACCAAGCAGTATGTGGATTTGCTGCGTACAGAGAATATTGAGATTGAATTCTCGGATGATGCCATTCGTGAAATTGCCAAGCTGGCTGAGAACGTGAATCAGAATACGGAAAATATCGGTGCACGGCGTTTGCATACTATTCTGGAGAAACTTCTTGAAGATCTGTCTTTTGAAGCGCCAGAACTTACGCTGGAGCGTATGGTAATCACTCCGGAATATGTACGTGAGAAATTGAATGACATTGCACTTGATCGTGATTTAAGTCAATATATCTTGTAACACAGGTGTAGAGCTCTGTTCATGGTGTGATTGTAGGTTGGATGACGGTATACAATGGATGAATAAAGATCAAACAACTACACGGAAATAGGATATTTGGTCCTGGTTCTGACTGTAGAAGACTTTATTCGATCCAGATGTATGCCGTTTATTTTTGTTTTATCCTAATATAATGCCGTATCGCAACCGATAAAAAAGATGGAGTTGTATAAGATGAAAGATAATCTAGGACTTGTGCCGCAGAGATAATGTAATTAAACCCTAAAGACGTGCTGACAACACATATTTGATAATTCTATAAATTCCAATAAAAGGATTTTGTTTTTCCAAGTCTGGTTATCGGTTTAATCAGAAGCTTGAGAAATATTTGCATAAATGCGCAAAAAGTGAATGAGATGGTATTGCGGATGTGACATAATATTCTTGTGAAATTTAAATAAGCTTGCTCTGTTTAAATGTTAAAAAAGTGTTTTAGATATTAAGCTGAAACAAATAATTCGAAACGGATATTTTGTCAATTAGCAATTTCATAGAATAGAAAAGTTTCTAAGGGAAATTATAAAAAAGCTTATTATATCGGTAAATTTTTCTAATAGAAAATCGTTTGAAGCTTTACGATGGATTCCTTGTTTGTATTATTATGATGTACTGAATCGTATAGAAGCATAGTATAAATTTTAAGAATGTTTAAGAGCTCATATCGAGCACTTAAGCTTATTTTTGTTTTGGGCCCCAACATTTACGAAAAAATTCATAATTTGCAGAAAATACACAAAAAGCTCTGTCTTTCAGAAAAGATAGGGCTTTTTTCTTATTGTAATATATCCCAATCTCGAAGAAACTTATGTTATACGACAACATCAGAGTTAATTCTACTTAAGTCCTAGAAAACCGTGTAAAAGCGAATGTTTTTTGTCGAAAAAACATAAGCATCCTGACGGAAAAAGATTGAATCTATTTCCATAATTTCTAAAGAGAGGAGGGCGATTATGAATCTTTTGAATGATATTAGTTTTCAAAGGTTACAAGGTGCACTCGATGCTTCCAACATTAGACAACGAACGATTGCTGACAATATTGCGAATGCGGACACCCCGTATTTCAAGCGTTCGGACGTTGCTTTTGAAGAAATGCTGCAGGAACAAATGAATGGAGACATGCCTGTTCTTAAAGGAAAAGTAACGGATTCAAGGCATTTTGTCATAGGTCCTTCCTCTTCCATACCTACACCAGTAGTTAATATGGACCAGTCAACATCCATGAATAACAACCAGAACAACGTCGATGTAGACAAAGAAATGAGTCTTCTGGCGGAGAACCAGCTGCGTTACAACGCTTATATTCAGCAAGTGAATGAACAGATCAAAATGATGCGTGTTGGAGTCGAAGGGAGATAACTTAGGTGAACATCAGTAACAGTTTCAGTATTAGTGCATCGGCTCTAACGGCTCAGCGTTTGCGGATGGACGTCATATCTTCCAACATTGCCAACGCGGAGACGACGCGCGCGAGTGTAACCAACGGCGAGGCAGTTCCTTACAAGCGCAAGATGGTTGTGCTTGAACCTAACAAAACTTCTTTCAACAGCTTGCTTCAAAATCAGATGAAAAGCGGTGGGTCTGGAGAGGGAGTTAGAGTGTCGGAGATTCGTGAAGATCAGTCCCCTCTGAAACCGGTCTACGACCCTACACATCCGGATGCCAACGCTGAGGGGTATGTGTATATGCCTAATGTGGATATCGCGAAAGAAATGGTGGACATGATTTCGGCTTCACGCTCATATGAAGCAAACGTCACAGCTTTGAACTCAACCAAAGCAATGATATCCAAAGCATTGGAGATTGGAAGAGCCTAGTTAACGGCTTAAAGGTGGAAATATCCATAAAACCAAAGAACAGAAATGAAAGGGAGGGACATTAATGATTCAGAACAACATGTTTAGCACACAGGGGATTCAACCGCTTCAGATGCAAAGTACGGCACAAAGTAAACCATCTACACCAGCCGAAACCATTCAGAGCTTCGGTACATACCTACAGGATGCGCTAGGGTCTGTAGCTGCACAGGAGACCCAAGCACATGAAATGTCAAACCAATTCCTGGTTGGAAAAGTGAACGTTGATCAGGTGATGATCGCTTCTGAACAGGCCCTGTTGAGTCTTCAACTTACGACTCAAGTCCGAAACAAAGTAGTCGAAGCATATCAGGAGATTATGCGTACGCAATTGTAAATTGATTTAAATGCGCTTCGACAACAGCGCTGATTACTACAACAAGCAGCTGCGATGCTGCTCCTGACCGTTAAACTTTAGAACCTATAGAGATTGCGGAGGGACAGACCAAGCAAAGTTTCGGATGGGGTGACAGAGTGAATGAGAGAATTGCCCAATACAGGGATAAGGCATCCCAGTATTGGAATAGTTTTAGCAAAAAGCAAAAAGTATTATTTATTTCCACATTCCTGTTTTTAATTTTGGCTGCAGTTGTACTAACCATGCAATTGTCAAAGACGGAATATGAAGTTGCTTTCACGGATTTGAATGCAAGTGACTCTGCAGGCGTCATTAGTTATCTTGATTCCTCCAGTATTCCATACAAATTAAGTGCAGACGGTAAGACCATATCTGTACCGAGCACGGATGTTGCTATTGCAAAAGTAAATATCGGATCACAAGGAATTATTCAGAATGGTTCATTAGGATATAAGTCTTTTGAGGAGTCATCATCTCCAATCGGGATGACGGATAAAGAGTTCGATGTGAAGTATAACAACGCATTGAACGGAGAAGTGGAGCAGTTGCTTCAACGGATGCAAGGCATACAGGATGCTAAAGTACTGGTCAATATGCCAAAAGATAATATCTTTGCTGGCCTAGAAGAGCAGGATAAAGCATCAGCATCAGTGGCCCTGCAGTTTAAACCGGGTTATCACCCCAATCAGGCTGCGGTAGATGGATATTTTAATTTGGTCAAAACAGCCATTCCCAATCTACCTATTGAAAACATAACGATTACGAACACGGATGAAGCGGAACTGATTCCTACGGCCCGAGGTGGTAGCGGGGGATTATCTTCTGAAGTCCAAGAAAACATGGCGTTACAGAAGAAATTCGAAAATGATGTTCGCAATAATGTGAAACAATTTCTTTCACAGATTGTGGGTGACGAGAACGTCAATGTTCTGGTTGCTTCCAAGCTTAATTTTGACAAGGAAACACGGAAAGAAAACCTGGTTGAACCGGTCGATGTAGATAATATGAAAGGCATCGAGATTAGTGTGCAAGAGATTCAAAAGAGTTACACTGGGGCAAGCAATCCGACAGGCGGTGTTGCTGGCACAGGTCAAGAGGAAGTTCCGGGTTATCCATCATCGGATGCATCAGGAAACTCAACCTCGGAGGAAACATCCAGCACCAAAAACTACGATGTCAACCGAATTGTTAAAGATATCGTTTCCAGTCCATACACTGTAAAAGATTTAACCATTAACGTCGCGGTTGAACCACCTGCAGGACAAACAGAATTACAAGCTCCGGTTCAGGATGCAATTGAAAATATTTTGGTTAACATTGTTCGTGCATCATTGGCGGACTCAGGCACTGTAATAAGTGACGCAGACTTGGCCAAAAAAGTTTCGGTAATGTCTCAAGGTTTCCAGACTGCTGCGGCAACAAATACAGGCTTCAAGCTTTCCACCGGAATGATGTGGGGCATAGGAGCACTGGTGGCAGCATTGATTGCAACGGTTGTTATTTTGTTAGTGCGCCGTCGTCGCAAACAAAACGAAATAGAAGAAGAGGACATTCCTCTTCCAGTAGCAACAGAGTTTCCGTCCATTACGTTGGACAGTGTAACGAACGAAAGTCAAGTGCGCAAACAATTGGAGAGTTTGGCCAAGAAAAAGCCAGACGAATTCGTCAATCTGCTGCGTACGTGGCTGGCTGACGAATAGAGGTGAACGCATTGGCGAAGGCAAGCAGTCAAGGTTTGACTGGAAGACAAAAAGCAGCAATTTTGTTGATTACATTAGGTCCGGAAGTATCCGCTCAAATCTTCAAACATTTGCGGGACGAGGAAATCGAACAACTGACGTTGGAAATTGCCAATGTTCGCAAAGTGGATGCTTCTGAAAAAGATATGATTATGTCTGAGTTCCACCAGATCTGTTTGGCACAGGAATATATCTCACAGGGCGGTATTACGTACGCGAGAGAAATTCTGGAGAAAGCACTCGGGTCGCAAAAAGCACTTGAAGTTATTAACCGTTTGACGGCTACGCTGCAAGTTAGACCCTTTGACTTTGCGCGTAAGGCGGATCCGAATCAAATATTGAACTTCATTCAGAACGAAAGCCCGCAAACGATTGCTCTGGTATTATCGTATCTGCAATTTGAGCAGGCAGCAGCAATCTTGTCCTCGTTACCACAAGAGAAGCAAGCCGATGTAGCACGCAGAGTTGCTGTTATGGACAGTACGTCTCCAGAAGTCATTTCTCAAGTGGAGCGGGTGCTCGAACAGAAATTATCTTCTACTGTTACGCAAGATTATACAAATGCGGGTGGTATCGAATCCATCGTTCAGATCTTGAACGGCGTCGACCGTGGTACGGAACGTACTATTCTCGACTCGTTGGAAATTCAAGACCCGGAACTTGCAGAAGAAATCAAAAAACGCATGTTTGTATTCGAAGATATCGTCAATGTTGACGATCGTTCGATCCAGCGTATTATCCGGGATATCGACAACGCAGATTTGCAGTTGGCACTCAAAGTGGCAAGCGAAGAAGTACGGGATGCTATATTCCGGAATATGTCGAAACGGATGTCCGAGACATTCAAGGAAGAAATGGAATTCATGGGACCCGTTCGGTTGCGTGATGTTGAGGAAGCTCAGACCCGTATCGTAGGAACGATCCGTAGATTGGAAGAAGCTGGTGAGATCATTATCGCTCGCGGTGGAGGAGATGATATCATTGTCTAATTTGATTAAATCTTTCCAGTATGTACCGGTTGATGACCGCAAACGACTCGAAAATCATCATCATTATGGTGGACCGGAGTCTGATGCGGAGTTAGATGGTGAACGTGCTGAAGGTTCTGAAGCTGAGATGCTTCAGGCACGCGTGGACGAAGAAACACAACGTCTTACCGCGGAGATGCTGGAGGATGCCAAGGAGTTTGCAGAAAAGCAGGTACGTGATGCTTCGGAGGAAGCGGAGCGATTGCTTCAAGAAGCCCGAGAACTGATAGATAGCTGGTGGCAGGAGCAGCGTCAGCAGGATGAACATCTGACTGAAGCGCTTCGTTCACAAGGTTTCCAGCAGGGTTTTGAAGAAGGCAAAGTACAGGCTGAACTGGATCTCCAGGTGAAGATCGAAGAGATGATGAAGGAAGCACGCGGGGTGCTTGAAGAAGCTTACGTTGCCAAAGATCAGATTATTCAGGAAGCAGAGCCTTTCCTTGTGGATCTCGCCTGTGGTATCGCTGAGAAGGTGATTGACAAACAACTTTCGGTTGAACCAGAACATACGCTTGAACTAATTCGTCAGAGTTTGTCTCGCAAACGTGAACAGGGGATGATCACCTTATGTGTGGCACCTGATCAATTTGCTTTTGTGCAGGCTGCACGTGAAGAGTTGGCTATGGCAATTGACTCTCAGGCAGAATTGCAGATTTTGCCTGATGCTACGGTAAAAGATAAGGGATGTGTTATACGGTCGTCGTTTGGAAGCGTAGATGCCAGAATTGATACCCAGCTCGCTGAAATTAAAAAAGAACTGATCCGCATAGCACTTGAGGATGAGGGGCGAAAAAATCAACATGAAGATTCTTAGCTCACAGCGATACATGGAACATCTTAAGCAATTTGATCCCGTTCGCATTAACGGTAAGGTCACTCAGGTCATTGGTCTTATGGTTGAGTCGGAAGGTCCGGATGCCAGCATTGGTGATGTATGTTACATTTACCCTGGAAAATCTGCCAAGCCACTTCAGGCAGAGGTTGTCGGGTTTCGGGATAACAAAGTTTTGCTCATGCCACTCGGTGAACTTCAATCCATTGGTCCTGGATGTGATGTGGTCGGAACGGGTAAACCACTTGGGGTTCAGGTTGGATCAGAATTGCTTGGTAAAGTGTTAGATGGATTGGGACAACCTTTGGACGGTTCCTTGTTACCCTCCAGAATGCCGATGTACTCCACATCCAATACGCCAGTGAATCCGATGGACCGACCACGGGTACTCGAAACGATGAGTGTAGGTGTGAGAGCCATTGACGGTCTGTTGACGGTTGGCAAAGGACAGAGGGTCGGCATATTTGCCGGATCAGGTGTTGGTAAAAGTACGCTTATGGGTATGATCGCCCGCAATACAGCAGCAGACGTCAATGTAATTGCTTTGGTAGGCGAGCGGGGCCGTGAGGTTCGTGACTTTATTGAACGGGATCTGGGTCCGGAAGGACTGGAACGATCTGTCGTTATTGTCGCTACCTCTGATCAACCTGCTCTGATTCGAATCAAGGGCGCGGTCATCGCAACTACGATTGCGGAGTATTTCAGAGACAGAGGCATGAATGTCATGTTGATGATGGACTCCGTTACACGTTATGCCATGGCACAGAGGGAAGTGGGACTTGCCGTGGGAGAACCTCCTGCAATGAGAGGATACACTCCTTCTGTTTTTGCGAGTTTACCCAAGTTGCTTGAGCGAGCGGGGACTGGACCCACAGGTTCGATTACTGCTTTTTACACCGTCCTTGTCGACGGGGATGATATGAACGAACCGATTGCAGATGCGGTAAGAGGTATTTTGGATGGTCATATTGTACTGAATCGGTCCATCGCAAACAAAGGTCATTTCCCTGCCATTGATGTGCTTGCGAGCATTAGTCGGGTTATGAAGGATATTGCTCCTGAAGAGCAGCTGGAAGCCGTTAATAATATGAAGAGACTGATGGCTGTGTACAAGGAATCAGAGGATTTAATTAACATTGGGGCTTATCAAAGAGGTTCAAATGCTGCCATTGATGAATCGATAGACCAGATTGATAGCATCTGGAATTTTACAAGGCAGAAAGTCGATGAAAAAGTAACGCTGAGTGAAGTGCAGGAACGTTTGATTCTTGAATTTGCAAGGAGATGAATGGGTAAACGATGAAATTTCGATATCATTTCCAGAAGGTTGTTGACCTGAAAAGCAATGAAAAAACGCAAGCGGAGTGGATGTTATCCACAGCGATCGGGAAACTTCAGACTGAGGAAGAGCATCTTTTACAACTATTGAATGATAAAAAGGAACTGATTGATGTCATTCAATCCACTACGAAAAGTACGGCTTCCGTATCCAGCTTGCAGGAGATGCAGCGTTATGTCCATCACCTTGACGAGTGCATTTCACGCAAAAGTAGTGATGTCAGACATGCTGAGGTCAATGTGCAACGGAATCAGACGTTTCTGAACGGCAAAATGATGGACGAAAAAGTATGGCTTGGGGCGAGAGACAAGGCCAAAATCAAATTTCAGCAGGAGATGCTCCTCCGGGAACAGAACGATCTGGACGAGATGGCTACTGTACGCTTCGCTGCCAAAGCCGGACGCGCGAATTGATGTGGCCGGACGCGAAGTTGTCTCGTGAAGGAGGAAAGAACAATGGCTGTTAAAGACACAGATATGGAAAAAGAGTCGAGCGGCGGTTGGGAAAAGTTTCTGATGATTTCAATCCCAATTGTGTTCACTGTGGTTTTGTTGGGTGTTTTGCTCACTCTATTTAATGTAGATATTCGCAACAACCTGCTTGGAGTAGCTAACAAAATTCCTATCGTAAAGGACTGGGTGCCTGATCCTGTGCTAGATCCGGAGAAAAAGAAACTGGAGAAGAGCGAGCAGCAGGTCGAGAGTGCAGAAGCGACAATAGATAAGCTGAAGGCACAATTAAGCGAGAAAGAGACAGAGCTTAAAGCAGCGAAGGATGCCACGACCACAGAGGCGAAAAAAGCAAGTGATTTGCAAAAGAAATTGGATGATGCGGAAAAAGCGGTTGAAACCGCTGTGCGGAATCCAGAGACCGAGTCTGATTATCAGAAACAAATTAAAGATTTGGCTAAGATGTATGCGGACATGAGTCCCAGTAAGGCCGCACCGATTTTGCAAAATATGACGAATGAAGAGATGGTGCTGCTTCTGAGTGCGATGCAATCGGCTGCACGAACCAAGGTGCTGGAAAAAATGGACCCAAAAACAGCGGCTGATGTCACGATGATGATGAAGGATGCAAAACCATCCGGTGATCTGGCCCTGGATGCACTGCAATCCCGCTTAAAGAAAGAAACTGCAACGACATCTACAGCATCTACGACTAACTCCAAAAATTTGGATAAAAATCAGCTTAGTCAAACGTTTGCTTCCATGTCGGCCTCTAGTGGAGCCAAGCTGTTACTCGAAACTTATAAGCTGAGTCCGGACAAAACCTTGACCATTTTAAATTCTGTAGATGATGCTACACGGTCTCAATTGCTTGAAAATATGTCGACTGAAAATTCAGTTGAAACTGCAAAAATATTAAATAAATTAATGGGTAACAAGTAAGAGTAGTAGCGTCTGTTTATTAAGGAGAGGAGGTGAAAACAAATGTCGATAGTATATCAAATGACATCCACATCATCCGCCAAGACAACAGGAGCAGCTCAGACAGCTGGAACTGGTTCCAAAGGTGCAACTGCTGGTAGCGGTGATTTTCTACAAACTCTTGCCCAATCATTGAATGGTGGTGCAACGGGGGAGAATAGCTCGGCTGCAGCAGGGAGCTTAACAGCGAATCCGCTTATGTTTACCTTTGCAGCTAGTGAAGATGGAGAACAAACATCGATCACCGATATCTTGAGTTCGTTATTCGCAGATTTGGATTCGCTAGATGAAGCTTTGGAAAATGATCCGTCACTACTAGGGGATTTACAAAGTCTGATTCAGCAGATGTATGCTCAATTAGATGCTAATCCTGGTACTCAAGCCGAAGGTTCTGATGAGCCTACAAGTGAAGCGGGTAATGCAGCATCAGCAATTGATCTGGCGGAACATCCAGCAGCAGTGCGCTTTGTATTACAGGATGTACTCACACAGTTAATTGCGAGTATGAATGAGCCTGATAGTACTGTTATCAAGAACGCTCCAGAATTTAAGCACCTGCTTCAATCTCTTCAAAATCAGTTGCAAGATGCTGGCGTTGACACCAGTCTTAACAAAGGGTGGACTGAACTTAAATCCATTCTGGATACATTAGCAGTGGCTAAGGATCAGTCTGTGCAAGTGGCTCCAACAAATCAAACGTCCAAGCAAGACTCAGTGGCATCACAAGTTCTTGTTGCGGCCGCTTCAAATACTGGACCTAAAGTTTCAGTTGAAACGGATTCAGCACCTACAGCGAATGAAGTAGGAGAAGTGGACCATTCAAGTATTATTACGGCAGGAGAGTTGTCCTTACGTTCATCAGGTACATCAGCCGGTAAACCGGCTGAACCTGTCATGCAAGCATCCCAGTTTGCAAAAGAGATGACACAATTTGTTGTGAACAAGCTGGATATCGTGCAGCAAAAGGGTTTTTCAGAGGCAACTATCTCACTACGTCCGGAGCATCTAGGTAAGCTGGATGTACAAATTACTTTGCAAAACGGACAATTGGTTGCACGGTTTATGACTGAGCATACGATGGCGAAAGACATGCTGGAACAGCAAATGATGCAACTGCGTAGCTCGCTTCAAGCTCAAGGCATTCAAGTGGAACGACTTGAAGTTACCCAGAACAGCTCACTTGGTTCACAAATGTACCAGGATGGGGGACGCCAGCCAGGAAGCAATTCTCAGCAGCAACGTCGCTCACGCGAACGTGAAGAACAATCGGATGATGCTGTAACTACAGCAACTCTCCAGGAAGAATTGCGCAACTGGCGTAGTGAACATGAGGAAGGCAACGACCTGCGGAGAGACACGTTTACAGCAGAAGCTTAAATAGAAATGAGGTGAAAATATGGCTAATGAAGCGATTTCTACCAATAATACCTGGCCTAACTATTCGGCAGCGAATAAAGCTACAACAAGCGCTGCAACAAAAGAGCTGGGCAAGGATCAGTTTCTTAAAATATTGATCACTCAGCTACAAAATCAGGATCCGATGCAGCCAATGGAAGATAAGGAATTTATCGCTCAGATGGCTCAGTTCAGTTCGGTAGAACAACTGGTGAATATCTCGTCTCAGCTCAAGACTTTGAATCAGTCTCTTGGGACAGTGTCTGGCATGATTGGCCGCGAGATCAGTTGGCTTTCTTCTAATAAAGAGGATAACGGAACACTCCGTCAAGGTATTGTGGATTCTATTATCGTACGAGATGGTGTTCAGTACGCAAAAGTGGGCAAAGACGAAATTAAGCTGGATGAAATTATTCAGGTAACCAATCCAACACAGGCTGAGGAAAATGAAAATCCTGTTCAGAACGCTGAAGATTCAGCTGAAACGAACGAAACCAATGAACAAGAACCATCAGCACAGCCTGAAGATAACGGAAACACGTTATGAGTGATCGGATAACAGTAGGCCAACTGTATACAGGTCCAATTACACCGAATTTGCATAATCGCTCCAAAGCAGGAGAAACGTCTAATGTACCTGAACGCCCTTTTGCACAGGTATTGGAAGACAACCTCCTGAAATTGAGTAATCATGCTGCCAAAAGGTTGGAACAGCGCGGTATTGAACTCAAGACTGAGCAGATGCAGCAGATTGGAACTGCACTGGATAAGGCTGCTGCCAAAGGAGCCAAGGAATCCTTGATTTTGATGAAAGATATGGCTTTTATCGTTAATGTCAAAAATCGTACTGTCGTTACAGCCATGGATAGTGAAAGCATGAAGGATAATGTATTCACCCAGATTGATAGTGCTGTAATCATTTCTTGACCGGCTGGCCCTTCTCGGGAGCCGGAATGCCGCTGACCGACTGACGCGGTAACCAAATTAAGGCTGGGAGGATTTTTAAAAATGTTGAAATCAATGTACTCAGGCGTTTCCGGGATGCGGGGTTTTCAAACGAAACTTGATGTTATCGGTAATAATATTGCGAACGTGAATACGGTTGGTTTTAAAGGTAGCCGTGTCATGTTCAAAGATATTATGAGTCAGACCACAGCAGGGGTGACTGCACCGACGGATACTCCAACAGGTGGTGTGAATGCGAAGCAAATCGGTTTGGGTGTCTCTGTAGGGTCTATTGACACATTGCATCTTGCAGGAAGTCCTATGACAACAAACAATCCAACAGATTTGCGCATTAATGGAGATGGCTTCTTTCTGGTTGCGATGGCGGAGGATCAGGAAGTTCCATTCCTAACTCGTGCTGGTGATTTTCACGTAGATGCGGATCGTAATCTGGTTACATCTGACGGCCTCTTTGTTTTAGACAGTGAAGGTGCACCAATCACAATTGCTGATGATGTCGTTTCCTTTACAATCGGCCAGAACGGTATGATTAACCAGACCATGGCTGATGGAACAATCGAAAGTGAAACTCAGCTGGGGATTGGGAAAGTGGTCAACCCTGAAGGTCTAGAAAAAATAGGGGGTAACCTTTACCGGATGACTGCCAATGCCAATCCTGACGGCGCACTTGTTTCTTTAACAGCAAATGATGCTGAGAATGGAACAGGCTCCATTATTGCAGGGCAACTTGAGATGTCCAATGTGGATCTAACTGGTGAATTCACAGAAATGATCGTGGCTCAGCGTGGATTCCAGGCGAATTCACGGATTATTACAACGTCCGATGAAGTACTTCAGGAAGTTGTTAACCTGAAACGTTAATAACTGATTAGCAATTTTTAATGCGTGGGGGGGCTTGCTCCTCCACTCTGATCGAGGGGGCTTAGCATGATTTCGGTTACGCGGTTAAATGGTTCTCCCATGTGGTTAAATGCGCTGATGGTTGAAATTGTCGAAGAGACACCAGACACGTATATTACTCTGGTAACCGGAAAGAGACTTATTGTGCTTGAGAAGGCCGATGAGGTTATTTCCAAAATTAAAGATTACAACCGTGAAATCGGGGTTCAGGCAGCCACTATTAAAGTGCAGCAAACGGAGGAGTCCTGATGAAAAAGATGTTGCCATGGCTTGCAACAAGCTTGCTAGCTATAACACTGATTGTGGTGGTTGTGTTTGTATTTATGACAGGACAGAACGGAAATAAGAATGATACACATACGGCAGCCGCTGCTGCAGAGAAGAAGATGACTGCGGATGAGATTGTTGCAGTTTCCTCAGAGCTTGGAGAAATTAAAACCAATTTGGCTGATATAGACCATATTGTAGTTGTAAGTTTTTCTTTCAAATTGTCCGACAAAAAGGCTAAAGAAGATTTTGAGAAAATCAAGGAAATCACGGTGAAGCCTATTATCATCCAGACTTTTGCGGATACCAAGTCGGATGAGCTGGCAACAGCGAAAGGTCGCATTCAATTTAATAAAAAATTGACCGAGCTTATTAATGAAGCTTTGCCAGAAGGTAAGCTGGCCAGCACTAGTTTTTCTGCTTTTGTGATGGCGCCAATGTAATGAACAGGACACGCTGTAAATCTGTAAGGGGGTGAGAACATGGTGGATGTATTATCACAAAATGAGATTGACGCCCTATTAGCTGCCCTTTCCTCTGGTGAGATGGATGCCGAGGAATTGAAAAAGGAAGAAACTCAAAAGAAAATTAGATCGTACGATTTTAAGCGGGCAGTTCGTTTTTCTAAAGATCATATTCGAAGCTTGACCCGTATTCACGAAAACTTTGCACGCTTTCTCACCACTTATTTTTCAGCCCAACTGCGGACGTTCGTTCAGATCAATGTCGTTCAGGTTGAACAGTTGCCTTATGACGAGTTTATCCGTTCTATTCCGAAGATGACGATATTGAACATATTTGAGGCGGAGCCATTACAGGGACGGATGGTGATGGAGGTTCATCCCAACGTGGGTTATGCAATGCTGGATCGTCTGCTTGGCGGAACAGGAAATGCACCGACAAAGATCGCATCGATGACGGAAATTGAGACGACGATTATGGAGCGGATTTTCAGCCGTGCGTTTGAGAGTTTGCAGGAAGCATGGAAGACGGTGCTGGATATTTCTCCAAGGATGGAAGCGCTGGAGACCAATCCGCAATTTATGCAGATTGTATCTCCCAATGAGACCATTGCTTTGATCTCACTGAGTACCAAAATCGGTGACACCACAGGCATGATCAATTTGTGTATCCCGCATGTCGTTCTTGAACCTATTATGTCTCGGTTGTCGACTCATCAGTGGTTTGTTTCGGAGAAAAAGACGAGAGCTCCGGAAGAATATGATGCTCTCAAAGAGCGTGTGAACAAAGCCAAATTACCCGTTGTTGCGGAGTTGGGAGAATCCAGAATTTCGATTGCTGAATTTTTGGGTCTGTCGGTTGGCGATGTCATTACGTTGAACAAACCCGTTGATGAGGGATTGTCCATTAAAGTTGGAGACAGGCTGAAGTACATGGGTAGCCCGGGAACGATCAAGGATCGTGTGGCTGTGCAAATAGACAAGATTGTCACCGAAGGAGTTGAAGAATTTGACGAGTAAGGATTATTTATCCCAAGAAGAAATCGATGCTTTGCTCAGACAATCGGAATCGATGAACAGTTCGGAACCGGCTGAGAAAACAGTTGATGATTTTTTGACCGAGCTGGAACAGGATGCCTTGGGGGAAATTGGTAACATTACTTTTGGTAGTGCGGCGACAGCTTTGTCCACGCTATTGGGCCTAAAAGTAGATATTACAACACCTAAGGTGTCCATCATCAGTCGGACACAGTTTGATGAAGCCTTTCCTAAACCTCACGTTGCAGTACATGTGAATTATGTGGATGGATTTGAAGGGATTAACTCGCTAGTCATCAAAAAACGGGATGCTCAAGTCATAGCTGATCTGATGCTTGGCGGCGAAGGAAATCCGGTTGATGAAGAACTAAATGAAATCCATATCAGTGCAGTACAGGAAGCGATGAATCAAATGATGGGTTCGTCTGCTACTTCCATGTCCACAATCTTTAACCGTTTCGTGAATATTTCTCCTCCGGGAATTGATATTCTCAATATGGAAAGTGGTGAGGGAGTCAGCAATCTTCCAGAAGATGAGACGTTGATCCAGGTATCATTTCGTCTGTTGATTGGTGACCTAATTGATTCCAATCTTATGCAGCTGCTTCCAGTGCATTTTGCCAAAGAAATGGTAGAGATGTTGATTGGAGGGGCTCAAGAGTCTACTGCTAGTGCACCAGTTGCGTCTACTCCAGAGCCAGTACCAGCAGCAGTACCGGTTGCCCCTGAGCAACCTCCGGTTCAGCAACAGGCACCGTCACAGGCACAACAGCCGCCTGTTCAAGATTATAATGGCTATGGACAGGCTCCAATGGGGATGCCGCAAGGAATGCCGCCACAGCAGCCGTATGGCATGCCTCCGCAGCAACCTTATGGTGTACCGCAGCATTACGGCGGTGTGCCGAATAGGAATGTAAACGTACAACCGGTTCAATTCGCTAATTTGCAAAATGGGGCGTTCGGCCAGGTAGACGAAAACAATTTGAATTTATTGATGGACATTCCCCTTAAAGTCACCGTAGAATTAGGAAGGACCCAGAAGCAAATTAAGGATATTTTAGAACTGTCACAAGGTTCAATTGTCGAGCTGGACAAGCTGGCCGGTGAACCTGTCGATATTTTGGTGAATAACAAGTTAATTGCCAAAGGTGAGGTTGTCGTAATCGACGAAAACTTTGGTGTTCGTGTTATAGATATCGTAAGCCAATGGGACCGAATTCAGAAATTACAATAAGCACAATTTAGGGAGGACTTGAATCAAGATGGCAAACCGAATTTTAGTCGTGGACGACGCTGCATTTATGAGAATGATGATCCGGGACATTTTGTCCAAAAACGGATACGAGGTCGTTGGCGAAGCACAGGATGGATCACAAGCAATTGAGAAGTTTAAGGAGCTTCGTCCTGATCTGATTACAATGGATATTACCATGCCTGAGATGGATGGTATTGCAGCTTTGAAAGAAATCAAAAAAATTGATGCTAACGCAAAAGTGATTATGTGCTCTGCGATGGGTCAACAAGCGATGGTTATTGATGCAATCCAAGCTGGAGCTAAAGATTTCATCGTGAAACCGTTCCAATCTGACCGCGTTATCGAAGCAATCAGCAAAACGCTGGGCGTTTAAGAGACATGATGATGGCTCAGGATAAGATTCCAGATGATGTGGGCACGGGAGTCAATTATTATTTTCAGCTTGTATGGGTGATTGTTGTCCTGGCCGTCATTCTGGTTCTTATAGTCTATCTGATTCGTTTTCTGAACAAACGGAATCAGCGATGGTTCCGGAACGGCACAATTCGTATTTTGGGTGGGGTCGGACTGGGACCAAACAAGTCGCTGCAAATTATAGAAATTGGCGGTAGTGTTTATCTACTCGGTGTGGGTGATGACATACAGCTGGTGGATAAGGTTTCGGATCTTGAAGAGGCACAGCGAATCATTGATTCATTTGAACGGGATGCTTCAGCTCAACAGGGAAGCCTTTCGCCTCTCATTGCAAAGCTGGCAGCCCGCTTGCGCAAAGATGAACCGCCACGGGAAATGGAACTCGAGGATACAACCTCTTTTCACGAACTGTTTGAATCTAAACTTCGGCAGATGCCTAACCGTAAAGAGAAGATGGAGAAGGTCCTGGAAGAAGACAATACTACAGATCGGTCGAGGGATTCATGAAGAAAAAGATTTGGTTGGCGTGTTTTTTCATAGGACTCATCAGTCTGGCCTCGGTCACTGTTGCCTTTGCCGAACCGATTCCGAATATTGATATTCAAATTGGTAACGGGGATGGGGGTACACCAAGTACGAGTTCACTGTCCATTATCCTGTTGATCACAGTACTTAGTATCGCACCAGCCTTGCTGGTACTGATGACCAGTTTTACACGGATTGTTATCGTTCTCGGTTTTGTGCGGACATCCTTGGGTACGCAGCAAATGCCACCCAATCAGGTGCTGGTCGGTTTAGCACTTTTTCTGACACTTTTCATCATGTCACCGACGTTGTCGTCCATCAATCAGGTAGCGCTTCAGCCCTATCTCAAGGGAGACATCACACAAACCGAAGCGTTGGAAAAAGCTGCGGATCCCATGAAGAAGTTTATGTTCTCTCACACTAGGGAGAAAGACCTATTGCTGTTTATGAAGTACAATCAAACCGAAAAGCCAAGCACATACCAGGATATTCCGATTACTGTGATGGTACCGGCATATGCAATCAGTGAGTTGAAGACAGCATTCCAGATGGGATTCATGATCTTTATTCCATTCTTGGTTATAGACATTGTAGTTGCGAGTACACTCATGGCTATGGGGATGATGATGCTTCCACCTGTCATGATCTCATTACCGTTCAAAATACTGTTATTTGTACTTGTCGATGGCTGGTATCTGGTCGTGAAGTCACTGTTGCTGAGTTTTAACACTTGAGCCGGCATATTAAAGGAGGACGGTCATGACTTCGGAGTTTATTATCGGTCTGGCCGGGAAAGCGGTCTATACTTCACTGCTGGCCAGCGCACCCATGCTTATTCTAGCTCTGGTTGTAGGACTCATTATCAGTGTGTTTCAGGCAACCACTCAAATTCAGGAGCAAACCCTGGCCTTTGTGCCTAAAATCATTGCTGTACTTCTGGCAGTACTTTTGTTTGGTCCTTGGATATTGAATATACTGGTCGATTTCACGTATAACATTCTCGATAATTTATACAGATACATAGGGTAGGCTGTTGCAGATGGAGACATTGTTGCAAAGTTTTCCTGTCGCTCTGCTTATGTTTTGTCGAATAGCATCATTTTTTGTAACTGCGCCGGTCTTCTCGGCTCGGAATGTGCCGAATTCTCTTAAAATTGGTTTATCGGCATTCGTAACCTTTACGGTGTATATGGTATACGGCATAGACCAGGTTGTACCTACAGATCTGAGTTATATCCTGCTGGTTATCCGAGAGATATTGATTGGCTTGCTCTTAGGCTTTGTTGCTTATCTGTTAATGACGGCTATACAGACCGCAGGAACCTTTATTGATCTTCAGATTGGTTTTGGTATGGCCAACGTATATGATCCAATGACAGGCGCTTCTGCACCACTTACAGGTAACTTCAAATATGCTTTTGCGGTATTGCTCTTTCTGACAATGAACGGACATCATTATCTGCTCGATGCCATTGTATACAGTTATCGCTGGATTCCGTTGTCGAATGTATTCTTTCTACGATTGGCAGATGGAAGTATTGCTGAATTTTTGGTGCGTACCTTAGGTCAATCATTTATGTTGGCTTTTCAGATGTCTGCGCCGATTGTAGTTGCTCTGTTTTTGACAGATGTAGGATTGGGATTCTTGGCGAAGACGGCTCCCCAATTTAACGTATTTGCCGTCGGAATGCCACTGAAAGTACTCGTAGGGCTTGCTATTTTGCTTTTGCTGGTTCCCAGTTTTGCCTTTGTGTTTAGTCAATTGTTCGAAGTAATGTTCAGATCCATGGAAAACTTGCTTGGGACCATTGGACAGAGGCCGGGCTGAGTGAAACGGAGGACAAGATTCGAATGAAATATCAACTCGACCTCCAGATGTTTGCGGGGGAAAAAACAGAGAAGGCTACCCCGAAAAAAAGACAGGATACGCGAAAAAAAGGACAGGTTGTCAAAAGTATGGAGCTGTCCGGCGCATCCATTCTCCTATTCACGTTTTTGATCATGATGATGTTCAGTAACTTTTATAAAGAACGAATAGTTCGACTGTTTACGGACATCTTCATAAATCGACTCAGTATGGAGATCACGGGGGAGAATGTTGTCGCTCTGATGATGCGATATGGTATCGAGATAATGCTGTTGCTTGCTCCTGCTTTGCTAGGTGCGGTACTTGTTGCGTTAATCGTTAATTACATGCAGGTTGGTTTTCTTCTTGTAGGGGAAGGTTTGAAGCCAAAACTTGAGAAGTTGGATCCGATCAAAGGGTTCAAAAATATTTTTTCTCTCCGTTCTTTGGTGGAATTCGCTAAATCGATTCTAAAAATGTCAATTATCGGTTTTCTCGTTTACAGTACAATCACAAGTTACCAATCAGATATTGCTTCACTATCACATTTTTCACTGGATGCTATTCTTCATTTTGCTGCTTCGATTACCTTAAACTTGGGAATTAAAATTGCCGTAGCACTCCTGGTACTTGCAGTATTCGATTACATGTATCAGAAGTATGATTATGAGAAAAACATTCGGATGTCCAAGCAAGACATCAAGGACGAATACAAAAAAATGGAAGGTGACCCACTGATCAAGGGGAAAATCAGGGAGCGTCAGCGTCGTATGGCTGTTCAGCGTATGATGCAGGAAGTTCCCAAAGCGGATGTGATTATCACCAACCCAACTCACTTTGCCGTTGCGCTTAAGTATGAAGGCTCGGAGATGGAAGCGCCGCAGATTATAGCCAAAGGTCAGGATTACGTCGCCTTACGTATTAAGGAAATTGCCAAAGAGCACGGTGTCATTACAATGGAAAACAAGCCGCTGGCACGGGCATTGTTCCAGAGAGCCGAGATTGGTGACGCCATACCGGCTGATTTGTTTCAAGCGGTAGCCGAAGTGCTGGCTTATGTATATAAATTAAAGGGCAGAACGAAATAACAAGGGATCGGAGGCCGTACATTCATTGAAAACAAAAGATATAGCTGTCCTTGCGGGTATCATCGGCATCGTGTTGATGATGATTCTCCCGATCCCAACCTGGTTGTTGGATATGTTGCTTGTCATCAATATCTCAATTGCACTGATGATATTGCTTGTTGCAATGAACAGCAAAGAGGCACTGCAATTTTCCATCTTTCCTGCATTGTTGCTGATCACGACGTTGTTTCGATTAGCACTCAATATATCGACAACGAAACTGATTCTGGGAGAAGGAGACGCAGGTTCGGTAGTCGCTACCTTTGGTAGCTGGATAGCTGGTGGACAGATCGCAATTGGATTCATTGTGTTTCTGATTCTCGTCGTGGTTCAATTTATCGTTATAACGAAGGGATCAGAGCGTGTAGCTGAAGTCGCAGCACGATTCACCCTCGATGCGATGCCTGGTAAACAGATGAGTATTGACGCAGATTTGAATGCTGGTCTGATCAACGAGCAGCAAGCACGTGAACGTCGTTCCAAAATTGAACGCGAAGCTGACTTCTACGGCGCCATGGATGGAGCGAGTAAATTTGTAAAAGGAGACGCTATTGCGAGCATCATTATTCTCCTGATTAATCTCATTGGTGGATTTATCATCGGAATGACGGTTCATGGTCTCGATTTTGCAGAATCACTGTCTACCTACTCTGTGTTAACGATCGGGGATGGACTGGTAAGCCAGATTCCTGCACTCCTGATATCTACAGCAGCAGGTCTTATTGTGACTAGAGCATCATCGGAAGGGAATTTGGCCGATGACATTACGGGACAATTGTTTACATACCCGACGCTCCTTTATATTGTAGCTTTTGTAATAGCAATGCTCGGTTTTTTCACACCGATTCATATTATTACAACGTTGCCGCTTGCAGGTTTGCTGGCTTTTGCTGGATGGAGGATGCAGAATAATCTGAATCAGAAGCAAGAGGCAGAGGAGCAAATGGAAGAGGAGCAGCAGATTGAAGAAGTTAGAAGTCCGGAGAGTGTAATCAACCTTCTTCAGGTTGACCCTATTGAGTTTGAATTTGGTTACGGTTTGATTCCTCTGGCAGACAACCAGCAGGGCGGAGACTTATTGGATCGGATCATTATGATTCGTAGGCAATGTGCTCTTGAACTGGGGTTAGTCGTTCCGGTTATCCGGATTCGGGATAATATCCAATTAAGACCGAATGAATATGTTATCAAAATTAAGGGTAATGTTGTTGGCGGCGGAGAACTGTTGTTGAATCATTATCTGGCCATGAGTCCGGGTTATGAAGAAGAATCTGTTACAGGGATTGAAACGACAGAGCCAGCTTTTGGCCTTCCAGCCTTATGGATAGATGAAGTAACCAAAGACAGAGCTGAACTTGCAGGATATACAGTTGTAGATCCTCCTTCAGTAGTAGCCACACATCTGACTGAATTGATTAAGAAGCATGCGCATGAGTTACTTGGCAGACAAGAAACGAAAGCACTTGTGGATAATCTCAGAGAGAATTATGCTGCGCTGGTGGATGAACTCATCCCATCCGTCCTGTCCATCGGAGATGTACAGAAAGTACTCGCCAAGTTGTTGCGTGAGAAAGTTTCCATTCGTGATATGGTTACAATCTTCGAGACACTGGCGGACTACGGAACGTATACCAAAGACCCGGATGTGCTGACGGAATACGTGAGACAATCCCTATCTCGTCAGATTACCCAGCAATTCTCCCAAAAAGGGGAGACGCTCAGAGTAATAACTGTTGGACCTGGTCTAGAGAAGAAAATTGCTGAGAGTGTACAGCAATCGGATCAAGGCAGTTACCTTGCATTAGATCCAGCTTCAACACAAAGTGTATATCAAAAGTTGACTGAACAAGTTAATCGATTGATCCAGTCGGGCCAGCAGCCTGTTGTATTAACTTCTCCAACCATTCGTATGTATCTGCGTCAGGTGATTGAACGCACCATGCAGGATATACCAGTTCTTTCCTATAGTGAGTTGGAGCCGAATGTTGAAATCCAAAGTGTCGGGGTGGTGAACTTATGAGAGTAAAACAATACGTCGTTGAGACCATGCCCGAAGCTATGCTTCAAATTCGCAAAGACCTGGGAAGTGATGCCGTCATTCTGTCCACCAAGGAAATCAAGGTGGGCGGTGTGCTGGGGATGTTCCGTAAGAAAAGGATCGAAGTTGTAGCAGCAGTGGATAAGGAAGAAAAAAAACAGGCAACAAAGCAAGTGCAAAACCAATTTACACCCGTACCTCGCGCATTTGTACCTGAAGCATATCGACAAACGGCTCGTTCGTTTGTCGTTGCTTCTGACGAATCGGCTGCGAGTATCGCTGAAAAAAATGTGCAAGAGAAAACTACGGATGCCACAGCTGTGTCTGAATCGAGTAAACTCGGTTCAGACATGAGCAACGGCAGATCTTTTTTGAGTATCGAGCATAAACCGCGACCGCAAGGGGCGGATTTTTCGGGTTTAACATCTGCCAGTGGGCAGCAGGAGCAGGCGAACGATCCGCAGCAGGGCCAACTGATGTCTGAATTGCAGGAGCTCAAACTGATGATGACCAAGTTGTCTAAGCAAGGAGCTTCGGCAGATCCGTTACCAGAGGAGTTCCACGCTCTTCGAGAAAGGTTGATGGAGCAAGACATTTGGCCAGAAGTATGGGAATCTTGGTTTGACGTTGTTCAGACGAAGCTCTCTGAAAAAGAATTAGATGAAGCAGAAGCCGTTCAAGCAGTTCAATTAGAAATATCACATTTTTTGGAGAAACGTATCGACGTGGGTATTTTGCCAACTACACGCATTGTATATGTAGCTGGGCCAACTGGCGTTGGTAAAACAACGACTATTGCCAAGCTGGCGGCTGAACAGATGTTCAACAATCAGCGAAAGGTAGGGTTCATCACTTCGGATACTTATCGTATCTCAGCGGTAGAACAACTTAGAACGTACGCATCCATTTTAAATGTCCCGCTAGAGGTCGTACAGTCCCCAGGTGATACACAACGTGCAATCTCCCGTCTTGAGGAATGTGATCTAATCTTCATGGATACAGCCGGAAGAAACTACAGAAATGAGTTGCTTGTTTCAGAACTGCAAAGCTTACTCGCGCCTGTGGAAAATAGTGAAACTTTTTTGGTTTTGAGCATGACTTCCAAAAGTGCCGATATGGTTCAAATAACGGAGCATTTCAGCAAATATGGGCTGGATAAGGTCATTTTTACGAAGATGGATGAGACCGGAAGCTGTGGCCCGATGTTTAACCTGCTGCATCGTTTTCCACTTAAACTTGCTTATGTGGCTAACGGACAAAATGTGCCGGATGATCTACTCAAGCCTGATGCGGATTCGCTGACCAAACAATTGTTAGGAGAGCTTGTACGATGAAGGACCAGGCAGCCTCACTCAGAAGTATGGTCTCCATGCCTAACGGAGTGGAGGGAAGAGGACGTGACTCACGCTCCTCCAAAATCATAACCGTTGCCAGTGGAAAGGGAGGGGTTGGTAAATCCAACTTTACACTTAACTTTGCACTGAGCTTACAGGCAATGGGGCAAAAGGTATTGGTGTTTGATGCAGATATAGGGATGGCGAATATTGATGTCCTAATGGGAACCTCTTCTCCTTATAATCTGTACCATCTGTTATACCGACAGAAATCCATACAGGAAATCATACAGCTTGGTGCAAGCGGGTTGCCTTATATCGCCGGAGGTTCGGGGATGAAAGAATTGTTCTCATTGTCAGATCGAGATCTGGAGTTTTTTGCTGGACAAGTTGAAGAGATTGCACAGGAGATGGACTATGTCATTTTTGATACAGGAGCAGGACTTTCCAGAGAAAATATGAAATTTATCGGTGCAGCCGATGAATGCCTGATTATCACCACACCTGAACCGACTTCAATAACCGATGCTTATGCTTTAGTTAAAGTTATGCATGGCCAGGAAAATGCCACACCCTTTCGGATGATCGTTAACCGGGCTGAAGACCAGCAAGAGGCGGAACGGGTGGCGGATAAAATAGCTGGAGTGGCAAAGAGATTTTTACAGATCGATATCCCGCTGCTTGGATATATTTCCGAAGATGCTCAGGTTGTAAAGGCAGTTAAAAGGCAAGTGCCATACAGTCTGGCATATCCGAATGCAAAAGCTTCCAGGGATATAGAGAAACTCGCACATCACTATTTGGCTGTACCTGCTGCTCCGGGATCCGAAACCTTGACAGGAATCAGAGGATTTATGAAAAAGTGGCTAAAGCGGACAACATGATTTCTGAATAAAGGAAACAGGGGTGGAAACAACATGGCGGTGTATCAAGTATTGGTTGTCGATGATTCCGCTTTTATGCGTAAAATTGTTTCGGATTTAATTGAAACAGATTCGGAGTTTAAGGTTACGGCAACAGCATCAAATGGTAAGGAAGCTATTCAAAAAGCAATAGATTTGAAGCCCGATGTCATCACAATGGACGTTGAGATGCCTGAAATGAATGGATTGGACGCATTAAAATCGATCATGAAGCAATCTTTCGTCCCGGTGATTATGCTCTCGGGTATCAATGAACAAGGCATGAAAGAGACCATCATGGCGCTCGAGGCCGGTGCGTTTGACTTCATTCGTAAGCCATCGATTGTGCATGATCAGGATATTGCCCAAGTGGGTAAAGCATTGGTTGAGCGGATGCGAGCAGCTATGGATGAAATCAAGCGAAAAGCCGATCGTGAAGCATCGATGAAGAAACGGGATGAAGCTCAGAGCAAACTGCTGCAACAGTCCCAGCGAGTTCAGGTTGATCCACCTCCTTTACAAGACCGAAAAGGTGCTTTGAAGAAAAAAATAGAACCTGCCCAGCCAGGAGCACGATTTGGCAGTGGACAAACTGATTCCTTACGAGCAAAACCGAAGCAACCTACTGTTCCACTGACGAAGCAGAATACGGGACATCTGGACAAAAAGTTGGAGCCTTTGCGAGATTCAAATCGAGCTTCGAATGCCAGTACTGACAGAATAGCTAAGGCAAACAAGCCAACGCAATCTCCCAAGGAAAACCGTTTGTCTTCTCGATTGGCAGAACAGGAGACAGCTGCAGCTTCAGCTGAACCATCCAAAGATATTGCCAAGGTAATTCCGTCTCATAAGGGAGCAGGAGGACCGGAAGGATCATTTAACAAACTTGTGGCTATTGGTTGTTCAACTGGGGGACCGAGAGCCCTCAAAACTTTGCTGGAACAACTGCCAGGTGATTTACCTGCTCCAGTCATTATTGTTCAGCATATGCCGCCCAACTTTACCCGATCCCTTGCCCAGCGATTGAATACGTTCAGTGAACTGCATGTGGTTGAAGCTGAGGAAGGCATGGTTCTACGAAAAGGAACGGCCTATATTGCTCCTGGCGGCTTTCATGTCAAAGTCAACAAAACTGCAGATGGAAGGTTCACCATAAAGCTGACAGAGGAAGAACCAGTCAATGGACACAGGCCTTCAGTCGATACAATGTTTGAGTCGCTGCTGCCGTACACGTCATTGCAAAGACATCTGGTTTTACTGACAGGGATGGGCAGTGATGGCGCTCGTATGATGAAAAAATTGTATGAAGCGGGTGTCACTTCAACCTTTGCAGAGAATGAAGAAACTTGTGTTGTGTATGGTATGCCGCGTTCTGCTGTAGAGCTGCAATGCGTGCGTCATCTTCTGCCATTGCAGGAGATTGCGCCTAAACTTGTTCAAGCTGTGAAATAAACGGAGTTAACTCATGGAGGAGGTGCCTCACAATGGACATGAATCAATATTTATCTATGTTTATTGATGAGTCTAATGATCATCTGCAGTCCCTTAACGAAAATATGCTTCAACTCGAAGGCAGTCCGGAGGATCTGGGAATTGTTCAGGTCATATTCCGCTCTGCTCATACGTTGAAGGGTATGGCTGCTACAATGGGTTTTGAGGATTTGGCATCATTGACGCACAAAATGGAAAATGTGCTGGATCTGGTGCGCAACGAAAAGTTGAAAATGCAGGATTTCATTTTTGATACCCTGTTCAAGAGTTTGGATGCTTTGGAAACAATGGTTCAGGATATTACCGAAGGCGGAGAGGGTAAAGCGGATGTTTCCTCCATCGTAGCTTCTCTCCAAGCCATTGAGAGTGGTGAATGGACGGGAGGTACTGCTCCCGTAGCCGCAGTAAACCAATCACCAAGTACAGCAACACCAAGTGCGGTTGAACTGGACGAATTCCAGTACTCCGTATTGGATCAGTCCATAGCCGAAGGCCACCGTGTGCTCTATGTTGAAGTTCTTGTCAGCGAGCAGAGCCAGCTGAAGGGCGTACGTGCTTATATGGTCTTTGATCTATTAGAACGCTCGGGTGAGGTTGTTAAATCGTTCCCAACAGTTCAGGATATTGAGCAAGAGAAGTTTGAGCGCAGTTTCTCGTTGTATTACATAACGACCAAAGAGGCGCAGGAACTTGAAAAAGGTATTATGAGCATCTCAGAAATTGAGAGTGCCAAAGTCATTCAGCTGGATCAAGAGACTCTTCAGCAGATGACCAATCAGGCAGCGGCAACAGCTGAAGTGGAAGCTGCACCTGTTCCTGCTCCAGTAGAAGCATCATCGGAACCGAGTTCTTCATCGAAAGAAGAACCAAAGAAACCAGTAGCCACCAAAACAGCTGCACCAAAACAAGCTGCTACACCTTCACGTACCATCCGTGTGGATATAGAACGTCTGGATGTACTGATGAACTTGTTCAGCGAGTTACTGATCGATCGTTCACGACTGGAGCAGTTGGCCAGCGAGACGGGTAATAATGATTTATCGGATACGGTAGCTCATCTGAGCAGAGTCAGTACAGATTTGCAAAATATTGTACTGAAATTGCGGATGGTTCCTGTGGATACGGTATTCAACCGTTTCCCGCGTATGATTCGTGACCTGGCTAAAACACTCGACAAAAAGATCGATCTGGTCATTACGGGTGCCGAAACGGAACTTGATCGGACGGTAATTGATGAGATCGGCGATCCGCTGGTGCATTTGCTGCGTAATGCAGTTGACCATGGTGTTGAATCGATCGCAGAGCGTGTGGCAGCTGGTAAACCTGAATTGGGAACAGTTAATCTTCGGGCTTTCCACAGCGGAAATCATGTATTTATTGAAATCGAAGATGATGGTAAAGGCATTTACCGCGATAACCTTTTGAGAACAGCGGTCAAACGTGGGGTTGTTACCGAAGAACAAGGTGCCAAGATGAGCGATGATGAAGTGAACCAGTTATTGTTTGCACCAGGCTTCAGTACCGCTGATAAAATCTCGGATATCTCCGGCCGTGGAGTAGGATTGGATGTTGTGAAATCCAAAATCACTTCTCTTGGTGGTAATGTAACCATTCATTCGACACCGGGTAAAGGCACCAACTTCTCTGTTCAGTTACCATTGACCCTGTCCATTATCGCTGCGATGCTTGTTCGACTTGGATCCGAGAAATACGCCGTTCCTTTGTCTTCCATTGTAGAGACAGCCATTGTACAACGCGAACAGGTTCGTAATATTCATGGCAATAAAATGATTACGTTCCGTGAGTCTCTAATTCCGTACCTGTCATTGAGCGAAGTTTTCGGAGTGCCTGATTTCAATGATGCGAACGAACAAGAAACTGAGATCGTGGTCATTCGCAAAGGTGAACGTCTTGCAGCTGTAGCCGTTGAAGAATTTATTGGGCAGAGTGAGATTGTTCTTAAATCGATGGGTACTTATCTTCCTTCCATTGAAGGGATCTCTGGTGCAACGATTCTGGGAGATGGTCAAGTAGCTCTGATTCTTGACCCTAATGCATTTATTAAATAAGCACACAAGATAAGTCTTACATTTAATAGGGAGGTTTTTTCCATGGAAGAAGAGTTGAAAGTCATTGTCTTTAAATTAGGTTCCGAAGAGTACGGTATTGAAGTAGACAAGGTTCAGACGATTGAGCGTATGATGCCTATTACCCGTGTACCTAAGACCTTCTCTTTTGTAAAAGGAGTTATTAACTTACGTGGTGTTGTTATTCCCGTCATTGATCTACGTGGTCGATTCTCTTTGCCAGAAACAGAATACACCGATCAAACTCGTATTGTCATTGTAGGTGTGGACGATATGCAAGTTGGCTTTATCGTTGACTCTGCCAATGATGTTATTGACATCAAGCGTGACGCTATTGATAGTCCGCCTGAAGTGGTTGGTGGAGTTAAAGCAAGATACCTGCGCGGTGTAGCCAAGCTGGAGGATGCGCGCTTGTTGATTATGCTTAACCTAAACGAAGTATTAAATAAAAGCGAGGTTGTACAGCTGGAAAGTATTGAGGGCTAACACCGTGGAACTGTTCAACCGATTTGAGGGATTCCAAATGGATGTGCTCAAAGAGGTCGGTAACATTGGAGCAGGCAACGCCGCAACGGCGTTGTCTCAGCTTCTCAATAGACCGATTGACATGGGTGTGCCTACAGTACAGATGCTTCCTTTTGAAGAAGTTGCTGAAAAAGTGGGCGGAGATGAACGTATAGTTGTTACTGTATTTCTTCGTGTTGAAGGCGAAGCACCAGGCAATCTGTTCTTTATGATGGCACCTGAGGCTGCCAAAATGCTGCTGAACCGGCTTGCTGGTTTTGATTTGAAGGAAGGTCTTGCATTCACGGAAATGGAACAGTCGGCTCTATCCGAAATCGGGAATATATTGGCCGGTTCATACCTTTCTTCTTTGGCAGATTTCACGAAACTATCTATGTATCCGACCGTTCCCGGACTTGCTATTGATATGGCAGGTGCCATTTTGAGTTATGGTCTGTTGCAGTTTGGTGAAATGGGCGACGATGCATTATTGATTGACACTTCTTTCTTTGAAGGTGAAGATCAGGTAGAGGGTCAATTTTTCCTGATTCCGGATCCGCCTTCATTTGCTAAGATATTTGAATCTCTAGGGGTGCCACTGGATCATGATTGAGGACAAAAGCGTCGTTAAAGTCGGTATGGCGGATTTGAACATTGCTCATCTACCCGGCG
Source organism: Paenibacillus sp. OK060 (assembly GCF_900101205.1). Taxonomy (NCBI): domain Bacteria; kingdom Bacillati; phylum Bacillota; class Bacilli; order Caryophanales; family Paenibacillaceae; genus Paenibacillus; species Paenibacillus sp. OK060. Next base: position 355,030 of record NZ_FNFR01000001.1, read on the forward strand.
TAATCCGTACGACTGGCTTGGGCTCTTGTGTGGGATTAACGATGTATGATCCGCATTTGAAGCTTGCCGGAATGGCGCATGTCATGCTCCCCACTTCAGAGATAGCTCGTGAAGGAACGTTGAACAAAGCCAAATATGCGGATACGGCATTGCCGGAATTGTTACAAAGAATGATACAACTCGGTGCATCTCGTTCACGTATTGTGTCCAAAATGGCTGGAGGGTCTCAGATGTTTGCCTTCGCGGGGGCAGGAGATACAATGCGTATCGGACCGAGGAATGCGGATTCTTGTCGGGAATGGTTAGAAAAGCTTGGGATTCCACTTCTTGCCGAAGATACCGGTGGGAATTACGGACGAACGATTGAAATGGACTGTGAAACTGGACTTTTGACTATTCGAAGTGTCCAAATGGGTGTAAAGGAACTATAAGACATGATAGGAAACTACCGTATTAATCTTGGAGCAGGCATAGTCGGATTTATTCTGACCTTTTTTGTAGCATACAGCAGCAATGTGTTGATGACCAGCTTAATACGCGGGTTGATCGGCTTTGTAGCCTGGTTTGTCCTTGCTTATGGTTTACGCTGGGGACTGGGATTGCTGCTGAACCCTTCATCAGAGGGGAATGGGTATGGTTATGATTCACCGGGCGCTCAAGAACTAAGAGGTTCACAGGTGGACATTAAACTCGAAGACGATGGACAAGAGCTGAACGACTTGCTCAAACATGGACAGAACGCCTCCTCTGGGGAGAACCTTCCACCATCTGAGACGAAAGCTCCAACGGGATTTGCCCCTTTGGATCCGCCTAAACTTGTCCGGACCAAAGATCCGGAGGAGTTGGCGCAGGCCGTTCGTCACCTGACAGACAAATAAGGAGGGTGAAAGCAATTGAACGAGCGTAAAGCTTCACATTTGAACCATGCTGACTTGTGGGAAAAGTGGAAAGAACAAGGCGATCTTGAAGCCAAGAAAAGTTTGATCGAAAAATATCTTCATATTGTAAACTATGTATCCGGGCGTTTGGCTGTTGGTCTGCCCAAAAATGTCCCGAAAGATGATCTGGAGAGCAATGGAGTTATGGGATTGATTGATGCGTTGGAGAAATTTGACTATGAACGTGGTCTTCAATTTGAGACGTACGCATCCTGGCGGGTGCGCGGTGCAATCCTTGATGGTTTGCGTCAGGGAGATTGGGTTCCTCGTTCTGTGCGTGAGAAAGCGAAGCGGATTGAAGATGCTTACCAGCAACTAGAGCAGACATATTTGCGCTCTGTTAGTGACGAAGAAATGAGTCAATATCTCGACGTGTCTACGAAAGACTTTCAACATATGCTTCAGGAAGTGGCTGTTATGTCGCTTTGCTCTCTGGAAGACCCGATTCGTGAAGAAGAGTCTGAGACTCGACTTTCATTAATGGTCGATGAAAAAGCCAAAAACCCGGATTATAAAGTAAATGAATTCTACTTAAAAGAAGCTTTAGTGCAAGGGCTTGAAAAATTGACTGTCAAAGAGAGAACGGTTGTTTCACTTTTATATTATGAAGATCTTTCTCTTAGCGAGATTGCTGAGGTAATGTCTCTTTCTCCGTCACGTATCTCGCAGCTGCACTCAAAGGCCATCTTACGGTTACGTGGAACATTGGATAAACAGAAAGACTTGCTTATGCGTAAAGATTAATATAGTAATATATGAATAGAGAGCTTTAACATTGGATATTGGGGAGTGGAAAGTCTAAAGGGGGAAGAAATGCATTGACACAGCAGACTGTTTTGGAACAGTGTTTGAGCATTGTTTTATCAGATGATAAAAGTACGGCCTACCTTGAATTTTCCAAACAGGAAGAAGGTTTTACCTGTACACCGGATGAACTCGAAAAATTTATAGCGAGTCAGGGTATTAAGTATGGTGTGCTGCGCGAAGCGTTGCTTGTTTTTGTGAGTCATCCTGAGACTTATGTGAAGGATCAATACAAGATTGCCGAAGGTATTAAACCAGTACCGGGAACGAATGGCTTTATTAAAGTGCTAGTGGGCATGGACGATTCCAATGAACGGCGACCTTTGGAAGCAGAGAACGGAACAGTCGATTACAAAGAAGTGACTCGCTTAAACAATGTTCGAACAGGTCAAATCATTGCCGAACGAATTCCTCCTGTGGACGGCACGGTGGGAAGGGCTGTAACAGGTGAAGAAATACCATTTCGTCCAGGGAAAGAAGCACGCTTCAAAGTGGGGAAAAATGTTGTCGTTAACCCTGATGGATCTGCTATGTATGCCGCCCTGGATGGATTGGTTACCAAAACAGACGGCAACAAATTGAATGTGTTTCCGGTATACGAGGTCAATGGCGATGTGGATTATAACACCGGTAACATCGATTTTGTGGGTACAGTTGTCATTCGCGGCAATGTGCTTACCGGATTTAAAGTAAAAGCGGCAGGGGATATACGTGTCGTCGGAGGTGTCGAGGGAGCGGAGCTGGAAGCAGGTGGCTCTGTCGAAATTACCGGCGGTATTATTGGTTATAACAAAGGGCTTATACAAGCAGGACATAATGTGAAATGTACCTTTATTCAAGAAGGCAACGTCGATGCGGCTGAAAATGTCCTGGTATCCCAAAGTATTATGCATTCCACGATTCGTGCAGGTCATGCGGTAATCTGTGAAGGCACCAAAGGACTTATCGTTGGCGGGTCGATCCAGGCTGGAGAAAACGTCTCAGCACGCGTCGTCGGCAACAGTATGTCTACTGTGACTTCCATTGAAGTAGGGGTATTGCCTAAGCTCCGTAATGAGTTGAGTGACTTGCGTAAGGAAGTCAGAGAGCAGATGGATGCTTTGGATAAAACGAAAAAAGCTTTGACATTATTGGATCAGTTAGCTGCTGCAGGCCAACTGAGCCCGGATAGAATGTCCATGCGAATCAAACTGAGTGCTACACAAAAATCTGCCCTTCGTCTTAGCGAGGAAACCAAAACACGTATCTTTGAAATTGAGAAGGTTCTTGAAGATACAAGCAGGGCTCGCGTTGATATTCATAAGATGATTTATGGAGGCTCTAGAATAGTTATCGGCAGATACACCAAATTTATTAAAGATCCGGTAAGTCGAATATCTTTTTATTATCATGATGGGGATATAACAATGGTTCCATTCGTTTAAGTACAGCATTCAAGCACATGAAGAAATCCATTCGATACCGAGAGGTGAGCGTATGAGTTTCAAAGCGGTTGAATTGCAGATTGCCGTACCTAGAACAAGTGAGGCGGGGCGTTATCAGAATGAAGCCCAGCAGAGACCGGTCATTGACCAGACCCTGCTAGCGGAACAAACGGCCAAAGAAGCAATTGAAGCAAGGCAACGAAGCGAGGCGCTGGATGAAACAGCGCACACAGATGTACCCGATGGTCAATCTAGAAACAAAGAGCAGCAGAGCGGCTCCAACGAACCTGAAGCTACTTCAGCGCTGGAAACTGTCAAACCTGCCGAGCATCCATACAAAGGAAAACATATTGACCTGTCGTTGTAATGGATGACATGTGACTCACATATAGTCTTGAGCACCGATGGCTGCATTAAAAGGAGAGAACCCAATTTGTCACCATGGATTATTATTGTCATATTAGGAGCCTGCGCAATTGCATATGCGCTTATCATGCCCAAGAAAAACAAAGTGCAGGAGCCTGGGCATCACCTGGTGCAAGAGATGGAATCTACGCTTGAACATTATATGGCTGAGATAGAAAACGACAATGATGCTCTCATTCAGCGTGTTGCTGAAATGAAGGGTGAGGCGACGGCGGCAGATCAGCGTATGCAATCACAGCTTCAGGAATTACAGCGGAGGCTGGATCAACTGGAAGAAAGTAAAACCACAGAAGCAGACGCATCCTCCAATATAATTCCGGTACATAGCACAAGCGGATTGCAAGCTCAAGCGCTTGTAGACAGTGTGCGAGCAGATTCGGCCCAACAGGTGTCAGAAGCAGAAGAGCAGACCTCTGAACAAGAATCTACGCCTCTACGTGAATCCATTAAGGACCGATATGCAGAGTTGTTTAATTTATATGCCGAAGGAAAGTCAGTGGATGCTATTGCCAAGCAGACGGGCATACAACGTGGAGAAGTACAGCTGATTTTGCAGCTGGCAGAACGGGAGGAGAGCTAACAGATGGACAAGCGCTCCTTATGGATTGGACTTGGAAGTGGCATGATTGTTGGTGCGGTATTGCTGCAGCTGGCAATGGTTGGACAAAACGCATTGTCTGAGAGTAGTCTCGACCCCGAGCTGGCTACAGCCAACCTGACGAAGGAACAGCTGGAAGCGGCCGCCAAGAGCATGGATATGAAGCTTGTATCTTCTGATGATGAGCTTTATACAGAGGCTGAGTGGGTAAATAAGAAGAAACAGGAAAGCAGTGAACTACAGGGAAAAACGGCAACGGCACCTGAAGCCACAGATTCTGCTGTGAAACCGGAGCAACCCGACAATCCAAAGCAACCTGTCAACAATGAAAGCGACAAACAGAACGAAGTCACTCAGCCAGAGACGATCGAGCCGTCAACTCCTAACAGTCCCGAAGTTGCGGCTACCGTATCTTTCAAAGTACGTTCAGGAAACAGTCTGGCCATTGTGGCGGGGAATTTGGAGAAAGCCGGTATTGTAGATAGTGCACAAGCTTTTATTAAGGCTGGCAGAGCAGAGCGAATTAATACCAAAATACAAGTCGGGACCTATGACTTGGAAAAAGGCGAAAGTTTCAAATCTATTATTGCCAAGATTACAAAAGAACCGTCAAACTGAGTGCGCTCAGGCAGGGCGGTTTTTTTTGTATAAATAATGACAAGTTTTGTGTCGCCATGAAGGAACGGAAATTTGCTTTGAAAGACTGTTGCATCAGGCAATCAGTTATGCTATATTAGATAACGGTGTTAAAACACACGCATGTGCTAATTTTGTTGAGGGTGCTTTCCTGATGGAGAGTCTTGGCGAAAAATGATGCCGGCGGAGGACACAATAAAACCATATTAGGAGGTGTGTGAAGATGGCAGTAATCTCCATGAAGCAGCTTCTCGAAGCTGGGGTACACTTCGGTCACCAAACTCGTCGTTGGAACCCAAAAATGGATCGTTATATCTTCACTGAAAGAAACGGAATTTACATCATCGATTTGCAAAAAACGGTGAAAAAAGTCGAAGAGGCTTACAATTTCGTTAAAGGAATCGCAGGAGAGAATGGTAAAATTCTTTTCGTGGGTACTAAGAAACAAGCTCAAGATTCCGTTAAAGAAGAAGCTGAACGTGCTGGTCAATTCTACATTAACCAACGCTGGCTCGGCGGTACCCTGACTAACTTCCAAACTATTCAAAAACGTATTGATCGTTTGAAACAGTTGGAAGCTTGGGAAGAAGACGGTACATTCGCTGTATTGCCTAAAAAAGAAGTAATCTTGCTTCGCAAAGAAAAAGATCGTCTGGAGAAATTCTTGGGCGGTATTAAAAATATGAAAGGCCTGCCAAGCGCCCTGTTCATCATCGATCCACGCAAAGAGCGTATCGCTGTTGCGGAAGCTCGCAAATTGGGTATCCCAATTGTAGGTATCGTTGATACTAACTGCGATCCGGACGAGATCGATTATGTTATCCCAGGTAATGACGACGCGATCCGCGCTGTTAAATTGCTGACAGGTAAAATGGCTGACGCAGTAATCGAAGCTAACCAAGGCGAAGAAACTTCCGCTTAATAGATTCGAACATATGTTATAAACTAAATGAAAAGGGTGGTTGGCAGGTGGATAACCTCTCACTGCCCTTTTTTTAGAGTGTACGTACAATACTTAATGTTGGAGGGAATTTATAATGGCAGTTAATGCGAGTGCAGTAAAAGAACTTCGCGAAAGAACGGGCGCTGGTATGCTCGATTGTAAAAAAGCACTGGAAGAAGCAAACGGTGATGTAACAAAAGCAGCTGAATTGTTGCGTGAGAAAGGTCTTTCTGCAGCAGCAAGCAAAGCAGGCCGTGCAGCAACTGAAGGCGTTGTAGAATCTTACATCCACGCTGGTGGACGCATTGGTGTCTTGGTTGAAGTTAACTGTGAAACTGACTTCGTTGGTAAAACGGATCAATTTAAGGATTTCGTTAAAGATGTAGCTATGCAAATCGCTGCAGCTAATCCTAAATTCGTTAAACGCGAAGAAGTTCCTACAGATGAGCTGGAAAAAGAAAAAGAAATCCTGAAAGCTCAAGCTCTTAATGAAGGCAAACCAGAGAAAATCATTGAAAAAATGGTTGAAGGCCGTATCGGTAAATACTACGAAGAGTACTGCCTGATGGAACAAACTTTCGTTAAAGATCCAGACAAAACGATCTCCCAATTGCTGAACGAAAAAATCAGCCAAATTGGTGAAAATATCTCCATCCGTCGTTTCGTTCGTTACGAACTGGGTGAAGGTCTTGAGAAAAAAGTAGACAACTTCGTAGAAGAAGTAATGTCCCAAGTAAACAAATAAGACGGTTTTACTAAACCGGCAAGCAGGATTGATTTTCGAAGATATAAGAATGATGAAACTTCGAAGCGTAAACTCCCTTATATCTCAGGAAAACAGTGCCTTACCGGTTAAACGTTTTTCCTAAAAGAGCGGAACACAACTGTGTTCCTTTCTTTTTAAGCAGGAGGCCATGCGCGAGGAGTTTTGTTGGTTGAACATCGAGGGTGTTCAATTCAAAGTGGAGGGTGAATAATTGGAACAGCCAGTATTTAAACGTGTTGTCTTAAAGGTCAGCGGAGAGTCTCTTTCCGGTCAAAATGGCTACGGTATTGATGCAGAGACGATCTCGTCGATTGCCCAGCAAGTAAAAGAAGTAGTTGAACTAGGTGTACAGGTTGCTATCGTATGCGGCGGCGGAAACATCTGGCGCGGAATTGCCGGTAGCGAAAACGGCATCGATAGAGCAACTGCCGATTATATGGGGATGCTGGCGACGGTTATGAACTCGCTCGCCCTGCAAGATGCACTGGAACAGATTGAAGTGCCTACACGCGTACAGACATCGATTGCCATGCAACAAATTGCAGAGCCTTATATTCGTCGTAGAGCTATTCGTCATCTGGAGAAAGGCCGGGTTGTTATTTTTGCAGCAGGTACAGGTAACCCGTTCTTTTCCACGGATACAACAGCAGCACTGCGCGCAGCGGAGATTGAAGCAGAAGTTATCTTGATGGCCAAAAATAAAGTCGATGGTGTATACTCAGCAGATCCGTTTAAGGACAGTACAGCTGTGAAATTTGATCAGTTGACTTACATGGATATTCTTAACAAAGACCTTGGTGTAATGGATTCGACGGCATCCTCGCTTTGTAAGGACAACAACATCCCGTTGATCGTATTTGCCATTACGGAACAAGGTAACATCAAGCGTGTTGTTCTGGGTGAACGTATCGGAACAATCGTTAAAGGGAGTGTAGATTAATGCCACAAGCGGTTAAACAACATGCCGAAGAGCGTATGGAAAAAGCAATTCAAGCATTGCGTCGTGACCTGGCTACTTTGCGTGCAGGCCGTGCAACTCCAGCTCTTCTGGACCGAGTTCAGGTAGAGTATTATGGGGCTATGACGCCATTGAATCAACTCGCTAATATCAGTACTCCGGATTCCCGTACACTGATGATTCAACCTTGGGACAAATCTTCCATGGGTGATATCGAGCGTGCCATCATGAAATCGGATCTGGGTCTTACTCCAGCCAATGATGGTAGCATGATCCGTTTGTCTATTCCGGCATTGACGGAAGAACGCAGAGCGGAACTTGTGAAGCTGACGAAGAAGTTCGGTGAAGAAGGTAAAGTAGCGATTCGTAACATTCGCCGTGATGCGAATGATGACATTAAGAAAATGGAGAAGTCAGACATTTCCGAGGATGAATCCCGGAGACATCAGGACGATATCCAAAAATCGACCGACAAGTTTATTGCTGAAGTCGATAAGGTACTCGCTGCCAAAGAAAAAGAAATCATGGAAGTGTAAGACAAGCGCAGCCCCTCCAATACGGTGGGGTTTTGTCTCTTTTTCCAAGCTTCAGATGAAGAAACTTCAGGGATTTTGGAGGAACAGGAATGATCAAACGGGTTCGGTCGTGGTGGAATGGGGCTGACAAGCAGGAAACGCTGACTATATCCGAGGATAATATCCCGCAGCACGTCGCCATCATTATGGACGGCAATGGACGATGGGCGAAACGTTTGGGTCTCCCACGAATAGCTGGCCACCAGAATGGGATGAAGGCGGTCAAACGTGCGACCATCGCGGCGGATGAACTGGGCATCAAATATCTGACGATGTACGCTTTTTCGACAGAAAACTGGACGCGTCCAAAAGAAGAAGTGGATTTTCTGATGCGGCTTCCGCAAGAATTTTTGGCGATAGAGCTGGATGAGCTTATAGAAAAAAATGTACGGATCCGCATGATGGGCCAGGAGGAGCACTTGCCTTCCCATACTATTAATGCTTTGCGTGAAGCTATTCGTCTTACGGAACATAACACAGGGCTTGTTTTGAATTTTGCAATGAACTACGGAAGTCGTCGCGAAATGACGGACTGTGTCAAACAGATCGCTCTGCAGGTAAAGTCGGGGGAACTATCGGCAGACGACATTACGCCTGAACTCATTGACAGACATATGCTCACTGGAGATATGCCTGATCCGGATTTGCTGATCCGGACGAGCGGAGAGTTGAGATTAAGCAATTTCATGCTTTGGCAGCTTGCATATAGCGAATTATGGTTTACGGATATATACTGGCCCGAATTTGGCAAAAAGCATTTGCTTGAAGCAGTAGCCGAATATCAGCGCAGAACAAGGCGTTACGGCGGTTTGAAATAGATGGAGGATGAAGCCGTTGAAACAGCGATTAACGACAGGAATCATAGCAGGTGTATTGTTTTTGGGTTTTTGCATGCTGGGCGGACCCTGGTACCATGGCTTGGTACTGCTTATGGCTCTCATCGGTTATTATGAATTTGTAAAAATGACCGGGGTACAGCCTTTTTCAGGTGTAGCCCTAATCGGTTATGCAGGTATCTTTGCGATTGTGTTTCCTTGGGAAATGGTTTGGGAAGCCAGACCACTAACGTTATTCCAGATCGGATGGCTTGTGATGCTTGTATTAATGACGGCCTCTGTGGTAACTAAAAACAAGATTCCTGTAAACACTGTTGCCATGCTCTTTCTTGGAGTAATGTATATTGGGATCGGTTTTTATTACATCGCGGAATCGAGACATTTGCATCATGGGTTGTTCTGGACGTTTCTGCTTCTGGGCTCCATATGGGCAAGTGATGCAGGTGCATATTTTGTAGGGAAACTTATCGGGAAGAACAAACTTTGGCCGTCGATCAGTCCTAACAAAACGGTGGAAGGTGCACTGGGTGGTGTTGTGATCGCGGTAGTCACTTCTGTTGTTTTTGCATTGGTGTCAGACGGCTTGTTGTCTTGGCAAAGAGCGGTATGGATTGGAATTGCATGCGCGGTTGTAGGACAAATGGGAGATCTGATTCAATCTGCTTACAAACGTGTGTATAACATCAAAGATTCCGGCACTTTGCTCCCGGGGCATGGCGGTATTCTGGATCGATGCGACAGCTGGATTGTCGTTTTTCCATTCGTACATATACTAATGCTTCTGCCCTATTAAAAATGAGCACAAGCCATATGACGAACTATTCGTCATAGGCATTGGATAAATAAAGATGAGGTGCAGCATGAAAAAAATTGCGATTCTCGGGTCAACCGGTTCCATTGGAACTCAGACACTGGATGTAGTCGATATGCATCCCGAACGCTTTCAAGTAGAGGGACTGGCTGCTGGGAGCAATATAGAGGTGCTGATTGAGCAAGCAAAGCGTTATCGACCCAAAAAGGTATCAGTTGGCTCAAAAGAGTTAGCAGAGACCGTGGCACCGCACTTACCTGTCGAAACACAGCTTTTTTATGGCAAAGAAGGACTGGTTGAAGTTGCTGCCGGAACGGATGCAGATACCGTTGTTACTGCTGTAATGGGGAGTGTTGGGCTTGAGTCGACCCTGGCTGCTATTGATGCAGGCAAACAGATCGGACTGGCTAACAAAGAGACGCTAATTACAGCAGGACATATTGTTACTGCCAGAGCGGCTGCGAAAGGGGTACCGATTCTGCCTGTGGATAGTGAGCACTCGGCTATCTTCCAATGCTTGAATGGTGAACCTCGTGAACGTGTGATGGGAATTACACTTACGGCCTCTGGAGGATCATTCCGTGATTTGACTCGTGAACAGCTAAAGGAAGTTACTGTAGAAGATGCACTCAAACATCCGAATTGGTCCATGGGATCGAAGATCACGATAGACTCTGCAACGATGGTGAATAAAGGTCTGGAAGTTATTGAAGCGCATTGGCTTTTTGGACTAAGTTATGATCAGATTGATGTATTGCTTCACCCGGAGAGCATCATTCATTCCTACGTGGAGTTTAATGATACGAGCATTATTGCGCAGCTTGGCAATCCGGACATGCGCGTTCCCATTCAGTATGCACTGACCTATCCAGACCGCTTACCATCGCCTTCACAACGTCTCTCCCTAACGCAAGTGGGCAAGCTGCATTTCCGTGAGATGGATATGGAACGGTTCCCTTGTTTAAGAATGGCATACGAGTGTGGTAAAATGGGGGGAACCGCAACAACGGCGTTTAATGCAGCCAACGAGGTTGCCGTAGCGCGTTTCTTGCGTAAAGAGATTTCGTTCCTTAAAATAGAGGATATTATTGCTTCTGTGCTGGAAGCACACCGCAATGTGGACGAGCCTGATCTGGAGGAAATCGCAAGAAGTGATCAGGAGAGCCGTCAACTTGCGTTCAGTCTGTAATCTCTTTTTTCAAGATAAAATGGAAGAAGTGATTCTCTTGTGCGGCATCAGAGAATAATGATAATCTAAAGGGACAGACTGCGGTTCGTGCCGTGAAGGAGGATGGATAGGGATTGGAAACCATACAAGTGGTATTTCTAACGGTGCTCATGTTCTTTGTCATCGTGACGGTTCATGAATGGGGACATTATTATTTTGCCAAACGCGCCGGTATTCTTGTACGGGAATTTGCGATCGGTTTTGGTCCCAAATTGTTCTCATATAAAAGAAACGAGACCCAGTTCACACTGCGTTTGCTGCCTTTTGGCGGATATGCACGTATGGCTGGGGAAGACCCGGAACTGGTAGAAATTCAAGAAGGTCAGACCATTGCAGTAAGGTCGGCTGATGACCAAGTCAAAATGATCTACCTCGATCAATTGGATAATCGCAAAAATGTAATTCGTGGTGAAGTGATCTCTATTGATATGGAGAATGCATTGAAATTGCAACTCGATGTGGATGGTGAAATTCAGCAGTACCGGATACATCCGCAAGCGATGTTGGTTAGTCGTGGAAAACAAACCCAGATTGCACCGAAAGATCGCCAATTTGGCAGTAAAACGGTGGGTCAGCGGGCAATGGCGATTTTTGCCGGACCACTCATGAATTTCATCCTGGCATTTGTTTTATTTGCAGTCTATGCACAAATGGCTGGGGTTCCAGTTGAAAATCCGAAAAATCTGGAAATTGGTGAAGTGCTTGAAGGTGGAGCTGCCTACCAGGCGAATTTGCAAAAGGGAGATATCATTGAGACGATCAATGGTACTGCTATTGGTACGGATTCGCAAAAAATGGTGACGATGATTGCCGATTCCAAAGACAAACCGATGGAATGGACACTGCGTCGGGGGAATGAAACGTTTAATATAACGATCACACCTCGTGCAGTAGAAGGTCAAGAAGGCGGTAAGGTCGGAATTGTGCCAACACTGCCAACCCGATCTGTTGGATTTGTAGAAACCTTTAAAGTGTCAGGGATAGCGATGGTCGATACAACCAGAGTAATCTTTGAAGGCTTCAAACATTTGATCAATCAGTTTAACATGGATGATATTGGTGGTCCTGTGCGTACTTTTGAAGTAACAGGCCAAATTGCGAAGCAGGGTATTGAACAGTTGACGAGATGGGCAGCTATTCTGAGTCTGTACCTCGGTATTTTCAACCTGTTGCCGATTCCTGCGCTAGACGGAAGCCGTCTTGTATTCCTCGGAATTGAAGGTCTGCGAGGCAGACCTGTTGACCCCAACCGGGAAGGCATGGTTCATTTTGTCGGCTTCGCGATGTTGTTTGTACTGATGCTAGCAGTAACATACAATGATATATTACGATTAATTAACGGATAATTATGGTTTGACTACGCTCTGACTATTCAGAGATAGTCGTTATGGGAGGACGCTGGAGTCTTATGTCAAAGGAAAATGATAAACAGTTCGTGACTGAAATTACACCTCAGGGCGAGGATTTCTCACGCTGGTACATTGATGTTATTAAAAAAGCTGATCTCATGGACTATTCACCCGTACGCGGTTGTATTGTTTTCAAACCAGACGGTTTCGAAATCTGGGAGCATATCAAGGATGAGATGGACCGTCGTTTCCGTGAAACGGGTCATCGTAATGCCTACTTCCCTATGTTCATTCCCGAGAGCTTTTTCCAAAAAGAAAAAGAACATGTTGAAGGCTTCAATCCCGAATTGCCTTGGGTAACGGAAGCCGGCGGAGAAAAGCTGGAAGAGCGTCTGGCGATCCGCCCAACCTCGGAAACCATCATTGGTCACATGTACTCCAAGTGGATTAAGTCGTATCGTGACTTGCCGGTGCTGATCAACCAATGGGCGAACGTGGTTCGCTGGGAGAAGAGAACACTGCCTTTCCTTCGCACAACCGAGTTCTTGTGGCAAGAGGGCCATACGGCGCATGAGACAGAAGAAGAAGCACGTGAAGAGACGATGAAAATGCTTGAAATCTACCGCGAAGTTGTGGAAGAATATCTGGCGATTCCCGTCATTACAGGTCAGAAAACAAAATCCGAGAAATTTGCAGGTGCTGTAGACACCTTCTCCATCGAAGCGATGATGAAGGATGGACGTGCGGTACAAGCCGGAACTTCTCATTATATGGGTACGAATTTTGCAAAAGCATTTGAGATCCAGTATCTTAGCCGCAACAATGTGTTGGAACTGGCTCACACCACTTCATGGGGAACAAGCACACGTCTGATCGGTGCGTTAATCATGGTTCACGGGGATGACCGTGGTCTGGTTCTTCCTCCTAAAGTTGCACCAACACAAGTGGTCATGATTCCAATTGGACCGCCAAAAACACGTGATGCCGTTGTAGGCCGTGCGGACGAGTTGTTCGCTGAACTGAAACAAGCGGGAATTCGTGTGAAAATGGATGATCGCAGTGATGTTCGTCCAGGCTGGAAATTCAACGAATATGAGATGCGTGGTGTTCCGATTCGTCTCGAAATTGGCCCGCGTGATATGGAGAACGGTGTGTGTGTTCTCGTTTCCCGGATTACGGGAGAGAAGAAAGTCGTTGAACAAGCAAATCTGGTGGAAGAAATCCAGACTATGCTGACTCAAGTGCAAGCCGATATGCTGCAACGTGCTCGCACGTTTATGTCGGACAACTTCTACTCTGTAGATACGCTTGATGAGATGAAGGAACTGATGCAGAACAAACGCGGGTTCACACTGGCTGGCTGGTGCGGTTCAGAAGCTTGCGAAGATAAAGTAAGAGAAGTAACAGGTGCAACAAGCCGGAACATTCCGTTCCAGCCTGGGGAAGAAAAGCATACGTGCTTGGCTTGTGGTGAACAAGCGAAACACACGGTAGTGTTTGCAAGAGCGTATTAAGTCAGGATAACCTGACTAACGGCACTTATTCACCGTAAGAGTAAGGAATGGAGAGCTTCTGTCGGATAAAATGAGTCGGTGCGGGTTCGGATCGGGGACATTTTTGAATACAGAAGCTTTTCCTGTTTTAAGGGGGTACAAGGAGGAACACGATGAGTGGATTCGAGGAGAAGAGAAAACGATTTGAGTTGTTGATGAAACAGACGGAGCTTCCAGCTGGCCTAATAGAGCCCTACTTTTTGGATGGATGGATTGAACGGGTGGAGACAAGCCGTAGCAACCGCGACTGGACTATTGTGATTGCAAAGGATACCTTGGTTCCTGCTCCAATCTATCGAACATTTTGCCTGCACATCCAGGAGAAAATGAATCATATTTCCAAGATTACGTTTGGTTTCAAATATAGTGAGCAGGTCGAGATTAGTGATATTGTCAGTGAGTATTGGAACTTGTTTCTTGAGTGGGTTACACGGGAGATTCCATCTGTTAATGGTTGGATGAATCGTACCAAGTTCGAATGTGAAGCGGATCTGCTGCAATTGACTATGAGTGATGCCATGTCGATGGAGCTCGCGAAGAAGAAGCAGATCGATCAGGCTATAACTACTTTTTACGATAAGTATTTTCAACTTCCCTTGCGGGTCAAATTGCTGGTTGGTGAGGTTGAAAGCAACAAAGAGGCAATGGAACAATTCCAACTCAAGAAGCGGGAAGAAGAGCTTCAAGTTATCGAACAGATGATGAGTGAAGTGGACTCCGAAATGCCTGAAGAGGAAGAACAGGGCGATGTTCGCTTACAGATGGGATATGAGATCAAGGAACCACCTGTACCTATGCAGGAAATTCAAGATGAAGAGAAAAAGGTTACGTTGCAGGGAACGGTCTTCGGTCTGGATCGCAAGGAATTGCGGAACGGGAATACCTTGTTTACTTTTTATCTGACGGATTTCACAGATTCCATGCAAATGAAGATGTTTGCCAAAACAAAAGAGGATGTCAAAATCCTGAGCCTACTAGCCAATGGAAAATGGGTGAAAGTGCGTGGCCGTGTAGAATACGACCGGTTTATGCAAATTCCGGAACTTGCCATGATTCCTTCAGACTTGGTAGAAGTAAAGGCACCACCATCCCGTAAGGATAATGCAGCAGAGAAACGGGTTGAGTTCCATTTGCACTCCACAATGAGTACAATGGATGCCGTAACTTCGATCGACAAATACGTAAAGACTGCAGCGGAATGGGGACACAAGGCTATCGCCGTAAGTGATCATGGCGGTGTGCAGGTGTATCCGGAGGCATCCAAAGCGGCCAAGAAAAACGGAATTAAAATGATCTACGGCCTTGAGGCCAATGTGGTGAATGATTCAGTTGCTGTTGTACTGGCACCACAGCCATTGGAACTCAAATCAGCGACATATATCGTCTTTGATATTGAGACCACAGGTCTGTCTGTAACCCAGAACAAGATTATCGAAATTGCGGCTGTGAAGGTAGAGGACGGTAAAGAAATTGACCGCTTTGCTACGTTTGTAAATCCGCATGAGCGCATCCCATATAACATTCAGCAGTTGACTAACATTAACGATGAAATGGTGAAGGATGCACCTGAGCTAGAACCGGTTATCCGTGATTTTGTGAAGTTTGCCGGAGATGGCGTATTGGTTGCGCATAATGCGCGATTCGATATGGGCTTTATTCAGGCTTCGCTGAAACAGCTTGGTATGCCTGAGCTTCTGAACCCTGTCCTCGATACGTTGGAATTGGCACGGTTGTTATATCCAAAAATGAAGAACCACCGTCTGAATACGCTGGCGGATAAATATAAAGTAGCACTGGAAAGTCATCACCGGGCGATTGATGATACGATTGCGCTCGCAGGTATACTGAATGGATTGGTTAATGATGCCGCCCAGATGAAAGGCCTGACCATGCTTGATCGGCTTAACGATTATGTCGGAGTTGATCTCTCTAACACGCGTCCATTCCATTGCGGCATCTATGCTTTGAATGATGTTGGTAAAAAGAATCTTTATAAACTGGTATCACTTTCCCATACGGAGCATTTCAAACGGGTGCCTTGTATTCCAAAGTCGAAGCTGATCAATTTGCGTGAAGGTCTCATTATTTTATCCGGTTGTGAAAAAGGTGAGTTTTTCGAGGCTGTGCTAAACAAATCGCTTGAAGAGGCGGAAGAGATAGCGCATTTCTATGACATTCTGGAAATCCAGCCTCTGACAATGTATATGCATTTGGTGGACAAAGGGCTGGTGGCTACACCAGAGGAATTGAAGCTCGCTGTTCGTAAAGTTGTTGACATTGGTCAAAAATTGGGGAAACCGGTAATAGCCACAGGTAACGTGCATTATCTGGAGCCGCGCGATAAGCTATATCGGGATATCACCATTCACGGAATTACAGGGTTCAGCCCACTCAAAGATCAACGTAAACCCGATGCTCACCTAAGAACGACGGATGAAATGCTGGAAGAGTTCCAGTACCTGGGCCAAGATAAAGCCTACGAAGTCGTTGTTACGAATACGGTTGAATTGGCGGATCGGTTCGAGGAAATCAAGTTGTTCCCGGACAAGCTGTTCACCCCGATTCTGGAAGGTGCGGACGATGAAATCCGTAATACCTGCTATAATACTGCCAAGTCGATTTATGGTGAGGAACTACCGGAAGTCATTGTGGCACGACTGGAGAAAGAATTGAATCCAATCATCAAATACGGTTTTTCTGCCAACTATCTGATCTCAGAACGTTTGGTTAAAAAATCGAATCAGGACGGCTACCTAGTCGGCTCCCGGGGATCGGTTGGTTCGTCTGTAGTTGCTACTTTCCTAGGCATTTCCGAGGTTAATCCGTTGCCAGCACACTATATTTGTGTGAATCCGGAGTGTAAGCACAGTGAGTGGTTCCTCGACGGCAGTGTGCCGAGTGGATTTGACCTTCCTGAGAAAGAATGCCCTGATTGTGGAGGCCGGTTAAAAGGCGAAGGGCAGGATATTCCGTTTGAGACTTTCCTTGGCTTTAAAGGGGACAAGGTTCCCGATATTGACTTGAACTTCTCGGGTGATTATCAACCGCATGCCCACAACTATACGAAGGTGCTTTTCAGCGAAAAGAGTGTGTTCCGTGCGGGCACAATTGGTACGGTAGCTGAGAAAACAGCATTTGGTTTTGCCAAGAAATATGAGGAAGAACATCATAAGAAATGGCGCGGAGCAGAACTTAACCGTTTGGCCTCCGGTTGTACCGGGGTTAAACGTAGTACAGGACAGCATCCCGGTGGTATTGTTGTTGTACCGGATTATATTGAAGTGGAAGATGTAACGCCTGTACAATTCCCGGCGGATGACGTTAATGCGGAGTGGAAAACAACACACTTTGACTATCACGCCTTTGAAGAGAATTTACTAAAACTCGATATTCTGGGGCACGATGATCCAACCATGATGCGGATGCTGCAGGATTTGACAGGTATCGATCCAACGACCATTCCGATGAATGATCCTAAGGTTATGAGCATGTTCAACTCTACCGAGGCACTCGGCGTTACGCCAGAGCAGATTCGTTCACCAGTTGCCACTTTTGGTGTACCAGAGATGGGGACGAAGTTTGTACGTCAGATGCTTATCGAATCCCAGCCTTCGTCTTTTGCCGATCTACTCCAGATCTCTGGATTGTCTCATGGTACGGGGGTATGGCTTGGTAACGCACAAGATCTAATTAAAAATGGAACTTGTAACATCAAAACGGTGATTGGTTGCCGGGATGATATCATGTTGTTCCTGATCTATAAAGCAGGCATGGACGCCAGTCTTGCCTTTAAAATTACGGAGAGTGTGCGTAAGGGACGTGGTTTGCCGCAAGAATGGATTGATGAGATGAAAAATTGCAAAGTGCCGCAATGGTACATTGATTCCTGTCTTAAAATCCAGTACATGTTTCCAAAGGCCCACGCAGCCGCTTACGTTATCTCTGCAGTACGTACAGCTTTCTTTAAGCTGTATCACCCAATTGAATACTACGCGACATACTTCACAGTTCGTGCGGATGAGTTTGATATTGAACTGGTATGTCAGGGCTATGAGCCTATCTATCGGAAGATCGTAGAGATTGAACAATTAGGTTTCCAGGCACCGCCAAAAGAAAAAAATATGCTGCCTGTCCTTGAGATGGCTTTGGAAATGGCAGCACGTGGATTCTCGCTCAAGCCGATTGATCTGTATCGTTCGGAAGCGACGAAGTTTATTGTTGACGGAAATTCACTTATTCCTCCGTTTTCGGCCCTGGGAGGAATCGGGGATAATGCTGCACGCAATATCGCTGCGGCAAGAGAGCATGGAGAATTCCTTTCGATTGAAGATTTCCAGCAGAAGTCCAAAGCAAGTAAAACAATTGTTGAATTGCTGACGAGCATGGGATGCTTCCGCGGTTTGCCGGAAAGCAATCAATTATCCTTGTTCTAAAATGACATTTTGAGTACCCATTTATGGTCTTTGATGTGATTACGTAAATTTTTCTTCATTAGTAGTTAAAATGGCTGAGTGATCGCTTACTTGTCACTATTACCAGACTATGTTATAATTTTTGAAGTGAACGAGATAGTACGAATTTCTAAAGAGTGGGGAAACCCACTCTTTAGTCTTTGGTATACAAGAATCTTGGGTAATGAAGAAATTGCCAGTCATTATTTGCTGGTGTAACCTAAGTTGGAGGTTATCGGTTTTGAGCACAACGAACATTAAATCTACCGTGGAAGAAATGATCCAACCCTACTTGAACGAACAAGGCTTCGAGCTGGTTGACATCGAATACGTCAAAGAAGGCAGCAACTGGTTTTTACGGGTGTATGTCGACAAAGAGGGTGGCATCGACATCGATGATTGTGTCTTGATCAGCGAAAAGCTAAGCGCCAAGCTGGATGAGAACGATCCGATTCCGACCATCTATTTCCTTGAAGTGTCTTCTCCCGGTGCGGAGCGTCCACTGAAAAAACCAGAGGACGTTGCCAAATCCGTAGGTAAAAATGTATTTGTTACAACCTACGAGCCGGTAAATGGAATAAAGGAATTTGAAGGCAAGCTGCTTTCCTTTGATGACGGGGAACTTGTGATCGAAGCAGGCAAGAAACAGCATGCCATTCTTTATGACAAGGTTGCGAGTGCGCGCCTGGCCATTCTGTTTTAAGTGCCTTGTTCACTTATTAATGAAAAAAGACACATCTCACGATAACGGCAAGGTGCTCATGAGTCTAGAGCCTTTCGCCGTTTTACGTATGAGATGCCATGTTTGAAAGGGGGATCAACATTCATGAGTATGGATTTTATTGAAGCAATGAATGAATTGGAGCGGGAAAAAGGGATCAGCAAGGACGTGCTGTTTGAAGCGATCGAGGCAGCACTCATCTCCAGCTACAAGCGTAATTTCAACACCGCCCAGAATGTGCGTGTTGACATGAACCGCAATACGGGTGTTATCCGGGTGTATGCCCGCAAATTGATCGTGGAAGAAGTCCTGGATTCACGTACCGAAATTTCATTGCCTGCTGCACGCGAGATCAACCCACACTTCCAGCTGGAAGATATTGCGGAGATTGAAGTTACGCCGCGTGATTTCGGACGTATCGCCGCACAAACTGCCAAACAGGTAGTGACCCAGCGGATTCGTGAAGCCGAACGCGGCCTGATCTACAACGCTTTCGTTGATAAGGAAGAAGATATCGTTACGGGAGTGGTGCAGCGTCAGGATTTGCGCAATATCTACATCGATCTGGGCAAAATCGAAGCGGCATTGCCGCTGACCGAATTGATGCCGAACGAGAAGTTTGTTCATGGTGACCGTATTAAAGCTTACATCACCAAGGTCGAGAATACGACCAAAGGGCCGCAAATCATTTTGTCCCGTACACATCCGGGCTTGTTGAAACGTCTCTTTGAACTGGAAGTACCTGAAATTTTCGATGGTGTGGTTGAGATTCGCTCCGTCGCACGTGAAGCGGGCTTCCGCTCCAAGATTGCTGTTCATTCCCGCAATGAGGAAGTTGATCCGGTTGGATCATGTGTAGGTCCTAAGGGAATCCGCGTGCAGACCATTGTGGGTGAGCTGCGCGGTGAAAAAATTGACATCGTTCGTTTCTCCGATCAGGTAGACGAATATGTGGCTAATGCACTTAGTCCTTCCAAAGTATTGGAAGTTCAAGTATTCGAGGAAGAAAAGATGGCTCGGGTTATTGTTCCTGACTATCAGCTGTCCCTCGCCATTGGGATTAAAGGCCAAAATGCCCGATTGGCAGCCAAACTGACCGGCTGGAAAATCGACATTAAGAGCGAGAGCCAGGCGGAACAGGAATTCGGCAGAGAGAAAGATTCTTCTTCGGAAATGCACCAAGATTCCGTCTCCGTCGACTAAAGTAAAGCACGGGGGGGCGCTAACGTATGAAAACTAAAAAAGTACCGCTGCGCAAATGTGTGGCGTGTCAGGAAATGATGCCCAAAAAGCAGCTGATCCGTATCGTTAAAACGCCAGAGGATGAAGTGCTGATCGATTTGACTGGCAAAAAGTCCGGACGTGGTGCTTATTTATGCGGCAAAGAGTCCTGTTTTAAGCTTGCACTCAAAAACCGGTCTTTGGATCGGGCGCTAAAGGGCAAAGTCTCACCGGAAATTTATGAGCAATTGGCAGCTGATTTCGTTGCGGTAGAGGACGAATTCATAGCAGCACAGGAGCGTGAACATGATGAATAATAAAACATTGTCTTATCTGGGACTCTCCATGCGTGCAGGCAAACTTGTGACAGGTGAAGAAATTGTACTTAAAGCGATCCGTTCTTCCGAAGCTAAAATGGTTATTGTTGCGGGTGACGCCTCGGCCAATACACAAAAGAAATTTCGCGACAAATGCGGGACATATAAAGTTCCACTGGTGATCGGATTTGACCGGGATAGTCTGGGTTCAAGTATCGGTAAAGAAACGCGGGTTGTTCTTGCAGTAACGGATCGAGGGTTTGCAAAAATGATCTCCAAGCAAGTCGGTATAATGTCGGAGGTGGAGTATATTGAGTAAACAGGAAAACAAGGATAAATTGCGAGTTTATGAATATGCGAAGTCCCTCAATATGAGTAGTAAAGAAATTATAACCATTCTTAAAAAGCTGGATATTCCCGTAAACAATCATATGAGTGTCATGGAGAATGGTTCAGTCGGTAAGGTGGAACAATTTTTTAAAGATATAAAATCCACTGCCGCTTCCAAACAAAGTAACGAAGCAAAATCCGTTTCTACTTCGTCAGTGCGCAGTGACAAAACAGTGGACAGCAACAAGCCGGCCGGCGGAGTGAACACGCCGAATAGCAGTAACCCATCCGGTAGTCCCGTACAAACAAAAATACAACAGGAAAAGCAGGTAGGTATGAACAATAGACCAAATTCCAACAATAACAATGGCTCCCAAAGACCTAGCGGCCAAGACAGCCGCAACAGAACGAACTCTTCCCAAGGCTCAAGCCAAGGAGGACAATCAAGTAATCGTCCAAGACCAGCTCAAGGTGGACAAAGCAGTACAGCATCCCGTCCGCAAAGTACAGGTCAACGTCCATCGAATAGCGGTGGCGGTCAAACAAGAAGCGCAGGACCGACTAGCAGTGGCAACACTGGCACTGGCGGCAACCGTACTGGTGGCCAAGGACAGAGCTCAGGACAAGGCCAACGCAGAGGCGGCCAAGGTAATTCCGGCAACAGCAACAATAATAGCGGCAACCGTTCGAACAGCGGTGGCGGTGGACGTCGTTATGACGATAACCGTGGCGGCAACTTCCGCGGTAATCGTGGCGGTAAGAACAATCGCAACAGAAATCAACAACAGTACCAACAACGTGAGAAAATTGATAACACACCTAAGAAAATCATCGTACGTGGTGACATGACTGTTGGTGAAACAGCGAAGTTGCTCCATAAAGATGCTTCCGAAGTTATCAAAAAACTCATTGCGATGGGTGTAATGGCAACGATTAACCAAGAGCTTGATATCGAAACAATCCTGCTGCTTGCTGGAGAGTTCGGTGTTGAGGTTGAAGTGAAAATTGTCCTTGAAGATGACCGCTTCGAAACACTTGAAGAGAATGATGATCCTGCTGATTTGCAGTCTCGTCCTCCGGTAGTTACGATCATGGGTCACGTTGACCATGGTAAAACAACATTGCTTGATGCGATTCGTTCAACGAATGTAACGGGCGGAGAAGCAGGCGGTATCACGCAGCATATCGGTGCTTATCAAGTTGAAATTAACAACAAAAAAATTACGTTCCTAGATACACCAGGTCACGAAGCGTTTACTGCTATGCGTGCACGTGGAGCACAGGTTACGGATATTACAATTATTGTTGTAGCTGCAGATGATGGTGTTATGCCACAAACCGTTGAGGCGATTAACCATGCCAAAGCTGCTGGGCTGCCAATTATCGTAGCTGTCAACAAAATTGACAAGCCGGGTGCAGATGCGGATAAAGTAAAACAAGAATTGACCAACTATGAACTCGTTCCGGAAGAGTGGGGCGGCGACACCATCTTTGTTAACGTTTCGGCGAAACAAAGAATCGGTCTAGAAGGTCTGCTTGAAATGATCCTGCTCGTTGCAGAAGTGAATGAGTACAAAGCAAACCCGGACAAACGTGCCCGTGGTACAGTGATCGAAGCCGAGCTGGATAAAGGACGTGGCCCAGTTGCCCGTATTCTCGTACAGCACGGTACACTGAAAGTCGGAGATGCTTTTGTTGCAGGTAACTGCTTCGGTCGCGTACGTGCGATGGTAAATGACAAAGGTCGCCGTTTAAAAGAAGCTGGACCTTCAACACCTGTAGAAATTACTGGTCTGACTGAAGTTCCAG
The DNA here is from genome assembly GCF_900101205.1 of Paenibacillus sp. OK060. Classification (NCBI taxonomy): domain Bacteria; kingdom Bacillati; phylum Bacillota; class Bacilli; order Caryophanales; family Paenibacillaceae; genus Paenibacillus; species Paenibacillus sp. OK060. Next base: position 377,724 of record NZ_FNFR01000001.1, read on the forward strand.
GTGCGGGAGATCCGTTTATGGTGTTTGAAGATGAGCGTAAAGCGCGTTCTATCGCCGACAAACGTGCCATTACACAACGTGAATCCGATTTGGGTACAAATACACGTGTGACATTGGATGATCTGTTCCAACACATCAAAGACGGTGAAATCAAAGATCTGAACGTAATCATCAAAGGTGACGTACAAGGTTCGGTTGAAGCATTGAAAGGTTCCCTTGCGAAGATCGAAGTTGAAGGTGTACGCGTGAAAATCATTCATAGCGGCGCTGGTGCAATCACAGAGTCTGACATCATTTTGGCTGCAGCATCCAATGCCATCGTGATTGGTTTCAACGTTCGTCCTGATAATCAGGCGAAAGCGACTGCAGATCAAGAGCAAGTAGACATTCGTCTGCATCGCGTTATCTACAGCGTTATCGAAGAAATTGAACAAGCGATGAAAGGTATGCTTGATCCGATTTACAAAGAAAAAGTAATCGGTCATGCTGAAGTTCGTAGCACGTTCTCCATTAGTAAAGTCGGTACCATTGCTGGATGTATGGTTACCTCCGGTAAAATTACGCGTTCCGCGGAAGCACGTCTGATTCGTGATGGCATCGTCCTTTACGAAGGCAAGCTGGATTCCCTGAAACGTTATAAAGATGATGCCAAAGAAGTAGCCCAAGGTTACGAGTGCGGTATCACGCTGGATAAATACAATGATCTCAAAGAAGGCGACGTTATCGAAGCCTTCATTATGGAGACAGTACAACGATAAGCAAGGAAGCATGAGGTGAACAACAATGGCTAAGATTCGTACAGGTAGAGTGGGCGAGCAGATCAAGAAAGAATTAAGTCTGCTTATCCAGTCTGAACTGAAAGATCCTCGTATCGGCTTTATTACCGTAACGGGAGTCGAAGTGACAGGCGACTTGTCGCAAGCCAAAGTTTATCTGAGTGTCTTCGGTGAACAGGAACAAAAGGATAATTCGCTTAAAGCGCTGGCAAAAGCAAATGGATTTTTGCGTTCAGAACTGGGCAAGCGTATCCGTTTTCGACATGTTCCCGAGTTGATATTCAAGATTGACGAATCTATTGCATATGGCAGCCGAATTGAGAAGCTGCTTGGTGATATCGGTACCGACAAGAACGAATCCCAGTAACAGAATAAAGGAGACGGCAATGCACACTTATGAACAGGCGCTTCAGGACGGAAAGCAATTTCTGCTGGAGCATGATGATTACCTGGTCGTGTCGCATGTACAGCCGGACGGTGACGCAGTCAGCTCGACGGTAACGGTGGGCTGGCTGCTGTCATGTCTGGGCAAGACATTCACGATGATTAATGAAGGTGAAATTCCACAACGCATGAATTTTCTGTGGGAAGCTGGCAAGATCGTGAACATGACCGAACAACCACCGGCGCGGAAATATAAGGCGATTATCTGTGTGGATTGTGCAGACTTTTCCAGGGTAGGCCTGACTCGTCATTATTTCGAAGAAGATGCTGTCATTTTAAATATTGATCATCATCCGACCAATGACGCGTATGGAACAGTAAACATCATTAAGCCAGACGCAGCAGCAACGGCTGAAATTCTGTTTGATTTCCTCAATCTTTTCCCAGTGAAGTGGAATAAAGATGTGGCTACAGCAGTCTATACAGGATTGCTAACAGATACAGGTGGATTCCGCTATGCGAATACGAGTCCTAATGTGATGACCACTGCATCCAAATTGCTTGAACATGGTGTGGATGGACCTTATCTTGCACAGATTTTGCTTGAGCAGGTTACGCTCCCACAAGTCCGTATATTGAACCAGGCACTCTCAAGCCTGCAAATGACTGACGATGGCAAGATTGCCTGGGTGGTCATTACACCTGAAGACATGATTGCTTGTGGTGCAGCTAATGAAGATCTTGAAGGGGTAGTCAATTACCCACGTAACATTCAAGGTGTGGAAGTGGGCATCTTTTTTAAAGTAATCAATGATAATGCGGTGAAAGTATCTCTCCGGTCAGCTGGTAAAGTTGATGTTGCCTCGCTTGCACAGAACTTTGGTGGAGGCGGACATGTACTCGCAGCTGGATGTCGCGTAGAGGGCAAGTTGAAAGATATCGTGGAACTAGTGCTGAAGCAGGTGAATGCTCAATGGTAAAACCATTTGAAGGTGTACTTCCGGTGTATAAACCAGCGGGATTTACTTCTCATGATGTTGTGGCCAAAATGCGTCGCATTCTCAAAATGAAACGTATTGGTCATACAGGCACTTTGGACCCGCAAGTTACTGGCGTACTACCGCTTTGCCTAGGACGTGCAACACGTGTGGTGGAGTACATGCAGGAGCTTCCCAAGGAATACCTGGCAACGCTACGACTGGGTCTGTCTACTGACACGGAGGATATGACAGGTGAAGTTATTGAGCGGTCGGAGACGGCTGTTAAGGTGACACAGGAGCAGGTTGAGCAGGTGCTGGAGCAATTCCTGGGCACCATCTCACAGGTTCCACCTATGTATTCTGCAGTCAAAGTGGATGGGAAACGTCTTTACGAGTTAGCTCGTGAAGGAAAAACGGTAGAGCGCAAGAGTCGGGAAGTTACGATCTATGAGCTGGAATTGACAGGAATTGAGAATCAAGGCGACACTACGGATATATCGTTCCGTGCTTTATGTTCCAAAGGGACATACATTCGAACGTTATGCGTGGATATCGGCAAAAAATTGGGATATCCGTCCACCATGCTACACCTGGAGCGTACGATATCGGCTGGGATTTCTGCTGATCATTGCCTTCATTTTGAAGAAGTGGAACAACGCATGATCGATGGAACGTTAGCCGAGGTGTTGATTCCAGTTGATGAAGCCATCTCTTCCATTCCGGCTCATACGGTGGGTGCGGATCAGACCAAGGGAGCACTTCAGGGCCAGAAATTATCGGCGCGTTTGCTCGAACCGCCTGCAGAACAACCTGGTCTACTGCGGTTATATGATCAGGATGGGACGTTTCTGGGGATATTTGAGCGGGATGAATTGAAAGCAACGGTGAGAGCTGTTAAAGTCTTTTTGCCGGAATAAAGAGGTTCCTGGTTTGAGTGGTGGTACTCAAGCCTGGCCTATCAAGTGAAATGCAGGTGAATGATTGTGAAAACCGTAATGCTAACCTATCCGCAGACGTTACAATCGGCTGTTCAGGGCACACATCCCCAAGTGCTCGCGATCGGTCAATTTGACGGGCTGCATCTCGGACATGCAAGTGTCATTTTGTCAGCTGTCCGCATTGCACGCGAAACGGGCATGCAGGCAGCGGTGATGACCTTTCATCCTCATCCGAAGGAAGTTATGCGCAAAGGGGATTACGAGGGTTATCTAACTCCCTTGAGAGATAAAGAAGACATCCTGGCAGGGATGGGTGTAGACGTGCTCTACGTGGTCGAATTCAATGAGGAGTTCTCAAGGTTGACGCCGCAGCAATTCGCACATGATCTGCTGCTTCCGCTTCAGACTCGAACAGCGGTAGTTGGTTTTGACTTCCGCTTCGGTCACAAGGGAGCAGGGGATGAGCAGCTTCTTCGCACATTGGGAGAAGGCGAAATGACGGTGGAGACTGTGCCTCCATTCCTGTTAAATGGCGAGAAGGTAAGCAGTTCTCTCATTCGTGGCCTGTTGAAGCGTGGAGAAATGGACGAAGCCAGTCAATGGCTCGGACGACCTTACAGCATCAGGGGAATCGTAATTCATGGAGAGAAGCGTGGGCGGACCATTGGTTTCCCTACCGCTAACCTTGAACTTACGGATCATTATGTTACGCCAGCGAAAGGTGTTTACGCTGTTCGTGTGCAGTATGGGGAGCAAGAACTGCGTGGCGTCATGAACCTTGGTGTGAAACCTACCTTTCACGAAAACGGGATGAAACCTACGTTTGAGGTGCACTTGCTTGATTTTGATGGGCAGATATATGACCAGGAATTAAAGGTTGATCTCGTTCACTACATTCGTGCAGAGCGAAAATTTGACTCGATTGATGCTTTGATCAGTCAGATTCGTGAAGATGCATTAACCGCCGCCCGCCTATTATCGTAAGGCTCAGGACAAAATACATGTTTACATTTACTTTGTCTGGGCAACTATGATATAATGTACTACGTTGTCGTTTGAGACAACACATAACCTTGGCTTGGTTACTTGCTCTCACCGGCGGTGACGAGGCTAATGGCGATTATAATGAAGGAGGTGAATAGGATGGCATTGACTCAAGAACGTAAACAACAACTGATCGACGAGCACAAAACTCATGAGTCCGATACTGGATCACCTGAGGTGCAAGTTGCTATCCTTACGGAAAACATCAGAAGTTTGACAGACCACTTGCGTACACACAAGAAAGACCACCACTCACGTCGTGGACTTTTGAAAATGGTAGGTCAACGTCGTAAGCTTTTGGCTTACGTGAAAAACAAAGATGTTAAACGTTACAGCGCACTGATCGAAAAACTCGGATTGCGTCGTTAATTATCGTACATGTTTTCAAAATCAACCTGGCTGTTATCCGTCATTCCTTTGTCTAAAAGGACAAGCGGAGCTTACAGCCGGGTTGTTTTGTAGATGAACATGTTGCCATATATTTGTAGCTGATGGCTCCGCAAGGAGCTTTTGTTTTGCAAGTGAGCATGTTGCTGTGGAGTTAATGAATGCAGGACAAGCAGGAAATACTGTGAAAATGCAGAATCCATTGTGTTAGGAACGAATAAAAGGAGGGATTTCATGGAACAGCGTGTTGAAATGCAGCTTGGTGGAAGAACGCTTACGCTTGAAACAGGGCGTTTGGCCAAGCAGGCTAATGCTGCCGTTAAGGTAACGTACGGGGATACCGTTGTATTGTGTACCGTGACAGCATCAAGTGAGCCTAAAGATCTGGACTTTTTCCCATTAACGGTAAACTATGAAGAAAGATTGTATGCCGTAGGTAAAATCCCAGGTGGATTTATTAAACGTGAAGGCAGACCAAGTGAGAAAGCGATTCTTTCGAGCCGTTTGACAGACCGTCCGATTCGTCCTTTGTTCCCGGAAGGTTTCCGTAATGATGTACAAGTTCTGAATATCGTTATGAGTGTGGATCAGGACTGCGAACCGCAAATTGCTGCCATGATCGGTACATCGGCTGCACTGAGCATTTCGGATGTCCCATTTAGCGGACCGATTGGTGGTGTAAAAGTTGGACGTATTAATGGTGAGTTCATCATCAACCCAACGATTGCACAGCTAGAGGTAAGTGAGATTGAACTCGTTGTAGCAGGAACCAAAGATGCCATCATGATGGTTGAAGCGGAAGCGAACGAAGTTCCGGAAGAAGTAATGCTGGAAGCAATCATGTTCGGACATGACGAGATCAAGAACATTGTTGCAGTCATCGAACAACTCGTACAAGTGGCTGGTAAAGAAAAAATGGCTGTGAAATTGCATGCCGTTAATGCTGAAGTTAACAGCAGTGTACGTGAGTTCGCCAGTGCTCGTCTGGTTGAAGCTGTTAAAATTGCTGAAAAACATGCGCGTCAGGATGCAATCGATCTTGTGAATGACGAAACCGTTGCTCACTTCGAAGAGAAGTATATTGAGACTCCAGAACTGCTCAAAGATGTGAAAGAAGTGCTGCACGATATCGTCAAAGAAGAAGTGCGCCGCCTTATCACACATGATAAAGTTCGTCCGGATGGACGTGGACTCGCTGAGATCCGTCCAATTGAATGTGATACTTCCCTGCTGCCACGTACTCACGGTTCAGGTCTGTTCACTCGTGGTCAAACACAGGCGCTCAGCATTTGTACACTTGGTGCACTGGGTGATGTTCAAATTTTGGACGGAATCAGTCTTGAAGAAACGAAACGTTTCATGCATCACTACAACTTCCCGCCGTTCAGCGTAGGTGAAGCTCGTCCATTGCGTGCTCCAGGCCGTCGCGAAATCGGACATGGTGCTCTGGGTGAACGTGCTCTTTCCAAAGTAATTCCTTCCGAAACAGACTTCCCATATACAATTCGTCTGGTATCCGAAGTATTGGAATCCAACGGTTCAACTTCCCAGGCAAGTATCTGTGCCAGCACATTGGCTATGATGGATGCAGGTGTACCAATCAAAGCTCCAGTAGCGGGTGTAGCTATGGGTCTGATCAAAGACGGAGATCATGTATCTATCCTGAGTGATATTCAAGGTATGGAAGATCACCTTGGTGACATGGACTTCAAAGTAGCAGGAACACCTGATGGTGTGACAGCTATTCAAATGGATATCAAAATTGATGGTATTGATCGTCAAATTTTGTCCGAAGCATTGGCTCAAGCCAAAGAAGGTCGTATGCATATCTTGAGCAAAATGACCGAAGTGATGAAAACTCCACGTGAGCAGTTGTCACAATATGCACCTAAAATTACAACCATGCATATCAATCCGGACAAAATCCGTGATGTTATCGGTGCAGGTGGTAAAATTATCAATAAAATCATCGAGGAAACCGGTGTTAAAATTGATATTGAACAAGATGGACGTGTCTTTATCGCTTCTTCCAACCAAGAGATGAATGATAAAGCCAAATCGATTATCGAAGGCATCGTACGTGAAGTACTTGTCGGCGAGATTTATGTAGGTAAAGTAAAACGTGTTGAGAAGTTTGGTGCATTTGTTGAAGTGCTGCCGAACAAAGAAGGTCTGGTACACATCTCACAATTGTCCACAGAGCGTGTCGCTAAAGTGGAAGATGTTGTTGCCATTGGTGATTCCATTACGGTAAAAGTAACGGAAATTGACCCACAAGGCCGTATCAACTTGTCCCGCAAAGCCGTATTGACTGCCGAAGCTCCAGCTCAATCATAGGCTGCGTGCCATCGTTTTTTTGAAAAGATAGATTGAATGAAGAGACAGAATGTGAATTTCTGGCTCTTTTTTTAACGTTTAAATACCTTTATGAAATCGTTTGTCTACCCATAAGGCCTCTGAATCCAGCTTTGAAGATACTTTACATGAACAGCTTGTTTTATTCATATTCTTGCACTTGTCCTCATATGATGGGGACAAAGACGGCGGGAGGATGGAGCTGTGAGAAACCAATCCAAAAAGCTGGCGGCTGTTCTGGTAGGTATGGCAGCTGTCATACTGGTCGGACAAGTGGGCAGTGTACGTACATACATTACGGAAATCCGTGATGGGCCAGGCACGCAAAATGCATTTGATATGTTCAAAGAGGCAACCGGAGAAGATCAGCTGTTGTCGGCGATCCGGGATAAAGCGGCCGAAACGAAAATCGCTCCGGTAAATGCCAGAGTGGATCGGGTCTGGAAAGCGATACCCGGGTATAACGGAATAGAAATTGATGTGGAAGCCACGTATCGCAAAGCACTTGGTGGGACGCTGAATACTAAGATAGCGTATGTCTATCGGCAGACTGTACCTGAAATCCAGCTTAAAGATTTGGGTGCACACCCGATTTACCGGGGGAATGCCGAGAAACCAATGGTGTCTTTCATGATTAATGTAGCGTGGGGCAATGAATTCATTATCCCGATACTAGATACGCTTGACGCCGAAAAAGTCAAAGCTACTTTTTTTCTGGATGGAAGCTGGTTGAGCAAAAACGAAGAACTGGCTAAAGAGATCCAAAAGCGTGGACATGAGTTATCAAATCATGCATACTCACATCCGAATATGAGTCGGTTGAGTACGGAGCGAGCCAAGCTGGAAATCAGTAAAACCCAGGACCTGCTCAAAGAAAAATTGGGTGTGGAGAACCACTGGTTTGCTCCACCTTCCGGTGATTTTAATCAACAAACAGTCGACATTGCTTCCGGCATGGGACTTCAAACGGTACTTTGGACACTGGATACGGTGGATTGGCGCAAACCAAGTTCTGCTTCTGTTGTAGCCAAGATCGCCAAAAACGTAGAAGCCGGTACATTAATTCTGATGCACCCCACGGCTGCTTCTTCAGGAGCTTTAAAAGGAATGATTGATTCCATACGGGCCAAGGGTTTGACGCTTGGAACCGTTAGCGAAACGTTGTCATCCGAGCGCGTGAAGGGATCAGCGGTTGAGTGAATGATGTTTTTTTGTTACTATCAAACAGTTGGAACCAAATGTCGATTTCAATTTTGCGTTGAAATCCAGGCAATTATAGAGATGTAGGAGGGCCAACCGTGAAAAAAATTCAGCTGGGCAATGGCCTCAGAGTTGTCATGGAACAGATTCCGACCTGTCGTTCCGTGTCATTTGGAATATGGGTCAAGACAGGTTCTCGCAATGAGCAGCCTGCAAGCAACGGAGTGTCACACTTTATTGAGCACATGCTGTTCAAAGGAACGGATCGTTATGATGCCAAAGCGATTGCGGAGCAATTCGATGCCATTGGTGGTAACGTGAATGCGTTCACTTCGAAAGAATACACTTGTTATTACGCCAAAGTATTGGATGAACATCTGCCAATAGCTGTCGATGTGTTATCCGATATGTTCTTCCGCTCTAAAATGGATGATGGTGAACTGCTTAAGGAGAAAAACGTCATTCTGGAAGAAATATCGATGTATGAGGATACGCCGGATGACATGGTGCATGATCTTATGGCTTTGGCCGCCTATGGTGAGCATCCGCTCGCTTACCCAATTCTGGGTACTGAAGAGCGTCTCAAGGCGATGGACTCCAGCCATCTGCGTGCATATATGAAGGAGCACTATACGATTGAGAATACCGTTATTAGTATTGCAGGGAATATTGATGACAGTGTGATCGATTTGATGGAAAAGCATTTTGGTGCTTTTGATGTCAATGGTGTATCTGAACAAGTCACGCTGCCTGCATTCCAGAGCGGACAACTCTTTCACAAAAAGAAAACGGAACAGAATCATATCTGTATCTCGTTCCCGGGATGTAAGATCGGAGATCCGCTTCAGTTCGCGATGGTCGTGCTGAATAATGCGATTGGCGGAGGTATGAGCTCCAGACTGTTCCAGGAAATTCGGGAGAAACGCGGCCTTGCTTATTCCGTTTATTCGTATCATAGTTCCCATGCGGATAGTGGACTCTTCACCATCTATGCAGGTACAGCGCCGAAACAGACGAAAGAAGTTCTGGATCTGACCAAAGAGGTTCTGAACGATCTGGCTGTAAATGGATTGTCAGAAGATGAGCTGCGCAAAGGAAAAGAACAGCTGAAAGGCAGTTTGATCCTCAGTTTGGAAAGCACGGGCAGCCGCATGAACCGTCTGGGCAAAAACGAGCTGATGCTGGGCAGACACCACACGCTGGACGAAATGATTGCCAAAATTGAAGAAGTAACGATGGACGATGTCGATGCTGTGCTGGACCTGATGTTTGCCGAGCCATTTGCGCTCGCTATGGTCGGTGCTTCGGATCGTACGATCGCTGGATTAAGAAGGGATGATTTTGTTGCATTACGTTCAAATTCAAAAGTTACCGGGCAATGAAGATATTAAGTTGCCTCAAAAAATGTCAGAGCTGGCTTCCGGCTTTGATGTAGTTGCGGCATTACAAGAAGAGGTTGTATTACAGCCGGGACAGCGTACGTTGATTCCTACGGGACTCGCGATGGCTATGCCAGCTGGATTGGAGGCACAGGTTCGCCCTCGTAGCGGTCTGGCTTTCAAACATGGGATTACGTGTCTGAACACACCGGGCACCATTGATGCCGATTATCGCGGGGAAGTTAAGGTCCTTCTGATCAATCTGGGTCAGGAGCCATTCACGATTGTACGTGGGGAGCGTATTGCCCAAATCGTCTTTCAAACGGTTCCAGCAGTTGAATTAACAGAGGTAGCTGAACTGTCGGAAACTGTACGTGGAGAAGGCGGATTCGGTCATACCGGGAAATAAAGGATTCGAAACCAAGCTGTAAATAAGAGCATCTTCTGTAATAAGAGCTTCACAGTTTAATTTACTGAGCATGTTCTCGAAGAGTCGTCCCCGAGGGGGCGGCTCTTTTTTCTTTTTTGAACGATAGAGATAATTTTTTTCTTTGCATGCTTCAATTTTAATGTTTCACCCCCCTGTGGGCCACTGCATACGATAAGGCATACATGTGGTGAAAGGAGTGACGTCCCGATGCTGACCGGTGTCCGGATTATAGTCCTGGGCGGAGATGCGCGGCAGCTTGAAGTCATTCAAAAATGCGCAGAGCTGGATGCTACGGTAAGTGTGGTGGGCTTCGACAAGCTGGAGCGTTCCATTCCGGGTATCGAACACCAGGAATTGGAGGACGATGTATTTGCTTCGGCAGATGTGCTGGTGCTTCCTGTGGTCGGGTGTGATGATCAGGGGAAAGTGAGCACTTCGTTCAGTGATACACCGATTTTTCTGAAAAAGGAACATGTTGCGGCATTGCCGGAGCATTGTATTGTGTTCACAGGTATGGCGAAGCCTTTTTTACGTGATTTGTGCAGGGAAAATGGTCTACGGCTTGTTGAAGTACTCGATCGTGATGACATCGCGCTCTACAACTCCATTCCGACAGCTGAAGGCGCCATTGCCATGGCGATTCGGGAGACGGACTTCACGATCCACGGCTCGGAATGCATTGTGCTTGGATTGGGTCGAACAGGTTTCACAATGGCCAAAACGCTTCAGGGACTTGGGGCAAATGTACGGGTGGGAATCAGGCGCGAAGAGGATGCTGCTCGAGCAGCCATAATGGGCTGGAAGCCTTTCATGACAACGGATTTGGCCGCTCAAACCGGGGAAGTTGACTTGCTTTTTAATACGATACCGACTATGATAATCACAGCACAAATCCTGTCCAAAATGCCGCAAAAAGCAGTCATTATCGACCTCGCATCAGCTCCTGGCGGCTGTGATTTCAGATATGCTGAAAAACGCGGTATCAAAGCGCTACTTGCGCCTGGCCTCCCCGGCATTGTTGCTCCCAAAACGGCTGGCGGCATTATTGCCGACGTCTTAATCCGTTTGCTTTTGGAAGAACAAAACGCACGGGAGGTTGAACAATGAACTGGCAGGGAAAAACGGTAGGTTACGCAATTACAGGTTCTCATTGTACGTTTGAAGAGGTTATGCCGGTGATTAGCCGCTTCGTAGCCGAAGGTGCCAATGTTGTCCCGATTATTTCCAATTCGGTTCTGACTACGGATACACGCTTTGGGACCGCGCAAAATTGGCAAAAACAGTTGAAAGATATAACGGGGAATGATATCATTTCTACAATTGTTGAGGCAGAGCCGTTAGGTCCTTCCAAGTTGCTCGATGTGCTCGTAATTGCTCCATGCACAGGCAACACGACGAGTAAGCTGGCTAACGCGATGACGGACAGTCCGGTTTTAATGGCAGCCAAAGCTCAGATGCGAAATCAGCGTCCGCTGGTACTCGCCATTTCCACCAATGACGGCCTTGGGTTGAATGCTGCGAACATCGCCAAACTGCTGGTGGCCAAATATTTGTATTTTGTGCCATTTGGGCAGGATGATCCAGTGAAAAAACCGAACTCGTTAGTGGCCAAAATGGAGCTCATTCCGGAGGCATGCTGGAGTGCGCTTGAAGGCAAACAGTTACAGCCAATGATTGTGCAGCGCTCTGCACAGGCTTGATAGTTCTTGGGTCCGCCGTAACATTAGTTTGTTATAGACATGGTTCTGTACAGACTTAGTTACGGGGATAACGGTTATTCGCTTGAAGAAATGAAGATGGTTCGAGAGACAAAGAAAATCATGAGGGACGTTATGCTGGTATAAACAGCTACCTGTGTCCACGTTCCTTTCATTAAAAGGGAATTCCTGCTTGCAACGATAAGGTTAGGCAAGCGGGATCAGTGCACGGGGAACGTGTGCGTCATGATCTCGATAACAACCGCGGCCTTCATATGGGATTGTTTCACTAATCTTTGATGAGGAGCGGCATGAAATGCCGTATAAAATGCTGAAATTATCGCATCGGAACGCTCCCTAGGGTGATCCATTTGTTGATTGACCCGTGTCCAGTCTTCTTGCGTACACAAATGGAGGAATAAAGATGCGCATCATGGTACAGAAATTCGGAGGTACATCTCTCTCTACCGTTCAGGCGAGAGAGCATGTGCTCCGTCATGTTAAACGTGAACTTGAAGCAGGATTGAGTCTGGTCATTGTTGTGTCAGCGATGGGTCGCCGCGGTGAGCCTTATGCGACTGATACGTTACTGGACTGGGCTGCACAGAACGGAAATGCACTCTCCGCACGCGAAAAGGATTTACTGCTGTGCTGTGGTGAAATTATTTCTGCGACGACTTTGAGCAGTCTGCTCGAACATGAAGGCATTCCAACTACAGTGCTGACCGGTGCACAAGCAGGTTTTGTGACGGACGACAATTTCGGGAATGCCCGAATTTTGGATGTCCGTCCTGTTCGTGTGCTGGAGCAGCTACAGAGTGGGCGTGTTGTCATTGTTACAGGGTTCCAGGGGCAGACCGAGAATGGTGACTTTACGACCCTTGGTCGTGGAGGAAGTGATACGTCAGCCACAGCTCTTGGTGCAGCTTTACACGCTGAGATGGTGGACATATACACAGATGTAAATGGGATACTGACAGCAGATCCACGTATCGTGGAGGACGCTCGTCCGTTGACTGTTGTGAGTTATGCCGAGATATGTAATATGGCCCATCAAGGAGCCAAGGTAATTCATCCGCGTGCAGTCGAGATTGCAATGCAATCCCAGATTCCAGTGCGTGTACGGTCTACCTTTGCAGATAGTGAAGGGACGCTGGTAACGCATCCAGAAGGATTCCAGGATGTGCAGACAGGCATTGTGGACCGATATGTAACAGGGATTGCCTATGTAAGTAATGTTACGCAAATAACGGTGGAAGTGCCGGGCGGTGCAGATCGTTTGCAGCTAAAAGTGTTCAAAACGATGGCTGAAAATTCGATTAGCGTAGATTTTATTAATGTTACCCCCCTGGGAGTTGTCTATACCGTTTTCGATAGTGATTCCGAGAAAGCTATACAGGTACTGCAGGAAATTGGTCTTAAACCGCAAAGTCTTTCCGGATGTGCCAAAGTTTCCGTCATCGGCGGAGGGATCAACGGAGTGCCAGGCATTATGGCACGGATCGTGGAATCCTTGACACTGGCGGACATCCAGATCCTGCAATCTGCAGATTCCAATACAACGATTTGGGTACTTGTGAAAAAAGAAGATATGGTTCAAGCTCTGAGGGCGCTTCACGCCTCATTCGAACTTCACTTGTAGTACTTTGAAGTCAGCGGAGCCGGACCTGTTTTGAAGGAGGAATCGAATTGGACTTTGGAAGATTGATTACAGCAATGGTCACTCCGTTCAACGAACAAGGGGGGATCCATTGGGAGGAAACTGCACGTCTGATAGACTATTTGATTGAAGATCAAAAGTCAGAGACGCTTGTTATTTCAGGAACAACTGGAGAATCTCCCACGCTTAGCGACAAAGAAAAAGTAGAACTATTCGAATTCGCAGTAAAACATGCGGCTGGACGGTGCAAAATCATTGCTGGAACGGGTAGCAATAACACCGCTCATTCAATCCATCTGACACAGGACGCTGAACGTGCTGGTGTAGATGGTGTTTTGCTTGTTGTTCCTTATTACAACAAACCAAGTCAAGAGGGAATGTTTAGACACTTTGAAGCGATCGCGAACGCGACGAAACTGCCGATTATGTTGTATAACGTTCCTGGACGTACAGCAGCCAGCCTTTCGGCTGCAACAACGCTTCGTTTGGCACAGATTCCTAACATTGTAGCTACGAAGGAATGTGTATCGTTGGAGCAAGTCACGCAGATTGCTGCGAGTGCACCGGGACATTTCAGGGTGTATTCCGGTGACGATGCTTCTGGCTTGCCAGCCATTGCTGTAGGTGCTTACGGGATCGTTAGTGTTGCTAGCCATGTGGTAGGCGCTGAGATGAAACAAATGATTGATTCATACTTCGGTGGTGCACCTGTACAGGCGGCTCAGATACATCAGAAGCTGTTTCCGGTGTTCAAAGGTCTATTCGAGTGCCCGCAGCCTTTACCGAACCCTGTAGCGGTGAAATACGCTTTGACATTGCGCGGTCTGAACGTCGGATCTGTTCGCCTTCCGCTTATAGCCGCAACAGAGGATGAGCAAGGTTTTATTCGTGCCTTGTTCAACTAGCAATAATACGATATTGAACTGATTTGTTAACTTTTATAAACCCATAGAAATTGCAGAAGAACCGTTCCTCATTTAAGAGGAGGCGGTTCTTTTTTTTGACGATGATTGTTAGGTTTCTTTTCACAACTGGAGGCAAACGTAGAGGTTAACGAGAGAGTGACTTGTTTTTTTTGTTTTTAATCATGTATAATGATGTCAAGTGACTGGGTGCGGTATTTTTTTGAAATTGAAAGCGACATCGTTTCTTGGTGTAGCTTTGTGGTGAAAAAGGAAGGAACGGCTAAGAAGGATCATTTCAAAATCCATTTTGTTGGTGAAGGGGAATAACTTCGAAGAACTTCTTCCAAATATCGTGAATAAAGGTGCTCTTTTGCATTCATCCCTATTTACGGGCATGGGTGTGATGGACTGCTTTTCTTAACTTACAATAAAATAATAAGGTACGACGTCCAACTACCATAGGAGGTTTAGATTCATTTGTCTAAGAAAAATAACAACGATAAACTGATGATTTTTGCTTTGGGCGGCGTAGGCGAGATTGGTAAAAATATGTACGTCATCCAATACGCGAACGACATTGTAGTCGTAGATGCTGGTCTTAAATTCCCGGAAGAAGATATGCTTGGAATCGACATTGTCATTCCTGACATCTCTTATCTAACTGAAAACCGTGACAAAGTAAGAGGTATTATTTTGACTCACGGACATGAGGATCATATCGGTGGTCTGCCATATGTTCTGAAACACTTGAATGTTCCGGTATACGGAACAAAGCTTACTCTCGGACTTGTGGAGAACAAGCTGAAAGAAGCCAATTTGCTGGGTGAAACAAAACGCATCCTGATTGATGCGGATTCCGAGATTCAACTCGGCTCTGTATTGAAAGCAACGTTCTTTGCTACTAACCATAGTATTCCGGATTCCGTCGGCGTATGTGTCGAAACACCGGAAGGCGCTGTTGTTCATACAGGTGACTTTAAATTTGACCACACTCCAGTCAATGGTCAATATGCAGATCTCCAGCGTATGGCACAGATCGGAACCAATGGCGTACTTGCCCTCTTGTCCGATAGTACCAACGCAGAGAAACCTGGATTTACACCTTCGGAGAAAAATGTGGGTATCGTTCTGGAAGATATCTTCCGCAAAGCAAGCCAACGTGTCGTTGTAGCAACATTTGCTTCCAACGTACACCGGATTCAACAGGTTATCAATGCAGCTGAAGTAACTGGACGTAAAGTCGCAGTTATTGGACGCAGTATGGTAAATGTGGTGGGTATTGCTTCTGAACTGGGTTACCTTGAGATTCCAGACGGCATGATCATTGAGCCGGAAGAAGTAGGCAAAATGGCTGCAGACCGTGTAGTAATTCTCTGCACAGGTAGCCAAGGCGAGCCGATGTCAGCATTGACACGGATGGCTCGTTCCACTCATCGTAAAGTAGATATTTTGCCTGGTGATACAGTAATTATTGCTGCAACTCCAGTTCCAGGTAATGAGAAATATGTAGGCCGTACGATTGATGAACTGTTCCGTCTGGGTGCCAACGTGCATTACAGCGGTGCAAACAGTGGCGTTCACGTATCCGGTCACGGTAGCCAGGAAGAGCTCAAGCTGATGCTTAACCTGATGAAACCAAAATATTTCCTGCCGATTCACGGTGAATTCCGTATGCAGCGCCGCCACGCGGTACTGGCTGAATCTGTAGGTATTGAACCAGACAACATTTTCATTACGGATATTGGTGAAGTTGTTGAAATTCAAGGTGGAGCAGCACGCAAGGCAGGTAAAGTTACTGCAGGTAACGTGTTGATCGACGGCTTGGGTGTAGGCGATGTAGGTAACATCGTATTGCGTGACCGTAAATTGCTGTCACAGGATGGCATTCTGGTTGTCGTGGTAACACTGAGCAAACAGGATGGCAAAATTGTTTCCGGTCCGGACATCATCTCCCGTGGATTTGTCTATGTACGCGAATCGGAAGGACTGCTTGATGAAGCGAATCGCATTGTCAGCAGCACATTGCAGAAGTTGATGAGTGAGAACGTTAACGAATGGGCTTCACTCAAAACGAATGTTAAAGATGCACTCGGACGCTTCTTGTATGAGCAAACTCGTCGTAGACCGATGATTTTGCCAATCATTATGGAAGTTTAAAATAAATCAAACAAAAACATAAATTCAGGCACACAGTCGCCCCTTCTCTACGAGTAATATTGGACGGTTCCTCGTAGAGAAGGGGCTTTTTTTGTTTTTTTCTGGCCTTACACCAGATTATGGAGAAATTGATGAGTAATCGGGTATAAGTCAGCTGGAACATTCCCCATACTAAGGAAATACATTACATGTTTCTGGAGAAGGGGAGTAATCGAATGAGCGAATATATGAAAAACAAGCAAACACCCAAATCGGAACAACCGGGCACCGAGACACCGGAAGTGCCTGCACAAGAGGAAAAGGCGATGTCACCTGTAACGGAGGCTATTCAGCAATTTGGACAGACGCAGTCACCTGCAGCTGAATCGAACATTTTCTGTATGACCATTATCGGTCAGGTGGAAGGGCATTTAATTTTACCTCCGCAAAACAAAACAACAAAGTATGAACACCTCATTCCTCAGCTGGTTGCAGCAGAGCAGAATCAGCGAATCGAAGGAATTCTGATCATTTTAAACACGGTAGGAGGAGATGTGGAGGCGGGCTTGGCTATTGCTGAAATGATTGCTTCACTCAGCAAACCTACGGTTACTGTCGTCATTGGAGGAGGGCACAGCATCGGGGTTCCAATCGCGGTTGCTTCAACCTATTCCCTGATCGCGGGTAGTGCAACAATGACCATTCATCCGATCCGTATGAACGGACTCGTGATAGGCGTGCCTCAGACGTTTGAGTACATGGAGAAGATGCAGGAACGTGTCGTAAGATTTGTTACGTCGCACTCCAATATCTCTGAAGAAATGTTTAAGGAACTGATGTTTAAGACAGGTGAACTCAACCGCGATATCGGAACAGCTGTGGGTAGCGCAGATGCGGTTAAATATGGATTGATGGATGCCGTAGGCGGGATCGGCCAGGCCATCGCTCAATTGAATCAGCTCATAGGAGACAAAAGACAGACGCTGCAGGCAGGGGGTTATACCCAATGACGCTCTACACAGTGATGCCACCTGAACTGTTGTGGTCAGGGATGTGGAATGAGGGAGAAGAAACCCGGGAGATCAAGATGAACGGATTATTGATGCAGGTCAGACCTGTTAATGAAAATGAAGCTGTCATTGTACGTTTACTTGAATGCCCCTTGGAAGCTTATCTAAATCCCGCCAATATGCCCGGATCGATCGTTCCACTTTCGGGTAACCCGGGACCAACATAACGTGACCAAATAAGACAAATTGAGCAGAAAAAGAACATATGTACGGATTATATTTGTATGGTATAATATTCTTCTGGGGGTGACCTGATTTTGGCCAGAAGAAAAAAGAGGAAAAAAAAGGGCGCAGCATTTAGCGGCGTTTTAAAATATGAAATTTACGGCATTGTGCTTATTACCCTTGCCGTCATTGCTTTGTCGGGTGAAGCAACCGTAGGGCGCTCGCTTTCCAAGATGTTTGGATTGATGCTTGGCAAGTTCTATTTTGCGATTCCGCTTATAGGGATTTATTATGGCTTAATGGTGATGATTCATCGAAAATGGCCAAGCGGCTGGACAACGCGCAAGACAGGGCTCGTATTGCTGGTGTTTGCTTTAACCCTGATGAGTACCGTCTCTGCTATGCACCAGAAGCTTATACCGGTTGGAGCCCTTGAGCCTGGTGCTGTACTTACACAGATACATAATGATATGCAAACCGAGTTACTCACGCCTGCTGCGCCAGGCGAACGGGATTCGATGCTCAATAAGGACATTAGCGGCGGTTATATAGGAGCGGCGCAGTTTGCCTTGTTCTTGTGGTTGTTTGGCAGCTTGGGAGCACGATTGATTATGATCGTGATGTTCGTTATCAGTTTCATGCTAATTACCAATCTTTCTTATGTCGATCTGATTCGCATTTTCAGAACCAAGATATGGGATGCAGGAAGTGCGATGTACAAAAAGCTGGAAGCTAGACCAGCAGCACGTGCCACTTCAAGCTCGGCGGGCAAGAAAAGCGGGAATGTTCGCAAAGTGGTGCCTGTTCCAGTGGACGACGAGGAAGATGATGACGATGATATGCAGGATCAGCAACTACCGAAACGAAAAGCACCAATATTTTTCCAACTCTTTGGAAAATGGGGTTCTGATCGGGAACGGACGAAGGCTGAGCGTGGAGTGGCCGAGGATGATTCTTTAGATACGGAACATATCGTCTACCGAGCCGAGCAGGAAACGCCTGCAGATTCATGGCATGACGAGCCAATCATCGCATCCGATGATATGGCTCCCGCAGCAGTTCCTGTGCAATCAAGACCTAATTCGGCTCCAATCATCCGTGACTTCTTTGAGCATGTCAGATCCGAGGATGCGGGCAAAGATGATGATCTGGATGATGCATATCCTTTCCCAGATGATCTAACGGCTAACATGCAGGGAGAAGGGATCCCAATCAAGATCTCAGATGAACTTGTGGATAACAATGAGTGGCCTGGAGCGACGGATGCTGTTGAGGGTAGTTCAGACGTTGGGTCTACGTTGAGCAATGGGGCTCAAGGTTCGGTTGTTTCAGATACGGAGGGGCAGGAAGTGCAGCCAGTTAAGCCACCACCACCACCTCCGAAACCTTATAAACTTCCGTCATTCAGGCTTCTTTCCAAGCCGAACAATGGAGGTAAGGGTGGCGACCAAAAGGATTATATGCAGACTGCACGCAAGCTGGAAGCAACGCTGGAAAGCTTCGGTGTTCGTGCCAAAGTACTTGAAGTAGTCAGAGGACCTGCTGTTACACGGTATGAGATCCAACCGGATATTGGTGTGAAGGTTAGCAGAATTGTAAGTCTGACAGACGATATTGCTTTAGCCCTGGCGGCAAAAGATATCCGAATGGAAGCACCCATTCCTGGTAAATCCGCTATCGGTATTGAAGTACCTAATGGAGAGGTATCCGTAGTAACAATGCGGGAGGTTATGGAAACAGCCACATTCCAGGAAGCTGAATCCAAAGTGACCATTGCATTTGGACGAGATATCTCAGGACAGACGATCATCGGTAATCTGGCTCGTATGCCCCATTTGCTGGTGGCTGGTGCGACGGGTTCAGGTAAATCCGTATGTATCAATGGTATTATTACGAGCATCCTGTACAAAGCGAAGCCGGATGAAGTGAAATTTTTGATGGTCGATCCCAAAATGGTCGAGCTAAACGTATATAACGGAATTCCGCATCTGATGGCGCCAGTCGTAACGGATCCTAAAAGGGCTTCACTTGCTCTCAAAAAGATCGTTGTTGAGATGGAGAAAAGATATGAGTTGTTCTCCAAATCCGGTACACGTAACGTTGAAGGTTATAACAATCTGATGAAAGACAACCCAGCGGCGGTTTTGCCTTACATCGTTGTTATCGTGGACGAGCTGGCTGACCTCATGATGGTTGCCGCGGGTGACGTGGAAGATGCGATTGCCCGATTGGCTCAGATGGCGCGTGCCGCCGGTATCCATCTGATCATTGCCACACAGCGCCCTTCTGTGGATGTTATCACTGGTGTAATCAAAGCCAACATTCCGTCCCGGATTGCCTTTGGTGTATCCTCTCAAGTGGATTCTCGAACCATTCTGGATATGGGTGGGGCCGAGAAGTTGTTAGGTCGGGGAGATATGCTGTTCATGCCAATGGGAGCTTCGAAGCCGGTTCGTGTACAAGGTGCTTTCATGAGTGATGAGGAAGTTGAAAATATCGTGAATTACGTGCGTGGTCAAGGTGAAGCGCAGTATGACGAATCCATTGTGCCAGAGGTGGACGATTCCGTTCAGGCAGCAGATGAAGTGCAGGATGAGTTATATGAACAAGCAGTGCAGATTATTTTGGAGGCTAAGCAAGCTTCCGTTTCTCTACTGCAGCGCCGAATGCGAGTGGGTTACACGCGCGCAGCACGTTTGATTGACTCCATGGAGGCCCGAGGTGTAATTGGTCCTTACGAGGGCAGTAAACCAAGGGAAGTATTGATCTCACTGGAACAGTATCAACAGAATAAAATAAGCTCGTAATACACAGCATGTGTAAACGATCCAAGCCCTTAACCTTATTGGTTGAGGGCTTTTTGCATGCCATTTGACTGAAGATTTGCCATGATGTCCAATGATCGGAGGATTTGGTGCATAGGAACGAAGTATGCTTGTCATAATAACCTTAGCGATTCTGTTAATCCCACAAGAGAAAGGTAGAGCACAGTCGATGCGAAAAATGAACATATGGCTTTTCACTGCTATTTTGCTGATGTCCGCATTGGGAATTCGTTATTTGCTTCCAGGGAATACAGCAACCGAAAGTCCAAACCCAAGTACCCCGCAAGTCGAAGAGAAGTCGATACCCACCTTTAGCACCAATGCTGTGAAATATGGAAGTTACGGTCAGGATGTATACGAGCTTCAAGGCCGGCTAAAATATTTGGGATTTTACAATGGTAAAATTGACAGTAATTTCGGCAGCACTACATTGAAATCGGTAAAATGGTTTCAATCGGAATTCGGCATGAAGGCAGATGGTGTAGTTGGAGCTAAAACCAAGCTGAAACTTTACAATGCTTCAAAACAATGGTCGCCAACAGAAACACCGTTGCACAAGGATCAAACTTCAGGAGATAGTGGGAAAAATAACAATACTGCGGATAAAGAGCAGGACAATATGGGCTCAGCCAATTCCATGGGATTGTCAGAGAACGAAATCAAAATTATGGCTAACGCCGTATATGGTGAATCTCGCGGAGAGCCATTCGAAGGTCAAGTTGCAGTAGCGGCAGTTATCCTGAATCGCGTGAAATCACCGAGTTTCCCGAACACACCGTCAGGAGTGATTTTCCAGCCGGGTGCGTTTACTGCCGTTGCAGACGGACAGATTTATCTTGAACCGAATGCACAAGCTAAAAAAGCAGTTGAACAGGCGATGAATGGTTGGGACCCATCCGGTGGATGCCTCTATTATTTTAATCCGAAGACAGCTACATCCAAATGGATATGGACACGTCCTCAGGTAAAAACAATCGGGCAGCATATATTCTGTATGTGATGATCTTGGAAGCAACCAGAAGGCGTGACTTCGGTTGCTTCTTGCCTTTTGAATGGGTTAAAATGGTTGTTACGTTTAAGCTTCACTTCTTGCACGATAAATGACGCCGTAAAGGGGTTTTGACATTTGAATACATCAGGATTTGAACGAGGAAACCGGAAAGAATTCCGCATACATGTTCTTCCTACGAAACGTTTTAAGACATTTGCGATCTCACTTTACGCAGGGGTTCCCCTGCAGGAAGATACGGTTACCAAAGTAGCCTTAACACCTTTCGTACTTCGGCGTGGGACCGAATCCTATCCGGAAACAACGCAATTTCGTGAACAATTGGAACATTTGTATGGAGCGGGTTTTGGTTTTGATGTCTATAAACGTGGCGATTACCAGATCGTACAGTTCCGTATGGACACCATTAATGATTCCTTTGTTGGTGGGGACGAGCAGCTGTTGGATCGTTCTTTTGCTTTTTTGGGAGAGGTGCTTACACGCCCTGCACAGGAGGATGGACATTTCCGAACCTCTTATGTTCAAGCTGAGCGGGAGACTGTTCGCAAAATGCTGGAGTCCATCGTCAATGACAAAATGCGTTATGCTGCGGAACGTAGTATTGAGGAGATGTGTAAAAACGAACCTTACCGCTTGCACCCGCTTGGTGAGCGAAAGGATTTGCCGGGCATTGATCCAGATACATTGACAGCTTCGTATCAGGAATGGTTACAGCAGGCAAGTATGGACTTGTATGTGGTGGGCGACACCACACTGGAAGAGGTAGAGAATCTGGTACAGCGTTATTTCAATGTAGAACGTGCCACCTCTTCCGACTATCATACACAGGAAGCTATTCGTGGAGATAAAGAAGTGGAAACCGTTGTAGAACGGCTTAATGTTAATCAGGGTAAGCTCAATATGGGGCTTCGCACGTCTATCACATATGGTGACCCTCAGTATGCGGCAGCATTGATGTATAACGGCATTCTCGGAGGATATCCTCATTCCAAGCTGTTTGTTAATGTTCGTGAAAAAGAAAGTCTGGCGTACTATGCCTCATCGCGTTATGACGGACATAAGGGTATTGCAACGATCCAATCCGGGATTGAAATCCCCAATTACGAAAAAGCAGTCATGATTATCAAGCAGCAGCTGGATGAAATGAAGAACGGGAATATTACTGACCTGGAGATGTCTCAGACCAAAGCGATGATCCGTAATCTGCTCAAGGAAATGCAGGATTCTGCGTTTGAGCTAATTGCTTATGATTTCAATCGACAGTTATCCGGCAAAGAGCGGACCGCCGAGGAACTGCTGGCCCAGGTAGAACAGATCAGCAAAGAAAATGTTCGTGAGGCGGCAGAGAAATTCCGTCTGGATACGATTTATTTCTTGCGTGATGAGAAGGGGGAATAGTCGGTGGAGAGCATAACATACGATCGTTTGCAGGAAACGCTGTATTACGAAGTGATGGATAACGGGCTGCATGTTTATATTTTGCCTAAACTGGGTTTCCAAAAAACTTATGCCACGTTTGCAACCAAATACGGTTCGGTCGACAATCATTTTAAAGTTGAAGGACAGGAAGAAGTAAAGGTTCCGGACGGAATTGCTCATTTTCTGGAACACAAAATGTTTGAAGAACCAACAGGTGATATTTTTGCCACATTTGCTTCTCATGGAGCTTCTGCCAATGCTTTTACCAGTTTCGATCAGACTGTTTATTTGTTTTCGGCGACGGAATATGTCAATGAAAATATACAAACATTAGTTGATTTTGTGCAAAATCCTTACTTCACCGATCAGAATGTAGAAAAGGAAAAAGGGATCATCGCACAGGAAATTAATATGTATGCGGATAATCCAGATTGGCGCGTTTATTTTGGCCTGATCGAGGCGATGTATCAGAAACATCCCGTGCATATTGATATCGCCGGAACCGTTGAATCCATTGGCACCATAACCAAAGAAACGTTGTACACGTGTTACAACTCTTTTTATCATCCAAGCAACATGCTTCTGTTTGTCGTGGGTGGAGTAGACCCGCAGGAAGTGATTGATATGGTTCGTTCGAACCAGGCAAAGAAAAATTATAAACCTCAAGGGAAAATCGAGCGGATATTTGAACCGGAACCTGAGAAAGTGGGGGAAGCCAGACGTGAATCCAAGTTGGCCGTTTCCCTGCCCAAATGTTTGTTTGGCTTTAAGGAAACTGATGTGGGACTAACTGGAGAAGACCTGCTGCGCCGGGATATGACAACCAAACTAATGATGGATCTGTTATTTGGTTCCAGTACCTCGCTATTTCAAAAATTGTATGATGAAGACCTGATTTCGGACAGCTTTGGACATGAATATAACAGTTCGCCGCAATACGCTTTTTCTGCTATTGGCGGGGACACCAAAGACCCTGATCAACTGCTTGCGCGTATCCGTGAAGAAGTCGATGCTATTGTGGAAAAAGGCTTTGATGCAACCGATTTTGAGCGCGCACGCAAAAAGAAAATAGGTGGATATTTGCGTATGCTCAATTCACCAGAAAACATTGCAAATGAATTCACGCGGCAGCAATTCCGTGGTGGTGATTTTTTCAACATGCTCCCGTTGTATGAATCGCTTACACTGGAAGAGGTAAACCGCAGATTGAAAGAGCATATTCGTTGGGATCAACTGGCGATATCGCTTGTCGTGAGTCCTTAATATGGAGAGGGGAACAGGACAATTGAAGCCAATTGGAGAAATGACGGTACTTGTAACGGGCGCGAGCGGAGGCATTGGAGCGGCCATCGCAGAGCGTTTTGCCAAGGTGGGCATGAATGTAGTGATTCACTATATGAAATCGCATGAAGCAGCTAATGAAGCTGCGAGAAGGTGCATGGAACAAGGCAGTGGTAAAGTCATGACGGTGTCTGCTGATCTTCGCAGTCGGGAGCAAATTGAACGTATGCGTGAGAAGCTGGAATCACATGGGCTGATGCCGGATATTCTGGTGAACAATGCAGGGATATCTCATTATGGAATGCTGGCCGATGTTACGGAAGAAATCTGGGATGAAGTGATGGCGATCAACCTGAAAGGCACGTTCTTGTGTACACAGGAAATGATGCCTCACATGATCTCCCAAAGATACGGTCGAATCATTAACGTTTCGTCTATCTGGGGACTGTCGGGTGCCTCTTGTGAGGTGTTGTATTCTACAACCAAAGGTGGTGTAAATGCATTCACCAAAGCTCTCGCCAAAGAGTTGGCTCCATCTGGCGTAACGGTGAATGCTGTAGCTCCAGGCGCGGTTCAAACATCCATGTTGAACCATCTGGATCAGAATGAACTAAAAATGCTGGAAGAGGAAATTCCGGCAGGAAGACTCGCCCAGCCAGATGAAATCTCCTCACTGGTCTACTTCCTTGCACTTCCCGAGTCCGGATATATTAATGGGCAGATTATAAGTCCAAATGGTGGCTGGCTCACGTAATATATGGGTGCGCGAATTCAATTTTGTTTTAACTTCGTAGGTATTGCCTTGATGGAAATTAATGATTTGTAGATGATCTTCGATTTAATTCAAAAATGCTCGTATATAAAATGTCCGGGAAGCACATATTACAACTGTTGATTTTAAATCTCATGCGTCAAGCAAAGGAGGATTTATCATGTCAACAGAAAAAACGGTGCTCACGAGTTTTGACACTTGGAAGAAGTTTTTGGGTGACCGCGTACAGCAAGCAGAGAAGATGGGAATGAATGAAGAAACCATCAACAAACTTGCGTATGAAATCGGTGACTTCCTGGATGAGAAAGTAGATCCGGCGAACCCTTCCAACCGGGCATTGAAAGAACTATGGGAAGTCGGCGACGAGGATGAACGTCGTACGATTGCGTGCCTGATGGTCAAATTGGCCAAACAAAACGCATAAGATTACAGATGGAGAGCTCCCGCAAGGGGGCTTTTCTCTAATGATTACACATTGATTACAGACCTGTTCTTGTAATTCATTTTCTTTTTATATATCATTAACGTGACCCATTTTTAGAAGATATCTCAGATTGTCGTCCAATGGACGCGTTCTGTTACTGTCGAATAATGTGGAATAATGCTTTACGGGGTGTTTAAATGGAATCTAAACAATGGTATATGGAGTATAAAATACATAAGAACAGACCTGGCCTTTTAGGGGATATTGCCTCTATGCTGGGGATGCTTGAAGTAAATATATTGACCATCAACGGTGTTGAAGGCAAAACCCGGGGGATGCTACTGGAATCGGACGATGACGAGAAGATCCGTCTGCTGGGTGAAATGCTTGGCAAAGTGAACAGCATAACTGTGTCTGCTTTGCGTCAACCGAAACTGGTAGATATTCTGGCTGTGCGTCATGGTCGTTATATTGATCGTGATTCGGATGATCGCAAAACATTTCGTTTTACGCGGGACGAACTTGGGTTACTTGTGGACTTTTTGGGTGAAGTATTTAAGAGGGAAGGCAATCAAGTCATTGGTTTGCGTGGAATGCCGCGTGTAGGCAAAACGGAATCCATTATTGCGGGCAGCGTATGTGCGATGAAGCGCTGGACGTTTGTTTCCTCCACACTTCTTCGTCAGACCATAAGAAGCCAGATGTCCGAGGACGAATTGAATCCAAACAATGTGTTTATCATTGACGGAATTGTCAGTACGATTCGTTCAAGCGAACGGCATTATAATCTGTTACAGGACATCATGACGATGCCAAGCACCAAGGTTATTGAACATCCGGATATTTTTGTGCAGGAGTCTGAATATGATTTTAATGATTTTGACATTATTATTGAACTGCGCAACAATCCGAATGAAGAAATTATTTATGATACGTTTACGGCCAGCTACACCGACGAACTGTAACGCTCCGTACGGGATCATGAAATAGATAAGCAACAACCATAGAGATAAACATAAGGAGGAGATGGCATGTCTGAACTGGGTCAGCAGTTAAGAGAGGCCCGGCTGCAAAAAGGGATGAGTCTTGACGATGTACAGGAAATGACTAAAATTCGCAAGAGGTATTTGGAGGCAATAGAGGCAGGAGACTACAAAGTGCTGCCTGGTAGCTTCTATGTGCGTGCATTTATCAAAACCTATGCGGAAACGGTGGGACTAAATCCTGATGAGCTGCTGGAGGGACATAAGAAAGATGTACCTGCAGAAGAAACGGAAGCAACCATGGAGCCGGTTATTCAAAAGCGTTCAAGCCGCCCGGTAGAGCGCAGTAACCGCTGGATGTCTGTTGCGCTGATGTGGACTTTTCCGGTATTAATTCTTGTGCTGTTGTACGTGTATGTAGTGATGAACAGGGATGATTCGGATACACAAGGGCTGGATCAGACGAAGATCACAGACAGCCAGCAGCAACCTCAAGATAAACCGGATGAGCCTACAGATAATGGCCAAGCTTCTAATCCTCCAGCGAATGAATCAGGTAGCGGAGAAACGAATGATGGCGAAGCAGGCGGTAACGGTGGCGGAACAGCAGAGGGGCAGACTGACGGACAGACGGATGGGCAAACGACGGGTGAAAATGAAGAGAACCCAACGGATAATACGCCAGCTTCTGTAACTGTTGCTGAAGACGGAAAATCAGGCAATATTACAAACTTCAAAGTAAACGGCAGTGCAGGGCAGCCTGTGACCGTTACAATTAAAGCAACGGGGCATAGTTGGCTGGAAGTATACAAGGGCGAGAACTCTAGTGGAGAAAAGTTAGAGTACGGCAACACCGCTGAAGGAGACAGTTATACTTTTGAATTGGACAGTGCAGGAATGTACATTAAGTCCGGTTACGCTGCAGCGACCACAATTGAGGTTGCAGGGCAGGTTGTGACAGACGGGAAAGCGACAAACCGCATTCGGTTAAGACTTGGTGAGGATACGTCCTCCGCAGGTACTGAAGGCACTACGACGAATGAAACAGGAAGCACTAGCGAAGGAAGCACCGGCACTAACGGCGAATAACCAAAGTTTCTGCGGGAGACACTAACCTTGTCTTAACTTGCAGTCAACTTTTGGTGAAGTGAGGTGGATGGCTGTGACAGTCAGCTGGATCGTAACAGGTTTGGGGATCATTGTCAGCCTCCTGGGTTATTACTTGACCCCAACTGCTTGGGGTTACGGTATTTTGGGTTTTGGACTTGCACATGTACTTCTGGGTGTGCTTGACATGTTCAGACAGCCTAATCGCAGCCGTTATTAGAATGGCAGCCGCACGGTAAGCATTTTTGGCAACCACCTCAAGTGGCAGCCAAAAATGCTTTTTTATTTTGAAAAACCTCATAAAATTAGACTTTTGCTTGGCGTATCCTCTATAATGTTACAGAACATATGATTAACTGAAAGGGTGACTGGTTTGAGTTCAGAAAATTCATTTGATATCGTGTCCAAAATGGACTTGCAGGAATTGACAAATGCCGTTACACAAACGGAAAAAGAAATTGGCACGCGTTATGACTTCAAGGGCAGCAAGAGCAGTCTGAAACTGGATAAGGATGCGTTAACGATCGTATCTGATGATGAGACCAAACTCAAGGCTGTTATCGATGTACTGCAATCCAAGATGGCTAAGCGGGGTTTACCTTTAAAAAACATTGATTATGCAAAAGTAGAACCAGCTTCTTCAGGTACAGTCCGCCAGCGTTTGAATTTCAAGCAGGGGATTGATCAGGATATCGCTAAAAAAATTAATATTCTGATTCGTGACTCCAAGATGAAAGTGAAGAGTCAGATTCAGGGAGATCAGCTCCGGGTAACAGGTAAAAGTAAGAATGATTTGCAGGCAGTTATGCAGTTGTTGAACGGTGCCAATCTACCTCTAGATCTGCAATATACAAACTTTAAGTAAGATCTCCTCATTGTAGCTAGGTATGTTTTTTGACACTGCAATTGGCGTATATTATACTAAGTGTGCATTGCTGGCAGATAAGCATCAAAGCCCAGTCATCATCGTTTGCTGACTTTGTGAAAAGCAGTACATCTTCTGAAAGTCACCGGAACGTTTAAAACGGTTTTGCGTTTGAACGGTTGACTTTATTTTTTGCGTTTTTACATAGTGAGAGCACTTTAGTGCTGATTGACAGTGAAACTGTAAATTTCATGTTCCGGATGATGAATACGGGATTAAGATGAATGTTTGGAGTAATGGAGGATAAGAGGGAGGGCGTCTTGTGAATTTACCCAACCGGATTACGCTTGCACGAATTTGCTTAATCCCTTTTTTGATGGTGTTCCTGCTTGTAGATTTTCCGTTCTATCCAGAGCCGTTGCAATTGGGAAGCTTATCGCTCCCGTATAATCAGTTGATTGCTGCTGTCATTTTTATCATTGCAGCAAGCACGGATGGAATTGACGGCTATCTGGCGCGGAAAAATAATATGGTCACTAACCTGGGGAAATTGCTTGATCCGCTGGCTGACAAGTTGTTGGTTACTGCGGTGCTAATTTCTCTTGTGGAAATGGGCAAGTTGGATTCCTGGATTGCTGTGGTCATTATTAGTCGTGAGTTTGCGGTTACCGGCTTGCGTCAGATTGCGTTATTGGATGGTTCGGTTGTTGCGGCAAGTGCCTGGGGCAAACTGAAAACCGTCGTGCAAATTGTGGCGATTGTACTGCTGTTGTTGAATAATTTCCCGTTCTCATTCACGGGTATTCACATGGACGTTATTGCCGTTTGGGCTGCAGCGATTATTACGATTTGGTCAGGCATTGATTACTTTATCAAAAACAAAAATTTGCTTCATTTATCGAAAGCGTAACGTTTGAGGTTAAATGGGTAAGTATGAAGAAATCATTTGTACGAAGGGCAATAGGAAATTATCCTATTGCCCTTTGATCACTCACCACGTGTACAGGAGGATGCTGAATGAAGGCAGAAATCATTGCAGTTGGCACAGAATTGTTGCTTGGACAAATTGTGAATACCAATGCTCGATATCTATCCCGTGAATTGGCTGCAATCGGGATAGATGTATATTTCCAAACGGTGGTTGGTGATAATCTAAATCGACTTAGTGACGCTATTCGCATCGCTCAGGGTCGTGCAGACGTCATTTTATTTTCTGGGGGCATCGGTCCTACACAGGATGACCTGACCAAGGATGCGATCGCGGCAGTCTTGAACCGCAAGCTGCATATAGATCGAATGGCCATGGACAAGATCGAGAGCTTCTTCCGAGATCGTAATGTAGACATGACCGAAAACAATCGTCGTCAGGCAATCGTTATAGAAGGCGGGACACCGCTGGCGAACGAAACAGGCCTTGCCGCAGGAAATGCGATTTCTGACAATGGCAAGCATTATGTAGTGATGCCTGGACCACCGAAAGAGCTAATTCCTATGTTTGAACAGGAAGTTAAGCCTTGGTTGTTCCAGCATGTACTGACAGAAGAAATGCCGATCTACTCGAAAATGCTGAAGTTTGCAGGAATTGGTGAATCGGCATTGGAAGACCGACTCCTTGATCTGATTGATACACAGACAGATCCTACCATTGCTCCTTATGCAAGTGAGGGAGAAGTTACGGTACGTGTATCTACAAAGGCTCCAAGTGAGAATGAGGCAAAGCTGAAGCTGGATGCAATGGAAGTTCAGATTCGGGAACGATTGCCAGAGCATCTCTACGCGAACGAGGATGTGCCTATAGAGTACACAATTGTAACGATGATGTCTGATATGGGTCTGACTCTTAGCGCGGCTGAGAGCTGTACAGGAGGGCTCGTCATGCAAAGTCTGACATCAGTTCCTGGCAGTGCGTCGATGCTTAAGGGCGGAATTGTATGTTACTCCAATGAAATTAAAGAGAAGCTGCTCCATGTGCCGCATTCCTATCTGGAAGGTGAAGATGCACCGGGCGCAGTGAGTCCGGAAGTGGCCAAAGTGCTGGCAGAGCAGATTCGAATGATTGGGGATGCCGACTTCGGTCTGTCAGTGACAGGTGTAGCGGGACCTGGTTATTCCGAACGCAAACCGCCAGGTCTTGTCTTCATCGCTCTGGCAGAGCGTGGTAAAGAGACAGAAATTCATGAACTGCGCATTAATGGCAATCGGGAGACGGTTCGGATTCGTTCAGCGAAAGCGATTCTTTACCGTTTGTGGCGCAAGCTTGTGGAGATGGACTAGTTAAGAGCTCGGATTGCATTTGCCAAGGCAAGCAAGTATAATAAAGGAAGACGGAAGAACCGTAAAATCAGGCTTTACAGCCTTGTTTACGGTTCTTTTTTCTGTTTAATGGAAAGTTTCCTTGAGGAAGAGGCGCCTCGGCCTTTACAAAAAAAACGAATGTATGTTCGAAAAAAAGCTTGGCAAACGTGTTAAAACAAGGTATCATTATCTTATAAACAGTAAAGGGTGTGAGCTTATTGTCAGACCGTCGTGCCGCGCTTGATATGGCGCTCCGTCAAATAGAGAAGCAATTTGGTAAAGGATCCATCATGAAACTGGGTGAGTCGACTCACATGAATGTGGAAATTATACCCAGTGGTTCCTTGGCTTTGGATATTGCATTAGGAACAGGCGGCTTGCCTAAAGGCCGTATTGTTGAAATATATGGACCTGAATCTTCTGGTAAAACAACCGTAGCATTGCATGCTATCGCTGAAGTACAAAGAGTGGGTGGACAAGCTGCATTTATCGATGCCGAGCATGCTCTTGACCCACAATACGCCAGCAAACTGGGTGTTAACATTGACGAATTGCTTCTGTCTCAGCCAGATACGGGTGAGCAAGGGCTTGAAATTGCAGAAGCTCTTGTACGTAGTGGTGCTGTGGACATTGTCGTTATTGACTCTGTGGCTGCATTGGTACCAAAAGCAGAAATCGAAGGCGAAATGGGTGATTCCCATGTCGGTTTGCAAGCGCGTCTGATGTCTCAGGCACTGCGTAAACTGTCTGGTGCAATCAGTAAATCCAAAACGATCGCGATCTTTATCAACCAACTTCGTGAAAAAGTCGGGGTTATGTTTGGTAACCCAGAAACAACACCTGGTGGTCGTGCCCTGAAATTTTATTCCACGGTACGTCTGGATGTACGCCGTATTGAGAGTATCAAATCAGGAAATGACATGATTGGTAACCGTACGCGTATTAAAGTGGTGAAAAACAAAGTAGCACCTCCGTTTAAACAAGCGGAAGTGGATATCATGTACGGTGAGGGTATTTCGAGAGAAGGCAGTATCATTGACATTGGTACTGAGCTGGACATCGTCAATAAAAGTGGTGCATGGTACTCATACGAAGGCGAGCGTTTAGGACAAGGCCGTGAGAACGCGAAGCAGTTCATGAAAGAGCATAAAGATATTGCTGAAATCATTGAACAAAAAATTCGTGTAGCCAGTAACTTGACTACTGCAGTTCCTGCGCCAACTAGCGAAGAGCAACAAAAAGAAGCAGCAGAAGAACAAGAACTATTTGAAATTAACGAGTAAGCCTCCCTTGTAGGAAGGGCCCTAGAGGGCCTTGCCCTCTGAACTCCCAAAGCTTGTCTGATTGAGCTTGCTCGATCTAGCTTGGGGTATGGTGTGTGCGCTCGCGCTGTCCAACAGCCTCTGTCCGAATGGGCAGAGGCTGTTGGCACGTTTACTATTAGGGAGAGGCCGGATATTGTTTCCGGCCTTTTGTATTAGCGTCTGATGTCTCTGTGAAGTTACGCTAAACGTATTCAGTGTAGCTGTGTTATCTCCGTCGGAGATGTATTCGAGGAGTCTTTTTTTTTGCTATGCACTTGTCAGTTAGGCCGTGCAGTTCAGACACACAAAATGACATGGAAGGGGAGACCGAAATGGATCAACATGAAGATGATTTATATGAAGAAGCCGAGCTGGAGGGAATCTCCCAATTCCCGGATAACGAAGAACTTACCATTACACGAGTTGAACGAACGAAGAGCAGGGAAGCTCGTTACCGAATTACCTTTGGTTTATATTCAATTACGGTGCTTGAAGATGTAATGATTAAATATCGGATGACCCGGGGAAATACGTTTCTGAAAAAAGACTTGGAAGATATCATCGTAGCTGACGAGCGACAGCGGGCGTATGTGCAGTCTTTGCGATATCTGGAGCATAAACCTCGGACACGCCACGAATTAAGTCAGAAGCTTCGTCAGAAAGAGTTTGCTGCACCGTTGATTGAAGAGGCCCTGGATCGGCTTGAGCGTGAGAATTTGGTCGATGACGAACTGTTTGCGAAGGAATGGACTCGTCAGCGTATGGAGGGCCAGCGGAAGGGAAAACTGTGGATAAGGCAAGAGCTGCGTCAGAAGGGCATTGCCAATAATCTGATTGCTGAAGCGCTGGAAGGTGTAAGTACAGATGCGGAATTTGAGACGGCTCTAACCGCCGGACGCAAAAAATGGAATCAGGTCAAAGGAGACATCCAGGAGAAGAAACGTAAAACGCTTCCCTTCTTGATGCGACGAGGTTTTTCCATGGATATGGTGCGTCGGGTCGTGAATTGTTTAATTGAAGAAGACGAGGTTAAAGACCCCGAAGAAGACGAAGCGTTGTTATGGGATTAGCAGACTGGACTCACTATACTGCATTCTCTTGACAATTTCTTTCGTCAAATACTAAAATGGACATGAGTCTGTAAGAAATGGACAACCCTTTTTCCTTCCAAAAAAGCGGTTTCTGTTTTTTAAGATTTATACCATTCATGATTATGGGTTCGCCAGAGACGGTGAATAGTACGTGGCAACATGTACACTTGAAATGAAAATCGGCGGGGGATCGCCGTGAGTATTCGTTATTCCCAAAAATATGTAAGGTTTGAAAACTGCAAATTGACCCAAGGAATGCCTTGGAGGAACCAACGAGGAGGTGAACAGTATGAATCCTGCAATCACGATCGCTCTCGTTGCAGCCGCGCTATTCATTGGGTTCGGAGTAGGATATTTTATTCGCAAATCTCTTGCAGAAGCTAAGATCTCCAGTGCGGAAGAAGCTGCCGTACAAATCGTGGAGAACGCGAAGAAAGAGGCAGAGGCACTGAAGAAAGAAACGGTGCTGGAAGCGAAGGATGAAATCCATCGCATTCGCGCCGAAGCTGAAAAAGACACTCGTGAACGTCGGAACGAAATTCAACGACAAGAAAGACGATTGTTGCAAAAAGAAGAGTCGCTGGATAAAAAATTGGAATCACTCGAACGTAAAGAAGAGCAAGTGGCTAACAAAGAGAAACGAATTGATGAGACACAGCAGCAGATCGAGATGATCTACAAAAACCAGGTGACGGAGCTGGAGCGCATATCCAACCTCACTATGGAAGACGCACGCAGTATCATACTGTCCAACGTAGAACAGGAAGTTCGTCATGAGACGGCTCAAATGATCAAGGACATTGAACAGCAAGCGAAGGAAGAAGCGGACAAAAAGTCCCGCGAGATTATTACACTCGCTATCCAACGTTGTGCGGCTGACCACGTGGCGGAAACAACGGTATCCGTTGTTACTTTGCCAAATGAAGAAATGAAAGGCCGGATTATCGGTCGTGAAGGACGTAACATCCGTGCGCTTGAAACCCTTACAGGGATTGACCTCATTATCGATGATACGCCAGAAGCTGTTATTCTGTCGGGCTTTGACCCGATTCGCCGTGAAATCGCCCGTACTGCCCTCGAAAAACTGGTGGCTGATGGACGTATTCACCCGGCACGGATTGAAGAGATGGTGGAGAAATCCCGCAAAGAAGTGGATGAGCGTATCCGTGAATACGGTGAGCAAGCTACCTTTGAAGTGGGCGTGCATGGTCTGCATCCGGACTTGATTAAAATTCTGGGCCGGTTGAAGTTCCGTACAAGCTACGGTCAAAACGTCTTGAAACATTCGATGGAAGTCGCTTATCTGGCTGGATTGATGGCCGGCGAACTCGGAGAAGACGTAACCTTAGCAAGACGTGCAGGTCTATTGCATGACATCGGTAAAGCGCTGGATCACGAAGTGGAAGGATCACACGTCGAAATCGGCGTGGAACTAGCGAAGAAATACAAAGAACATCCGGTTGTAATCAACAGTATCGCGTCCCATCACGGGGATTGCGAAGCGACTTCGGTTATTGCCATGTTGGTTGGCGCAGCAGATGCGCTCTCCGCAGCAAGACCAGGCGCACGCCGCGAAACGCTGGAAACGTATATCAAACGACTGGAGAAGCTGGAAGAGATTTCGGAATCGTTCGAAGGTGTCGAGAAATCGTATGCCATCCAGGCCGGACGCGAAGTTCGCGTTATGGTACAGCCTGAGAAAATCGACGATGCTGAAGCCTTCCGCCTCGCGCGTGACATCACGAAGATGATCGAGAACGAACTTGATTATCCGGGTCACATCAAAGTCACCGTCATCCGGGAAACCCGTGCGGTTGAATACGCAAAATAGAGCATTACGGAAAAGTGGCCGCAGTAGTGGGCCACTTTTCCTTTTGATAGCTTGTTAAAAGGCGTTTAATAAAAAAAATGGTGAGCAAGAGATAGAGGTCCTGCGAAGTTTCGGATGCTTTGAAGTAGGCTGCGCTTGGTAGGGATTAAGGAGGCAGTAAAATGAAAGTTTTGTTTATTGGTGATATTGTGGGGAACGTGGGGCGTAAGGCATTGAAGGAAAACCTTCCCTACCTCAAAACGAAGTATAAGCCACATGTGGTCATTGTTAATGGGGAAAATGCAGCGGCAGGCCGTGGAATCACCGGGGCAATTGCAAATGAGTTTTTCAACTGGGGTGTGCATGGCATCACCCTTGGTAACCATACCTGGGACAATAAGGACATATTTGATTTTATAGATGATGAGCCACGTATGATTCGTCCTGCGAACTTTCCGCCGGGAACACCAGGCAGAGGATACACCGTAGTCAAAGGAGAAGGCAAGGAGCTGGCGATTGTCAACCTGCAAGGCCGGACATTCCTGCCTGCTCTAGATTGTCCATTCCGCGTTGCCGATGAAATTGTGGATGAACTGCGTCAAGACCACAAATGCATTCTGGTCGATATGCATGCTGAAGCAACGTCTGAGAAGATTGCTATGGGCTGGCATCTGGATGGACGTGCGTCGCTGGTCGTAGGTACACATACACATGTGCAGAGCAACGATGATCGTATTTTGCCAGGAGGAACAGCTTATTTAACCGATGCGGGTATGGTAGGGCCGCGTGACGGCATATTGGGCATGGAGCGTGAAGCGGTGCTTCGCAAGTTCTACACCCAGCTTCCGGTACGATTTGTTGTGGATGATGGCAAATGGCATTTCCACGGTGTATTTGTGGAGATCGATGAAGCCACAGGTGCTGCAACACGCATTGAGAAAATTCGTCTGATGGAGGACGAGTGGCGCATGGAATAGGGGTATTGTCCCAATTTGCAGGGAAACCCGTCTAAAAAGAAGGAATTTTTTTGCCTCCCGCGAATAACATCTAGTAAGTGGAAACAAACATTCAACATTCCCAGGGAGGTACTTACCATGGAAGTATTAAAAGTTTCAGCAAAGTCCAATCCCAATTCCGTAGCCGGCGCTCTTGCAGGTGTTCTTCGTGAACGTGGAAATGCTGAACTGCAGGCAATTGGAGCGGGAGCACTGAACCAAGCCATTAAAGCGGTAGCGATAGCCCGGGGATTTGTAGCACCAAGCGGAGTTGACTTGATTTGTATTCCAGCTTTTACAGACATTGTGATCGACGGCGAGGACCGAACGGCCATTAAGCTGATTGTGGAGCCCAGATAATACATGCGTTTATGCATTGAACCTGTTTACGAAGTAGACAGGTTTTTTTGCGTTTTATTCCATAACATAACCGTTTAGAAGGAGAGATTGTGATGCACAACTGGCGAGTAGCCGATTTTCATTGTGATGCTTTGAGTAAAATGCTGATGAACCCTAGCCATTCATTTGAAAATGCTTCACAGCTGGATGTGAATCTGGAACGTATGAGAGAAGGTAACATTGGTTTGCAGGCCTTTGCAATCTATTTGCCCGAAGTGCTTGGCAGAGGAAAGTTTGAACATGTGATGGGCCAGTTGGACACGTACCGCAAGCGAGTGGAGATAACCAAAGAACGAGCTGAAGGCACGAATACATTGTTATGGCGAGAACAGCTTACGCAGATCGGGCAAACGGACAGACCATGGGGACTACTTACACTTGAAGGTGTCGATGGACTGGAGGGCAATCTCTTTTATCTTGAGTTGTGTTATCAAATGGGTGTGCGGATCGTTGGCCTTACCTGGAACTATGCCAATTGGGCAGCTGATGGTGTACTGGAGAAACGTGGGGCGGGACTTACGGAGAAGGGCAGAGAGCTGGTTCAACTGTGTAACCAAATCGGCATGCTGCTGGATGTATCACATCTGACCGAGAAAGGTTTCTGGGAACTTGCTGACCTTAGTGAACGTCCTTTTATCGCTTCGCATTCCAACAGTTATGCCATATGCCCGCATGTGCGTAATCTGAAGGATGAGCAGATACGGGCCATTATTGCCCGGGAAGGGCGTATTGGGCTGACGTTTGTACCGTGGTTTGTGAAGCAGGAAGGCGAAGTATGTATTGAAGATCTATTGCCTCATATTGAGCAGATATGTTCTCTGGGAGGGGAGCATCATCTGATGATGGGGTCTGATTTTGACGGAATTGCTACGTATATCCATGACCTTGAACATACCGGGCAGTATCCAAAGCTGATAGATACGCTGCTCAAGCACTACGACGAATCACTCGTTCATGGTTGGATGTGGGGCAATGCGATGAGTTATTTAGGAGAAAATTTTCCAAGGGAAAATTTGAAGGTGGAACATGGTAAATCATGATACCGTTGGTCCCCTGAAGAAAACGAGCTGAAAGGAATAGCCGTCCATGTTCAGATGGATTTACCAAATGCAGGGGATTAATGATTGCAAAATAAGTGTATTTCATGAATTTTCAGCAGTTCGTTTTCATTTCACTTCAAAAAGGGGTATAATACCATAGGATTGTTAAGAGCCTGGCTACAGGCCATAGATAAACAAGGAGTGAAATTCACAATGAGCAAAACTGTACCTGTGGGCGTATCTGCCCGTCACATTCATGTATCTCAAGAGCACGTTGAAATTTTGTTTGGTAAAGGCTACGAATTGACCGAGTTTAAACCTCTGTCCCAACCAGGACAATATGCTGCTAACGAAACAGTAGCGGTTATTGGTTCGAAAGGACAGTTTGATAAAGTGCGTATCCTTGGACCTGTTCGTCCGGAAACACAACTGGAAATCTCGATGACAGATTCTTTCGCTATTGGTGTTAAGGCACCTGTTCGTGAATCCGGAAGCATCGAAGGTACTCCAGGTATTACGATTAAAGGACCTGCTGGCGAAGTTACAATCGATAAAGGTGTTATCGTTGCTGCTCGTCATATCCACTTCCATACTTCTGATGCTGCTAAATGGGGCATTGAGGACAAACAATTGCTGAAAGTTCGTCTGGGTGGAGATCGTGGTCTGGTACTGGAAAATGTACTGGCTCGTGTATCGGATTCCTTTGCACTGGACATGCATATTGATACGGATGAAGCTAATGCAGCTGGCGCTCGTAACGGCGATACTGCTGAAATCATCGACTAATCACATGGAACAATCTTCAGCCGTGATCTTGGCGGTTTGAATGAACGTATAAACCTGAGTATATCCACGCGTCGCTACATTCGACCTGGGATAGCTCAGGTTTTTGTGTATTTTCGGGCTGTTTAGCAGACCTGCGCAGATTTCGGGATAGGCGAAGGGGCAGCGGCTTTGGATGTGGAACTACAGCCCAATTCATGTTATAATTTGCTGTAATGCTCTTTTGATGTATAAAGCGTGCAAATCACGTGAAACAAGATGAAATAACGATTTTTTATTAATAGAGGCTGTAAGGAGTGACCGAAGGAAATGGCTAAAGACTCAAAAAAGGATTACTCCCAATATTTTGATTTCTCCGATGCCAAAGTAATTTCGCAAGATGAATTCAGCAAAAAGATAAGAATCCGGGGCCGGGAGATTAACATCAAATCCGAACCTAATCATCGTCAGGAGAAACAACGGGGCAAGGAAGACGTCCAGGTGCTTTACGAAACAGCCGTACCCGAGGAACTGAAAAACGTGGGGAAAGGCAAACACTATATCGTATATACGTATGGATGCCAGATGAACGAACATGATTCGGAGACCATCAAAGGATTGCTTGAATCGATGGGCTATCAGGCTACCGAGGATCGCAAAGAGGCAGATATCATTCTGTTAAACACATGTGCGATTCGAGAAAATGCGGAAGATAAAGTGTTTGGTGAGCTGGGCCATCTGAAAACCCTGAAAACCGAACGTCCAGGTTTGTTACTGGGTGTGTGTGGCTGTATGTCGCAGGAAGAAGGCGTCGTGAACCGGATCATGCAGAAGCATGGTTTTGTGGATATGATTTTTGGTACACACAACGTACATCGGCTGCCACACCTGATTCAAGAAGCGCTGTTCAGTAAAGAAATGGTTGTTGAGGTATGGTCCAAGGAAGGCGACATCATTGAGAACCTACCGAAAAAACGTGAGGGCATGCGCGGCTGGGTGAACATTATGTATGGTTGCGACAAGTTCTGTACATATTGCATCGTCCCGTTCACACGGGGGAAAGAGCGCAGTCGACGTCCAGAAGATGTTATTGCCGAAGTTCGTGAACTGGCAAGACAAGGCTTCAAGGAAATCACGCTGCTCGGCCAGAACGTTAATGCTTATGGCAAAGACTTCACGGATCTGAAGTATAGCTTCGGTGACCTGATGGATGATATCCGCAAAATCGATATTCCACGGGTTCGGTTTACAACCAGTCATCCACGTGACTTCGATGATCATCTGATTGAGGTGCTTGCGAAGGGCGGGAACCTGGTGGAACATATCCATCTGCCTGTGCAGTCTGGTAGCACGGAAGTGCTGAAACGTATGAGCCGCAAGTACAGTCGGGAACACTACCTGAAGCTTGCTGACAAAATTAAAACTGCAATTCCAGATGTCGTGTTAACCACTGATATTATCGTTGGTTTCCCGGGGGAGACGGAAGAGCAGTTCGAAGATACGCTGTCACTGGTCAAGGAAGTTGGCTACGATTTTGCCTACACATTCATCTACTCTCCGCGTGAAGGTACACCTGCTGCGGTGATGGAGGATAACGTGCCGATGGACGTGAAGAAGGAACGTTTGAAACGCTTGAACGAGACGATCAACGCATACAGCCATAGCAGCAATGAAAAGCAGCGCGGCAAGGTTGTTGAAGTGCTGGTCGAAGGTGAGAGCAAACGGAATTCCAATGTTCTGGCAGGACGTACACGCAGCAACAAGCTGGTGCACTTTGAAGGACCTAAAGAATTGATCGGTACTTTTGTACATGTAGAAATCACCGATCCAATGACTTTCTATATTCGGGGCAACCTGCTCTCAGAGCCAGTAGCCGCCAATCAGTAATACACAAACCTAATAAGATGAATGTCTTTTTGCACTTGGCGGGTTACGGCCCAGCGTAGCGAAGGTGACGGAATCGATTCTGTAGAAGCGAAGCGTTCGCCTTTGTCTCCAAATTTTATCCACAGACTATTACAATCAGAAAAATTTGGAGACAACAGCGATCGAAAGAACGATCCGTAACCGCAGCGGTCACTCAAGCAGTTAACTAAGCTTAGTGCAACATCGAGTATTTCATCTTATATCATCTCATAGAATGGAGCGATTTCGAGTGGCGCAGGAAGAAGTGCAGTACAACCCTTATGGAATGCCTACCTACGATACGCGCAATCTGGTTATACGCGACGACATTATGGGAAAAGCCAAAGAATTGGCTGATATGCTTGGAACGAGCGAGGAAGTTAAACAGTTCCAACAGGCTGAGTCCAAAATTCGCGATCATGAGCGCATCCAACAATTGATTGCAACGATCAAGAAGAAACAAAAGGAAATCGTTGCTTTTGAAAGCTTCAAAAATGCAGACATGGTCAGCAAAATTGAACAGGAAATTGAGGATCTGCAGGCAGAGTTGGACGGCATTCCACTCGTTACGGAATTTCAGCAAAGTCAAAGCGATATCAATTATTTGCTTCAGCTTGTTATTTCTGTAATTCGGGATACCGTCTCCGAGAAAGTGAACGTGGAGGCAGGTACGGATTCACCTCCGACCAGCTGCGGGTAAGTGAACGGAAGGGTGCGGACGCAGTCCGCGCCTTTTTTGATCATCTCAGACTCCACGTGGTGGGGTTATTTTGTGTGGTGGCCTGATCAAGACAACTTCACTGGATAAGACCTGTTCCGTAAGAGCAGGCTTAATATAATAACGAAGCACTTTAGATCAACTACGAAAAGAACCAATGCTGGTAAAATCATCAACAACATACATCATGGGCTTTATACTTAAAGTGCACTAAAGGGGAAATCAATATGGGTATTTTGGACAAAATGGTTGCAGAAGGAAACGGAAGATTTTGGGGCTTTCTCGGTTGTCGGTTTATTAAAGGTGACGGAGAAGAAGTACAGATCGCGCTGACAGCGGGCGAACATCACACCAACTCCATGGGGATTATTCATGGTGGAGTGCTGACGTCCCTGATGGATCAGGCGATGGGCATGGTAGCTACAGCGGCAATGGCAGTAGACAGTTGTGTGACCACCAATCTGAATGTTCATTTCTTGGCACCTATGAAACAAGGGGAATTAATCGTGACATCAACGATCCTTCATCAAGCGGGGCGTAGTGTGACGGCACAATCTGAGGTACGGGATGCATCTGGAACGTTGGGATGTATGGCAACAGCTACATTCCGTATAGCGCGAGTAAAAGCGCAAAACACGGAATCTCAAGGTTGACAAAAGATATTATTATGTCATAATGAAAATATCAAAATGAGAATAGTCGGTGGTGCCCATGAGCGAAAACTACGAACAATTCAATGCTGAAAGCGATGAACAGGCAGCACGTGCCTATAGTTCCAAGAAATATCGTACACCCGATGGTGTTCCTGCGGATATCGTCATGTTTACCTTGACCAAGCGGGAACGCAAGACGGTAACCAAGACACTCCCAATCCGGGAGTTGAAGGTCATGCTGATCAAACGCAAAGGATGGCCTTTTGCGGGGAGATGGGCGTTGCCCGGTGGATTTTGTCAGGAAAATGAATCCATCTATGGTGCTGCAAAGCGCGAGTTGATGGAAGAGACAGGTGTGGACGGCGGACATCTGGAGTACTTGAATGTATATAGTCAGCCTGGGCGTGACCCCAGAGGATGGATTATCTCACATGCGTTTTTTGCACTGGTAGAGGAATGGATGTTGGAACACCGTCAGGCGGCAGATGATGCTGAGGATGTTGGATTATTTACGATTCAGGAAGCTTTGCAAGAGCTCGAGCTTGCCTTTGATCACCGGACGATTATAGAAGATGCGTACCGGCGTATTCAACAGCAAATGCTGGAAACGACGATTGCACGACAGTTCCTGCCTCGTGATTTTACACTAAGCGAGTTATACCAAGTGATTCAGAGTGTTGTACCTGACTTTGAAGAACCGAATTTCATTCGGAAGATCACTTCTACACGCAGCCGCAAAGGCATTGTGGAAGAGGTTCGGGATGAGGAGGGCAACCTGCTAAGCTCCAATCAATATTCACAGCGTCCGGCCCAGCTATACCGTTTTACGGAGCTTGTACCTCGTCTTTCCATCTATACTTAATTCGCAAGCGAATCATGATGGATTGAATCAGGATCAACCTATTCTCAAAAAGGGAGTGTGGACGATGAAAGCACTGATTGTAATCGATTTTACACGTGATTTTGTGACAGGTTCGTTGCCTGTAGGCCAGCCTGCTGTGGAGATTGAGGAGACGATTGCAGCAATAACGGAGGCTTATTGCAATAACAAGCATGAGGTTGTTATGGCCGTGGACTTGCATGAAGAGAATGATCCTTACCATCCGGAAACGGCCCTTTTTCCGCCCCATAACATTAGAGGTACGGAGGGAAGACAGCTTTATGGTCGTCTAGCCCAGGTTATGGAAGAACGGGAATCTCAGATTCGATGGATGGATAAAACAAGATACAGCGCATTCTGCGGTACAGATCTGGAGCTGCGCCTGCGTGAACGTGGAATAACAGACATTGCACTGATCGGTGTATGTACGGATATTTGCGTACTGCACACGGCAGTGGATGCTTATAATAAAGGTTTTCACATAACGGTATATGAAGACGCCGTGGCGAGCTTCAATCAAGCGGGACATGATTGGGCGCTTGGACATTTTCGTTCCAGTCTTGGGGCCCAGGTGGTCAAAGCGAGCGATACCGTTCTCGCAGGCTTGAACCAGTAAACCAACCTGTGATTATATCCATCATATCCTGTTGAACAAGTGTTATGTTGCTGGGGAATATGGTGAATAGGAATAAACCGGAGACTTATGCAATGGTACGTAACCAGAATCATGAATCATGAGCAATGAGTCTCCACATGTTGACCCGTGTCTGCAAGGCTAGACCTGCCGACACAAGCGGAAGTCAGAGAGGATGAGACAAATGCAGACGACTAGCCTGGCTTTACATACGGATAAATATCAAATCAATATGATGTACGCCCACTGGGTGAATGGAACTCACAAACGGAAAGCGGTGTTTGAAGCCTATTTCCGCAAGCTTCCTTTTGGCAACGGATATGCCGTATTTGCCGGATTGGAACGCATTGTGAATTATATCAGCCAGCTTCGGTTTACGATGGAGGACATCAAATATTTATCTAAACAAGAGGAAAATTACGATCCGGTCTTTCTGGAAGAGTTGCTCCAGTTTTCATTTCAGGGGACGATTCATTCCATGAAGGAAGGGGCGCTCGTTTTCCCTGATGAACCGCTCATTCGGGTAGAAGGCTCCATTATGGAGACACAACTGGTGGAGACGGCGATACTTAACTTCATGAATTATCAGACGTTAATTGCAACGAAGGCTTCCCGGATCAAACAGGTGGCAAGTCAGGACACGTTGCTCGAATTCGGAACACGACGTGCCCAGGAAGCGGATGCGGCCATTTGGGGGGCGCGTGCCTCGTATGTGGCAGGATTCCATGCAACGTCTAATATGCTGGCTGGAGAGCGATTTGGAATTCCGACAGCAGGGACACATGCCCATTCCTGGGTGCAGAGTTTTATGAGTGAGCAGGAGGCGTTTGACGTCTATGCCAAAGTGCTGCCAGATCAAGTGACACTGCTGGTCGATACTTTTGATACATTGAACAGTGGTGTACCCCATGCAATCAAGACCGCCAAGAAGCTGGAGAGCCAGGGCAAAAAGATGAACGCCATTCGTCTGGATAGCGGGGACCTTGCGTATCTATCCATTCAAGCTCGGCAGATGCTGGACGACGCCGGACTGGATTACGTGAAGATTGTAGCTTCCAACGATCTGGATGAAAATACAATTTTCAACCTTAAGGCGCAAGGAGCTCGCATCG
Source organism: Paenibacillus sp. OK060 (assembly GCF_900101205.1). NCBI lineage: Bacteria > Bacillati > Bacillota > Bacilli > Caryophanales > Paenibacillaceae > Paenibacillus > Paenibacillus sp. OK060. The sequence continues at coordinate 421,513 of NZ_FNFR01000001.1, forward strand.
ATACATGGGGAGTGGGCACACAACTAATTACCGCTTCCGACCAACCTTCTTTGGGTGGCGTGTATAAATTGGTGGAGCGTGAAGTGGATGGTGCCATGCTGCCTACGATCAAAATTTCGGCCAATCCCGAAAAAGTCTCCACACCAGGTAAAAAAGAAGTCTTCCGGATCATTGATCCGAAACATGGCAAGGCGATTGCAGATTATATCTGCTATCCAGGAGAAGAGCAGCCGCTACAGGGCGGGCCGCTCAAGCTGTTCAACCCGCTACACCCTTATCTGAAAAAGACGGTAACCCGCTACGAAGCAGTAAATATGCTGGAACCGATCTTTGTGAATGGGCGCAAAGTGTATGAGCTGCCTACCCTGGATGAAATTCGAAGTTATCACCGCGAGCAGATGGATCTCTTCTGGCCGGAATATCTGCGGAAACTCAATCCTGAGATTTACCGCGTAAATATCAGCCCTGCGGCCTGGAATATGAAGCAGAAGCTCATTGCTGAGCACGTGCAATCCACCGAAGAATAAATCAAATAAAGGGGCATAACCGGAAGGACGTAGACCGGGTTATGCCTTTTTGGTTTCTTCTTTCTTGCTGATTGTCCCGCATGACGAATGGATGGTGTGTGAAACATCATGGACAGACAGTCCTTGAACTGCGGTATACTATACCTTCAACGGACGCAGGTTTACAGGGAAATGAAGCAGTTATTTCTCGGGAAAGCGCAGGAGACGTCAAATACTGCATCTTTCCGAGCTTACCTTTCGACAGGATCTGTTTCTATGGCTGTTTCAATTGCGTATCTGCCGGGGATGAATGAAAGAGGAGGTGCAACCATGAAATGGATTTTGGCACTGACCTGGCTGGCTTTCATTGCGTACGCCTGGATTTGGGTACCTGGGCAGCCTCTTGGGAGTGACCCTGTGTTTAAAGAGCTGGTCACACTGCAAAGCAAAGAACCTTGGCTACTAACGGTATTTTCGTGGCTTGGGATTTATCCGGCTATTTTCGCTTGCCTGCTGTTAAGAAGGTCAGGGAAAGCGAGAGGATCTCGTGTACCGGCGTGGCCTTTTGTGTTGCTGTCTTTTGGTTTGGGAGCCTTTGCGTTGCTGCCTTATTTTGCGTGGTCCTCGCAAACACACAGAGGTTCGGGATACGAACGCCTCTCCTTTGGTAGTAAGCGTGAATCGGGTATTGGACGTGTGGCAGCTCATAAGCTGACCCATGTGGTTCTGCTGCTGCTTACATTGGGCACAGGCTTCTATGCAGTGACTCAAGGCAATCCTGATGTATACATGGAAGCGTTCAGGGAGTCTTCCTTTGTACATATTATGACAATTGATTTCGTCATCCTAACTTTGCTTTCCGTGATCGCATTGTTCAGGGATGCTTTTAACAATCGTCGTTCTCGCGGGTGGGCAGTTGCAGGGGTGATCCCATTGATAGGTCCGCTCATTTATTTGATGACCAGCCGGAGAGATTGAGTTCGACGGATGTCGCCCTTATACTTGTTTAAATTGAATGCGAACAATTCATGATATGAATAGAAAAATAAGTAAATTTATAACTGAGGAGAGGATAACGAATGAAGAATACTTTTCCTGCCTATGTCGTGCGTAAAGAAGAACAGGGTGGCGTGAAGGCTGCTATGGAGCAGCTGACGAAAGAGGACTTGCCTAATGGTGACGTAACCCTACAGGTTCAATACTCAAGCGTCAATTTTAAAGATGGTCTCGCCACAACTGAAAAGGGCGGTGTGGTTCGCGAATATCCGATCGTACCGGGGATCGATCTTGCAGGGATTGTAGAGGAATCCGTGAGCGGTCGGTTTGCACCGGGGGATCGGGTGATCAGCACAGGCTTCGAACCGGGCGTTTCTCATTTTGGAGGGTACAGTCAATATGCGCGTCTGCGCAGCGAATGGCTTGTTCCTCTGCCGCATGGACTCAGTGAGAAGGAAGCGATGGCAATTGGAACGGCAGGGTTCACTGCGGCACTTTCGGTAGATGCTTTGTTGCGGGCTGGAGTGACTCCGGAGATGGGCAATATTCTTGTGACCGGAGCAACCGGAGGAGTAGGGAGTATGGCAGTAGCTATTCTGGCGAAGCTGGGATTTGAAGTGACAGCAAGTACAGGCAAAAAAGATCAACAGGAGCAGCTGCTTCGGAATCTGGGTGCCTCACATGTCATTTCACGCGAAGAAGCGGACGCGTCAGCCAAGGGAGCAATGGGCAAACAGCTCTGGGCAGGTGTTATTGATCCTGCAGCAGGTCCTGCACTGGCCGAACGTCTGAAACAGATTCAATACGGAGGCGCTGTCGCCGTATCAGGCTTAACCGGAGGGGCTGCGTTCGAGTCCACCGTATTTCCGTTTATTTTGCGGGGGATTCAATTGATTGGGATTGATTCAGTCTATTGCCCGATGGAACGGCGGGAACGGATATGGAAGCTGCTTGGCGGAGAATGGAAGCCGGATCGGGCGCTGGAGCTAGGGATTCAGGAAATCTCATGGGTACAACTGCCTCAGACACTCGAAACGATCCTCAAGGGAGGTGCTGTAGGTCGTACGGTAGTTAATACGATGTCCGATACGCCTGCCGAATAAGATCCTTTTCTCCTAGACATGCTAACTCTACCTGAGAGCGTCACCGTGCATGTGGCGGGAAAGGAAGGATGAGTATGCGTGTTAACGGAAAAGGATTGCATTATAGATCTGGGCGTGTAAAGTCTGGGCTGGTTAGTATGGTCGTGGTGCTATGTACAATATCGGTAGTAGCGTGTTCAGCATCGAATGTGGAGCAGGAACGGAAAATATATACCCGACAAGCGACAGATGAAGGAAATGTTCGGGCAAAGAGTCAGGGTCACGGGTTAAATGGTCCATTAATTCAGGAGCTGGATGAAGCTTTTGCTGCAAAAGGCATAAAGTTAATGAATAATATGTCCGCTGATGATGGTGAGGACGGAATCTCTTATATGTACCTGCTGAATGGAAGTGGCAGACATATTGTAAAGGTCCAAATTTTCAGTGATGCCCCTACAAGAGTAGCCCGGATGAACGAAATGTACGGTAATGATGGCGATGAGGCTGTGATGGAAAATGTACTTGGCAAAACAACGATTCGCAGCAAAGACTACGTGTCACTGGTCTATACGGCTTCAGGTGGAGAAAAGGACGATTATGAAGAAGACGTCATGCAGATATTCCAGCATGTGCTTGAGCAACTGAAGTAATCGACTCCACTAAAATAAATCTGATAAACCCGTCTGATTATTCAGACGGGTTTATATATTTCACGCATGACATGCCTCAGTTCAGGCAAAATGAGTTTTTCCATTGCCAGTTTGACAGCTCCCTTGGAGCCCGGCATGGAGAATACGGCCGTACGCCCAATCGTACCGGCTACGGCCCGGCTAAGAATGGCAGCAGAACCGATATCCTCGGTATAGCTGAGGAAGCGGAAGATTTCTCCAAACCCCGACAGCTCCTTATCGAGTAGTGAAGACACTGCCTCGTATGTTGTATCTCGGGGTGCAATTCCGGTCCCACCGCTGAGCAGCACGGCTTCGATATCGTCACGAACGGCTGCATCCTGCAGGATGCTTCGAATGGTTTCAGTTTCATCCGGTGTAATGATATATTCGACGATCTGGTAGCCTGAATCGGTCAGCAACTTATGCATAAGTTGTCCGCTTGTATCAGTGTCCTTGGTACGGGTATCTGAAACGGTTACAATCATACAGGATACCGTGTCAGGGGCTTCCTGACGATGTTGTTCCACTGAATTGGTCATAATACATCCTCCTCCAATCAACATGTTCTCATAGCATAGACCATTCAGTAGAATGAGGCAATGGACTTGCGAATAGAAGGCCAGGATTGCGCAAAGATTGCAGGATAGTGTACACTCGCTAGGATAGAGATAGACCAGTACCATTGGATAAATTGAGAGGTGAACAACGATGAGTGAATTAAAAACAAATGAATCATCCATACCAGTATATATATTGTCAGGCTTCTTGGGCAGTGGCAAAACGACACTGCTTGTTCAACTGATTGAACATTGGCAGCAACAAGGTCTCCGGCCCGCCGTTGTCATGAATGAACTGGGTGAAGTGAATCTGGATGGTCAGATTGTTGATGCTTCCGTGCCCATGACGGAAATGTTGGGAGGATGCATTTGCTGTACCGTGCGCGGTGACTTGGGGCTGCAACTTGCTGATCTTGTGCAGGAGGAATCGCCTGATGTCATTATCATCGAAGCAACAGGAGCAGCCAACCCGATGGAGATTCTGGATGCAGTAACGGAAACATCCCTCTATATGCGACTTGAACTGAGAAGCCTAATTACTGTAGTAGATGCCGCGCATCTGTCAGGGCTGTACCAGGAGCAGAAGGGACAAACCTTCAAGCTGATGCAGGAGCAGATTCGCTGTGCGTCTGTACTTCTCCTGAATAAAACGGATCGGGTGAATCAGCAGCAGTTGGCAGATCTGCGGGACCTGTTGGCCCGCTGGAACGGTTTTGCTCCGGTACTGCCTACGGTGAAGTGTGAAGTTGATATGGATGTGCTGCTCCGCAGTGGAGACAATGTGCATGCTTATCAATCTGTTGAGGAAACTAGTAAAAACGCGGAGAAGGAACATCACGTGCATTCTGAGGCTTGTGCAGAGCATGGATGCAGCCAGGATCATGGACATGAACATCATGAGCATGTGGATCATGATCACGAAGGACATCAACATTCTCATGGGAATGTCCATGCACATCCTCATGACCACAACCTTAGTCATAGTCATCCCCATGCTTCGCATGAGCATGTTATGGTGTATACACACTATTTCACCCAGCCGGTGAACAGTGAGGCTTTTGAGCGCTTGATAGCTGAGTTACCACGCGACGTGTACCGGGCAAAAGGGATTTTATCTTTTAGCGATACGTCCAGTCGGTTCTGGTTCCAATATGCTTACCGGGAATCGGATTATATGAAGATCACACCTCAAGGGGATGTGCCTAATGTCGCTGTGTTTATAGGTGAACATTTCGATCAGTCGGTTATTCGCAACCAATTGCTGGAATTAGAGGCGGCAAATCAGGTTTAATGATTCAAGGTTCCTCCAGACGGGGTATTAAGAAGCATAGCAAACTTAGTCTGGGAGGTAACTTTAAATGACACAACAACAATATCAACAATGTATCGATGCTTGCCTGGAGTGTATGAATGCTTGCAATGTATGTTACATATCGAGTCTGAAAGAATATGATCTGGCGATGCTGCGTGATTGCATTCGTTTGGATCGGGAATGTGCAGAGATCTGCAATTTTGCTGCTCAATCCATGACACGCGGAAGTGATTTCATCGCCGAAATTTGCGAACTATGTGTGAAAGCATGTGAAGCTTGTGCTGCTGAGTGTGGCAAACATCAACATGATCACTGCCAGGCTTGCGCAGAAGCTTGCCGCAAATGTGCGGAGGCTTGCCGCATGATGGCCGCGGTTGCGTAAATATAACTCCATTGAATTAAATTGGGTTAAAAATAAAAAGCCTGAGTAATGTGCCAGATGCCAGGCTAATCCCCTCACAGAAGACAACGTAATAAGACATCCGATAAGATGTACTTCAACGTTGTCTGCTGGAGGGGATTTTTTATGGATACAGCATAGTAACGTTCTTCTCCACCAGATGGGGTGAACCTCTATCGCCAGCAGGCTCTCCATTGGGGAATGCATGTAACAGGTTGCCAAAGCAGAGCTTGATCTGTATAATGATGGCAATGAATTGAAACGATGAATATCCGTGATCGGGAGAGTAGCCAGAATCCATGCATAACAGCGAGCCGGGGCAGGTGGAAGCCGGTATGACATGACCTGAGTGAAGCGCACCCGTGAGATGGTTGTCCGAAGGCATGTTTGCATCCTTGAGAGGGTGCAGAGCATGGACTAGAGGGCAATCCGGCAGGCGACCGTTAATCGCAACGAGCGGAGCACGTTGTGAATGTACTAAGATGTACATTTGCTGCAGGCTCACCTAGAGTGGTACCGCGGGAACTGTGAAGATCAGCTCTCGTCTCTGATATAGAGACGAGGGCTTTTTTTGTTTTCTATAGCATGGCTAAATACGATAATGATTAGGAGTGTTCAACATGTTGATGAATCAGGCAGCAGCACAACTTGCTCCGTTAACGGGATTGAAGCAAGATGAGGTGTTGAGATTACTGGAGGTTCCACCACAGGCGGAGATGGGAGATGCGGCGTTTCCCTGCTTTATTCTGGCCAAGTCGTTGAAAAAAGCACCCGCGGTTATCGCCGCTGATATCGCAGCCGAATTACAGACCGTTGGGCTGGATGCTTCGCCAGCAGGACCCTATGTAAACATACGTTTCAATCGGGAAGATCTGGCGCCGAAGCTGCTGCAAGAACTGGGACATAAAACATTTGGCAAGTTGCAGCTGGGGGCAGGTGCACGCGTCGTGATCGACATGTCGTCGCCTAACATTGCCAAGCCGTTCGGAATCGGTCATCTGCGCTCCACCGTGATTGGGGCAGCATTGTATCGGTTATATAACGAGGCAGGCTATACTTCGGTCAGTGTGAATCATCTGGGGGATTGGGGAACGCAATTCGGCAAGCAGATTGCAGCCTACAAACGTTGGGGTAATAATGAAGCGCTACAGGCTGCGCCAATTCGTACCTCATTGGAGCTGTATGTGCGTTTTCACGATGAGGCGGAGAATGATCCATCTTTGGAAATCGAGGCACGAGATTGGTTCCGCAAGCTGGAGCAAGGGGATGAAGAGGCGCAGCGGTTATGGACCTTTTTTGTAGAAGTGAGCATGAAAGAATTCAATCGGATGTATGAGCGTCTGAATGTACAGTTTGACCATACGCTGGGTGAGAGCTTTTATAACGACAAGATGGGTGCAATAGTTGAAGAACTGAAAGCAAAAGGATTGCTCGAAGAGAGCGAAGGCGCATTGGTGGTACGTTTGGAGGAGGAGAATATGCCACCTTGCCTGATTATCAAAACCGATGGAACAACCATCTATCCAACACGGGATTTGGCAACAGCCGTTTATCGTCATGATGTGATGAAGGCAGATAAAATGCTGTATGTAGTCGGGGGAGAGCAGAAGCTTCATTTCCGTCAGGTCTTTGCGGTATTATCCCGGATGGGGTATGCATGGTCTGAGATTTGTGAACATATTCCGTTTGGCTTGATGCGTTTCGAAGGACGGAAGATGTCTACCCGCCGGGGAAAAGTCGTCTTTTTGCAGGAGGTATTGGATGAGGCGGTTGCTCGGGCATTACAGATTATTCAGGAGAAAAATCCGAATCTGCCGAACTCGCAGGAGGTTGCGGAAGCGGTTGGTGTAGGTGCGATTGTATTCGGAGATCTGCGCAATAACCGGTTGAACGACGTCGATTTCTCGCTCGAAGATGCGGTGAGCTTTGAAGGCGAGACAGGACCTTATGTGCAATACACACATGCCCGGATTAACAGTGTGCTTGCGAAGGCAGCAGAGGCGGGGCGTGTGGAAAATGAAAATCAATTAGAGAATGTTCCTAGCAGTGTTAGTAACAATGCTGCGGCCAACACTCAGAATAAGCCGGTCATGATCGGTGACACTTCATGGGCATTGCTGAAACTGCTGGCGGATTATCCGCGGTATCTGGAAAAAGCAATTCATCGCAACGAGCCTTCGGTCATTGCCAAGTATGCGATAGATGTTGCCCAAGCGTTCAACCGCTTTTACCATGCGGAACGAATTGCGGATGCGCCGGCTGACGTCAAACCCTTCCGGGTGGCGTTAACAGAGCGTACGGCGGAGCGTCTTGCCTACAGCCTATATTTACTGGGCGTTCAGGCCCCTGAACGGATGTGACTCTATGGGATGGAGGACAAGTAGATTATTCGATAAAGCAGGAAAAGCAACAGCAGACTTAAACGGACGAATCATATCGCTACAACAGGTGAGCAAACGACTTGGGGATGTGCAGGTATTGAATGATATCAATCTGGAAGTAGGTCAGGGGGAGTGCATCGTCCTGGTGGGCAGGAATGGCTCAGGCAAAAGCTCGTTGCTGCGTGTGCTGGCGGGTATGTTACTGCCTGACTCAGGCTCGCTGCGCAAGCCCAGGCATGGACGGATTATGTATGCACTGGATGGACTGCCACGCCTGCCCTTCACCCCAAGAGAGTATCTGTGGGAAATGGGACGTATTCGAGGCATGCGCCCTGAAATATTGCGACAACGGATAGGCGAATTGAGTGAGCTGTTATTCGTGGGCACGGCGCTGGATCAGAACCTGCCTCAGTTATCCAAAGGTACTTTGCAGAAGGTGAATTTGATTCAGGCTTTGCTGCCTGGACCTGATGGGTTATTGCTGCTTGATGAACCATTGTCCGGTCTGGACGTTCCGGCACAGGAAGCAATTGTAGCTTTGCTCAGACAGTGGAAAAAGGAAGGAAGCCAGATCGTTACAGCTTGCCATGAGCCATTGCTGATAGAACGTCTCGCAGATCAGGTCATCGTGTTACAGAAGGGAACGGTGCTGCGTCGCTGGAGTCAGGAAGATTTGCAGCAAGCTGGTGAGCCCGCTGTGAGTATCCAAAGTGTGATGGAAGGGCTGGAACAATCCGTTATCAAATCGCTGCTTGTTGATCAACCGGGAATCATTGCATGCCATCGCTGCATGGTTCGTCAGGATTATGGTCGAGAAGTATGGGATTGGAAGGTGTCTCGCAGTTCGGCAGATCGGATTATTGGAATGATTCTGGCAGCTGGCGGTTCCATTGTGTCTGTACAGCCGGAAGAGAGCCGATTAAATATGGAAGGATTGATGGAGGGGCGGCACCCGGGTGAGGTTATAAGCAGGGAAGTTGCTGAGAACCTTTCCTCCATATCTACGGCAGGAGGCGACCTCCAATGATCTACTTGACTCGTTATTTGTTAAAACATTACATACGTTCACAGAAATATGTTGCGCCGGTGATCTTTTATATCATTACGATGCTGCTTATCTATTCCTACAAACCTAATCCGGTTGCGGACAGTTATAGCGTTACGGCCATGCTGCTCTTTTTTGGTGCGGCCTGGCTGGGCTTGACGGTATTGAATACGGAACCTGCGGGGCAGTATCAATTGCTTGTTCTGCATGCAGGTAGCAAACGCAAGGTTGTCTTCGCACAATTAATTTGTGCGTTGACCATGCAGTTCGGCCTGACTGCAATTACCGTGTTATATCCGGTTGTTACGGGCATGTTTGGGAGGCTACCGAGTACTGGAGAGTGGATCATGGCTTGGGCCGGACATTTGGCGTTGTCGCTCTTGGGGCTGGGGCTCAGTGTTTTCTTCCAAAAATCATACATTCCCATGCTGAGCCGCAGCATGCCTCCTTTCATTGTGATGATGTTATTATCGTTTGTCCAAGGTTCATTAAGCGGACGTTTGCCTGAATCCATACAGTGGGTTGTCAAGATTCTGCCTCCGTCATTTTATTTAGTGCGTGAGATGATGTTATTTGAAGAATCGAAGTTGGGGGCTGTTGTTCTGACAACAGTGTGGGCTATACTCTTTGCCATAGTTCTACTCATCATTCATATATGGTTATCGGGAAGAAGGGATATACGGAGTTAGAGGCTATTATTCCACTTAACTTGAATGTTGCTCCATGTTTCGTTACCATAGAGGGACGTTAGAATGGAATGTATTGTACGGAGATAAAGGGGGCTCGCTTATGCAAAAGACAGACATGCAGCATGGTGACATGCTGGACAGCGAACACTCCAGAGAATTGTTTGCATATTATGGATTGGCTGTATATTATGGACAGGCGCTTGAACAGCAACTGGTCAATCTAATTTTATTAATGAAAATGTCCCAGGGCAAAGTTGTTTCCGAAGAAGATCTGGAAGATCTGTACGAACGGAAGATGAGCAGTTCACTCGGACAACTCATTCATGAGGTGCGTCATCATTTTACTTTTTCGGAGGAAGAGACTCGTCAGTTGAATGAACTATGGAAGCAGCGTAATAGCATTGTACATCACTATTTTAAGGAACGAATTCATGAGACATTCAGTCCTGAAGGACGATCACGTATGATCAAGGAGCTGGAAGATTTCAAAGACCGTGCACAGGAACTGGAGATTAGTCTTCAGCAGTACACAGGTGCCTGGATTGAAGAGCTGGGGCTGGATGCTGAATCCGCGGCAGCGCTGCAGACACTCGAACGAATGCATGCAGAGAGCATGCACGCCCGGGCACTGGAAGAGGATGAATCATTGTGATGGAAGGCAAGTCCCGGATACGTAAACTAAAAAGCAGACACTGGCTTGTAATCTCCATTGCATCGCTAGTACTGATAGGAGTCATATGGACAATAACTACAGCATCGCTCATCTGGGCCTACACCGATGAGGAATCATCCAGACAGAGTGATGCAGCCATTATCCTTGGTGCAGCCGTAGAAGGGGACAACCCATCACCCGTATTTCGCGAACGTATTGAGCATGCCATTTTATTATATCGCCAGGGGACGATCAGCCATCTGCTCTTTACTGGTGGTTCTGGCAGTGCAGGAGAGCGTGCCGAAGCCGAAGTAGGACGAGATTATGCTGTTGCACATGGTGTAGATCCGGCAGATATTCAAATGGAGACGGAGTCGAGAATTACGGAGGAGAATCTGGTCAACTCGCTTAGCGTAGGAGAAGAGGCAGGGTTTCGCACCTACACCATTGTAAGTGACCCGCTACATATGAAACGGGCGATGAAGCTCGCTAGCGGACTCGGCATGGATGCCGTCCCGTCCCCAACACGAACGACGGCTTACCAGACCTGGCGCAGCCAATTTCCTTTTCTGGCAAGAGAAACAATATTATATATGGGATATATGGTCAAAGGATGGATAGACAATCCGCAGCAGCACGGAAAGTGACTGGTCTGCGCGATTGTCTTTTTTTGCTCATGTTGATGCGGCGTTTCTATGTTCCGGGATAATTAATCGCTGCACTAACCAGTGCAGCCACCCCAAAACCGATGAACCACCAAGGCCAGCGCCGATGATTGTTTTTACGTATACCGATGAACAAACTGATGATCCCCGCAAGTAATACCACGGTAGCCAAGCTGCTGCCAACAATCCAGCCGATGCTCATATGTTTACCTCCTCTATATGGAATGTTAAGAAGAGCTCCCTATGGTGAGCTTCCCACCTCTGACCTCTGCTTGAAATGGATAAATACCGTTACGATACGTATGTTGATTATGATTGGATTGAAGCGGGAGGTCACTGCTGAATCGGCCCCCAGCCTGCTTGAAGTCTAACTTGAATCCATCGTTATCTGCTGGGATTCGCACTTCAACGTTACAACCTGTGGAGCGGCTATCCAGAGATTGAAGCATCGTTGAGGAGTGAATAGTGAGTTGGCTGCCTGCCACTTTGGATTGAATATGGGTGAACTGACCGGATAACTGAACAGGTGAAGAAGTGGATTGCAGTTGCATATGTTCGGCATGGAGGTCTGTTGCTGTCACCCGACTGCCCACGGATCGTAGACGGATATGCTGGGCATGGCCAGTTAAGATGAGCTTGCCGGATGTACAGTCACAATCCCATTGTTCCGAAGAAACGTTATCTACAAGAAAGTGAGAACCAACTCCGTTGATCGATAGCCTTTTCAAGACCGCAGGCGGCAGTACAATGTGGAGCGATGTGCGGCGAAAGTTAATGCCCAGCGGAAAAGCTTGTTTTCGTCCATCGATCAGATGTAATAAACCGTGGCTGACGTTAGCTTCAAAACATCGAGTTCTTGGAAAACGAGCGGAGCCCCATTGAGTAACACGAATAACCGCTTCTGTACCTTGGCTGATATGCACTTCGCCTTGCATCCATTCCAGAGAAAGGGCGAGAAGGGGTTCTTCGGACAACCATTCCTTGCAAATCATATGTCTATTAGGTTTCAAAATGGTTATCCCTCATTTCTGTCATCCTCTTCATCCAGAATAGGATAAGCGCCCATCGCAGCATGTTGGTCTAGAATACGTTCAATTAGCGATTCACTCACAATATCGGCACCAAGCATGTTCATCAACCGCTGTAAAAAATAAAGACGTTGCTTCGTTTCGGTCGAATTGCGGTCAAACAGTGTTGGATTAATCCATATATTGACCAGCATCATGAATACTTCTGCACAAGCTTCGGGATCTTCGGTATGGATAGATCCATCTGTAATGCCTTCACGCAAAATTGCTGCAATCACCGGTGCATCGATTCGCACGGCTTGTTGAATCCCTCGTACAATGAACACTGGATTTTTGATCTGGGCTCGAAGTACGCGATCCAAGGAATGAGCCTGTTGATCAGAGACGACATGCTCCAAAATCTGAACTAACTTGTCTCGTGCTGGGGTGGTCGTTGTATTTGTAACTAAGTGATCCAGCATTTGAGCCGTATAGTTGAACTGTTGCTCCATGACCGCCTCCAGTATTTCCTCTTTGGATCTAAAGTGATGATACACAGCTCCCTTGGACATGCCTAGGGTAACAATGATGTCCTGGATACTCGTCTTTTCAAATCCTTTATCTGTGAACAACTGCGCAGCGACGTTCAGAATCTGCTGTACCGTCTGCTCAGGGTGCTTGTTTCTGGCCATAATAACCTCCTTATATTTTAGATACCGACCGTTGGTATGTATAATACAGAGAGATGTTTCCATTGTCAATAAGAGGAAATCAGAAGGAGTGAATACACGAAGGAAGTTTATATCGATCAAATCTTGAGTTTAATGAGAAAAGGTAAGATCAAGAAAAGATAAATAAGAGCGGAGAACAGTAAAGTGGGACCAGAGTAAAGTAGATTGAGCAACCAACATTCTTTCGGATTTTGGGTTATGGACAAAATAAAACCGATCTGCCGCAGACCAAGAGGTCCGCGGGCATATCGGTTGGTTGTTGAAGTATATTTACATTAATTCCCGTTTTACTTACACGCCGCCTCCAGCAAAGGAAGAAGTGGTTCGAATAGCCTCGCCCAGTGGGTTGTTTCCATTCGTATCCGGTGCGGCTTGAGCACCTTGCTGTAGCTGATACATCTGATAATAGCGACCTTTAAGTTCCATTAATTCATCATGAGCACCTTGTTCAACGATCCGTCCGCGATGCAGAACCAGAATCTGGTCTGCTGAACGAATGGTGGACAGACGGTGGGCAATGATGAAAGTGGTCCGTCCTTTTTTGAGGACTTCGAGTGCATTTTGAATCAATGCTTCCGTTTCCGTATCAATGTTCGCCGTAGCTTCATCGAGAATCAGGATGGCTGGATCGAATGCCAGTGCACGAGCAAAGGAGATCAATTGCCGTTGTCCGGCAGATAATGTACTTCCTTTTTCGATAACCGGCTCGTCGAATCCTTGCGGAAGATGGGCGAGAATTCGCTCTGCACCTACATCGCGCAGCGCCTGTTCAATCTGTGCACGAGTAATCTGTTCATCTCCGAGACTGACATTGGAAGCAACGGTACCCGTGAACAGGTATGGATCTTGCAGTACAATGCCCATGTGTTCGCGAATCCACTGTTTAGGAAGATCCTTGACGTTCTGACCGTCGATCGTGATCTTGCCTTTCTGTGGATCATAGAACCGGAACAGCAGGTTGATGATCGAGCTTTTACCGGAACCGGTATGGCCCACTAGGGCGACCGTTTGACCTTGTGATGCTTTGAACGAGATGTTATTCAGAACATAATCTTTTTTATAAGCAAAGGATACATCGTCAAACACGACATTTCCTTTGTATCTCGGCATTGAGCCATCGGTTACCGGTTCACCTTTCTCATCCATCAGTTCAAATACACGTCCGGCCGATACCATAGAGGAGTCCAGGTTCGCGAGTTGGTTCACCATACCTGTAATTGGCTGGAACAAACGTCCGAGAACGTCAACGAATGCATACAGCACACCCAGTGAGATGATACTCGTACCGTCCAGCACACTGGAACCGAAGTACCACAGAACAACTGCAAAAGCGATATTCCGCAGGACGTTAACTAGGTTGTGTGAGGTGAAAGCGTTCAGGTTAAGCATTTTATTCTGGTGTTTCATATAATCATCATTCAGATCCTCGAACTCCTGCTTGGTCTGTTTCTGATGACGGAATACCCGGATAATGGACATCCCTTGAATGGACTCGTTAATAATCGCATTAATCTCGCTCAGACGTGAACGAATAATCGTATTGTAACGAGTGGCGATTTTACGATAAAGCACAATCCACAGAACCAGCATCGGCACAACGAACAGCGAGATCAATCCGAGGCGGAAATCCAGCAGGAAAAGCGCAATGTACACCCCAGTAATCGTAATGATGCCTGAGAAAAAGTTCGAAAGAACCGCAACGAACAGATCCTTGACGGCTTCGGTATCGTTGGTAACCCGAGAGACCACTTTACCTGCGGGCAGGTTATCGAAAAAGTGTACCGGCAATCGCTGGATATGTGCATACACATCGTTACGAAGTCTTTGGATGACTTTGTTGGCAGATGATTGCAGCCAGTATGTTTTACCAAACTCCATAATGACTGAGATAACAAGGAAGATCATGTAATACACAATCAGTTGATAGATGCTTGGCATTTCCGGTTTGTAAAAGGCATAGAGTTCACCAGCGGATAAAGGCACCGCCGCATATTGACCCGTCACTTCGCCTGCGCGTGTAACTGTCAGTGTTCCGTCCGCGTAGGTTCGATCTCCATCGGGGGCACTTACGGATTCATTCACAAAATAAAAACTTCTACCGGCTTGCAGTACGCGTACCTCGGTACCTTTCGTTTCATCCGGTTCAAACCGGCCTTCACGTTTGTAGTTCTTTCCATTGTAGACCGCCGCTTCGCTTGAAGCTGTAGTCTCATAGAAAGGTTGCTCAATAGCGAGCAAATGATTGTCGATCATGGACTTGGCGATGAAAGGGCCGGCAAGTTCAGCCGCAACTCCAATCGTAAGCATAATTAAAGCGGCAATAAACGTACCTTTGGCTTTTAGGGCGTATTGAAGCAGCCGTTTGCCTGTATTAGACTTCAAAGCGTTGACCTCCTACGTGGACAAATTAGACTCCACCTGCTGCCGTTCATACTGTTCACGGTACCAGCCGTTCATAGCAAGCAGTTCCTGATGGGTTCCTTCTTCCGTTATTTTCCCTTGCTCCAGTACGATGATTCGGTCAGCGTGTTCAATAGCGGACAGGCGGTGAGTCGAGATCAGCGTTGTTTTGCTCGAGCGTTTATTTCGTATATTTTCAATGATTTTAGCTTCAGTTCGTGCATCGACGGCAGATAGAGCATCGTCCAAAATCAAAATGTCTGGATCGGCGATAAAGGCACGCGCCAGCGATACACGCTGTTTCTGTCCACCGGACAGCGCAATTCCTTTTTCACCAACGAGTGTGTCCAGACCATCGGATAAAGTGCCCAGATCTCCGTCAAAGGCTGCGGTGCGAATCGCTTCCATAATCACATTATCATCAGCACCCGGCTTGCCGAATTGAATGTTCTGACGGACTGATTTGGAGAACAGCACCTGTTCTTGCGGAACATATCCAATCCAGCTGTGCAGGTCATCTTTGGCGATATCCTGAATCGGATGACCGGAGATGCTTAACTTACCAGATCCAGCCGGGTATTCATGAAGCAATTGTTTGAGCAAGGTGGACTTGCCGCTACCTGTACGTCCCACGATCCCCAGTGTCTGCCCACGTCGAAGTGAAAAGCTGACATGACTGAGATTATCGATGGTAGAACTAGGATAACGGAAGGTAACATCCTGCATAGCGATCTCTTCCGGATTAGTAATATGAGCAGGTTGCTCAACATCTTTCACGGCAGGTTCTACAGATAGCGTCTCGTTAACCCGATCGAGTGAGGCACTACCACGCTGCATCAGGTTAATCAATTCGCCAATCGCAAACATTGGCCAGATCATCATCCCCAGGTACATATTGAACGATACGAGATCCCCTAGGGTAATTTCATTATGAAAAACAAGATAAATGCCGTAGGCAAGTGCAATCACATAACTGAGTCCAACACATAACCGGATGGTAGGTTCGAACAGTGCATCCATCTTGGCAACGGCCAGATTTTTGCGGTACACATCTTCAGTGACATCAGCGAACCTTTTCTCATCCAGACGTTCCTGAACATAGGCACGCACGACTCGAATGCCGGCAATAGACTCAAGCACCTGATCGTTCATATCCCCGAATGCATCCTGTGCCAATGTGTATCGTTGATGGACGGCTTTACCATAGATCATCATGGCGATGGCTATAAAAGGCAGAGGCAGAATTGCGGCTAGGGTCAGTTTCCAGCTAACCAGAAAACCCATGGCGAATAATACGGTTGCCAGAAAAGCAGTGGAGTCTGTTAACGTCAGCATGCCGAAGCCTGCTGTGGTAGCAATGGAACGAAGATCATTTGTGGCACGCGCCATCAGATCGCCGGTTCTGTTTTTCTCAAAAAAGGGCGGGGTCATTCGCAGCAAATGGTCCATAAAGCGTGACCGCAGCAAGCGTTCAACCAGATTGGCACCGCCAAACAGTTTGTGCATCCATATGTACGTTGTCAGATAAATAATGATGACCGATCCTAGAATAAGTAAAATGTAACGTGTAAGTGAGGCGCCGGTGATGGAACCGCGTACAATCTCGTCAATGGCATTGCCCAGAAGACGAGGTGGCAGCAGTTCGATGATGCCCACCATAATAAGCAAGGTGACACCAATGAGGTATCGTTTGCGCTCCAGCCGGAAAAACCAGGCTAGATTTTTAAGTACAGAGAACAAGTGGTATCCCTTCCTTTCAAGTTCGTGAAATGCATGTTCCGTTCATGTTTAGCCATTTGAGCCCACAAAAAAAGACATACCGCACGCAGGCGGTATGTCTTGGGTATCATTCATACGGCAGCATGGCTCCGAGAGCAGAGCCACCACCGTAGATAAAGTTCGATTGTGAGAGTGCAAAACAGCAAACCTGATTAGAGGCTTCTGTGATGCGGTCTTATGAACGGAATAACGATTTCATGGGTGCTCCGGTATTTAGTTGTATGCTGAATTGATGTAGATCGTCATTGTTAAACACCGTAACCACCCTTTCTTTTTTGGTAATAAATTGCATGTAGATCTCGTATGTTTGCATCTTAACACCGACTTTTACAATCTGTCAAACGTTTTTCAAAAACAGAAGATGCTGCGCATTATGATGGAATTATGACAAGTGAATGAACTTTTTTTGCGTATTTGGGGTGGTTGAGGTTTGTAATCAGGCCATTGTAGCGATATGATGGAACATATATATAGAGAAGGAGCTGACACCAAATGAGTACCATACATGTATCTGACCGCGCTGCTCGCTGGTATAAGGAAGAACTGAATTTGAACGAAGGAGACAGCATTCGCTTCTTCGCCCGTTATAGCTCCGGCGGAGGTCTTCATCCAGGCTTCTCCCTCGGAATCGCCGTGGAGGAACCGAGACATCCTGCTGATCAAACGAAGGTATCGGGTATCCAATTCTTTATGGAAGATCATGATTACTGGTATCTGAAGGGTCATCAACTACATGTAGATGTCGTTGAAGAAGGACAGGATATCGAATATCGCTACACCGAGATTTAACGTAATATCTCTGCGTATATAGAATGGCTCATCACCGGTCGCACCGATTTTCGAACAGGAGGAGATACGACATGAATCCGCCAGCCCGAGATTTGGCCCAGTATATCGCGAATCGCTCTCATATTGTTGTTAAGGCGGCGGTTCGGGCCGAGAATGAACAAGGTGAATTATTGCTGATCCAGCATGCTGAACACGGACATTGGCGTATTCCTGCGGGACAGATGCGCCCGGGAGAAGCCATTGAGGACACCGCGCACAGGGAACTGTGGGAAGAGACGGGGTGGACCACCAATCATATGACACTTGAAGGTTTGCATTCCGGTCCGAATCTGAGACATTTGCATGCCAGTGGGGATGAAGAATATTTTGTCATTGCCATGTTCAGGGCACAAATTGTTCAGGATTCGCTCGTAGAATCCCGAGTAAATAGCGAAGCAGGGCTGAAGTTTTTTGATCTCAAATCATTGCCCAGGCTGAATGATCTTAGCCGCTTACTGCTCAGGTTTTCCGAAATAGAATAAACACAACAAAGAAGACGCCTTTCCTGAAGGGAAGGCGTCTTCTTTGTTGTGGCAATCAGTAATCTATGGCCTAATATCCATGATTACGATGATCATTCTTGTGAAACAGCAGGCCCCGGTCCTAACTAGACTTGATCAAGCGGTTCTTCATCATCCATCGCAAAATCAAAGTCGTCAATATCAAAGACCTGCACAAGAGATGCCGATTCAATAATACGTGCGATCAATTCGACCTGATCGGTAAGTATGGGGGTATCCAAACGCTGTGAAGTGAGAAGCAGTTCAGTCTCAATGGGATCAAAATATTCACCATATTGTGCGGTATCAACCGCATTAATGATGGCGATGGAGACCTGATCACCAAACAGAATGGACGGACTCTTAGCCCAGGGAATAGCCAGGGCGCGCTCTATTTTTTTCTTATTCAACGGTTCTTCAAAATAAGAAATCATTTCGTTAATCTTGGATTTCACATGCTGGTCATCCGCCGGATTATCCATCAAAGGGTCAGGGCTGGTCTGAAATTCATATAACTCAAGGATGGTGGTGTAAGGAACAATATATTCAACAGGCGCCGGCGGCGCGAGTAATTGACCGTAAATAGCCACCATCACGGCTTCTGTTACAAACTGACGTGACATGGTTCCTGAATCCTCCTGCGGCCATTAATAGTTGCGAGGTGAATCAATTTTCTTTTTGTATGAAGGATCATCAAATTGATTTCTCTGCTATGGACTTGAGTGCTTGAATTGCATGAATAGAAGTATATCATACAACGATGGGAAAAACAGCCAGTCAGCAGAAGGATGTCAAGTCCCAACTTTTATCATGATTTTCCGAGCAGTAAGGATAAAATTCCTGCTGCAATCAGGGGACCGACCGGTACACCCTTGAACAAGGCAACCCCAAGCACCGTACCAATAAGCAGCCCGGCAACGACGGTAGGCTGTGTACTCATCAGCGTAGCTCCTCGTCCGCCCAGATGAGCGACAAGTAATCCTACACCGATGGCGAGCAGCGACTTCCAGTGCAGAAAAGACTCTCCAATCGTCTGCAAACTGATCTTGCCGCTGGCGAGAGGTGCCATAACACCAATGGTCAGGATGATGATACCGATCGTAAGTCCATACTTTTCCAGCCACGGAAAAGCCTGATTAAGGTTCAGCACCCGCAGCAACAACAGAAATACCATGGCTACGGTTACGGGTGTATTACTGCTGATAATACCTAGCGCGGCAAACACGAGCAACAGCAGTGAGGTCATATCCATCGATTTCATTCCCCTTCGGTCTGCCCGCGATGACGACCTACAATATGTTCTGCAATATATCTTCCATGCCAGCGTCCGGATTCAATAAACACTTCATTGGCATTGCGGCCTGATGCAATTACTCCACCAACGTATATGCCTGGTACGCTGCTCTCCATTGTCTGTGGGTCATATACGGGTTTATCCATATCCTCAGACATCTCCACACCTACGGAAGAAAGCAACTTGCGGTCAGGGCGGAATCCGGTCAAGGCCAACACAAAGTCGTTGTCGAGTTCACTTGTGGATCCATCAGAATGCAGCAAACGAATGGAATCGTCCAAAATTTCATTTACACGTGAGCCAAGGTGCAGTGAGATTTTTCCTTTTTGCACCATGCTTTCGAACAATGGACGAACCCAGGGTTTAATATGTTCCGAAACACCGCTCCCACGATAAACCATGTCAATATGTGCACCGACACGAACCAGTTCCATGGCAGCATCGACAGCTGAATTACTGCCTCCAATAATGGCGACACGTGTACGTGTGTAAGGATGAGCTTCACGGAAATAATGAGTGACTTTATCTTTGTCTTCTCCGGGAATGCCAAGATAGTTAGGATAGTCAAAATAACCTGTAGCAACAACGACATTTCGTCCTTCATGAACGATTGTCTGCCCACGCCGATTGACCGTATGTATCTCGAACGTGCCATCGTCTTTGCGTTTGATTTCTTGGGCTTCCTCATAGTTATGAACACGCAGGCCGAAATGTTCGGCTACCTTGCGATAATAGGCGAGTGCCTCGTAACGAAATGGTTTGTCGTTCGGTGTGCTGAACGGAACATTCCCGATCTCAAGCAATTCCGCTGTACTGAAAAACTGCATATGGGTTGGATACAGATAAATAGATTGGACGATATTGTACTTCTCAACAATTACAGCGGACAGTCCCAGCCGCTCGCATTCAATGGCAGCAGATAGACCGCATGGGCCTCCGCCGATAATAATGACATCTTCCATGTTCTTAATCCTCCTTATTTCAAGCACTATAATCCTACCGTAAATATGGGTTTAATGCCAGTTCAAGAAGGATACGGACGTAAAGAATTGATCTTGATCCTGGGGAATTGACTTAGAAGAGGAAAAAGACTAGTATCAAATTAGATGATTATCTAAACGAAAGCGAGTTGAACGAAATGCAACTGGAGAAGATTGTGGCTTACCATAAAGCCCTGGCTGATCCGACCCGACTTCGGATGCTGCTGCTGTTATCCCAGGGAGAACTGCATGGTCAAGCGCTTGCCGAGAAGCTTAACTTGTCTCAGCCAACCGTTACGCATCATGCATCCAAGCTAAGAGAAGCGGCGCTAATCAAGGAACGCAGAGAGAAAAATACGGTGTTTTTCTCACTCAACCCCTATTTTATCCGGGAGCACGCGCAGGCTTCAGTTGATTTTATTTTTAGACAAGAGGAGGTTGCCGATATGAGTGATGTGAATGAGACGCTGAAGGCATCGGTGATGCGGAATTTCTTCTCGAAGGATGGACGATTGCGTCAGATCCCGGCTCAATACAAGAAAAAGCTGATTGTACTGGGTCATTTGGTAGAGCAGCTTGAATTCGGACGGAAATATACGGAGAAAGAGATTAATGCATTCATTCAAAACTATCATGAGGATTTTGCCACTATTCGTCGGGAGTTTATCATGCACCAGTTCATGTACCGGGAAGATGGGATCTATGAACTGAATCCGAAGGAAATGTGGACACGGTGGGATCAAGTAAATTAAGTGAAAAATAATTAGACTTGACAAAAGCGGTTGAAGCTGTGTAACATGATGGATAATTCTACAAGGGAGGCGATGTTAAATGACAAATCTAATGGCAGTATACGTTAATTTGAATATGAACAGCGTCTCCGGAACGGATCAATGCATGTAATTTTACGGCAGTTGGGCAGTATTGTTCGCAATATTGTCCATATGTACGTAACACAGAATAACATGCACAGATGAAGCCACGGGTGACGTACCCGTGGCTTTTTTGTATGCCGAAAATGGGTTGTTTCTGGATAACGAGTATCGGATTGTCGTAATGATGCGTCCGATATGAATGCCATACAAACAATCATCCATTCGGCTAACTTCTTATTGCCGCGGGTGCAGTGCTGCTCGTGGCTTATTTGGTTTTGATGCCGGAACGGAGCGTTCACTGTTGATTGTTGTCAATGTCAATGAAGGATAACACACCATTTATCGGGAGGAATTTTTATTTTGAATAACACGATGGAGAAATACGGCTGGTCTGCAAAGTGGCAGGAGTTGTGGCAGCAGACGGGTATGGAAGAACAATTAAGAAAACCAGCAAGAATTATTGTGGATCATGGGCAATTGCTTCGCCTGATTACGGCTGAGGGAGAATGCTGGGGACGGGTATCCGGTCGGATGCGTCATGATCATGAGGAGACGGGCATTGTACCAGCCGTTGGGGATTGGGTCGCTGTTACAGGGCAAGCTGGAGAAGAAGCCATCATTCACAGCATTGTGCCACGTCAGAGCAGGGTATCCAGACAAGCCGCTGGTCCAGTGACCAAAGAGCAATTGATTGCGGCGAATGTGGATACATTGCTGATTGTTGCCGCTCTTAATCATGATTTTAATCTGAGACGGCTCGAAAGATACATTATGATGGCCTGGAATGGTGGAGTCAGACCAGTCATCATTCTAAGCAAAAGTGATCTGAGCGAGAATGTGGAAGAACAAATTTCGCTGGTGGAAGGCATTGCTCCGGGGATTGAAGTGTTGGCGATATCGGCTGTTCAGGACCAGGGCAAATCTTTACTTGAAAAATTTCTGTCTCCAGGCACAACTGTTGCCTTGACGGGTTCTTCCGGTAGTGGCAAGTCTACTCTGGTCAACTGGATGATGGGCGAGAGTGTACAGCTCACGCAGGCCGTTCGTGAGGACGACAGCCGTGGACGACATACGACCACTCATCGGGAAATATTTGTACTGCCGCAGGGAGCGGTATTGATTGACACGCCGGGAATGCGTGAACTCAATCTGTGGGATGAAGGTCAGGATGGTTTGTCACATGCCTTTGGTGAAATTGAGCAGCTTGCAACGGAATGCAGGTTTCAGGATTGCACGCATACCCGGGAAGCCGGTTGCGCCGTGAAAGAGGCTATTCAGGAAGGTTCATTGGATGAAAAAAGGCTGGGCAACTACTTGAAAATGCAAAAGGAACTGAAGTTTCAGCAGCGCAAGGAAGAGGCCGCATCCAAACGACGGACTGCTTCAAGCAAACCCGTCAGTTCCCGCAAACCGAAACATGTCCGCAGTACAAAAGACTGGGAAGAGGCCTGAGGCCTGGTGGGCATCCCTCTGTATCCTGCATAGGATAGGTAAGGAGGGATGTCATCATGCCAGATTACAGCATCATCGTAGACCTGTCGGATCACATGTTATATCTTTTGGATGGCCCGCAGGTGGTTAAGGGTTATCCTGTCGCTATAGGCAAGATACTCACGCAGACGCCTAATGGCGTGTTTACGATTATTAACAAACAAGAGAACCCAGGGGGACCATTTGGCGTTCTTTGGATGGGGTTGTCGGCGCCGCATTATGGGATTCATGGAACCAATGATCCTTCGTCCATTGGTAAGTCCGTTTCTCATGGATGCATACGCATGTATAACTCGGATGTGTTGGATCTGTCTTCCAAAGTGTCAGTGGGCACACAAGTAACGATCCGGCCCTAGGGCCGGATTTATCCAAAGAAGGGGTTCTAAAGTCACGGCGTGGCCGAGAGAAAGGGAGTAATAACATGCGAATCAGACCAGCGCGTGAAGGGGATGCGGAAGCCGTAGCCCATGTACATACAGAGAGTTGGAAGACGACATATCGAGGGATCGTGCCGGATGATTTTTTGGACAATCTGACTACGGAATCAAGGTTGTCCCAATGGGAACGAAATATCCGTTCTGGCGAAAAGGATCAGATTCTGGTGGTAGCTGAACAGGAAGATGGGAACATTGTCGGATTCGCCTGCGGTGGAAAGGAACGTGAAGGCAAATTGCCTTACGATGCTGAGTTGTATGCTATTTATTTACTGAAAGAAGTGCAACAAACGGGTATAGGTCAGCAACTGGCGAGACACGTCGTTCGTTATCTCCATTCCCTGGACATGAGGAACTTGTTGATCTGGGCACTGGAGCAAAATTCAGCCTGTCGTTTCTATGAAAAAATGGGCGGAATCCCTGTCCAAACACAGTATATCCGGATTGGCGGACAAGATCTGTTAGAGGTTGCTTATGGTTGGGAGGACTTGACTCTTTTTGGAGAAAAGACGGTTCCCGGTAGTTGAATAAATGCAAATTTGGCTGAATGTGTTGGGCATTGAGGAGCATTTTCCCGTCAGAGGATGAAAGGATTCAGCTATTTTTCACGTTTGCGCAATCCTTAACAAGGTTAATGAACTACTACACTGCTTTGAGGTGAGACATTCAATCTTGTTTGGGAGGCGTTATTCAGATGACTTTAATGGAGACAGAACATACAACATGGACGAAACAATTTATTAATGGCGAATGGGTAGAAGGCTCCGGCGAGAAAATAGTGGAAAATAAAAATCCGTACACGGGAGAGGTCATCGCAACCTGGCGATCCTCGAACAAGGAAGATATAGATCAGGCATATGAGGCGGCCCGAAAGAGCTCGGTGGAATGGAAGAAATCCCTGCCGGCGGTAAAAGAGGGTGTGCTTCGCAAAGTTTCGGCTTTAATGGTAGAGCGCAAAGAAGAAATTATAAAATTGCTGATTACGGAATCCGGGAGCACACGCATCAAAGCCGAGGCGGAGTTTGCTTCTGCGAAACGGATTGTGGATGAAGCTGCTTCGTTCCCTTACCGGATGAAGGGGGAGATTCTACCTTCAAACACACCAGGGAAAGAGAATCGTGTTGTGCGGGAGCCCAAGGGAGTTATCGGCGTTATCGGTCCTTGGAATTTTCCTTTGCACCTGTGTCTGCGTTCCGTAGCTCCGGCTATTGCTTTGGGTAATGGAGTCGTTATTAAGCCTGCGTCTGATACGCCGATTACAGCTGGTTGGCTTATTGCTGATCTATTCGAGCAGGCTGAATTGCCTGAAGGTGTACTGAATGTGGTTGCTGGGAGCGGGAGTGAGATTGGGGATTATTTTGTAGCACATCCGGTAGCCAAAGTCATTTCCTTTACAGGCTCCACAGAGGTGGGGCAGGGCATCGGCAAACTGGCGGGTGAGCATCTGAAAGAAACTGCGCTTGAACTTGGCGGCAACAATGCGATGGTTGTCCTGGAAGATGCGGATATCGAACGTGCTGCAGAGTCTGCGGTGTTCGGTAAATTCCTGCATCAGGGGCAGATCTGTATGGCACTTAATCGTATTATTGTGCATGCTGATATTTACGATAAGTTTGTGGAGTCCTTTGTTAACAAAACGAAAAAAATTCAGGCTGGTGATCCTGCTGATGCCCAAACGCTGGTAGGTCCGCTCATTCGTGAGAAGGAAGTGGAGCGCCTGCTGGACTTGATTAAGAGAGCCGAGGCAGAAGGTACAAGATTGCTGCTGGGTGGCACTAGCAAAGGCAATGTGCTGGAGCCCACCGTGCTCGCGGATGTGAAACCAGAGCAGCATATTGTGCAACAGGAACTGTTTGGACCTGTCGCGGTATTAATGAAAGCGCAGGATGAGCAGGAGGCCGTGCGTTTGGCGAATGATACGCCTTATGGATTGAGCGGTTCCGTATTCACCGGAAATCTGGAAAGAGGGTATCAAGTTGCCCAGCAGATTGAATCGGGCATGGTGCATGTAAATGATCAATCCGTGAACGATGAGGCTCATGTGATGTTTGGTGGTGAGAAATCATCGGGTATTGGTCGTTTCGGTGGCGATTGGGCTATTGAAAAGTTCACGCGGACACGCTGGATCAGCATTCAGCATCAATATCGGGATTATCCGGGAGTGCAATAGTTCGACAGTGAA
Organism: Paenibacillus sp. OK060; assembly: GCF_900101205.1. NCBI lineage: Bacteria > Bacillati > Bacillota > Bacilli > Caryophanales > Paenibacillaceae > Paenibacillus > Paenibacillus sp. OK060. The sequence continues at coordinate 446,970 of NZ_FNFR01000001.1, forward strand.
CATGGATTAGAAAATACTTTATTTTATAATCAGATAGGGTTCGGGAAAGAGTGACAAAGATTGCGCAGAGTCCGCCTCATGCTTGATGGGGCGGCCTTTTGCATGTTTTTACACATTTGAAAAATAGGTGAGGAAATGGTGTGGAAAAGCTGTTTGGTATACCTGTAATCTGGTTATTTATGGATACACGGGCAGAACAGATCCGTAAATCCAATAGGTAAAGGGGCCTGAACTTCATGTCCATTGACCGTTTCATTCTGAGAAAGCTGAATACTTGTCAGGAAGAAAATACACGTGATAATCTGGTTCGGTTGTTTGTCATTCGAATCCAAAAGGCCGAAATGGAAGAAGAACACGAAAATGCTTATGTCGTCAGCCGATTGCATTAGAAATAGATAAAAGAGATTCTGTACACAAAAAAAGGAAGCTTGTCCTTAGCGGCAAGCTTCCTTTTCCTTATGTTCGCGAATGAATGAATTCGCAGTTTCCATGTTGAATTAAACAACTGACTCATCTTAATAAAGCGATAAGGCGAGGGAGTCATTTTCGCTACGGCTGTGAAGAATGGCTTCACCACCGACAATCTCAATACTAATCAATGATTGCAGACATTTCTGTAAAGCACGTTTACCATTGCTAATTTTGTTCTCAAGTGCACTGCTAAGCAATCGTAGTGTCTTTTGTACAGGTTGTTTGTTTTCTTGATTGAAATATACAGGGATTGATTTGTTTTGAAAAGTTATTAGTGTTCTCACTAGAAATCACCTCACGAGAGTTATTTCTTACTGGTTATATTAAATTCCAATGCTTAAAATTACCTTAAAATCAGCTTATGAAAACATAAAGGTGTGCAATGTTTGAAAAGTGTTCACAATTCAATTGTGGGCGAAGCATTAAAAAGTCCCGAAAAATCAATTTACAGATTCCATTTATATGGAAGAAAGACATGTAGTTTCGCATCCTTGCAATAATTAACGTGACTACTGCCTCGAAAGTTCTGAGTCGAATGGACGATATTTTAATATATACGTGGGTCATATGTAACAAAATTACAGGTTGCACATTGCAAACAGGGTGTTTATGTAAGAAAATAGGGATGGAATATCGTTTCATCTGCATTTTTTTGATTTAATTTGACACTAGGACAATTTACATATGAGACCATGGGAGGGATTATTTTGATTCTTACCGTGTATTCCGGCCGGGAGGAAGGCGAGTGGTTCGACATCGAGGTCCCGGATGAATGTACTATTGAACATCTGAAGACATTGCTGGGAGTCCGCATCTTCGGGCAGGCACCGGGAGAGGGCATTCAGTACATCCTTGAAGCCAAATTTCCGGAAGGATTGTGGTTCTCGCCACAGAACGCACAACAGTTAATGGAAACAGGGCTGCGTCAAGGAAGCTGTGTGCGAATCCAGCGGGCGTTCTCTACCACTTCTGAAGAAGCACCTGTGTATGGAAGACGTTCATTGTTTCAACAGGACAGCAACGAATGAACAATCTAGACGTATATATTGATTACGGCAATGAAATATAAGGAGGTCTTCTCTTCGTGAATGTGTTATATCAGCGTTCTCCAAGAATGACACCGGTTCTCAAGGAAGAAAGGCTGGAAATTCTGAGGCCTCCGGCAGAACCAAACAAACCTACGTTTTCAATGATTTCTATTATTGTACCGATCATGATGACGATGGTCAGCATCGGTTTCTACGTATATATCAATATGAGCGGCAAAATGAACAATCCCAATTATATGATGTTTCAGATGATGACGGTTATGATGATGCTTACGTCATACACGATTCCGTTTTTTGTGTATCTGAGCAACAAGAAGACCTATCGCAAAAAGCTGGAAGAGCGTACTACTATGTATCGAGCACAACTGGAGAAGCATCGTGAAGAGCTGAAGGAAGCTCAAGCGGAGCAAGTGAAGAGTCTGTACGAAATTCATGGTGATCCGAATGTATGTCTTCAGTTGGTGAAGAATCGCAACAGTTCGTTATGGGAACGTTCTCCTGAAGATGATGATTTCCTGCAGGTACGAATTGGCACAGGCGAGATTCCGTTTCGGATCAAACTTCAGGTTCCTCGTGTGGACGGTTACGAAAAGGATGAGTTAATTGAAGCGGCTCATGAATTGGCAGCTGAATTCGAGACGGTGCCCGAAGCATCGATTACACTGCCTTTATTTCAATCGAAAGTGATGGGTCTGGTCGGCAATCGTGAGGAAGTTCTTTCTTCACTTCGAGTGATTATCTCACAACTGACCGTTCGTCATTCACCGGATGAATTGAAGATTGCTGCCTTTTATGAAGAAAAGGAATCGAAGGAATGGGATTGGCTACGCTGGCTGCCCCACATTTGGGATGAAGATCAAGGACAACGCTATATGGCCGACAGGCACAGCGGTGCGCATCAATTGGCGGACAGCTTGTTTTCCGTGTTGAACCGTAGGCGCAATAATAAGGAAGATCGCTACAAGAAAACCGTGCAAACTCCATGTTATGTGGTGGTTCTCTCGGATACTCAATTAATAGAAGAAGAGCCGCTGCTTCCTCTGCTGCTGGAATCAGCTCAGGAGATCGATGTATGTACCATCATATTGGCAAACCGTAAGGAATCGCTACCCATGCATTGTCAGTTAATTATGGAGGCTTCCAAAGGCAAAGGGCTTTATATCAAAAAAACCGAGGATGCCGACGTGATCAGGCAAGCGTACACGCCAGATGTGATCTCCAGAGAGTCCGCAGAGGCGCTCTCGCGTTATATGTCACCGATCCGTCTGAAACGATCATCCGCTTCGGATATACCACAGGTGCTTCCGTTGTTCGACATGCTAAGTACATCACGAGTAGAGGATCTGGATGTGGTCGCACGCTGGAGCCAGACACGATACCCGGACACACTTCCCGTACCTATGGGCGTGCGAGCTGGGGGTAAGAAAATTGCGATTAACTTACATGATAAAATTGAACGTCAGGGCCATGGCCCGCATGGCCTGATCGCAGGGACAACAGGTTCAGGCAAAAGTGAAGTTATCCAGTCGATTGTGGCCTCTTTGGCTGCCGAGTTTCATCCGCATGATCTGGCTTTTATGTTAATTGACTATAAGGGCGGCGGGATGTCGAATACATTTGTGGGCTTGCCTCACGTCGTCGGCACGATCACCAATCTGGATGGGAATTTGATTGAACGAGCCAATATCTCACTGCGGGCCGAACTGGTCAGAAGGCAAAAAATATTAAATGATGCAGGAAATCTCCAGCACATTGATGAGTACTACAAAATTCTGCGTTCCAGACATGAACAGCCTCTGCCGCACTTAGTTATCATCATTGACGAGTTTGCGCAATTGAAGCGGGATCAGCCGGAGTTCATGGATGAATTAATCAGCATAGCGGCCATCGGCCGGACACTAGGTGTACATCTTATACTGGCAACTCAGAAGCCTGCAGGTGTGGTCGATGATAAAATCTGGAGCAATTCGCGTTTCCGTATCTGTCTTCGCGTTCAAAGCGAAGGGGATAGTCGGGATATGATCAAAATTCCGAATGCGGCCTGGATCACCAAGCCGGGTCGTGGATACTTCCAGGTAGGCAGTGATGAAGTGTTTGAGGAAATGCAATTCGCCTGGAGCGGTGCGCCATATAATCAGCAGGAAGATACAACGACGGTACTGCCTGTTATGGAAGTTCGTTTGAATGGGAAACGTGAGCCACTATTGACTGGAGAGCGCAGAGCTGTGCTCAAAGGGGAGGATGTGCCCAAGCAGCTTCAGGTATTCATTGATTATGTGGCGGAAGCGGCAGCAGAGGCGGGGATCACCCGATTACCGGGACCCTGGTTGCCACCCTTGCCTGAGACCCTGGAATGGGAAATTCTCAACGACTGGCAGGAAGAAGAGAATCGTGAGGCATTGCTTGACGGGGGTGCCAGTGGCCTGAAACCTGTAGTTGGACTGCTGGATGATCTGCCTAATCAACGACAGCAGCCGCTCGCACTTCCGGTGGATCAGGGACATCTGGTTGTATACGGTATGCCTGGTCTGGGGAAAACGACGTTTGTGCAAACCTTGCTGATGTCACTGGCCCGTTCTAAGCGGACTGAACCTTGGCATGGCTATATTATTGATATGGGCCGGATGATGAAGGATTTTGCTAGTTTGCCTCAGATCGGTGGGGTAATGATGTCTGAAGAGGAAGATCGGATCAAGCGGTTATTCCGGTACATCCTGAAACTGTCGGCACAACGCAAGGACATGATCTCGGAAGCCGGGGTTAAGACAATATCAGCCTACCGTCGCACAGCCCATGCAGCTGTGCCGCAAATTGTAGTTGTTATTGATGGTTATCTTTCTTTCCGAAATGCGTATCCCGAGGAGAATGAACTTCTGGAAACGATCCTTCGTGAAGGCGGCAGTCTGGGAATCACATTTATCCTCACGGCCAACCGTGTTACGGATGTATTTGAGAAATTCAGAAGCAATATTCCCAATGCGGTTTCGTTTGAATTATCTGATCCAAGCGACTATTATTACGCAGTGGGTCGGCCGTCCAAGGCACCTAGCCAGCTTCCACCAGGAAGAGGACTGGTCAAAGGACAGGTTCCTCCATTGATGTTCCAGGCGGCGTTGCCGTCATCCGGAGCAGATGAAGGCAAACGTTCTTCCGCTCTGCGCCGCACGATTGCAGAGATCAGAGAAAGCTGGAACGGAGAAGAAGCGCCGCAGATTGCGCCGCTCCCGGAAGAGGTTAAGCTCAAAGATGTGCTTATCCGTACAGGAACCTTCGGGCAAGTTGGAGACGTATCATCCTTAACAGTACCCGTAGGTTTGCTAACCGATGATCTGGAACCCTTCCAGTTAAATTTGCGTGAAGGGCCACATTTCATGGTTACGAGTCCGATGGAAGGTGGCAAAACGACATTTTTGCTGACCTGGATGTTATCCCTTGCCTATCATGCGTCTCCTGAAGACGTGCAAATATACACGGTAGATATGCGGTATGGTTCCGGAGGACTGGGGGAAATCAGCAGTTTACCCCATGTCCGTGGACATGTATCCCGTGAAGAACAGCTTGCACCTGTGATCCAACAGTTGTACGATGAAGTTCTAAAAAGAGGCGAGTTAACCGGTGGACCGGAGATCGTTCTCGTTATCGACGATGCGGATACGTTATCCAAGCAATTAAATGATTTTAATGTGAAGGATCAATTGGGAGCGATCGTTCGTCAAGGAAGGGATCGAGGCATACATGTGATTCTGTCAGGAGTTCCGGCAGACTTCCCAACCTTTGGTTCTGACTGGGTGAACGATGTGAAGGCTTCCCAGAGCGGATTGTTGTTCGGGACTTTAGACCCTAATGATCTCTCGTTCTTCCGTATACCTTATTCGGAATCCGGAGGGAGTTCAACTGGGCTGAAGGTACTGCCTCCGGGTCAAGGTTATTATGTTAAACGTAAATATTCCAGGGTTAAAGGTGCAATTCCATGTGATGGCACCTGGAAAATGACCGATTGGATTTCTGAAATTCGTGACCGATGGCATGTTGTAGTTTGAGGGGAGGTGGCTCATAATGTTGACGGTTCATGATTCCAAGCAAAAGGTAGTCACTTTGCAAATAAAAGAGCTTTTTTTCCTGGCCGGTATTCTCGGTTCAGACCGATTGCTTGGCGTGGAAGATCCGTTCCGCGGATATATGGCGGAAGACATTGCTTTGGAGTGGGAACGTGTAAAAACATCCCTGCTCGACAAAGGATATCTGATTCAGGATCAGGACAGCAATGAGTTGATCATGACACCGACCGTATTCTCCAGGGTAGCCATTGCGGGACTGTCCGACAGGGCTTGCTGGATTCGCTACACGCACAGCGGCAAGTCGTATGAAAGTTATGTGCACTGCACGGATGAACGGGTCGTTGAAGTATCCCGTGTTGCAGACGAACCGGATTCGTTCCGGCTGAGTGATTTGGGGAATGTTCGTGAAGCGATTGATTTTCTGATTCAAAGGATGAATTGGAGTGGTCATTCTCCGGCGGAAAAGCCGGCTCTGATGTGCTCCAAGAAAAAATTCTATGATGTGATGAATGATCTGAAGAACAAAGAATTACAGGCAGTGGCTGATGAGTTAGTACAAGAGACGAGCGATCCCGAGGGATCACTTGCACTTGCGCGCTGTCTGGTGAACAAGGAATCAGAAGGGGAACTACGGTTGCTTGTATGGAACGGAGAAGGATGGAAATCACAGTCTGCGGCTTTCGCTGCAAGTACGGTATCCAACTGGCTGTTTCGCATGAGTACATCGGCTTCGGATGATTGGCTTGTTGCAGCGCTGACGACGAGAGAACAGTTTCACGAGATGCTGCTGGACTGGCTTAAACAGCCTGCAGGGGAAGAGGAAAGGTGATGGTAAATGCGCATTCGTGTGGAACCGGATGTGCTTCGGGCACTGAGCAGGCAGATTCAGTATGCGGCGGAGCAAATACAGCAAAAGATGACAGTATTGGATCAGGCCATTCATTCGCTGGAGTGGGATCTTGAAGCCCGCGCCGCGATCATGAATGAATGGAATCACAGTAAGCGACTCTGTGAAGCAGCAGTACGTCGTTTTATGGACTTGAGCGTACAGCTGGGACGCAAGGCCTTGTTATTCCAGCAAGTGGACATGGAGTATCGTACAGTGTTGAGTCATGTGAACACAGCCTATGGCAATGCGGTCAATATGTTGAATGTTCTTCAGACGGAGCGTGCAGGAGAGATTATGCCTGCGCATTCGGCAACTGCTGCTGTTGTATCCGATCCATTTTCCGCGGTAGCGGCAGTGTACCGTGTACAGGATGCCGCACCGCCTGATGGCTCACCGGCGACCCTGATTCAGGCCATGCAGCCTGAACCTGTGGCGTGGAGATTCACAGATCCCTCCTTTCGTGGGAGAAGAGGAACCGAACCTGTGGTTTCCTGAGCTCACGGGTACAAGGCTGAATAAGCAAGACAGCAGAAAGTGAATTTTTTTATAAATAGGCTGTTAGGCGAAGTTTCGAATGCCAAAAATGGGGTAAATAGGATTAGGTCCTTCGGCTTTTGTCCGATCGATCCTTGTATAGTACAATTTGAACAAGTGAATTTAATTGCACAAACCAAGGAGGAATTTACAAATGGCAGGACGTATTTTAGTTACCCCAGAACAGCTTGATCAGGTTTCCAACCAATTTAAACAAAGCGGTGAGCAAAGTCAGCAAATCGTTTCTACATTGACTCAATCCATCACAAGTATGGAAGGACAATGGGAAGGTATGACGAAACAACGCTTCTTCCAGGAATTCCAGGAAGCCAGCAAACAAATGCAATCTTTCGTTCAAACGCTAAATAGCATCAGCGCGGAACTGACGGCTATTGCCAACAAATTCCGTACGGCAGACCAAGCTCGCTAATCTGCGATACATAGTTCGGGCAGGTTCCATATCCGAATTCGCCCAGAATCATATGCAGGAAGCAAGCTGAAGATTTACAACTACAGCAAAAACCGGGCGTTTTCACAACACCCGGTTTTTGTTGCACTATGACAGAATGACAGAGAGAGGGATGAGTATGTCTTTTCAACCAAATCCCGGGGATGAAGTGGTGATTAACGACATTGCCTATATCATTGGGCAGCATCCGGCTGCACCTGGTCTGGCTTACGCCCAAGCTGGAAGGCAGGGTATCGTCTATCAGTTGTTACCCCGTAACGGTTCCGTAAGTGGGGCCAAAGCACTAAAAGTATTTTTCCCTAAATTCCGTATTCCGGCTATGGTGTATCAGTCTGAGCATATGGAGTCTTATAGTGAACTGCCAGGTTTGCAGGTATGCAAGCGTGATGTGCTCACTCCGGAAAGAAACGGAGCGCTTATTGGAGAACATCCTGATCTGTTGTACGCGGTATTGATGCCGTGGGTACATGGTCTGACCTGGTTCGATGTAATCAGCGATCAGAAGCAGCTGACAGCAGAGGAGAGTCTGAAGCTGGCGAGAGCTCTGGCCGGGATCGGCTCGGCCATGGAACAGCGTGGGCTGGCTCATTGTGATTTGTCCGCACCCAATGTGATGATTCCGTTTTTTTCCGAAGTGGAGAACCTGAGAGGGGTTTCAGCAGTTGAACTGGTAGATGTTGAGCAGATGTATGGTTCCAGAATGGATCGTCCGGATGCTTTGCTTGCCGGTTCACCGGGGTATGCGGCCCATCGGACAGTGCACAGCGGTTTGTGGAGTGCGTATGCCGATCGTTTTGCCGGAGCAGTTATCATTGCTGAGATGTTAAGTTGGTCTGATGCAGCGATTGTGGAGAAAGCATGGGGAGAAAGTTATTTTGACCAGCACGAAATGCAGACAGTAAATGAACGTTATTATGCCATGAGAGAGTCGCTGCAGAAGCGCTGGGGCTCGAAGGTGTCCGATCTGTTTATTCGTGCCTGGGAGAGTCATGATCTCAGCAGTTGCCCTACGTTTGGCGAATGGTTTGTGGCGCTGGCTGCTGTGGACATCCATCTGGCAAGTGCAGCATCTGTTGTAGAATCTGAAGTCAAGGCTTCAGACCAGACAAATGCAGTCGAGACGAACCAGATCAAAGGGACAGGAGCAGCAAGCGGTATATCGGATAAGCAGGGAAATACGGATCAGAACGTGCCCGCTGTGGAACCTTCTCCTGGTCAGGAAGCGGTAGTGAATCGTCTCTTCCTTCAGGCGAGAGCATTGGAGAATGAAGGCAAACCGGCTGCGGCGCTCGAAGTGTATCGTTCACTACATCATTTCATTCCGGATAACAGTGCGATGCAGATGGAAGTTGAGGCTGCGATTCAAGAGCTGGACGCGAAGCTAAATCCCAAGCAGGATGATGCAGCTCAGCCAGCCAAGATTCCTTTTTACCGATCCAAAAAGTTTATGATTTCTTCGGCGGTGCTGATTGTTCTGTTAGCTGGAAGCGTGCCAACGGTTAAAATATTGGCTGATCAGGCCGAGGTTAAACAGAAGGAGCAGGAGGCGGCTGCCAAGCAGGCCGAACTAAAGGCTGCGGAAGAGGCCGAAGCTGCGAGGGTGACTGCTCTGAAGCAGCAGGAAGAAGAAAAGAAACAAAAAGAAGCAGATGCGGCGAAACTTGATGCAGAGGAAAAGAAAAAGCTGGCTGAAGCGGAGAAAAAGCAGGCAGAGGCCAAGAAGAAAGAAGAAGAGCGTAAAGCGCTTCAGGCCAAGTATGATAAGCAAGCGAAATATGAGGCTTATCTTGCCAAGCAGAAACAAGAGAAGCTTGAAGCAGCCAAGAAGGCTGAACAGGAAAAGTACGACAAACAGGTAAAATATGAAGCCTATCTAGTCTGGAAAAAAGAAAATGACGCTAAAATTGCGAAGCAGGAAGCCGAGCGTAAGGCAGCAGCCGAGGCTCAACGCAAACAGGAAGTAGCCCAGAAAGCTGCGCTCAAGAAAAAACGTGCCCAGAATGTCGTCACACTGATTGCCCATTACAATAAAACGTATAATGCGCAAAAAGGCAGAAAAATTGAGAATGCGGAATCATACGCGCGTGATTTCAAAAATCTGTACAACACCGACGCGACCTATTTCAAAGGTGTCGGTAAAGTGGCAGCACGAATGAATGCGATCAATAAATTCCTAAGCAATACGGATTATACATTACCCAACTTGTAAAATAATGTGAACGACGGAGGTGACACATCCCAGATGAACTACACAATTCAAGCATCCCAGCGCACACCTGCACTGATTATCTATTTAATTGATATTAGCGCCTCCATGAATATGGTTCTGGACAACCGTCGGCGGATTGATGTCGTCTATGATGCCTTATCTCTGGCTATTCGCCAAATGGTGTTTCGTTCGACCAAGGGAAACCGATTGACACCCCGTTACAGGATCGCGATTCTGGCATACAGCGATGATGTGTACGATCTGTTGAACGGGATTAAGGGCATCGACGAGATTGCTGCTGTGGGTTCGTTGCCGGACTTAACGCCGAAAAGATTCTCGGATTCAGCGAAGGCTTTCCTGCAAGCCGAGAAGATTCTACAGGCTGAAATTCCCAATATGCAAGATTGTCCTGCGCCGCTTGTATGTCATATGACTGATGGGGTAGCTACAGGTGAAGATCCGGAGCCCATTGCCAAAAGAATTATGGGTATGAGTGTGCCTGATGGCAATGTACTCGTCGAGAATATTTTTATATCCGATCATCTGCTGGAAGGCCCTATTCCGGAGCCCCGAAGATGGAAGGGAATATCCCAGGAGACGGTCCTTCAGGATGAACATGGGGAGAAGCTGCGCAATATGTCCTCGGTTCTGCCGGAAAGTTATCGTGAAATGCTGGTTGAGGCAGATTATTTGCTTTCACCTGGTGCACTGATGATGCTTCCTGGTACTTGTGCAGAACTGGTATCCATCGGGTTTCAGATGTCCGCTGCTACGCCTGTGAGATAGGAGGGGAAATCATGAGAGCGATGCGTTTGGCAACATTGTCTGCTGGAGATAAGGGAAGCCGTGCGGACCATTATCAGAGCAACTTTCGCTATGTGAGTGTCCAGACGGGGGAACAGCCGTTGACCCGTTATCAAGGTACATTCAAGTGCAGGTACGGTTATGGAAGAGCGGCGGAGACCGTTAATCAAGGAGACACCGGACAGGATTTTGCTGCTGTTCGCATGAATGGTAATGTGTGTACTTTCGTATTATGTGATGGGGTAGGCATGAGTTACCTTGGTGATTTTGCTGCACGCTTTCTGGGAAACGCCTTGTTGGAGTGGCTGGAAACGACTCAGCATCCTTCTTTGGATGTTATGGAACGTCTGCTTCATGATTTGACCAGTCCGGCATCCGAACAGCTGGAGAAGTTGCAACCTTTGGAAAATTCGCCTGTACTGCTGCGGGAAGTTCTGATGGAGAAGCGGAGCAAGGGAAGTCAGGCCATGTATGTGTGTGGACGCATCGAGCTCACGGCAGGCAATCGAAAAAGCAAGGTGTGGCTAGCCTGGCAGGGGGACTCCCGCATCCGTCTTTGGCGTAACGGTCAGGAGGAATCGGCAGCATTTCAGGTGAACTGCCTTACGAATGAACGTTGGTCTACACTGGAGGGTCCGGTTGGTGGCAAACCGCATATCTATGAGGCTAAACTGTCTGCCAATGAAGTAGTTCGTCTTCAACTGTACACGGATGGCCTGAATGACCTAGATGCGATTCAGGCTTATATACCGGATGAGCACATCCAGGTACTGCTGGATGCCAGTCATACGGGTGGGCTTGAAGATGATGCCGCTTTCATTGAGCTGGAATGGTGAGATCGGGTGAAGCATTACAGGATGATCTAATCATGCTGCTAAAAATGGTGAGCATCACCTACGAAAAAACTTGTCCGTATTGATTTAAAAGACACTCTTTTTGGGTAATCTTGTGAAGAATCTACTTACAGATATTGCATGAACGTACATTCTTACATAATTACTGAGCGAGAAGGAGTGGAATGGATAATGACACAACATAACGGCAAGTCACGGTTCGAAGGCAAAGTCGCCATTATTACTGGTGCTGGTTCGGGAATTGGCAAAGCGGCAGCGCTCAAACTGGCGAGTGAGGGAGCACATGTTGCGCTGCTTGATCTGGTTAATGATCGGATTTCGGAGACGGAAGCCGAAATTAATAAGCTGCGTGCAGGTGCGGCAAGAGCTTTCGATGTAGATATTTCCGATCCTGCACGGGTGGAAAAAGCAGTCCTGGAGACCATCGAATTGTTCGGCGGTCTGGATATCGTTTTTGCCAACGCAGGTATTAATGGCGTATCGGCACCAATTGAGGAAATTCAGGTTGAGGATTGGCAGCAGATTATTACGACGAATCTGAACGGGACTTTTTTTACGATCAAATATGCACTGCCTCATATGAAGAAACGTGGTGGCGGCAGTATCATTATCACGAGCTCCATTAACGGTAATCAGCGCTTCTCCAGCTTCGGCATGTCGGCGTACAGTACATCTAAGGCGGGGCAGGTTGCTTTTGCGAAGATGGCTGCGCTGGAATTGGCGAAGTTCAAGATTCGTGTCAATGTCATCTGTCCTGGAGCGATTGCAACGAATATTGACCAAAGTACGGTCAAAACGGATGAGTTGCAGCAAATTGTCATTCCAATGGAATTCCCGGAAGGCCAGCAACCGCTTGCGGACGGACCGGGTCAGCCAGAGCACGTCGCTGATCTGGTAGCGTTCCTGGCTTCTGCGGAGTCCAGACATATCACAGGTGCGGAAATTGTCATTGACGGTGCAGAGTCGCTGCTGAGCTAAATGAGCATTTTGTATTCATCCATAGAGCTACTTTCAATCAGCGTTGTGAGCGAGTTAAATGGAAGGATGTAAAATGTTGAAATGGATGTATGTATGAAGTCGTTCCTCTGGAACGGCTTTTTTTGTTATAATGCTAACATTCGAATAGACACGTGGAACATTAATTAGGAGAGATGAGATGAAGACGGATTTACCGATACAACAGATTATTCCTGAACTAAGGCAGTTATTTCAGGAGAAGGATACAGGTGTGTTAATTGCGGAGCCGGGTGCGGGTAAAACGACCGTAGTACCGCTGGCACTGCTGGAGGAGCCATGGGTTACTGGACGGAAAATCATTATGCTGGAGCCCCGCAGACTCGCCGCTCGCTCGGCAGCTGCACGAATGGCAGCTTCACTAGGTGAAAAAGCAGGACAGACCGTAGGGTATCGGGTGCGGATGGATACGCGTGTAAGTCAGTCTACTCGCATAGAAGTGGTGACGGAGGGTGTATTGACCCGGATGCTTCAACAGGACCAGGGCCTGGAAGACACCGCGATGATTATCTTTGATGAATTTCATGAGCGGCATCTACATGGTGACCTTGGTCTGGCGCTTGCGCTTGAATCCCGGGCCATGCTGCGTCCTGATCTGAAACTGCTGGTGATGTCGGCCACGCTGGACCCTGTTCCTGTCTGTGCGCTGCTTGGTGAGGGGACCAGATGGATTGACTGTCCTGGACGAACGTTTCCGGTGGAAACCCGATATGTATCCAAACCGGCATCTGAGCAGATCGAGACTTTTACAGCTCAGGCCGTCGTTAAGGCACTGGTAGAACAGGAAGGGGATGTGCTGGTTTTCCTACCGGGCGCAAAAGAAATTCATCGCACAGAGCGAGAGCTGTCAAACCTCATTCTTCCTGCTCATGTTGAGGTACATGCTCTATATGGCAGCATGCCTGTAGAACGGCAGGATGAAGCTGTGCGACCCGCAGATGAAGGTAAACGGAAGGTTGTACTGTCCACGTCCATTGCTGAATCCAGTCTTACCTTGGCTGGAGTTAAAGTCGTGGTGGATGCGGGACTGAGCCGTGCCTCGGTATTCTCGCCGCGGACCGGCATGAGTCGGCTCGTCACCCTGCTGGTGTCCAAGGCGTCAGCCGATCAGCGGCGGGGGCGCGCAGGGCGAATTGCTCCGGGCGTGTGTTACCGGCTATGGAGCGAAGAGGCCCATGGCGTGCTGCCTGATGCAGCAAAGCCTGAGATAGCCTCCGCGGACCTTGCGCCGCTGGCGCTGGAGCTTGCCGCCTGGGGTGTCCAGTCCCCTGCAGAGCTGCAGTGGCTAGACATCCCGCCTGCCGCAGCCTACGGCCAGGCACAGGCGCTGCTGCGCCAGCTGGGCGGCCTGGATGACGCAGGCCGCATCACGCCCTTCGGGCGGCGGATGAACACGCTTGGCGTGCATCCGCGACTGGCCAGCATGCTGCTCCGCGCGGCGGAGCTTGGGCTGGCCAGCTACGCCAGCATGCTGGCGGCACTGCTGCAGGAGCCTGCCGGCCTCCGCAGCAGTGGCAGTGCAGGCGCGGGCACCGATCTGCGCCCGCGCGTGGAAGCGCTGCTGACTGCGGACAGCAGCGGCATGCCGCAAGCGGCAGCGTCTGTCGCAGACGGTGCTGCCGTGCGGCGCATGCTCCAGGAGAGCCGCCAGCTGCGCTCGGCGCTCGGCCCGGCGGCCGATCCGGTACGGCCGGATGAGGACAGCTGCGGATGGCTGCTGTCCTTCGCTTATCCGGACCGGATCGGGCAACGCCGGGAGGACGGCCGCTATCTGCTGAGCAGCGGCCGTGGGGTACGGCTCGCAGCGACAGAATCGCTGAGCCGTTCAGCCTATCTGGTCGCAGCCGAAGCCGACGACCAGGGCGCGGATGCGCGCATCCTGCTGGCTGCGCCAGTGCAGGAGAAGAGATTGCTGGACTTTGGTCCACATCTGCTGCATGAAGAGGTTCAGGTCGCCTGGGACCGAAACACCCGCAGTGTGCGGGCACATAGAAGGCTGCGAATTGGAGCCATTACGTTGAAAGAGAGCGGCATTGCACAGCCACCCGAAGATCAGGTGCTCGAAGCATTACTCTCGGGAATACGTATCGAAGGGCTGGATTGTTTGCCTTGGACAAAATCATCACGACAGCTGGCGGACAGGATGCGCTTTTTACATCATCATTTGCCAGAATGGCCTGATCTCATCGAAGATCATCTGACCGAAGAACTGGCAGAACATCTCAGCCCTTTTCTAACAGGCATGCGATCTGCTGCGGATCTCAAGAGATTGTCGATGCAGGATGTGCTGCTCGGCGGACTGAGCTGGGAACAGCGACAGCAATTGGATCGTGAAGCGCCTACACATATTCAGGTGCCTAGTGGTTCACGTATTCCGGTGGACTATAGCCGACCTGAAGATCCTACGCTCGCGGTGAGACTGCAGGAGATGTTTGGACAGCAGGAGACCCCGCGTATTGGCGGTGGTCGAGTACCACTGACCATACACTTGCTTTCCCCGGCGCAGCGGCCTGTACAGGTCACACGAGATCTGGCGAACTTTTGGCGGGAAACTTATTTTGAGGTCAAGAAAGACTTGAAAGGTCGTTATCCCAAGCATTATTGGCCGGATGATCCCCTCGAAGCGATAGCGACTAACCGGGCTAAACCACGAGTTTAGCTAGAATGTGTTTGCCAGCCTCGGTCTGGAAGTTGAGTCTGAACGTGCTCTGAATGGGCGAGTATGCGATCGGCAGATTAGGCGTCTTGAGCACTAACGAACCACGTGCAGGCCCTAGCGCGGTGACTCGCCGCATATCAATGGTCAACCATCCTCCTAGGCCTTCAAGGATATGATATTGCGGTGGAAGCGTTTGAAAGACAACAAGGCGGGTAATAACATAGCGAACCACTCAATTAGATGAGGAGGGATTCACTATGCAGAAGAAAATCGTAGGTGTGTTTAATACAGAACGTGAGGCATCATCCGCAATCGAGGGACTGAAAGCGCAAGGATTTACTTCAGATGAAATCTCGGTAGTTACACAGGATCGGGATGAACTGAAGGCCATTCGCGAAGAGATGGGTACAAAAGCACCCGAAGGTGTAGCTGCAGGTGCGGCAACAGGCGGAGTGCTAGGTGGAGTAGCTGGATTGCTCGCTGGCATTGGAGCATTGGCGATTCCGGGCATCGGTCCTATTCTGGCGGCAGGCCCTATTGCCGCAGCCTTTACGGGTGCAGCTGTAGGTGCAGGAGCAGGCGGACTTGTAGGTGGACTCGTGGGTCTCGGCATTCCGGAAGAGGATGCAAGACAGTATGAGGAATACGTGCAAAGTGGTAAAATCCTGCTACTCGTGGACTCTACGGATCGGGACACGGATGTTTATGACGTGTTCAGCAATAACAGTTATGTGAACCGGGACAGAATCGATGTCAATCGGGATGATGTTACGGTTGAGCGCACGGATCTCGATATGGAAAATCAAAGATTGGAAGCTCGGGATAAGGCCGCTCGACTTGGCAACAATACTTTTCTATAATAAATCGGATCACCAAAGACAGGATTCTTCAACTGGAATGATATATGTGAACCACCAGGTGGTCATCAGCCGGTTTCCTTAGAGGAAGCCGGCTTTTGTTCCTGTGTATGATGCATAAATGAACGTCAGAGGTTCAGGTGTTAAACCTGCCAAGCAGGGAATAACAATACATACAGTAATACGGCCAGGGCCAGTCCAATCACCAGCAACATCAGTGTCAGGAACCGAATTAATTTCGTGGATGCCTGGAATGTTTTTGAATTAATCTGATTGCGTTTTCGGTGGTAAGCGGCTGCAGAACACAGGATGATCAGAATGCCGCTGACTAAGGAAGTAATACCAATGATGATTGCTGCGATATGGGCCATCCGATCATAGGCCGTTGAACTGAAGCCGAAGCCAGCTGCGAGAAAGCCAATGCCAACCATGGCAATGCCGGTACGAACCCAAGCCAGAAAGGTCCGCTCGTTAGCCAGATGCTGTTGTACATATTTGGAGTCAATGGTAGTTATGTCTTGGTCTGTATCTGAGATGTGAATCACCCCGTTCATCAATATATGGCTTCATTGTACGTCGTTTTCATGGCAAAACCAAGAAAGGAGGCAGTCTGTTATGCCTCGTAAAGAACGAATTACAGAAATCGAGAGTCTGAGGGGAATTGCTTTTGCGGCGGTCGTCCTTCAGCACTCCATAGCACATTATTCCCTGGTCCCAGAAGCGGGACTGGAAGATGGCGTATTGCT
This sequence comes from Paenibacillus sp. OK060, assembly GCF_900101205.1. NCBI lineage: Bacteria > Bacillati > Bacillota > Bacilli > Caryophanales > Paenibacillaceae > Paenibacillus > Paenibacillus sp. OK060. The sequence continues at coordinate 463,583 of NZ_FNFR01000001.1, forward strand.
CGCCATCCTGCTGATGCTGTCCAAATTTGCAGTACCTCTATTTATTTTTATCACAGGCATGGTGCTTTTCTATAATACAGGAGACAAGTTGAATTATGGACGTTTCATGCAAAAGCGATTAACCGATGTAATCGTCCCCTATATTATTTGGTCAATGATCTACTTCACACTCGCGCCTCGCGGCTGGAACGGATTTGGTTGGCAGGATATTCCTGACCTTGGTTTAAAATTAATCACGGGTAAGACGACCTCGCATTTTTGGTACATTATTATGCTTATTCAGTTTTATCTGTTGTTTCCCCTGTTTTTGCGGGCAATCCGTTATGTCTATAACCGATATGAGGCGAAGGGGCGCACAATAGCTCTTCTGATTTCCGGTGTGGTGTACCTTGTGCTCGCGGATCAATTGCGAAATATCGCCAGGTTCATGGAATGGTTGAATGTCCCGGTGCTGACCGATGCCTTTACAACCTATGCCGATCGAAATTTTCTGTATTTCTTTTTTTATTTTGTGCTTGGTGCGGCAGCCGGGCTATCGGTTCAACGCTGGAATGAGTGGATTCAACGTTTGCGCTGGGGATATTGGACCGTGTTTATAGTCCTTGGTCTTCGGTTTATATATAAGTTAATGCAAGAGTTCCAGAAGCCGGAGGGCATACAGATTACATTCTATACAGTCAGTCTCATCCGGCCGGATATGATCTTATTCCTCATTGCTTCCATCATGGTGATGTACCAGCTGGCTGGCAAGCTCCACAATATCAGAGTAACACGATTGCTGGCGTGGATTGGCGGGGTTTCGTACGGGGGCTACCTGATGCACATGCTGATGTTGCGCTACAGCTACATTCCGGATGAACAGTTTTATGTGGCATTGGGTTTAAACCCCGTAGTGCGCATGATCATCACCTGGCTCCTGGCGCTTACGTTATCCTGCGTACTCACATGGCTCATCTCTCGCGTAAGCTGGGGCAAGTGGATTGTGGGAACTGTACCGAAGTCCAAACCTGATTAAAAGGTGAATACATCATTATATGAAAAATTCAGAACAACAGTGAGTTGAAGGCCGATAAAGAGGACCGATAAAAATGAAGGCAGTAACCTGAAAAAAAAGTGACGCCAATACCACGACGAACACTTTTGAAATAAATTTTAAAATTTCATTACCTGAAAAATTCATAACAGAAAACTTCAAATCCCGCTCTACCTTACGTTTCTGCCTATCCATTTCTCCTTCTTGCCTTCCAACGCCCATGGATTAAAGGGAGAAGGACGGATAAAGATGGCAGAAGGGGAACATAAGTTTTATAATACTAGATATATAGAGCTGACAGGAGGGGAATGAACGTGGCTTTTATGATTGCGCAGCGGGCATTTATTAAGCTGTATCTGATTACGATGGTTGAACAGCATAGGGGATACGGCTATGAAATGCTGGAGGCAATGAAGCAGGAATTCAAAGCCTACGGTTATGTACCACCCCAGAGCGAGATATACCGGGCGCTGCATGAATTGGTTCAACAGGGTGTCTTTTATCGGACAAAGAAGCTGAAGGGCAGTGATCCCAAAGTCGATTTTCAGGAAATCGTTTTATATCACTTCACGGATGATGGTGCGGAGAAAGCTGAATTATATAAAAAACAGGTTAAGGCCGATCTCGATCGTTGTCTCGGCATGTTACACAAGGCAGAAGAGGACAATTACGGAGTGAAAGGAAGATAAGCATGGACAGACACTTACAGTGGGGAGTACTTGGTACATCCACAATCGCGAAAAATGCAGTCATTCCGGCGATTCAACAATCCGAACGGGGTGAGGTCTTGGCGATAGCCAGCCGCAGCAAGGAGAAGGCGGAAGCTCTTGCGAATGAACTCGACATTGCCAGAGCGTATGGCAGCTATGATGAACTCATTGCGGACCCGGATATTGAAGCTGTGTATATTCCTCTGCCGAACCATATGCATAAGGAGTGGACGATTAAGGCTGCTCAGGCTGGAAAACATGTATTATGTGAGAAACCGGCTGCTCTGAATTCAGAAGAAGCGGCGGAAATGATTGAGGTATGTCAACAGCACGGCGTACTGTTTGCAGAAGCCATCATGTATCGATACCATCCAAAGCACAGACGTGTGCAAGAGATAATAGCCAGTGGAGAGATTGGTACGGTCAGAGCCCTCCATGGCAATTTCACCTGCAATACCGCTGAGGATAAAGACAATGTAAGGTTCAAAAGGGAGATGGGCGGAGGATCATTATTTGATCTTGGCGTATATCCAATCTCGGCAGCCCGCATGTATCTGGGGCAGGAGCCGGAAGCGGTAACGGTACACGCTCTTTTTTCGGAAGAACATGATGGCGTCGATATGATGGCTTCAGGACTTGTGGAGTTTCCCAATTCAGTAGCATTAACGTTTGACTGCGGCATGTGGGCCTCTGGAAGAGCCGAGATGGAGATTCTCGGTACCGATGGGCGGATTGAACTTCCTAAGGTGTTCGGCTGGGAGAATAGTGATATTCCACCACAGATTATCGTGCACACCGATTCCGTCAGCCGTGAGGAACGTGTATCGGTATCCAACTCCTATGTTTTGCAGGTGGAGACTTTTGCAGCCGCAGTGCTTGAAGGAAAAGCGCTACCGTTCAGTCCGCAAAATACCATTCAGAATATGCGTGTCATTGATGCATGCCTAGAATCGGCGCGAACCCGTCAACGGGTGCAGTTAGTGGATTAAAGCAGGAGCTAACATGCTAGCATGTTAGATGATAGGAAATGATCGAAATGGCAGACTCCATCCCCCGGGATGTGAGTCTTTTTTTATATTTAAATGTTATATTTATATATTTTTACAAAAATAGCAGTTGAATTTGATCTTTCCTCCAAAATGATGTGATATAAATAGTAAATAGATGGCTTGTTCACTATAATCTAGCAGAACGTACATCCTGGCAGAATTTACATCTCATATCACTTACATAGTGGCAACGTTCATCCATTTTAAGTCATTGGGAGGCGAATTTATGAAAAAGTTTTTGTCTACGGCTCTGCTCGCGGTTATGTTGACGATTGTTTTCTTCACAGGTTCACAGATCGCTCCGGTTGGACAGCAGAAGGCTTCAGCTGCAACGTGTACCATTATCAATACGTTTACTGGTGTGGCCAACTATCTCAGCGCCAACGGGCAACTGCCATGCAACTACATTACCAAAGCACAGGCAACGGCACTAGGCTGGGTATCTTCTCAAGGCAACCTCGCTACGGTTGCTCCGGGCAAAAGTATCGGTGGAGACGTGTTTAGCAACCGGGAAGGCTTGCTTCCAGCAGCGAGTGGCCGTACTTGGCGTGAAGCGGATATCAACTACACTTCCGGTTTCCGTAATTCGGACCGCATCCTGTATTCCAGTGACGGCTTGATTTACAAAACGACAGATCACTATGCATCATTTACTCGCTTGAAATAAGGAAGGACAGGACAGACATGAAGAGGGTAGTACTTAACGGTGAGGACTTTTCCAGCACAACAGAGCTGCATGAGCTATTGAAGCAAAAGCTTGAACTGCCAGACTTTTATGGTGCAAATCTGGACGCCTTGTGGGACTGCCTTACAGGCATGATTGAGCTGCCGCTTGAATTAACCTGGACGAACTACCAGATCAGCAAGAAACGGCTGGGTAGTGAAGCAGAGATGGTATACCAGTTGATGCTGGAGGCAGAAGAAGAGAGTATCGGATTTCAATTCAAGACTGAGGACTAGTACATGAACTACGAATCATAGCAGCAAATATTGGTGCAAAGAGAACAGACCATTCGGTCTGTTTTTTTGTGTTTATAGGGATATACACAACGTTAAAAATATTTTCACGAAAGGGTTGATTTTCGCATATCATACGTTAAAATAAAATTAACATTAAAAATATTTTCACGTTGAGAGGCGGAGTAATCATGAGCGAAGGTACAGTCGCACGCAAACAAGGGATCGGGGAATTAATTCGGATTAAACCATATGTGCAGTTTATGGTGAGTAAGGTAGTATCCAGATTCGGCGATTCGATTGATTCCATTGCCTATAGCTGGATGGTGTACATTTTGACAGGTTCAAAGCTGCTGATGGGAACACTGCTGGCAGTTAACTTTTTGCCAAGTATCTTTCTGGGGCTGTTTGTCGGCGCACTGGTTGATCGCATGTCGCCCAAAAAGGTGATTGTGCTCACGAATACTGGTCGAGGATTATTTGTTGGCATTACAGCACTATTATTTGGTCTGGGTGAGCTGCAAGTCTGGCATCTGTTCGTCATCACCATTCTGAATTCCCTTCTGGAATGTTTCGCGTCACCCGCTGAGGTATCCACTGTACCGCGATTACTTCCCAAATCAATGCTGCTGTCTGGTAATGCCATGGCATCATCTGCAACCCGGGTTGCAGAACTCGCAGGACTTGCAGTGGCGGGAACGTTAATTGCAACGGCAGGGATCACGTGGACGATATTGATCGATGCGGGCTTGTTTGCTTTAAGTGCACTCCTGATGAGCCGTGTGGGGTACCCGAAAACTCAAACATCATCTAACAATGAAAATAAAACATTAGAATCATCTGATTCTCCTCCAGCAAGAAAAAGTATATTCTCTGAAATGACAGAAGCCTTTCATTTTATGCGTAAACATGTGTTGTTACTGATCGTCTCCATTCTGTTTGCCTTTGTTAACTTTTGTCTGATGCCATTCAATGTTCTTCGCACGCCATATGTCATTGAAACGTTGCACGCCGGAGCGGGAGGATTAAGTCTACTCAGTGGGCTGATTGTGGCAGGCATGGTACTGAGTGGCTTGTGGCTGTCTCATCGAGGATCGAATTACCGTAAAAGTGTGCTGGTCATTGTAGGTATTGTCATGTTGGGGCTCAGTTATGCCATGACCGCACTCCCGGCTTACATGACGTCCTACCAGCTGCCTGTTGCTGCTGTCTTTTGTCTGATGATGGGTATGGGGATTCCACTTGCTACAACACCCCTTGCGTCCTATCTCATGGAAGTTACGCCTTCCGAGATGCTTGGCAGAGTGTATGCCCTTCAAACTATGCTCGTCGTGAGTGTTGCTCCATTAGGTAGCTTGGTTTCAGGAGCCCTTGCCGATTGGGTGGCATTGCCGATTCTATTTATCGTGTTTGGTGTTTTGCTTGCCATGTCAGCCGTTTTGGTGCTTCTGAGCAAGACTTTCCGCACCGTTCTATAAAAAGGCTTCCTCAAACGTGTTATCGCTAGCCTGTTTTGACCGTAACCCTGTCCGGACGGTATAATATACACATGATGGGCAACAGGTACCCCGGAAATGAGGATACAGGTATGCAGCGCAAAGTACTTTCAACGATTGAAGAAATCAAGGTCTACTCCGATCCGTATCGGATACAGATCATGAATATGTTTAATAAACAGGGTAGACCCTCTACGGTTAAAGAGATCGCAGACCAGATGGGCGAAGTGCCAGCCAAGGTACATTATCATGTGAAAAAACTGGAGAAAATCGGTCTGCTCACCATCGTATCCACTCGTGAAATTAATGGAATCATCGCCAAATATTATGAGCCCTTCAAGGGAGAAATCCAGCTCCGTAACGAAGATGAAGAGAATTCACCTTTGAAGGAGGTATTTCGTTCCGAAACCTTCAAATTGTTAAATGAAATGTTTGAGCAGAGCCGTCGGCGATTCATGAATCAGGCGGAAAACGGGGACCGTATGTTTATCTCAGATATGACGTTGTATGCTAGCCGGGAAGAAGTAGAGCAGTTGTACAACAACATTACGAAGATGTGTGAACCCTATTTAACGAAAGACAGGCATGATGCGGACCAAGAGGTCTTTCATTTATTCAGTTCCCTATCCAAAGATACGGTGAATAAGCCTGCTTCGGGAACCACTGGGAAATTGAAAAAGAAGGCTTCACCCGATAAGGGCAAGTCCGCTGCCAAAACGTCAAGACCTGCTAAAAAGCAGAAGGAATCCTCGTCTGGTGGTCAGGCGGAAGAGTAACCGAAGCATATTCATCGGCTTTATTGAAGTTCCGTCTGTGTAAAGATGATATGCTGGACCAAGAAAAAAAGCCGCCATTGGCGGCTTTTTCATGCGTAATTTGGCATGGTGAAAGACATGTACCTATCTAAGCGTAAACGACCTTAATTCGTTCATAAACTACATGTTTTCATCATAATCTTTCACGTCACGTTTGGCTGCAGTTGCGGGGGAGTTCGATGTGCCATATTCCTCGACGGCTTCCCAGGCGTCAGCGTTATCGAACTTGCCAGCATTGCGCTGTCTTACTTCACCGGCACCACTTGGCGGCATCGTCATGACTTCCTCCTCAACGGGCCGTTCGTTGCTTAACTCGCGGTTAGGCGTATCATCGATACAGTAGGCTGTGTAAGGGATCGCTTCGAGTCGTTCAAAGGGAATATCCTTACCACAGGTCACACATGAGCCATACGTTCCCTGTTCGATTCGCTCCAACGCTTCATTCACCTGGTTGAACTCGTCGGTTAACGTATCATCTATCGCCAAGTCACGGCTTCGCTCAAACGTCTCCGTACCAGCATCTGCTGGGTGATTATCGTATGATGACAGCTCGCCAGTTGAATCTTTCAGGGACTCGGCTGGAGCACCGTCTTCCATGCTGGATTCAAAATGACGCTGTAGGTTTTCACGTTGTTCCAAAAGAGCGTTTTTCAGCTCTTGAAGTTGATCTTTGGTTAATGTACTCATAAGGACATGCTCCTTTCCCGCAATGGGGTTGTAGTCAGTCCTTACCCGAATTTCATAAGAAGCAATCAGTTTCATGTGTAAAGAGGGTCGTTCGATTTTATATCTGACGGATAATGTGTTATAAAAAATATAGAGAGAAAATGCGGCGGTATCGAAGATCTTCTTGTGCTTACCGCGGCGCGTTTGATAATGGAGGGTTGTCAATATGGATGAGCATATGAAACGAAGATTGGACAAACAAAGACAATTGTTCAAGCAATTGGGCGTGCAGCTCGACGCTTTATCGATTCATGAAAAACAATTCAATTATAAACTTCGTGGTTATGATCCGGATGAGGTGGATGCCTATCTAGATTTGGTTATTAAAGATTACGAACGTTTCTATGCCAATATAGCGGATCTGATGGACAAGTGGCAAGAGCAGCAGTTAACGATTCGGGATCTGAAGTCATCGGCGAAGCCAGTGGAAGATCCAACGAAGATTGATCGCAAACAACTGGATGATATTGTGAAACAATTGGAGTACAGCGTTCGGCAGTTAAAAATCCGGGCACGCCCTGAACAGGACCTGTTTTCCGAGTAAGTCTACACATCTGGGATGATATGAAATCAGCATTATAATGCTCAAATAAAAGGTGGTTAATCATGAGTACTCATTTTTCGGTCAGTGTGCATTGTTTGTTGTTGTTGTCTTTCAGCGCGCCTGAACGAATCACTTCGGCACTGATTGCAGGTAGCGTGAATACCAACCCTGTTGTGGTCAGACGTATTCTCGGCGGGTTGAAAAAGGCAGGACTTGTGGACTCCTCACCAGGAACGAGAGGATTTTACCTTGCCAAGCCGTCAAGCGAAATCACATTAGCCATGATCTATCAGGCTGCCAAGGATGAAGGTCCATTGTTTCCGATTCACGGTAACTGTAATCCGAATTGTGATGTTGGCCTTCGTATTGATAGCCTTTTGACCAATTTGTATCAGGTTGCCGAAGCAAAGGTGGAACAGTTTTTCGCATCCATTACCCTTGAAGATATGGAGCGTTCCTGTTCCCAACTTGAAGTTCTTCCAACACATGCCGAATAAAGCGTAATGTAAGGGAAAGGGAAGGTGTGCTGTACTATGAAAATTATTGTCATCTCGGACACTCATTTACCTCGAAGAGCACGTAAATTACCCGATCCCTTGGTTGAGGCGCTATCAGATGCTGATCTGATTCTCCATGCGGGGGATTGGTCGGACTGGAGTGTGCACAAGCTGCTCAGCGCTTATGCACCCGTTGAAGGTGTTGCCGGTAATACGGACCCACCTGAAATAGGTCAAAAACTCGGGTTCTCCCGTATCGTTGAAGCGGACGGTTTACGTCTTGGTCTTGTACATGGTCATCTGGGATCGAAGTCTACAGAGCAGAATGCGATCCACACTTTTGCAGGACAGCAGGTGGATGCTGTGATTTTTGGACATTCGCACATTCCAGTGATGCATACGGTCAATGATGTGCTGATATTTAATCCGGGCTCTCCTACGGATCGGCGCTTTCAGCCCCAATATTCTTTTGGTATCATGACGACACATTTAGGGAAGTTGCAGGCGGAACATGTTTTTTATGATGTAAAATAGAAGTTGCAAACCAGGCATCTCGAATCAGAAGGATCTTCTGTTATTCGGGTGCTTTTTGTTATGTATGCATTCAAAAGGGAACTTGCAAGTTATCTCTGAATGGGGAATATGGTCCGCTGTTTATCTGTCATTCATCTCTTCTCGTTGCCCCCTATGGTGGCCTTCGTATGAATGATACAATGCGTTTACAACAATAAATTGAATACGTTTACATAAGGAGATGAATGTTGATGAAATTGTCTGTATTCACTGTTGCCACACCGGACTTGACCGCAGAAGAATTGGCTTCTGCTGCAGCCGCAGCAGGCATTGAAGGGATCGAATGGAGATATCGTGGAATACCGGCGGATGCTTTGTCCGAAGAACCTTCTTATTGGAGACATAATCGTTGCTCGATAGATCCGGATCAATGGGAGGAACAGGTACCTGCATTTTGTGAAGCGGCAAAAAAGCATGGCAGACAGTCGATTGCATTGGTGCCATATCTGAGCTGTGGAGATCTGCTTGCCACGGAGCAAGCATTTCAAACGGCACAAGCCTTAGGGGCATCCATGATGCGTGTTGGGGTTCCCGGCTATGATCGCAAAACCAGTTATCCTGAATTATACAAACAAGCTGTGCATTATCTGAATGAGGTTCAAGAGATGGCCCAACAGTATAAGGTAAAAGCTGTAGTAGAGACCCATCACCAAACGATTGCCCCCACTGCATCACTGGCTTATCGGCTCGTGCAATCGCTGGATTCACAGCATGTAGGAGTATTGTACGATCCAGGTAACATGGTCCATGAAGGATATGAGAACCATCGTATGGGACTGGAATTACTGGGACCTTATCTGGCACATGTGCATGTGAAGAATGCGGCTTGGTTCAAGGATGAATCAAACAAGAATTCGAATTCCAGTGTGAATGAACAAAATACAGAAATCTTGCTAACATCAAACTGGCATTGTCAGTGGGCCCCCTTGACTGAAGGCGTGGTGAACTGGTTGCAAGTATTCCGTGACCTTAAATCCGTTGGGTATGATGGATATTACGGGATTGAGGATTTTAGCGGGGTCTTGCAATCGAAGGCGATGTTACAGCATTTTGCAGATGTTTTTGCCGAAATTGAACGTCGTGTGGACGAGGAGGTACAGGTATGAGTTTGGTTCGAGTAGCCGTTATTGGAATTGGGAATATGGGTGCAGCCCATGCCAGAACGTTGGTAGCAGGAGAGGTACCTGGTGCAGAACTGGTGGCTGTGTGTGATGTGAGACAAGAAATGGAGAGCTGGGTATCCAGCAATCTTCCGGCTTCAGTCACCTATTGGCAGGATGCGGAGCAGATGATGTCATCAGGGACGATTGATGCGGTAATTATAGCAACCCCGCATTATGACCATCCCGAAAAGGCCATTCAGGCTTTTCAGAATGGTTTGCATGTCATGATTGAGAAACCTGCCGGAGTATACACCAAACAGGTACGCAAGATGAATGAAGCCGCGGCTACCAGCGGCAAAGTGTTTTCCATGATGTATAACCAGCGAACCAACCCTTTATATATCAAACTAAAAGATCTAATTGCCTCGGGAGAACTGGGTGAGGTACGGCGTACCAACTGGATTATTACGAACTGGTATCGCTCTCAGAGCTATTATGATTCAGGCGGCTGGCGGGCAACGTGGGCTGGTGAAGGGGGCGGTGTCCTGATCAACCAAGACCCTCATCAACTGGACCTGTGGCAATGGACCATCGGCATGATGCCGGTGCGTATGCGTGCCTTCTGTTCATTCGGCAAATACCGGAACATTGAAGTGGAAGATGATGTAACGGCATATGTCGAATATGAAAATGGAGCAACAGGTGTATTCGTGACCACAACGGGGGAAGCACCAGGCACCAACCGATTCGAGGTCAATGGGGATCGTGGGAAAATTGTCATTGAAGATGGTCAGTTGACCTTTTGGCGTCTTCGTGAACCCGAGCCTGAATTCAATCAGAGATTTACCGGAGGATTTGGACAGCCGGAATGCTGGAAATGCGAGGTGCCGATTACCGGTGTGGAAACCGGACATCCTGGCCTGATTCGCAACTGGATCGATGCTATCTTGAACGGGACACCGCTCATTGCTCCCGGTGAAGAGGGTATCCATGGTTTAACATTGTCTAATGCCATGTTGTTGTCAACCTGGACCGATAACTGGGTAGATCTGCCGATCGATGAGGATTTGTTCTATGAGCATTTGCAGCAGCGGATTGCCAGTTCAAATACAAAGAAAGACAAGGCAGAGAGTGGCAGTCAACCTGCTGATCTGTCAAAGACATTTAAGTAAGTGGAACTTATACACCAGGCTGAACTTAAGGCGTGTACAGGATAACTGAACCGATAAACGGAAAATCCAATTGAATTGGAAAGGTGGAGAAGGTATGGCTAAAGACGGCATGTTTTATGCACCAAAGAGTCTGAAAAAAGAGATCGTATGCGGTCCAGGTGAGTTTACCATTGCTGCTGTGGCGTTGGACCATGGACATATCTACGGTATGGTTGGCGGGCTGGTGGAGGCTGGGGCAACGCTCAAATGGGTATATGATCCTGACCCAGCTAAAGTCGAGGCTTTTCGGAAACAGTTCCCGCAGGCACAGATCGCGGCATCTGAAGCGGAGGTACTTGCTGATGATGAAGTGCAGCTCGTAGCCGGAGCAGCCATTACATCGGAGCGTGCGCCACTCGGCATGAGAGTCATGGCCGCAGGCAAAGATTATTTTACGGACAAAGCCCCCTTTACCACACTGGATCAACTGGCCCTTGCGCGTGAAGAGGTTAAACGCACTGGGAAGAAGTATATGGTCTATTACAGTGAGCGTCTGCACGTGGAAAGTGCGGTCTACGCCGGACAACTGATCGAACAGGGAGCCATTGGCAAGGTTGTACAGGTTATGGGGACGGGGCCGCATCGATTGAATGCGGGTGGTCGGCCTGAATGGTTCTTCCAGCATGAAAAGTATGGCGGCATCCTCTGTGATATTGGAAGTCATCAGATCGAGCAGTTTCTGACCTTTGCTTCATGTACAGATGCAGAAGTGGCCTTCAGTCGGGTGAACAATTTCAATCATCCACAATTCCCAGAACTAGAGGACTTTGGCGAAGCATCACTTATCGGCAACAACGGGGCTTCCGGTTACTTCCGCGTAGACTGGTTTACACCGGATGGTCTGGGTACATGGGGCGATGGGCGAACGGTTATTTTGGGAACGGACGGATACATTGAGCTGCGTAAGTATATCGACGTGGCCAGAGAGGCTGAGGGCGATCAGGTGTACTTGGTTAACCACGAAGGGGAATACCGTTATAGCGTCAAAGGACAGGTCGGTTATCCATTCTTCGGTGAACTGATCCGGGATTGTCTGGATCGAACAGAGAATGCGATGACACAGGAGCATGCGTTTAAAGCGGCAGAACTCTGCTTAATTGCACAGCATAAGGCAATGAGTGAGAGAGTGGTATGGAGCAGTGGTGGGAAGTAAAGGGTTTTATTTAAGATAGTAATAGAATATGTAGGTGGAGAGCGGCCTGATGTAAAGGCCGCTCTTTTGTTTGTTGTAGTACCTTCGCAAATGGAACAATATGGTTTATTATGTATGTAGTTCAGAAATTGGCTTGATTGTGTGTTGTTTATGAAGTACATAAATTAGATGTTATACGGAACACTTCGAAAGCAGGAAAACATGAAAACAAATAAGGCGATGAGAAATTTATTGAATGAGCTTGCTAAATCAAAGGAATCGATCAGTTCGAATTTATTTAACCCTACTTTTCATGAATGGGACGATTGCATTTTAGTTGATGCTTCAAGTTTAAGAGAGACAGATTCTATTGAAGAAACCATTTATCAAGATCGAACAGATTTAGAAGCCTCAATTAATCATTATCATATAGAGGATTTAAGGACTGGAATAAAACTCATTTCGAATTGGAGAGAGAATATAAAGTTGAACTACCCTGAAAAAGACTTTATTTTAATTTTAAGTTCTACAATCGAAGGAGAAGATGTGGTGATTAGATTCTATCAATTTAGAGATCATGAACCTGAATGGATTAAACTAAACGATCTTGAAGGTTATAAAGAAGAAGCTATTTTAGTCATTGAGATTTTGAATGCAGTTCAATGAAGCGAAGTGCTTCGTATAACATAATATTCATGCTTTGGCTCCGATGGAGCCTTGGTCTGCTAGATGGATTTCGAGGAGGCATTTCGGCAGACAACCCCTTTGGGGTTCATGAATACAGAAACGTTATGCGAAACCCAGTAAAACATATTTATAAGTCTGAAGGAGGAATAATGAAAAACCTATTTCTTATTTTATCTTTTATACTGATCCTCACGGGATGTTCAATACAAAAAGAGCAACAAAAAAAGGATTTGGCAAGTGAGATGGATAGTGTTATCAATTACAAGTTGAACGCAGTAGAAGCGGAACATGCAGAAAAGGTCAATCAATGGTTAGCGAAAGCGCGAGATACTGGAGAAGTAGGACAATATTTCATTTATCAAGATGGTACTAATAAAGAAGATTTGTATTCTTACGTATATCGAAAAGGCTATATCGATTATGAGGTTTCATTTATTTATAACCCAAGTGATCCCAATAATAAAGGAAAGATTCATGTTACAGGGCTCAATAAAGATCTAAAAAACGACAATTTTGTACAAATCAAATCTATGAATGATCTCTCAATTCTCTTCATATTATCTGATGAAAGTTTAAAGAGTAAATTAAAAGATTAAATTGAGGTATTTCAAGGAAGACGGGGAATCGCATAACAATATATTCACGCTGCGGCCTGACGGCCCTTGGTTCGCCCGATGAGGAAGAAGCTGAATGTGAAATCAGGCGAACAACCCTGCGAACCTAACCGCATCGCGGCCGGCAGTTGAAGCTGCCTTAAGGTTCTCGGGTTCGTGAATACGGAAACGTTAAGTGAAATTACTGAAGAGAGGGAAAGTACTTGATTTTAGAATATTTAGATAAATATGCTCAGAAGGCTTATCGAGAGGTTACTTCAATAATAACTTGTCCAACTTTTTTATTTTCTAATGACCCTAATCTTACCAGAAATGAAGCAAATTATAATTACGTGTACATCCATGGATTCAATAGACTTATAAAGAATAATAGAATATCATCAGATCAATTGATTGAAGTGTTTTCTTTTCTTGAGAAAGAAATTGAGATATACCTTATGAAGCACTACACAGGTAAAAATTTTATGTATTACCTGAAGGCGGATGCTCTAGTCCCGGCATTTACAATAACAATTGTATCGCATTATGAAGATAAGGAGGTGCAAGAAAGTGTATCTTTATTTGAATTAATTGATTGGTACAAAGAAAATGCATGTTTTGATGGATTGGAGATAATTGCGAGACAGATAAGTGATGAAAGTAAAGAAGCAGAGTCTAAAGGAGCTTTTCCGGATTCAGTAAAAACATATACAAAGACAATTAATACCTAGACAGCAATTCAAAGAGGTTCGTAACTCCACTTAACATAATATTCACACATCGGGCATACGCCCTCGGTGCGGCTGAGGGATTTCAGGGAAGCAGGAGCAGGCGGACACTTCCGACTCCGTCGGACGTCGTGAATACTGGAACGTTATATGTAATAGCTGCAAAGAAATAATAAAAAAAATTTAAATTACTTTGGAGGTAAGTCGAGATGGAAAGCAGAAAAATCGATAGTAATGAATTCCCGATATTGGAATTTGATGAATCGCGAGTTGCAATAATAGAGGCAACTAATTTTATCAAGCCAAAAGAAGAATTTGAATACTGTGTAATAACATTTTTTCGAGATGTAATTGAAAAAATGAAAACGGAGGGAAAGTTGAAAGAAGTTGCATCTCTACATTGCGAGACTGTAGATTTGCCAATATATGAAACATATTATCAAGGAAAAAAAGTACATATTACTTTGGGGTATTTAGGAGCTGCAGGTTCAGCAGGATTCTTAGAAGAACTGATAGCCTATGGTTTTCAGAAATTTATAGTTTGTGGTGGTGCAGGTGTATTACAGAAAGACATTGCTGTTGGACATGTAATAGTACCAGTTTCGGCAGTGAGAGATGAAGGAGTATCATACCATTACATTAAGCCATCAAGAGAAGTTGAATGTAATCTAGAGGTATTAAAATTCATAGAGGACGATTTTAATATACATAATATAAGGTATATTAAGGCCAAAACTTGGACGACAGATTCATTTTATAGAGAGACTAAAGAAAAGGTTGAGTTGCGGAAAGCAGAAGGGTGTGTAACTGTAGAAATGGAAGCAGCAGCATTTATGGCTGTTTCACAATTTAGAAATGTAAAATTAGGTGTTATCTTGTATGGCGGTGATGATTTAAGTGGTGTCGAAGGGGATAGTCGAAGTTGGAATAGCAGATCAGAAATAAGAGAAAACCTTGTTCAAATATCAATGCGGATATGCAGTTCTTTATAACTGAAATAGCTATAATCCATTTATTAATGCATTTATTAAAAGGGAAATGCTAAATAGACAACACCGTATTCACGCTGCGGCCCCTGATGGGTCTTTGGTCTGCAAGGCGCATTTCGGAGAAGTGGATTCAGCAGACAACCCTGCGAGGCTAAGTGGCTGAGCCACCCGGTCTTAGCGGACCTTAAGCCTCTCGGGTTCGTGAATACAACAACGTTATGCACCATTACCGGTAAATATTAAAGATAATCTTTAAGGAGATAATTTATGAAAGGTAAGATACTCTTCTTATTTTTTATTACGATAATGTTTTCATCTTGTCAAAATATTAGTCAATCGACTACTTTGAATAGCGAAACTAAATCAATAATGAATTCTGAACTGCCTCCTGATGTAGAGAGTAAAGGTAATGGAACAGAATCGAAAGAAATAACTGAAGGTCGATCAGAGCCTTCTAACAATGAAGTGTTATCCATGAGAATTGGGAATTACGATTTGAAAGGAGAATTTTATGATGAAATGCTTCGAAATCCTATAGATCATGATTATGAATTAGAATTTAATGAATTTCAAAATTCCAAAGAGATTATTACAACAATGGGATGGGGAGCGTTGGAAAGCAAATATACAGAAATTTGGGATGAAGAGTTGAATCAAATATATAAAAAGCTTCTTTCTAAGTTGGATAGAGAACCAAGAGAAGCACTAATCGAATCGCAGAAAGAATGGTTACAGTATCACTTAAGGGAAACAAAATTTGTAGAGAAGACATTTATTAATAATGGTTACCTTGGATCAAAAGGATCGGTAAGCCTAGGCACGGTTATACGGGAGAGAATTAGGGAAAGAACAATGCAATTATTTGAATATCGATATTTGCTAGATAGTGAAGTTGAGTTTTTATACCAAAGTAAAAAATAGAGTTGGAATCTTGATCAAAGGTTTCTAGGTGATGCTTCGAAGACAGTAACGGCGCATAACAATGTATTCATGTTGCGGGGCTACCACCCTTGGTTATCAGATGTATAATCATGGAAGAACACTCAGACAACAAACGACCCAGCTTAAGATAAGAGCTATCTAAGGCTGGGTCGTTTCGTGAATACAAGAGGTTATGTGAAAGATATTCAGATCTAAATCAGAAGGGAAGCCAAACATAATGATCAGAGTCGATGTAGCTTATTCCTTAATTACTGACCCAACCAATTCCAAAATATTAATGGTAAGGAATGTAGATGATTCTAGTGACCGATGGTCACTTCCAGGCGGGGCTGTTGAAAGAGAAGAAGCATTAGAGCAAGCAGCAATAAGGGAAGCTAAAGAAGAAACTGGACTAGATATTAAAGTTCATGGAATAGTGGCAGTAAATGAATGTAAATTTCCGAAAAAAGAAGAACATGTAATATTTATAACATTTAAAGGTGAGGTAATCGGTGGGAATGAAGAAATAGTTAGACCTAATGAAATTTCTCAAATAGCTTGGATTGATATAGAGAGGGCTGAACAATTAATGCCTTATTATAAAGATGGATTAAGAAGACTAATAGATGGACATGAAATAACATATTTTAACGAAGGCAATAAGTAATTTTGTTAGTTGTTCGCGAGGTCCATTTCCCTAAGATAAGAGCTCTCTAAGGGGAATGGACCTCGCGAATACAGAAACGTTATTTGAAACTTTGGAATGGCGGAAAAAAGAAAAAACAATAAAGGAGATTACCTCAATGTGTACTAGTTTCGCTGTTCATTTAGACAAGACATTTATTGGTATGAACTTCGATATTTCTCGAAGACCAATCAAAATTATTATGATTGGCGAAGATCAACTATTAGTCCTTCAGAATGATGATGGACAATTTTATCCAGCCTTCGGTTTGAATAGTAGTGGTACATTCATGAATTTATTAATGGTCGATCCAATTGAAGAAGGCAAATATAGACGTGGCAAGAATTGCGTACATATCATGAAATTGTTTGATGAAATTCTTTCAGGACGGATCGAATTATCTCAATTAAGTGAATATTTAACCAATAACGTAATTGTTAATGTCCCGAGTCATAGTGTCCACAGTTTGATAGCCGGGAGAAATCAGAAGACATATATTGTTGAACCTGGAAGAAAGAACATTGATATTAACTCTTCCGATAGGGACTTCATGGTACTAACTAATTTTCCTGTATCGGATAATTTCAATAATGAATATAAGAATGTTGAAGGACCAGGAAAGGATAGATATATAAAGGCCTATGAAGTCATTACAAATAACAAAGAAACATTTAATATTGAAACAGGCCTTAACTTGCTTAAGGGTACAGCTCAGGAAAGTGGGGATTATCCAACCCAAATTTCGCTTATATTTGTTCCAGAAGAAAGTAAAGTTCATTTTACTTTGAATGGAGATTTTACAAAGATATTTGAATTCTCATTTATCCATAAGCAAATTCAGAGTATTGAAGGTTTTACAAGCAATAATAGTCTTAAACTCACCAAAAAAGGTATATTACTTTCAGAACTTGAAGATTGGTAATGATTGTATAGATATAGGAATAGGAATTCGAGAGTAATTCAATGAAGTACTAAACATCACATAACACTATATTCACGTTTAGGGCCATTCGGCCCTTGGTCCGACCGGAGTTAAAAGAGGATTAAACGAGGTATTTCAGCAGCAGGGAAGTAGATTCAGCCGGACCCACCCGCAACCACCTAACCGCATCGCGGCCGGTCCTTAGAATCTTAAGGTGATGAGATGTCGTGGATACGAGAACGTTAAGTGAAAGATCGGTATATACCATAATAGAAATAGGAGAGAATCTTATGGACCGCTTGGTAGTCATGACGGTAGGAAAAACTCATAGTGGCAAAACTACCTTTGCCAAAGAATTAGAATCGGTATTACAACAAGCTATTGTAATTGATCAAGATAATCATGCTGAATTTATTAATGAACACTACAAGAAACTTCGCCCTACAGAAGGCCCGAACACTTTAAAATTCTCTGTCACTGACGCAATTGTTAACTATGCTACGGAGCAAAGCAATTTCCACATTATCTTAAGTAACTCTAATTTGAATAAATCAGGAAGAGCAAAAGTTCTCCGATATTTTCATAATAAAGAATTTAAAAGTATTATTGTTTATTTTGATTTACCCAATGATTTACTGAAAGACCGTGTAATACGTACGCAAAGAAGCAAGGCTATATTTAGAAGTGCATCAAGCTTTTTGGAAGTATTGGAGAGACAAGAAAATTTTTCAGAAATACAACCTAGTAAAGATGAAGCAAATTATGTATTTATCATTAAGGATCCCAATAATACAGCGGAAATTATTCAACAAATAATAGCAATCACGGGTACTAGATGATTCGATGAAGGCTGATCCTTCAGATAACATTATATCCAAGCTGCGGGGTTTACGCCCCATTGTCGTCCCGATTTATAATCATGTTAGATAATCGGACGACACACAAGCCGACCTAAGATAGGAGCTATATAAGGCCGGATCGAGTCGTGAATACAATATCGTTAGGTGAAATTACTGTAAAGCAGGTCAGAGAGGAAAAACAAAGATGGAAGACCTATATCTTTTAATACATGACCCATCTAAAGATATTTCCACAAAAATTGACGAGATAGTAGACGACTTTTGGATATGGTCAGAGAAGCAAAAGCAGTACTAGAATGAGAAACCACAATGAATGTGAAACGATTATAGATAAACTAAGTGAAAGATCATAGGGCCCTTGATCTACCTGAAGTATATTTGAGAAGAGTAATCAGGCTGGTACCCATTCTCCTAAGATAAGAGCTATAAATAGGGAATGGACGTCGCGAATATTTCAATTATCGGAAAGATACGCAAATCTATAATTTAAACATTGAAGGAGAACTAAATGGCGACTATAGCACTGATAAGGCATGGTAGCACGAGTTGGAATAAAGAAGGACGAGCACAGGGTAACTCTGATATTCCGCTGGATCAGGATGGGATTAATCAAGCAGAACTTTTAGCAACGAGATTAAGATCAGAAGACTGGAATCATATTTATTCAAGTACTTTAGCAAGAGCAAAGCAAACTGCTCTTATTGTAGGGAGTGCTATCGGAGTAGATATTCACTTTGATGATCGTCTTCGGGAAAGGTCCGGAGGATTGATTGAAGGTACTACTGAAGAGGAACGAATAGAAAAGTGGGGAACAGGTTGGATAGAATTAGATCTTGGAATTGAGCCAATTGAGATCGTCCAAAAGAGGGGTGGAGGGTTTTTAGAAGAAATAATGATGAAGCACCAAGGTGAAAAGGTGCTGGTGGTTTCTCATGGTGCCTTAATTCAATTTAACTTTATCAATTTAGTTCCTGATTTTCCTACAAAAGATTTTGGCAATACATCAATAACTATTTTAAAGAAAATAGATAATCAATGGACATGTGAACTGCATAACTGTACAAAACATCTAGAGGGTAATATCAAAGAAGGCTAATCCATCTAATAACACCATATTCAAGCTTCGGGGCATTTGCCCTCGGTCCGGCAGAAGTTAGAGGAATATTCGGGGCTAGATTTTCAGTAGCGAGGAAGTGGAATCAGCCGGACACATCCAATCGATTAAGTGCGTTGATGTGTACCCGGCAGCTTCCTGCCTAAAGTCGATAGGACGTCGTGAATACCCGAACGTTATACGAAACACTTCGAAAGCGAGAAAAACATGAAAACAAATAAGGCAATGAAGAATTTATTGGATGAGTTATCTCAATCAAATAAATTCATAAATTCGGATTTATTAAATCCCAATTTTATTGAATAGGATAATTGTATCTTGATTTTAAGTTCTACAATCGAAGGAGAAGATGTGGTAATTAGATTCTATCAATCTAGGGATAATGAACCTGAATGGATTAATCTAAACGATCTTGAAGGATATAAAGAAGAAGCAATTTTAGTAATTGAGATTCTGAATCTAATTCAATGATGAGAAGTGCTTCGTATAACAAAATATTAAAGCTTCGCGCCATTCGGCCTTTGGTCCGGCAGATGCTTTTCGGGGATATGAAAGCAGTCGGACAAATCTTCACCGACTAACTGCATCGCGGCCAGCTCCTGACGGAGACTTAAGTCGGTGACGTCGCGAATACGAAACGTTATACAAAATTGGCATAAAGATAATACCGCATTGGAGGCGATATTATGGTGGTACACAAAATTGAATTATCCCAAGAAATATTAATTGGTTCATTTACTAAAGAAGTAACTCCAATCATTTCAGTGTCATCTGGTGATTCCATATGTTTTGAAACATTAGACGCAGGTTGGGGTACTGGGAGAAGTAATAGTGAGAGAAGGAAACCATTTTCAAGAAAAGAAAAAATTGATGGAGGCCACGCCTTGGTGGGACCTATTTATATTGAAGGTGCTAAGAAAGGCATGACTTTAGAGATTGAGTTTAATGATATTATACCTGGGCAATATGGTTTTACTGCTGCAGGTCAATATCCTAATTGGCAAAACCAGAAGTTACATTTGACCGAATTTAAGGAAATTAGCCTTGATTGGAAACTCGATAATAAATCCATGGTGGGAGTATGTGAAATCAACGGCAACTCCTTCTCGGTTTCATTACGACCTTTCATGGGCGTTATTGGAATGCCTCCAGATGACATAGGAATTCACTCTACTTGGCCGCCACGATATTGTGGTGGAAATATTGATTGTAAAGAGCTTGTGAAAGGCAGCAAATTGTATCTTCCTATTTCTGTCGATGGGGGTTACCTTGCTATTGGAGATGGTCATGCTTTGCAAGGGGATGGAGAAATCAGTTGCCAGGCTATTGAATGTCCGATGGAAGTTGTTGATATAACTGTAAATTTGATTGAAGGCATAGATTTGTTAACCCCCCAAGCTAATACTCCCGCAGGGTGGATTACTTTTGGGTTTCATGAAGATCTTAATGAAGCAACCGTTCAAGCTTTAGATGGAATGCTTACCTTGATGGGTGAGTTGTATGGTTTAAATCGTGTTGAAGCTATTGCTTTAGGGAGTTCTGTTGTTGATCTACGTATAACGCAAATTGTAAATGGGGTTAAAGGGGTACATGCCTGTCTCCCACATGGAATTTTGAAGTGATTCGAATGTAGCTCAGTACCTGAAATAAAGAAAACACATATGAATATCTTTCATGATTTTAATGTTTAGTGGTCTCAACTCATCATTAAGGAGAACCAAGCAAAAATGTACGATTAGTCATACGATTTTCCAATGAATAAGAATACAAAAGAAAGGATGTGGTTCGTTTGTTTGCTGTAGAATTATTCTTCAACAAAGAATTCGATGAGTACGTCAGAAAAGTATGGATGCACTTTGACAAAAAGGGAATCAGTTATTTTATGAATAGATTCGAGAACTTAAGTCCTCATATAACACTTGCCGTATATACGGATATTTCCGATTTGAAAGGATTTAAAGAACAACTGGAAATCTATTTTGATAATGTTTCTCCTCTTCGTTTACGATTTGATATCGTAGCTACCTTTCCAACCTCGGGAACGATATTTTTAGCCCCAACCATGACGGACGAACTTCAACGTGTACACAAGGATTATTATAATAAGTTAGACAAATATAATAATCAAGCGAGTATATATTATAGTCCAAATCAATGGAATCCACATTGTACCCTGGGAACACAATTAAGTAGAGAAGCGATAGCTAAGGGAATTCATGATGTAGTAAAGGAATTTGAACCTATGGATGGGATCATAGAAAGAATGAGTTTAGTGAAGATTGAGCTGTCAGAAGTAGGGAACAGGAATATAACCATATTTGAACAATCTTTTGAAAGTTAATTCAAAGAGGTCAGTTACTGCGTATAATATTATATTCACGCTGCGGGTATTCGCCCTGGTTCCGAAAGGAGTCGGAGCATACGCTGGGTAGTAAAACACAAGGGAATGGACGTCGCGAATATATCAACTTTATGTGAAATCATAGTGTGATATTTAATGAAAGCATCTAAAGGAGGCTTGTATGAAGACAATTATCTATATGGTTAGGCATGGAGAATCACCATACAACGAAGGAAATGAAAGAACAAGAGGGCTTACCCCAAAAGGAAAGATCGATATTGAAAAAGTAACGAAGTTACTTATAGGTGAAGGAATAGACATGATTATATCAAGTCCTTACACTCGAGCAATTCTGAGTGTTGAAGGATTGGCCAAGCACTTAAAGTTAGAAATTAAAGCATTCGAAGATCTTAGAGAACGACATTTTGCATCTTATAATATTGAAAATGCAGAGTTAATGTCTAGTATCAGAGAGAGTTTTAATGATTTTGATTATACCTTGCCGGGTGGAGAGTCCAATGCTGATTGTCAGAAAAGAGCACTCTCAGTTCTAAAACCCTTACTAAAAGAGAACAGAGGGAAGAAAATAGCAATCGGGACTCATGGTCTTGTGATGACTTTGATGATGAATCATTTTGATTCAGCTTTTGGTTTGGAGTTTTTGAATCAATTAAAGAAACCAGATATTTATAAAATGCAATTCGAGGACTTAGAATTAAAGAAAGTAACAAGAATGTGGAATGATTAAATTTCCTAAGGTATAGAAAGAAAACTGTGATCTTACTTGAAAGAGTATTCACGCTGCCTTGGTCTTGCTGGAAGCAATTCGGTGAAGTGTGAGCAGGAAGACAACACTGAGAGGCAAACTGAGCAAGCGCAGCCGGATTTTTTGGTTCTTAGACTTCTCGGCGTCGTGAGTACAGGAACGTTAGATGAAAGCATCCAAATAAAATAAAAACATCTAAGAAGAGTAAAAAGAAAAAATGATAAAATCTATTAGTATTGATGCATGGAATGGGACCACATTTAAGGAAGAAGTCATTGTGAATCCTACATGGATGGACACTTTAAGTTTTTTAAGAAAACTCGATGGAGATAAATTTACATTAGTATTTTTTGAGGTATCAGACACCGATTCAGCATTAGTTGGGGGCGGACCTGAATATTTCATT
Source organism: Paenibacillus sp. OK060 (assembly GCF_900101205.1). Classification (NCBI taxonomy): domain Bacteria; kingdom Bacillati; phylum Bacillota; class Bacilli; order Caryophanales; family Paenibacillaceae; genus Paenibacillus; species Paenibacillus sp. OK060. The sequence continues at coordinate 486,441 of NZ_FNFR01000001.1, forward strand.
GTGTCTATTACAATTGATGATACTATATATACTCTTATGAACGATAAACAGGATAACTGTGAAATTCCCCTGGTTGTTGGTGGTCAGTTAGGCAATTATTGTGATAACATTTGTATAGAATTAATTCCCATGCTTGAAGTAATACGGTATTTTTATGAAACCGGAAAACTACTCGAATTACATAAATGGAAACAAGAATAAAATTACTCTGAATGTAACTCGAAGAAATGAGTGACATCATCTAATGGGCAGCAGGGTTCGTGGTCCGGAAGAGCAGATTCACCGGACACTTTCAACCTGCTAATTGGCAAAGCCACCTGTCACTAATTGCCTAAAGCCACTTAAACATTGCGACTTAAAAAAACTGCGAACGCTTACATAAAGGCTATGAAATTATGCGTTACTGCAGGGAATGATGATGCTCCTAATAGCCTTGTTTTTAAAAGTAGGTTGAGGTCTCAATTTTAGAAAAGGATGGTGTTTCTTGTGTCGAACAACAGACAACTTACAAGATCTCAGAACGCAGCGATTGAATATATAAGTAATGACGCAAGATCCCAAAAAAGAGAAGCTCAAGCATCACTCAAAGAAATTTTTCATTTTTCGAATATTCCTTGGAACACCTTTGAAGAAGCAGTTCATAAGATTAAATCCCATGCAAGGGTGGCTTTGCATTTTCATCCGGATCGTCCGGTTTTAGATATGAAAAGTGTTGCTCAATCTTTATTAGAGCAGGGAATCTATAAAAGTCAGTTCGAGACATTCATATCCAATGGGAGCGTATCTGCATACGTAGGTGGTGCAAGAGATCTTTGGGAGGAAAAACTATTTGGCGGAGCATATCAGTTAGAAGGTGCAACCAACTTTGAACGGCCAAAGTATGGTGCTCTTCATTTGTTGTTACATCCGGATGGACCGTCTCCACGATTCGGCTCTTGTTATTTTCTTTTAAAACCGAATGCTTCATATCGCTGTACGTTCACTTACGGTGGCTCTCAAGATGCTCCAAAGGAAAAGGGGACATATGAGGAATTAGACGATATTTTATCTGCGCTTTTTACGGATGCTTTCTTTCGGGATTATGCTATTGGAGAAAAAGATCTTACTCCTAAAAAATTGATAGATCAGCTATTGTACAATCTGGAACGTCCGTTAGAGGATCCGTCAAAACTGGCCCCACATCGGAATCTTAACCATTTTATCGAAACTCAAATTCATGGAGATATATATCTTGAAGATGATGTGGAAATTTTAGTGGCTGACCCATCGTTCAAAGGAACGGAAATAGGGAATTATTTAGAGCAAATCTGCATCAAATATTCCATTGAACTATTTTGGCATATGGGATTTGCGATGCGTGTAGAGGAAGTGCCCTCTGATTTTAGGGGTCCAACCATGCCATCATTAGCGAAGCGAATTGCAAGGAATGGTCACATCGACGCAAGTGTGATCGGGAATGCTGTCAACGATTTGAAACGCAATCCTGATCTTTGGTCTGACAGAGGTAATTACGAAGAAGTGCTTCAGGAATTAAAATACATGTGGCATATACTCGTTCGATATGGTAAATCGATTGCTGACCAGAGTAATTAATTTTTACTGGAAATACTGGTTGAATCAGTGAAGGCGGGGTTCGGAAGTACATTTTTAGTGGAGATCATAAGAATCATAGACACTTTAAATATAACTCGCGCAAAGGAAGATGAGAAAATGGATAAAGGGAAAATTATATTTCTGAATGGGGTAACCAGTTCTGGTAAAACTTCAATCGTAGAAGCGATGCAAAATTACGATGAACCCTTTTTTTATGTTGTGGCCAATGATCTTTTTGAAAATACGATTGGTGATAAACATTTGCAAACAGACTACTGGAAGTATTTAAGTGAAGCCATCATTCTAATGTATCATACAGCAAAATTATTTTCGGATCATGGAAAGAATGTTTTAATCGATGGGGTACTTGTTGAAAGGCCGGAATTAAAGCCACATTATGATAAAGTCCAAGATATATTTGATGGATATCCTTTGGATATCGTTAAGGTGTACTGCCCGTTAGATCTTTGTCGTAAGCGAAATATAGAACGTGGTGACAGAAGAGAGGATCAATCCGATGAGCAAAATAAAATAATGTCGCAACACATTCGCTATAGCTTTTCAGTGGATACGAGTTTGAATACGCCGGAAGAATGTGCAGAAATGATTATCACATCACTATTCAAGGAATAATGATTTGAAATATCAGTTTAAGGAATCAGAATCAGGTAAACAGACTTCAAACTTTCATTAAGGGGAGGAAGAAGTATGGGTTCAAGAATAATGCATCTGATTGTGGCAAATAGAATCGCAAATTCCTTATCTATAGTAGATAAAACGCCTTTTTTACTTGGAAATATTGCGCCGGACGCAGTTACAACAAAAGATTCATCACATTTTTTTGCTGGTGAAATTCAGGATTATTCAAGGAACGTGGACTATAAAGGATTCTTACATAAGTATCGATCACAGGCAGAAGACCTTTATGTTTTGGGTTATTTCACACATTTAATTGCGGATGATATATGGTTAAAAGGTTTTAATTTACCTTGGTTAAGGAACAGAATGGAAGCTAATGAGGAACTATATAATCAGTATCATAACGACTTTAGATTATTGAATGGGAAGTTGCTTGAACATTATGGATATAAAGAGGAATTAAGAAACAGGCTTAATCACATTCCAACAATACCGGATTTAGAGGAAGTTAAATCTACAGATGTCAAAAAGTTTGTGCCATATATATTTGACGATTTGGATTATGACAAAGAAATTTTGATAGAAGCCCTTAATGTTTTTACTTTTGAGCAGATCATTGGTTACTTAGAGACATCAGTCGATATGGGAATATTGAATATGAAGTATATAAAAGTAAAGTACAATTTGTAAATCAATTCTATGAAGTCGCATGGTAGCTGCACGGTCTAAAGATATGAGAGCAAGTCAATCCGCAATGTCATGTGGCTCTAACGGACAGATTAATGGTAAATGAAGGAGTGAACTATAATTCGCCGAATACTATTTAGGTATAAATAAGAAAAGGAGGATTATATTATGTGGTTTTGTTGTGTGTATAAAAAACCGATAAGAATCCGTAATCACCCTCAATATTAAAAATTGAGGAGGAATAAAATGAGAATAAATAACAATTATTTAAAAGAACAATTAAAGCATGTGTATTGGTTAAATGGTGGTTGTTGCGCGGGAAAGACAACGATGACAAAGAAATTTGTTGCAGAGTTAGGATTTCAAACATTGAGCGATAATGTCTTGAAGTATAGACCATTCACTAATCCGACTGAATATCCTGCTCTTCAATATCCCCATCCAGGTTTAAACTGGGAAGAGTGGTTTAATAGGCCTACTGATGTGTCTTTTCCATGGCTTTGTGAAATTGTTGTAGAAATGATGGAATTTTTCGTTATTGATTTATTAAAGATGCCAACAAATAAACCAATCATTATCGATTTAGGAATAATGCCTGAACACATTTTACCCTTTATTCCTAAAGAAAAAATGATGTGTCTTTATACATCTGATGATGAAATAGAAAAGCTATATTACTTTAGAGAAGACCATAAGATGATTTTGGATGTTATTAACCTTACATCAGATCCAGCGGAAACGATTAAACATGGCAACAAAACAATGGTGAAATTCTCCAATGAAATTAGAAATGCCTGCGTTAATAACAATATCAAAACACTTGAAAGAACACCTGACTTGGGTATAGAAGAACAATTCAGATTAGTTTGTGAGCATTTTGAATTATGATATGAGCATCCTTTGTTAATTTTATATGTAATACGGGTCAGGCTACCGATATAAGGTAGCCTGTTTAAATAACGGGACATGATAGTTTGGTCATAGTGAATTATATAAATCATGCACCTCCTGACGTCCTGTCTTTAGTCAAAGATATGAGCCGTAATCAGATAACAATATGTTTACGCAGCGGCTCCCTTACGGAACCTTGGTCTGCGGAATGAATTTGAGGGAAGTTGGCTCAGTGAAACATTCGACTTCGTCGAACAACGTTAATACAGGAGCGTTATGTGAAATGCCGGATATATATACAAGGAGCGAAAAATGAAAAAATGTATAGTGTTTATATTATTCATTTCAACCTTATTAATGGGGTGTAACAAGAACGAGCTAATATATAACGCCCCAACCAATGAACAAATCACTGATTATGTAAATAGTCATCGTTTAGATTTACAAGATAGTATATGGATTAAGGACTCAGCAATCATTTTACTCGAAAATTCATTAATTACCCTTTATACAGATCAACATGGGAAGGTATATGACCAAAAACTATCGTGGGGAATAAATTATTCAGATCCTGTGACTGTAGGAAACGGAAATCCATATATAGCAGTCATAATTAATAACAAGATGTTAAGTTCTGGAGCTGCTCGTATTTTTATTACTTATACTGATGGTAAGTCCTATTCAAGAGGGATTAAGGAAAAGAAGGGTTATCTGATTCCTAATACTCAAATTAATGAAGTAGAAAACTTAGTAATATTCGACAATGAGGGTAAAGAACTTTACAAGAAGTAAACGGAGTAGCCCCCTTCAGTTACGAATTGATCTTTACCACCGAACTTGGAGAGCAAGAAATATAGTTTATGTAACGTGTATAAGGCGCATTAGTGTTTTATTCTTCACTGGAAAATTTATATTTTATGGGGGATTGAAATGGAGATTGTTTTTAGGGATAGCAACCTATGACCACTATTTTGGTGAAGCATTTTTTGCTACTAAACCAGGGTTTGAAGAATTGGAAAAAGATATATTAGAATATACCACTACTACTTTCAGTAATGAAAATGGCCTTGGGATTGCGGTGAATGACAAAGATACTCACACTCTAGATTTATTACGCAGTAAGAAGTTTGTGGAGAATGATCTGACTGAAAACATACTTGAACTTACACTACAGAATGTTAGCCTTGATTATGTAAATCCTGAAGGCGTAATTTTAAAGAATATGGATGTTAATAATGATTTGTTTAAGTATCGGAAATTATTATGGAAAGGCTTTAATCATGAAGGTCCTGTGCCTGATGATGAAATCACCATTGATAAGAAAAAAAGAATGTTGTCAGCAAGAAATATGAATTCATTCCTACATATTGTTGCTGAAAATGAAGATGGGGCATACGTTGCTTATTGTGGCTTATGGTACAGTCAAAAAACGGATTATGTTTATGTTGAACCTGTATGTACAATTCCGGAGTATCGGCAGAAGGGGCTTGGAAAAGCAGTGGTATTAGAAGCCTTGAAAAGAGGTCGGTCCTTAGGTGCTGAAAAAGCATATGTTATTTCGGATAGTTCTTTTTATAAATCATTAGGCTTTCAACAGCATTCTTATTATACTTTCTATTGGCATAACATTTGAAATTTACTCAAGCCTCTCGGGTTCGTAAATGTAGGAAACGCTATTTAAAAGTGGAAGAATTGTGAGAAAGGATGAATGCATGAATATTCAGGACCTCCCAATTGAAATAACAGAACTAATCGGAAAAGTTCAGGGGGCTGCAAGATCAATTACGAAGAGGCATTAAGTAAACGAATGGAGCTGCGAACAAAATTATATTGAGGGGGTTATCATGGTGAATAAACATAGTGTTTATGAAACAAACAGCTCCTATTGGGATACGAAAGGAAATGACTTTTTAAGAGCAATCGTGCTTCCTTTTTATGGAGCATTTGTAACAGAGGAAAAATGCCAACTTTTTGGCGATGTCTCAGGAAAAAAGATGTTAGAGATCGGCTGTGGAGATGGTCAATCTTTGCAATATCAGGGAGAGCGTAAGGCTGCTGAACTATGGGGCATGGATATATCAGAAAATCAAATTGAAAAGGCGAAGCAACATCTGACAACGTGTGGTCTTTCAGCAAAATTAATTTGTTCTCCTATGGAAGAAGAATCTAACATCCCTGTGGATTATTTTGATTTTGTTTATTCGATTTACGCCATAGGCTGGACAACAGACCTAGAAGGTACCTTTTGTCGGATCGCTTCATATTTAAAAAAAGATGGCATATTTATTTTTAGTTGGTCTCATCCAATTCACAAATGTGTTGTTGAAGAGAATAATAGATTGGTTTTTAAAAAGTCTTATTTTGATGAATCTTGGTATTCGGTCGCTCCTGATTTTGTTCAAGGCGAGCTAACTTTGTCTGATCGTAAACTATCAACCTATATAAATGCGTTAGCGAAAGCAGGGTTTGTTATTGAACAAATGATTGAAGAAACCGAACAGGAAATAATCCAATTGCATGATGAAAATAATGATCTCGTAAAAAGAGCGAAGATGTTTCCTGTAACCTTCGTTATCAAAGCAAGAAAACTTTGAGTCTATGGGGGTTACTCATGGTAACGTTAAAATTACATACAGAGAAACCGATTCTACAATCTGAACTAATGGGTCTTTATCAAGATGCTGGTTGGTGGCCTAACCGAGATGAGAATGGAATATTACAGCTACTTGTTAGTGGTGTTGCAGTAGGAGCTTGGAAAGATGATATATTAGTTGGTTTCTGTAGGTCTATTTCAGACGGAATATATCGGGCTTATGTAGAAGATGTTGTTGTATTAAGTATGTACAGAAATAAAGGAATAGGAGAACTAATGGTCAAAAGACTTCTAGATGAGTTAAAAGATATTGACGTTATTAGTTTGTTTTGTACAGAGGATTTGGGTGGTTTTTACGAGTTGTCAGGTTTTAAACGGACAAAGCAAATTGTAATGCATTATAAGAATCAAGGAATTTAAGGTCGGCTCACGTGGTGTATACGGGAACGTTATGTGAAAGAAATGTAAAATCATAAAAAAGGAGCATTATTGAATATGAGAACGTTGTAAGAATTGTTTGAAATTGAGTGAAAAACTTTAAAACCGAAGGAGATGGTCACTATACTCCTAGTATATTTGCGGTATTATCTTTATGTTTTGGATCATAAATTAAACGTTCTTATCGAATGTTGGAAAGAAGGATTATATCTTCAGGGGATAATCCATGACATGTCTAAATTCTCTCCTCACGAATTTTTTCCTTATGCACGTAAATTCTATTCAAATCAGAAGGACGAGGATACCGAGCTGAGATGGAAGAATGCGTGGCTGCACCATCAAAATCATAATAAACACCACTGGGAGTATTGGATAGTAAATAAAAATACTAGAGAAGCCTTACCAATGCCAAAGAAATATTTGATAGAAATGGTATGTGACTGGCGGGCTTTCTCAAGAAAATGGGGGCGTAAAGTTAAAGAAACTAATTTACCAGAAAGAATGATGACATCTGAAAGTATAATATTACACCCAAAGACAAGGGAAGAACTTGAAAATTTCATGAAGAAAAAACAACAATAATAAACATATTGAAGAAGGTGCACCTTTCATTGTTTAACCTGAAAATATCAAATAATAAAGCATTCATTGAACTGAATGATTATGTCTTACAGGTAAAGAGTAAAATATCTGCTACCGCTGCTGCGACATATATTATTCATAATGATCGTATCGTGAATGAATGGTACTCAGGAGTACATGACAATTCTAAACATAGTCGATTAGTTGATGAGGAATCACAATTTAATGTTGCTTCAGTTCGAAAAACATTTTTAGGATTTGCTATTAGTCTTGCATTACATGAAGGTAAGGTCAGAAGTATAGATGATCTTGTTATGGACTACTTGAATGAGTTAGATAGGGAAGTACTAAGGCATATAACAATACGACATTTGTTAACCCACACTCATGGTTTAGGTGATCTGCATAATAGATTGTTTCTTCAAGGAACCGACTGGAAGTACAATAATACTGGTGTTAATCTGCTAATCGAGATTATTCGGAAATTATATAAAATCCCTGTATCACAATTACTCGAAGAGCGTTTATTCTCACCTATGGGCTTTAACCAAACAGGATGGAGGAAGGAAAATAATGAAAAATTAGTATGGCTCAATGAACAATATAAGGATGATCAAGGTAACCAGGCCAACTTATTTATGAGCACAAAGGAACTAGCATATTGGGGTTATCTGCATTTGAATAAGGGAGCTATAAACGGGAATCAGATACTTCCTAAAGAAATATTTGAGCAGACAACCACTATAATTAGTCCTCCTGATCTGGAACAACAATTGCCGAGAAACGGTTTTTTTTGGTTTGTGCAAGATCAACCACGGTCTTTTACAGAATTAGGTGATAAACTTCCACACGGTTCTTTCCAGTCTCTGGGCGCCACTGGATGTGCCTGTCTTGTCATTCCTAAGTGTAAAACTGTTGCGGTAAGAATGTATAATCAGACTGGACAAAATCCGTTAGGGTATGACTATCTTAAGGATATCAAAACATTTGGGGATTTGGTCTGTAAGTACATAGAAGATATATAAACCGTGAACTTGGCTTAAATGATAATGATAAATTTTTACTGGATAAGAATATATGTTCTGATATAATTGAACTAAGAATAGTAAATCTCTTCCTCTAAATTTGGTTACAAATAAAAACAGTGAGGTGAGTGAGATGGAACAAAGAAATGCGCCAGAGGTAAGAATTGAACTATGGGACGAAGGAGATTTAGATTTGCTTCGCCAATTAAATTCGCCTGAGATGACAGTACACTTCGGAGGACCAGAGACTGAGGAGAAAATCCTAGCTCGTCATAAGCGCTATTATGAAATCGCACAAAATGGAACAGGGAAAATGTTTAAGATCCTCTTGCTTCCGCATCTTGAAGTCGTGGGTAGTGTAGGGTATTGGGATCAGACCTGGAAAGAAAAATCTATTTACGAGATAGGCTGGAGTGTTTTATCTGAATATCAAGGTAGAGGAATAGCGACAGAAGCAACAGCGAAGGCCATAGCTTCTATCCGTTCTGAAAAGAAGAAACATAAATTCATTCACGCTTTTCCTAAAACCAAGAATCCCGCTTCGAATGCCATTTGTCGCAAGCTGGGCTTTTCGTATATTGGTGAGTGTGATTTTGAATATCCTATTGGGAATATCATACGATGTAACGACTGGAGATTGGCAGTCGTGGAAAATTAAGATCAAGAGCATGAAGGAAATTTTATATCAGTTGCACGACTTTCTCCATATTTCAGGCAGATGAGAAACCATCTGCTTTTTTTTGCTTGATTTACTTCATATATGTAATAATATGGTTAGTACTTAGTGCATATAATTTGCTGATTAAAGGACATGATGGATGCCTAGTTTCTATGGATTATATTTATTTGAATCCTAGAGATGCTGAGTGAACTACTTAAACCATTAAGGAGAACTAAAATGTCGCAGTTTCCCAAGTTAGAAACAAAAAGGCTTGTATTAAGAGAACTAACACAGAATGATTCCAGAGATATATTTCAATCTTTTTCATTGGATGAAGTTACGAAGTTTTATGATGTGGAGAGTTTTACAACCATTAAACAAGCAGAAGAATTAATTCAAAGATGGAATGAAAGATTTGAATCAGGTCAAGCTATTCGTTGGGGAATCACTCTGAAGTCGGAAAACAAAGTAATTGGAACATGTGGCTTTCATGGATGGATGAAAAATCATTATAAAGCTGTCATTGGATATGAACTAACACCAGAATATTGGCATCAAGGTTATATGACTGAGGTGGTTGAAAAGGTAATTGAATATGGCTTCAATAATCTTGGTTTAAACCGAATTGAAGCATTTGTAGAACCAGCAAATGTGGGATCAAGAAAGGTTCTTGAGAAAATCGGCTTTATAGAAGAAGGCATATTGAAGGAAAATTATTATTGGAAGAATCGATTTGTTGATAATTCCATTTATGCAATTCTTAAGAAAGACTATAAAGTTCATTAATAACTAACGAAAGAAGGATAACCAGATGATTACAATTAGATTTGTTTCAAATGAGGATATCCCACACATCCAGTCCATAGCTCATGAAACATGGAATTATACTTATAAAGGCATATACTCCGAAGGCTACATACAAAATTTTCTAAGTAGAGCATATTCAGATGAGAATTTAAGTCGATCTGTCGAGAGAGATCTTCAAAGTGCCAAACGGAGTTTTTTAATAGCTGAATTCAGTGGCAAAGTCGTTGGATATGCTCAAACAAGAAAAGTGAAAGAAGAAGAATACGAATTGCTAAGAATCTATATACGACCTGAATATCACAAAATGGGAATAGGTAAAGAGTTTATTCAGAGATTCACTCAAGATTTAAAGCCAATAAATAAACTGTTTGCCTGGGTAGGGAAAGAGAATTATATAGGAAGAGCATTTTATGAGAAAAGTGGATTTAAAGAAATAGAAGAAATGATCGAAACCATAGAAGGGCACAGTAAAACGCAAGTTAAATATGAATTAGAAATCTCCAAGGGAAAGGTGGTTTCATAGATGTTTTTTCTTCAAATGTCGGGATTTCCTGGTTCTGGTAAGTCAACTCTTTCAAGACGGATAGCTAAAATAACAGGTGCCATAATTATTGATCATGATATCTCAAAGTCTTCCATATTAAAATCCATTGGGGATAGTAATTTAGAATTAAAAGTTTTAGGTATGACTTCATATAATATTGATTGGGCCCTGATAGAGTTTTATCTCTCCCAAGGCTATGACGTAATATTCGATAGTCCATGCTTTTATTCTGAGATGATTGAAAGAGGTTCGTCATTAAGTAAGAAGTATAATGCTAATTATAAGTACGTTGAATGTTACCTGAATGACTATCAGGAAATAAGTAAAAGATTACAACATCGAGAACGGATGATAAGTCAGATTTCGGGCACATCTGAAGAAGAGTTTAGAAAAAATATTAATGAAAGTAAGAGACCTAATGATATTCAATGTTTGCTTGTTGATTCGTCACAACCTATAGAGATGTATTTAAATAATGTTTTAAATTATATTGATGAAGAATAAGTGATGTGTCGTGAAATCGAAGATCTAATGAGAAAAAATGCAAACGCTTTAAAACATTTTCCGAAAGTCATGATTCTAAGAATAAAGAAAGAAGGCTGAATTTGGTGGTGCATGACATCTTATTACATAAATTTAAATATAGTACACTGACTGAGCTTACCGGAGGTTACACCAACAGCAGTATTTTACTTGAGGGATCAGATCCTCTGGTCGTAGCAAAGATTTTCAATGGTCTTAATCGTGATGCGATAACAGAAATTAACTGTTTAACCCTATTGAATAATTCAGGTGTGTCGCCAAAGATTCATGACTATTTTGAAGACAACGGTTCACAGTACATTATTATGGACTATGTGCACGGAATTAACAGCCAGAGATTTCTTGATGATGGAGACATTCATAGAGCTAAGGAAATCTACGAGTTGCTTGGAAATCATCTTGCAAAAGATATTCACTCATTAAAATGGAGAGATGGTGACCCTGACCTGCCAATCATAGAACTGATAAATATTGATATTGATGATCTTAACTATGTACCGAATAATCAAAAGGGAAAAGTAAAACAGATACTTAATGTATCAGTTATAGGGGAGAAAACCTTAATCCATGGAGATTATGGACCGCATAATGCAATTTTATCTAATAAATTAATATCTATTATTGATTGGGAGTGGGCAGGCTGGGGGAATCCACTGCAAGATGTCGCATGGGTAATATGGTTTGTACATTTACATTATCCAAACTTCTCTCGGGAGTTGTCTGAGATTTTTATTAATGCGTATAGTAAATTTTCAGATCTTAAGATTACCAATGAATTAGTGAAGGTATACTCAGTTTCAAGAGTAATTAATGTTTTAGATCGGATAAAGTACACAAATGAAGAAGTGAAAAATGAATGGCTACGAAGATTGGAATGGACATTGGAAACCAATTTTGTAGGATGATTTGTGGATGAGGCACCCCTTACATAACATTTTAAAACTAATCCCCCCTGAGAGGACTAGATATATCTATGAATCCACCTAAGCATATCGTTTCAGCGGCAGCGATTGTAATGAATGAGAACAATGAAATTTTACTAGTCCGGGGACCTAGAAGAGGATGGGAAATGCCTGGAGGGCAAGTGGAAGAAGGAGAATCCTTACAGGATGCCGCAGTCAGGGAGACAAAAGAAGAATCAGGGATTGATATAGAGATTATTCGATTTTGTGGAATATTCCAGAATGTGAAGGGTTCAATCGTGAATACATTATTTTTAGCAAGACCGATTGGGGGAGAACCCATAGTAACTAGTGAAAGCCTAGAAACAGGCAGGATATTTTCCAATAGAAGAAGCATTAAATAAGTTGACTTGGAAGAACTTTAAACAACGAATTGAATATTGTTTAAGGCCAGATTTACAACCATTTTATATTGATTTCTAAAGGGATTTAATTAATTCATGCTGGGGGCGGCTAGAATTTTAGTTTATGGGATCGCCCGGAGAAAAAATGTGAGGTACTTGGTTCAGTCGCTTTATACTCTGCGATCATAAGTCACGACCGTGTGCTCTCACCTAACTTCTCGGATTCCTTATACAGAATTCTTCAATATATAATTACATAAAGAATAATGGAGAGCTAATGGATAATTATTATGAACAACTAATTGCGGGGATCCCTTGTATATGGATTAAGCCCAACTGTCAATCTAAAGGGATACTCATTTTATATCATGGATGGGTTTCAAACATTAAGGATTACATTTTCTTTGGTTCATTGATTTCTGGTTGGGGATACACGGTTATCATACCTGAAATTCCATATCACGGTACCAGAGGGGAGCTTAACTATTTTGATCCTAAAGAAATACAAAAACATTTTTGGAAGGTCGTTATTCAGACGGTTGAAGAGGCTGGAGATCTTATTTCTGAATTAACCTTACATGACAAGATAGTGGGAGTGGTCGGTAATTCTACTGGCGGTTTTGCAGCTGCAGGTGTTTATGCAAATAACATAAGTATCAAATCTGCAATAATAATGAATGGTTCATGCGCTTGGGAAAGATTTGAAGAACTTATTTGTGAAAGAGATAGAAGAACACCTTGGACTTCAATAGATAAGGATACAATCTTAAAGCTAGATCCGGCTAAATTAAGGAATATGAAGAATAAAGAGATGCTTATTTTACATGGAACAGAAGATACAACTATTCCAATTGATAGTCAGAAGTATTTTATGAAAGTCATTGAACAGAACAATAAACTAAATAATTCAGTGCAATTTTTTGAGTACTCCAAAGTAAATCATCAAATTACTTTAGGCATGTTAGAAGAATCTAAGAGATGGTTAGATGAGCGGACACATAATTAAATCCTGAAGATAGTAGTAGCTACTTATAACAAATAGTCCCATATCAGGGCATTTGCACATCCAGGTCTGGCAGGAGTTCGAGGAGTATTAGAAGAACTAATTGGCAGTGATTGTAATCGATCTGCGTTTGTTGAACTCAAATAAGTTTCTCGGGTTCGTGAGGACAACAACGTTATAGGAAATCAGAGCAAAGATGCAATAAAAAAACACCTTTTCGGTTGTTTGGTAGATTAGATCATCAAAATTAAACTACAGACTGGAGTGTGCTCATGGAAATTGAAGTAGAAGTAATTCAGAGTATGTTAGTGAAATTTAAGTCTGAAAGAAAATGGACACTCCAGGTCATCTCACAATTATCAGAAGAAGATATCACCTGGTCGTCAAATCAGGAAAGTAATAGTATCGCAAATCTGGTTGCCCATATTAGGGGGTGTGTCCACTCGAGAATTGAAACGATATTTTATGATATTGCTGATTCAAGAGACAGGGATAAGGAGTTTGAACATGGACTTAAAATGACGATAGAAGAAGCCTATAACATGACCAAGGAATCATTCGATATTATCATTCAATATCTCGAACACCTCAGTTCCAACCCAAATTTGTTGTTATCTCAACCTTTCATTAATCGTCCCCCTCTTACATTCAGTCAAATAAATAATGAAACAACGGTTTTGAATCTAATGATAGCAATGGTAAGAGAAATTCATTATCACACGGGTCAAATCATATATGCAGCCAAAACAAGGAAAGGAGAGCTAGTTTGGCAATACGATTGATATCAACACACATCTTTAACACGATAATTTCATAGAAGCAGAACACAAATTTTAATAACGGAGGATGATATGAAATGGAAATCTCATTATCCAAAGCAGGACTTAAAGAAGCTTCAATCATTCACGAAATGCAAATAAAAGCATTCATGCCTCTATTAAATAAATATAAAGACTATGAAACAAGCCCAGCAAATCAAACGGTAGAACAAATAGAAGATCGAATAAATCAAAGCTATACAGATTATTACCTAATAAGAGAAGCAAATATTCCTGTGGGGGCCATTAGAATAGTAAAAAAAGAGAATAAAATCTATCGAGTAAGCCCTATATTTATTTTACCCGACTATCAAGGGAGAGGGATTGCACAAAAAGTATTTTCAATAATTGAAGATAGGTATAGCGATGCGAGAATATGGGAGTTGGCTACAATCTCAGAAGAGCAGAGGAATTGTTACCTTTATGAGAAATTAGGATATAGACAGAAGGGAGATACGAAACAAATTAACGACAAGATGACAATTGTGATTTATGAAAAACGCTTGACTTAGGTTATCAAAAAAAAGGTCAAAACATTGAAACTGATGAGCAGTTGAGATTTATTTATGGAGAATCCATTAGATTTTTCTGATGTTGATCGTGCTGGAATTAAGTATTACTTGAATCATCAAGGATTTTGAGAGGAGCTGGGATTGATGGATTTTATATATGGAGAATATCTTATCAGTGATAACAAAGAACTTATGGACATTCATGCGGTAAAGGGTTTCTTATCTAGAAGCTATTGGGCCAATAAGAGATCCGATGAAAAAATTGAAAAGTCCATCCATTCTTCAATATGTTTTGGAATTTATAAAGAAGAAGTTCAAGTTGGTTTTGCAAGGGTTGTCACAGACGATGCGACAATGTATTGGCTTTGTGATGTATTTATTCATGAGGAATTTAGGGGCCAAGGACTTAGTAAGAAACTAATTGAAGTGATTACACAATCGGATCGCTTTAAAGATTTAATGGGGTTACTCGGAACATTAGATGCACATGAATTATATGAACAATATCAATTTAATAGAAATAGTGAACGCTTCATGATAAGACTTCCTGATTATTTGAGGATGTGATGACTATGAAGAAAGCTATTTATTTTCTTTCTTTGATCATTGGAATCGTTTTTATAGCCCTTGGGGTCCTACCAGCTATTTTTGACCATCCATACAATGATGAACCAAACTCCGGGCCGGCAAGTTTTTGGGAACTGATTCTAATCATTAGTTACGAACAATGGATATTGTTTCTGATTGTTGGTCTGATATTAAGTCTGTTCCCTGCGTTAAAGCTACGGAAGACATGAAGGGAGATTTTATCAATGTACAAACTTAAAACAAAAGAAACAGACAACAGCGTCATTGAATTTATTGAAAGTGTTGATAGTCCCAAAAAACGTGAAGACGCGTATCAGCTATTAGATATTTTCTCTGAAACAACAGGGTATAAAGCAAAGATGTGGGGACCGAGTATTATTGGATTCGGCGCCTATCATTATAAATATGAATCTGGTCATGAAGGTGATGCACCACTGGTGGGCTTTTCTCCTCGAAAAGCAAAAATCAGTTTGTATTTTGCTACAGGTGATGCAGAACGAGAGAATCTATTAAAGGACTTTGGAAAACATACGACAGGAAAAGCATGTGTATACGTCAATAAAGTTGCAGATATCAATTTAGATGTATTACAAGCGTTGATCAACCAATCCATCAAGTTCTTGAAAGAAACCTATCCGGATCATTAATTTCTGTACACTGTTATTATTGGAGGTCACGTGATGAAAGAAGAGAACATTCATATACGTTGGGCGAACGAAAATGATGCAGAGGACCTTCTTAAGCTCAATGATGCTTTTAATGGCATAGGTACATCCGTAGAAGAAGTAATAGATAGCCTTGCTTTATCTAATGAGTTGATTGCTCTAGCTGTGATTGACGATCAGGCAGTTGGATTCGCTTGTGCTCAATATTTTAAATCTTTTTGTTATCGTGCACTCCAGGGAGAAATCACAGAAATGTATATTACCGAAGTTGCCCGGAGAAGAGGATTAGCTACGTTACTAATTGCTTTTATAGAGGAGGAACTCAAAGCACGAGGTGTTACCAGTGTAAAGATCCTGACAGGCCCAAGAAATGAAATGGCTATAAAGACATACGAAAAATCAAACTATGCCAGAACGGAAGAAGTATTGCTACAAAAGAAACTGTAAGGAGCATAATCGAATGTCTGAATATTATTGGGATAATAAAATTGAATACCTTAAAAATACGAGATGGCTTTACTATAATGACGATTACCTTCAATTTTTAGTGCATTTTGTTTGGAAGATAGATAAACCTGTAAGCGTTATCGATTATGGGTGTGGGTTTGGTTATTTGGGTCTTAAACTGCTGCCTTTGTTACCAAAAGGGTCAACCTACACTGGAGTAGATAAGGGTGAAACATTAATCAATGAAGCTAAGACGATCTTCTCCCAACTTCCCTATGAAACAGAGTTTATTACTTGGGATATAGAAGACGTTGTATTGAAGAGGAAGTATGACATTGCATTGAGTCATGCTTTTTTATTACATATGGATGACTCTGTGAAAATACTCCAAAAGATGATTGAAAGTGTACTGGAGGGTGGAAGAATCATCTGTTTTGAACCTCATTGGATTGGGAGTATGGCGAACTATCATGTGGAGGGCGTTGAACAAAGTGAAATCATTAAACTAGGCGTTTTACAGAGATTATTTGAACAAGATCATATACGTACAGGTAAAGATGGAAATATTGGAATGCGATTACCTATATTAATGAGTCAATTGGGATTAACGAATGTGGAATGTAGAATGAGTGATAAGGTCAACTTTCTAGATCAAAACATGGACTTTACCCAAAAAAACATTCTCTATCACTCAATTAAAGAAGATGGTATAGGACAGGATCCTGGCGATTCAGTAGAGGTAACCAAACGTTTATCAACTCGGGGCTTAACCCAAAATGAAGCAAAGGCGCAGTATGAAGCGGAATTAACATTTTCCAAGGTATTTGATGAGGAATCTTGGTTGACTTATGCAGCCAGCATGAAGATTTCATTTGGAACGGTACGAAGGGAAGAGTGATAAGAACTGTGGTTTCACGGATTGCATTTTGTTATTGCTAATTGAATGCAGAGGATCTTTTGATTAAAGGGAGCTTGTTATTTTTACTTAGAAGTATTGAATCTAGAACATAAAAGGAGGGATTTAAGTGAAATTTATTGTGTCTGCAAGTGTGATTGTCCTTAATGAGAACGATGAAATCTTACTTATGAAGGGACGGAGAGGCTGGGAAATGCCTCAAGGCTGTGTGGAAGAAGGCGAGACCATCACACAAGCTGCTATTCGAGAGGTGAAGGAAGAGACTGGCATTGATATTGAACTTATTAAGTTTTGTGGCCTATATCAGAATACTACGCGGGGAGTATGTAACAATATATTCACTGGAAAACCGATTGGAGGAACTCTAACTACAAGTATTGAAAGTGATGAGGTTGGTTTCTTTACATTAGAACAAGCCAATGAAATGATAACCTGGGGGAATTTCAAGGAGAGAATTCACAAAGCATTGGATGAGAGCACTCATCCCATTTTAGTTGAGTTCTCTGAATAACATATGGATGAAGGTATCTTGAATCATAGCTAAACAATATGGATTCAAGTAAGTCAATAATCTACTCCAACGAAATATAATTCGGCAAACGAAAGGGATATTTGAATGAACCCAATTACTATAGAACCAATCGATAAAACGAATTGAGAAGAGGCGATCGCAATATCTTTACTTGAAACGCAAGTAAATCTTGTACCGACGGTCATCGAATCTTTAGCATATGCCTACGTGAAGCCGTGGGATGCAGCTTTTGATCCATATCTTTTGCGTGAAGGCGATAAAGCTTTCGGTTTTTTCTATTTATCGTACACACCAGCTAGTACGGATAATTATTGGATTGGAGGATTTCAAATAGATAAGAACTATCAAGGAAAAGGATTAGGAAGTAAATCACTTTATACGATACTTGAATGCATCAAGAACAAGCACCCACAATGCCAAATCATTTCACTAACTGTAGAAAAAAATAATGCACATGCAAGAGCCTTATATGAGAAGATAGGATTTATTGATCAGGAATTGGAAAATCAGGATGGTGAAGTCGTATATAAAATGAAATTGAAATAAACAGAAATCGGTCATTTTGAAGGTGCAATGATCCATTTTCATGTAAAAGGCGGGGATAGTAAGGTGTACAACGATCTCACTAAAACGATGACCACAGAAAGGCTGCTGTTAAGATTATTTACGAAATCAGATGCTGAAACCATTACCAGACTATGTAATGACTACAACATTTATAAGAGCACACTCACATTACCCTACCCATATACATTAGATTGTGCAGTGTCTTGGATAGAGCAACATAACGAAAATTTTAATGCGGATAAATTATATGAATTTGCTATTTGTGATAGGGAAACAGGTGATTTGTACGGGGCAATAGCATTATCTAATCAACAACGTTACGATAACGGGGAGTTATCTTATTGGGTAGGTCAGCCGTTTTGGGGAAAAGGTTATGCAACGGAAGCAGCTAAAGCCATGTTAGACTTCGCTTTTGATGTGAAAAAATATCATAAGGTATATGCGCGACACTTTGCTTCTAACCCGGCATCCGGACAAGTTATACAGAAGATTGGCATGATAAAAGAAGGAGTACTGGTGGATCATGTCAAGAAAGAAGACCGTTATGAGGATCTGATTTGCTACGGAGTAGTGAGAAATAAAGTGGAAATATAAAATTCAAACCCAACGCGGAGGAATACATAATGATAATTAAACCGGGTAAAAAAGTTTTACTTTCATGGATGGATTGTTATGTACCGGAAAAAGATTTGTTTTTCCTATCAAAAGAACATCTTGATTATGAATTTGACTTTACCGATGTACTATTAATGCCAAAAGAGGAGTTCTATAACCACAGCACTTATAGGCAAGTGAATTATGTGAATGGTTACGAGTACTGGAATATAAAGAACGTTGATTATGTAATCATTGCGGATAAAGAATGGATAGAAACCATTCCTGAAGATAAGAAACGATTTTTATTAAATGCACAAGTGAAAAGTGGAAGAGGGCTTGTTTTCCCTGTTACATTTGTACATGATTTGGCGGAAATACCTGCAAGCTATGTGATGGATGGACATGTTATCCTTCAGCGCTTCATGTGGGAGAAGCTGAACAAATCATGTAAAGAGCAGATACTTACGACATTGGTTTACGAATGGTGGGATAAAGGGGAATGTGAGAAGCCACCTGAGTCGCTATCTTCTTTTCTAAAACCATATGCCAATTCGTTTGCTAGTTCCCAAGGTGCAAATTGCCTCGCAGCTGTTTTGTTTGCAATCTCCAAAGGGAAAAAGGAATGGTTTATCTATGAATGGGTACATCAAAAAACATTTCTAGAGAAATTAAAACAGTATGATTACGAGGAGTTATTAACTGACGAACTACATCATGGGGACGTTGTCCTATGGACAGATGAGAATGGGATCATTCAACATGCAGCATATCATCTGGGAGAAGAACTATATTTCAATAAAGATGGGCAAACGATATTCAACCCGTGGAAGATACTCTCTAAAGAGCAGCTGTATAGGGAGTGGGAGCATCTAACCATTGTAAAGTATAGGCCATGTAATGAAGTGTTTTGATGGGAATTAAAATGGAGTTCCCGTACTTTTATTTGGAGGTAAAGACATGAATCGACTGATTCCATCCATAGATTTAATTAAAGAAATTGAACTCTCTGAAATCGATTATATGACAGATCGCATGCTTGCTATACAGAGTCGGGACAAAAATCCAGAAGGAATTGATATTCAGCAGTTTGGAAATGCCGTCTGTTTCTACAGTAAGACCATGCCATGGCCCACGTTTAATACGGTGAAGGGCTTAACAAATAATGATCTGGAACACATGGATGCAATCATTGATTTTTATAGACAGCGTGATCGAAAGGTTCAGTTCGAAGTTATTCCATCTGTGGTGGATCAGAACTTCTTGAAACGTTTAACCGACTTAGGCATGTATACATCGGGATTTCATTCATCTCTGATCATCAAACCAGAAGAAAAAAAGAATCACTCAGATCATATCCAAATTCAAGAACTTGAAGAGGATCAATTCGAGCTATACGCGACCATTCATTGCAGGGGGGCCGGTTTGTCGGATGACGGTATCCCTTACGTCGCCCAGAATAATAAGGTTCTTTATCACCGTCCAGGTTGGAAATTTTACATCGCATATGTCAATGACATCCCTGCAGCGGTAAGTGTTCTGTTTATTAAAAATCAAAAGGCATCCTTAACCTTTGCAGCAACATTACCTGAGTTTAGAAATCAGGGTGTACATCAGCAGCTTTTGAATAGAAGAATAACGGAAGCCTTGAATAAGGAATGTAATCTGGTGGTAGGGCAATGTTCATTTTTATCTCAAAGCCATCGAAATATGGAGCATGTTGGCATGAAATTGGGATATATCCGAACAGCATGGACTGAAAGATAAGAATCAATTTGAATTAGGAGGCAGCTCATGAACAATACAAATAAAATCCTGGGTGCGGTTCTCATGATTAGCAGTATTTTTATTTCAACCTTAGATAGAATTTCCGTGAGAATATCTACAGCCATAGTGGAAGCGGGTTACGCTTCAGGTGGGAAAACACGCGAGATAATCCCAGCAAGTGATAATGGTTTCACGGGTTTTCTCGTATATTTCTTATTTTTCGTCGGATTTGTGTTATTGATTGCTGGATTCCCTGGGAATCCCAGAAAGGATAAAACAAATAGGTACACACAAAACAGATCTTAGGAGGGGTTCATTTTGCCTGAGTACGAAGAAGCCCTAAACGGAGGCAATGTGAATAAGGTTGTAAAAGTAGGTAGCACAGTTCGTCGTGACGCTATACCGAATCCGTATGTATATGAATTGCTTAAGCACCTTGAAAAGGTGGGCTATGCGCATTCCCCTAGATATTTGGGAGTAGATGAGCAGGACAGAGAAATCCTTTCTTACCTGAATGGTGTGGTTTCGGGAAATGACTATCCTGAGATTGAAAGTTATATGTGGTCTGATGAGACCTTAGACAAAGTAGCGAGGCTTTTAAAAAGCTATCATGATGCTACAATGGATTTTGTTTCATCTACGGTTTCTTTAAATAACTGCCCAAAGGTATCTTCAAAGGAAGAAGTAGTCTGCCATAACGATTTTGCATTGTATAACGTTGTGTTTAAAGATCGGCTTCCTGTAGGAATCATTGATTTTGACATGGCAGGGCCTGGTCCGCGTCTATGGGATATTGTTTACAGCTTGTATACCTCTGTCCCATTAGCAGGTTTTTCACCGGGTAAAGATGAAAGAGAAGTTGGTCCATATAATAAACAGGATCATGCATCTGAGCGGAAAAGACGTATAGCGTTATTTTTTAACGCTTATGGTATGGATGTGCCGACAGATCTGAAGGAATGGGTGATTTCTCGAATTCATTTCATGTGTACCACACTATCTGATCGGGCGGTGTCTGGAGAAACAGCTTTTATCAAAATGATTGAAGAGGGTCATTTGGCTCATTATGAGAAGGAAGTAAGGTTCCTTGAGAAGCATTTCGGTGATTGGAGTTAATTGAACGTTTTATGCTATAGAAGTAATTATGGGAAAGATGATTCAGCTTGAATCAAGCTGTGGTCGTTAGAGGTGAAGTAGTATGAAAAAGCGTTATTTAATACTTGGTTTATGTATTGCTATTGTTGTTTTCATTGTTTCTTTAACTGAAGCAAGAGAGGAAATCACTATATCAATTAAGCCTGACGAAGTTGTTAATGCTGAAATATATAATTTTGTTTTACCTTCTAATGAAGGTGATCTCCAAATGATTAATGTAACTGAGACAAAAGATATCGCCCACGTATTAACCAACTTAAGTGAAATAAAGCCGAAGGACAAAGGATTATCTTTGGATGGAGATTATTCCATTATATTTAATAAGAATGATGGCTCCAAACTTGTATATATGTATGAGCAAGGAACACTCACAACTTCCACCGGATTTAAAGGTAGAATAACCAGTGACAACATCATTAACAGGCTGTGGGCCAGCCTTGATTATCCTGTTCAAAATGTAACTAAAAATGAACTTCCATCGGATCTTAAAAAAACGAAACGGAACGAGTGATATTATTGTGATCAGATTAATACCTACTACAAGAGAGAACTGGAAAGATGCATTAAACTTACAAGTTCAAGCCAATCAAAATCATTATGTTCCATCAGTAGCCGAGTCCCTAGCGAAGGTGCACATTCGTCCAGATGGGGATGAGTACAAGTATCTACCATTTTGCATATATAACACGGAGGATAGCTTAGTTGGTTTTGTCATGATCACAGTCGATGAAACAACAGCTTGGTCCTATTGGTTGAATGGTTTTATGATCGATGTAAGCTATCAAGCTAAAGGATATGGAAGAGCAACGATAGATGCAGTAATTAGCTATATAAAAGAGAACTATGTCCATAGCAAGTGTTTGAATTTAACGGTATGTGCAGAGAATGAAGTTGCCAGAAAGCTTTATGATAAAATGGGTTTTTCAGAGACCGGAGACGTATATGATAATGAAATTGTATATCGATTCGTTTTTTAAAAAGCATTTTAACTTACTCCTACTTCTGCTTAACCAGTACAACACCGATGATGATGACCACAAGCCCAATCCACGTTTTCCAAGAAGGAACTTCCTTCATGAACCAGTATCCCATCCATATGGAGATGAGCACTTCTATGCATTTGGCAATGACCAGGACATAGCCCAGTTGACTGACAGCTTTCATTCCAAACTTGACGCCGTATCCTACGCTCAGATTAGCGGCTAGAAATAAAGGCAGCATCCAAAGATGGAATTTAAATGTGGACAAGAACTGAGTGTCAATATGCTTGCTTTGATATGAAAAAATAATGTTGATACAGGCTAAGCCAGCAAACATGAGCACAAAGCTGATAAGGTACAGCATAACATCACTCCCAAGGATAAGTAGTATGATTAATGTTTCCTCGAACCAAAAAATTTATCCATGGGCATGAAATGCTGTTAGCGAAGATGTGGGTTCCAGCTAAACCGATGATAGTGAGGATGTTTCGACGGGTCAATGATTCTGAAAATCAGACTGTAAACAGGCGATATTCGTTATGTTCAGTCAAGTGATCTGGAAAACATTTCAATGATGAATTTTACATAAAAGCAATGTAGAATTCATTAAAATCCACACGTCCTTTTATATACTTAGTTTGTTTGACTCAGCGAACTAAAAGGACTAGGTGGTCGTTTAAATGTTAAAAAAACGAGACTTTCACGAATGCCACTCACTGTATGATTTGATGGTGGACACCGCTGTTTTTCCATACGTTCGTCATAAGTGCCGATCTTATGAGGAATATTTATTTGCAACCAAACAGGTGATTGATGAAGAAGAGCAAAACACATGTATTTCCAGAACGATCCTTAATGAGCTGGGACATCCCATCGGAACCATTGATTTATATCACATGGAACATAAGACAGGTTTTCTTGCGACATGGATTGGAGCCCCTTATTTCGGAAAAGGTTACAATCAACGAGCAAAGGAAGCCTTTTTCGCTGAGTTGTTTCTTCAACGTGAAATTGAAACAGTATTTCTTAAAATTCGAAAACAAAACATTCGATCCAAGAAAGCGGTTGGGAAATTGCCTTATGTCAAATTAGCCACTGATATATACCACGAAGTGTATAAGTTGATAAACAATACGGAACAAATTTATGATTTGTATTACGTGAATTGTTCTGACTTTATGGCAAGTGAAGAGATGAAGCATGTGGTTGCTACGTATTAACTAAAAACGTCTTTCGATATCTATTCAAACGAAATCCCGCCAGGTTTGTCCTGTCGGGATTATTATTATTTTCTTTGACAGTCCATAATTTTGTGGATAGGAAACAATAAGTAAGGATGCAGGAATATGGAAATTAAGGTCGAAAGAAGAGATATAAGCAAGAATTCAATAACCTTATAAACAAGTCGCAAAGTATATTATTTCTGGGGTGAAGTAATGGAGATCAAAAAAATACAGAATCTATCCAATGATGATTGGCTTCAACTTGGAAGCTTTGGATATAAATCAACTCAAAAATATGAGCTTACCAAACAGGAGACACAAGGTTCCTTTAGTATGCTTTTAACGTTAATAAATCTAGATGACATCTACGAAAAAGAAGAATTGAACAGTACAGATGATTTGGAACGATATGAAGAAATCATACAACTGGGATTTTCTTATGGAATATATATAGATGGGAAAATCATAGCGCTCGCAATTTGTGAACCACAAACTTGGAATAATACGCTGATGATATGGCATCTTCAGGTTAATGAAAAATACATAAGAAAAGGATATGGAAGATTGTTGATCAATAAAGTGAATGAGATTGCCCAGGAACAAGGCTTCAGAGCGATCACGTTAGAAACCCAGAATACGAACGTTCCAGCCATTCATTTTTACATGCAATGTGGTTATCAAATTGAAGGAATTGATGTATCACTATATTCAAATAATCATAGCCAAAACGAAGAAATAGCTTTGTATATGAGAAAGAAGATCAAACAGAGTATCTAGGTATTATCTTGAAACCGCTTAAATCTATGATGTTTGGTGAGGAGAGAGTCTGCATGATAACGCTCAGAAAAATAACACTGGATAACCGACGTTCTATATTTAACCTGGAAGTTTCAGAAGAGCAGCGACAATATGTTGCATCAAACCTTTCAAGTGTTGCATCGTGTTATATTCTTGCAACCAATGGCGGCTCACCGTTTCCACTTGCCATTTACGCAGATGAGCAGCCTGTAGGTTTTGTAATGATAACTTACGGAATCACGGGTTATGATCTTCCTGTGATTGCTGACAATAGCTATTGTATTTTGCGACTGATGATTGACAAGCAGCACCAAAGCATGGGCTATGGCCGGGAAGCATTAAAGAAAATATTGGAGTTTATTCGAACTTTCCCAGCTGGACCTGCACGTTATTGTTGGATTCCATATAGTCCTGATAACTTGGCTGCCAAAAAGGTATATGAGAGCTTTGGATTCCATGAAAATGGTGAAGTGTGCCATGACGAGCTCATAACAGTATTGGAACTTTGAATTCTATTTTTAGAGGGGGACTTTATAACAAAGATTCACGCTCAATCTAATAGCTTTTGCTTTCCTATGTCGTAAAATAGAAGTTCAATAGTTGTATTATTTTACCATACATGATAACGTGACATAAAACCAACTATTTTAGTTGGAAATGTATTTTGGAGGTATGATCATGACTAATATCGCAAAGAATCTCACAGATCTGATTGGAAATACACCGCTATTGGAGCTTTCTAATTTTGCGAGAAAGTATCAAGTTGAGGCGAAAATCATTGCTAAATTGGAATACTTTAATCCAACAGGTAGTGTAAAAGATAGAATCGGATATGGAATGATAAAAGACGCTGAACAGAAGGGGTTAATTAACCAAAATTCAGTGATAATAGAACCGACGAGCGGAAATACAGGTGTAGGACTTGCTTTTGCAGCTGCAGCATTAGGATACAGATTAATCATAACACTACCTGAGAGTTTCAGTGTAGAACGTAGGAAGCTGTTGATCGCTCTGGGAGCAGAACTAGTTCTTACACCTGCCACAGAAGGAATGTCTGGAGCCATCAAAAAGGCTGAAGAAATTGCGGCTACAATCCCTAATTCATTTATACCTCAACAGTTTAAAAATCCAGCAAATCCACAAGTACATAAGGTAACAACCGCAGAGGAGATTTGGAGAGATACCGAAGGCAAAGTGGATATTTTTATTGGTGGTGTTGGTACAGGCGGAACCATATCTGGAGTTGGCGAAGCACTTAAACAAAGAAAAGAAAATGTGGAAATTATAGCTGTAGAGCCTTCGGATTCCCCGGTGCTTTCTGGAGGAACTAAAGGAGTGCATACCATTCAAGGAATTGGTGCCGGTTTTGTTCCCGACAATTTTAATAGATCTGTAGTTGATGAGATCGTACAGGTGAGAAATGAAGATGCATTTGAAACAGCTCGTTTTTTAGCTAAATCCGAAGGATTATTAGTCGGTATTTCGTCTGGTGCTGCTGCATATGCAGCAGTGCAAATGGCAAAAAGGCCAGAGAATAAAAATAAAAGTATAGTTGTACTATTCCCGGATACAGGGGAACGATATTTATCAACAGACCTTTATCCAGAAGCATAAGGTGAAAATATTAAGCTGCCCTCGCCGCTTAAAAGCATCGTTGCCGTTTCTTTGAAGAATAAACTGGTGAGGGCATGGATTCACAAACGTAATACGCAACCTCGGAAATCGATAAGTTTTGGAGGTAGTTTCGGTGACGAAAAAGCGGAAAATAGTAGTTGTTTTATTATCCATTGTATCTGGAATCATTGGTGTATATTTAATATTGAATCAATATATAGTGCTTGACCGAACGAGTCAAGAATTAGGCAATTATGATTTCGTTTCATCCCAAGCTGATGTGGAGGTTTTAGTTGAAGGAACAGGTAAACAAAATATACTAGGAGACAGAGTCTCTACTAAGATAAAAATTGTAAACATCTTATTTAACAATACCTCCAGTAATCTTGTTGAGGGAAATGAAATTGAAGCTAATGAGTATTTAGTAGTGCATCATAATATACAAGTGAGTGGACTGCAATGGACCCCAGGAAGAAGTATCTTCAGTATGGGCACAAGCTACAAACGATTGAAGAAAGGTGAACAAAAAACAATTCACTTAAAACTTAATAAAGAAACAAATCAATTTTGGATAATGCCTAAAGAGCTGGTTATACAGTGAACGGAAGGCTAATCAATGAAGTTATGGCAGCGTATATTCAATTCAATCTACATGCGTTGTAGTGACGAAAAAATAGTATAAGGGTGAACGCGATGACTGTTGGAAGAAAGGTTTTTGTTTTAAAGGAAAAATCACGTATTGATCCGATAAGTAATGAAACCAGAGAAGTGCTCATTAGTATATACTATCCTTCCAATCCAGTGGAGCATGAGTCGAAGTATATTTCGTTATTTGAACCTAATATCTCTTCCGCTGTTGATATGCTCTCAAGTATGGGAGTGGATAGGAATTATATTTGTAATCTGGATACAAAAATACATAATGATGAGAGTGTTGATATTACGGCTAAAAACTGTCCCATTATTTTTGTAGCCCCGGCTTTTGGTGTAGTTAGAGATATGTATTCCTTTTGTGTAGAACATTTAGTGGGGTGCGGATTTGTTGTCATTACTATAGGAGCCACTCATGAATCTATATTTTCCATTTTTCCTGACAGACGTTTTGTCCAGCAATCCAATGTGATATCTGAAATAGACAGCTTAGATATTCATTCTTGGAAACAATTATTGAAGCTTAGAGTAGAAGATATGAGTTTGGTTATGAAAAACGTAGATAAGGTCTTGGATTCAGATAAGGATCTTAGGGCCATAGTCGATGTGAATGAAATGGGGATCATTGGTCATTCATTAGGTGGGGCTGCTGCTTATGAATTGCTTAAAAGAGAAAAGAGAATTAAGGCTAGCATTCTATTAGATCCTAGTTTCCATTTAATGACGACGAAAAAGGAAGAGGGAGTATCTGTTCCGTTATTGGTAGCTCGGCAAGAGAAATGCTCGTTTGAAGAACTGGAAAATGAAATCTCTCCAGACCTATTACCTTTGTTACTGAGTGGGTATGAGTCTTTGTTTAACTCGAGTGATCAGAATAGTTCATTTATTAAATTAAACGGTGCTCATCATATGACTTTTAGCGATATCCCGATACATTACAACGAAGATGGGATAGAACACAAGCATTCCACTATTAATAAGTATATCTCTGCTTTCCTTGAGAAACATTTAAAGAAGGAAGAAAGTAAATTTCATGAGCTGCTGAAAAATAAGATTAATGATGGAATCGATCAAGTAAATAGTAAAGGACATGTTATTTAATGAGGGGGACTAGAAATGTTTAGATAACACACGCCTTAAATATTTTATAGGTAGTTAGCATTGATGAGGAGGAATGACGCATGGAATTAAATAATTGGTCTGAGGAACTTAATTCTTATGATTTATCAAATGAGTATTCCATTCAAAAGGCTGAGCCCGAAGAATGGGGACTGTATTGTTCAGTCTATTATAATATGGCCTATACTGGATTTTTTAGAGAGGAAGGCTACTTCAATGTTTCGCGGAATAACTCTTTTTGGATTTATAAAGGAGAGTCAAAAATCGGTGGGGTAAGGATGGGACCCAATACGTTATATCATCTATTCTTTATGCCCCCATTCAATGATTCATTTGAGGTACTGAAACTTCTTAAAAGAATACTAATAAAATGGTCTGATGCAACGCAACGTATCAAGATATATGAAATTCTCCCCGATCAAGTACATTTATTTACGAGGGCTGGATTCTGGCCAGATGAGTTCAGATGTCGCTGGATGCAGCGCCCGACAGATCATTTCAATGTGCATTGGGATCATGATTTTATAGTTAAGAGCCCCGAAATTATCGAGAATGAAACAGGTGCTAAGCAATACATTAATGAAGATGAAATCGCTCAGTGTGACTTTGACAGCTTTGTAGGAGGTTTTGAAGCCTTACGCAGAAAGAAAACATCCCTTGAAGACTTTATCCCGAACGAAGAAATCTATTTTACCAATGAGAACCTAACTCAAGCTTCTACGCTTGTATATGATAAGGTTACTGGACAGCTCATAGCCAACTGTCGCCTATGTTTGCAGGATAATCAAGCAGCAGTATATAGCATCGGAGTCAACTCTGCTTACAGAGGAAAAGGACTTGCTACACGCATGCTGCAAAGAGCACTGACTTCTCTTAAAGACAAGTATCCAGTTCTAAGGTTATATGTCATGGAAGGCAATGATGCCGAATCAGTTTATTTTAATCTTGGATTTGTTCCTGGCGTTCAAGAGATACAAACGATGTATGTTCCAGTACATGAGTAGTCACAGTTAAATTAATCAACTATTAACCCGAGTGGATCTTTTGGAATGGGGCAGCATCGCTGTTTCTAATCTCTCGGGTTTCTGTTGCTTGAGGAAAGGATGGTTATTATTGGGACTATATTAATGTTGGTAGTGTCTTTGTTTTTTGGTATTTTTGTTGTGAAAATCGGAATGGATAATTCCAAGAGTAATCAGTACACCAAAGAAATATTGCAAGAATTAAGAGAAATCAAGGAGATTCTAAGGGAAGAACGATGAAGACAACCTCAAGGAGGCGTTAGGGTGCTTTATGATTTAAAAGGCGAAGCCAATATGTCACCTGTTGTTGGGTTGTTATTTGCTGCGGTTATAGAAAACAGCCAACGACTCCAACGAATCACGGAAGGTATGTCGCAAGAAGAAATAGATTATAAAGGACCTAATAACAACTTCAATAGTACCGCTCAATTAATAAAACATATCACCTACGTCGATCTGAATTGGGCTTATCGAATAAAGGGATTACCACTTCCTCAAAACTTAAAAGAGCAACATGGCCCTATGATTGATGAAAATGGCAGTCTTCCGATGGTTCAAGGAATATCTTTGAGTACACTTATGTCGACATATGAAGGTGTCATAACCATGTTGAAGGACGCGTGTACACAATTAACGGATGATGATCTAGCGAGGATTGTCACTTTTGGGCATGAAAATGAGAAGCAAGCAACCGTACGCTGGGGTATGTGGCATATCGCTGACCACAGTCGTTATCATCAAGCTAACATTAATCAACTTCGAAGATGGTATCAAGAAGCTTACTAAAGAATGATGAGAAAGCGGTATTCGTATTGCATTTGCCTTTGAACAGCTAACAGCTCATAGAAAAAGCCGAACTTATAACATTGGAAGAGCGTCTAATATATAGCATCGTTAAAATTTCGGTTATTAGGAGCTATTCAATAATGAAGAAAATAAGTACTTATATTATAGTTTTATTAACATTGAGTTTAATCATTCTTGGTTCTAAATTTGTTGAATCTCAAAATCAAAGAAAAGAGCTTCAGAATTCTATTGATAATTCATTCAGATATGAAATAAGTAATGTTCAGCACAGCTTTAGTATGGTTCTTAATGATTATACGTATAGATCAATGATATCAAGTGTGTCTAATGCAGCTGCGATATCGGAACTAACTTCTTTTGAGAAACTGAATGATGATTTAGATATTAGTTTGTACCAATTATATATCTCACTTAGAGAGGAAAGATCCAAAGACAAAGTCTTATTACGAATAGAAGAACTTAGAGAAATATTTAGTATGTTGGTCAGGGATCCGATAAACCATGAGGCAACAGACAGAATAATTCAGATCAACAATGATACATTTTTTAATACAAAAGAAGAATGAGCACCCGGTGAGATGAGGAACATTCAGTTCATGTGAAAAACAAAGGAGGTGATTCCATTGGTAAACAAATAAAATGAGAAAATCTAAATGTTGATTTAAAAAAGCATGCAGATTTTCTCTCTTATGGATCAAGAATTTATTATAGAGGAGAATGAACATGCTAAAACAAATAAGTGAATCCATCTATTATCTATCTAACCAAAATGATAAAGAAAGACCAACATTGGGGTTAGTTTGCGGTGATAAATACAGCCTCGTCGTTGACGCTGGAAATTCGGTTCAACATGCAAAGGATTTCTTACATGAAATAGAGAAGTTAAACGTTCCGCCCGTTAAATATGTGGTCATTACTCATGCCCATTGGGATCATTTTTTAGGAATGAATGAATATGGAGCTACGATTATTATGAATAGTCTAACTAGCCAAAAGATGAATGATTGGAGGAACTATTCTTATGATGATCGCTCTCTACAGGAGTATGTGGATTCCAAGAAGATGACTTCACATTGTATGGAGACGATACAAAATGAAATACCGGAGAGAGACACATTTCAGTTATGTCCTCCGGATATTATTTTTGAAAAGTCTCTCCATCTGGACTTGGGCAATAAAGTTTGTGTGCTTGAAACCATTCGTAGCACCCATACCAATGATTCAACAGTCGTGTATATTCCGGATGAAAAGGTCATTTTTCTGGGCGATAGTGCTTACAATACAACTACCAATTCGTTATATCATATTAAGCAAGACAAGTTATTGCCTATGATTGAGGACATTCAGCAATATGATGCCGTTCATTTCTTGCTTGGTCATGAGTCGATCTGTGACGTGGAGGAGATGGATACGTTTTGGAGAGAGCTCATCTCAGCCAATGATGTTGTGAAATCCACATCATTAGAGGAAGCAATCGAGCGTTTTGAAGCAGCCAATAATCGAACAGCCAATGACAATGAGCTTTTCTTCTTACAAGGATTCGTGAATGATCAGATATTACAATCAAAAGCAACGGAATAAAAGAAGATCCATGAAAATCCATTTCAATTGATCCATGTGAAGTTCTCTGATATACTTTTCGCATGATATTTGATTGGGGGTTACTCAGATGGCAATGCTGAATTGCTCGTTAGCTAGAAATAACTCATGCAAAGCCTGATCGGGGGCGATACTTTGCGTGGGGCGCGATAGCTTAGATTCTTTCGCCCATACTTAATTTTATCGTTTCTAATAACAGGCTTTG
Source organism: Paenibacillus sp. OK060 (assembly GCF_900101205.1). Lineage (NCBI taxonomy): Bacteria > Bacillati > Bacillota > Bacilli > Caryophanales > Paenibacillaceae > Paenibacillus > Paenibacillus sp. OK060. Next base: position 518,332 of record NZ_FNFR01000001.1, read on the forward strand.
CCCTTATTGATTTTTTTCTATGAAAAATAAGGAGCTGAAAGCTATGAGTACACCATTTATTAGAAACCACCAATATAATTTGATTAAAAAACAAGCGGAATTTGTTCGCAAAACCGTGCAATCCGCCGCGGATCGCAGGGTCCTGGAGACTGTTAGATACAGTGCTGCAACAAACATCGTTGAAGCATTTACGGATCTGACAGAGAACCAGCAGCAAATGCTGGAGCAAATCTCGTCGCTGGAGACAACAGACGATTTTCAATGGTATATGAAAGCATTGGAACCATATCTGGAGTTGTATCCATCGATTACGTTGAAACAAATTCAGAAGTTATTTCCGAAGAACAAAAAGATGAAAATGCCTGATCTACCATCCATTGATTTTCGATATGTAACGTACCTGAGCTGGGTAGATATTGCGACGAACAAATTATTCGTTGTATATCCGTTCGAAGGACAGTTTATCGGTATTGAGGGAAGAATAACGCCGACACACAAGAAGGGGTACTGCCTATTCTGTAATCGGCATCAAGAGCTTGCATTCTTCACGGTCAAGACCAAGAACGCTTTACCGGATAATTATTCTGCGATTGGTCAATACGTATGCATGGAGAACCAAGGATGTAATCACAGCATTACCAATACAGAATCGCTGGAGAAGTTCATTCTCTCCGTTCGTAAATAAGGTTATATTAAGTAAAGGCTGCCTGCAAAGGCGGCCTTTTTTGCTTATGCTTTCATTCCTCAAGGATACTCAGAAATCATTGGAAAAAGAGGTTGATAATTGTTAACATGTAATCATACGGTGTGTAAATGGAGAAGAGGTAGGAAATTGGAAATCAAAGATCGTCCGAAGATAACAATCCCAAAAACGTTACTGGAAAAAACTTTAGATATCACAACCATCATTTTATTTATTATTGGCATTATATACTGCTTGCAACAATGGATGACCTTACCGGATCAGATACCGATTCATTTTAATATGAAGGGGGAGCCTGATGGCTGGGGAGGAAAGTGGGGAGTATGGCTGCCCTTAGTCATTGGGCTTATTTTATGGATTGGACTTTCGCAACTGGAGAAGTATCCTCATACGTATAATTACCTCAATTTGAATATGGAGAATGCGGAGAGACAATATAAAAATGCACGGCTCATGATTAATCTGATGAAGACGGAGATATCCATATTTTTTATTTATATCAGTTGGATGATTATTGAGTTTTCAAGTGCGGATAAAGTCACTCATCATAATTGGTTGCCCGTTGTCATATTCATTATCGTTTTATTTAGTTCCATAGGTTTCTTTATATACAGATCATTTAAACTCAAATAACGTTGGAGCTAGGGTCTTATTGAAGAAGTGAAGACAAATACTATGAAATCGTGAGGATCTGAAAAATGAATAACCCTGCTGTTAACGATGAATTGAAAATTGTATTTGAAGATCATGAACAGGATTACCATGCTGTATGTAGCAATCTGTATCAATACAATCTAAGAGAAACAAAGGGTTTGTTAAAAAAACCTGGAAAAAGCATCAATTTGTTTCTAAGGGATAAGACTGGCAAAGCAGTAGGTGGGATCTTCTGTGCTACGTACTGCTATACTTTATATATTGATAACTTTTGGATTGATGAAGAATACAGAGAAAATGGGTATGGGAAATCATTAATCATGCAAGCAGAAAGCATTGCTGTTAGTGAGGGCTGCAAACTTTCACATACAAGTACATTTTCTTATCAGTCTCCTGAATTTTACAAGAAGATGGGTTATGAAGTGTTTGGAATGATAGATGAATACCCGGAAGGAATTATTCAGTACTTCCTGAAGAAAAGATTATAGACTTACATAGGAATCTCAAAAATATCATATAACATATATAAAGGAGAAATGATATGACGGTCGTTGGAATATTGGGGACAATTCATAATCAAGAATTAAGAGAAAAATATAATAGTTCTCTTACCTTGTATGAGGATCTGATTACAGAATTCAACCCGGATATTATCTGCGGTGAAGTGCATCCCCAGAGTTGGATGAAGTATATCAAGGATAAACAGGATAAGGGATATTGGGGGGAGCCAGCCAGTGAGTATTGGGAGCTTATCTTTCCATTATGCGAAGAACGGAATATAGAGTTTGTGCCTATTGACTGGTTTGAGTTAGATGTCTGGAATGATTTTGATCCATTTAACGGCTTCTTAGAAGAGCAGCGTAAAGCGTTGGAGAAGATCGATGATGAATGGTTTGCTAAACAAATGAATACACATGACGTTGGAACGATTCCCTTTAATTCGGTTGCGTTTGATACTATGACCAAACAAAAATATGAATGGTTGGATCAGATTAATCCAAAAGCAAATAACTTTAGATGGATCGTACGAAATCAGATCATGATTCAACGTGTGAAGAACACGTATCATTCGAATCCGGGTAAGAAAATTTTATGTGTTGTGGGAGCAGATCATAATTATATTTTCAAAGAGGAATTAATTAATGAACCTATTGAATTGGTATATCCATTACGATAGTTCAATTAATAGACTATAACCTTCAGGAGGTTTATTCCATGATCAGATTGTGCAACAGTATGGACGCAGATGCAATGGTTGAGATCATTAATGATGCAGCAAAGGCATACCAGGGTGTAATTCCTGAGGATCGCTATCATGAACCCTATATGCCATTGCAAGAATTGAATCAGGAAATCCGTGATGGCGTCGTATTCTGGGGCTTTGAAGAAAATAATAGATTATGGGGCGTTATGGGAATTCAGGATAAAGGTGATGTTGCTTTAATCAGGCACGCATATGTAAGAACTCACCAACGGGGGAGCGGAATAGGCACAAAACTGTTGGCTCATCTGGTGGCATCAACCGACAAACCGATATTAATAGGAACCTGGGATTCCGCAGAATGGGCTATAAAATTCTATTTGAAAAATGGTTTTACCCTAGTTTCATCGGATGAGAAGAAGCAGTTATTAACTCGATACTGGAACGTCCCCGAAAGACAAATCGAAACCTCTGTTGTTTTATGTGACGGGAAGTGGGGCGCCTGAATGCTTTATCATTTTAGCGAGGTTTCAGATATCCAAGTTTTTATTCCAAGAGAGAAACAAAACAGAGCTGAATTTCCAGCAGTGGTGTGGGCTATTGATGAAGAGCATGAATATTCATATTACTTTCCAAGAGATTGTCCAAGAATCATTTGTAAAAAGACTGACACGATAAGTGATGAGAATAATGAGAAGTTTTTTAAACATTCTAATGCGGATATCATCGTTACGGTTGAAAGTTCATGGTATCCGAGGATTATGAATCAGGTTATATACAGGTACCACTTCGATGACACCAATTTTGAACTCTTTGATCCAACGGCGGGCTACTATATTTCTTATCAGGTTACAAAGCCTCTACATATAGACCGCATGGAGGGTTTAATAGAGAGATTATTTGAAAAAGGAATCGAACTCAGATTTACTCCAAATCTGTATCCACTGAGAGAGGCGATACTGACATCGGATTTTAAAGAATTTGGAATACATAGATTCAATAACGCAACGAAAGTATAGAGCGATTACTTTTCGCTATGATGTGAAGGTACGAAATCATAAGGCGCTTACGACATGTTGTAAAAGGATGGGGATCATATATGGAAGCTAAAGTTGTAAATTTGCCCGCTTTCAGGTGGTAGGGTACAAAATTGAAGCCACGGTTGCCGTGTTTGAGTCGGGTCTTGGAAAGATCCATCATGAACAACTGGTCAATAGAAAAGATGAGATTCAGCATCGGAAAAATGATAATGTCATGTTGATGCAGATTTATCCTATGGACGCAAATTTTAATCCCAAGGAGGATGTGTTTACACATCTGATTGGTCATGAGGTGCTCGCAGACAGCGCTGCCCCACCTGACATGATTCTTCACGCATTCAAGGAAAGCCAGTATGTGACTTGCACACACAAAGGGCTTGAATCGGAGCTTGATGCTACATATGATTATTTATACGCTCAATGGATTGGTGAAACGGGATATGAACTGAAGGACTATGATTTTGAAATTTGGGATGAACGATATCAACCTGATCATCCCGATAATGAGATTGATTTGTTCGCAGCGTTGCAGTAGTTACCTTATCCAGGTTTTAAAATCAAAGAAGTCCCTAAGTAAATATTTGTTAACGTGAATGTCAAGATTTTGATTCGCCTTTTAAACTGGAGGATGACTCTTTTGAAAGTATTGATTTGTGTTCTTATGTTATTTTTAGGTATTTCAGTATTCTTCCCGACATTTTTTCCTTGTTGGCTTTTTATGCGATTGATGGGAGTTGTGATGGGAATATTATCTCTAGGTTTGGGACTATTTCATAATATGAACAAATTAAAAAATGTCTTTAAGCGCATATCCTCCAAGTTTTTTTGTGTCATTACCGGTATAGGATTAATATTGTTTTTTTTACCGGGAGTTATATCTGGTGTTCGGGATATAGGTCCATATCTCTCCAAAGAATACGTGAAAATAACAGGCATTCCAAACTCTATAACATCCATGGGTAGGAAGTGGAGGGAGCAAACTATTGAAATTAATCAGATTGAATTGAACAATACACACGATATAGCTTGGCAGGAGCGAGATAAAAAATTGGAGATAATGTTTTTGCCCAGATCAAAGTATGTCATAAGTATTAAAGTCATTGAATAAGTCGAAGGTACCCCGAGCAATAAAATGACAATTTAGCTATACCTTTATTCTATTTCGTATATAATAGAAATTCATATGAGTCTGTATAACTACATAACATCGCGAGGTGCACCAATCTTATGCCAACTATCTATGACTTTAGCGTAACCAAAACGAGTGGAGAACGTTTCCCACTCTATCAATACGAAGGAAAACCTGTACTGATCGTAAATACAGCGAGCAAGTGCAAGTACACACATCAGTTCGACGACATGCAGAAGCTTTATGACCGATATAAAGAGCAAGGGCTTCAGATCATTGGTTTCCCGTGTAATCAGTTTGCGGAGCAAGAACCGGGAAGCAGCGAAGAGGCGGAGACCTTTTGTCAGATTAACTATGGTGTGAAATTCCCCATGTTCTCCAAGATGGATGTCAATGGAGAAGCGGCGCATCCGCTGTATGACTTTTTGAAAAAGTCGGGACCTTTTGCAGGCTTTGATGAGTCAGATGTGCAAGCGAAACTGCTAAAGCTGATGGTGGCGGACAAAGCACCGGAATGGTTGCATGGTGATGCGATCAAGTGGAACTTTACGAAGTTTCTGATTGATGCCGAAGGGCATGTGGTTAAACGTTTTGAACCTGTTGATTCGATTGACGAGATCCAGGCGAGTATTGAACAGCTACTGTAATTTATCTTTCACATTCCTAAAGGGCCATGACACGTACCGTGCAAACAAGCGGATATGTGCATGGTCTTCTATATTTCAAAGTCTGTCCAGTACTATCCGACATGATGTGAAACGGGTAAAATGGTAAGAAACCTCTCCAGAACAGGAGGTACTTGAACGTGCCAAGTGTAATGCAATTTAGTGGTCCATTGGAATATAGCTATCGCTCCACCAGCACGTACGACCCTGGAGCATCGGACGGATTTCATTCGCATCCACAATATGAGGTGTACTATTTTCATGATGGCGAATGTACCTATCTGATTGGAGATCGAGTCTACAACCTTGAACCGGGTGACCTGGTCCTGATGCATGGCATGACCCTTCATCGGCCACATCCAATGCCAGGCAAACCTTATGTGCGAACGACGCTGCACTTTGATCCCTCGGCCATCCGCAGCAGTCTGCACCCGGACCGGGTGAGCGAAGTGTTAAAGCCGTTCGAAGAACTGAGAAACTGCCGGATCAATCTGACAGGCAATATTCGCTCCGAATTCGAAGCCTTGCTGTTGAGTCTGCATCAGCTTACCGTGAATCCGGGGGATTTCAAAGAGGAACGCATGAACGTTCGTTTATGTGACCTGCTGTATGTTATAGCTGGAATCTGCCGAGGCAGGGTCGAGGACCACCTTCCCTCTTCCGAGAAGGAGCGGCATGTACAGCATATCATTGCTTATGTCGAAACTCATTATATGGAGGACATTGGGCTGGATGATCTGGCAAGTGAGCTTCATCTGTCCAAGCCTTATCTGGCCGGATTGTTTAAAGAAATGACGGGTAGTACCATATTTAAATATGTGTATGACCGTCGCATTAATCAGGCCAAGCTGTTATTCCAGTTCCAGCCGGATATCAGTGTGACAGAGGCCAGCCGGTTGGCCGGGTTCAAACGTTTATCCCATTTCAGTCGAATGTTCAAACAAAGTGTAGGGTGTGCACCTGATCTGTACCGTAGTCGATTACATCGATCGTTTGATTAATGTAGCGTTACGGATCAAAAATTTTACATGCTGCACAGCCTGAGGAGGTTACTGAATGCAATCAGAACAACCATTCAAGCTTAATTACCGAATTGGATCAGCCGATGCCGATTACAGATCACAATGTCGTCCATCTGCTTTACTGGAGCATATGCAGTTGGCAGCAGACCGCGATTTAGCAGGTATGGGAGTTACCGTATCGCAGATGCTGGATCAGGGATTGGGTTGGATGCTATTAACGACAGATGTCACGATCATACGCCCAGCCCGATTGGAAGAAGAAGTATCCTTGCAGACGTGGCATAAAGAAAATAAAGGTGTGACATGGTTAAGGGATTATATCCTTACAGATCGAGAGGGAACACATCTGGCTGAGGCTCGTACAGCTTGGGCGTTGGTCGATCTGAAGAGACGCAGAGTCGTCAGACCATCAGCTTTACCTTTTGAAGTGAAATCGCATCCTGAGTTATCCTTAGGTGAAGCCCCTGCTAAAGTGACGGTCCCTTCTGAACTCAGCTTGCAGGAACAATATCGTTTAACTGTACAATACAGCAGCACAGACAGTAATGGGCATATGAACAACGCCCGGTATGCAGACGTCTGTTGTGATGCATTAACACTGGATGAACTGGCTGCAGGTATGATCCGTCTGCAAATTTCATATCATCGTGAGATTCGTATGCAGGAGTTAATGATTGTTGAGCGTTCAGAGGTTACAGAGGGAGCTGTGTGGGTTCGAGGAAGATTGGCTGAAGAGAATGAGAGCATTATTTTTGAAGCCAAATTAAGTCTCGGAGACTCAACTGACTCGCCCAGCAATCAATAAAATGGAACTGAATACAAGTAGATGAAGTCAACCAGTCCGTTCTGGTTGGCTTTTTTCTATTTTTACCTCCTGATGCAGACATGGAATGCACCGGTTACGTTCATCTCATAATTCGCTCGTGTTTAGAAGCCAGACAGAAAAGGTAAAAGAAGGGTAAATGAAAACTGAGGAGGAATCACGAATGAAACAGCACACACCGGATCAAAATAACAAGGATGCACATAAGGATCGTTCCCATGATAATCCGGAGCAGTATCCGACAGAGCAGGAAAGTTTGCTTGACCGGCATGAAGAAGAGCAGACGGTGGACCCCATTCCAATGGAAGATCTGAATATGGAGAAGCAGGAAGAGAAGAATAAGGATCAGACCAAAAGCAATTCGTCATCGGAAGAGAAATATCGAGCAGATTATCGTGAGTCGCAGTGATCAGAATCAATTCAATTGCTGTTAAAAATGAGTACTTAATTCCCCCTATTCAAGAGGAAATGACTAAATGTACATTTAGTGAAAATAAAATAGTTTGTTGACTAATGTATGTTACTATATTATAGTTACTATGTTGGCAATTTAGGAAATACCATTTTGGGAGGCGAATATTTATGTCTAAATCTTTCTTTGAAGCGTTGAAAAACAGAAGATCTTATTATGGAATCAGCAAGGAATCCACAATCTCGGATGCTAAAATCCAGGAAATCGTGGAAGAAGCGGTAAAATACACTCCGACTTCATTCAACTCACAAACATCTCGTGCCGTAGTATTGCTCGGTGAACAACACGATAAACTGTGGAATCACACGGAAGAAATTTTGCGTGAAGTGGTTGGCAATGCAGAAGCTTTCCAATCTACAGCTGAAAAAATGGCTGGATTCCGCAGCGGATATGGTACAGTACTCTTTTTCGAAGACAACAATGTGATTGCGCAGCTACAACAAAATTTTGCAGCTTATGCGGATAACTTCCCCATCTGGGCGAACCAATCTAACGGTATGTTGCAACTGGTGATCTGGACTGCTTTGGAACAAGAGGGTCTGGGCGCTTCCCTGCAGCACTATAACCCGCTGATTGATGAGAAAGTCAAACAGGAATGGAACATTCCGGAGAACTGGAGACTGATCGCTCAAATGCCATTCGGCAAACCAACAGCAACACCAGGCGAGAAAGAATTCCAACCGATTGAACAACGTGTAAAAGTACACAAGTAAGACTTTTACCTGGATCGAAAGTCGACCTTAATTGAAAAGATTGAGGTGCCTCGTTTCAGCGAATTTCCCATTATTTAACCACATACGGCCTCGCTTCAATTTGATACGATGATGTAGATCGTACTCCAATGAAGCGAGGCTTTTTGATGTGAATAATAGAATATACAAACGTACCCGCCGAAAGCTATGGAATGCTATTTTGTGCGGCGTACTGGCGATAGGATCAATCACCATCGGTGAATCCACAGCTCAGGCAGCATCGGCTCAGCAGGTGTTTAAGGATACAACCTCCAGTTATGCCAAGGATGCCATTGCACATCTGGTAAAGGCGGGAATTGCTGCCGGAACCTCCGAGAATACGTTTGAACCCAAAAAGGCAGTCACTCGTGCTGAATTTGCAACATTTGCCGTGAGACTGCTAGGTTTGAAGCCCGTTAAAAACAATATTAATCCCTATAACGATGTCAGCATGAACGCTTGGTATTACGGCAACGTTGCAGCCATGACCAATCTTTCCATTCTTGAGGGCAAGAGTCAGGGCGTGTTCCAGCCAAACGCCTCCATTACTCGGGAAGAAGCGGCTGCACTGCTGGTGAGGATGCTGAAACAATCTTCCAAATCAACGAACCTTCTTTCATCCACATATGACGATGCAACTGAGATATCTGACTGGGCACGTCCTTATGTGCAGACCGTATATCAGCTTGGATTGATGCGCGGCAGTGATGGCAAGTTTCGCCCGCATGACCAAGTGACTAGAGAAGAGGCAGCAGTGATGCTGGATGCCATTTTGCAAAAGAAAACCTGGTCAGATCAGCTGAAAGGCGAGGATCAGCTCGGTATTCAGTTGGGATGGCAATATAACGCCTCTACTGCTGAGTTCAAGAAACAGATCGAACAATCGGAAGCCAACACGCTGGTTCCCCGTTGGTTCTTCCTGAATAGCAGCATGAAAGTCACGGATCTCACGGACACATCGTTATTATCCTGGGCATCTGCTACAGACAGGCAGGTATGGCCGTTGCTTGGCAATCGTTCGAACCCGGACCTTACCCACCAGATGTTATCGAGCTCAGCCAACCGGGCGTCGGTGATCTCACAGGTCACCTCTTTGGTGAAAACATATAAACTGGATGGCATTAACGTGGATTTCGAGAACGTACTGCCAGCTGATCGCGAAGGAATGACCGCATTTATTACCTCGCTGACAACGGCTTTGCACGCTCTGGGCGCTGTTGTGTCTGTAGATGTATCACCCGATCTGGGGACAGATTGGACCGATGCATTTGATTATGCGCAATTAGGCGCTGTATCGGATTACATGGTACTGATGGGATATGAGGAACATTGGAACGGCGATCCGCAAGCAGGGTCTGTGGCATCTCTTCCTTGGGTTGAAAGGGCTTTGGATACGATGCTCGCTGAGGTCGTTCGCGCCAAAACAATTCTGGCTCTACCCTTATATACACGGGATTGGTCTTCCGTTAATCCGGCAGCCAGTTCATGGGATATCACCCTGGCAGAACAGGGAACTCGTGCACGAGCTTCAGGTTCCGTGAGACGATGGGATGCAGATCTGGTCCAATATGTCATCGGCTATAACAGTAACGGTTCGCCGAGATATATATGGGCAGAGGACAGTCGTTCATTATCGGCGAAAGTAATGATGAGCGGAGAGCGTAATATTGCCGGATTGGCCTACTGGTATATGGGCGGAGAGACGGCAGATGTATGGAATGCCATTTCGAACGCTTCACGATTTGAATCATACATTTTCTAAATTCCCGAAATTATAATTCTTTCTTAAACCAACCCAAACACACCGTTATTCAGACGGATGGTTTGGGTTATTTTATTTTGGTAAAAGCTAAGTTGTAATGAATCACGTTTGATTTTGGTTGAACGGTGTAAATGGATAGAAGGATAGTGAACTGTCCAATAACATATAAGAGATAGAAGCATAGGAGGGAGATGGAGCATGCGAGAGTATGATTGCATCATAGTAGGTGGAGGACTCGCAGGACTTCAGGCAGCCATTCAGATGGGGCGTTACTCTTCCCACCGGGTATTGGTGGTGGACGCAGGAGAAGGCAGATCAACGTTATGCCGAACCTATCATAATATTCTCGGTTTCCCCGATGGAGTATCTGGTGAAGAGCTGCGCTCCAAAGGCAGAATGCAGGCAGAGCAGACAGGAGTAGTTTTTGAAAAAGACCGTATCATTAAGGCAGGACGCCGGGGAGAACAAATTCAATTGTTCGGCTCTTCCGGCTCTGAATATATGGCAAAAACAGTCTTACTGGCAACCGGACTAACGGACAGAATACCCGCTATTCCGGGATTAAGGCCTACGTTGGGACGAACAGTATATGTGTGCCCGGATTGCGATGGATATGAGATTCAGGATCAGCGCACGATATTGCTTGGTTCAGGCGAAGCCGGTGCAAACATGGCTATGGTTTTGATTCAACGTACCAATGAGTTGTTGTACATCAACCATGAGCAGTCGCCAATCTCTGCTGAGCTTCATCGAAGCATGAAAGAGGCAGGAGTTCGTTACCTTGAGGCGGCCGTCCAAGAAGTGCAACAGATGGAGGATGGCCATATTACGGGTGTGCTGACGGAAGATGGACAGATATATGAGTCGGAGCGTGGATTTGTCGCGTTTGGAGGCAATCGTGTGCATTATGAACTGGCAGAGCAGCTTGGAGCCGTCATCGCGGATAATAAACACGTGGAAGCTAACCCGCGCAGCATGCAGGCCGCGCCTAATGTATGGATTGCCGGGGATCTGGGTCTGCACGCGGAACAAGCTACGGTTGCCATGGGCGAAGGTTCAATTGCAGCGATCTGGATTCACAAGGCATTGCAACAGATGGAAAAGGAAAATAAGGTGAAGCAGATTTAAACGCAAATTAAAAAGCCGATTAAAATGCAGATGGAGAACAGCCCCGTTCATAGAAAAAACAGTTTAAAAAGTCCCCCGACCGTTGTGACTAAGGTTGGAGGACTTTTTGCGTTGCACGTAAACCTCTTGCATAAGGATGGTCAGAATTTATTTGCTGTTTGTATTGCGGATTTCGGTTGTTTTGGCTTTGTGAGGATGGGTGATATTGTCTACGATTTCTCCTACGGCTTCTTCAATCATGTCCGTTGGGCCGGGGTTGTTCGGGTCGGGTTGAATAATTGTATTCACACCAGGCTGTAGATCCTTGTTTTTTCGTTCTTTTTTATGTTCATTCATGGAAAATTCCTCCTTATTCGGGTATGTTTAAGGTGTTCCTTAACATATCCAATCCTTGTGATGTATATGTAAACGATTAACCAATCAAATCAAATTGAAACGCTAGGTGTTAGGGGAGGAGGAGTTCATCTGTTCAAAAAAACGAGCATGCTCCTGTTACTTCTGATTTTATGTGTGTGGACATATTGGAGAACGGATAGCGATGATCAGAATCCGTATTTGATTACCGACTACAGCCGCCTTCATCCGGTTAAGGTTGAACGTGTGGTCGAGGGTCATGAAGAGCAGCAGCTCGTTGAACTGCTCAAAGAAGCTCGAGAGCAGAATCTGACGATATCGATTGCTGGGCAGCGCCATAGTCAGGGAGGGCACACTTATTATAAAGACGGCATTGTCATAGACATGACCTCGTATAACAAAGTGCTGGAAGTCAATACCGATGCCAAAAAGGTGCGTGTGCAGGCTGGGGCGACCTGGGCTGACGTACAGCGAGCCATTAACCCATATGGACTGGCGGTCAAAAATATGCAGTCCCAGAATATTTTCACCGTAGGCGGATCTATCAGTGTAAATGCACATGGTCGGGAGCTTCATCAGGGTTCCTTGATTGAAAGTGTCGATTCCTTTCATCTCTTGACGGCAGATGGTCAGATTCGGCAAGTGAGTCGCACGGAGAATGCAGAGCTTTTCCCGCTTGTACTTGGGGGTTACGGACTGTTTGGCGTGATTTTGGACGTTACGTTGACGTTAACGGATGACGAAGTCTATCGTCTCACAACTGAGCAGGTGCAGGTTGAGGACTACCCGACTTATTTTCAAAAGAATGTCCTGGGAGGCGCGATGATGCGTATGCATCTGGCCCGAATTTCAGTTCAGCCCGGTGAAGGCTATTTTCGCGAGATGTACGCATTGAATTATGCCTCTGATCCAATGGCTTCACTGGATAATTATGATCGTCTGGATGAACGTGAAAGAGGCGTGCTTACCAGCAAACTTCTGTTCAACCTGAACCGTGAATTCCTATGGGGGCGGGCCTGGTTTTGGCCGCTGCAACAGCGGTATTTCGAGTCACAGGATGGCAAGAGGCTCAGCCGCAACAATGCGATGGCTTCTGCGTCTGCCTTCATGGAGTATCATCAGCCGGGTGAAAATGATCTGCTGCAGGAATATTTTATTCCGGTGGATGTCTTCCCCGCATTTGTTCAGGAGATGGGAGAGATTGTATCCCAGGAGCAATTGGATTTGCTCAACATTACAGTCAGGTTTGTGAAACATGATGAAGAAGCTGTGCTTTCCTATGCGACGCAGGATATGTTCGGCCTTGTCTGTTTATTTCACGCTTCATTGTCTGAGGTAGAACAAGAGAAGTTCAAGGGCAGTATGCAGCAGCTGATAGAAGCCGTCCTTCGATATAACGGAACATATTATCTGCCCTATGCAGGTTATGCAACTTCAGAGCAATTCGAACAGGCCTATCCACGAAAGAATGAGTTTTTTGCAGCCAAAGAAAAGGTGGATCCGAATCATTTATTTATGAACTATTTTATGGAGCAGTATGGAGGAAATCATCCATGAATATCAAGTGGCTTGTTCGATCTCAAAGTATCGTTACGCTCGCTTCGGGCATGATTTATCCGTATTATCTTTTGTTTCTCAAAAATCTGGGTAACAGCTTCTCCAAATATGGGCTTGCCTTTGCCGTATTTACAATCAGTTCGGCTGCTGCTTCGCAATGGCTCGCTCCCCGGATGGATCGACACGCCAAGCAGTGGCTCATTGTAAGTTCGGTGGGGATGGCCGCAGCCATGATTGCATTTCCGTGGGTCATTTCCTACATCTGGGTGCTGCTGCTGCAAATGATGATGGGGACATGCAATGCGATGCAGCGAATGAGTGAACGGGTGCTGCTCGCCGATTATACGGTGGCTGGGCAACGGGGCCCAGCTGTAGGTAACTATCATTTCTGGACATCTGCTGCTTCAGGATTTGCGGTTATTGTTGGCGGTGTGCTGATTGATTGGCTGACGATCGATGTATTATTTTATCTGAGTGCCATGCTGTATATGTGGGGAGCTCTGGCAGTATGGCGATTACGTAGCATTTCTGAGGAAGCAGCTGATGGCTAAAGGATAGAAATGGTCTGATTAATCTCCAGCGAGAAGTTTATATTATAGATAACCTGGTATGATTAAGCATTTTGCTTACATTCCACAAAGCGAGTATTCTCAAGGAGGTTTTTCAGATGAATGAACAAAATCATGTTATCCATAAAGATGGACAAGTTTCAACCGACAAGGTAGACAATGCGATTGATAAGATTGCGCCGGAGGCACGGGAACAGATTTTACAGAACTTTGATGCCTTTAAAGGATATCTGGGCAAACGAATTGCAATGGGAGAATCGATTGGACTGGGTGAGGAACAGATGGCCAAAATCGCCGAGAAAGTAGCCGACTATTTGGCAGCCCGGGAAGAGCCGCGTAACCGTGAAGAGAAGTTGCTGCAAGAACTGTGGAATGTCGGGAAAGAGGAAGAGCGCCATATGCTGGCTCATATGCTAGTGCGTCTGGCACAAGGTTCAGCCCCGAATCATTAAGATCGAGCTGAAATTAAAAGCTAAGCCAACAGATACTCTGGATGCCATGGCATTCAGGGTTTCTTTTTGATGACACCTATTGTAACTATTTTTCATCTGGCTGATACTTTTGCAGTGTGTACACCCAGTATGATAGGGAGAGTAAAAGAAAGATTAAATATTCATATGAGCGTTTGAAGAGAAAGCCTTTCGGTTAAGGAATAGTAACGTTCATAATAAGGAGAGATGCTGCCTATGAAGAACGCGGCGAAACAATGGAAATTACGAATGCTGGGTGCGGCTGTTGCCTTGCTTGGCATGATTGTGCTTGCTACATATTTACTTACACCAGCGAACGCTGAGGAGAGCACGGACTCTGTACAGGCTTCTGCCAAAGCGCAGGCTGCAAACTCCGAGATGTTTACAGCGTATGTGGAAGACATACAGCATGAGAATGGTAAATTGTACTTGATTGTAGACAAGATTGGCTGGTACCAAGGTGCAGAGGCTGATAAAGTTTTTGAACAACGCAATCCGGGCTCTGGTATAGATGGTGCTCCTGATGGTTATTATATTGTCAATGACAGCAAAGAGCAGGAAAAGGTAGAAGTAAGTGCTAATGCTGAAGTGTTGATGCAGTTATATGATCGCGATGGTACAGTGTCGGGCACCACTATTCAATGGAATGAGTCCGTGGCGCTCAGCAAATTCGAATCTTTGTATGACAATACCAATATTCTTGATCTGTCCGTATTCCCGTATCACCTCACTGTACAGGACGGAAAAGTGATCAAAATTGTACAGCAATACATTCCATAAAATTAGATCAAAATGCAACGGTTAAGCATTCCTCCGGTTCCATTGAACCGGCAGGGATGCTTTTTGGTTATGACAAATTCATGAAGGAGATTGTAATTCATGGTATGTACATGTATCATTATAGGAATGGTGTTTTTACATAGTTCAGGAGGCTTCTCATGCTTAAAGACATGATTGCATTAACGAAACCCGGACTTTTGCGGCTGAATGTGTTTGCGGTAGCGGTAGGGTTCTGGGTCGCTTCAAAATGGGATATCTCGTGGATATCTCTGCTCATGGTGTTGATTGGATCAACCTTGGTCATCGCTTCGGCATGTGTTATTAACAACTACTGGGATCGTGAGTTGGATCAGAAGATGGAGCGCACCAAAAAACGGATTGATTACATCAATCATCTTAAACCCAAGTTTGTATTGGGGTATGGAATTGTTCTTGGTGTGGTTGGTTTTGTGCTGCTGTACTTCCTGGTCAATCCGTTATCCGGTTGGATGGCACTGCTCGGATGGTTTGCTTATATCGTGATCTACACGATGTGGCTCAAACGCAGCTCGACCTGGAGTACATCATTGGGTGGAATTGCGGGGGCGATGCCGCCTGTAATCGGTTATTGTGCGGTAACCAATCAGATTGATGCAGGTGCCTGGTTGCTGTTTGCGCTGTTATTTCTGTGGCAGCCACCTCACTTCTGGTCACTCGGGATTCGCAGAGTGGAAGAATATCGTGCAGCCGGTTTCCCACTGTTGCCGGTAGTCAAAGGTGTGAAGCGCACAAAGGTGCAGATGATTCCTTATGTATTTCTGTTGCTTCCTGCTGTATTTCTGTTGTATTACTACAACTACGTTGGGCTTGTGTTTCTGCTTGTATCCGTCATTGGTGGTCTGATCTGGTTTGTCCATACACTAAGCGGATTGAAAACTCAGGATGATGAGAAATGGGCCAAAGTTAACTTTCTGATCTCCGTCAATTATCTCATGGTTGTATTCATTGTCATGGTAGCAAACACAACCTGGTCCTGAGCAAAACATCACTTTTGTAAAATATTCGAATATGAAGGTGCCAGGTTAGCTGGCACCTTACGAAAAAGCACGCTGTAGAATAGACTTGGACAACCTGTGGTTGTTCCGGCATACTTCTCGGGGTGTTTTTTTGCTATAATTATACTTTGGAAAATGATTTTGGAAGAATGGGAAGTGGAGTAGATGAAGGATTTACAGCAGGCTATCCTCTTGAGAACGGAGGGGAAAATGCAGGAGGCGATAGAGCTGCTGCAGGAACTGGCGTTACAGGAACCAGACAATGCACAGGTTTGGTACCAGCTGGCTTGGGCTCATGATTCACTTGGACTGGAGCGGGCAGCGGTACCGCATTATGAGAAGGCTCTAAGTCTAGGGCTTTCGGTTGAGGACAGGACAGGTGCCATACTCGGACTTGGCAGCACATATCGGACTCTGGGGCAGTATGAGCAGGCGAAGGCCTGGTTTGAAAAGGGATTAAGTGAATTCCCGGAGAACCGGGAATTTGAAGTTTTTCTTGCCATGGTGCTCTACAATCTGGGCGTGCATGCGGAGGCAATGAAGCGGTTGCTGGTACAACTGGCTGATACATCAAAGGATAAGGGAATAACCGACTACAGCAGAGCCATCCGTTTCTATGCAGACCAGCTGGATCGGGTATGGGATTAAACCTAACGTATTCGAGCGATAACACCTAATCTAAAGGAGATGATTGGATGAATTCGAATCACGAACAAGAACAGGTGCACGAAAGACTTGACCGGCTTGAGCAGAAGCTGGATTACCTAGCAGAAGCTCAACAGGCGAACAGA
This sequence comes from Paenibacillus sp. OK060, assembly GCF_900101205.1. Classification (NCBI taxonomy): domain Bacteria; kingdom Bacillati; phylum Bacillota; class Bacilli; order Caryophanales; family Paenibacillaceae; genus Paenibacillus; species Paenibacillus sp. OK060. Next base: position 535,217 of record NZ_FNFR01000001.1, read on the forward strand.
CGCTCACCCGGTGTACGCTTTCTGATTGGTTTTGCAATTATGATTGCCGTTGTATTTGTTCTCATACTGGTCATTGGCATTATACAATTTTTTAGTAGTGGTGGTTGAGGCAACGGAGGACCGATTATAACGATGGAGTTAGCCATTCCTGTACCGCTTCAATAAAACGACGCGAAGCGGGGGACAGATTGGTGAGAGACGGGCAAGCGATGCCAATTGTACGATAAGGATCTCCAGTGAGTGGAACAAGAGCGAGCTCGTTCGTATGGTGTTGAAGAACCATTTCAGGCAAAAGACTGATGCCAAGACCGTTTCGAACCATCGCCATGATGGCCTGATCTTCGGCGACCTCATAGACCACATTCAGCTTGGCCGCATGCTGTCGGATCAACCGTTCGATCTCGTTATCACCACCCCATTTAGGCAAAATAAAGGGCTGTTCCAGCAATACATCAAATGAGACAGACTTCTCCGTAGCGAGTGGATGTTCCAGAGGCAGGATGCACATCATCCTGTCTTTTTGTAATGGAATTGTCTCAAAAGGCGAAGAATCGCCAAGGGACAGAAAGCCAAGATCGATGGCGCCTCCAGCCAGCCAGCCTTCAATTTCTGCGTAGTCCCCTTCCCACAGCTTAATTTCGATTCCGGGATGACCGAGGCGAAATTGCTTCAGGATGCCAGGCAGCCACTGCGTGGATACACTGGCGAATGTGCCAATACGAACGGTTCCAATCTCGGCGCCGCGAATTAATGAAATTTCCTGGTTCATCAGTTCCGTCCAACGCAGAATTTCACGAGTATAGCCCAGAATACGTTCCCCTTCAGCAGTAAGTCGTACACCAGAGCGGCCTCGATTCAGCAGCGAAAAACCACACTCGGTCTCCAGACTGGCGATCGCATGACTGACCGCTGATTGGGTAATATTCAATGCTTCTGCTGCTTTGGTGAGGCTGCCGTATTCCACTACGGCATTCAAAATTTCGTATTTGACCAATGACATGAAAGATTCCGTTCCTCTCTTCATTTAATACATGAGTTTATTTCATATTAACTATTATAAATATTCATTTTTATAATGCAAAGAGATCGTTTATACTTGCCAAGGCGAGTTAGTTCGATAGAGCCTCGGATAGATTATAATACATAGAATGAAGGTAGAAGCAAGATGAACGGAGTACGTGCACCACAAGGTCAAGCATCAAGAAGAGCGGATTTACAGATGCTGCTCGCAACGGTAATATGGGGATCATCCTATCTGTTTATGAAATCAGGACTGGAGTCCATGCAGGAATTGAATCTGGTCGCTTTCCGGTTTGGAATTGCCTTTATCGCGGCAGCTGTCCTTTTCCATCGGCGACTGTTCAGAATGGATCGAGGAACGCTTGCAGCAGGGGCTATTATGGGAACAGCGTTATTTGCGGCCTTTGTATTTATCACTTATGGAGTACAGCGCACTACGGCTTCCCAGGCAGGATTTTTGATCAGTTTGGCAGTGATCTTTGTGCCCATCCTGACGACAATTCTGCATCGCAGAATGCCAGACTTGCGGTTAACGATAAGTATTCTCGTGGCGGTAATTGGGCTCGCATTGTTGACACTTCAACATGAGCTTAGCCTGCATATGGGGGATATCCTTTGCATTCTCGCAGCATTAATGTACGCGATCTACATTATGATTGCTGGCAAGTATACGCCGAAGCATGATCCGCTAACGCTGGGAACGGTGCAACTGGGCGTTGCAGCCCTGTGGGGGCTGGCTGCTACATTTGTGCTGGAGACACCACGTTTACCTGACACACCTCAATCTTGGGCGGCCATTCTGGGTCTGGGAGTACTGTGCAGCGGCATTGGCTACATTTTACAGACTCTTGCCCAGCGGCATGCTTCACCAACGAGAACGAGTCTGATCTTTTCGCTTGAACCACTGTTTGCAACAGCATTTGCGTTTACTTTTCAAGGGGAGTCCCTTACACTGCAAGGGTATGCGGGTGCAGCACTGATGCTCATTGGTGTTCTGATTACAGAGATCAGAGTCCCTTATCCGGTATTCTGGCGAAGAAAGCGGACAGCATTACAGACCGAACTGGGAGATCAGGGAGCACCGGGCGTATAACTTTGAAATAAAGCAAGAGTTCTTCCATCAACTTCATTGTGAAGCAGGTGGAGGAACTTTTTTGTTATTTATTCGAGAAATTTTCAGAATCTATAGCAAATCCTCAACCTAACAAAATGAAACTTTTCATAACTTGTTTTGTTGAATCCCTTTTTTTATGCTACACTAAATGAAAAATAAAGGAAAAACGGGTGAGAAAGATGGCCAAAAGAGTAACCATGCAGCAAATTGCCGATGCTGCGGGGGTATCCAAATTCGCAGTTTCTCGTGCGTTGACCGGTAAACCCGGTGTCAGTGAACATACCCGGGAGATGATTGTCAGAACGGCAGGACAGCTCGGATATTTCAAAGCTGAACCGAAACGTTTCCTAGTGGAAACCCCTGCTGAACAGGAGATGAAGATAGACAGACAGGGGACTATTCTGATCTTGTTTCCTAACATTCGTTCGCAGAATCGATCCTCCCTGTACTGGGGTCCCATCTTTGACGGAATATCTGCACGCCTGAATGAGAAGGGCATGGATATCCTTACCTTGACGGAACCTTCCTCAGATCGCATGTTTTCGGTGCTGAATCCTGAAGCCATCAGCGGTATTATAACTGTCGGTTCCATTTCCACATCCGTATTGCTCGAGATTTATCGACTGCATATTCCACTTGTGATGGTTGATCATGAAGACCCGGCAATTCATGGAGATACGGTGTTTACAGATAACATGAAATGTATGCAGGAACTGGTGTTGATGCTCGTTGGAAAGGGCTACAGACGGCTACAGTTTGCTGGCGAATTGCCTGATGCAGCCAGTTTCAGAGAACGATGGCTCGGCTATCGTTCGGTACTGGAAGAGATGCAGCTGCAAGTTTCGCAGCAAGCAGATTTGCTGGGACCTGATCTGGATCACATTCGGGAATCGATTATCGCCATGAAGATGGAGGATATCCCCGAAGTGATGGTATGTGCCAACGACCACATGGCCGCTGTTGTGATTGGTGCACTCCAAAGCAGGGGCATTGAGGTGCCAGAGCGCTGTGCAGTAACCGGGTTTGATAATACCCGTGCAGATGAGCCTATTCTTGCTACGGTGCATATCGATAAGGAGAATCTGGGCAGACGTGCGGTGGACCAGTTATTATGGCGGTTGGAGCATCCGGACGGGCCTTTTGAAAGAAAGCTGATCTATTCGGAACTAATCATTCGTGATGAGTACAATGCTAGTTTAACGTGAAGCTAACGAACGTAAATTTAGAAATGTAATATTAACACACGCCAGGACCCTATAAACTTGGGGTGAAAAGACATGGAGAGATTGGGCTTCATGTCTTTTTTTTGTTATCGGATATGTTTTTTTGAAATAATCCACAAAACAGATTGACTGAATTGAGCATATCATGTTAATTTTGTTTTGTAAGTTATTTGTTTTTATAATAACAAAACCTAACAAAATGTTTTTTTAAAAAATACTTCAATGATAACGGAGGCTGTCATGAGCAAAATACAATCGCAGACTTTTCAGAATTGGACGTTCAAGGCTTGTGAGGATCAGGAATGGATGCCGGCTCACGTACCCGGCTGTGTGCATACGGATTTGCTGAAACTGGGTAAAATACCGGACCCTTTCTATGGAACTAACGAAAAAGAAATTCAATGGGTCGATAAGAAAGACTGGGAATATCGCACGGAATTTGATGTGAATGAAGCACTGCTGTCGCAGCAGCATCTGGAGCTTGTCTTTGATGGTCTGGATACATATGCAGATGTGTATGTGAATGAACAACATCTGTTGTCGGCAGACAATATGTTCCGGGTGTGGACAGTCGATGTGAAATCTGTTGTAAAGGCAAGTGGCAACGTACTCCGAATACGTTTTCGTTCTCCGATCAATGAAGATCTGCCGAAGCTTGAGAAACTAGGATATGCCCTGCCTGCATCGAATGATCAATCTGACGTGGGGGGATTAGGCGATAAAAGAGTGAGTATTTTTGCACGGAAAGCCCCGTACCACTATGGTTGGGACTGGGGTCCACGTTTTGTAACCAGCGGAATCTGGCGTGAAGTACGCCTTGAAGGCTGGACAGACATACGAATTAATGATGTATTCATTCAGCAAAATGAAGTAACTGCTGCTTCCGCTTCGCTCACTGCCGTCGTGGAAGTGGAGTCTGAGCAATCCATAGAAGCGATCATTCGAGTAGGAACGGATGAACAGAGTTGGGAGCAGGCTGTAACCCTGAAACCGGGCGTCCAAACTGTGGAGGTTCCAATCTCTATTGTTGAGCCGAAGTTGTGGTGGAGCCGCGGATTGGGTGACGCGCATATGTATTCTTTCCATACGGAAGTGATTCAGGGCGAACAGGCTGTGGCTGAGTCTACAGTCAAAACGGGTATTCGGTCCATTCGTCTGGTTCGTGACAGTGATAAAGCGGGAGCATCCTTTTATTTTGAGTTAAACGGAGTTGCTGTGTTTGCCAAAGGTGCGAACCACATTCCCAATGACAGCTTCATAACAGAAGTGACACGTGAGCGCTATCTGCATGAGATTGTATCTGCTGCCGAGTCGAACATGAATATGCTCCGTGTATGGGGTGGTGGCTTCTATGAAGAAGACGTATTCTACGAGTTGTGTGACGAATATGGTTTGCTCGTATGGCAGGACTTTATGTTTGCATGCAGCATGTATCCTGGAGACGAGGCTTTCCTAAATAGTGTGAAGCATGAGGCGATTGATAATGTGAAACGTCTGCGTAATCATCCAAGCATTGTGCTGTGGTGTGGTAATAACGAGATTGATTCAGCGTGGGCACATTACATTGAGGATGGCGGCTGGGGTTGGAAAAAAGATTACAACGCGGAGCAAAGAGAGCGCATTTGGGCGGATTACGAAGCTATTTTCCATGATCTTTTGCCTGAAGTGGTGGAAGCCTATGCTCCTGGTGTGGATTATTGGCCTTCTTCACCACTGGTATCACTGTCGGGAGACGAGAAACAGCATGCTCACCCATCCACATCAGAAGGGGATATCCACTATTGGGGTGTGTGGCATAATGTGGAGCCCTTTGAGAACTACAACGTTCATGTTGGTCGCTTCATGAGTGAGTATGGCTTCCAATCCTTCCCTGAATACGATTCGGTTCGCAAGTATGCGGAGGAAGAGGATCTGGCATTGGAGTCTGAAGTCATGCTGGCGCATCAGAAGAACGGGGCAGGTAATCGTCTGATCAAACAATACATGGATATGTACATGCATGAACCGAAAGATTTCCCATCCTTCCTCTATATGAGCCAAGTGCTTCAGGCTGAGGCGATGAAAACAGCCATTGAGGCTCACCGTCGTCGCAAACCGTTCTGTATGGGAACGCTCTACTGGCAGATGAATGATTGCTGGCCGGTGGCTTCCTGGGCGGGTATGGATTACTTCGGACGTTGGAAAGCATTGCAATATTACGCGAAACGCAGCTTCAGTGATATCTTGGTATCGGTAGATGGTACGAAGGAAGATGTGACAGATATTTACCTCATCTCGGATCAGCTTGAACCTGTGAAAGGCAAACTCCAGATACGCCTGATTGGCTTTGATGGCAGAGTATATCGTGAGGAAGAGCATGAAGTCGCTCTGGCATCCAACTCTGGTCAACAGGTGCTGTCATTGAGCCAGGCGGAATGGCTGGAAGGTCGCGATGCTGCAACAACATTGCTGCGTATTGATCTGAAGCAGGATGGGGCATCCGACATCACACAGGAACATTATTTTGCACCTTCAAAGGATATTGCATTGCAACCAGCGCAAATTAAGGTAACCGAAGTTACCGAGAATGATGGCGTGCATCTGGTCCTGGAAAGTGATGTACTTGCAAAACAAGTATGGATTTCTACTGAGGCAGAAGGGGTGTTCTCGGACAATTTCTTCGACCTCATTCCGGGTATTCCTGTGAAGGTCAAGTTCACCGCCAGAGGGGAATTGCAAGGATCTGATGGTGCTGTCTCCAAGGCGGGGGCCATCCAGGTTCGTTCCATGGCTGACTTTATCAAATTGTAATCAAGTAAGATTGGTTTATGTTGTTAACGCCCAATTCTTTAAGGCCCGGATGCACTTGATGTGCATACCCGGGCCTTTTCATGGTTCATTTTGTTTTAAGCGCAGAGATGTTACATATTATTGAATCTCCAAGATTTCGATATCATACGGCTCCAGTTCCAATCGAGGTCCTTTCATAGTTCCATTCAATGCACTTTTGTATGATGCTTGCAACGGAATGGAGACAGATTCAGGACTTAAATTCAGGATGAAACGAAACGTTCCATTCGGTCCTGAGCGGGTTGTCACCTGGACACCGTCTGGCAGGGTTTGAATCCCGGATAGGCCACATTGTTCAGCGATGTTTTGCAGTAACTGGCTCAGATAAGCTTCATCCGGCTGGGTCGCTACATAATAGACAGCACCTTTACCCCAGTTGTTTTGGGTGACAGCCGCACTTTCGGCATAAAATTGATCCGCATAAACCGCAATCGCCTGTGCCGTGTCCAGTTCCAACACATCAGCCCATTGTGAAGCAGCATATGTATTGCCCTTCTCATCCCGAATCTGAATTTGGTCACCACCGACGGGATCATATTCGGTAACACGCACGCCCGAGCAAGAAGATAACATACCTGGAAGTGGCTCCATGACACAGACGTTGTTATCGTTTTTGACACCGGTGCGATGCGTTAAGACCAATATGCCACCATCCGCTGCAAAAGCTTGCAGACGTTCCGCGGTGTTCTCATCCAGCAAATACAAGTGCGGAGCGATGATGATTTTGTAGCAATCCAGCGCTTCCGAGGAATGGATGACATCTGTACTGATTCCCCATTTGGTCAGGGCACGATGCCATACTTTTATATTTTCGTAGTACTCCAGTCCATCCGCCTGTGGCTGAATTCGTAGAGCGTTTAACTGATCATGCGAATGCAGGATGGCGACTTCGTTCTGCAATGTAGAGCCTTGCAGGCGTTCACCCAGACTGTTCACTTCGGTACACAGTTGCTGAAACTCCTTGAACCGTCGCCCTGGAACATTGCTGTGATCAATCAGTCCGTGCCAGAACTGTTCTGCTCCTATAGTGGCACTGCGCCAGCGGAAATGCACGACCGCATCCGCTCCACGGGCAATAGTCTGCCATGAGTAAGCACGCAAGAAGCCGGGCTGAGGTGTACGCCACATCGGAAACCAGCATCCTGGAGGTCCGCTAAGCTGCTCCATAATCCAGAAATTGCGGCGTTTAATGCCACGTGTCAGATCTAGCGACAAAGCGCCACTGTAAGGTGCGGTGTCCTTTTTGTTGGGTGAAGGGTTGGGATAGTAATCAAAAGAAGCGAAATCCAGATCCTGACCGATTTTATATTGATCTGCCTTTTGCGGATAGCTATGAAAATTATGAGTGACAAAATGATCGGTACAGTTATGCCGAATGATCTCGATTTGGATGCTTTGAAAAGCCACAATGGAATCCGACTGAAAACGGGAGTAGTCCAGCAGGAACGAAGGATTCTGAAACGGAGAGCCGCCATATGGTGGCGTCACCTGCTCCCAATCGCTGTATTCTCCACTCCAGACAACAGTACCCCAAGCCTGGTTGAGCTGCCCTAGTGAAATGTAACGGGCTCGAACCCACTCGCGAAAAGCCTCTGAACAAGCAGTACACTGACAATCCGTGAAACTGAATTCATTATCAGTCTGCCAGCCAATCACAGCCGGATGTGCTGCATATCGCTCGCTCAGCTTCTGGACAATTCGTGCACTGTACGTCCGCATGCTCGAACTGTTATAACAGCGGTGGCCGCGGACTCCTTCATGGTACAACTGTCCACTTGGCAGCACCGGCAGAATATCAGGACATTTTTTGGTGAGCCACCGTGGTGGTGTCATCGTTGGTGTACCGATCACCACCTGGAGCCCATTGCGATGAAGGGTATCGAGCGCCTGATCAAGCCATGTCCAATCGAATTGTCCATCGGCAGGCTCCATTCGACTCCAGGCAAATTCACCCACACGTACAATACGTACACCACTATCGGCCATTAATCGGGCATCCTGCTCCCACAGATTAGGGTCCCAATGTTCAGGATAATAATCAACACCCATTTGAATAGGTCGGTTTTGGTTCATGTATGCTAATCTCCTTTGGTCTGGAACATAATGATTTTCATGCACGCTCAAGCCAGTGCTTAATGACTCCACTATCATCATCTTGTGGAAGAGTGTCGAGTCTATTTCATTTTATAATGGATAATGAGAGGGGAATATAATAACATGTTGCGATAGGGTATCATGATCTTGCTATTTTTGGGGGAAGAACATATGCGAAACCATTGGTTTATGCCGGAGCCCGGGCATGCAGGGTATGCATGTTATCCAGTAGCCTACGGAAGATATCTCGATCCAGAGCACAAGGAACATCGTCCGCACGGAATACGAGAGTATAATTTGCATCTGGTTTTCAACGGACAGGGTGAAGTGAGAACCGAGCAGGGTAGCGTTCGATTAACGGCTGGACAAGGTTTTCTATATGCGCCGGGACAGGCGCAACAGTATTATGCCGATCCATCTGATCCCTGGGATATCAGATGGATTCATCTGCAAGCCCACGATCTGGAGCGGCTGCTAGGCTTGCGGAATCCGGATAAAGTGTGGCTCTTTTCATTCTCTGGCGAGGAACGTTTCGAGGAGTTGCATGAACAATTATGCCAGCTCGGTGAAGGTTATGAGAGTGTGCATGAACCGAAGTTGTCGGCGGTACTGTATGAGTTGCTAGTTGAATTGGCACGAAATTCGGAGTCAATCGAAGGGACGTCATTACTGAACCATCAGGATACAATCCGCTCAACAGCCGATTATATTCGTCGTCACTGCACACATCCGCTAAGTCTTGCTGAAATGGCGGATATAGCGGGATACAGCGTGTATTATTTTAATCGCATGTTCAAGAGTATCATGGGTGTTCCGCCCGGCAGGTATCTGCTGGACTGCCGCATTCTGGTCGCGAAGAAAATGCTCGTAGACTCGGAACTATCCGTGAAACAAATTGCTTCTCAGTGTGGATTTACATACAGTAGTTATTTTATTCGCATGTTTCGGACCTATATCGGGATGACCCCGCAGCAATTCAGGCTTCTCTATAGCTCAGGCACTGGGAAATAGGAAGATTTCACACGATTACTAATGCTTTCTATACAAGCATGCATAATTTCCCTGCTATTACAAACAATACAATCAAATTCAATTCAAGCAGGGAAAGGAAGTGCCTGAGCATGTGTAACCGTTTTTCATTGGCAGCCGATTTGGATGAGGTCAGGGATCATTTTAAGATTCAACGGGTGATGTATTATTACAAAAACCGTTACAATATCAGCCCAACCCAGCATACACCGATTATTTTGCATCAGGATGGTGAGCGGGTATTGGACGAGTTCCGATGGGGATTCATTCCGTTCTGGGGACGCGATGCAGTCAATGCCAATCTCATGACGGTGCATGAGAATCCAGCCTACTACAAGCTGGTAGAGACGAAGCGTTGTGTTATCCCATGTAATGGTTTGTATTACTGGCGTCAAGAAGGCAAGAAAAGCTATGCAGTCCGAGTGGTTATGCCGGATCGCGGATTGTTTGGTATTGCGGGATTATACGAGGTATGGAAAGATACGCGCAAACAGCCACTGCGTACCTGCACGATGCTGATGGCGGGAGCGAACATGGTTACACGGGAGTTTGGAAGCAAAATGCCGGCGATTCTGTCTGAAGAAGAAATCAATACCTGGCTGGATCCGGCGAACACACGCGTGACACAGCTGCTGCCGTTGTTGAAATCCTACAACAGTACAGAGATGAATCTGTATCCGGTTACTCCGATGGTAGCCAATGATGAGCATGACTGCTATGAATGTGTGGAAGAAATGGACCAGAAGCTGGCATACGTACGCAGTTTCTAAGCTAACCAAGCAGTTTTATGAGGCGGAGAGTTGTAAGACACTCCGTCTTTTTGGGTTGAGAAAGAAGAAAAAAGTGTAATGGACAAAAGGCGGAGAGTGAATGGAGCAGTGAGCTTTAAGCATCGAATGGATAAGGGGTGAAAATGAAAAGTTGCAATGTGAGTGAAACGTAACTATAATCATTACAGTAAGCGAACGCATATATTCATATATCTATTAAAAGAGATATTAAATCAGGAGGGACCACGAATGAATCCAAAGTATAGCCCAATGTTTGAACAAGTTTCACTGCCAAGCGGCATTACGCTGAAAAACCGGATCGTGCTCGCTCCAATGACTCATATGTCCTCAAATCAAGATGGTACTGTATCAGACGCTGAACTTGCTTATTATGCACGTCGTACTGGCGGTGCTGGTATGTCTGTTACAGCGGTAACCCATGTAACTGCGAATGGAATTGGTTTTCCGGCTCAATTTGGAAGTTATGACGATAGCTTTATTCCCGGTCTGAAACGTCTGGCCGATACGATTAAGCAGCAAGGTTCCAAAGCCGTACTGCAAATTTTCCATGCAGGTCGTCTCACGCCAGAACAAGCGGTGCCAGCGGGTCAAGTCGCTGCTCCAAGCGCTGTTGCCAGTGAGCGTCCGGGATCTCCTGTACCAAGAGAGTTGTCTGATGACGAAATTACGTCCATCATCAAGGACTTTGGAGAAGCAACCCGCCGCGCCATTGAAGCTGGCTTCGACGGTGTTGAGATTCATGGTGCGAACGGTTATCTGATTCAGCAGTTCTTCTCTCCGCATTCCAACCGACGTGAAGATCGTTGGGGTGGAAGCATCGAGAAACGTCTCACATTCCCACTGGCTGTGGTGGATGAGGTCCAGAAGGCTGTAGCTACACATACGAAACTGCCGTTTATCGTTGGATACCGTTTCTCCCCAGAAGAGCCGGAAACACCGGGACTGACCATGGAAGAGACGTATGCATTGGTTGATGCGCTGAAAGATAAAAATCTGGATTACCTGCATGTATCCGTCAACGAGTTCTGGTCCAAGCCAAGACGTGGTGAAGCAGATACTCGCTCCAGAATTGAATTTATCCTTGATCGCGTGGATGGTAAACTGCCTGTCATTGGCGTAGGTGCCATCCATACGGCAGATGAGGCAGCCGAAGCTCTTCAGAGTGGTGTGCCATTGCTTGCGATCGGTCGTGAGCTGATTATCGAGCCTGACTGGGTTGAGAAAATCGAAAGCGGACGTGAAGAAGATATTGAGACGATTCTCACCAAATCGGATCAGGAACGTCTGGTTATCCCTGACGGTCTTTGGAATGCAATTATTCACACACCGGGCTGGTTCCCTATGGCTGACGATAAATAAGACACAATTTCATTCGAAATGGAGGGAGCGTAAGCTCCCTCTTTTTTGCACCCTCTGCGCCCTTGATGAAATTCTACTTCCGGGGGCACTGTGGTATGATGGGATGAACAGGATTCATCTTGGATAATCAACGGTTTGGAGTGAATGAAGATGCTCGTGGCTGAACGTTATGAGAAAATTGTGGAATGGGTAGATTCCCAGGGAAGTATGCGCGTAACCGAGCTGAGTGAGCGCTGCGGTGTGACGGAAGAGACGATCCGTCGTGATCTGGACAAGCTGGAGCAGGCGGGAAGGCTCAGACGTTCCCACGGCGGGGCTGTCAGCGTAAAATATAAAGAAGAGGGGCAGTCGGAGATCCCTTATCCGGAGCGGGCTGTAACTCATGCAGAAGAGAAACGCAGAATTGCGGACGAAGCGTTGAAAATGGTAGAGCACGGTGACCGGATAGCGCTCGATGCCAGTACAACTGCGTGGTATATGGCGGCTGGACTGCCGAACATACCACTCACCGTGTTGACCAACTCCATTAAGGTCGCAGCGGAGCTGAGTAACAAGGAACAGATCCGTGTAATCGCGACAGGCGGGCAGCTTGCTTCGAAGTCCCTATCGTTTGTAGGGCCGCTAGCTGAACGGTCGCTTGATGCGTATCATGTGGATAAAGTTTTCTTATCCTGCAAAGGTGTACATTTGACCAAGGGCATCAGTGAGTCGAATGAATTGCAGGCGCTGGTGAAGCAGAAGATGATCAGCATAGCTGATGAAGTTATTTTGCTGGCGGATTCGAGCAAGTTTGGCGTGCAGGCTTTTACAAGAGTGGCTGAACTCAGCAGTGTGGCAAAAGTAATAACGGATCTGGGCTTAGAGGAAGAGCAGGTTAGCGCACTGAACGAACAATCCATAGCATGTGTCCGTGTCTAATTAGAAAGGAATGAATATAATGAAACATCCTTTTCACCTGAAAGCTACTTGGAATGGTGGACGTAACAGTGAAGGGCATATTGATGCAGGCGGGTTAAAAACAGTCATTTCGATTCCACAGGAGATGGGTGGTCCGGGTACCGGTACCAATCCGGATGAAATGCTGCTGGGTGCAGCGTCCACCTGTTATTTGATTACGCTGGCAGCAATGCTGGAGCGATCGGAGATTACACCGGATGAGCTGACACTGGAGTCCGAAGCGACAGTGGATGTTACCAATAACGTATTTACGTACGAACGGATCACACACAGACCTCGCATTGTGCTCAAAGCGGATGCATCTGATGCTGATGTAACGAAGGCGGAGCGCTTGGCACATAAAGCAGAAGAGTCCTGCATGATCTCCAGAGCGGTAGCAGGTAACGTCGCCATTGAGACACAGCCAGTGATTATAACAGCAGGCGTTAACGCGGTGTGATATACTGAAGAGTAGGCGGCTTCAGCCGTCATTTGTGTAAGATAAGGGGAAGTTCGGTATGAACCTACAGAAAAGCAAAAACTCACGTTTTGCGCGTTTAACACGTGCTTTGAAGCTTAATTTTCTCAAATTGTTACGTGCTCCCGGCGGGGCACATAAAGTATCTACCGGATTTGCTTTGGGTTTTGGTCTGGAATTGATCGTCATTTCCACAGCATCACTGGTATATCTCGTGTTCTATCCGATTGTACGTTTGTCCGGTGGTTCACTGCCAGCGGCTATTGTGGGCAACGTGGTCGGCAAGCTAACTTTCCTGCCCATCATATTGATGCCACTTGCCAAGCAAATTGGTTCCTGGATATTGCCGGCGCACAGCATGGGGCAGGGGCTTGTTCATGAGAGTGCCTTTATGGAGCTGTTTCGCGGTAACTGGTCCGCGCTAAGTGAACTATTGCGGGGTGGTCTGGATATTCTGGCAGGCATGTCCGTCTTTGGGGTCATCCTGGGTGTGATTTCTTACTTTGTCGTCAAGTTCTTCTATGTCAGAGCACTGAAACGTCGCTTTGAACGTCGGTTGGAGAAACGCAAGCAGGCAGCGATGTCTCCAACTTCAGCTTCCGTGCTGATCAGGAAGACATCACAATCATGATCGGCAGAATGACCATGGACGCAGCAGTTGTCCACAGAATACAGCGGGACACAAACTGCGGAGACGCATTGAATTGCTCGGCCAAAATTACGGCGTTCACTGCGGTCGGCATGGACGCTAGGATCAGCAGCACACTGAATAACGTTCCTTCAATCTGAAGTGCAGTCAGGATTAGATATGAGAGTACTGGTGCTGCAGCAAGCCGTACTATAAGTCCAGTCCAGAACGCTTTGCGCACGTTAGGTTTCCAAGGTTCGACGGAACCACGTGGTCTGAGCATCTGTGCACCGAGAATGGCCAGTACGACAGGAGAGTAACCGGCTGCGAGCATGGAGATGCCTCCATCCAGTGCCACTGGTAAGCTCAGATTGGATGCACGTAGGATGATGGCTATCGCAGCAGCATAGATGGAAGGCATGCGGAAGACGGATAGAATCGCATTTTTGACCGTGAATTCCGATCTGGCAGCAAAAAAGATACCTACCGTGTTTACAATGATCATCTGTCCGATGACATATACCGAAGCCTTATCCAATCCAAGCTGTCCAAAGGCAAGCAACACAAGCGGGAGCCCATAATTCACGCAGTTCGTAAACGTGGAGACAAGGGTAAGTCCCGCTTTTTCGCTTGCCCCAAGATGGAATATTCGGCTCAGCAGTTCAGCAAGTGCCCACAGGGCGATCAGATTGATGATGGAGAACCAGAATGTGCCGGTTACGTCTGTCCATGTAATATCAGCATGCAGCAGTGTATCAAAGATAAGCGCAGGGCTCAAAATATAGAGGGAAAAGGTCGACAGCGGCCGAGTATCCCAATTTTTGAACCGTTTTAACAATATGCCTCCGATTACGGGAAGCGATATGGGCAGAAATACATGATATAACGTGAGCAGAAATGAATTAAACAATCGAAATTCAGTCCTTTCTGGATGAAAAACCTATTTTATCATAGCAGAAGTTGACCTTTGTCGGGAATGGATTTTGGTATTGACTTGCGTAATGAGCATATGTTTGAGGCCACTTCTTTGATGGATGCGCAGGGGCGGTGGATTGCTATTTTGATATGGCAGATTTATTATAGAAGAGGTGCAACCAGATTACATACACATAGAGGAGGAAACTGTAATGAGTGAATCAAAACGCTTGCTCGTATTGGTCGGCTCTTATGCCGAAGCGGAAAATGAGGGCATTTACGCATATGAATTGAATGAGGATACAGGTAACCTCTCCAAGCTTGACGGCATCGCGGGCGTGAAAAATCCAACGTTTGTAAACGTGGATGCTGAAGGTAATAAACTGTATGCGATCGGTGAGACGGCGTCTGCCGAAGGTAATAAAATGTCTGAAGCTGTAGCTCTGAGCATTGATCCTTCAACAGGAAAATTGTCATTGCTGAATCGTCATGACTCCATTTCGGCTCCACCATGTCATATCCAACGTGATCCTTCCGGACGTTACTTGATCCTTTCCAGCTACCACGGTGGTCTGGTGGGTCTGCAAGCCCTGACGGATAACGGTGAAGTTGGCGTGCTTCTGGATGAAAAGAAACATGAAGGCAAAGGTGCGCATCCTGAACGTCAGGACAAGCCGCATGTGCATTCTGCATTCTTCAGCCCGGATGGAAAATACATGATGGTACAGGATCTGGGTGCGGACAAAATCGCAATCTACTCCATTGATGCAGGCAAGAATGAACTCGTACTGCACAGTGAAACCAAAACACATCCGGGTGCAGGACCTCGTCACTTGGCATTTCATCCGAACGGTCAATTCGCCTATGTTATTAACGAAGTGGATTCTTCCATTACGACTTTCCGTTATGATGCAGCAGCAGGCACGTTGACAGAGGTTTCCACCGTGTCCACATTGCCTGACGGCTATGACGGCAGTGAAAACACAACAGCTGAAATCGCCGTATCAAACGATGGTCGTTTCGTATACGGTTCGAACCGCGGGCATGACAGCATCGTGGTATTTGCAGTAGACGCTGAAACAGGACATTTGAAACTGGTTGAGCATGTATCTGCTGAGGGTGAACACCCACGTCACTTTGCTTTGACTCCGAATGGCAAACTGCTGATCGCAGCTAACCGCGATACCAACAATATCGTTTCCTTTACAGTGGATCAGGAGAGCGGGCGTCTGAAATACACAGGCCACAGCACAGGTGTATCCAAGCCGGTATGCGTGAAACCTGTTTATCTGTAAATCCAAGATTTGAATGATTAACCGAGAGGTTTAAATACGTTTTCAGGATCAATTTGTATAATCTTGTTGACTTGATACTTTGGAAAGACCCTGTCCTTGTGGCGGGGTCTTTTTTGATGAGAAGAGGAGCACATGAATTCGCAGATAACCACATATGTGGATTGTGAACGATAACTTATTTTCGAATTTAAGTTCATATAACAATGTAATTCAATCAATAGTATCGTGCAAGTAACTACCTGACTTCAAAGTGCGTACTTCCTTAACGGATAGTCGGGTTCTACAATGAATGAGTAGCCATGACAAACATTGCATGCATCTGAACTGGCTGAACGGTGCAGGCTAAATATTTTAACATCCTTTACAGGATATACTCATACTCGAACAACAAAAGGAGAAATGAATCGTGAAATTGCAATTGGCATTGGACTTGGTAAACATCCCTGAAGGTATTGCACTTGTTAAAGAAGTTGAACAATATATCGATATCGTTGAGATTGGTACGCCAATCGTTATTAATGAAGGTTTGCACGCGGTAAAAGCGATGAAAGAAGCATTCCCTAATCTGCAAGTTCTTGCAGACCTTAAAATTATGGACGCTGGTGGTTATGAAATCATGAAAGCAGCTGAAGCTGGTGCGGATCTGATCACTGTGCTTGGGGCAACCAATGATAGTACGATCAAAGGTGCAGTAGCAGAAGCGAAGAAACAAAACAAACAAGTTCTTGTGGACATGATCAACGTGCCTAATCTTGAACAGCGTGCTCGCGAAGTTGATTCGCTTGGCGTAGATTACATCTGTGTACACACAGGTTATGACCTGCAAGCTGAAGGACAAAGCCCGTTCGAAGATCTGCAAACGATCAAACAAGCCGTGAAAAATGCAAAAACAGCTGTAGCTGGTGGCATCAAGCTGGAAACATTGCCTGAAGTGATCAAAGCACAACCGGATCTGGTGATTGTGGGTGGCGGTATCACTGGACAAGCAGACAAAGCTAAAGTAGCAGCTGAGATGCAACGTTTGGTTCAA
The DNA here is from genome assembly GCF_900101205.1 of Paenibacillus sp. OK060. NCBI lineage: Bacteria > Bacillati > Bacillota > Bacilli > Caryophanales > Paenibacillaceae > Paenibacillus > Paenibacillus sp. OK060. The sequence goes on from NZ_FNFR01000001.1 coordinate 551,958, forward strand.
CAAGGGTAAGACAGATGAGCAGCCGACAATACGCAGTGGACATCTTGAAGGAGCTGGAACGTACGCTAAGCCAGATCGACGACTCGGAGATGCAGGCCATGGCGGAACATATTCTGGCTGCCGAACAGATTTTTGTGGCAGGCGCAGGCCGATCCGGTCTGATGGGAAAGGCTTTTGCGATGAGATTGATGCAGATGGGTCTGCGGGTATATGTAGTTGGGGAGACCGTTACGCCAGGGATCTCTCCGAAAGACTTCCTCTTGTTATGCTCAGGCTCAGGGGAGACAGGCAGTCTGGCAGCGATGGCTCAGAAGGCCAGTAAAGCAGGTGCTCCTGTGGGTCTGATCACAATTAAACCAGAGTCCACCATTGGACAGCTGTCCGATACCGTGGTTCGTCTCCCTGCCTCTGCCAAAGAGGATACGGCGACCGCCGGAACCGAAGTGACCATTCAGCCGATGGGCTCTCTGTTTGAACAGGGGCTGCTGCTGAGCATGGATGCACTGGTGCTCACCATGATGGAATTGAAGAGTATGACTGGAGCAGACATGTTTGGGCGTCATGCCAACCTGGAATAGACCATATGTCATAAACTTGATGAAGTAGAATAGATGGAAGACCGGAATACCCTTAAACAAGAGGGAGTTCCGGTCTTTTCTGCTATCGTTGTTTGTGGTCTGATTCGGGGTTTGCTTAACATCAGAGTCTTGCTGTAGTAGAATGTATACAAGCTGTATCGAACCAATGAACCCGTTATATGATACAAGGGAGCGGCAAGTTCTCCTGTTGCGGAGTGTTCTTGTGATATGCGAAATGCATTTTAGCGATATAATATTGAGTGGAAGAAAAGGGGGCTCGGAGCCATGGCAACCGAAGTCAAGGAACGCATCAACTTGAAAGAGATCAACTGTGAGAAAGAATTGACCCTTGCTGTTATTGGCGGCAAATGGAAACTGATTATTTTATGGCATCTGGGTCTTGAAGGCACCAAACGTTTCAGTGAATTGAAGCGATTGATTCCTCATATTACCCAAAAGATGCTGACCAACCAGTTGCGTGAGCTGGAGGAAGACAAGCTAATTGAGCGCAAGGTGTATGCAGAAGTACCTCCTCGTGTGGAATATACGATGACGGATCACGGACAGAGCCTGATGCCCGTGCTGCATGCGATGTATAACTGGGGTAAAAACTATGGTGAAAATGTAATTTGGAAATCAGAATAAGTTATAGTCAGACGAACCGCCGGGTAAATGGACACTTCCATTACCTGGCGGTTTTTCTTTCCCTCTAATTCACTGACAGTTTTAAAAAAGTTTTCTTGAAACGTAGAAGGCAGAAATAGCCTGAAGAAGCGAAGCGTTAGCCTAAAAGCTTCTGAAAGAAAGCTGCATCGGAAGCATATGCTTATCCCCGGATTTCCCCTTTAGAAAAGGGATCAAAAAATCTGGGGATAACAGCGATCGGAAGGTTATTCTTCCGTCGGAGTGGTAAGTGTGAATATTTTTTAGTCCAATCTATAATCCCTTGAACCAAAAGGCTCATTTTAGGATATGTAAGGCATAAATGCTCCGAATATGATACGATGAGAGATATTGGAAATGCAAGGAGGAGGACAGTTAACGATGGAAAAAATACGTACACGCGATGAAGTAAACCAAGAGACTACCTGGGACTTGCGAGACTTGTTTGGGACAGACGCAGAGTGGGAGCAGGAGCTTAGATCACTGCCTGAAGCTGCTGCCCATATCGAAACATTTAAAGGACATCTGGGCGAAGGCGCTGAGCAGCTGCTGGCCTGTCTGGATGCCCGCGAAGCTTTGCAGGAACGCATTAGCAAAACAGCTTCATATGCCCGGCTGAAACAGTCGGAGGACAGTACCAATCCCGTGAATATTGAGAATTCAGCCAAGGCGGGAGACATCTTATCGAATTTGTCGTCGTCCTTGTCTTTTGTGAATTCCGAGATCGTGGATCTTCCGGATGGAACGGTTAAACGTTATATTGAAGAACTTCCGGGTTTGCAGCCGTATGCCCGCAGTTTGGATCGTCTAATTCAGGAAAAGGCACATCGTCTTTCGCCCGAAACGGAGAAGGTACTCGCTTCCCTCGGGGAAGTGCTGGACTCGCCATACCGGATCTATCTGCGTGGTAAATTAGCAGACATGACGTTTGACGATGCACTTGATGGCGATGACAATAACCGCCCGCTGTCCTGGTCATTCTATGAGAATAATTATGAAATGTCATCGGATACAAAGCTGCGCCGCTCTGCGTATGCTGCATTCAGCTCCAAGCTGAATGATTACAAAAATACGTTTGCTGAAGGTTACGCAACCGAAGTGAAGAAACAGGTCGTCATGTCCAGGCTGCGTGGATATGATGATGTTACAGATATGCTGCTCAGCCCGCAGCAGGTAAGCAAAGAGATGTATAACAATGTACTGGACATCATCCAGCAGGAACTCGCACCTCACATGCGCAGACTGGCAGCTCTCAAGAAACGTGAGTTAGGTCTGGACAAGCTGATGTTCTGTGATCTGAAAGCACCACTGGACCCTGAATTCAGCCCTGCCATTACATATGAGGAAGCCTGCACGCTCATTCGTGAAGCTCTTGCCGTGATGGGACCGGAATATGGCGACATTGTGGAGCGTGCATTTAGTGAGCGCTGGGTAGATTACGCAGATAATGCGGGCAAATCGACAGGAGCTTTTTGTTCGTCCATATATGGTTCTCATTCCTATATCCTGATCTCATGGGCAAACAATATGCGCGGAGCATTTACACTTGCCCATGAAGTGGGACATGCTGGACATTTCATGCTTGCCGGGCATTACCAACGTCTTACGAATACACGACCGTCCCTCTATTTCATAGAGGCGCCTTCGACAATGAATGAAATGCTGCTGGCAGATCATTTGTTGAAACGTTCTGATAATCCGAGAATGCGTCGTTGGGTCATTTTGCAATTGCTCAATACGTATTACCATAACTTTGTTACGCATCTGCTTGAAGGTGAATTGCAGCGTCAGGTGTACGCACTCGCAACTAAGGATGAACCTATCACAGCGAAGACGTTAAGTCAGCTGAAAGGCAACATTCTCTCCGAGTTCTGGGGGCCTGATCTGGTGATTGATGAAGGGGCGAAATTGACCTGGATGAGACAGCCTCATTATTATATGGGATTGTATCCATATACATATGCAGCAGGTCTGACGGCATCTACCGCTGCTGCACAGCTGATTCGGGAAGAGGGGCAGCCTGCCGTTGATCGGTGGCTTGATGCATTGAAAGCGGGAGGAAGCCTTGATCCGCAAGAGCTGATGAAGCTTGCGGGTGTGGACATGTCTGGACCTGAGCCGATTCGTGCTGCTGTTGCCTATGTTGGCAGTCTGGTCGATGAACTTGAACGTCTGTATTCGTAATCAGGTTCATATAGTATACGGACAAGGCTTGTAGGGTTGTCTGCGTGCACCGTCTCCTTGGCAGGGGGCGGTGCATCTTAATTTGCAGGGAGAAGGGAACGATGATGAATGACGTCATTGAGCATATCTTCATCACTGGGCTGGTTAAGCATGGATGGCTTCGGTATTTTTGATGACATGAATGATGTTCCGGGATTTGAGGGCAATCAGAGTGGTTTTTTTGCTGGATTCAATGAGTTTGGAGCAATGAGTGCGTTTGGATCCATTTTTATCGGTGGCGTTTTTCTCATCATTGCTGGTGTCATTGTTTATGCCATTATTTCAGGGGTACGCACATGGTCATCGAATAATGCATCAGCGCTGTTAACCTTGCATTCAACGATTGTGGCAAAGCGAACTAGAGTTAGCGGGGGAACAGGGGACAGCAGGGCTTCCACTTACTATTACATTACATTTGAGCTCGACAACGGTGAACGGGTAGAACTGAACGTAGGTGGGAGTGACTACGGTATGCTTGTGGAACATGACCGAGGCATGCTGACATATCAGGGGACCAGGTTTAAGCATTTTGAAAGAGATGTGCAGCCCCAGTCCGGTGTTAGTAAAAACAGCTTTTATACGTAAAATAACAGGAAGGCGGCTCCTCCCGAGTGGAGAGAGTCGTTTTTGGTATGGGTAAAAGAAACCAATCACAGGGTATTCAAACGCTTACAATGATGATATACTCGTAAAATAAAGCAAAACAGTATAAAACAAAAATAAACAAACAACAAAATAAAGAATAAAGTGCAGAGCAGCTATGATTGAAATCAAGAAATATTCAAGAGCGAAAATATAGTATGGGATGAAGGGCTGGTGAAGAGCGGTGAGTGTGCTGGCGTATGATTTGGGTGCTGGAAGCGGGAGAGCACTGCTGGGTCATCTGAATGATCGGGGAATGGAAACGATGGAGATCCATCGGTTCAAGAATGAACCGGTAAAAGCGGGGGAGCGGCTGCACTGGGATATATTGAGGCTGCACCATGAATTGCTGGAAGGGCTGAACCATGTTAAACAAAAGGGAGAGCAGCCTGAAAGTCTGGGGATTGATTCCTGGGCGGTTGATTTTGGACTACTTGGGAGTCATGGTGAATTGTTGGGCAATCCATATCATTACCGTGATGCACAATTTAACGGCATGATGGATCAGGTGCGTAAGGAATTGACCTCTCAGCGAATTTTCGAACGCACAGGCATCCAGTTTCTTAGCTTTAACACACTGTACCAGTTGGCTACGCTTAAGCGGAAAGGCTCCCCACTGCTTAACGAAGCGGAGCGTTTCCTCATGATCCCCGATCTGCTTCGTTACTTTCTGACCGGTGAAGCGGTGAATGAGTTTACCAACGCCACCACAACACAGCTATACAATCCAACCATAGGGCATTGGGACAGTGAACTGCTTGCACATATCGGTATTTCGGAGACACTGTTCGGAGAAGCAGTCATGCCAGGTACTCGAGTGGGGCAGCTGCGCAGCAGCATTTGCAGTGATCTTGGCTTATCTGCCATTCCGGTTATTGCGGTTGCAGAGCATGACACAGGTTCGGCGGTTGTGGCTGTTCCGGCAACAGAGCGTTCATTTGCTTACCTAAGCTGCGGAACCTGGTCACTTATGGGCACGGAGATTGATCACCCCGCCATCAGTTCCGAGAGTTTGGCGCTCAACTTTACGAATGAGGGCGGGGCAGGCGGTACGTTCCGTTTGCTTAAGAACATCATGGGCCTGTGGATTTTGCAAGAATGCATGCGTGAATGGGAACGGAAAGGACAGGGAATCAGCTATGCGGAGTTACTGAGCAGGGCGGAACTTGCTCCTCCATTTGCGAGTCTGTTTGATCCCGATGATGAGCGGTTTATGCCAGCAGGGGATATGACCTCTCGTATACAACAATATTGCCGTGATACAGGGCAGACTGAGCCGCAAGATCAGGGGGCTATTGCCCGTTCTATTCTGGAGAGCCTTGCACTGAAGTATCGGAGGGTGCTGGAATGGACAGAACAACTGTCCAGACAGTCTTTTAATGGATTGCATATGGTCGGTGGTGGCATTCAGAATCGCTTGTTATGTCAGTGGACAGCCAATTCCATTGGCAAACCGGTATGGGCGGGGCCAGCAGAAGGTAGTGCGATCGGGAACATGGCTGTACAGTGGATGGCAAGCGGAGCCTTTAAGGATATATGGGAAGCCCGCAAGGTCATTCGTGATTCATTCCCAGTTACTGATTATGAACCAAAGGACAGACCCATCTGGGAAGAGGCCTACGGCAGATTCCTAAGGTTGACGGCTTCGCCCAAATCACAAGCCGGGAGCGAGGTGTAACATGCTGGCAGCAGAGCGCTATGACCGGATTGTGGAGATGGTTAATGTTAAGGGCAGCATGCGTGTATCCGAGCTTAGTGAGCACTGCCGGGTAACAGAAGAGACCATTCGGCGTGATCTCGACCGGCTGGAGCAAGCAGGGCGACTGCGCCGTTCCCATGGTGGCGCTGTCAGCGTGAAGGAAGAGCAGCCGGAGATCCCTTACCGGGTAAGGGAAACAACACATGCAGAGGAAAAGAAAAGAATTGCCCAATCGGCTCTATCCATGATTCGTCCGGGTGACCGAATTCTACTGGATGCCAGCACGACAGCAGGGTATATGGCGGCCAATATGCCAGATATGCCATTGACCGTATTGACCAACTCCATACAGGTAGCCACCGAACTGAGCAGCAGGGACAAGATTGAAGTCATCTCGACTGGTGGCCAGTTGGCCCAACGATCTCTGTCTTTTGTTGGTCCGCTCGCCGAACGTTCCCTGGAGACATATCATGTCGATAAATTGTTCCTCTCTTGTAAAGGTGTGCATCTGGAAGGTGGCGGAATCAGTGAATCCAATGAGCTTCAGGCACGGTTGAAGCAGAAAATGGTCGGTATATCCGACCAGGTCATTTTGCTTGCAGATACGAGCAAGTTTGGGGTTCGTGCATTTGCCCGGGTAACCGGGTTAAATGCGGTTCATGCGGTGATCACGGATCAGTCGCTTGGTGATGATTTGATAGAACGACTGAACAGCTATGATGTCTCAATCACAAGGGTATAAAACAATACGGTATTTGATACTTATATGCGTTATAACAACAATTCATCAGTTATAGGAGCGTGTAATCATGAAGGTCTCCTTATTCATTACCTGCCTCAGCGATGCCATATATCCCCGCGTGGGGGAGGCGATGGTGAGATTGCTCGCCGCTCATGGCGTTCGGTTGGATTTCCCGCCCGTGCAGACCTGCTGCGGTCAGCCTTCCTACAACAGCGGGTATTGGGATGAGACACGGGTAGCCGCCAAAACGATTCTGGAAGCCTTTGATGATAGTGATTTTGTCGTCTGTCCCTCGGGCTCCTGTACGTACATGATTCATCATTATCCCGAGCTGTTTGTCGATGAACCTGTGTGGCTGGAGAAGGCTAAACGTTTGGAAGCCAAAGCCTACGAATTCACGCAGTTCCTCGTTCAGGTGCTTGGCATCACGGATTTGGGTGCACATTTTCCGCATAAGGTTACATACCATCCCTCCTGTCATGGCAGTCGTTTGTTAGGCGTAAAGGATGAGCCTATGGCATTACTTTCGGCAGTAAAAGGTTTGGAATTTGTTCCCCTTCCTTACGGAGAGGATTGCTGCGGCTTTGGGGGTACCTTTGCCATCAAAATGCCGGATATATCTGGTGCCATGGTCACAGAAAAGGTAGATCACATCAAAGAAACGGAAGCTGAAGTATTGGTAGGACTGGATATGGCCTGTCTAATGAATATCGCAGGTAATCTGCGGTATCGGAATGAACCAGTGCGTGTGATGCATTTGGCCGAACTGCTCTATGAGGGGGTGCAAACAGGATGAGTCAACCCGGTGTAATGGATGTTACCGTCAAAGAACGTGCAGAACTGGCTTTGAATGATGACTTCCTGCGGAAAGCCGTCAAGTTTACGACAGAGCGATTGCGTAATGGCAAGAAGTCCGCATCCGAAGAACATGGCAACTGGGAAGAATGGCGCGAACGTGGACGTCAGATTCGTCTGCATACGATCGCACATCTGGATTATTACCTGAATGAATTCGTCAATAATGCACGTGCCAATGGAGTTCATATTCATTTTGCGGATACTTCGGTAGAGGCAGCCGCAATAGCACTTGATATTGCGGCTCACAAGCAGGCTTCTACCGTGGTAAAATCCAAGTCCATGGTGTCCGAGGAAGTGCATCTCAACCATGTATTGGAATCCGCAGGTATTGAAGCAATAGAGACCGATCTGGGCGAATATATCATTCAATTGGCGGGTGAAGCCCCATCCCATATCGTCATTCCGGCTATTCACAAAAATCGATACCAGATTGCGGACCTGTTGTCCAAGGAAGCGGGAGAAATTCTGGAACCGGACACCACCGTACTTGCCGGATTTGTACGCAAAAAGCTGCGTGAGAAGTTTCTTGAAGCAGAAATAGGCATGACCGGCTGCAATTTTGCGATTGCGGAAACGGGTTCCATGGTCCTATTCGAAAATGAAGGCAATGCCCGTATGGTATCCACCGTGCCAAAAACACAGATTACCTTAATGGGCATGGAGCGTATCATTCCATCCTGGACGGATCTCGAGGTGATGGCAACCTTACTGCCACGCTCCGCGACAGGTCAAAAATTGACGATGTATATGTCAGGTATAACCGGCCCTCGCCGAACAGAAGACGGGGACGGGCCAGATGAAATGCACATTATTATCGTGGATAATGGACGTTCACTTCAGTTGGGTGATCCCGAGTTTCAGGAGCTGTTGAACTGTATTCGTTGTGGTGCATGTTTGAACGCTTGTCCGGTATATCGTCATATCGGCGGGCATGCCTATGGTGGAACCTACAGTGGACCGATTGGAGCGGTACTTACACCTGCACTCAATGGCAACATCGATGAATGGAACGACATCGCGGGTGCTTCCAGTCTGTGCGGAGCCTGTTATGAAGCCTGTCCTGTCAAAATTCCGCTGCATGATATGCTCGTATATTTACGTAGACGCAAGGTGGAAAAGGGCCATGGCAATAAGCTTGAGAGCGCTGGTATGAAAGGTTTTGCAGCGGTTGTATCCAATTCTAAACGATTCGGAGCGGCTATACGTCTCGGACAGATTGGTCAGAAAGCCATTGTTCGGAATAACGGAATTTCACTTAAACTTGGGCCCCTCAAAGGCTGGAACAGCTATCGGGTTGCGCCAAGCCTCGCGAAGCGTTCCTTCCGGCAGCAATGGAACAAGTTGGATCAGGAGCTGAATCAGGAGAAGAAAGAAATGGATTCTTCCGTTCGGGATCGAATGGAACAGATTCTGCGTGAGCGCGAGGGGGGTGGTGGTCAACATGAACACTGAACATCAGGAATGGCTGGAGCAATTGGAGAAGAAGTCTCGTGCGAAGCAAGAGAACTTTATGAATGACATCGCCTCCAAATTGAGAAGACCTCGGCAGACACATGCTCCGACTCAACCTTTTCGCGGTGCACCCGCATTCTGGACGGATTTGGAGTGGGACATAGATAAGCGCATACAGGCATTCACCGATAATTTTGTGAGTGTAGGTGCTCATATTGCACGGGTAAAAGACATTGGCGAAGCCTCGGACTTTATCGCTAATAAATCTAATGAATTGAGTGCGAAATATATCATACGTCAGAATGAACAGGCACTGACGGATCTTGGATTGGAAGAGCAACTTCCCGATGTGCAGATTTCTGTATGGAACAGCAAAGCAGAGGAGAACTGGAAGGCACGGGCAGCCGAGGCAGATATCGGTGTAGTAATGGCGGATTATGCCACAGCATATACGGGTTCTGTCACGGTGCTTTCTTCGCCAGAAAAGGGACGCTCAGTGAGTCTATTGCCAACCGTACTCATCATTATTATTCCAGTTGAACGGCTCTACACCAGACTTGGTGAAACGCTTGATCGATTCGATGAAGCGGGAAGAGAGAATCTTCCGGCAGGCATACATTTTATTTCCGGTCCTAGTCGTTCTTCTGATATTGAAAATGATTTGACGATTGGTGTTCATGGGCCGGGGATTGTATATGGTCTTATTATGGGTTAGCTACATTTCGAAATGCACAACCTTAACGAATGACTGTCCAAAAGCAGCTTTTTGTCTGCGAAGGGCAGTTTTTTCTATGTCTAGTATGTCCATTATGAAAGGGATCATGAGCCATTCAATCATATGGCAGTAGATAAAAATATTCTATAGATAAAAACTATTAATATTATAATTATTATATATTTAACCTATCAAGAGAAGCGGCGTATAATCCATTCCAAGATAGGTTCATGTGAGAACCGACCAAGGAGGCGTTATGAATGAGTATATTTTCTTATCAGGTTCCATTCATGGATGGACACGTGGGCGATTTATCTGTTTTTGAGGGGAAAGTGCTACTTATCGTGAATACAGCCAGCAAGTGCAGTTACTCTCGACAATTTACGGAGCTTCAACACCTGTATGAGCAGTATCGTGATCAAGGACTGGAGATCCTGGCGTTTCCCTGTGATCAGTTTAATCAGAAGGAGCCGGGCAACAATGATGAGATAGCTCAGTATTGTAGGAATCATTTTCATATATCCTTTCCGATTTTTGAGAAGATCGAGGTTACCGGACAGTCCATACATCCTTTGTTTCGCTATCTGGTCGATACAGCCCCATTTGAGGGTTATGACATGGAATCGGAAGAAGGTTGGTGGATGGATCAATTCCTAGAGGAGAAACATCCCGAATTATACCGGGGAGACGGGATCAAATGGAATTTTACCAAATTTCTGATTAATCGAACCGGGGAAGTGAGTGGTCGCTATGAGACTACGGTTGCACCGATAGAGATGGAGTCAGCGATTCGGAACCTGCTGAGACAGGCCTAGTTTGAGTTTAATGAACTGTGTATCTTCGAAATTCTAGTTTTCGTTCAGAGCAAAATAATCTCTATATGGAGGGACCAAAGGGGAAATTTACTCATGCCAATTCGGATGGATACCCATTGGTCCTAAGACTTTGAGACTGTTGAAGATTAGGACTGGAAATGTTAGGGTAAAAGAAAGATAACGAAGGAACCCATTTTTTTTAATCTAAACTGACCAATATACCATTTTGGTCAGTTGGTTCCGGTATGAATTTCAGGTTATCTGGATGAAATATGAAAATTTGCAGAAAATGTAGTCATGTCTGTTGATCTGAAGTCGTAATTGAACAAAAGTATTATTTTTTAGTCGAACGTAACACTTGGAAGAGGAGTGAGTATTATGGCGCAAATTTCAGTTCCCCAACCCAAAACTTTTGGGCCTTTAGGAAACTTACCACAGTTAAATACCGATGAGCCTGTACAATCCCTGGTGAAACTCGCTGAAGAGTATGGCCCCATTTTTCGAATGGATTATCCTGGCCGAAGTGAATTGTATATTTCAGGTCACGAACTGGTAGCCGAGGTAACCGACGAATCCAAATTCGATAAACGGGTATGGGCACCGCTGGAGAAGGTACGTGCATTTGCCGGAGATGGCCTGTTTACGAGTTGGACTCAAGAACCGAATTGGAAAAAAGCTCACAATGTGTTGCTGCCCAGCTTCAGCCAGCGTGCGATGCAGGGATATCACAACAAAATGATTGATCTCGCTGTACAACTCGTGCAGAAGTGGTCCAGATTGAATCCGGATGAGACGGTTAACGTACCTGATGATATGACTCGTCTCACCCTGGATACGATTGGATTGTGTGGATTCAACTACCGATTTAACAGCTTTTACCGGGAAGAACCGCATCCCTTCATTACCAGTATGGTTCGAGCACTAGACGAATCGATGAGTTCGTTGCAGCGTTTGCGTCTGCAAGACAAGCTGATGATCACGAAAAAGAAACAGTTTGAGCAGGATATCCGTTCGATGTACTCTCTGGTGGATCATATTATTGCGGAGCGCAAGGAGCAGCCCCAGGAAGGGGCGGACGATCTGTTGTCCCATATGCTTAGTGGCAAGGACCCGGAAACCGGGGAAACGCTGGACGATGAAAATATCCGTTACCAGATCATCACCTTCCTGATTGCTGGACATGAGACGACGAGTGGCCTGTTGTCCTTTGCCATCTATTATTTAATGAAAAACCCGGATACCCTTGCCAAGGCTCAAGCTGAAGCAGATCAGATTCTGAAAGATCCGGTTCCGACATACAATCAGGTCCGCAATCTGAAATATGTTCGTATGGTTTTGAACGAAGCATTGCGGTTGTGGCCTACGGCTCCGGCATTCTCCTTATACGCGAAGAAAGATCTTGTTCTGGACGGGAAATATCCTTTGCAAAAAGGGGATAGTGTCAGTGTACTCATTCCCAAGCTGCACCGGGACCGCGACGCTTGGGGAGACGATGTGGAGGAATTCCGTCCGGAACGGTTCGAAGATCCGAGCAAGGTGCCACATGACGCCTATAAACCATTTGGTAATGGTCAGCGGGCCTGCATTGGTCAGCAATTCGCCCTTCAGGAAGCAACACTTGTGCTAGGAATGGTCCTGAAGCATTTTGAATTCATCGATCATGCGGACTATCAGTTGAAAGTGAAAGAAACGTTGACGCTCAAACCCGATAACTTCACGATTCGTGTTCGTGCACGCGGGGGGCAACCGGTCATGGCTGTTCCGGGTGTTGCCGTGGAGGAACCGACTCCGGTTGCCAAAAGACAAGAGCCGGATACAGCAAATGCCCATCACACCCCGATGCTTGTCCTATATGGATCTAATCTTGGGACTGCGGAAGGCATTGCGCGTGAAATCGCAGATACCGCAAGATATCAGGGCTTCCGCAGCGAGGTGGCTACCCTGGATGATCGTGTAGGCAAACTTCCGAAGGAAGGCGTCGTCATCATTGTGAGCGCATCCTACAATGGTCAGCCACCAAGCAATGCCAAGGATTTCGTCGAGTGGATTGAACATGCGGATGCAGGGGAATTCCAAGGCGTTCGATTCTCCGTTCTCGGATGTGGGGATCACAACTGGGCCAGCACGTACCAGCGTATCCCGCGTTTGATTGATGAGCAGTTATCTTCCAAAGGAGCAGAACGGTTATCACCGATCGGAGAAAGTGATGCCAGCGGGGACTTTGAGAAACAGGTTGGAGACTGGACCGAGCAGCTATGGCCGGATTTGGCACGAACTCTGGGCCTCAAGTTGAACACAAGCTCAGGTAGTGAGCGCAGTTCCTTGTCAGTACAGTTTGTCAGCGGACTGGCGGTAACGCCGCTCGCGGATACGTATGATGCACATGTTGCTGAAGTGCTTGAGAATCGGGAACTTCATGATGCGGGCAGTGAACGAAGCACACGTCATCTGGAGATTAAACTGCCTGAAGGCGCAACGTATAAAGAAGGCGATCACCTGGGCATTTTGCCGCAAAACCCGTCTGAGCTCGTAGAACGAGTACTGAAACGATATGGATTCACAGGTACGGAACATCTGGTTCTGGATGCCTCTGGTCGCAGCGCAGCTCATCTGCCATTGCACCAACCGGTTAGTCTGGTCGATCTGCTCAGTCACAGTGTGGAGCTTCAGGAAGCGGCAACTCGGGCCCAACTGAGGGAGCTGGCGGCGTACACGGTGTGCCCACCGCATAAGAAGGAGCTCGAAGCGCTTCTTGATGAGTCTGTTTACATGGAAGAAGTGCGTAAGAAACGCATATCCATGCTGGATTATTTGGTGAAATACGAAGCATGTGAGCTGCCTTTCGAACGGTTTTTGGAACTGCTGCCTTCCCTGAAAGCCCGATATTATTCAATCTCCAGTTCACCGCGAGTGCAGCCTGAGCAGGCCAGCATAACCGTCAGCGTAGTGCGTGCTCCGGCGTGGAGTGGTCAGGGAGAATATAAAGGTATAGCGTCCAACTATCTGGCGAACTTGAAGCCGGGTGAAGAGGTTGTCATGTTCATACGCACGCCTGAGTCCGGGTTCGAACTGCCAGAAACTGCAGAGGCTCCGATCATTATGGTTGGTCCGGGGACGGGCGTAGCTCCATTCCGTGGTTTCCTTCAGGCAAGACGTGTACTGAAGGAACAGGGTGAGAAGGTTGGCGAGGCCCATCTGTATTTTGGATGTCGCAACCCTGAACATGATTATTTATATAAAAATGAACTCGAAACTGCGGAGCAAGAGGGCCTTGTCCAGCTTCATACCGCCTTCTCCCGCGTGGACGGGGAAGAGAAATGTTACGTGCAGCATCTAATGAGAGATGATGCCCACAAACTGATTCCTCTGCTCGAACAGGGTGGACATCTGTATGTTTGCGGCGATGGCAGCAAGATGGCACCTGATGTTGAAGCAACACTCAAGAAAGCGTACGCTGATGTCAGCGGCAACTCCACAGAGGAAGCCGATGCGTGGTTAGAACGTTTGCAGCAGGAAGGTCGTTATGCCAAGGATGTGTGGACAGGCATCTGAGTGATACGTTCCTGATTCCAATGATTATTGATAGGCATCTGCGCGGTGAGACACAGAAGGGTTCTGTGCTCACCGCTTTTTGCTATGGCACAATATCCGAGCAGACCAATGCAGGTATGAGTTATACTAGGGAATAGAAATATGCATATCATGACATGGGGTTGACCCAGGGCATGGATCGTTTCTCTCATTGGGCGATTGCTGGCACAGATATGAATTCAGCGATGTCTGGTCTCATTATTTCTTCTTTTTATTCGTTGGACGATAGATCGATTCGACCTGAGTTAGCGGAAAGAGAATACGTGAGGAGAATTTACCTTTTCCCTGCAGCTCAATGTAATCCAGTCCAACACCAACAAGTCGGATATTGTTAAATGCGTTTCCGGATGGGAATACCGTGCGGATGCCTACCCGTATGCCTCGCCGTGCTCGTGGTACATCAAATACACGAATGGAAAACAAACTGAGTGGAATAAATAACTGCCGATTGACTTTGATGAAATTGCGCGGAAATACTTTTCTAATTATTCCAGGTTCCAGACCAGACAATGGAGCATTCAATTCTGCCAGATGTCCCTGGAACTCGGCCAGACGCTGTTGAAGTGTTTTTCCTGTATGAAGTTGGTGCCAATTCATAAGCAATCCTCCGTTCGCCATTTATACCTACTATATGAATGGACGAGGGCAAGAGGTGAGCGAAATGGCGCCCATGTTACTCATGATAAGGTACAACTTAAGATATAGGGAGTGATTCAGATGGACGTGGAAATGTATAAAGACCTCATTCGGGATGAACGTGGCAACTATTATATCGCGGTACAGATAGAGGGTAATGAGCTTACGCTTGTCAACGCATTTGTTGAAGCATCGTTTACACCGGAACTGATCTATAATGAAGAATTTCGTAATAAACATAAAGAGATGGAAGGCGGCTTTGTAGGCAAAATTGCAATGGACCTTCTCCGGCATGATGTGGTCATGGGTTTGAAACAAATGGACAGAAAGCTGCTGGAGCTTTCGGAAGTTGAACAGAAGTACACGGTGAACTATATAGATACGATTGAGTTCTATCGCCACCCTGCGTGGGAGCGGAAAGCATAAGCGAAGGCTCATTTTCGTGGACAGTCCATTAGGATAGTAAAATCGTAAAAGCGCAAGTACAGGGGAGCTACCCTTGCCACTTGCGCTTTTGGCGTTGCAACTATTCATCGGGAAACGCACTAGCGATAGGAAGGATAGATGATGCCGATATCCCGTTCTGTTTTCAAGCTTCCCTCTATATACCGCTGGAGTTCATTTCCTTTGATTCGAATCGGAATGGAATTCCCTCGATAGATCAGTTCACCCTCAATCGTGCGCACGCTCATTCCGATGACGCCTTCCAAATGTCCACCCTGATCCGTAATTAACCGAATTCCTGCTGGCCCCTCCATAAGAATCTTACCATCCTGATATACCGTTACCTGTTCTGGCGTGTTCACCAATTCAAAATGCAGCCCATTCACCGTACGGCTGTACGCCGTATGACCAGCGACTTCTTCGCCATGATCCATGTCGATGGGGAGAAGACCGGTAAACCACAGTTGGTCCGATCCAACCGGCATGATGCCGCATAACCGTTCCACATAATCAAGCAGGCAAAGAATGGAGGGGGAATAGGTTTCCGTAAAACCCTCCTCCCCGGTCCATGGGCTTAAAGCCTGCGCAAAGCGCGTTGCTTTGGAAAGGGACGACAAGATGGGTTGCAGTACCCAGGTCAATTCCACATAGCGATGGTGATATTCAAAAGCATGTGGTGCACGGATCAGACTCAGGAAGTTGGATGCTCCACCCCAGCTGTTATAAGAGGAGAACGGATCGAACCGTGGATCATCCATCGACATGGAGGTAAACGGGTATTTGGCAAAAAACTTACTTGTATTCAGCAAATACCGGCGCAGCATGTTATCAAACAATTCACGGTCGCCCACCTCGCAGGCCATCACGCGCAGCAGCACATCGGACTGTACCCTGACGAATTCGTCATTGCGATTCCTGTCGTAGAAGAACATATCCTCTTCGTCATAACAGTAGCGGAAGAGACTTTCCAGACTGGCTTCAGCTTTTGCTTTCCAATCAACACCAGACTCCCCAAGTTCCTCAGCCATTCGGGATAAATACATGCGCTGGCAATATATATTGGCGGTTAAGTCTGGTGCCAAAAAAGGCAGGACCGGAGAGTCTGGATGGAAGGACGCAGCATCATTCATATATGGTGTATCCGGGACATGCCAGAACCGTGGGGACAGATCATGCCCGGTATCAAAGGTGCTAAATGCCTCCACACAGCCGGTCCCTCGGGTATTGCGATACGTTGCAATCCATTCGTCGTATTGTACCATGGCCTTGTACATGGTCTTCAGGAAGGAACGGTTCTTTCCATGAAGCAGGTAGTGGTTCCATACGCTTCGTGCCAATGGTGTAACGAGCTGAATCTGGCGAAAGGATGGACCGTTCTCCGTTAGCTTATAAGGCAGTAATCCATCTTCTCTTTGGTGTCGGGCAAAAGCAAGATAGGTCGTTTCCGATACGGAAGGAATTAGACGTGACAGCAGCTCCGCATTAATGGTGCCCGTACTCTCTAGCCAACAACCCAGATAGATGCCACCTTCCTGAAGAATGGGCTCACTGCCGTTCAGGGGCACAATGCAAGTCAGTAACTTCTCCAATGCGGAATAATAAGTCGCTTCCAATCGTCCGCCGGATGCCGCGAATCGAACACCCGACGCCTGCCATTCCAGTATTAACTTTTGATCTTCCGGTTTACCTGGCTGCACATGATCGTGGATCGAGATTTGACGCAGCTTGTTCGGCAGGGCTTCTGTCATGTCGACCTCCTTATAGCTAGCGGTTATTTATTGATTGGATTCAAAGATTCGTACGGTGCCATTATAGAAGTCAGTCACGGCTTGCTCCACACTTTTTCGGCCAAAGCCGATTTCCTGGTTGGTTGTCTGGGCCAGCTTGGAGAATTCAGCGAATCCCGGTGGATTATAGCTCACGTCAAAAGGCTCCGTTTTTGTAGCTTCAGATACAAAGCTGGTGTAATTATATACAATCTCCTCAACAGGTCCCGCTTCTTGCTGAAGCAGATTGCGGTTGGCTTCCGTAACGGGCACGCCGCGGTCGTTGCCGAGAATTTTGGCTGCGTCCGGATCATTAATCCAGAAATCCATCAGGATCGCGACTTCTTTTGCATGTTTGGTATTCGCATAACCGGACAACCCCTGACTGGATTCAAATACAACCCCAGTTCCTTTTGGACCCCGTGGTACAGGCAAAAGAATTAACTTATCTTCTGTGAGACTCTGGAAAGCAGCCAGTTGATTCGAAGGAAGCAGGCTCATAGCCGCCTTGCCCGTAATAAGCAAGGATTTACTCGTATCATCCGGTGGGTTGGAAACCTGCAATTCAGGCGTGACCACACCTCCGGATTTGGAAGCCTGCTCCCAGTAAGTGAACCATTCCAAAATGTCTTCTTTTGCAAATCCGAGCGTGCCATTCTTCATATCATATAGCTGTTTGCCGCGTTGTTTCAAAAAGATGTCCATACCGTCAACTGTGAAATTATAGGTTCCATAAAAGCCCTTACCGAGCTTGTCGGATAGCTCTTTGCTGATTGCAGCATAATCTTCCCAAGTCCAATCTGAAGCTGGCAAAGGGATTCCCGCTTGATCGAATAGCGCTTGATTAACGACAATACCCCGTGCATTCGCACCTGCGGAAATATGCTGCAGCTTCCCATCAAGACGCCCATATTCAACCATGGTGGCATCCATGCCATCCAGATTCAGTTCACTACCGACATAAGGGTCCAGGTTCAAAAGCACATCCTTTTTGGCGTAGTCAACCACATTACCCCCAAGGAAGAAAATATCCGGTGCTGTGCCTGACGCCAGCTGTGTATTCAACTTGTCGAAATATCCGGAGGAAGGGGCAAATTCACCTACAATTTTAATATTCGGATGTTTCTCCTGAAAAACCTTCAGGGCTTCGTTCGTAATATCTGCCCGTTTTTGATCGCCCCACCACATCATGCGCAGTTCGACTTGCCCGTCTTCAGCGGTCTTTGTTCCTTTCTGCTCATCAGCGCCGGTATGATCCGTTCCAGAGCAGGCAGTCACCAATAACAGGAGTGAAGCTATAACAGTGATCATTAATCGTTTGAACATGAGAAATCCCCCTGACAATGGATAATGAAAAAAATAATATCTGTTGTACACGTATTGCGTCTGGACAGGTATTTTCGTAATTTCGTAATCACTTCAGCCCAGTCGTTGCAATCCCCTCTAGAAAATAACGCTGAAATACCAGAAAGATGATGGTCACAGGCAGCAGAGACAGCGTGGACATGGCGAGCAGTGCGCCCCAATCCGATTGTCCCGATGGATCAAACAATGACCGAATACCCAGCTGTACGGTAAACAGATCAATTTTGCTCAGGTAGATCATCTGGCTAAAGAAGTCATCCCAGCTCCAGATGAAGGTGAAGATCGCTGTTGTGATCAGTGCAGGAACGAGAAGAGGCACCACGATTCTGAAAAAAATCTGAGATTGCCCGCAACCGTCAATGGTTGCACTCTCGTCCAGCTCCCGTGGAATACCACGGATGAATTGAACCATGAGCAGAATGAAGAAGGAATCCTGTGCCAGCCACTTGGGCAGAATGAGCGGGAAATACGTATTAATCCAATGCAGCTCGTCATACAGAATGTACTGAGGTACCAGGGTTACATGGTAAGGAAGCATGATGGTGACCAGCATAATGCTGAACCACAGGCCTTTGAACTTGAACTTTAATCTGGAAAAGGCGTAGGCTGCAAGGGAACAAGAAATCACATTTCCCAGCACACTCATGACTGAGATCAGTGCCGAGTTGCCGAAGAAGCGGCCAAACGACACCCCTTGCAATCCTTTCCAGCCATTCACAAAATGATCGAGGGTGAAGCTGGTTGGAATCAGGCTGCTATTGGTGAAGATGAGATGATTCGGTTTAAATGAACTGAGAATTAACCATAACACCGGATACAACATCAACAGACCGAAGAGGATAATGGCGACATGCCTCCCGGCTTGAACTAAACGTCGCTTTAGTGGCATGTGTACTATCTCCCTTCCTGATTGTCGCCGTAGAACACCCAGAATTTCGAGGTGAGGAAGACGATTGCGGTGAATACCCCGATAATGACCAGCATGATCCACGCCAGGGCAGAAGCATAACCCATATCAAAGAACGAGAAGCCTTTCAGATACAGATACAAGGTATAGAACATTGTGGCGTCGAGCGGGCCTCCGCGTCCATCCCCGATCACATAAGCGGGTGTAAAGGCTTGAAACGAATTAATCATGCTCATGATCAGGTTGAAAAAAATAACAGGCGAGAGCATCGGAAGTGTGATGCCGAAGAATTGGCGTACCTTTCCGGCCCCGTCAACGTCCGAAGCTTCATATAAATCGGCTGGAATTTGCTTTAGGCCGGCCAGGAAGATAACCATGGCCGAACCAAACTGCCATACAGAGAGTGTAATGATCGTATAGACCACATAATCGGGATGGGCAATCCAGGCGGGTCCGGTGATTCCGAACCAACTCAGAAACTGATTGACCAAGCCACTTCCTTCGAAAATCTGACGCCAGACGATCGCAATAGCGACGCTGCCTCCCAATAGGGAAGGGATGTAATACACGGTTCGGTATAAGCCGAGTCCCCGAATCCCTTTGTTCAGCGCCATTGCTACAAGCAGGGCGAAGGCAAGCCTTAGCGGAACAGATAGAAATACATAATAAAATGTTAGCCCCAAAGATCTGCGAAAGGTATCGTCTTCGGTAAAAATCTGGACATAGTTGCTGAGCCCCGTCCACGTTGGTGATGTTAACAAATTAAATTTCGTCAAGGACAGGTAGAGCGACGCAACCATCGGTCCGAGTGTCAGACAGAAAAGTCCGATGAGCCAGGGCAGCAGAAACAAATAGGCAGTCATATTCTGCTGGCCGTATAACGGCATGGACAGCTTTCTCATCATAGGCCTCCCTTCAGGGTTGGATGTGAATTCGTGATCACCGCAGAATTGAATCCGCTTACAATATTTACGGTGATTCTCTTGGTAAATTCATCATACCGGGGAGAGGGAGAAGCCGGAATCTCATTTCTTCGGATCATGATTATCAATTTTTTCGGAATGCAGCAAACGATAATCCGAAGGACTTATGTTGAACATTTTTTTGAATTTTGAACTGAAATAGCTTGGGGAACGGAAGCCTGTCAGCTCTGTAACATCCCAAACGGTTAGTTGGGTTTCCTTCAGTAAACGTATGGCATGTTTCATTCGCACCTCGGTTACATATTGAATAAAAGAGATGCCGGCAGCTTCTTTGAATATCTCTGAAAAATAGGTAGAGTTGTAGTTATATTGCTCAGCTAACGAAGTTAATGTCAGTTCCAGCATGTAATTTTCCTCGATATATCGTTTGGCCGATTCAATGACCGTATCTTCTCCAACCTCGGATGGCTGCTGTTGATTCACAAAATCTTCCGCCCAATGCATCAGCAGCAGTTCTGCCTGGTCTGGAGTCTTTAGCCAAAGCACCCATTCCGGGGAAATCCACGAGGATTCCTGTTCGAACAATAATGAAATTTGAAAAAGGCTTCGGATCATATGGGAAGTGGATATCCGAAATGAGTAAGCAAGCTCCTTTCGAATCACGCTGCGGAAGGTATCCAGCTCTCCACGAATGAGGCAACGATGCAGCATGCGACTGGTTTCCTCAGGCAGTAATGGACTATGATCTACTTCGGGTACACGGTCCTGTGCACCTTTGCGTCCAGCAGAGTTCCATGCCAATAGGGAATGAATATAGCCTTCTTTCCAGCGCTCAAACCCAGACACGGACAATCCCAATCCAACTTGTACATCCATCGTTAAAACAGAGCGGGTCTGTGCTGTGATCTGCTGAGCAAATTCGTGCTGAATACCTTCCAATGTTATGAAATGCATAATTCCAGGGTGGGCTCCGTCATGGAACACTTGCACATTAACTGGATAGGACTGGGCCATTTCGTGACAAAGCAGCTCAAAGGGAAGGTAGAGCTTTTCGGGAATACGTTCCACTGAGGCAGTCTGTATACCGGAGTCTCGCATGCCAGCGGTGATGAAACAGACGCTGTGATCCTGCCAGGATTCCAGATGAAACAGCCGCATCCGCTCTGGCAGTGAAGAAGGTGGGAGGCGATGCCCCCTAACAAGATCAAGCAGGAAACGTTGCTTCATTTCTTTGTAATACTGGGAGAGACGCCATTGCATCATTTCGGAATCGCCGTGCAGCTGTTTCTTTTTATCCAACTCATCTTTGATTTTATTTAAAGTGGTTTTCAGTTCATCCCGGGTTACAGGCTTCAGCAAATAGTCCATGGCCTGGCTGCGCACACCTGCTCTGGCATAGTGGAAATCTTCATATCCAGTGATGATCATAATTTGAATGGAAGGATTAAGGCTTCGGCAAACGTCCAGCAATTGGACGCCATCCATGACAGGCATGTTCATGTCTGTAATTAACAAGTCAAAATGTTCAGCTTTCAGAAGCTCTTCCGCTTCGATGCCGTTTGCTGCTTCACCTGAAATGATAAAGCCCATGTCTTGCCAGTTCACTTTCAATTTTAGTCCTTCGCGAACCTCGATCTCGTCATCTGCGATCAATACGTTGTACATCATATTCCTCCTGTGCGGGTAGAATCAGTTCAATAGACGTGCCGTTATGCTCTCCGTTCTCGATCTGAGTGTTAAACAGACTTCCGTAATGCAAGCGGCAGCGTGCAACCACATTACCGAGCCCAATGTGCCAGCTTTGGCTTCGCAATAGGGGTTCGAGCTGAGATGCTTCAACAGGATCATGAATTTTCTGGATGATTTCGGCTGGAATCCCGGGCCCATTGTCTGAAATGTTGAAATGCAGGCGGTTATTCCGTCTGGAGATCCGGATGTGTACTTCTGCCGTCGTCTGATGCTGGAAGCTGTATTTGACGGCATTCTCAATAAGCGGCTGAAGAATAAATTTGATGATGACCAGGGAATCCAGCCTGCCTTCCTGTGTCAGAGTAATGTCCAGCTTATGACCGAAACGGGTTTGCAGAATGGAGATATAGTGCCGGATATAAGCCAGTTCCTCTGCAAGCTGTACCCTGTCGTCACTTGTATTCATGGAGAATCGCATCATTTTGCCCAGATCCTCAATGACCTGAACTGTATCATCTGTTCGGCGCTGCATGGCGAGACTGCTCACCAGTTCCAGCGTGTTAAACATAAAATGGGGATTAATCTGCATGAGCAGCGCTTTATACTCAGCTTGCTGGCGGAGCAGCTTCAACTCGAATTCATTCTGGATGTGCTGTCGCAATCGGCTGATCATGTAGCGGAAAGTGGAGATGACATAACTGACTTCGCTTTTTACATTTTTGTCCGGAGGTAGAAGGGACTCTGCTTGATCGAATGCGCCGCGTTGTACCTGTCTCATGGCCAATACCAGTCGTGTTAAAGGTTTGGTGACGCCATAAGAGAGCCAGGCAGCGGCAAACAAAGAGACGAGAATGAGAACAATGGTGACCACCAGAATGGTACTCTGAAGTTTGTGAAGAGAAGAATATAGCTCTTTTTCCGGTGCCAGACCCGCCAGCATCCAGCCCGTACGCCCTAGCTTTTTGTATACCAGAATGTCACGCTGTCCTTCATCATTGTTCAGGTACACCACACCCGATTTGAGCGAGTTGTTCCGAATCTGATCGATTTCTGCTAAAGCTTCGGCACCAAGCTGATTGGCCTGTTGGGAAAGAATAGGGCTTCCTTGTTCGCCCAGCAGAAAAATAGTGCTGCTTTCGGCCAGATGGATTCGGTTAAGCGGTTCCAGAAAGTAAGATTCGCTGACATTAATTTTCATCACATTTTGGGCTGTAGCATGGTGAAAGGTCCCAATGGGCATCAGCAGGCTAACTACCGGGTTGCCGTGATCCCTTATATTTTCATGTTGATCGGTATGTGCAGGCAGCCAGTGATTCCCTGAGATAAAGAAATTTTTGTACCATAATTCTTGCAAGAAGAGAGGGTCGGTCGTTACTTGATTTTCACTGCCAATCCTCAGCCCGTTTCGTCGATAGATGGATACATCGGAGATACTGGTGTAGCTGTTCGTAGCCTGGGTCAGAAAACGGCTTATCGCCAGATTGACAAGCATCTTTTCCCCTTCAGGAAGGTTGGGGTCACTCATCGCGTTATCCCAGTTCTTGGCGGTATCGCTGTTGAAAACAAGAGAAGCTACATCATAGATCTGCATTTGAACCATATCGACATAGGAGCCGTATTCCTCCATCTTCTCAAGAGCAGAGGATTCAATGTAAGAGCGGATCACGGTACGTGATTCCTTAAAGAGTAGGAAGGAGAGTGTGCCAAAACAAAGAACGAAGAGCACAACGATAAAGGCGATCAGGCGGCTTTTTAATGAGAAAAACATGGGTTCCTCCTTAAGCGAATAGACTTCAAGACCGTCGTCAAAATGGGAAAAAGACTGCGTATCATACGCAGTCTTTGAATTAAATGTGGTTGGAGCTGCCTTGCGTTCCTAGAAACGAACCAGATTGTTGATGCGAACAGGTAAACCAGTTGCGATAGCGCGATTGGCTGCAATTCCGGTGAGGATGGATCTTGCTCCGTCGAATTGGTTGGCAGCGCGGTGGTAGGGATCTTCCGCTGGCTCTCCAAACAGATCATTCAGAAGTACAGGATCACCTCCGCCATGGCCGCCTTCTTTTTCCTCGACCTGAACCTCGTATGGGGCATCGAACATGGGAAGGACACGCAGTGTTTTGCCAATCAATGCACCTTCAAGATTTTTGTCACCCAGCGAGTTAACATAGGATTGTTCCACAATGTTCATTTCGATCCGGCCTTTGGTGCCGTTAATGGCGATGCGATAACCTTCCCACGGCTGGTATGCAACCAGTGAATAGGTCAATATGGCTTTATTCTGATACTGGACAAGAACGCCCATCGTATCCTCGATGTTGATGCCATCTCCGAATACGCTTTGATCCCGCTGGTAGCCGTCTTCCGGCTCAGCATCCAGATACATGGCTTTGAGATGTGCATCCGAATCCAGGTGCAGGGCAAAAGGATCTTCTTGCGCAAGCGGGTTGCCTGTTGCACGAGTGTAAAACTGGGTCACGCCTCGTTCCTCTGCGTTCTCTCTACCATAATACATGAGATCGCCGAATGCGAAGACGGTCTCAGGCTGCGAACCGATCCAAAAATTGACCAAGTCGAAGTGATGCGTGGATTTGTGTACGAGCAGTCCGCCACTATTACGCTTGTCCCGGTGCCAGCGGCGGAAGTAATCTGCGCCATGGCGCGTATTCAACAGCCATTCGAAGTGGACCGAAGTCACTTTTCCGATCGTGTCATTCTGAATCAATTCCCGTATCTTGGTATGGTGCGGCGCATAGCGGTAGTTAAAGGTGACGCGTATGTTTTGTCCAGTCCGTTTGACGGCATCAAGAATATCCTGACATTTATGCTCATCGATGGTCATGGGCTTCTCAGTCACAACATCACAGCCAAGCTCCATTGCTCGAATGATGTATTTGTGGTGGGTGCGGTCGATACTGGTTACAATGACGAAGTCCGGCTTCTCGTTCTCAATCATCTGATCGAACTGATCTGCAGTATAGGTTGGCACCTCATTGTATTTATATTTTTCCCTCAGCAGCTGATTGGCGTAATTCATGCGTGTCTGGTTAATATCGCAAAAAGCTGCAAGTTCGGATGTTTCCCTGAAATTTTGGGCTAATGCTCCATAGAAAAATTCAGCACGGCCGCCTGTTCCGACCAATACATAGCGTTTTTTGTTACTCATGTCTATCGCCTCCTTGAATATAGCTCTAGACTATAACAAGGAAGCACTTCTTTCGCCGCTTTTTGTGCGTAATCGCTTTCAAATGCCGCTTATTTTGCTATAATTCAACTAAAGGGGGCAGCTGCATGATACAGACATTTCGAGCGGATTACAATGATCCCACCGGATATTTGAATATCGAATATGATCGCCGCATTGGATATTTTTCCATGACGGATGACCATCTGCATGACCATTATGAGCTGTACTACCTGCTATCGGGTGAGCGCATATACTTCATCAAGGATCGAACTTACCGGGTCCAAGCCGGAGATTTCGTATTCATTAACCGGAATACCGTTCATAAAACGATGGAGAGTGGAAGGCCAGATCATGATCGAATTGTTCTGTATATCAAGCCAGAGCTGTTCACCGAATTAGCCATTGTACCTGAGCTGGTAGAGGGGCTTAAGGAGCCATTCGGCTGGAATATTCCCATTCTGAGGCTTCCTTCACAGGTAAGTGAAACAGCGGAACGAATGGTCAGTGAAATGATTGATGAGATGGTCCATAACAGAGCTGGAAGCAGCCTGCTGCTGCGTCACCGATCCGTTGAACTCCTGTTGTTTGCTTACCGCAATAAACATTTGGGCACCGTGCACTCGGCCGATAGTGAGCCGGTTCTGCATCCCAAGGCACAGGCAGTGGTGCGTTATCTCAACGATAACTATCATCAGGATTTAGCGCTGCCGGAGGTTGCTGAATTATTTCGAATTAGTCCCCATTACCTCAGCCGTCTGTTCAAACAGACCACAGGTTTCACGTTCAGCGATTACCTCAATCTGCTTCGGGTGAAGGAGGCACAGCGGTTGCTGCGTGAAAGCGAGGATTCCATAACGGAGATCGCTCTGCGATCGGGATTCAGCAATTTTTCACATTTCGGGAAGATGTTCAAGCGCACGGTTCAGGTGTCTCCGAGGACATATCGTCAGGAGTTTAGAGAAGTAGGTTCGACGAGAGTGCAGAGATAGGATGGGTTTATTTCAATCGTTGGAGTCCCTTAATAATGATGTTTGTTTTGTCACTTACCTTTTGTAATTCTTTCAAAGAAAGCTTCGCATAGTCTGGGGGAAACAAGTGCCAGTACTGATGGAAAAGATCACTTCGCTCAGTATATAACCTTTGGGCTGTTCCATCGACGATATTCGTAATGAGCCCATAATAATCGAAAGCGTTCTTCATATTGTTCGTATAGATGCTCAGGTTTGTTTCATCTGTTGTTTTGTTGCTTTTGATGTATCGATCCAGCTCTTTTTTATAATGTATACTTTCCAAAATAACACTGCGGTAAGCGGAGTCTGCAGAAGACTCGACACGATGTTTGAGTTCACGATACTTATGAAAAAAGATGGATGCAATAATCAGAATGATAGTGAATAAAATCAGAATAATATGTCGTGTTTTTGTACTCATAAATACGTCCTTGTTTATGTATTTAGTATGTTCCCATTTTGAAAATGGAGTTCTACATAATAACATGTAATGACACTTAAACCTATAGGTAAATACAGGAAGGGAATTCTTGCGACTCGCGATCCGAAGCTGAATATGTAAAAAACGAACCTGAGCTATCCTGCGTGCGCAGATAAAGCATGGGTGAATTTCTCCTTTTAGTGTAACGGAAATATGATAGAATGTGGAAAAATACTGCAAGTAATTCCTGATAAGATGGGAGTCGGAACGATGTATACATATAATGAAATGACAATTGATCATTATGATCAGGCCATTAAGTTGTGGGAACGAACGCCAGGAATGGGACTTAGTGAAGAAGTTGATTCAAGGAAAGCTATTTCGGCATATTTGCAGCGCAACCCGGGGCTAAGTTATGTATGTCTTGATGAGAATAAGAATCTTATTGGTACTGTATTATGTGGAAATGACGGCAGAAGAGGATTTATGTACCATGTAGCCGTAGATCCTGCTCATAGGGGGCGCTCCATTGCCAAAACGCTCATTCGGTTTAGTCTGGAGCAATTGAGACATGCCGGCATTATGAAATGTCATTTGATGGTGCTAGATGATAATGAAATCGGTAATCGTTTTTGGGCAAGCCAGGGGTGGCAGCGGAGAGACCATATTTTGTTGTACTCTTCGAGCACGCTGTAATTAATGACTTATATAGAAGGGAAATATCCATTCAGTCCATTTTCCATCTTGCGGTTCAAGAGCAACGGGAGTATATTGAGATTTAACTAAATTAGGAATAAATTGAAAGATTGATAGCTTGTAATGACATTTTGTACATAAAGGAGAAGCCGATGATACAGACCAGATTGGACGAATTGGGCATTGTATTGCCCAAAGCAAGTACGCCGGCAGCAAAGTATACCAATGCGGTGATTGTAAATGGAATCATGTATGTGTCCGGTAAAGGGCCGGATACGCAAGAGCGTGGCAAACTGGGGGAGCAGTTTACGACGGAGCAGGGATATGAATTTGCTCGAAATGCTGCCATCGAGGTGTTGGCTGTCGTTCAGGAAGTGCTTGGTTCGCTGGATCGGGTGAAACGGGTGGTTAAAGTGCAGGGGTTCATCAATGCCACTGCCTCCTACGAGGAGCACCATAAAGTGTTAAACGGGTTCTCGGATCTCATGCTGGATGTGTTCGGAGAACAGGGAGTACACGCCCGTTCCGTATTTGGTGCTGTATCCGTAAGGGATAACTTGCCGCTGATCATTGACTCGATATTCCAGGTGGAGGAGTAGAATTCATGACCAATCCAGCTTCGATTAATCCGTTAATGCTGTCTTTTCCCGAAAGTTTTGAAACACCGCGTTTGACTATTCGTGCCCCGAGGTGGGGAGATGGAGCGGCAGTAAATGAGGCAATTCGTGAAAGTGCGGAGCAATTACGTTTGTGGCTGCCTTTTGCCGAGAACATACCTTCATTGGAGGAATCGGAAGCGAATGCTCGCAAAGCCAGACTGCAATTTCTGGAGCGTACCGACATGATGCTTCATTTACGTGACCGATTTACGGATGAATTCGTGGGCAGCAGTGGACTGCATCGAATCGACTGGAATGCCCGTTGTTTCGAGATCGGTTACTGGATTAGAACTTCGCGTGCAGGTGAGGGTCTCATGACGGAAGCAGTCAGGGGTATAGAACAGTTCGCAATATCTTATCTGGAGGCGAATCGGCTGGAAATCCGCTGTGATGCCCGCAATGTGCGAAGTGCCAAAGTGGCTGAGCGCGCAGGTTATACGCTTGAAGGTGTACTGCGCAAGATGCGGCGTGACAGTACAGGTACGTTAGTAGATATGATGGTGTATGCCAAAGTAAGAGGCGATGAGTTCGAATAGAATGTTTGAATTGAGATAAGAAATGAATCGGAAAATGATTTGAAAGAAAGAAAGAAACGGCTCCTGGAAGAACATGTTGTGTTGTTCTCCAGGGCCGTTTTTTGGTGTGCAAATATTGGAGGCTGGGAGGTACTTAATAGACTGCTGAATGAATTGGAGCAGATAAAAGGAACCTCCTTACCTCATTGGATTGGGAATGTTGACGTATAGCGGCGTCTCACCACGCTGATGGAACCGGCTGAGCAGATTGGCTTTGGCCGGTAAGGTCTCGGTGGTCAACAGATCACGAATGACGTCGTTGATGTGCGAGGACTCGGCTGTCTTTTTCCGAAGCTCCTCTAACGTATTTCTCACCACCCTCCAGTATGGCTGCTCCTGTTGACCAGTATAGTATGCCAGACGCTGCACCACATGACTGAGGTGATTGACAAAGAAATAATATTTCAATCGATGCCGTGATTCTTCCTCCGTATACAGGACAGGACTGTTGGCGTTGACTACCTGATAGATCCAACCGTGCTGTTCCGCTAAAGCTCGATTGACACTGATGCCCTCCAGATCCCTAACCATAAATGTGGCAGGCATGCCGTCTTCAAGACGCAGCATGGAATTCTGTACATGAGCTTCCAGACTAATGCCTGTCTCGGCATACAGTTCCACAAGTGGAACCATGGACAACTCCAGATATTGACGAAGCCATTCATACCAGTCTGTCTGCACCCTCGTATCATTTACACGATCCGGCGACGAAGATGATTGGAGACTTTCCCGGACAGCCCGGAACAACAGCGGTTCAGTTTCTCCGGGAAGCACCTCCATGAGAGAGGCCACAACATAAGGCGCCCCTGAAGCAGAGCGGCAAGACTCTGGTGCTTCACGCAGGATCATGGAGAATCCCGAGATCAGCGCATCCTGAGTAGACGAAGGTATCTCTGGAACCTTCAAGCTACGGTAGCCTTTTTCCAGCAAAATTTGAAATTTCTCTGACGTCCAGCGATCCTGAATCTGCTGTACTATTCTGGATGCATCCAGTGTGCGCAGCAACTGCTCTTCATTGTTCTCGCGAATAAAGTTTGTAATTCGAATATGAAGAGACAGCTTGTAGAAACAACCTTCCTTCGGATTCCAGACCGTGCGCACCGATGAGGTAGGATACACCGAAGGCCCGGTAGTGCCTAGATCAATCAAAGTGCCTTGTCGTAATAAGGACTTTACAGGTTCAAGTGTCCGCAAATAGGCGGCCTGCCAAGGATGACAAGGGAGCAGGACATAATGTTTGCTTTCCAGAGAGAGGTGCTTCCAAGCGGCCTCGGCCATTTCCGTAGGAACCCAGGGTGCTTCACTGCCATAGTCCACGGTATCCAGCCAATCCTCGAACACAAGTTCAGGTGCTGCGGCAAAACAACTGAGAGGAAAGCTAACGCCAAATTCTGGCGAATAGGCATGTGAATCCGAAGAACTGAAGCCCTCCAGACTTTTCGGAGTTGGATGAAATGGATGACCACATAGCAGTGCCTGTTCCAGATAGCGAAAATCCAATGTTACAGGAGAGGTTGTGTTCAGCGCGTGCTCCAAATAGGAGGTCATATGCTCCAAACTGTTGTAAACCATCTGCTCCAGCTCTACTCTTTTCAACATTCGGGCTTCTAGATTGGGTTCTACAGATGATATTTCATCGAGCAACAGCGTCGTTATTTGTTCAAAAGAAACTTCTCTCCAACCATCGGGCTGTGCCCCGCCTGATTCTGCAATGTGAAACTTGTCGCCATAGACATGATGTCCAGCGGCGGAACGATGAAGCAGATTTCCATATATCCTCTGACCAGTACGCGGAAGCTCAATAACAAGCGAAAGGTCTGGCCGCGTGGCAATTCGAACATAAGGATCATGCTGCTCGGTTTCTCGAAGATAGGCGTTCAATATACGGCTTAGCATCTCCTGACGGGCAATTCCGCTCGGCGATACTAAAGAGGGATGAACTGTCTGCTGGAATGGATCGATGGTGACGTTATCCTTGGTCATGATTGATTATCATCCTTTCACATATTATTGGAGTGGCAGTTGTACGGGAGCTTTTGGCTCATGAACCGCTGGGCGGCGTACAGCAAGCGAAGCGGCGAGCATGACTGTCCCCATGACAAGAAATACAGCTGGAATTCCCCAGATACCTCCGATTAGAACCCCAATGGACGGACCGGCAATCTGACCAGCCATTAACATGCTGTTGGTAGCTCCGATGCGCACGCCCCGATCCTGATCGGTTGAGGATTTCAGCACGTTGAGCATGACCGTCTGCAATAGGGCACTGTAGAAGAATCCTTGCAGAAAACGTACAACCAGCAGCCAGGCCACCCCGAGTGGAAGTGTATGTGCAAGCAGGCACAAGCCGCATAACAAACTAGCCAGCCGGAGATTGCGTTCGGGTAAGTAACGATCATTTCGCTTACCCCACCACGATGCGCCAACCAATTCACCAACCGAAGACATCGCGAGCAGAACCCCGACGGTAAGCGCAGCTGCACCTGAGGAAGGGACGATTTCACGAATAAACGGAGTAAACATCGTAAATGTTGCAAAATCTGCGAGCTTGAAAATGATGCCTGCGATAACGAGTCTTCGGGCAATCGGATGTGTAATCAGCGAAACGAAGGCATGGATAATTCCGCTCTTGTTTTTGTTTTTGCTATGGTTGTTCAACATAGCGACCGAAGGCTGGTGCTGTTCCACAGGAGATACTTGAGTATTGTTCTTGGCTGGACGAGTCCGATGCGTCGTCGCCCCCGTTAATACGATTGCGGCAAGCACAGCAAAGCTCAATGTCAACGAGGCCGTAATGAACAATAGCGGACGACTTCCCCATGTGTTTACACATATGCTTCCTAGCAGTGGTCCCACGAGAAGACCTGCTGCCGATGCCCGCTCCAACTGTCCGAGCGCAGAACCCTGCTTTTGGCCAGGGGCATGGGTTCCCACAAACGCACTGCTCGCATCGGATATGCCACCGAAAGCCCCCTGGCAGAGACGGAACAAAAAGAATTGAAAGGGCGTCTGAGCAATGCCCATCAGAAACATGCTAAGGGCCAGTCCGACCAGCGCTCTGACAACCATCCATTTTCGACTCCAACGATCTCCGATCTTACCCCAAAAAGGGGTTAGCAGTGCGTAGGATAGAGCAGGTGCAGATATGGACAGACCTGTCCACATCAGCACTTCTTCCGGCGTTCCCGCGTTCAGATGCTCCATGTAGTACGGTATAAAAGGGCTGATTCCAGTCAGCCCGGCACTGGAAAGAAAGCGCCCACCCCACAAAATGCGGACGCTCTGTTTCCATGCCATTTGAGACATCATGTGTCCACTTCACCACCTTGATTTTGGCAATTTGAAACCAATTGCTGATCAGATTATCAAGAATGATTCTCAATGTCAATCTTATTTTTTTCAAAAACTTTCCAAAAATTTTAGTGTTGACAGGAAAAAAAAGGATATGCATAATAGGCCCTGTGTCCAAATTTGAAAATGATAATCATTATCAATAAAGCGATTTTGGACAACAATATGCCCAGAAAGCTGGTGTAAACACATGGAACAAAGTACCCTGCAAATCAAGGATCGCTCGCTTAAAGTTGCGGATTCCATTATCGATTGTATTGGTCAAACACCACTGGTTCGCTTGAATTCCCTGTTCGGATCTTCAGGAGCATCGGTGTATGCCAAGCTGGAAATGATGAACCCCGGCGGCAGCATGAAAGACCGACCTGCAAGATACATTATCGAGCAGGGTCTGCGAGACGGAACGATCAAACCGGATACGCATCTCATCGAGAGTACTTCAGGAAACTTGGGAATCGGTCTCGCATTAACCGCCAAACGATATGGCCTGAAATTCACCTGTGTGGTTGATCCAAAAATCACATCAACGAATCTGAGAATGATAACCTACCTCGGGGCACAGGTTGACATGGTGACTGAACCGGACGAACACGGAAGTTATTTGCAATCCCGTATTCGCAGGGTCAAGGAGTTAGCCAGTCAGGAACCGGCAGGTTACTGGATCAACCAGTATGCCAACCCTTTGAACTGGCAAGCTCACTATCATGGTGCAGGTCAGGAGATTGTGGAGCAGATGGATGGACAGATAGACGTACTAGTGTGTGCAGTGAGTACGACTGGAAGCATTCTGGGCATATCCCGCCGTGTGAAAGAGGCAAATCCGCATGCGCGGATCGTAGCCGTTGATGCAGTTGGCTCGATCATTTTTGGCACACCATCACGTCGGCGTGAATTGCCGGGTATCGGCGCCAACCGTGTCCCTGAGTTATTCAGCCCGAACGAGATTGACCAAGTTATTCATGTGGACGATCGGGAATCTGTGCTGGGCTGCCAGAAGCTGTTGGAACGGGAAGGCATTTTTGCAGGAGGTTCGTCCGGATCACTGGTTGCTGCACTGGAAAAACTGGTTCCAACCTTGCGGTCTTCAGCCAAGGTGGTTACTGTTTTCGCAGATCGTGGAGAACGTTATCTGGACAGTGTGTATGACGAGCAATGGGTTAATCAATTACCGCCAAGCCAAACGATCAAGAGTATATAAAAAATTATCTCGGAGGAGAGATCAGATATGAGTACCGTTCAGGATCATAGCCTTTTGTATATGAGTAAACAGGATATTATAGATCTGGGAGGGCTGTATTCAGAGCCATATGTCAAAGCAGTAACCCGTGCACTGGAGCTTCATGCCAAGCGGGATATCGTGCAACCGTTGAAGCCTTATCTGCGGGTTAACGAGGAGAGCGGTCATATTGCCGATCGCATTATTGCGATGCCTGCGTATGTGGGTGGCGATGTAGCGATCAGTGGTCTCAAGTGGATTGGGAGCAAACATGATAATCCGGCCAAGCGTCATAAGGAACGTGCAAGCGCTCTTATTATCCTCAATGATCCGGAAAGCAACTATCCGGTGGCGGTGATGGAAGGCAGCGTGATCAGCGGGATGCGTACGGCGGCAGTTACAGCTATCGGGGCAAGGTATTTAGCCAGAGAAGGTTTCCGCACAGTGAGCGTGATTGGCTGCGGGGTGATCGCCAGAATGCAGATCACCTCGCTGCTTGAACAATTTGACTCCATTCGGACCATCCATTTGTATGACCTGAATGCCGATACGGCCCGCCAGCTTGCCGATGAAATTGGTTCGCGTTTTGATCAGGTTGAAGTACGGGTGGAAGATTCGTCAGAACAAGCGGTACGACAAGCGGAAGTACTCGTAACAGCTACGGTAGCCTCATCGCCGCATATTCCGTATGAATGGATTGCCAAAGGTACATTTGTCAGCAACATCTCGATTATGGATTTGCACAAGGATGTATTTACGCAGGCAGACAAAGTAGTCGTGGACGATTGGGATCAATCCAACCGGGAGAAAAAGATTATTAATCAGCTGGTGCTGGAGGGCAAATTCTCCCGTGAGCAGCTTCACGCTGAACTCGGCGAGATCCTGATAGGGGAAAAGCCAGGACGCGAACATGAGGATGAGATTATTGTGCTGAACCCGATGGGGATGGCGATTGAGGATATTTCCAGTGCGGCAGAGATGTATGCAAGAGCCGTTGAACAAGGAAAGGGCACACGTTTATGGCTATAGAGCTGAATACAGGGCGTATGCCTCAGGTTGCAAGAGTCCGTGAGCATTTATTGGCACTGAAAGAACAACAGACCGAACCGGTATGTGCCTACATCCGGGATGTAACAGCACTCGTCGCTCATGTGCATCAGCGTGTACAATCCATGCCGGAATCTAGTCAGCTGTTCTATGCCATCAAAGCCAACTCGGAAGAAGAGGTGCTTCGAGCGCTGGCCCCTGTAGTTCATGGCTTTGAAGTGGCATCTTTGGGCGAGATCGTGAAGGTGAGACAAGTCTCAGCGGATATTCCGATTCTGTTTGGTGGACCAGGCAAGACAGAAGCAGAGCTTCGGGGAGCGATAGATCATAAAGTGCAGCTTATTCATGTGGAAAGTATGCATGAGATAAACAAGCTGAACGAGATTGCGAGTCAAAATGACGTTCGGGTATCCGTATTGCTGCGGATTAACCTGAAAGGTCCACTGCCTCAGGCGACACTGGCGATGGGCGGTCGTCCGACCCAGTTCGGAATCGACGAGGTCATGCTGCCACAAGTCATGAACCAGCTCCGACACTTGCCACATATTCAGGTGGAAGGGTTTCATTTTCACTCCCTTTCGAACAATCTAGATGCGGAGCAGCATGTGAAACTGATTGAGTATTACTGCACCATCGCGCGGGATTGGGCGAGGCAATATGGTTTCACGCTTCGGTATTTGAATGCCGGGGGTGGAATTGGTGTGAACTATGCGCATCTGGAGCAACAGTTCGACTGGAACACATTTGTGAATGGTATTGCACCGGTATTGCAAAAGGAACTGCCTTCGGAAACGACTTTGTTGTTCGAATGTGGGCGTTACCTTACGGCATCGAGTGGGTATTATGCAACCGAGGTGCTGGACGTTAAAGTCAACCACGGCAAAACATATGTCATCGTGCGTGGCGGTACACATCATTTTCGCCTACCCGTTTCTTGGCAGCACAGTCATCCGTTCGAGGTGATTGAGGTGGAGAACTGGACGCATCCGTATGACAGACCCGAGGTGAAGCAAAACGCTTTTACAGTGGCAGGCCAGCTATGTACTCCGAAAGATATTTTGGCAAGTGATATTACGTCAAGCGGGGTTCGGGCAGGAGATATTTTGCTGTTCCAATATGCGGGTGCTTATGGCTGGGCGATCTCGCATCATGACTTTTTGAGTCATCCACATCCGCAGCACATTTATTTGCATTAACACGTAAACGGTTTGAGGCAGTGCAATCATGGGAGGTGTCATATGAACGGTCTAACAGCAGCATTGGTCAGGTCCGATGAGTGGATAATGGTGCGGCGACGTATTTTCAGGCAATTGGTGGAGTCGTTTCTGTATGAGCAAATCTTGAATGAACCGGTGATCGGGCCTTATGCGGAGGCAGAGTATACACTGCGAGGGGAGACGGAGACAGGAGAGAAGGTGGAATACACCTTTTGGGCTGTACGAAAAGAGAGCTTTAACCGCATTCGGTTGTCAGATAAACCAATTATGCGGGTAACATCGAAAGATCGAGCGGAAGCAGATTCCATTCCTCGTTTTTTACTGGAGATGGCTGCGCATATTGCCACATCCGAAGCTCAGCTGGGGCAATTCATGGATGAGCTTCAGCAAACCCATCTGAAGGACACGCTGTCTGTGCGATGTCGTGCTGGTCAGCCCGAACCTCGGGTATCGGAATATGACGAGTGGGAATCTGCCCTGATTGAAGGGCATCCGTATCATCCTTGTTACAAATCCAGAGTTGGATTCACGCTCTCTGACAATGAAGCCTATGGACCGGAGTTCGGACCGGAATTCAAGCTGGTCTGGATTGCGATTAAACAGGATGCAGCCCAAATATCTATTTCGTCTTCACTGGACATGTATGCTGAGTTTATCCATAACGAGCTGGGGCAGGAGCTACAGACATTCAAGTTGATTTTGCAGGAAGTTATATCATCTGCGAACTTGAAATTGAACTCGGTTGCTGATGCCGAGGTGAAGTTGAATACGGATGGGGATGCAAGTGTGGACGAATATGTATTTGTTCCTGTGCATCCCTGGCAGTGGGAGCGAATCATATCGGTGGCGTGTGCGGAGCAACTTCGAACAGGGGAGATTGTGTATCTGGGTCAAGCAGGTGACACCTACCGTCCTCAACAATCCATTCGCACATTGACGAATGTGAGTCATCGTGATAAACCGTATGTCAAACTGCCACTGAATATGGTGAATACGTCATCCGGTCGAATTCTCGCACAGCACACAATTATGAATGCGGCCCGTATCTCTGATTGGCTTGGTCGTGTGGTGGCAGAAGATTCGTTTTTACAGGATGAGCTTGGTCTGATTGTGCTGAAGGAGATTGCGGGGGTATCGTACCATCACCAGAAACTGCCCAATATGCTGGAGCAAAAAATATACGGATCACTCGGGGCTATCTGGCGGGAAAGTCTGCATCCGCGCTTAATGGCAGGAGAAGAGGCTTTGCCATTCAATGCTCTGTGTCATCTCGATCAGCAGGGCACTCCGGTCATTAAACCGTGGATAAATGAATATGGCCTGGATCGCTGGACCCGGCAATTGCTAAATATTGCGGTGGTACCGCTGATACATCTGCTGTACGCACATGGGGCGGCGCTGGAATCACATGCGCAAAATATGATCATCGTGCTGAAAGAAGGATGGCCCAGCCGGATTGCGCTTAAGGATTTCCATGACGGTATCCGTTACTGCCCATCCATTCCTCACCCGTTTGGATACCCGGAAATTGAATATCCGCCTGCCAACCATCAGCGGGTGAATCGCAATTCGTTTGTGGAGAAAGAAGACCCTTCTGAGGTGAAGGACTTTATGTTGGACGCGTTGTTTTTTATTAATCTGACCGAAGTGGCATTTTTTCTGGAGAAGCACTTTGATCTGAGCGAAAAGCAATGGTGGCGCATGGCTACCGAAGTGATTTTGAATTACCAGGAGCGGTTCCCGGAGTTACAGGCGCGATTTGAACAGTTTGACGTTTTTGCATCCGAGATCGAAGTGGAACAGCTGACTAGACGGCGAATTCATGAAGGGCCGGGGGATTGTGTGCATCGGGTAAGTAATCCACTGCATGTCTACAGGCCAGTTCGGCAGAATTAATCAGGGGGGAGGAGAGCATGCGCATGGAAAGTACGAGAATATCTGAATATCAGAGCCATGATGAGGATCAGGAGAGGCAACCGTTTTGCAAAGAGGACTCCTTTAGCCATCCAGAAAATGTTGTTGCAAGTTCTAGACTTGGAGTGGAGAAGGAGCATTGGCAAAATCAACAAAGAAAACTGTACACCGCAGCGCTGTCTTCATACCACTATACCGATGCACGCAGACGCATATTCAGACAGTTGGTTGAATCCTTGATGTACGAAGGTGTTATGGAATATACCTCAAGGGAGGAGCAGGGGTTCAACGTTTGGGAAATGGAGGGTACAGGGCTGAATGGTGAACGGGTCATCTACGCATGCAAGGGAACAGGGCATCTTACCTTTGGTCGTTTGCGGTTGAACCATGAACCGATTACAAGACGTGTCTGTGTGGATGAGGCTCCGGCTTGGGTTTCGGAAAGTAACAGCATTCAAAAGGGAGAACCTATTCTGCCTGGAACTACAGCCGGCCAAGAAGCGGAGTCGATTTCTCTATTTTTGCTGGAAGTTGGACCAGCGATAGGCGCCGATGAAGGGAAGCTGCTGCATTTTGTTAAAGAACTGGAGCAGACGCTGATCAATGACACACTGGCGCGATATGTACGGGCTGAGCGGCAGACTGATCTACATGCTCTTCCCGATGAAGACTGGGAAAGTGGAATCATCGAGGGTCATCCATATCATCCAAGTTATAAATCCCGTATCGGCTTCCGAATTGAAGATCAGCTTGAATATGGACCCGAGTTCGGTGGATGCATTAAACCGATATGGGTGGGAATTCATAAGCAAAACGCACGGATAAGTCATGGCACGAATGAACATGGACCGGCTACAAGGGAATGGCTTCAGGATCAACTTGGCGAACAAGTGTTGGAACGCTTCCTCATGGCACTACAGGAAATGGGTGCTGATCCGGCAGAGTATGTGATGATGCCAGTCCATCCGTGGCAATGGCGAACAACGATCAGTTCTGTTCTTGCAGAAGACATTCGTAACGGGAGCATCGTACCGCTTGGCAGCAGCGAAGACCGATATACTGCTCAACAGTCGATCCGCACGCTAGCTAACCGATCACGTCCCCATTCACCGTACTTGAAGCTGTCGCTGAGTATGATCAACACATCAACTGGTAGGGTGATCGCCCCACATACGGTTGAGAATGGACCTCGCATTACCGACTGGCTGCAGGGAATTAGCAAGCAAGATCCCTACTTGAGGGATGAACTGCGTGTCATTCTTTTGGGAGAGATTGCTGGCGTTGCATACGACAATCATCAGATACCGGATGTTTTGAAGCCACTCTCGTATGGTGTACTGTCCTGCATTTGGAGGGAAAGTGTATATTCCCGGCTGGAACCAGGTGAATCAGCGATTCCGTTTAATGCATTGTCTACACTGGACTATGCAGGGCGCCCGGTGATTGATCCTTGGGTGAAAAAGTTGGGTGCTGATGAATGGTTGTCCGAGCTGTTACTGACTTCGGTACGACCGCTCATTCACTGGTTATTCGCTCATGGGATTGCGCTGGAGTCTCATGCACAGAATATGCTGCTAATTCACCGGGA
This sequence comes from Paenibacillus sp. OK060, assembly GCF_900101205.1. Classification (NCBI taxonomy): domain Bacteria; kingdom Bacillati; phylum Bacillota; class Bacilli; order Caryophanales; family Paenibacillaceae; genus Paenibacillus; species Paenibacillus sp. OK060. The sequence goes on from NZ_FNFR01000001.1 coordinate 590,547, forward strand.
AGGCAGACCCTCACGCGTTGCGCTGAAGGATTTTCACGATGGAATTCGATTTACAAGAGAGGCACTTGCCGATCCAAAGCTCTGTCCAGCGCTTGTCGAGGTGCCGGAATATCATCGTCGTGTGAACCGTAATTCATTCCTGGAGACGGAAGAACCGACAGAAGTTCGGGATTTCATACATGATGCCTTTTTCTTTATCAATCTTGGAGAGCTGGCTTTGTTCATGCAGGAGCATTACCAGATCAGAGAGCAGACCTTCTGGAACAGTGTTCGTAAGATCATTACCGACTATCAACAGCGTTTCCCTGAATTTCATGAACGGTACGAATTGTATTCCTTGTTTGATCCTGAGATCGGAGTAGAGCAATTGACGAAGCGGCGCTTGTTTCCAGATCATGAATTGCGTATTCATCAAGTTCCGAATCCACTGGAGCACACGATTATGGATAAATATGGGTCTAAGGAGGATGAATTAAAAAATAGTATATGAGATCAAAAGAATATTGCATGGACAGAAACTGGAATTGTGGGATATTGTTTTAATAATGATAATCATTATTGATTAGGTTATTAAATAGGATCAGGGGGTTGGATGGGATGCAAGTAGAGAGAAAGAGGATTGGAATGAAATCATGGGTACATTTTGCTATGCTGGCGGTACTGATGCTGGTGCTAGCGGGTTGTGGAAATTCGGGATCGGGTGCAGCCAATGGTTCAGCAGCGGAAACCGCTCCAACCGAACCAAAGCAAGAAGAAACCGTAGCCAATACTGGCGATACACGTACCGTCAAAGATGCATATGGTGAGGTACAGGTTCCAACCAATGCAAGTCGAATTGTGGTACTGGACATTGGGGCCTTGGATAATTTGCTCGAGTTGGGCATTAAACCTGTAGGCGCACCTTCCATCCTGGCAGCAGGCGATCCGTATCCGGCTTATCTAAAAGGCACAGAAGGCATTGAGAATATCGGATCGGTGAATGAACCAAGCCTGGAGGCTATCGATGCACTGAAGCCGGACTTGATCATTGGTAATAAAGATACACATGATGCTATCCATGATCAGTTAAAACAAATCGCGCCTACGGTGTTTGTAGAAACACTTGGGGTTACCTGGAAAGAAAATCTGCAGCTTCATGCCGATACTGTAAACAAGCTGGAAGATGGCAAGAAGCTGTTGGATACATATCAGCAGCGCATTGAGGAATTGAAATCTACGCTTGCAGGCAAAGATGCCAAGGAAGTATCGCTGTTCCGTCCCCGTGAAGACAAAATTCAGGTCTATCTGAAAGAAACATTTGCAGGTACGATTATAGAAGATTCCGGAATTGTTCGTCCCGCAGCACAGCAGGATGCAGGCTTCTCCAAGGATATTACGGAAGAACAGATTGCTGATCTCGATGGTGACGTAATCTTCTGGTTTAACCGTGAGCCGGATGCATTCGCCAAACTGGAGAAAAGTAAATTGTGGGCAACGTTGAAAGGAGTCCAAAACGAAGCTGTGCACCCGGTTGACTGGGAGTACTGGATGAGTGGCCTGGGCATTCAGGCTGTAAACAAGGTCGTGGATGACCTGAACACCTATGTAGCCAACTAAACGCAAAACATGCTGGACCTTTTCTAGCGGCAATGGATTGGGATTCAGCACTTATCAATTGCAATTATGCTTCCAAGTGGTCATAGCTTAACTGTAAAATTGGGTCGTCGAATGTGACGATCCAATTTTTCTGATTTTTCTGCATAGGGCTCGTTCCATGTTATATTCGTGCTCTATATTTGTTCTTATATAATAGAAGGATAAATTTTGACAGTTCGTTTTTTCAAGTGATTTATACAACATATTGAAGTACATAAATCAAGCAGCATGCAGGTTGGAGGCGTAGAAAAATGAACACAAACACCAGGTTTAAAATCACTGGTTTAGCAACGATCATCGTGTTGACACTTCTCGCGTTTCTATTCAGCATCATGTATGGCATTGTACAGATTCCATTGCGTTCTGTTGTGGATACGTTCTATGCCTTTGACGGATCGCGTGAACACCTAATCATTCAAACCGTTAGGCTGCCAAGAGCGGTTATTGCCGCAGTGGTTGGCAGCTCACTGGCTGTGGCCGGGTGCCTAATGCAGGCGATTAGCCGCAATGCTCTGGCAGGCCCTGAACTGTTCGGTATTAATTATGGCGCGGCACTTACCGCGGTGCTTGCTTCCTTTTGGCTGGGAACGACGTCTCTACAATTATTTGCATGGTCTGCGCTGTTGGGGGCCGCGGTTGCAGGCGTGATGGTTTTCCTTCTCAGTTCCACGGGCAGACAACCCTTATCTTCCGTAAAACTAGTTCTGGCAGGGGCTACATTAAATTTGTTATTTGCTTCATTGACACAAGGCATTCTTATCCTGAATGAGCAGTCCCTGGATACGATGCGTTTCTGGTTGGCGGGTTCATTAACAGGCAGAGATCTTGATCTGTTTATTCAAATTCTGCCTTATCTGATCATTGGCATCATCTGTGCGTTTGCATTAAGCAGTCAATTGAACATTTTTGGCTTAGGAGATGAAGTGGCTCAAGGATTAGGACAGCGAATGAAGATGATTAGGATCATCTGTATTATCGCCATTGTTCTGCTGGCTGGCAGTGCCGTCGCACTTGCCGGACCCATCGGGTTTATCGGGTTGGCCGTTCCGCATATTGCAAGATCGATAACAGGCAGTGATTATCGCTGGGTAGTTCCTTACTCTGCTGTTCTCGGGGCACTACTGCTGCTCACAGCAGATATTGGGGCGAGATTTGTGTTGCCGGGGCAGGAAATTCCTGTTGGGGTGGTTACAGCCTTCTTCGGTGCTCCTTTCCTCATCTATCTGGCCCAAAGAAAGGAGAGATCGATATGATTTCTTCTATTATAAAGAGACGTGCAATCACCCTTATTCTGATCCTGTTGTTATTGAATGTGGGAGCGCTTGTGCTTAATGTGATGTCGGGAGATCGCTCCATCCCTCCGGGAGAAGTATTGCGTAGCTTGATAGGCAGAGGAGATCAGGAATATCACTTCACCATTCATCAGTTAAGGCTGCCCAGGGTACTGACCGGTTTTCTGGTTGGATGCGGTCTGGCATTGGCGGGTACAATCCTACAGGTCATTACGAGGAATCCTCTGGCATCACCTGGCGTGATTGGGCTGAATTCGGGTGCGGCTGCGGCGGTGGTTGCCGTCATGGTGCTGGTTCCTACTTTTCCAATGCGTCATATGCCGTGGATTGCATTCATTGGAGCCTTTCTCGCGGCCGCGGTAATCTATGGATTGTCATGGAGAAAAGGAGAGGCGAGTTCCACGGTTCGCATGCTGCTGATTGGTGTGGGCATCTCTTCAATGGCAGGTGCGTTAATCACGTATTTGCTAACGGTAGGCAAAATATTCCGGGTCTCCCAGGCTTCCGTGTGGATGGCAGGTAGTCTATACGGACGAACGTGGGAACACTTTTGGCCTTTAATGCCGTGGCTGCTGATCCTGTTTCTTCTATTAATATGGATGTCCAGATGGCTGGATATGTTTCTGCTGGATGTCCAGTCGGCTGCTGGACTCGGTCTGCGGGTGGAGACGATGCGGGTGTTGTTCCTTCTGATGAGCGTAGGGCTCGCCGGGTCTGCGGTGTCGATGGCAGGAACGATTGGATTTGTCGGCTTAATGGCCCCTCACATGGCAAAACATCTGGCAGGCAGCCGGAGTCTGGTTCGCTTGCCGATTGCGGCGTTGCTTGGAGGACTGATCGTCATGCTCGCAGATCTCGCCGGACGGACATGGTTCGCTCCGTATGAGATTCCAGCCGGATTAATTACGGCGATTATTGGGGCTCCGTATATGATGTATTTGCTGTTACGACGCAGAGGGATATAATGAAGAAAAGGATTCAGAATGCAAGAAAGGCTGGTGCATTTTTTCATGCCATCATATGTGAACGAAGCCAATCTAATCTATCTTTTATCTTCAGTACGTAAACGAAAGTTTCCCATGACCCGACAAGCCAAACATGTTCGGGTTCCTGTATACATATTATGCTTTATTACAGAGGGCGAAGGGGTTGTTGTACTGGATGGTGCGCTACAGAAGGTTCGTCCTCTCCAGTTATATTTGCTTGTACCCGGCATGATTGTGGAATTCCCGGAACAAGGTAGTACGTTCGAATATTATGGTGTATGGTTTGAACCGATTCGGCTAACCAAGACCAGAGGTAGATATGAAACATTGCCTTCCCTATCCTTATCCGGTGCACTCTCACCAGGGCATATTCCCGTTCATCATCCACAACAGATCCTCCAACAGATCGTGCAGTTGTATCATCACAGTCGGCAAGAACGAAATCGGGATTCATTGAATTTGAGAATTCAGTTAGAGCAATTGATCCAGAATATTATGAAGAATGAACCGGAACAGCTGGATACCGTAGTGGATGAACGGGTTGAACGGAGCATCCTTTATATGGAGCAGCACTATACGGACAAAGTAAGCATTGAACAGCTGGCTGAAGCAGCAGGTGGCATGCCGCCGGTTGCTTTTTCACGTTTGTTCCGAAGTGAAACAGGTCTGCCACCAGTCGAGTACCTGAGCAATGTGCGCATGACCCATGCAAAACAGATGCTGAATACAAAGAACAGTCGAGTGAAGGAAGTGGCAGCTGCAGTCGGGTTTCGAAGTGAATTTTACTTTAGTCGCATGTTTCAGCGCATGGTGGGTGTATCCCCTACATTATATATGAAGCGAGGCAAGTTAAAGGTGGCTGTAGCATCCTCACTCGGATTCGGAGACCATCTGAAATCAGTTGGAATCGAGCCGGTCTGTGTGGTGGATTTATTCCAATATCCAGGACAGAGCAATGAACAGTATGCGGAACAATTGCACAGCCAACTGCTGGAATTGGAGCAGTCCAATCCGGATATGATCATCGCCGATCATTATCATACAGAGTTCAGAGAGCAGTTTAAACAAACGGCTGCGCCTGTATTTCTGGATTTCTCTGTGTGGGACTGGAAAGGAAACTTTGAGAAAATTGCCGAGTTGGTGAACCGGGAACGCGAGGCTGCGGAGATGCTGACTCGTCTGGATGTGCAGACTGAGACAACAGGCCAGACATTGCGCCGGATACTGGGCCAGGAACGGATCACTATCATGCAAGTGAGCCACCGGACGATTGGCATTCAGGGCAGGGTGAATCATCCGCTCAATGAATTGGTATACGGCGAGCTTGGTCTGCGCCCGGGTAATCAGGCTCCAGCAGAACTGTGGCGTATGGAGCTGCAACCGGAGGCCATGCCTGTATTGGAGACGGAACATTTGTTAATTCATCATCATCATATTCTCGCCGGTAGTGACAAAATGTATGACCAGTTGACCAGAACGGCAGCATGGCCCCAGATTCCGGCGGTGAAGGATGGAAAAGTTAAGCGCATTCCCAATTGGTTTGTGATGAGCTGGACTCCACTGGGGAGACAACGAATCATGAATGAATTGATGGCAGCCGTGGGTGAACATCAACAGCGATAAACAGCACTGAACTGGTAGCGTTACAACAGGGATCGTACTGCAATAGGTAGTCTACTCATGTTAGGGAGAGTGAAGAATGAGACGTATTGGGCAAGGACGAACGGCTGAGATCTATGAGTACCCATCAAATCAGATTATGAAATTATACCATGCGGATTTTCCTGCCGAAGCCGTCCAGAATGAGTTTCGAATTACCGAGGCAGTATTCCAAAAGGGCCTACCTGTGCCACAGGCAAGATTGTATATGGATGATGAATCGCGTAAAGGGATTATATTTGAACGGATTGAAGGCAACACGATGTTATCCCTCATGATTCAGGAGCCCGTGTTGATCGAAGAACTATCGCGTCAAATGGCAGTCTGTCATCATAGCCTTCACGCCCAACAGGATGATGAAGGAGCACTCCCCACACAAAAGCAGATTCTTACTGGGGCCATTCGCAATACCTCTCTATTGTCGGAAGAAGAAAAGGTGCAGGTTATTAATTATATGTCGTCGCTTCCAGAGCGAAAGCAAATTTGTCATGGCGACTTTCATCCCGATAATGTCATGTTAAATGAAATGAGAGATCAATATTGGGTTATAGACTGGATGACAGGCATGTCGGGTGATCCAGCGGGTGATGTGGCACGAAGCTGGGTAATATTAATGAGCGGTACGTTGCCGGAGGATACAGACCCGGCTGTTCATAAGGGATTTGAATTGGCTCGCAATGTAATGCTGGATCATTATATCCAACATTACATCCAGATTTCCGGGATATCTCGCCAGGAGCTGGATGCCTGGATTTTGCCTGTCGCGGCTGCACGTCTAGACGAGAGGTTACCTGCAGTGGAAGCGGATCAGTTAATTAAGCTTGTGCAGGATCGTATTCGTCTGCTGAAATGACATATTTAGTGTAACTAACAAGGATAACGAGGTGAAGAAATTCATGCTGAACGCATTAAAGGCCATACAATCTTACAAGTCAGGCCATCTCCCGGAGGGGGAGCAGCCACTGTGGCTGCAGCTGCTGGCAGCGGCAGAGCAGCCGAATATTAACCTGGAACGCATTCATTCTATAGCTGAGCTGGAAGGCACGAATCCGGTACTGGATTACGTAGAACGCACACTCCAGGTGCTGGAGCAGCTTCAAGTTTCTTTTTGGATGCGAGAAATTCTGGAGGATGTGCTGGTCTGGTCGGAAACGGCAAAGGCAGGATCACCGAAACAGCGGCGAAAATGGCAGAAACAGGGGGTTAACCTGTTCGTGCACAATGTGGGTTCAGCACAGGTATATGACATGTACGGAAGTATTGGACATTTGCATGGCAAGCAAGGCCATCGTGAGGAGGAAAATTCATCTCGATCGGAATCCCCGAGTGGATTATCAAATCATGATCCAAGTGTTAGTGCTCAAATTGCGCAAACTGCATATGGTTCACCCACACCACGGCATGAGATCATTCGTACCCTTATTGCCACACACGGACTTATTGGTCAGTACATAAGAGGAGAAATCCCATTTGCCGAAAATGCCCCACTGCACTCGATCATAACGCAAGGGTGGCTGACCGCAGATGAATTGCAGGCCATCCTGATCGCATTAAATGAATGTATCATTGCTGGCGTTGACCCAGCGTTGTGGAATCAAGTTCAGGCTGAAGTGCAGCGTATCGTAGGCTGGATCATTACAGAGCCGCATCATACGGACTGGAATGTGAAGGAGCGGCTGTCACGCTTACGGAGCTCGTCTATACGTCAGGGAGAAGCGATGGATGAAGCATATGCCACACTTCAAGCCCAGCTTGAGATAGAGAAACTTCTTGCTCCTCTGGCTCATCGGACCTTATGGTATGTGGAGTCAGCGATGCATGATTTTTCGTTGCAGGAGATGGTTAAGATCTTCCTTTTGACGCTGCACAGTGAAGCTATTTTGTTATCTGTAGATGATTTGATTATGAACAACACAGGCAGAGTAACCGAAGAAGCAGACTTGAATTCGACTTCGCAGGAGCAACAATGGGATGTGGTAAGGCATATCAGCTTCGAACCATTAATGAACACGATGTATTACGATTATAAAGGTGTCAAGAAACTGAATGTTTACAAGAAACGAATGATTGAAAAGTATTTGGAGCAATATTCGTGGGAGCAGATTGAAGCAGGTGAGACGATTACTTACCCCCATCTGACACATCGGATTGAGCGGCACCCGGATTTGAGGGATACGGTATTTGTGACATTTGAATTTTCCCCGGCGGCCGAGAAGCTAATTGCTTTTTGTATTGAAGCAGAAAAGTCTCCGTTATACGAAAAGGCTGTGCTGTTGTTATTTGACCTGTTTGGACTCCGTCGGGATGCGTATGATCGGTTCCATAATGAAGAGACGTATCTGGCCGACATGAACAGCTCAGGTGATTACAAGAAAGTACTGCTGGATTACATGGTTGGCAAACGTGTGCTCGATATCGGTCCCGGCGGTGGAATATTGCTCGATCTGATTGAGCAGGAACGACCTGAGATGGAACCAATCGGCATTGATATTTCAGCGAATGTCATTGAGGCGTTGGAGCGCAAAAAGCAGCGGGAGGCACATCGCTGGCAAGTATTGAAGGGAGATGCTCTTCAACTGGATCAATACGTACAGTCAGGCACGGTGGATACGGTTATTTTTTCATCCATTCTGCATGAACTGTATTCGTATATTGAACGTGACGGACGAAGCTTTAACAGCGATACGGTCGTTGCTGCGCTGAGAAGTTCATTTAACGTGTTGTCACCCGGGGGCCGGATTCTGATTAGGGATGGTATCATGACTGAACCCGAAGCGCAGAAGCGTCGAATTCGTTTCCTCGAACCGGATGGGATGCGATGGCTGGAGCGGTATGCGCAGGATTTCCAGGGACGCAGCATTGAATTTGAGCAGATGTCTGAGGACGAGGCGGTGCTGGATATTAACGATGCTATGGAATTTCTGTACACCTATACATGGGGCGAAGAAGCATATGTCCATGAGATTCAGGAGCAATTTGGCATATTTACCCCATCGGCATATGAGCACTGTATTCGCGAAGCGCTGGGTGAGCAAGCCGAGATTATTACATTCAGGCACTTTCTTCAGGAAGGATATACGGAAGCGCTTGGAGAACGAATTATATTTATGGATGAACAGGGTCAACCTGCACCTTTGCCAGACAGCACTTGCCTAATTGTGATTGAAAAGAAGAAAGGAATGGCGGACAGATGACGAATGAAGCCAACACGGCTTTATATTTTGTAAGGCACGCGCAGTCTGAATATATGGAAGGGCAGGAACGCGAGCGAGGTCTGACGGAACAAGGAAAAAGGGATGCGGCGACCGTCGCGGGTCTGCTCCACCGGGAGCAGATACAATCGTTTTATTCCAGCCCGTATAGACGGGCCGTGGATACGATTCAGGGGTTGGCTGAAGTGTCAGGTGGCATTGTGGTCACCGAAGAGGATTTGCGTGAGCGTGAGCTGTCAGGTCCTGAAGTGAAGCATGAACATTTTCGTGAAGCCAAACAAAGGCTCTATGATGATCCTGCATTTGCTTATTCAGGTGGAGAATCCGGCGAAGTCGCTGGGGCGCGGGCAATCGCTGTTATACAGCGTATCCTGGATAGGCATCCGGGACAAAAAATAGTGATTGGCACCCATGGGGACATCATGACCCTGATTTTCAATTATTATGATCCGTCCTATGGTTATGACTTCTGGGCAAACACAACGATGCCGGACATCTACAAACTGGAGTTTGATCGTGAAGGTAGGTTGGTTCAGGTAACACGATTGTGGGAAGAACAGGTTTAGTCCTTTGAAATATGCGTTCTATAGATGAAAAAGGGGAGAGCCAAATGAAGATTACATTTATGCCGGATACGTACACTGTTGAAGAGCTAAAAGTCCCTCACTTGCAAGATAGGATGTACTGCATATTTGATCTAGAGGGCACAGGGATTAATCCGGGAGAGGAGAGTGTGACCCAATTTGGTGCAATGAACTACAAAAAAGGAGAATCATTAGATTCATCGTTCACTTCACTTGCATGTGCCTTTAAACCGATTCCGGAAGCGGTCTCGAAGTTAACGGGTATTTCAAATGAGGATATGATCCAGGCTCCCTCATTTGCAGAAGCATACCAGGCTTTTCTGGAATTCATCGGGGATAAGGTGTTAGTAACGCAGGCGGGTTATGAGTATGATTTGCCCATATTGAAACGACATTGTGATATGAATGGGCTGCCGATGTTTACCAATCCGGTGTTGGATACAAAAGCGATGTTTACATATATTCATCCTGAAATCTCCGAGGTCATCTCTACCGATTTCCTGATCCAGTATTATGACCTGAATACAGACGGAATTCACAGGCACAATGCCTTAGCTGATTGTAGTGTGATTGCTCGTATTTTTGAGCATGTCCTGAATGAATATCAGGCTCTTGCATTGGATCATTTTACTGCGGATGGGGAACGTGAGATGAAGCGTTTTGTGATTCCCGAGATGTATTTAACAGCACCGAATGGAGGAGGGAAGCCGGATGAGTAGAGTGGATGTGGATAAATTGCTGGCTGATATGAATGAGGGGCGGCTTCTTAGTCAGCAGACATTCGAAGGACTGGATGTGGAAGCCTATCTGGATCAACGGGATGCTTCCGAATTTGCCGATGAGTGGATGCAGGCATTTGAACGGTTTGCTCAGTCTGACGTCGTGGAAGAAGAAGTGCTTCGTGCAAGCAGGGAACTGGCTTTCAAACGAACGATCGCTCTTGCGGGCGATCCTGAACTGGCCGGATATGTCAGTGATTATATTGGTTTGATTGGTGCTGCTCTATTACAGGATGAAATGCAGAATTTATTTGTTAAGCAATTACTTGAACGTTATCAACAAGGTACATTACCCCTGCGTTAAGCGGGGGTGACGGTTGTATATTCTTTTCGTTTGTATAAAAAAATAGCTTCGAATGTGTATTGTGAGTTTTGCACAGCATAAGGTACAATTCATCTAAGCATTGAGTGAGAATGATAATCATTATTTATAAAACATGTTCTCACCGATACAACAACAGATTACATAGGGGTGAAGGGTATCATGGTAAGGTTCAGTAAAGGCTTCAAAGGGTTGACGATCATACTGCTACTCATGGTTGTAGTTATATCGGGCTGTAGTGCAAATTCTGAGTCAAAAGCAGAACAGGCTCCTGCATCTGGGACCGCAGTATCAGATGGCAGTACATCTGAAACAACAGAAAAAGAAGCTGAGACACGTGTCGTTCAGGATGAATTCGGCGATGTGACGATTCCGGTGCATCCGCAGCGGATTGCTGGTATCTATGTGGAGGATTATCTGAAAGCACTAGATATTACACCTGTAGTTCAATGGTATCACCCGTTGTGGGGAGTGCAGGAATATCTGGATCTGGATGTGCCTCAATTTGATACTACAGGAAGCATTGAGGCTTTGTTGCAATATGATCCAGATCTCATCATTGTGGATGGCGGAGTGGACATGGAGAAATATGAGATGTATTCAAAGGTGGCACCGACGTATCGCCTGCCTGAAGATATTCTACAGGATTCCAATAAAATTTTAACGACCATTGCGGATGTTGTCGGTAAACCGGACAAGGGTAAAGAAGTTGTGGCGGCATTTGAAGCCAAGATTGCAGACGCTAAGGCGAAGCTTCAGGAAGCCGTTGGGGATGAGACCGTAGCGGTTGTCCGACTGAATATCAGCAATAATACATTGGCATTGTTCGGTGTGAAAAATCGATTTACCGGATTTATTTATTCGGAGCTTGGTCTAACACCTCATCCTCTGGTCGCCAAGATGGAAGAATATCAGGAAATTCTGTCCGAAGAGGCTTTTCCAGAGCTTGATGCGGATCATATTATTGTATTTCCATCCAATGGAGAGTGGTCATCTCCAGAGAACAAGGAAGCATTGAAGGTGCTGGATAGCAAGTTGTGGAAATCTCTCCCGGCAGTCAAAAACAACCATGTGTACATGATGGAAAGATCGTATTGGCAATCAGGTGCGATTACGGCAAACACAATGAAGATTGATGATCTCTTGCAAAAAATGACGCCATAAGCCTTCTCCATAAGAAAGTTCTTCCCTCAGGGTTGAAGAGCTTTCTTTTTTCGTTTACACTGTTGTAAATGATAACAATTCTCAATTAAGGAAGATGAATATGTGTCCCACGATTGTACAACTGATTCCCAAGCCCTGGTTATGCATGCTTCAACATATGAAATACATGGATTATAGCCAAGTCGATATCGCCAATAGGCAGACATATAACATGACATCATCACACGCCCTTTTCGTAGTGACGGGTGGGCATGGCTCAATAGATTCTTTGGATAATAGGGACACTCGCCTGGAAAAAGGGATGATTCTGTTTGTTCCGGCAGGACGTACCATTGTGATTGAAGGCTCCAGTGAGTTGCAATATTACAGACTTGAACTGATGGTAGCTGAGGTAAAAGAAGATACGTCCAGTAGGTTGAGTATAAGAGACGAAACGGCGCAACAAGGGCTTCCAGTCTTGATTTCAGATCCAGATCGGTTGCCTCTTATTGAGCTGAATTATAGTCCATGGAGTTCCTGTCTGAAATCGGTAGAACAGATATCGCGTGGGCAGACTGCTCATGATTGGCTGGATCAATGGGAGATGCAACTGCGTTTCCAGGAGTGGTTCCGAGTGCTGCTTCGGCAAAATGATCCCGAGATTGAATCGCCGGATGACCGTGCCCGGCTTCAAAGCTCGATTCGTTATATTCGCGAACACTACGATCAGCCCATAACAGTTGATGATCTGGCAGCAGAGATCCGGCTTACCAGATCCAGTTATACCCGACGATTCAAGGAGATCACAGGCAAGCTTCCGCTTGATTATGTAAATGCTGTACGATTGGAGCATTCCAAACTGCTGTTACAGATGACCGATGATCGCTTGCATGATATTGCACAGAATGTGGGATTTAATAACGAGTATTATTTCGGCCGCCGATTCAAGCAATATGCAGGTGTTTCACCAGGGGTATATCGGCGCCATTACCGTCAAGAAGTACGTGTGTTTGCACCGTATCTAGAGGATTTTGTACTGGCTCTTGGAATAAAACCCGTGTTGCAGTGCTCCCATCGCTCATGGGGCAGGCAGCATTATTTGGGAATGGAAGATATCCCTGAATTCGATGTTACTCGGATAGATGCAGGTTTTAATGAAACGAATGTGCCTGAATTTATTATGTTGAACGACGGGTATAAACGCTGGAATCTGGATCGGTTTGAGCAAGTAGCACCGACGTTTTATATGGAGCACGAGGGTGAGGACTGGCGTTCCATTTTGAAATCCACAGCGGATGTGCTGGGAAAGGTAAGTCGGGTGCAGGATGTAATAGGTGATTATGAGGAAAAGGCGCAGGAAGCCAAGAAACGTTTGACACGTCATATGCGTGGCCAAACCGTCGCTTTTTTGCGTATTTCTGCATCGGAAATTACACTCTATGGAAATCAATACGGTTATGTAGGACCTGTGCTGTATCATGATCTCGGATTAACCCCGCATGTTCGTGTTCAGCAATGGGCGAGTCAAAGTAGAAGAATCGGTATTGGGCTTGAGCAGCTATGTCAGCTTGAGGCAGATCATCTCTTTATCACATTTGATAATATGGATTCTGCCTACCCCGGAGAGGAACGGAAGCTCCTGGAGAGAGAGGAGTGGAAACGGCTGCCTGCCGTAAAAAGTGGTCACGTATATGAGGTGGATTTTATGACCTGGATGAATTATGGTGTTATATCCCATGGCAAGAAGATCGATGATATATTGCGATTTATGGCCTGAATTAGACTTGAGTGATGTAAAATCTCCTGAACCACTATACTTCCAAGGTAGTTGCATTCCCAATCCTTTTATTTCATTTTTTTCTTTTTCTTGCTCTTAACGGCATTTAGCGTATTGACGAAGGCAGTTGTCTTGTTTTCGATCGCACATAATCGCTGACATGGCTGAGAATAAATCAAAGGCGTGGTCGCCTGACAACCTGAATAAGATTATGGAAGCATTAGAGCTTAATGATATATCTCAATTAATTCATTATGAAAAGGAGCAGAGGGGATAATCTCGCTGCTTCTTTTTGTTCTTAACTGACCTCATTGATCAATTCCACGTTATTATTTCGCACATTACCTACTGCAGAATCCACCTTGTATGCTATCATTTCATCGGCATCATGCGGGCTGAGAAGCCTCAGAACGCTTTCCTTGTCTGATTCCTTGTTTAGCCAATCCGCTTCATCTTGCGGCCGGAGAATGACTGGCATACGATCGTGGATGTCCGCCATAAGACTGTTAGGTTCCGTAGTAATGATAGTGCAAGTTGAAAGCTTGTTACCTTCTGGATCAATCCAAGTATCGTATAGGCCAGCAAGCGAGAAGATGGAGTCATCTTTCATTAAAATTCGCATTGGTTGCTTTACGGATCCATCCTTTTTCCATTCATAAAATCCCGAGCATGGGATAATACAACGCTTGGAACTGATGAGGCGTTTAAAGGCTGGTTTCTCTGTGAGTGTCTCTGCACGGGCGTTAATCATCTTATTGCCTATTTTTTCATCCTTGGCCCAATTAGGAACTAGACCCCATCGGAGCGACCCCAATCGATTACCGTCTTTGCTACCGATAATTGTCGGGATGAATTGCATAGGCGCAGCGTTGTAATTAGGTTTGTACTCAAATCCTTCAGCAATAGAAGCATAGTACCTCTCCATAATTTCTTCAATTGGATCTGTAATCGTGAATCTTCCGCACATATCGAAGCCTCCTTTAAAACGCTATAGTATGTAATTTAACTCAAATCTTTAACGTTAGAAACGGGTAATATGTGGAGTTTATGCGAAACAACATGGGAAAACAGCAACGTATGCAGGCAGGTTTGCATATGAGCAAAATATATAGAAAAAAGCCTGTTCACTACTGAACGGGCTTTTTGGTGTGGTATTACTCAGGTGATCCAGGAGATTTAGTTTTTCTCCATAACAGCAAAGTAATTGTTTTCATCATCTGCAAAGTTGAATACTCTTCCACCAGGCATCGTTACAATCTCGCCAACCGTAACTTGTTTATTGGATAAGTGAGTGTAAAGTTGATCCAGGTTATCTGTGAAAAGCATAAGAGATGGTGTGCCAAGGTTTAATTCAGGGGACATTTTGGCAACGAATTCTTTGTCGTGCAGGATAATGGTGGTTTGAGCATCCTTCACAGGAGCAATCTCGATCCAGCGCATTCCATTCCCATTGACTTCGTTAACGATATGGAAACCTGCTTTTTCTGTCCAAAATTGAAGAGCCTTATCCTGATCATTTACATACAACATAATTTGTCCGACTTGAGTAAACATTGATTTACACTCCTTATATACGTAGTTGATCATGGTTGAAGCAGGTATGCCTTTGGATGTAGCTTTTTAGTTTGAGTCAAGCTTTATATTACCATATATGAGCACCTGTCATACAACTTCAATTCAAGCACAAAAAGAGGAAGCATATGTCCTTGACTGCCGCATTGCGACATACCATTAGATAAAGGACAATTCGAGCCACCGAATTGCCTTTTAAGCACAGCCATGTAATGGCAGATGGGAGCGCTGTAATGACGAAACGGGTAGTTCTATTGGAAGAAGGTACGGCAGAGATGAAAGGGCTAATGGGTATTAAAGGGGCTGAACTTGCGGCGTTGCTCCAGGCAAGTTGGCCCGTTCCGGCCGGATTCATTGTAACAAAGGAAGGCTGTCGCGCATTCTGTACCCGTCTTGCACATCTTTCAGCTGAAGGAACCCAAGAGATTGGCAGCGCAATTCAGCATCTTGAGCAGCAATCCGGCAAATTCTTCGGCGATTCCTTAACACCGCTGCTGCTTGCCGTCCGGTCAAGTGAATCGAGTTCCCGTAATACGGCATCCCATGCTTTGCTTCATGTAGGACTGAATGATGTGACGGTGGAGGGGCTCGCTAAGCAAACGAATGATCGTCAGTATGCCCTTAATTGTTATCGAATTTTATTACAAGATTATGGTCAACTGGTGTACGACATTCCGTATGATCTATTTGAAGAAAAATTGGAAGACATCTCGATACTCGATGAAGCGAATCTAGAATTCACCATCGCGGAATATAAACGTTTAATAGAAGAGAGAGGACGTCATCCGTTCCCTCAGGATGTGCAGTTACAGTTAAAACAAGTGATGCGTGCAGTTTCTGATTCACAACGTGTTATAAGGCCCAACTCCCAACAAGAACTTCTTCGTAATCCTTCTCATTTCTCCGATGAAACTCAAGGAGCAGCTGTTCTTATACAGGTGATGGTCAATGGCGAGCGTGGTGACCGCAGCGGGTTCGGAACGGTATATTCTCGTCATCCAGGTACCGGGGAACGAGGTATGACAGGGGATTACATTTCAACTGATGCTTCTCGGCGTTCGAATGAAGGACTGGATCAACTGCGGAATGAAGAGTCTGAACTGTATGGTCTTTTGCAGGATGCTTGCGGTTATCTGGAGTCCCACACGAGAGAAGTACAGGAGATTCAATTTGTTGTGGATTCTGGGACCTTGTATCTTGTGGAAATTAGTGAAGCAAGGTTAACCTCACAGGCGACGTTGAGGAGTACTGTAGATCTTGTGGATGAAGAGGTAATCACCAAAGAGGATGCCATATTACGTATCCAGCCTTGGCATGTGACGGAATTGCTGAAAGCATCTTCAAATTTATCATCCGAGTTACAGCTCCTACTTGAATGGGCAAATGAAATGAAGGGGCTTACAATACTTTCGAATGTGGATCATCCAAAGGACGCCGTGAAGGCCCGCTCGTTAGGGGCTGAGGGCATTGGATTGTGTCGGACAGAACAACTGTTGTTGTCTGCTTCGAGATTTCCTTTTGTACAGAAAATGATTCTGGCAGACAGCGAAGCAGAGCGCAAACGTGGACTGGAACGTCTGTTGCCGATGCAACAGGCTGATTTTGAACAACTCTTCGAAGCGATGGATGGTTATCCGGTAACCATTCGATTGCTTGATCCGCCGCTGCATGAGCTGCTGCCTGATATTGAAAGGTTAAAAGAACGACGTGAGCAGTTGGCTCTCAGGAAATTAGAGGAAAATAACACCGAAGTGCAGGAGCTTGAGCATGTCATTCGCAGGGTGCTGGAATTGCATGAACAATATCCGTTGCTAGGACAGCAGGACTGTCGACTGGGAACTGTGTTCCCGGAAATCTACGATATGCAGCTTGAAGCCATTTTTCGTGCAGCGGTGAAGGGCATCCGCCAAGGGTTATGGGTGCGGCCTGAGATTATGATTCCTTTGGTGGGCCATGCCAATGAACTTCAAGTCATGAGAGATCTGGTGGATCATGTAGCGGACCAGGTGCTTGGAGAGGAGAAGCGTCACTGTCTTTACAGAGTGGGAGCACGAATTGAAGTTCCTCGAGCGGCATTGACTGCAGCTCCTATCGCGCGTCATGCGGACTTCTTCTCGTTTGGCACCGATGAGCTGACACAGATGACGTTTGGTTACAGTCGTCATAATACGGAGAAGCCTTTCCTTCATTTTATTGAGTCACAACGCTCACTGCCCAGCAATCCATTTCAGGTATTGGATATTGACGGAGTGGGGCAGTTGGTGGAGATGGCTCTCGTTCAGGGCCGAATTCGGAAACCTCATCTAAAAGCAGGCATCTGTGGTGAGAATGCAGCTGATCCGGCATCCATTGCTTTTTGTCACCGGATTGGTCTGGATTATGTAAGCTGTCTGCCAGAACAGGTACCGCTTGCTCGTATTGCTGCCGCTCAGGCGGCACTCCTTGCTCAGAAGCAGGACCCAAACGAAAACAGGCAGGATGGCGATATATCGACGATTGCGTAATGTTTCTGGTAAGCGATTAATGAGGTAATTGGATCGGCAGATGGTATAATACGGAAATGATAGAGAGACAAAAGCTTTCGTGGACATAACTTGTTTATGTTGTTCACTTGTCTGCTGTCAACGTATGACTACTACCTCGCGGATTCGTTACCTCTTTTTAATTTGAAATAAAAAAACGGAATCCAGTTCGTCCACAATGAGTACAAGGAGAGACATCCAATATGACTACTTATGATTATCCCCCTATACAGGCTATCTTTATCGACCGGGATGGCACCATTGGAGGAACAGATGAAATACGATACCCTGGTGAACTGGAGCTATATCATGGAGTTGAAGAATCCATCCGGAAACTATCTGGACAGGGTATCCAATTGTTTGGATTCACGAATCAACCGGGCATTACAAACGGTAAGTCAACGATCAAAGCTTTTCAGCAGGAGATGAGGCTTTTTGGCATTGAGCACACTTATGTTTGTCCTCACCCTGCTGAGGCTCAGTGTGAATGCCGTAAACCACGACCAACGATGCTCAAACAGGCAGCACTAGAACATGATTTGAATCTTGAACGATGCATTGTTATTGGAGATCGGTGGTCTGACATGACTGCTGCGCGTGCAGCTGGCTGTTTATGCATATTGGTGTTGACCGGAGCAGGCATAGAGTCGCTTGAGGAGAACCGTACCCGATGGGAAGCGCTGGAAGCAGACTTTTTGGCTACTGATTTTAACGCTGCGGTACAGTGGATTTTACAAATTAGGGAGAAGCCAATCGAGGATATTATTATTCGCCAAGCCTGTGCCGAAGATGCGCCTCGTCTGCTGGAACTACATCGGGCACTGGATCGTGAAAGTACTTATATGCTCTATAATCCGGGAGAGCGCAAGACCACGTTGGGCGGGCAGGCTCGTTTTATAGATCAGTTGAAAGCTACTTCGAATAGTTCAATCTGGATCGCGGAGCATCGGGGCAAGATCATTGGCCATCTTACGGTCATTGGGGGCACAGCAGAACGTATCCGACATCGGGCGAGTATTGTTATTGGAATAAGACAGGCTCATACCGGCCAAGGCATTGGCAAAAATCTAATGTCAGCAATGGAAGAATGGAGATCTACTGCGGACATTACTCGCCTTGAGCTGACTGTTATGAGCCATGATTTTAATGCGATAGCTTTATATCATAAGGTTGGTTTTAAACAGGAAGGAATCAAGCCTAAGTCTTTATTGGTAAATGGTACATATGTGGATGAATTTATTATGGGTAAGCTTTATGAGGACAATAACAAGAGTAGCTTAACTCTTTAGAAAAGAGAGGTTTTCAAAAAAACGTAGTTTGTTTAAACTTTTTCTAGTCTGCTGCATCCCCTCATGGAATACCAACCCTAAAACTGTTATACTGAAATATGCGTTTTGTAAAAGGAACGTAAAAATTTCAGATAAGGGTTGAAAGCGACCATGTTTAATTCCAAAAATGAGCGGACCTCATCACGGACTTTATTTGCCGTGTTATTTATTCTTATGCTGCTGAAGCTGTCGCTTTTGCGGTATTTCTTTTTCCAGGGTCTGTCCGGCATCGGTTTCGTTACTGACGCATTGGGGGCCCTGACAGTGGTATGCATCCTCGATCTGATCGTGCCCAAAGGGTGGAAGCGTTCAGTGTACGCAGGTTTTAATGTGTTGTTCTCGCTGGTATTGTTCGCGGCGACACTTTATAACGTACATTTCAGTTCGGTTCCCACATATACGGCACTCAGCGAACTGGGCCAAGTCGCCCAAGTGAGGGGCAGTATCGGGCCTTTGGTGCGACCTGAGCACTTCCTGTTTTTTGTGGATATCGTACTCGCTCTGCCCGTATGGTTTATCTTGCGCAGTCGTCGTGCCTCAGCTCGTAACAGCAGCTATCGCGACAGTGGACTCCATTTCGGCAGAAGCCGGAGAAGGTATTGGGGCAAGTTGGGTGTAGCCCTTACTGCTGCATTTTGCATCGTGCTGTCCGGCAGCTTCATTGTCAAAGGGGAAACCATTGATAATGAATTGGTTCGTGCCGAAAATCTGGGCTTTCTGAATTACCAGGTGTCATCGGCGATTCTGACGAGCAAAGAGAATGAAGCCATTGCGAATGGCAACATTAACGAAACCATCGACAAGATTAATCAACTGGTTAGCAAGTATCCGTATCAGGATAAGTCTAGTCAAGGCACGGCTATTAAAACCAAATATTTTGGTCAGGCCAAAGGAAGCAACCTGATTGTCCTCCAACTGGAGTCATTTCAAAACTTCCCGATTAATGCTTCTCTCGACGGTCAAGTACTAACCCCGATTCTGAATGATTTGGCCAAAGAAAGCTATTATTTCTCTCATTTTTTCCAACAGATCGGACAGGGAAATACATCGGATGCAGAGTTCATGTCGAACACATCCATCTATCCAACCGGAGTTGTACCTATGTCAGCAGGGTATAGTGACCGTGATCTGCCAAGTCTTCCGAAACTGCTTGGGAAAGAAGGATATGAATCTGAAACGTTCCACGTTAATGACGTCACCTTCTGGAACCGGAACAAAATGTATCCGGCGCTTGGATTCAATCGGTACTTCGACAAACCCAGCTTCAAGAATGATAAGTTTAATGATTTTGGACCATCGGATGAGGAGCTATATCGTGTAGGTGTGGAAAAAATGGCTGCGCATCAGGCTGCTAATCAGCCGTTCTATGCTCAGTTCATTACAGCATCCAGCCACTCGCCGTTTACGGTTCCGGCGGACCGGGCGAGAATTACCATCCCGGCCACTATCACAAATACGTTACTGCGTGACTACCTGCAGGCGATCAATTATACGGATTATGCAGTAGGTCAGTTGATCGATGAACTCAAGGCAAATGGGTTGTGGGATAACACAACACTCGTTATATATGGCGACCATTTCGGTCTGCCGGCAAACGATGAGATTACTCAGCAGATCCAGACCAATCTGGGCGTGCCCTATGACGGTAAAGTTAGTCGTTTCAACATCCCGCTCTTGATCCACACGCCGAAACAGGCGAAAGGTCAAGTTATAGAACAGCCTGGTGGTCAATTGGATATATTGCCAACGGTGATGAACCTGATGGGTGTCTCTTTGAAGGAAGAGAAATTCACAGCCTTTGGACACGATCTGCTTAACATGGACCATAATGCGTTCGGTATCCGGTATTACTTGCCGACAGGTTCATTTGTGAACAATGACATTATGTTTATTCCGGGTGCGGGCTTTGATGATGGAACAGCCTACTCGTTAAAAACGTATGAACCCGTCACGGATCTCGAGCCGTATCGTTCTGACTATGAGCACGTGCTCAGCTTGATGAAGCTGTCTGACGAGTATGTGAAGCTGTTACCCAAACGTGCACCGTAATTGAATTTTTAAATGTATGAAATACTATAACGTCACTGGCTCACGAGCTGGTGGCGTTATTTGTTTATTCATCGTAAATCGAAACGTGTAATGAAAAGGAGATAACCTTTGAAACTGTAATCAATAATGTTACAATGGAAGATGCAGCCACTAACGCAGATGACGAAAGGAATGAATATAGATGAAACTTAGTGTACTTGAACATGGACATATTAATGAAGGACGGACGGTACAGGATACCCTTCGGGAGACGGTAACTCTTGCCAAACATGCGGATGAACTGGGCTTCTCCCGCTTCTGGATGTCGGAGCATCATGGCAGCGGGGCACTGTCATTTTCCAGTCCGGAAGTTATGATTGCACACGTTGCAGCACATACCGATCGAATTCGCGTAGGTTCAGGAGGCATTATGCTGCCCCATTACAGTGCATATAAAGTTGCCGAGAACTTTCGTTTGCTGGAAGCACTACACCCTGGCCGAATCGATCTTGGTATTGGTAGAGCCCCAGGAGGCATGCCGATTGCCAGCAGAGCTCTGAATGAAGGAAAGTCATCGAATGTGCAATTCTTCCCGCAGCAGATTTCCGATCTGGGTGGATATTTTCATGAACAGCTGCCGGAGGATCACCGTTTTGCTTCTCTAGTAGCTGGGCCATCTGTAACCACTGTTCCCGAAGTATGGTTGCTCGGCTCCAGTTCCGAAGGTGCACGAATTGCTGCAGCACAAGGGACCGCTTACGCGTTTGCCCAATTTTTCGGAACGCCGGGTGGAGAGGAAGCGATGAAGCATTATCGCAGACATTTCAAGCCTTCTATCCTGAATGACAAACCACATTCCATGATTGCGGTGTCGGCATTCTGTGCAGAGACTGAAGAAGCGGCCGCTGAACTGGCTCGCAGCAATGAATTATTCTTCCTGCGGCTTGGCCGGGGTCTGGAGCAGAACTCATTCCCATCCCTGGAAACGGTGAACAACTATCCATTTACGGCCATGGAGATGGAACAGATCCGTCAACGCCGTTCTTTTTCCATTGTAGGTACACCGGATCAGGTAAAAGACAAAATTACGGCAATGGCTGAACGTTATGAAGCGGATGAAGTTATTATTGCATCAGCGATTCACTCATTCGAGGATCGTTTGCGTTCATTCAGCCTGATAGCGGAAGCCTTTGGTATAAAGCAGGATTAATCGGTACTGAACGGGAATTAGTATTCTGAAATGGCTGGAGCCTTGCTTAGCAAGGTTCCGGTTATACTCTTGCGTGATCAGGGAGAGGAGAGATTCACATTCGCAGATGTGTCATTAGTGATATTCATGGCTGTTACGACGAATTCAATGCTCTGCTTGAGCAGGCAGCCTACGATCCGGAGCAGGACGAGCTGATTTTGTTAGGTGATTATGTCGACCGCGGACCGAAGAGTAAAGAGGTCGTGGAACAGATTATGCAGATGCACGAGCAGTACAACATTATTGCGATCAAAGGAAATCATGATGCGATGATGGTCAAGGCGCTGAACCATGATGTCGAGGACTATGACAAACACTGGATTCGTAATGGGGGCTTACAGACGCTGGCCAGCTATGTTGAGGTTTCTTTGGATGATGAGCAGTTGGACTGGGATGTTTATACTGAAGCCAAACAGTGGCTCCGTACACACTATGAGCATCATCTTCGTTTTTTGGAACAGCTTCCCCTTGTATACGAAATTCCTGGTTATATCTTTGTACATGCCGGGATTAATCCGGATGTGGAGGATTGGCGGACTCAGTCAGAGCGTGACTTCATTTGGATTCGGGAGCCGTTCTATTCAAGACCAACATCGCTCAAGGAGACGGTGGTATTCGGTCATACTCCAGTCAAAAATTTGCATAACGAGCCAGGTGTCTGGTTTGACCCCAGTGGAGACAAGATTGGCATTGATGGCGGATGTGCTTATGGTGCTCGATTGAACTTGCTGGAGATCAGCGAAGACGGGAGTCTACAGACTCTTTTTGTGAAAAGAGGAGAGACCCGTGAGGGTCCCGAGGTTTAATCCACGCGGCGAATTTCAAATAAATCTCTTTAAACAAAAGTATAAATTAAATCCCGTTGAAGCTCTAACCTTTTACTTTCTTGAGAATGTGGATTGGTATACATACCGACAATGGATCGAAGCTGGCGGAACGGCAGAGTTGTGCATTCGTTTACGGAGTATAAAGGCAAGACCCTGACATGATTTTGTAATTAATTCGCTGTAAAGGGATTGGAATTAAGCCTTATTAACGCTATAATCAGTAAGGGTATGCTTGAATTATTACATTTTATTAATCTAAATCAGAATTGACGGAGGGCTATTAATATGGAAAAAGCATTAATCTTCGGTCACAAAAATCCCGATACGGATACGATCTGCTCGGCCATTGCCTATGCAGACTTGAAAACAAAATTGGGTCAGGACGTTGAAGCTGTTCGTCTAGGCGAAGTAAACGGCGAAACTCAATTTGCATTGGACCAATTCAAAGTGGCAGCGCCACGTCTGATCAAAACAGCAGCTAACGAAGTGAACAAGGTCATCCTGGTTGACCACAATGAGCGTCAACAAAGTGTCAGCGATATTGAGGAAGTGACTGTTGTTGAAGTTATCGACCATCACCGGATCGCAAACTTTGAGACAAGCCAGCCTCTGTATTTCCGTGCAGAACCTGTAGGTTGTACAGCAACCATTTTGAATAAATTGTACAAAGAAAACGGCGTGGAAATCAGCGCACCGATTGCTGGTCTGATGCTGTCCGCGATCATTTCCGACTCCCTGTTGTTCAAATCCCCAACATGCACAGAGCAAGATGTAGCAGCAGCACGTGAACTGGCTGCCATTGCTGGTGTGGATGCAGACAGCTATGGTCTGGAGATGCTGAAAGCGGGCGCGGACCTGAGTCAGAAAACGATTGCTGAACTGATTTCCCTGGATGCGAAAGAATTCGCTATGGGCCAAGCAAAAGTGGAAATTGCACAAGTGAACGCGATTGACGTGAATGATGTGCTTGTGAAACAACCTGAGCTTGAAGCAGCGATTGAAGCGATTATTTCCAGCAAAGGTCTCGACCTGTTCGTATTTGTCGTAACCGACATCCTGAACAACGATTCCGTTGCATTGGCTTATGGTGCTTCCACCAAAGCTGTAGAAAAAGCGTACAATGTAACATTGTCGGATAGCAGAGCGCTGCTCAAAGGCGTAGTATCCCGCAAATCGCAAATCGTTCCAGTTCTGACCGAAGCGTTCAACTCGTTGTAAGATGCACAAAACCGACGTATAACCATTACGTCCAGATATATGATGAATATTCAGTTACAACATCCAAGCCTGCTCTTGATCTGTCATAGGTCAGGACAGGCTTTTGTTGTAGAGGAGGATGTACCATGATCAAAAATGAAAAAATTAAAGCGACTGAAGTCCAGCTGACCGGCCTGAACGGTGAAGATCTCGGCATCATGTCTACTCGTGATGCACTTGCACTTGCGAAGCAGCATAAGGTGGATCTGATTTGTATGTCTCTAATGACCAGCCCGCCGCCATGCAAACTGATGGGCGCTGGAGCAGCGAGACAGGAAAAGCAGCAAGAGAAGAAGAAGGCGGTAAAATCCCTGGATAAACGTAAAGTGAAGGAGATCCGACTGAACCTGCAGATGGAAGACCACGATCGGGAGACCAAGCAATCTCAGGCAGAGCGTATCCTGACGAAGGGGGACTCGGTGAAGCTCGTCATCCAGGTGCATGGAGCCAAGGAAGGAACAGCAGGCAAGGAATGGGCAGAACAGCTGTGCAAATCTCTGGCTGAGTATGGCAGTAAAACGACAGGTATTCAGGTGAGCGGCAAACAGGTCGTTGTACAGTTAGACCCCATTGGATAACAAAGATGAACGAATTCAGCTAAATAACAAGGAACTGTGGGACAATCCGGTTGTTATTAGGTTGGCTTTTCCTAATGTTCTAAAAACCCCGTAGAGCAACAGTTGACCTGCTGCTCTACGGGGTTTTCAGCATGAAATATCGTTATAGCAATTCTGTACTCCTAATGATAATTACGCTTCAAGTTGTTTAGACTCGCAAGTAACGGCTGCCGCCGATGCGTACATACAACTGTCCCGGCAAGACCGGAGTAGATGAGGCTGTTTGTGAATTCGAGTTACTGCTCTTGGCGTAGCGGGATAGATATAGAAAGTCCGGATAAATTACCGTATCCATCAAATAGGCTGACACTGTACTTCCAGGAATGCGGTTTTGATTCAGTGAACGAATGATTTCTTCCCCGCTTGCAATCCCGATTCCATGACCATAATATACGTCTTCACGAAGCATAATGGTATTCTCTCCCTGCCACTCTGGTGTTTCAGGGGAAACGTCCGGATTTTTGAAGTACAATACGTCTCCAGGAAGCGCAGAGTCGCTGCCGTTCTTCTCCGTTAATCGCAGATCGCTGTCATAGTGCCAGTCGTAGAGCAGCAGGTTGCGGAACAGTGAATTGAAATCATCTTCCCGAATGCTGTTCAATACTCCGCCATAAAGGACAATCACAGTCGCTGTTGCACATTCAAAGGCATACAAATGACCATTCTTCCATATGTCCCGGATTCCTTCCGCAGGCGTTACCTCAGATCTTAGTTCAAAGCCACCTTCAGCATTTCGGTTCCAATAGGCAGGATTACATCTGGATTTCTCGAACGAGGCAAAGCTGACCCCGCTTCGATCGAGCGCTTCTGCTGCATCCACCAGAGACTCGCGCAACGTCCATTCAAAATGAAGATGATCCATGGATTGATATGTGTATACTGTTGGACTGTTCTGTAGTTGCTGTAACCAATGCCATGCAAAAGCAGACCAATCCGAACGTACCAGCTCAATCGGTTGATTCGCAACAATGATCATAATCATAACCTCCAGTATCATTTGGATGTTCAGCCTTGTACAAACGGGTATGCACGCGTATTCTGTAGTATATGACGACACTTATGCGATTTTGTATGTCTACAAGTACAGACAGCATGAACACACGATAAGAATGTCGATTATTGCCTGGAATTTTTGTTGATCTCGTTTATAAATCATGATATTTGGGGTACTACTCTTATAGATGAAGTTATGTTCAGGTCGATCTGTTCATACGGAATATATTCAGATTCCCCATAAAGGAGGATATGTGGTGTCGAATCCAATTGCAGAGAATCGCTCTCTGTTCGAGCAGTTATATACACATGCACCGATCGGCATTGCTGTTGCTTCGCATGTGAACGGACGTTGGCTTCAGCTTAATCCGGCATTTTGTGAAATGCTGGGATACAGTGAAGATGAATTGATTGACTCACCAATTGTACATATGATCTATGAGGAAGACTTAGAGATGGAGGAGTTCAGATCCCATTTCTGGGATATGACCAATGGATTAAGTCTGATGTATGAAACTGAGTTACGGCTTAAGCGTAAGGATGATTCTCTTCTCTGGGCGACGGTAAGAGCCTGCATCGTCAGGGATGAAGTGAGCGGCGAGCCGCTTTATTTGCTTGTTCAGGCAGCGGATATTTCGAAGCAGAAGGACGCGGAGAATCGATTGATTATACAGCGCAAGCAGTTGGAGGAGAGCAGTCGAATCTCAAGATTGCTGGCCGAGTCCTCGCTTGACCTGATTGCCATACACCATGCCGATCCGGAGCGGACGTTCAAGTACGTATCTCCAGCCAGCAAAAGTATGTTGGGATATGATCCAGAAGAAGTTGTTGGTCAACCTGGCCTGTTCTGCATTCACCCCGACGATGTGCGTCTAGTTGAAGCTTTCGTGGCTGGTCAAATCCAGGGCCTTGCACCTGATCGAATTAGCTATCGGCTCCAACATAAGGATGGTTCTGTTATATGGGCGGATACCATCACTCATTATGTATATGACATACAGGGAAATCTGCAGGAAATGATCGGAGTGACCCGTGATATTACAGCGAGCAAGCAGCAGCAATTAAGTCTTCAGGAGTACCAATCATTGTTCGACAGTAACCCTCTTGGAGTAGCTTCATTGGATTTGGACGGAAACCTGCTTAAGGCCAATGCAGGTCAAGAGCAATTGACAGGCCATACCAAGGAGGAACTTCTTAGTTCATCCTTTGATCATCTCATTGACCCGGTGGACCTGGATAAGACGAGGTATCATTTTGAAGAGACTGTAAAAGGAATCGCACAGAGCTATGAAGTGGGGTTGATTCACAAAGACGGACAGCGCATTGAAACAAGTGTGATTAATGTTCCCATTTTGCTCGAGGATCGTGTCGTGGGCGTCTATGGAATAACTAGTGATATTACGGAGTCTAAAAGGTATGTAGAGGAAATTGAAAATCTCAGTTACGAAAGAGCATTGATTCTCAATGCCATGTCTGAGGGAGTCATTGGCCTCGATCAGAATGGTAACCTGATATTTGCCAATCCGATTGCAACGGAGATGATGGATTTCTGTCCGTCTGAGATGAATGGCAAGCCACTTGAAGAGATCATGTTACAAATGCAAAGTGAGGGTATACCTTATCCGTCCAATAGCACTCCTATTCTTCAAGCTGTACGTGAAGGGCGAAGCCTGCCGCGATCTGAGTCTGTATTTTGGAAGCAGGATGGCTCCAGCTTCCTGGCGGAGTTCCAACTGAAACCGATAATGGAGCAGGGGGAGAATCGTGGAGCTGTACTGGTTTTCCGCGATATGACATCGGTGAAGGACATCATTCGTGCCAAGGAAGTGGCAGAACATGCGGACCGAGCCAAGTCCGAGTTCCTGGCGATTATGAGTCATGAGCTTCGTACACCTCTGAATGGAATTATGGGCATGGCCCATCTGTTAAAAGAAACAGAGTTGGATGAGGAGCAGAACGGCTTCGCCGATATCATCATCGACAGTGGTGAATCACTGCTGCACATTCTGAATGAGATCTTGGATTTCAGTAAGATTGAAGCAGGGAAAATGGATCTTGAACGCCAGCCAGTGGATATTAAATCTGTTCTTGGCGGGGTCATGGAACTATTTGCGCTTAGAGCTTCCGAAAAGAATATTGAACTATACTGTGAAATGTCAGAGCAGATTCCCGAACGCGTACGAGGCGATGAAACTCGCATTCGTCAGATTCTGATTAATCTAGTAGGCAATGCCATCAAATTCACGGAGAAGGGAAGCATTCAGGTTCACGTGAACGTTAAGCCAGCGGAATTTTACAATGAGAATCATCTGATCTTGTCCGTTTCGGTCAAAGATACGGGGATTGGCATTCCGTTCAATAAGCAGCATCAACTGTTCCAGTCTTTCTCACAGCTCGATCCGGCTATCAATCGCAAATATGGAGGCACAGGTCTGGGGCTGGCCATCAGCAAGAAGCTGGTGGAACTGATGGGCGGCGCCATTGGTGTACAGAGTGAGACAGGTGAGGGGGCGGATTTCCACTTCACCCTGTTACTTGAACGATGGCAAGATGAGTCCACGGATCAGATTGAAGAGGTGGCTGATCACAACCTGAAGCTGGATCGAACAAGTCTGGCAGCGGGGATCAAAATTCTTATAGCTGAGGATCAGTCATTGAACAGCCATTTGCTGGAGGAAATGCTTCGTAAGCACGGCGGTCTATGTGATATCGTGGAGAACGGTGCAGAAGCGGTGAAAGCATTGGAAAGGGAAACATACGACCTTCTCTTTATGGATATCCAAATGCCTGTTATGGATGGGATTGAAGCGACCTGCCGGATTAGGCAAACCCACCCTGAAATTCCGGTCATTGCTGCCATCACGGCATTTGCAGGAGCGAACGACCGTGAAGCTTGTCTGAAATGCGGTATGCAGGACTTTATCAGCAAACCGTTCAGCTCTACGGAAATAAGTCGTGTGCTAAACACATGGGTTCCGTACATACGCTCCCAGCATGAGCGCTAATGGGCTGCTTGTGTCAAGTTATCGAAAAAAATAACCTGCCTCTGAAATTCAAGGGCAGGTTATTTTGGTCTTCCGGGGGTGTTGGTAGTAGCCTGACAGATGTCAGGACCATCCTCCAATTAATCCCGAAAGGGTTACACACTCGTCATCTTCCAGTTCTGCAATTAGGGTAAGTTCTTCGTTGTCATTGGGGTCCACCGAGAATAATTCACGGCGTCCGTCTTCGTGGACAATAATGACCAACTTATTACCGCTTTTTGTATCAAACTGGTACTTCACTCCGATACCAGGCAATGGGCATTCCCGGATATTCATGAAACCTGTCACCTCTTTAGCTTTTCCATAGTTAAGTTAACCGTTCACACAGTACGGATGTATTCTACTATCCATAACATCATTTGGCAAGTCAGAAATGAAATAGTAGTCATCTCCTCCAAGCTTATTGCGCTGTGGTTAGTTATACATTCCGACTCTGTCGGGTTCGTCTGCGACGGACCATGAACCAGATAAGTAATGCAATGATCAGCACCAAGGCAATGCCCCCCGTAATTATAATGTTCCGAATATTCGGGACCTGTACGGTCAAATCTAGCTTATTCGTATTCAGTGGTGAGACGTGCCAAATTAGGGTTTTTCCGTGATCTTCAACCAGATCTGCATTGGAATCCTGCGCTTTGATTGGCAGCGTCAGCTTGAAATCAAAATTAACATCTTTCAGCAGCAGGTTTTTGAGAAATCCGGGGACCTTATTAATTTGGTCTTTGACCTCACCATCGGGTATGGTCTGCATCAGGTCTGCTTCCGCAGCAATATGCAATTTGGAAGTGAAAAATCCAGGTGTAGTGGATTGCTCCATTTTGATTCCATCAGGCAGATCCGACGTGCTGAAGGTAGAGACGGTATTACTTTTCTCATAATGGGTCGTCGCTTTGAGTTGTGTCCGATCTCCCTGGTCCGAAACTTCGGCCTGGAAATTATTCTGCTTCAACGTATTTGCGAGCATTGTCATGAGATTGTCTTGTCCCATCATTCCCAGGGCTGAGTCGGTTACGCTGAGCTTCAGGGCCAGATCGGATGAACCGTCCATATTAACCGTGACATGAGCTTCACCATCAGCACAAGCGGATAGTATAAACAGCATAAGAGTTAGTAAAAAAGCGAGTAATAGCTGACGATAATAGGGTATGCGAGTCGACATTCAGTTCAAACCTTTCTGCGTATAATCCAATTCCAATTCATAGAAGTATAGTATACACCGTAAGGATGGCGGATGAAACTTTGTTCACTATAAGAGCAAGGTAAATCGTACGCTATGATATGATATATCTATAAAATTAGAGTGAAAAAGTAGGCTCCGAAGCATTAAAGGAGAGATTGGATAATGACAGCAAGTGAACATTTGGATGCAGATCCGGTGATGTGGAATAATCGAATGAATGACATACCGGTTGGAATTACAATGAAAAAGGACACGATATATGGAGTGGAAATGAAGATTTCGTATTTTTGTCAATGTTCAGTCAATTCAAAATGGGTTTCACCGTGTAAACTGATAGTAGTGTGAAGAAATACGGAGCAGGGGGGTTACATTCATGACATATATCATTATTATGGGTATCATTATGGTTGTGGGAATGGTCGGAATGGGCTGGTTCTACAAGATTATGGACAACGATCAACACTAGGGTATATTGAAAAGAAATGTGAAAAGACAAGCCTATAAGCTGGCTTCGCAATGGATGCGAGGCGGGCTTATTTGTATATAATGCCAAAAAGTCTAAATATAGCATGAAATAATGTCTGATTTAAGTGGTATGCTTGTACATGGAAATGTTTTACACTTACATCTGTAAGCGTTTACATAAAATTTACGGGAGGCTAACATTATGGGTTTGAAGATGAAAAAAAGATCAGGCAAGAAAGCATGGATGCTGCTGGTCATGTCATTACTGATTGCGGCCGTTCCAATTACAGCCAGCGCAGCATCGGATTCCACAGCGTATGCCAAACTTAATTTCAGCAACAACAAGTATTATATATTCAACAATAGCTGGGGTAGCTCAAGTGTCAGTGGCTGGTCCCAGTCCGTGTATGTGAACAGTAATACTGATCTGGGTTACGTTTGGAACTGGCCAACGACTGCCGGTGGAGTCAAAGCTTATCCTTCTCTTGTCAGCGGCTGGCACTGGACTGAGGGTTTCACGCCAGGCAGTGGGCTGCCAACGCGATTGTCTGCGAACAAAAGTATCAATACCGGAGTAAGTTATTCTAAGGCGTCCAACACTACAGGGGAATATAATAATGCGTATGATATCTGGCTGCATGACATCGGCAATGCGACCTGGTCAAGCACACCCACCGAGGAGATTATGATCTGGAACGATTGGACTTCCGGTGTAGGTCCTATTGGTTCCAAAGTGTTCTCGGATGTATCCATTGGTGGACAAACCTATGATCTGTATCGCGGCGAGATTACCGACAACGGAGTGCATCAATGGTGGGTATACTCGTTCCTGAAGAAGTCAAAATCCCCTAACAACTTTAGCATCAACGTCAAAAACTTCACTGATTATCTGATCTCCAAAAGTTACTTTACCAACAGCAAATATGTAAGCAGTGTTGAGTATGGAACCGAAATTACGAAAGGCAGCGGCCAGATCAATTACTCTAACTGGTATGTGAACGTGCAGTAACGGCTCTGTTTATACGCTTATTCCTGATTTAATGAGATGCTGCTCGGAGGAAAACCCATTTCCTGCTGACGCAGCATCTTTTACTTGTGTATTGGACCTAAAATTCATGCGTAACATATGTAACGAGTGATGTAGCTGCATTTGACCGATGGACAAATATTTTTCGTAAAGTTGGGATTTTTAGGCTGCTCTTTTGTATAATAGGGTTTAGTTCAACTCGGGGAATCCCGAAATATGCCTAACAGGAAAGGGTGTACATAAATGAAATTTAGTGAGTATACGTATACACGTCCCGATCTGGAACAAATCAAAACGTCATTCCGTGAGCTTCTGAGTGGTTTTGAAGCCGCGACTACGGTTGAAGAGCAGAGTGGATATATGGACAAGATTAACGCTTTGCGAAGTGACTTTGAGACTCAGGCACAATTGGTCTACATCCGTCATTCGATTGATACCAATGATACATTTTACAAAGAAGAAAATGAATTTCTGGATGAAAGCTCTCCAATCATTCAAGAATACATCACCGATTATTATCGGGCATTGGTAAACTCCAAATTTCGTGGTGAACTGGAACAAAAATGGGGTTCACAGCTGTTCCAGCTGGCGGATCAGTCTCTGAAAACATTTAGCCCGGAAATTATCGAGGACCTTCAGAAAGAGAACAAACTTTCCACGGAATACAACCAGCTGATTGCTTCGGCCAAAATTCCGTTTGAAGGTGAAGAACGCACATTGCCGCAGCTGCATCCGTTTGAGTTGTCCACGGATCGCTCCATGCGGGAACGTGCATCCGAAGCAAGATATACGTTTATGGCTGAACATGAGGCTGAATTCGATCGCATTTACGACGAATTGGTGAAAGTGCGTACACAGATCGCGAAGAAGCTAGGATACCCATCTTATGTTGAACTCGGCTATGACCGTATGAACCGTACGGATTACAACGCGGAGATGGTGTCCAATTTCAGAGCACAAGTCCGTGATTATATCGTGCCTGTAGCGACGAAGCTCAGAGAACGTCAGCGCAGCCGGATTGATGTGGATACCCTCTACTTTTATGATCAGGGCTTCAGCTTTAAGACAGGGAACCCGACACCTAAAGGCGATGCAGACTGGATCATTGACAATGGTAAGAAAATGTACGCTGAATTGTCACCGGAAACGGATACGTTTTTCCAGATGATGACCGACAATGAATTGATGGATTTGGTGAGCAAAAAAGGCAAGCAGGGCGGGGGCTATTGCACCTTCCTGAACGATTACAAAGTGCCGTTTATTTTCTCCAACTTTAACGGTACATCAGGCGATATCGACGTATTGACACACGAAGCGGGTCACGCGTTCCAGGTATATGAGAGTCGTCACTTCGAAGTACCTGAGTACAACTGGCCAACGTATGAATCGGCAGAGATCCATTCCATGAGCATGGAGTTCTTCACATGGCCGTGGATGGAATTGTTCTTCAAGGAAGATACGGACAAATACAAATTTGATCACCTGTCTTCCGGACTGCTCTTCATTCCTTACGGCGTAGCAGTCGATGAATTCCAGCATTTTGTATATGCAAATCCGGATGCAACACCAGCGGAGCGCAAGCAGGCTTGGCGCAATATTGAGAAGACCTATCTGCCGCACATCAATTACAAAGATAACGCCTATTTGGAACAAGGCGGATTCTGGCACAAACAGGGTCATATCTTCTCGTCGCCGTTCTATTACATTGACTACACACTGGCACAAATCTGTGCATTCCAGTTCTGGAAACGCAGTAACCAGGATATGAAGTCCGCATGGGCTGACTATCTGACATTATGTAAAGCCGGAGGAAGCCTGTCCTTCACAGGATTGGTAGAACTGGCAGGTTTGAATTCTCCGTTTGAAGACGGCTGCGTATCCTCCGTCATCGGCGATATCGAAGCCTGGTTGGATGCAGTAGACGATAAAGCGTTGTAAGCGAAAAATAAAAATAAAGGTCGAAGAGGTGAAAGGGAACGAGGAAAAAACCTGACGTTACAGCATTCTGAGGCAGGGCGGATTTAAATGTATTCATTTCCCTACCTATACAAAGAATGCGAGGTTATACCATGTTGGTTTTACTGGATCAACCGTCCCAAAGGAAGCAATTAGCGCCCTTCATCTCGGGAACGAACGGGCATGTGGTTATGGGTGGAGTGCTTACGAGACTTCAACGGGGGCGTGTCTATGCAGACCAGCTTCATGCGCCGAAAAGCGCCCTGATTTGGGCCGAAAACGAAATGTTTTACCTGATCGGAAGATCGGATAATGAACAATTCATTAGCCTTGTTAGGGAGGTACTTGTTCAGGAGCTATTACCTGAAGCGTTAGATGCTGGCGAAGACATGCTGAATCTTGAAGTTTACCCCGAGCCCGGCTCAGATTGGTCTCCCGTCCTGGATCACATGTTCAATGGGCGTTTGCGAGAAGGATTGCGAGTTCCTTTTCAATTCAATCTTGCGAAGTATGAACAGTGGCTGGAACGCAGTTCCAGCTCCTTGTTCGTTCCTCCGGGATATAAGCTTCAAATTATCGATCGAGCTGTAATGCTGGAGGACAAAAGCTGTATCATTGAACAGGAAATTTTGAAATTCTGGCATTCGCTGGAGGACTTCTTCCGATACGGAGAAGGCACATGCACGGTATATGAAGGGCAGGTTGTAGGTACATGTATCTCTGTGTTTGTCAGTGGAATTCACCATGAAACAGGCATCAACACCTACGATCCGATACACCGTGGCAAGGGCCTGGCTACGGCCATGGCAAGCGCTTATGTGCAATCCGTTCTGGAACGGAATTGTGTTCCACACTGGACGACAGAGGAATTCCGTCATGATTCCATCGCGATAGCGGGTAAGCTTGGTTTTGATCAAGGCAGAGCTTATCCCGTCTATTACATGCCGATTCAGGAGCTTCTAAATTACTGAATATCTGTAGGGGCTGTCCCGAAGTCATGAAAATGACCAGGGATAGCCCCTGTTTTTTGATTCGAGCGGTGAAACTTGTGAATCCAAGATCAAGTTACCCTTTTTAATTCAAGCACAGATAAGCAAGTTACTGAAGAGCATTCATGATTATTGGATAATTCTTAGATAATTCCGTGCAAATGAAACATTTATCAACTCGGTTGTGATTTATTTCACTATATCTGAAAACGGATTCAGTTACAATAAAGATAGTAAATCAGGGGTAACAGGAGGCTGGTTCAGATGGCAACACACGCTTATTATGTTCCGCCCGTGAACTTGATGGGCAGAGGATGTTTACACGAAGCAGGCAAGATGATTGAGAATATGGGTATTCGCAAAGCGCTTGTCGTAACTGATCGTCGATTGATTTCTTCCGGCGTTGCTGAACAAGTGCTGTCTATACTAAGAAAATCAGGGTTAGACTATGTGGTATATGATGAGGTTCAGCCCAATCCCACCTGTCAGAATGTACATGACGGACTTCAGGTATTTCAGGATCATGGCTGTGACGCCATTATATCGATAGGCGGAGGTTCACCTCAGGATGCTGCCAAAGGAATTGGCATTGTTGCAACCAACGGTGGACATATCCGTGATTATGAAGGTTTGCATCAATCGAAACACAAGTCCGTGCCGCTTGTTGCCATTAACACAACGGCTGGCACGTCGAGTGAGGTGACCATGAACTACGTGATTACAGATGAGGAACGTAAGGTGAAAATGGTGATGGTGGATCGAAACAGTCTCGTTGACTTGTCGGTGAATGACCCGGAACTGATGCTGAGCAAGCCAGCCAGTCTTACAGCGGCCACGGGCATGGATGCATTGACCCATGCGGTGGAAGCCATGGTGACGCCTGGCGGGTTCACGGTGACGAGTGCTACAGCGGCTGCTGCCGTTGAGCTGATCTTTGAATATTTGCCCAGAGCGGTCAGGGATGGTAGTGATCTGGAAGCAAGAGAGCATATGACGTATGCGTGTTTTCTTGGCGGGATTGCTTTTAACAATGCAGGCTTGGGCTATGTACATGCGATGGCCCATCAACTTGGTGGAGTCTATGACCTTCCGCATGGGGTATGTAACGCGATGTTGCTCCCTTATGTAGAGGAATTGAATGCAAAGCATGTGCCAGGTAAATTCCGTCATATTGCCAAAGCAATCGGTATGGATGTAAAAGGAAAACGGGATGAGGAGTGCTCGGAGTACGTGATCGAAGCCATTCGTCAGCTCTCCAAGGAGGTAGGCATTCCTGAGAAACTGTCAGAATTGGGTGTGAAAGATCCTGATGTTGAATTGCTGGCGGATAATGCCATGAAAGATGCCTGTGCACCGGGCAATCCGTATCAACCTTCCAGGGATGAAGTGATGGAGCTATTCCGCAAAATCATATAAAGTTAAGAACAAAGAGAGAGCCAGAATATATTCTGGCTTTTTTGGTGTGACACGTGCTTCTGAGCCTTATAAATACGGATTCATTTCCTTCATTGGATAAAATAGTTTTATCTCGCAATAGTCATTATTTTTTGTTTGACAGAGGGGGTGCTTTAATCCATAATCAATCCATACTAAACACATAAGCTTTATTGGAAGGGGAGAGTCAGTCATGTCACAGTTTAAATCATCAACGAGAAAGTCATTATGGGTAGGAGCGTTAGCCGTTCTATTATTGGTAATCGTTAGCGGTTGCTCCGGATCGACCAATGATCCTGCTCCCAATGCAGCAGCCCAGCCAGGCACGAGCCAAGGTACGGATGAAAATTCAAAGACGGACGAGACTGCAACGGGGGGGACTTTTGTATATGGTCGGCCGGCTTCCGTAACCTCGTTTGATTTGCATAATCAGATTACATCGAACAATGCTTTTGCCATTGATAAAGTATTTGAACCTTTGGTTGCTTTTGACAACAAAGGCGAGATTGTGGACTGGCTTGCCAAGTCGCATAACATCAGTGATGACGGTTTGACGTATACGTTTGTGTTGCGTGATGGCTTGAAGTTCTCCAACGGCACAGATGTTACGGCAGAGGATGCCGTATTCTCGCTGGAGCGGCACTTGAAGGTTGGTGGCCCATTGGCAATATCGGCCAAGGTAGACACTGTCAAAGCAACGGATAGCCATACATTGGTGATTACGCTTAAAGAGCCGTATACGCCATTTATCTCTGAGCTTTCCAACTTCTCGAACGGTATTATTCCGAACAATTTTGGCGGAGTTACCGAGGAAGAATTTTTCAAGAAGCCGGTAGGTACAGGACCGTTCGTGGTTGAACAGTGGGACCCTGCAGGCGATGTGACCTTTACGAAGAACACTCACTACTGGCAAGAAGGAAAGCCATCGGTTGATAAGCTGGTTTACAAGCTGATAGAAGATGACAGCCAAGCAATCAACCAGTTGAAGGCGGGAGAAGTAGATGCGATTGAGTCGCTGGCTCTGCAAAATGCTGATGAAATCAAAAATGGCGCGGATACAACCGTTGTAACCAACGGCAGCTGGGTGACAGAGCAATTGTTCTTTAATACGTTGGATAAGCATTTTTCCGATGTGCATGTTCGCCGGGCATTGGCTCTGGCACTTGATCGTGACGGTCTGACTAAGGCGCTTACCTTTGGTTACGCACAGACTGCTAATTCATTGCTGCCTACAACGATTCCTTACAATTCGAATGATACTCTCAAGGCATTAAATTTTGATGTAAATGCAGCCAAAGCGGAACTGGCCAAATCGGCCTTCCCTGATGGATTCACTACAAAACTGCTTGTAGCTTCCGGCAACAGCACCAGAGCGCAAGAAGCGCAAATCATTCAGGCAGCGGGAAAACAAATTGGCATTAATATCGAGATTGAATCGATTGAACTGGCTACCTTCCGTGAACGATTCTTTGCTTATGATTTCGCAGCGATGCTGAACAGTGGGCAAGCCGATTCTCCGGAAGCGAACTCAATCGTTGCGTTCCAGACTGACCCTGATGGCTTCAGCAAATCTTACTGGACGCATTACACCAATGATGAAGTAACCAAGCTTCTGTATAAAGGTCAACAAACACCGGACGGCGATGGCCGTGCCGAAATATACTCCAAATTGCTTCAAACGCTTGCCGATGAAGTGCCTTACATTCCGCTTTATTATCCGGATATTCTGATTGGCGTTCGTTCTTCAGTAGATGGCATTGTTGTTTTGCCTAATGGCAGTGTGCGTTTTGAAGACGTTCGTATTCAGAAATGAATAAGTTCTGGTTGATCAGTACTGTGGGAAGAGCGTTGGCAGTGATCCTTTGTGTGATGACAGCAGTCTTTTTTCTCATCAGAATGGTACCAGGAGATCCTGCTAAAATGATTCTTGGCGAGTACAGCACCCCCGAGGCCGTGGAGAGCATGCACCATGCTCTCGGGTTGGATCTGCCGCTGGGGGAACAATTTATACGGTTTGTGAAGACACTGTTCACTCAGGGGGATACCGGCAATTCCATTATTAACCGAACCTCGACTAGAGAGTTGATTGCTGATCGGGCACCCGTTACCTTGCTGCTCATTGGCATGGCATGTGCATTGTCAATTGTCATTGCACTCGTGCTTGCTACATTGGCCGCTACACACAAGGATAAGCTGCTGGATCATTTGATACGTATTTTTCCTACGGTAACGCTAGGTATGCCAATCTTCTGGGTTGGCATCCTTTTGATTCTGCTGCTGAGTGTTCATCTTCACTGGTTTCCCGTTGGTGGAGTTGGGGAAGGGTGGTGGGGCACCTTATACAGTTTGACACTTCCCGCCATAACCGTGGCTTTTTCACAGATTCCGACATTGGTCCGTTCATTGAGAGCCCAGATGCTTGAAGTACTGGAATCTGATTTTGTAGTTACATTGAAGGCTGCGAGATTACCGAGCCGGGTCATTCTATTCAAACATGTCCTGCGCAATGCGGCGCTTCCGACGCTGATTCTTCTTGGCGTTAATATCTCTTATCTCATTGGCGGCACATTGGTCGTTGAACAGGTATTTGGTATCAAAGGAATTGGCAGTCTTTTGTTTAGTTCCATTTCCAAACGGGATTTCCCGGTCATTCAAGGCATAGCCCTTTACTGTGCTGTATCTGTCGTGATCATCAGTCTCCTGATAGAGCTTCTTTCCAGGTGGCTTGATCCCAGAACGAAAGGAAAACCATGAAAACGATACAAATAGAACCTCAGTTATATGAAGACAGCCAAAACACCAGTCTCATGAATCGTATATTGAAAACTCCTTCCCTGCTTGTGGGAAGT
Organism: Paenibacillus sp. OK060; assembly: GCF_900101205.1. Taxonomy (NCBI): domain Bacteria; kingdom Bacillati; phylum Bacillota; class Bacilli; order Caryophanales; family Paenibacillaceae; genus Paenibacillus; species Paenibacillus sp. OK060. Next base: position 629,273 of record NZ_FNFR01000001.1, read on the forward strand.
GTGATGTTTGCCGTGCTGATCATCTTGACTGTAATCATACCGTGGATTAGTCCTTATGACCCTTCGGAGCAAAATTTGAGTGCCTTTTTGCAACCTCCGTCTGCTGAACATTGGTTGGGCACAGACCAACTGGGACGCGATTTGTTCACTAGACTGATCTATGCCGCGCGTACCGATTTGAGCATTATGGTGCTGGCGGAAATTGTTCCTTTTTGCATGGGCGTATTTCTAGGGATGCTCGCAGGGTATTACGGAAAATGGACTGATAAGATCATATCGTTGGTCACCGATACATTTATCGCTTTCCCTTTTTATCTCATCGTCATTATCGTGGCTTTTGCCAGTGGAGCAGGTGAGCGGGGGATTTATATTACGTTTATGCTCGTTGGCTGGATTGTCTTTGCCCGTGTCGTCAGGGGGCTGAGTGCATCGTACCGCAAGCAGGAATGGATCGCATCCGCACAGACGTTGGGCTTGCCGGGAATACGGATTATCCTTCGTCATCTCCTGCCCAATGTATTACCTCAGGCGATCGTTGTCCTCATGACGGATATGGTGGGGCTGCTGGTGGCGATTGTTACGCTTGGATACCTGGGCATTGGCATCGCACCACCGACCCCGGATTGGGGCACGATGATCTCGGATGGACAATCCTTTATCACGACAGCCTGGTGGCTCTCGGCAGTTCCGGGATTTGCAGTCGTTTACACAGGAATTGCTTTGTCGCTTGTCGGTGATGGATTGGCCGATGTATGGAGGAAAAAATAATGTCCACTGAACCGATTCTTGAAGTCAAGGCACTATCTCTGTCAACCAAGTCAAATCAAAAATTAGTTCAAGATGTACATTTCTCGCTTGGGCGAGGGGAGAGCCTGGGATTAGTAGGTGAATCCGGCTCCGGTAAATCATTAACTCTTCGTTCCATTCTGGGACTGTTACCAAGCGGTGTGGAGCAGACGGGTGGAACCATTCGGAGTGGTGTGAACAGCGCCATGGTGTTTCAAGACCCGAGAGGTGCGCTCGATCCGCTCTGTCCCGTTGTTAAACAGCTGGCGGAAGTTGTCTATTACAGGCAAAAGTTAAGCAGGAAGGCCTCCAGGGTAGCAGCGCTGGAATTACTTGAACTGTTGGGGCTTCCCGACTCATTGAGGCGTGAGGATCGATACCCTAGCCAGCTGTCAGGTGGGCAGTGTCAGCGGGTAGTCATTGCATTGGCTCTGGCGTGCAAGCCAGGCATTCTGCTCTGTGATGAGCCAACAACGGCACTGGACGTTACTGTGCAGCGTCAAATTATAGAAACGATCCAACGTTTGCAGCGTGAACTGGGATTCGCCATGGTGTTTGTAACACATAATCTGGCGATTGCAGCGACGCTGTGCTCGAAGCTGTGCGTGATGAAGCAAGGGCGGATCGTGGAGCACGGGGATTCGCTTGGCCTTTTGCAAAACCCGCAAGATCCTTACACCGAGATGCTTATTAACTCGGTGCTTCCTTTACCGAAGCTAGAAGGGAGCGAATAACTATGGAACTAGCTTTGCAGGTTCAGAATGTAACGGTTCAATATGGTGACTTTACTGCGCTGGATAACATCACACTAAATCTTCAGAGGCATACCACGCTTGGTCTTGTTGGTGAGTCCGGTTCGGGCAAATCTACCCTTGCGAGAGTCATTGCCGGATTAATTACGCCAGATGAGGGGCAGATTTTGCTGGGAGATCAGCAATTAAAGAAGAAGAGAAGTCGTGAGCAGTATAAAAGCATACAGATGATTTTCCAAAATCCGGATGCTTCACTGAATCCCAAACATTCCATTCGGCAGATTCTTGCTGAAGCGCTGTTGTTTCATCGCATTGTAGACCGTTCACAGGTGGAGAAAAGATCGAGAGATCTCTTGGCCCGTGTTCAGTTGGAAAGCAGGGCACTGGACAAGTATCCGCATGAATTCTCCGGCGGTCAGCGCCAACGTATCGCCATTGCACGCGCTTTAAGCGTAGAGCCGAGTCTGCTAATTGCGGATGAGCCGACAAGTGCACTGGATGTTTCTGTGCAGCGGAGTGTGCTCGATTTGTTCAATTCACTTAAGAGGGAACTTAATCTTACGTTTCTGTTCATTTCTCATGATCTTGGAGTTATCCATGCCATTAGCGATACGGTAGCAGTCATGCGGCAGGGTCAGCTGGTGGAGATTAGTCCCAAAGATCAATTCTTCACACGACCTGAAACGGCATACAGCCGAGAGCTGCTGTCCGCAGTTCCAAAGATGCCGAAATCAAGTTCTATAGGAGGTTTATATGAGCCAACAATATAAAGGAAACATACCCCTTACCCTGTCGGAATACGATAAACTTACGCAATTGCTCTCCAACCTTTTGAATACAAAGTATCCTCCGGTGATCATCCCGGGTGAGGCCATCTTGGGCATAGAGGCCGTGGCAGCTGGAATATCTGCACCGGGTCGTACGATAGTTAATGTCGTAACAGGGCCTTATGGCAGTTTGTTTGGTCAGTGGCTTGAACGTGGAGGGGCAACGGTTATTGAAGTCAAAGTTCCTTTTGATGAAGTTGTACCTGTGGAGAAGGTAGCTGCTGCGATTGAAAAGTATCAACCGTCCGCACTATCCTTTGTTCAAGCAGAGGTGGTTACAGGCGGGTCGAATCCCGCAGAAAAAATTATAAAGATTGCGCGTGCCCAAAACCTGATTACGGTGAGTGACTCTGTATCAGCGATTGGGGGAGAGCCTCTGCTGGTCGATGAATGGGGCGTTGATTTTGTAGCTGTGGGTGCACAAAAAGCCCTGGCCGGGCCTAACGGCATCAGCGCAGTAAGCATTTCGCCGCGTGGATGGGAATTTCTCGAATCCAATGCACATGCACCGCGCAACTCCATCCTGTCTTTGCTTGATCTGAAGCCACCCGGCGATGGGGCTGCACCCGTCCGCGTTCCTCCCAACATTCCAACGCTGGAAGCCAGAGCACTGATTTTGGCTTTGACAGCTATTGAGTCTGAAGGCTTGGAGCAGGTGATCAAGCGTCATGAACAGGCTGCGTTATCTGCTATAGCGGGAATTCAGGCCCTGGGTCTGGAGCCTTGGCAAAAAGATAACAGAACATATTCGACTCTCACAACCACGGTTCGAATTTCCGGGGAGGAGAAGTTGCATATCGATCAGCCGATCGGCATCGTTGCTCCGGGGGATGGAGAACTTTTTGGTCAGCTTCTGCGAATTAATCATTTTGGAGTTAATGCGTCCTTGGCAGGAGTGGAGGAAGCTGTTGCGACCATTGCGGCATTATTAAATGAGGACCATGAGCAAGCAGTCCAGGCTGTTCGCCTCGTTTGGGGGAAATGAATATGACCCAGGTAAAATCGGAAGAGCAAAGCTTCAAACATATCTTTATAGCAGGCATTGAAGGCAAACGGTTCGATATCTCGATTCAGAATGGCCGGTTTGCATCTGTTACAGAATCCGTGCCGCAGAATGATAACGCATCGCTTCCGGGTACAGATATATGGATAAGTCCCGGAGTTATTGATCTTCATACACATCTGGCCTGGACAGACTTTGACCATGCGGATCAATTAAAGCGTGACAGCCATGAGATCGAAGTGATGCAGGCGCAAGCTTTTGCAGCCACCCTCCGGACGGGAGTAACTACGGCTCGTGATGCAGGTGGAATGCTGCCAAGCACCGCTCGGCATCTCGCTCAGCACTATCAACACCCCTTAAGAGTTGAAACCAGCAGTGAAATGCTGGGAGCGGCAGATGCCCGTGGTGTGAAGCATCTGGAACAACGGCTGAACGGAATTTTTGATACAGGCGCAGGATGGGTTAAAATCATGGCGACAGGTGGACTGGGAGCCCCTACGGAACAAGTGCTCGATCCTGTATTTTCGGAGGAAGAGTTCGCGTTCATCGTTCGACATGCCCATGCCAACCATAAAAAGGTGCTGGTTCATACCTGGGGTGGAGTGACGATAGACTGGTCTATTCAGGCCGGGGTGGAATCGGTGGAACATGGAATGTTCTTATCAGAGGATCAGGCGGGCAGGCTTGCGCAGTCCCGAACGGCATTTGTGCCCACCACATCGATATATCGTATTGCCGCAGATCCAAAAGGCGTGCTGGCGTTGCCTACTGTTATCAGTGATCGTGCTGCGCGCGCTGCGGAAGCTCATTCTACAGCCATCGGATATGCCAAAAGAGCAGGAGTCCGTTTCGGTTTCGGTACCGATTACGCCACACCTTCACTGCATGGCTATAATCTGCAAGAGCTGGATACGCTGATCGATTATGGCCTGACCCGGGCAGAGGCGTGGCAATCTGCGACGTCAAACGCTGCTGATATTCTGGGTCGTGGCAACGAATTGGGACAGATTGCAGAAGGCTATATTGCGGATGCTATTATTTTCAATGCCGATCCGTATCAAACGAAAAATGCAGATCAGTTGCGAAAGAGCATCGTGTCCGTAATTATTGGAGCGCAGAAACCATAACTTGGTTTCTGCGTTTTTTTCTTTACATGTGAGTGCAATGAGCGCTATGTTGCTTTCGAAGGAGCAGGTTGTCGGGCGAATGTTAAGCGATAATTAAATCCCCAAAAGTTTTCCAAAAGGATTTTGCAGACCCATCAGCGAATACAATATTTAATAACAGCGGCATAAAGGAAGGAGTGATATCCACTTAAACTTTTGTCGAAGTTTTCCAGCAAGATTCCTCAGCCCGTTTCGTGTTTAATGTTATATAGGAGTAGTGTATTGCATTTTACACGGGGTACACCTTGATTTTTACATCCACCTATCACCTCTACACAACAAGTACAGGCAATTCTGCATGTATCATCTACTTTCAGACATTACAAAGAATAACGTTTGGCTGGAATTTCCGAGCAACATAGTCTGTACAGCATGCTCCTAATCATGACAAAAGTGTCCACACAACAGCATATCGGATTATGGGCTCTGAAATGATTTAGAACGAATGCACATGGAGGAGGCTGTAATGATGGCAAAAAAAGAAGTTGTAGCGATGCTGCTCGCTGGAGGGCAAGGCAAAAGATTAAAGGGACTGACCAAATCACTGGCCAAGCCTGCTGTTTATTTTGGCGGAACCTACCGCATCATTGATTTTCCTCTAAGTAATTGCTCCAATTCTGGCATCGACACGGTCGGTGTATTGACCCAATACGAACCACTGGTGCTGCACTCTTATATCGGCATTGGCAGTGATTGGGATCTGGACCGCAAAAATGGCGGGGTATATGTACTTCCTCCTCATGAACGTGAAGACGGCAGTAGCTGGTACCGCGGTACGGCGGATGCGATATACCGTAACCTGAATTTTATCGAACAATTCGATCCTGAGCATGTGCTCATCTTGTCAGGGGATCATATCTATAAAATGGATTACGAGAAAATGCTTCAATACCATAAAGAAAAGGATGCAGATTGCACCATATCGGTCATTGACGTTCCGTTGGAAGAAGCCAGCCGGTTTGGGTTGCTCAACACCCACGATGATTATCGCATCTATGAATTCGAAGAAAAACCTCCTGAACCAAAGAGCACGCTTGCTTCCATGGGTATCTATCTCTTCAAGTGGGATGTACTGAAACGCTTCCTGATCCAGGACGAACAGCAGGCATCCACCTCCTATGATTTTGGCAAAGATATCATTCCCTTGCTGCTTGAAAATGAAAAATCACTATACGCTTATCCATTTGAAGGGTATTGGAAGGACGTCGGTACAATCCACAGTCTGTGGGAATCCAATATGGACCTGCTGGATGAGGAAACGCCGTTTAACCTGAACGATCCGGATTGGCGTATCTATACTCGTAATCCGAATCAGCCTGCGCAATATATTTCACCATCGGCGAAGGTACGGAATTGCATCATCAGTGAAGGTAGTGTGGTACATGGTGAGGTTAAACACTCGGTATTGTTCTACGGTATTGAGGTGGGAGAGAACAGTTCCGTAACCGATTCAGTGATCATGCCAAAAGTGAAGATCGGTCAAAATGTACGCATTCACAAAGCTATTATTGCCGAAGGATTGGTGATCCCGGATGGAGTACATCTGTCACCCGCCCCTGAGGATGAGAGTGATATATTACTGGTCGATCAGGAAGAGCTGGAACGTCAGCTTCTCGAGGGAATGACAAGTAAAGCCTAATCTAAACCCCAAAGGACGGTGCATGCGATGAAACCATTGATCGGAGTTATTAACCTTGACCATGAGCTTGAGGAATTGAAGGAATTGACGTACTTTCGCTGCGGAGCCGCGGTGCCTTATGCCGGGCGTTACCGTCTGATTGATTTTGTATTATCCAATATGATGAATGCTGGCATTGAGAGTATCGGTGTATTTGTGCGTCGCAAGTACCGTTCACTCATGGATCATCTGGGAGACGGTAAGCCGTGGGATTTGGATCGCAAGCATGGCGGCATGTTTATTTTGCCACCGGACTGGAACGATCCGACCGATACGTCACAAGGGGATTTGCAGCATTTTCACAATAATCTCGATTTTTTCCGCCGGGGTTCAGGGCAATATGTTGTCCATGCAGGTAGTCGGCACGTAACCAAAGCAGATCTGCAGGATGTGTACAGGTACCATATGAGCAAGGGCGCGGATGTAACGCTGGTCTGCAAAAAAGTGGATAAACTGCTGCCTGAACATGACGCCTGTGTCAAAGTTGAAGATGACGGGAACGGTAATGTGGTGGACATTCACCAAAGCGCCGATCACCCGAATATATATACAGAAATTTTCATTATGGAAAAAGAACTGTTCCTGCGCCAGGTGCAGCGCTGCATCGCTCATGGCGAAAGCCATTTCTTCCGTGATGTGATTCAGAAAAATCCGGATGGCTTGAACATTGCTGCATATGCCTATGATGGCTATCACGCCGTGATCAATTCGATTGATAGCTATTACCGCAACAGTCTGGAATTGTTGAATAGCGGATTGTATGAGCAGCTGTTCAAGGAACAGCCTGTTCAAACCAAGATTAAATATGAGGCACCTGCCAAATACCTGGACTCTGCTGAGGTTAAACATTCCTTGCTCGCGAACGGCTGTATTGTGGGTGGGGAAGTGGAGGACAGCATCCTGTTCCGTGGGGTACATGTGGCGAAAGGTGCCAAAATTAAAGGCTCCATTATTATGCAAAAATGCTACATCGGAGAAGGTGCCGTTCTGGAGAACGTCATTCTCGACAAAGATGTGAAGCTAAGCGGCGGCCAGACGCTGATCGGCGATCCGTCGAACCCGTATATTCTGGCGAAGAGTACTATTATCTAATACCAACACTTAACCGATATCATCTATAAATATATATAAAATAAAAATCCTGTAGGATGGATTTAAGGTTCATGAGCGAAAGTTGAAATGCAACTTCGATTGTGCTTGCCAACGTGCAAACGTAGTGGAGGGAACGAAATCGATTCTGAAGAAGCGTAGCGTTCGCCTTTATCACTGTATTTTCACATCTGAATAATAGAATAAAGAAAATACAGGGATAACAGCGATCGAAAGAACGATTCGTACCCGTAACGGCCACTTTGCAGAACATTGAGCACTTGAGTGTATGAACCGCCACCACCCTACAGGATTTCACCGGGAGGAACCTTCTTTTGTTTGACAACAAGGAAACGTTCAAGAGTATTTTTAGACGCAATCTGGTCAGCAAATTGGGCAAACCATTAGCAGAAGCAACGCAGGAGGATGTCTATCACGTACTTGGAAGCATGATCCGCGAATATGCGGGTCAAGATTGGGCGGCGTCGAATCAGGGGTTTAAGCAGCGCCAGGATAAACAGGTCTATTACTTCTCGCTGGAATTCCTGATTGGACGTCTGCTCGGCAACAACCTGTTAAATGTAAATGAATTGGAACTCGTTCGTGACAGTCTGGCTGAATTGGGTTTCTCTTTGGAAGAAGTGGAAGAACAGGAAGCGGACGCAGGGCTCGGCAACGGAGGTCTGGGAAGACTCGCGGCCTGTTTTCTGGATTCACTGGCTTCCCTTGGCTATGCAGGACATGGATGCGGAATCCGATATAAATATGGCTTGTTTGAGCAAAAAATTATTAACGGCAATCAGGTGGAATTACCCGATAATTGGCTTGAGAAGGGCAATGAATGGGAAGTGCGCCGCCCGGACAAAAAGGTGGAAGTGCAGTTCTGGGGCCGTGTGGAGGCTTATGAACAGGATGGGCATTATCAATTTGTCACGAAGGATGCCGAATCAGTTGTAGCTGTACCATATGATGTGCCTGTGATTGGTTATGGCCAGCCCCATGTAAACACCTTGCGATTGTGGAGTGCGGAGCCCAAGCGGGAGACTTCGCTCGATACCCCTTCGAACTATTACGGATATCTGGATTATAGCCGTTCGGTAGAATCGATCTCGGAGTTCTTGTACCCGGATGATTCCCAATACGAGGGCAAGCTGCTCCGTCTGAAACAGCAATATTTCATGTGCTCGGCAGGCGTACAGAGTGCTTTGCGTACATTTAATAAGCTGGAGCTTTCGTATGATCGATTGCCGGATAAAGTGGCGTTCCATATCAACGATACGCATCCAACACTCGTGATTCCCGAACTGATGCGCATTCTGATCGATGTCAAAGGCTACGGATGGGATGAAGCATGGGATATTACGACCCGCACCGTATCATATACCAACCATACAACGCTAAGTGAGGCGCTTGAAAAGTGGCCTGTAGCCATGATCAGCAAGCTGCTGCCGCGCATTTACATGATTATTGAAGAGATAAACAAACGCTTCTGTGGCATGCTGCTCGAACGTTATCCCGGAGACCAGGATCGTATCCAGCATTTGGCGATTGTTGCGAATGATCAGGTGCGGATGGCTCATCTGGCGATTGTGGGCAGTCATAGCGTCAACGGTGTCGCGGCATTGCATACCGAAATATTGAAGGAACGGGAGATGGCTCCGTTCTATGCACTATATCCCGAGCGCTTCAATAACAAAACCAATGGCATTACCCATCGCCGCTGGCTGATGCATGCCAATCCGAAGCTGTCGAATCTGATCACAGATACGATTGGAAGTGAGTGGATTAGGGAGCCGGGCAGACTGAATGAGCTGGTAGGCGTTGCAGAGGATGCTTCATTCCAGCAGCAGTTCCATTCCATTAAACGTAACAATAAGGAGCGATTGGCCACGTACATCCTGGATCATACCGGAAAGGCGGTCAATCCGGATTCTATCTTTGACGTACAGGTGAAAAGGCTGCATGGGTACAAACGGCAGCTGCTGAACATTCTGCATGTTATGCATTTGTATAACCGTCTCAAGAGCGATGCTTCGTTTGATATCGTGCCACGTACGTTCATTTTTGGAGCAAAGGCAGCGCCGAGTTATTATTTTGCCAAAAAAATTATCAAATTGATTAACACGGTGGCAGATACGGTTAATCGCGATGCGGCCGTGAAAGATCGCCTGCAGGTATTTTTCCTGGAAAACTACTCGGTTTCTCTTGCCGAGAAAATCATTCCTGCCGCGGACGTCAGCGAACAGATTTCAACCGCAGGTAAGGAAGCCTCCGGTACGGGGAACATGAAGTTTATGATGAACGGTGCGTTAACTATTGGTACCATGGACGGCGCGAATGTCGAGATGGCAGAGCAGGTTGGTCAAGACAATATGTTTATCTTTGGTTTGAGTGCAGACGAGGTGCTTGAATATTACCGATCCGGCAGTTATCGGCCGAATGAGATTGTACAGCAGGATGAGCGAATTCGTGAGGTCGTGGAGCAGCTGGTACACCCGGGAGTGTTCTGTGAGCGTGATGGTGAATTCTGGGATATCTATGACTCCTTGCTGGCCCATGGTGACGAGTACTTTGTGTTACGTGACTTTGCTGCCTATGCCGATGCGCATGCTGCCATTGATTCGGCCTACCGCGATGTAACGGGTTGGACACGCAAGTCGGTCCTGAATACGGCTCAATCCGGCATTTTCTCCAGTGATCGGACCATTAGTGAATATGCGACTGATATCTGGGGCATTCATCCGGTGTCCGGACACTGGAAAGGGTAAATAAGTATTGATTAAAAATGAAAGCCCCTTGTACACTAGGTGGATATCTGTTGGGTTCATATACCTTGATCAGAGATCACTCCTTATTGCACAAGGGGATTTTTGTATGAATCAGCCGACTGGTCGTGACACACTTTGTGCGTTATCGCGCCGCTTTTCACGACGAAGGATGATCGGAACCATGATCACTGCAGCGATCACCAACAACGGAGCTAGTAAACCAGCGATGGGTAACGCCGATGCGCCATTCGCTGAGAAGACGCTCAAGTCCCAGAACCCGTGCAGGAATATGGAGGCCACGAGTGATCCGGTAGACCGCCGAGCAAGATAGAAGATCGAACCAAGGCCGAAAGCGATGACTACCTGGAACAAGGCACCCGCTCCGATGCCCCAGAACATGTTTGGCAGGTGGAAGACTGCGAACAACGCTGTTGAGAGCAGCCAGACCCCGGTTTCGCCGAATCGGCTGCGCAGAGCAACGACTAACTGACCTCGGTTGATCATCTCCTCATTGAAGCCAACCATGATACTGCCGAAAATGAGATACAGCCACATGAGGGGGGTGACACGGCTGAAATCGCCGGTCAGCATGTTCACGATCGCGATGACCATCATGATGATCGGCAGAGTCATTGTCCATCGAGAAAGACGCCGCCTTTCAACCAGGCTAGGACGCCACCAACCGTAGATCGTGACCATTGTGATGGTCAGCACCGCACCGCCGGACAGCGGTGCTATATACCAGAGAAGAAGGGTCCGCTCACTCTCACCCACTCGCGTGTAGTCGATGCCGTTGAGCAAAAAGATCGCGTAGAAAACTGCGCTGTAGAGGAAATATGTGAGAACTGCCCATCCAACGCGGGGACGAACCCGAAGGGCAGGGTCCAAAGTTTCTTGCAGCTTGTCCCTATTAATTGACATGATAAACACTCCCACTATACATTAATATTTTTTCATTTGCTCTTGTTTTTTTAAGATTTTAACTTCGATTGAGTCAAGATATAGTCCCGCTAAGTCTTTGGAAACAGTGCCGACAGCTGCCTCATTTACAATTCTAGTTGCCCAAGTTAAATAGAAGCTAACGAAATGGATAAAAACCAGCTAAATTTTCACTGCTGTAGTTTAGGTTCTGTTTAGGTAACGATGTGGTATAAAGGATGAGGCAGACAGTTGAAGAGCTTGCTCTAGTAAAAAACATATTATATTTCCTCTCTTGACGAACAGCATGGAAAATGACAAAAAATGTACTGAAGCCTAGCTATTTTCCCATTGAAATTCCTGGCGGTTTATATGCCGGGTTCACGGTGGATGTATGGAACTCCACGCCTGAGCAGCTGGACATGAAGATCTATATCCCTTTAAAATAGACCTTACCGCTCCGCGGGAAAAAAGGTCGGAGGAATTCAGACAATGAACGAACGTTCGTGGCTCCACTCCAGGTGGATGCTCACAATCGTCGCATGTATGGCATTGTTATATGTGTTGATTATGGGTAACTTGCTCTTTGTCAGCGGGAGAACGCCTGGCGTGAATTATCAATATAATCTGGTACCATTAGAGACAATCAAGCCTCTTCTTTTTCAGAAGAACAGATACCATACGGAAGCCTGGGTGAAGAATCTGTTCGGGAACATTGTTTTGTTCATCCCGCTTGGGATATGGATTCCCTGGTTATTCCGCAGGTGCCGAAAGTTTTTACCATTTACAGGTATTGTCGTCTTACTTTTGTTAGCTGTTGAGATTATGCAATTGATTACCCGTGTTGGTTCGTTTGATGTCGATGACATTATTTTGAATACAGTGGGTGCCTGGATTGGATACATAGGGTTTGCCTTATTCATCTTCTCACAGAGAAGGACTCGAAAATGAACTGCGAATAGCAGTTAATGATTGGGTCTTTTTGTGTTCATGGATCTTTTCTGTTTATAAGAGGGACATTTCGGATAAAACATACTAACGGGTTATATAGTAAAGAGTGATGAAAGCGAGGTGGTCTATATCGTTTGGTGGAAAGAGAGTGTGGTGTACCAGATCTATCCCAACAGCTTCAAAGATTCGGATGGGGACGGTCAGGGTGACTTGCAGGGGATATATGACAAGCTCGATTATTTGACTGATCTGGGCGTGGATGTAATTTGGATTTGTCCAATCTACGATTCACCTGGTCATGATAACGGATACGATATCCGTGATTATTACTCCATTTTACGTAAGTATGGCACGATGGAGGATTTTGACCGTTTGCTGGCTGAGGCGCACAAACGCGGTCTCAAGATCATGATGGATCTGGTGCTGAATCATACGTCGGATGAACATGCGTGGTTTGCCGAGTCACGTTCATCGAAAGTGAACCCGAAACGGGACTATTATATTTGGCGTTCAGGCAAAAATGGTCAGGTTCCAAACAACTGGGAGTCCTACTTTGGGGGTTCTGTGTGGAAGCTTGATCCGGAGACGAATGAATATTATTTGCATCTCTATACAGAACACCAGCCTGACCTGAATTGGAACAATCCACAGATGGCAGAAGAGATGTATGAGATGGTGCATTGGTGGTTGCAAAAGGGTGTGGATGGTTTCCGTTTCGATGCGGTGGCGCATATCGGCAAGGCGGAGGGGTTACCCAGCGCACATAATCCGGATAATCTGCCGGTCGTTCCTGCGTACCAGCTTTTTTCCAACCTCGAGCAGGTGCATTCGATTCTGAATAAACTTAATGACATGATCCTGAAGCCGTATGGTCCAATGACTGTTGGAGAGACTTCCGGGCTTGGACCGGAACAGGCGCTGGCCTATGTTGGGACAGATCGGAATGAGCTCAATATGGTGTTCCAGTTTGAGCATATGTTTGTGGACGCTCAATCATCTGGAATCGGCAAATGGAACTATCGAGAGTGGAAGCTGCCCGAGCTGAAAGAAATTATGAGCCGCTGGCAAACCGTGCTGCATGACAGAGGCTGGAATGCCAATTATATGGGCAATCATGACCAGCCGCGTCCGGTATCCCGTTTCGGTGATGATGGAAAGTACAGGGTGCGCTCTGCCCAGATGCTGGCTACTTGGATGCTCACCCTTGAGGGTACGCCTTACATTTATCAAGGGGAAGAAATCGGCATGACCAATGTTGCTTTCCCTAATATTGAGGATTATCGGGATATTGAAACGATGAATTATTATCGGCAGCATATTGGACAAGGGCGAGCGAAACATGAAGTCATGCAAGCGATCTGGCGCAAGAGTCGTGATAATGCCCGTACACCGATGCAGTGGGATGATACGAAACATGCCGGATTTACCGATGGTGAGCCATGGATTCAGGTGAATGCGAATTATCCTGAGATTAATGTGGAGGATGCCGAACGTGATCCCCAGTCCATTTTGCATTATTACCGTAAACTAATCGCTCTTCGCAAACAACATAAAGTACTTATCTATGGGGAATACGAGCTGCTTTTGCCCAATGATCCCGATATTTATGCCTATACCCGGACGCTGGATGATGAGCAGATGCTTGTTATTCTGAATTTCCGTGAACATGAGCCTGAGATGCAATGGCCTGAGGGTTGGAACGATGAAAATGCCAAGACGGTCATTAGCAATGTCAGCAGACGATATTCCACCGATAAGGGTGCGATACTTCTTCAGCCATATGAAGCACGGGTTTATCGAATGCAGAGATGAGACATCATTTTGCTTTGGCGAAGAGTTTTGAATTATAATATGGGTTGAAAATCAAACCAAACGAACGCATATGTCAGGAGGATACCAAGTTGTTGAATATTACTTACCACGGACACTCCAGTGTACAACTGGGCACAGAAGAGAAGTCGTTGATCATTGATCCTTTCCTGCGTGGCAATGAACTTGCTGTCACCAAACCGGAAGACATCAAGACCGATGCCGTTTTACTGACACATGCACATATGGATCACATTTTGGATGCTGAACCCATCGCCAAGGCTAACAATGCTAAGGTGGTTGCGATTGTGGAACTGGCTACATATATGTCATGGAAAGGCCTGGACACCCTTGGCATGAACATGGGTGGAACGGTGGATCTTGGCTTTGCGCAAGCCAAAATGATTCAGGCTTTCCATACGTCCGGTATCGTACTGGAAGAGGAACAACGGATTATGTACGCAGGATTGCCTGCAGGATATATTATTAACATTGGTGGCAAAACCATTTTGCATGCCGGAGATACTAGTCTGTTCGGTGATATGAAAATGATTGGTGACCGCCATGATATCGACGTAGCACTATTGCCTATTGGTGGACATTTCACCATGGGACCGGAAGATGCTCTGCAGGCCGCTGAATGGTTCAATGCCAAGCTGACAATTCCAGTGCATTATGATACGTTCCCGGTGATTCGTCAGGATGCCGAGAAGTTTGTGGAGCAGCTTGCTTCCAAAGGTCTGGAAGGCCGTGTGCTGGCACCGGGGCAATCCCTTACCCTGTAATGCTCTATTAATCACTGTTCAGTCATAAAAGGTATACAAAGCTAAAGACGAATATCACGTCAAGATAACTGACGTGATATTCGTCTTTTTCGGTTTCAAGTTCAATTTAGTACTCCATAGTTGGTCTGAATGACAAAAACCGTGAAATTCCATTGTTGAAGTTCATGCTCAAATGTTATAAAAAATTACACGGAAACCAAATGGAAATCCGAATTGACCTAAAAACAGGGGGAGCGTTCATGTCATTCGTGAAATCATTGTTTTTTCAAATTATTGTAGCGGTTATCATCGGGATTGGTGTAGGCATTCTGTGGCCTGATCTGGGTAGTCTGCTGCAGCCGCTCGGAACAGGTTTTATCAAGTTGATCAAAATGATCATTGCTCCATTAATCTTTATGGTTATCGTGACAGGCATTGCCAAAATCGGTGATCTGAAATCGGTTGGACGCATTGGATTCAAAGCCATTCTGTGGTTTGAAATCGCAACGACGGTTGCCCTCGTCCTTGGACTTGGCACAGCCAATCTGCTTCGTCCGGGTGCAAGCATGAATGTGGACCCCTCGACCCTTGATGCAAGTGGCATCGAAGCCAAAACCAATGGCTCTGAACTGCCGCATGTGGTCGACTTTATTATGAATATTATTCCAACAAGTGTTGTAGATGCTTTTGCACAAAATGCATTGTTGCAAGTGCTGCTCGTTGCCTGTTTGTTTGGGGTAGCCTTGGCAGCAACGGAAAGTAAGGCGAAGGAGAATGTGCTGACGTTGATTGAAAATGTATTGGGAATCTTGTTCCGCATTATTGGGTACATTATGAAACTGGCACCAATCGGAGCATTCGGCGCCATGGCGTACACGGTTGGAGCGTATGGGGCATCCACACTCTCCTCCTTCGGTTTGCTGATTATTGCCTGTTACGGAGCAGCGTTACTGTTTCTGGTGATGCTTGCACTGGCTGCCTGGTGGATCACAGGGCTGAACTTTCTGCAATTTGTAAAATATACACGTTCCGAAGTGATGCTTGCGATTGGTACAGGTTCCTCGGAAGTCGTTATGCCCCGCATGATGGACAAGTTGACCAAGGCAGGATGTGACCGTGCTGTCGTCGGTCTCGTTGTCCCGACAGGGTACTCGTTCAATCTGGACGGAGCCTCGATCTACCTATCGCTAGCGACGGTTTTTCTGGCTCAGGCGGTTGGCATTGATCTGACACTGGGACAAGAGATTACGATTTTACTGGTGTTAATGCTTAGCTCCAAAGGTATGGCGGGTGTACCTGGCTCCGCATTCCTTGCTCTGTCTGCTACAGCTGCAGCCCTGAATGCATTCCCAGTAGCGGCTGTTGCCTTACTGCTAGGTGCAGACCGCTTCATGGATACCATGAGAGTATTCACGAATTTGATGGGCAACTGTGTTGCGGCATTTGTCGTGGCGAAATGGGAAGGGCTGTTGGACCAAAAACGTATGCGGGCGGTGCTTTCCGGGGAGATTAGTGCAGAAGAGCTGGAGAGAGAAGAACAAGCATCCTTGTCCTCGGTGAAGTTGAACAAAAGGGAACAGGGAAAAGGAATGGTTTCAACGGACATACTGTAAGAAACAGGAATTAAACGAGATCCGTATGAATTTTTAACTCATCATATCTTTGAATATGAACCGTCTGTTTACCCGCATGAAATCATGGGATAACAGACGGTTTTTTCGTTTAAGATACAGATATCATGGAGTTCTCGAACGCAAGCTTCAAAATAATTGTTACAGAGGAATCATTAATGGGGAATGTGTAGAAGAGGAAAAAGATAGCATATTGAAGTTTCAACTTGTATATACATGTTTAGTTATGTAATATATAAATGGAGTTAGGCCAAGAGAACCACATAAGCAATACAATTTATTGGAGGCGTTAACATGAGTTCAACCAACACAACTTCATCATCGTGGTGGAAGACTTCCACGGTGTATCAGGTATATCCCAAGAGTTTCAACGATACAACTGGATCGGGTACCGGAGACATTCGGGGATTGACCGAAAAGCTGGATTACTTGCAACATCTCGGTATTGATATCGTGTGGCTGCAGCCCGTATATGTCTCTCCACAGCATGATAACGGTTATGACGTAGCGGACTATTATCGGATTAATCCTGATTTTGGTACGATGGAAGATTTTGACGAACTGCTTAAAGGTCTGAAGGCACGTGACATGAAGCTGATGATTGATATCGTGGTGAATCACTCTTCTACGGATCATGAGTGGTTCCAGCAATCACGTTCTTCCAAGGATAACCCATATCGCGATTATTATATTTGGAAAGACCCTGCTCCGGATGGTGGTGTGCCGAATAACTGGCAATCCAAGTTCGGCGGACCTGCATGGCAGTATGATGAGCAGACAGGACAATATTTCCTAACGTTGTTTGACAAAACACAGGCTGATTTGAATTGGGAGAACGAGCAGGTACGTAAGGCAGTACGGGACATGATCAAGTTCTGGGCGGAGAAGGGTGTAGATGGTTTCCGTATGGACGTCATCAATCTGATCTCCAAGGACCAGCGTTTCCCCGACGATGATGGTAGCGTTTCCCCAGGCGACGGACGTAAGTTCTACACCGACGGACCACGTGTGCATGAGTACATTACAGAGATGTATGAAGAGGTGTTTGGACCACACAATATGGTAACGGTTGGGGAGATGTCCTCCACTACGCTGGAGCATTGCATCAAATATTCGAACCCTGCTTCCCGGGAATTCTCCATGACGTTTAACTTCCACCATCTGAAAGTGGATTATCCGAATGGACAGAAGTGGGAACTGATGCCTTACGATTTTGAAGCGATGAAACAACTGTTTAGTGAGTGGCAGACAGGTATGCAGGCAGGTGGGGGATGGAATGCGTTGTTCTTGAACAACCATGATCAACCGCGGGCGTTGTCTCGTTTCGCTGATGATGGAAATTATCGTGCTGAGAGTGCCAAAATGCTCGCTACGACCATTCATGGCATGCAGGGAACACCTTACGTATACCAAGGTGAAGAGATCGGGATGCCGAATCCAGTCTGGAATGACGTTAGCGAGTTCCGTGATATTGAATCGACCAATATGTACCGACTGCTTCAGGAAGAACGGGGCAAATCCGCCGAGGAAGCATTCCAAATTGTGAAAGAGCGTTCACGGGATAATTCCCGTACACCGATGCAATGGGATGGAAGCGAAAATGCCGGATTTACAACGGGTACACCGTGGATCAAAGTGGACGAACGATATCCGTCGATTCATGTGGCCCAGCAGATGGCTGACCCGAATTCGATCTATTATCATTATCGCAAGCTGATTGCTCTGCGCAAACAGGTTGGTGTGCTGACCGACGGTCTGTATGAACGTTTGGACGATGCACACCCAGACGTATTCGCATATGCGCGGACCAATGGAAGCGAGACGCTGCTTGTGGTATCCAACTTCAGCAAGCGGGACGTAAAATTTGCTTTCTCTGAAGCCGTCTGGAATGACCACATTGCGGGTAAATCCGCAGAGCTGCTGATTGGCAATACGGAAGTATCGCCTGCACTTGAGCAAGAAATCTCCCTGAGCCCGTATTCATCCTATATGTGGCTTGTACCGCAACAGGACTAATTCACATTATATAAATGGGAAGTGACAATATGGCAATTGATAAAAAACAGGTTGAGGAGATCGTTCGCGCGGTCGGCGGCAAAGATAATATTGAAGCTGCAACGCATTGTGTCACACGCCTCCGGTTCGCCCTATACGACGAAAGTAAAGTAGATACGGAAAGTCTGGAACAGAACGATCTGGTCAAAGGCCAGTTCTCCTCACAAGGACAATTCCAGGTGGTCATCGGACCTGGGCTTGTGGATAAAGTGTATGATGAAATGATTCAGATTACCGGGGGCGAACGTGCTTCCAAGGATGACGTGAAGGCTGTTGCGGGTAAAAAGCAAAACCCGATTCAGCGTGCGATCAAAACGCTATCGGACATTTTCATCCCGATCCTGCCAGCCATCATCACGGCCGGTCTCTTGCTCGGTATTAATAACATTCTGACAGGACCAGGCATATTCTTTGATGGAAAATCACTGGTGGATGTATATCCGGCATGGAAGGATCTTGCATCTATTATTAATACCATTGCGAGCACAGCCTTTACCTTCCTGCCTGCGTTAATTGGTTGGTCCGCTGTAACAAGGTTCGGCGGCAGTCCGTTGCTCGGGATTGTACTTGGTCTGATCCTGGTTCATCCCGATCTGCTGAGTGCTTATGGCTACGCCAATGCAGTCAACGAAGGCACCGTGCCTACGTGGAATCTGTTCGGCTGGCATATTGAGAAGATCGGTTATCAGGGGCAGGTTCTGCCGGTATTGGTATCCGCATATCTGCTTGCTAAGCTGGAGATTTTCCTGAACAAAAGGGTGCATGATTCGATCAAACTGCTTGTAGTTGCACCTGTCACTTTATTGATTACCGGATTCCTAGCATTTACAATCATTGGTCCAGTTACATTTGCCATTGCGAATGGAATTACATCCGGCTTGATCTATATTTACGATTCATATGCGGCTCTGGGCGGTCTGATCTACGGTGGACTGTACGCATTGCTCGTTATTACAGGAATGCACCATACGTTCCTAGCGGTAGACGTACAGCTGATTGGTAGCCAAGGCGGAACGTTCCTGTGGCCGATGCTGGCACTGTCCAATATCGCGCAAGGTTCTGCCGCACTTGCTATGATGCTCGTGCTTCGTGAGAAGAAAATGAGAGGACTTGCGGCAACTTCATCCGTTTCAGCCTTCCTCGGGGTAACCGAGCCGGCGATCTTTGGGGTGAATATCCGTTATCGTTATCCGTTTATCTTCGGTATGGTCGGTTCTGCGATCGGCGGTGTACTGCTTACGATGAATAATGTTCAGGCAACCTCTATCGGTGTAGGTGGCGTACCTGGATTCTTGTCCATTTTCCCGAACAAATGGGGAGTATTCTTCATCGGTATGGCGATTGTACTGGTTGTTCCGTTCGTACTGACTGTTATTTTCGGAAGAGCGAAGTTGAGAAAAGAAGACCGCAACGCAGATCAAGCTACTGTAGCTGGTGGTCAAACAACTTCAGCGAAATCAGCTTCTAGCACAACTACAACAAATGCAGTTGCAGAGCCACGCACACGCAGTGCTGCTCAGGTGGCGGATGAGCCTGTGAATACACTGGAAATCATGGCACCATTAACAGGTAAAGCTGTTCCGCTTGAACAAGTACCTGACCCGGCGTTTGCAGAGAAGCAAATGGGTGAAGGGGTTGCCATTGAACCTTCTGGCAATCAGGTTGTTGCCCCGTTTGATGCTCAGGTTGCCCATGTCATCAAGAGCAAACATGCTGTCATTCTTGAGCACGCGAGTGGCTTGCAGATTCTGATTCATGTCGGGATTAATACGGTATCGCTCAAAGGCGAAGGTTTTAACATGCATGTTGAAACTGGAGAGAAGGTAAGAGCCGGGCAAACGTTGCTTGAATTCGACCGTAAAGTGATTGAAGCTGCGGGATATCCGCTCATAACGCCAATCATTATTCCAGATGGTCAGGACATGGTTGATCGGGTGGAGGTCACTACAGGTGATGTTACATCCAATCAGAACGGTGTGCTTAAGGTTCATTTGAAAGGTTAAGTTTACGAACAAATGGGGAGCTGCGATATTCGCAGCTTCTTTTTTCATCTTGATACCGAGATCAAGCTGAACGCATACCAATTTGTATGGGTTTACTCTTTATGGATTTCGTTTTTTTTATTGGTTACGTGGTAAACTGTATCTAGGATACATGTGGCAAAATCTCATGTTTGCAACGATCGGAAAGCTTGTTCATTAGGACTATGCATGTTCAGGTTGAAAAGTTCATATGGTTCAAAGAGAGTGGCTAGTCAATGGACGGAGGAGGAGAGCCATGACTCGTGTTGCGGTAATGGTCATTCATGGTCTGGGTATGCAAAAGGAAAATTATGCGGATACACTGATTTCGCGATTGCATAAGGAATTGGATCAGGTTATGGTGTTGCCGGGAGCAGCCAAACAGATGCTGGATATTGAGCCCGTATTTTGGGCTGACGTATTTGAGGATCGGGAAGAGGCGCTGTTTCAGCAGCTTGTCAGCTCTCAGGGATTGAACTATCAAGTGTTGCGTCGATTTGTTATACATTATCTGGCTGATGCCGTCGCGTATCAACCTGTGGAAAATCAAGGGCATAATTATGATGCGGTACATTATACGCTGAATCGGGCGATGCACGCACTTGCACAACGAAATGGGCCAGAAGCTCCACTCTGTATCATTGCACATAGTTTGGGAGCTGTGATTGCAAGTAATTTCTTCTATGATCTGCAATATCCGTCTAGTCGCACGCCCTCCATCGTGGATGTTACTTCCGCATTGGAACGGGGAGATACCTTAACGAGCTTTTATTCCTTTGGAACGACATTGCCATTATGGAGCTTACGGTATCATGATTTTAGCCGGCCGATTCAGGTACCTTCACCGTTGGCAGGGCAGTACTTTCCTGGGCTTGAAGGGGAATGGATTAACTTTTATGATCGGGATGATATTCTGGGTTACCCACTGCGACCTATTGATCCTGCCTATGAGGCAGCGGTCAACGAAGACGTGGAAATTAACTCTGGCGGTGTAATTGGGAGCTGGAATCCGTTGAGTCATGGTGGATATTTCTCGAATGGAACCATGAATCGGAGAATTGCACAGGGTTTGGCTCGAACCTGGACGTGGGTGAATCGTGGATCACGTTAAATGTCAGATATGGAGGGAGGATAATAATTATGGAATGCAGGACAGGCTGTGCCGCATGCTGTATCGCGATTTCTATCTCATCGCCGATACCCGGGATGGCTGACGGCAAGCCCGCAGGTGTGCGCTGTGTACAACTGACGAAGGACAATCGCTGCGGAATCTTTGGTCAGAAAGAGCGCCCCGATGTATGCAGCGGATTACAGGCTTCGGAAGAGATGTGTGGCAGCACAGATCAGGAGGCGTTTGAACGATTGAGCTGGCTGGAACAGGAAACTGCCCCGAGTTCAGCGTGACAGAGTTGTTTTGAGGGAAAAGGATAATTATACTTAATATGGAAGGGGTTTGAGAAAAGAAAGGGGTATGGGATGAATGGGACTTGCCAAACGGTTTGTAATGGTCGTTGTGAATATGATTGGAGAACTGTGGATGGGATTCTACAGGCGAAACTCAGACTTCTATGACAAGCAGACTTCAGAGTCAAAAAGCAAACTTGGCTATTATGCATTTATTATTGGGGCGGCCGCTGTAACTGTGGGCATTGTGAGTTGGATGTATAGTCGGGTTTATTCATAAAATGAGCAAACAAATAAAAGAGAGTATCCGCAGTCTGGAAATCAGTCGGATACTCTCTTTGGTGTGTCCACTTCCTATTTACTTGACCGAAGAATGGTTCTCGCCCCTTTTTTCCTCAACATATGCATGAGAATCATCTTAAGGAGCGAAGAGACGATAAAGAATATAAATAAGATGCGAAACAACTGATATCCGGACACCACCGATAGGTTGGCATTGACTTCATGGGCCATGATGCTCATCTGATCCATTCCGCCAGGTGCCATGCTCAACAATGACGTAGCGGCCGAGAGAGAGAACATCCTCATTAATATATAGCTCAAGCCAAGCGAACCTGCAATGAGGAGAACACTGCTTGATCCTTGGACGGGGATTGGCTCATTACGAAGCAGGACAGGGAGCTGATTCATCCACTGTCCTGTTGAATGGTTATCATTTATCTGTTCGCGGCAAGAACACGGGCAGATGTCTTCGGTTCTTTGAACATCATATAGTACATCAGCGATGAAATTACGTATAAACTGCCTGTAATGCTGAACGTGATCGCGTAACCCCAATACGTGCCATAAGTCGTCACGAGGTAGGATTGCACGGGTCCCATGGTGGCCCATCCAATCATAAAGGCGGTCTGCATCAGTGAATTGGCGATTCCACGGCGTTTGTCCGATACTCTGTCTACCAGAATGGCGGATTGAATCGGATTAGCTGCATTCATCAGCGCTTGTCTGAATAAGAAACTCACTGAAGCGATGAGCAGTAGATTCGTAAATCCAGTCAGCAGCAGGAAGGGCAGTGACATAACCTGGAAGATGACGACAGCTCGAACACTTCCCACCTTGGCCGCAAGTGTAGGTCCAATCAGCATCGATACAATGGTCATGATCTGACCCAATGAAATGAGCAGACTCATAGCACTTAAGGATACCGAAAAACGGTTGGTGAAATACAGATTCAAATAAGGCACAACCAGTCCAGAACCAAACCCGATTAATAATTGGGTTATGACAAATTGACCGATCAAACGGGAATCTTTCTTTTGGCTAAGAGTAACGTTCTTGCTGCCTTGTACTGCGGAATGAACGACATCCTGTTTGCCATCCGTTGCAGATGTTGCAGATTCAATGACAGGTTGCGCCGGAGTATCCGCTTGTGGTGCCTTCTTATCCTCGGATACAAACAACATCGGAATAAACGCAACCAGTGTAGCTGCCCCACCTACGAACAATACCGTTTGCAAACCAGTGACTTTGGCAAGGCCAGCCGTATGAAGCAGGTCTGCAAATATGCCACCACCCAAGCTGCCGAGTACCTGAGAAGCGAGTACGAGGCAGGAGTAATAGCTGAACATCTTCAGTCGTTGACTTTTTTTCACATTCTCAGCGAGGAAGGGAATGGCCAGTACCTGAAATACGCCAGCGAAAAGTCCTGAAAATACAGCAAACCAGATCAGTCCGCTGGCAGAATAATCGAAGGAACGGCCAATCAGAAATATTCCGCTGAACAAGGCGCCGGTAATCAGCAGCCGCTTACGGCTGAAGAAATCGCCGCATAGTCCGATGGGAACAAACATAATCGCTGTCGCAAGTGATTGAATACTTACAATCTGGCCGTTCATTGTATCATTGTAGCCGAGACCCTGAATGTACAGATTGTACAAGACAGAGAACATGCCATTTCCGATCTGATACAAGATGCTTGCCAGAAAAAACAATTGAATATTGCGGGACCAGCCCCGAATTTCAGCATGAATCTGTTGTAGAAGTCTCAAGTGGTTTCCCCCAGTCTGCCTGTGCAGTGATTTTAGTTTAACAGGAATGGGGGATTTGCGGAAGAATTGACCACTGTTTATTTTGCAGTAGGGGATTCCAGCACTCGGGCAATCACGAATCCATCGTAGCCTTTAGTGCCTACAGTCTGCAGTGCGGTAGCTTCAAGACGTGGATTATCTGCAATTAATTTCAGGAAAGACTGAACGCCCTGAACTCTGTTGTCCGTACTGTCTGCATTGATAACTTCACCGTCCCTGACGATGTTGTCACCAATAATCAGACTTCCCGGACGAGCCAGACGCAGCGCCCATCGCAAATAGTCGGGATTACTCGGTTTGTCAGCATCGATGAAGATGAAATCAAAGGGTTCTCTGTACTCTTCCTGAACGTCGGGAAGAGTAGTCAGGGCAGGACCTACTCGAAGATCAACCTTGTGCATAAGTCCTGCACGCGTGATGTTGGTTCGTGCCATCTCTGCATGGCGTGGATCTGCTTCCAGTGTGACGATACGTCCGTGTTCGGGAAGGGCTCTAGCCATCCAGATCGTACTGTATCCGCCAAGCGTCCCGATTTCCAACACACGAGTTGCGCCTTGTATTTGAAGCAGGAGCTGAAGCAATTTCCCTTGATTAGGTGCTACATCATGAGCGGGCAAGCCGGCTTCCGCATTGGTAAGTAGTGCCTGCTCCAGCAGGAGATCCGAGGGGATTAATAAGGTGTTCAAATAGTTGTCGACTTGACTCCAGGTTTGCTGTTGAGTAGAACCATTCACATTGTTCATCGTTACATGTTCCTTTCCGATTGCATGTATTGGATTTCATACTTCAACTATAAAGGGAACAAATACATAAATAAAATATATATTATGTATGTTAATATAACTTTAGATTATATACTTCAAGTGAAGAAGGTGTTGCGGTTGAATTTGCACGGATTACGATTGTTTCATGCCATCGTGAGATATGGAGGAGTCACGCGTGCGGCGGAAGAACTCAACATTAGCCAGCCAGCGGTATCCTCTCAGGTGAAGAAGTTTGAGCGGGAATTGGGCATTCAACTATTTGCTTCGGAGGGGAGAAGACTGGTTCTTACCGATGCTGGAATGCAATTAACAGGCTACGCGGAACGTCTGTTCATGCTGGAGCAGGATGTCGAGAACTTTGTGCAGGATTTTCGTGCAGGCAAGAAAGGGCTGATTCGCCTTACCGCAACCTATTTGCCCTCGAATTTTCTGCTGCCGGGCTGGATTGCCCGTTTCAAGCAAATGCACGAGGATGTGGAGCTGGTTGTGAGCACAACCAATACTCGGATGGCTTTTGACCAACTGCTGCGTTATGAGGCCGAGATTGCGGTTTATGGTGGAAGTGGCATTACACATTCAGGTGTTCATTGGGACGAATTGTTTGAAGATGAAATGTGGTTTGTGGTACATCCCGATCATCCCTATGCGGGAAAGGAAATTGAGCTTCGGGAGATGGTGGCAGAGCCTTTCATTATGCGTGAAGAAGGCAGCGCTACACGGGAGCGTCTGGTCTCTCTCTGCACAACAAATAACCTGGCCGCTCCCCGCATTGCGCTTCAGTTCAATGGGTTGAACGAAACGATTAGTGCGGTGAAGGCAGGTTATGGAGCCAACTTTATTTCTTCTCTGGTCGTAAAGGAAGATGTACAACAGGGCAGGTTGGCACGTGTATTCGTTCGAGGTGTACAGTTGAAAAACACCGTAGCCGTCTGTACACGAGCAGGGGAAGTGTTATCTCCTGCTGCACAGCATCTGGTTGAACTCATCAGACAGGAAGCATCATTAATGAAATGAATCGTTCAATAATGGCATGAGAGCTAACGTTAAATGTCATCCGTCGACGTTGCTTTGGTCGTTCCTCTGGAGTATAACCGTGCGTACAGGGTGACTCCTCCAACGATCAGAACAGGTATCCAGACTGCCATCATGGGTACGTGGTGGAACAACATCGCAGCTAGAATAACGCCGCCCAAATAGATCACAACGGCACCTGCGCGAAGGTATGCATCTGCTGATAGCGCTTTGACCAGCGAGCGGATATTGGCGTGTCGCAGTCGCTGAAGGATGCTTACCGCATCCTCAACCACGGCGGCCAGATTATTGGTAAGCACGGTCGTTGAGATACCGGCAATCCCAATGCGGCGTGCCGCAGTCGTTTGCATCCCCATGGCGGTGGCCAGCATAGCAATCAGCAAATAGGATACTTGTTCCGAATAAGGACTGATCATAGCGATGGCAAAGAGCAGAAGCAATATACTTTCTACAGTGAACACAGCTGTGACCCTGGAAGACCAGCCATTTTTCGTCTGCACATGTCCGATCATGTATGCCGCAATGGCATTACCAGCAATAAAACCAATGAGGGCAAGGAGTGCACGCAGCACAACCAATTCCTGAGCACGGGCAATCGCGATCCCCAGCAGCACAATATTACCCGTCATATTGGCTGTAAGCACATGCCCTAGTCCCAGGTATCCGATCACATCAACCATTCCAGCAGACATGCATAACAGCAGCATTGCGTACTTTTGGAGGGTATTTTGATTCATAATCATCCGTCCTTTCAAAAAAACGTAACCCCTCCAGTATACATCCACAACGCATGATCCTTCAAAATGAAGTTTATGATGAAGCCCAATTTCCCATAGCAGCAAACTTGTTTAAATCATGCCTACTCTGTAGCTAAGGTGCTGCAAGCCAGTCAAACATATTGTTCACTGCCGCCTCATGCATCCTCTCCTGAAAACGATGATCCTGTCCCCCATAAGCATGAAATGTAACGTTGGCACCTCTACGTTTCAGCCAATGATACATCCGGGTTCCATGACTGTAATTCACCTGCGTATCAGACGTGCCATGCATGATGAGCACAGGACAATGGAGTTTGTGTGCCTTCGACAAGGGAGAACGGGCGAGATAAGCTTCCGGAACTGAACGTGGCGAACCGCCAAGCACCCTTTTCAAAGTACGTCTCAAGTCGGTTCGTTCATGATAGGTGCGTTCCACATCGGCGACACCGCTCCAAAGCACCAGTTTATGTACCTGCTGAGGTCCTTCATTGTAGGTTGTTGCTGTATGTACGGCATTAATCGCTCCACGCGAAAATCCCATCATTGAAATTCGCTTCGTATCGGCAAAGGGCCACTCTTGCACAAGTCGGTAAGCGGCATGTACATCTTCGGCATCTCGTCCGCCATACTCGTCACGTCCTTCGCCACCTTCGTTACCACGATATGATGGAGCGAACACGATATAACCTTTATGGACAAATTGCTCCAGCCAAGCGGTATTTACCCCACCATAGTTGCCCAACCCACCGCGGCAATAGATCAGAACCGGCCAACGTGCATCAATACCGTCCATGGTGTGTTGTTCTACAGGAGGGTAGCGGCTTGCGAGCTGTTGCATTTGCATGGATTCTTGCGTTACGGTGAAGCCTTGGAAGGCAGGGCTGCTATGAGTGTTTTCTAACGGCGAGAAGGCGTGTAAGAAGCAGCCGTCAGGCAGGCATAAATAGCCTTTTACCCGAAGCGCATCGGACGAATACGTCACATGATAGAGCAGGGGGATCGACCTCTTTCATCGGAAATGGCGTGCCAATTGACCATGATTCTTCTTTAGGATGCGCCTAAACGAGGTTCCCATACCTTTCCTCCAGCAGCAGCCGTTCGGTGCGAGAAATTCGTTTATTGGCTCCATATGATTTATAATGGTTCAGGAGACATGTGAATTGACCTCTGTCCTCGTATTTATAAAACTAACTTTAGTGTGCACGAAGAAAGGAAGAAAACCATGATGAACGCTCCACATCCGATTGATCAATTCAAGAAATTTAAATATGAAATTACGAGATTTATGATGATTTATAAATTTGCTTTGGATCAAATGGAGACCAAAATCGAGGTGCTGAAGGAAGAATTTCAGTCCCTGCATGATTACAGCCCGATCGAACATACGAAATCCAGATTAAAGTCACCTGAGAGCATTATGAACAAGATGTTCCGCAAAAATCACGAGTTAACCTTTGAAAGCATCAAGGAAAATATTAAGGATATCGCGGGTGTGCGAATTACCTGCTCCTTTATCTCCGATATCTACCGGATTAAGGATATGCTGTGCAATCAAAGTGACCTGCGTGTGCTAGAAGTGAAAGATTATATCCAGAATCCGAAGCCAAACGGTTACCAGAGCCTTCATCTTCTGGTTGAAGTGCCTGTTTACATGTCTAATGGACAGGAGCGGGCGTGTGTGGAAATCCAGATTCGTACGATTGCGATGGATTTCTGGGCGAGCCTGGAGCATAAAATCTTTTATAAATACAATAAAGA
This sequence comes from Paenibacillus sp. OK060, assembly GCF_900101205.1. NCBI lineage: Bacteria > Bacillati > Bacillota > Bacilli > Caryophanales > Paenibacillaceae > Paenibacillus > Paenibacillus sp. OK060. Next base: position 657,294 of record NZ_FNFR01000001.1, read on the forward strand.
TGTTCCCGAGCGTTTAACGAAAGAACTGAAAAGTGCAGCAGACTCTGCCAACGCACTGGATCAACAAATGGAGAGACTGCACCGGGAGATTCAGGAGATCAAGGACGCCGAGAATGAGCGGGATGAAGAAGAACTACGCCGTATTATCATTAACAATCAACAGTTCACGCTACCTTCCAACCTGCTCAAGCTGTTAGGAAACGGGGAACAATAAGGAAACGTGAACTACCGCAGGGAAAGGAATATGTTATTCATATGAAAAGTACACCAGCTTCATTAAGCACCAATTCTACATCCCGTGTACGTATGGCATTGATTCTGGGGACACTGTCGGCCTTTGGGCCGCTGTCCCTGGATATGTATTTGCCAGCACTGCCTACACTGGCCGATGAATTCCAGTCATCCACTTCTTATGCCCAGCTCAGTCTAACGGCATGTATGGTCGGACTGGCCGCAGGGCAGCTGCTGGCTGGACCTCTAAGTGATGTACGTGGTCGTCGTGCGCCGCTTATTGCAGGTCTTATTCTCTATACGATCGCCTCCATACTCTGTCTGGTCAGCCCAACGATGGGCTCTTTTGTTGTGCTGCGTTTCATTCAGGGTGCAGCGGGAGCTGCGGGAATTGTCATCTCGCGTGCAGTGGTGAGGGATGTGTATTCCGGGCCGGAGCTAACACGTTTCTTCTCACTCTTAATGCTGATTAATGGGGTCGCACCCATTGCTGCACCAATTATCGGCGGGCAATTGCTTGCGTATACGTCGTGGCGTGGCGTATTTATTTTGCTGAGTATCATCGGGATTTTGACTTTAGTTGCTGTCGTGGTTGGTCTTGGAGAGACACTGCCTGCAGAGCGACGATCTAGCGGAGGACTGAAGCAGACGCTGATTACATTCCGCAAAATTGCAGGGGATCGCCTGTTCATGGGATATGCTTTAACCCAAGGGTTTGTATCTGCTGGTATGTTTGCCTACATATCGGGTTCGCCGTTCGTGCTTCAAAAAATATATGGCATTTCCCCGCAAATGTTCAGTATCTGCTTCGCCATTAACGGTCTGGGCATCATATTGGCAAGTCAGATTGCCGGAAGACTTGCAGGTAAAGTATCAGAAACTCGTCTGTTGATCGCAGGACTGATAACTGCTGCTCTGGGAGGAACATCGCTGCTCATCGCCATTCTAGCAGGAGGTAATCTGATTTCGGTCCTGATCCCGTTATTTCTCGTGGTATCCAGTGTGGGGCTGGTTAATACGGCTTCCTTCTCACTGGCGATGGCTAATCAAGAGAAATCAGCAGGCAGTGCATCAGCACTTATTGGGGTTATGACGTTCCTATTTGGTGGTATTGTCGCTCCGCTTGTAGGTCTTGGAGGAGAAGGCACAGCTGTGCCAATGGGCATTGTAATCGCTTGTGCGGATCTTGGTGCATTGATGATTTACTTTGTTATGGTAGGCAAGAACGGTAAACGTCAGGGTGAAAAACGCCTGGCGTGAAATGTATTGCATTGTTGCTATGATTAGATAAATGCTTGCTGATAATAAGAAATAATGTAGCCATAAAAAAGCGCTCCAATTGGAAGGTTTTGTCCTCCAACTGGGGCGCTTGTTCTATGTGTGAACGTGATCTAGCAGAGAGCAAACAAAATCTGTGTATTGAGCAGGATACCTGGAGTCAGGAACGGATAGAAGTAACCAATGACAAAACCGAACAGATTGGTGGATGGCCACATTAAGTAAACGTCATTGTATGTGAATACGAGAGACCAGCGGTTATAACAGAAATTTTGCAGTACACGTTGCTCAGGATCACGAGGTGTTGCTACTCCTGATTGAGCAAATTGCACAGCCTGGGTCAGATTCTGTGGTTGTTGCTGGATAAATAGCGGTAGAAGACCAGGGCTGCTTTTGATCAGGTTATACAGAAAAACCATCTCAGCCGGGGGCTGACCTACCGGGCGTGGATAAGCGCTTAGAAGGGTAGGCAGATTGCCTTGTGATAGCTGAGCGGGCACACCCGGTGCCGTACCGGGTACGCCTCCAGGAAAGTAAGGAGGTTGACCGCCACTACCTCCACCGGGAATGAATGGGGGATAGGAACCTGGTGATCCCGGAAAACCTGGCACAGGCTGACCTCCTGGAGCGCCTCCTGGGAATAGTGGGGGCAATTGAAACGAACGATCCTCATCATATCCTGAATAGGTGTTATAAACGTAATCCATGTACGAACATCCTTCCTGTCATCGTATTCTTGAATTAGCTTATGGCGGCATCAGCCTAAATGTGAATTGTTCGAATGAAGGGCTTTCGATCTTAAAAGGCAAAAGCTGCATTGACAACTTCGTTGATAACAATTATCATTGTCAATGGAATTGGACAAAAGTACATACCAGTATTATATGCATGAATAATGTATAAACGTCTAAGTCTGTCATAACAACTCATTCCATTGAGGTGTTCATATTGAAAGGGGATAGTCACTTGTTTAAGAAAAATAAAAAAATGGTCATGCTTCTGATCACTGTAATGGTCATGTCCATCTGGCTGGCAGCATGCGGATCGAAACCAGTAGACAACGGTACAGCAGCAGGAGAGAACAATACAGCAACGGAGACAGAGACACAGACAGAAGCTCCGACAGAACGTACATTGACAGATGCAATGGGTCACGAAGTGAAAATCCCTGCAAATCCGGAGCGTATCATCGCTTCGTATCTGGAAGATAATCTGGTTACACTTGGCGTTAAGCCAGTTGCCCAATGGTCCGTAGCCAACGGAATCCAGGAGTATCTGCAAAAAGATCTGGACGGCATTCCAACGATTGCCTTCGATCTTCCTTTCGAAGCGGTAACAAGCTTCAACCCGGATCTGATTATCATCGGTTCCGAAAGTGTGGTTGAAGGCGAGAAATACGCACAATACAGCAAGATCGCGCCTACTTATGTACTTGGCGACGAGGTCAACAGCGACTGGCGCAAAGCGCTGCTGAAAATCGGCGAAATTCTGAATAAAGGCGATGAAGCACAAAAAGCGCTGGATGATTACGAAGTGAAAGCCACAGAAATCAAGGAGAAAATCAATACCGTTACAGGTGGAACGAAATCGGCAGCGGCCATTTGGTTGGTTAGCGGCAAATTCTTCATCGTAAGTGACAATGTATCCAGTGGTGAAGTGATGTACAAGGAACTGGGTCTTGCTGAGCCTGAAGTTGTGAAAGAAATCTCTGCTAATGCGACAGGTAACTGGTCTTCCATCTCGCTGGAAAAATTGGCAGAAATGGATGTAGACTATTTGTTCTTTGTGAATAGTGATGAAGGTACTGGTTCAGAAGCACTGAAAGATCCGGTATGGCAAAGCATCCCAGCAGTGAAAAATGGTAACTTATTCGAATTTACCCGTTCGAGCAGCTGGTTGTATAGTGGAGTTCAAGCGAACCTTCAAATTATGGAAGACATTCAGAACAGTATTGTAAAATAATAGATATCAAATACGAATCCGAATGTGTATACTCCTTGGTGCGATGAGCACCAGGGAGTTTTTTGTGATTTCAACATTTTACGATATATAATAACTAATGAAGTGAAGCTCGTGAGTATCGTTTTACAATTACGGAAGGGGATAGCTAATGATGCATACTTTGGATCCGCGAGAATTGACGGGCAGAGATAACTATAAACTGATGAGTGGTTCGGTGGTACCGCGCCCAATCGCATTTGTGACAACACTTTCTCATGATGGTAGCGTCATTAATGCAGCGCCCTTTAGTTTTTTTAATATAGTCAGCTCTGACCCGCCGATATTATCCATATCCATCGGTCGCAAGGATGGCGTTATGAAAGATACGGCTCGCAATGTGCTTTCCTTGCAAGAACTGGTAGTACATATCTGTGATGAATCGATTGCTCTTGACATGAACGAGACTGCTGCCATGCTGGAGCCCCACGAAAGTGAGCTGGAACGGACAAATCTAACGACTGTACCAAGTACGGTGGTCTCCGTACCAGCAATACAGGAAGCACTCATTCGGATGGAGTGTAAGTTGTATCAGCATATACTGATATCGAACGATGAGGGAAAACCTGTGAGTGATTTGCTTCTGGTTCGCATTGTACAATACCATTTCAGTGAGAACGTGTATGATCCTGCCACCAAATATATATTGATGGATCAGCTGAAACCGATTAGCAGACTGGCTGGAAATGACTATGCCAAACTTGGCGAGAGATTTACGGTGGTAAGGCCGGAGTAGCAGCGGAGCAGGCTGAACGATCTATTGAAGCATGGGTCCGGATAAGATAATAATAATCGTCGTTTAATAAGGCGGACAACATGTGCGGAATTCGCATATGTTGTCCGCCTTTGCTTGTTTCGTGAACATAAAGGGGGCAAGCCCTGAATAGACTTGTACTATATCCTGCACATGTGACAAGAACCCATTTATATATAAGGAGGTTGGAGCCGATGAACCAACTTGATGGAACCGTAGCCGCAAGTATCATAGGAATTGGAACGGCATTGCCTATTCACCGCATTGAGCAAAAGGATGTGTCTGCTCGGCTCGCACAAGCGCTGGAGCATGAACCGGATTCCAGACGATGGGCCAAGCGAATATTCAACCAGTGCGGTGTCGAGACGCGTTATTCATGTGAGCCGAACCTGCTGGAGCCAGTAGAGTCTTGCCGTTATCTGCCCTTTACCCAGGCGGAGAACGTTCCGACCACAGCCGAACGTATGGCCAAATATAAGGAAGCAGCCGTTCCGCTTGGAATCCAGGCAGCGCGTCAGGCACTCGAGGATGCCATCGTTTCGACTTCAGAGATTACACATCTCATTACCGTCAGTTGCACAGGGCAATTCCTGCCCGGTCTCGATGTTCGGCTGATTCAGCAGCTTGAACTATCGCCGCGTATTAACCGGATTCCGCTTGTGTTCCAGGGATGCGCCGCTGGTCTGAAAGCTGTACAGTTAGCAAATTCAATTGTGACGAGTGAGAAAGACGCTACAGTTCTTATCGTATGTGTGGAGCTGTGCACCCTTCATTTTCAGCCTTCCGCTAAGCGGGATGACCTGTTCGCAGCCTCCTTCTTCGGTGATGGCGCATCTGCCTGTGTTGTGGGCCTGTCCGGAACAGGACGCAAAGAACTGTTCAGATTGGGTAGCGGGCATTCCGTGTTGCTGCCAGACTGTTCTGAAGAGATGATCTGGGAAGTGGGCAATACCGGCTTCGATCTGTATCTCTCGCCACAGATTCCGAAGCTGCTGGGTTTACATCTTGGTCCAGAGGTTGAACGATTACTAAACGGCAGCGATCTACCAGAAATCTGGGCGATCCACCCCGGAGGCAGAGGTATTGTGGATGCGGTGCAGAAGCTGTACCAGCTGTCAGATGAACAGGTCGCTTACAGCCGAAACATTTTACGGGATTATGGAAATCTATCCTCTGTGACGATTTTGTTTGTTTTACAAGCCATCCGCGATGATTATCGTAAAAATGAAGAAGCTTCCAGCGGAATTGCACTTGCATTTGGACCGGGTTTAACAGCCGAATTGCTTCCTTTTACTTATGTTCCTGCATCCGTTGAAGAAAGAGAAACAGTGAATCAAGGCGCAATTTAAAAGAATCGGAATTACCAATCTGATAGCAGAGGAGCTTGGGTATGGGTTATCGCAGCCTTGCTGTCCTCATTAGCCGATATCCGCGGTTCATCATTCTCTGCTGGGTGTTTGTCATCGGGATGTCAGCCATCTGGGCATGGAAATTGCCTGGTATTGTTCAGGATCATGGATTGAACTTGAACCAGGGAGATGCTCATGCTGTAGAGCTTATTCTGGAGAAAGAGTTCCATGTTCCTGCTGATCCGGTTATTCTTCTATTTGAAAAAAAGACAGGCACTACCCCCGTCGAATTCCGGGGCTGGATTAAAAATCGTCTGCAACAGGTGAGTACACTGTCAAGTGTAACGTCCATAATCTCTCCGCTTGAATCACGTGGAAGCCGGATGCTGCGGGGGGATGTGGCCTATGCTTTGCTGGCGTTTGATGTACCGCCTCACAAGATGGGTCCGCCGCTTGAACAGCTGCGTTCCGTGCTTACAACAGACGGTACGGGAACGATCCAAATAACAGGGAAATCCGTTGTACAGCAGGATGTAAATCGTCTCAGTTTTCGCGATTTGGAACGGGCAGAGATTGTGGGATTGCCGCTTGCCTTCGTCATTTTGTGTTTTGCATTCAGAGGTCTTTATGCAGCGCTAATTGCAGTCATTATGGGAGTGTCCGGCGTCATAACGGCAATGGGAGTTACATCCCTAATGGGTTACCATCTGGCGCTCTCCAACTTTGTGATCAATGTTATTCCGATGGTGGGAATGGCGCTCAGCATAGACTTTGCTCTGATAATTCTCAGCAGATACCGTGAGGAACTCCAGCGAGGTCAGAATAGCGAAGAAACAGGTTCGAGGGCCGAGGAAGTTCTCCAGAGAATGCTGCGAACAGCAGGCAGAGCCGTATTCTTTTCTGCTGCTTGTGTGCTGTTAGGGCTGCTCGGTCTGCTCTGGATTAGACTGCCGATGTTTCTGAGTGTATCCCTGGGAGCCATTGTCGTGCTCGTCATATCGGTCCTGCTGAATATAACACTGCTGCCAGCCATTCTATCCCTCTATTCTGTGCGAATCTTTAGACAACATTCCGGGCATTCCATCTCTTCAAAGCAGGGCCAGCATCAACAATCATTGCCTTTACGTTCGATCTGGTCATTCTGGTCAGGCATGATTATGAAACGGCCGGTTCGGATGGCCTTGCTTGGAACGGGTGCGCTGCTTCTCTTTGTTCTACCGGTTGCCCGGTTAGAGATCGCCATTCCGGATGCTTCTTCCTTGCCTGGCAGAATGGAGTCTCGTCAAGCGACTGAGCAGATCCAGAGTATTTTTGGACAAAAGAATGTATCTGCTGTAGAGATTGTAATTGGTGGAACGGGAGAGCCGTTGACCACATTTCATTGGCGAATGGCGTTGAGTAAAATGCAAGAGCTTCAGCAGGATTCGAATGTGGTGGCTGTTGAGTCCGCGTGGGGGATCATGCTGCCGGACAAGCTCTCAGGCCAATCTCAATCTTATATTCAATCTCAAATGAACATCTTATCATCATCTTTGCGTGAGGCACTGAAAGAAACCACATCTCAGCCGCCTGCATGGCTGCGTTCATATGTGTCCGACTACTCTATTCGTATTGTGGCTACCATTCACGGAGCACCGGGTTCCGATGAGGCTGCATCCTGGCTCGAACAGATGAGGGCCAAGGACAGCGCTAACTCCATTCCCTTCATACCTCTGCGTTATGGGGGAGAAGCAGTCATGCAACATGAAATCATGCAAGAAGTTTCAGGTCAACTGCCCAAAGTGCTGGTGTTTGTTGTGGTATCGAATTATCTCGTATTACTCGCAGCATTCCGGTCACTGCTCATTCCAATCAAAGCCATTCTGATGAATCTGCTCAGCTTGGCTGCTTCATTCGGCGTGCTCGTACTGGTCTTTAATCAGGGCCATTTTGGCATGGAGCCATCTGCCATTGCCATTATGATTCCCGTGTTCATTGCTGGGCTTGTCTTTGGTATTTCGATGGACTATGGCGTATTTATGCTGACCCGCATCCAGGAGGTATACAGACGAACAGGGGATAGTGATCTGGCCGTACAGCAAGGACTGGCTTCAACCGGACGTCTGATTACATCGGCGGCGGCGATTCTACTGGCAGTGACTGTGCCTTTTGCGTTTGCTGACGTGGCGGGTGTCAAACAGCTGGGAATCGGAATTACAGCGGCGGTGTTCATTGATGTAACCATTATCCGCCTGGTGCTGGTACCTGCACTTATGAAACTGATGGGCAGATGGAACTGGTGGCTACCAGGGCACAGGGAATAAAAGGCCGGATTAAGAAGGATGTTCTCGGAGCCTGAAGATCAGGTATGCGAGGATATCCTTTTTTTCATCAAAATAGTGTGAATTCAGCCCAAAACAGGCAATAATGTTCAATTCACCGACTGTACCGTGATTTATAATAGACTGGACAAGTCCAACATATACTTTCTTACATACGTCTATCATTTGAATCCACAGGAGGGATGAACGGTAATGTCGGATATTGAATCTTATCTGCAAAAACAAACACGCCCGCGTGGACGCTCTGCGTACCAGACGGGTCAATCTCTTGAGCAATGGCGCAGCCAGTTGCGAGCACGGATTATAGATCGGCTGGGCGGCTTCCCATCCGTGGTGTCGGAGCTGAATCCCGTATTGCTCGAACGCACCTCATGTGATGGCTACATTCGTGAGCGGGTTGAGATTACGACCTACGCAGGGTTGCGCATGCCTATCTATATGCTGATACCGAATTTAGTAAGCGTTACCAAAGAATCACGCCCCGCCATTATAGCCTGCCATGGACACGGGTATGGCAGCCGGGAGATCTCCGGCTTGGAACCCGACGGTTCACCGCGTAAAGGAGAGCCTGGCTTGCATAAAGACTTCGCCGTCGCCCTTGTACAGCGTGGATATGTGGTTGCCGCTCCTGAATTGCTTGGATTTGGTGACCGAAGGCTGGAGGAGGATCGGGATGCACCACCCGGCGCTAGCTCCTGTACCAAAATTGCCGCCCATCTGCTCATGACTGGGCAGACCCTGGCCGGGCACCGAATCTATGAAACGATGCGTGTGATGGATTACGTAACCACCCGCCCTGAAGCTGATCCAGTGCGGATCGGCAGCATGGGCATCTCGGGTGGTGGACTCGTGACAGCATTCACTGCTGCGTTGGATGAACGGTGCCGTGCGGCTGTGGTGAGCGGGTACGCTAGTACTTTCCAGGGCAGCATATTGGACAGAAATCATTGCCTCGACAATTATATTCCAGGAATTCTGCGGGAAGCAGAGCTGCCGGATATCATAGGTCTGATCGCACCCAGGCCGCTATTTATTGAAGCTGGAAGTGAAGATCAGGTATTTCCGCTGCCAACAGCAAAAGAAGCCTATGCACGTTTGACAGAGATCTATGAACAGGCGGGAGCACAGAAATGGCTCGATGCAGACTTTTTTACAGGAGGCCATGAGATCAGCGGAGCGAAAGCCTATGACTGGCTTGATAACGTTCTGTAAGGCAATCATACAAATGAACCTTTGAGAGGAGATTTTAGTTATGAAATGGTCAAAATCCGTGCGGTATTTGCTCTGTCTTACCCTGTTTACTAGTCTGATTGGAGGTGCTCTGGCAGCTAATGGCGGACAGGTCGCCCAAGCTGCGGCGAATGAGTACAAATTTGATTTTGGTGCTGGTTCAGTTGAGAACGGTTACACTGGTGTATCAGCAACGGAGGCCTACAATTCAGCAACAGGTTATGGATTCAATACACCTGCTAATATGCGTAATGTATCTGCATCTGGAACGGGCGTTGCAAGTGATGCCGTTCAGTTTGTCACCTTTGGCACGAAGAGTACGAATACGTTTAATGTGGATCTGTCCAATGGTCTCTATGAGGTCAAAGTGGTCCTGGGTAATACTGCAAGATCGAGTGTGGCGGCAGAAGGCGTATACCAGATCATTAATATGACGGGGAATGGGGCGACCGATCAATTTCAAATTCCGGTGACGGATGGACAGTTAAATCTACTGGTAACAGAAGGGAAGGAAGGCACGGCATTTACACTCAGCGCACTTGAAATCCGGAAAATATCGAATCAGACGGTGACGAACCGTACGATCTATATTGGTGGCGATTCGACGGTCTGCAATTACTATCCACTCAGCAGCAGTATACAGGGTGGCTGGGGACAGCTTTTTCCTTCCTACGTGAATACCAGTACATTTCAAGTTCGCAATATGGCCTCTAGTGGTCAATTTGCAAGAGGTTTCCGCGATGATGGACAGATGGAAGCAATTTTGAAGTATATTAAGCCAGGAGACTACTTTATTTTGCAATTAGGGATTAACGATACCAATGCCAAGAACAATACAACCGAAGCAGAGTTCAAGGAGATCATGCGTGACATGGTCCGTCAGGTCAAAAATAAAGGAGCCACCGTCATTCTATCGACACCTCAGGGTCGGGCAACTGATTTCAATTCAGCCAATGTGCATACTGCGGAGAATCGCTGGTACAATGCATCTACACGTGCACTGGCTCAGGAAGAGGGCGTGACGCTTGTAGAACTGAACAAACTCAGTTCGGCTTATTTCACTTCCATTGGACCGGCTGCAACACTGGCCTTGTATATGACAGGAGACACGCTGCATCCGAATCGTGATGGTGCTGCTCAGCTTGCACGAATCGTTGCTGCTGATCTGAGAAGACAGGGACTGAATGGATTTTGATCCGGTTAAAATATAGCTTCGTCCCGCTACTCCACGAACATAGATTGTACTAAGCTGTATCGTATAGCCAAAAATACCCCCGGGACGGCCACGTAATGTGAGGCATGTCCCGGGGGTATTTGCTTGTTAACCAAGTGACTATTCCATCATATCCTTGGCCTCGTGGTTGACCTTTTTACCTTTTAAAAGTGGCTCAAGTTCATCCTGTACACTTTGTTCCCATAGGGGTACGTCTGTGCGATAGGCAGCCCGTCCGTTCAGATGTCCGGCTACCGGTGCTGTGATAAATACAAACACAATGCCAAGCAATACCCGAGCACTGATATAGTTATCGAAATACCAGAAGAAGAGAAACGTTCCGCTCAGTACACAAAGTACGCCGAGTGTAGTACTTTTGGTGGCGGCATGTGCTCGTAAATATACATCTGGCAGTCGGATCAGTCCGAACGCGCTAAATGCGCTCAGTAGTGCTCCCAGCAAGACAATGAGCCCAATGACAATTCCGGCGGTTCCATCAACGATCTCCTTCATTTTTGAATACCGCCCCCCGTTCAATATATCGTGCAAATGCAACTGTGCTTAGAAAAGCGAGAATGCCGATCAACAGAATGATATCCAGATAAGCTTGGGTATGAAGCATCATGGACAGAACAGCAACGATGGCAATGACGTTAATACCAATCGTATCCAGTGCCGTAATCCGGTCGGCCATGGATGGTCCCCGTAGCACCCGGTACAGACAACCCAGGATTGCGAGGGAGAGAATAAGCAAGGATATGAACAACATTGAGGATAACATTATCGTGTCACCTCCATAATGGCTTTTTCGAACGTATTTTTGATATCATCACTCATTTTCTGTTCGTCTTTGATATCCAGCGCGTGTATAAATAATTTGCGTTGATTCCCTGAAATTTCAAGTGGGAGGGAGCCTGGCGTCAGTGAGATGAGCAGACACAGGAGTGTAACTTCCCAGTCAGAGGACAGCTGTGTCTGATAGGTAAATATGCCGGGCCGAATATCAAGCTTCGGCTTCACGATCTGGCGAATAACTTCAATACTGGCCCGTACCAGTTCCTTGAACAGCAGGGCATTCAGCTTGATGATCGCCCAGACACGAACAATATAGAAGCGTTGCGGAAAGAATCGCCGCATGCTCCCAATCAATAGCAGACCCAGCAGATAACCCGTGAGAAAGCCAACCCCATTCCACTCATTATTCAGAAACATCCATACAAAGGCAATGATCAGATTTAGTACAATCTGAAAGGCCATACGCATCTACTCCTTCAACACTGCATCAATATATACATTGGGATGCAGCAGAATGTCGCCTGCGCGGGAGGTCAGTTGGAACATACCCTCAGCCCCCACACCCATCGCGATGATGAACACAAACAGAATTCCGGCAGGGATGAGCAGGCCGTTCACGGCATAAGGTCTTCTCACTGCGCCTGCCGGCGGTTCACCCCAGAACGCCTGGATGAAGATGCGAAGAACCGAATACAACATCAGCAGGCTGGAAAGGACGGCAATGCCTGTCAGTCCGTACAGACCAGCCTGCAACCCGCCTTCGAACAGCAACAATTTCCCAGGAAATCCACTGAACGGTGGAATGCCTGCCAGGGCAAGTGCGCTGATAAAAAACATCCAGCCAAGCAGTGGGTAGCGGTGGATCAGCCCGCCCATATTGTCGAGTTTAGAGGTGCCTGCGACCGCGATCAGAGCGCCTCCGAGCAGGAATAGCAGTGTTTTGATGAGCATATCATGCAGCATGTAGAAGAGTAGACCTTCCAGTGCAGGACGGCTGGCAGCAGCCATCCCGAAGGCTACAAATCCCACCCCTGCGATCACGTTGTAGATCAGTATTTTATTGACGTCACGATAGGAAATTGCCCCGATTACTCCGAGTACCATGGTCGCTCCAGCCATCCAGCCGATAAGGGCATGGAAGAAATCCGGGTCATGATAGAAAATCAGTGTGAATGTTCGCACAATGGCGTACAGGCCAACTTTGGTCAGCAAACCGGCGAATAGGGCGGTGACCACTGCCGGAGGGGCTGCGTAAGAGCCGGATAACCAGAAGAACAGGAACAGTCCGGCTTTGATACTGAATACGATCAGGAACAAGACAGCGATCAGGGTGATGACTCCACTCTGTCCAACTTCGGCGATCCGATTGGACAAGTCGGCCATGTTTAATGTGCCTGTAATAGAGTAGAGAAAGCCGATAGAGGCAACAAATAGTGCAGAAGAGACAATGTTAATCAACACATACTTGATCGTTTCTCGTAATTGTCTTTCCGTACCTCCCAATACAATTAGTGCATAAGAAGAGATGAGCATCAGTTCAAAGCAGACAAACAGGTTAAACAGGTCTCCGGTAAGAAACGAACCGTTCACGCCCGCAATCAGGAAATGAAAGAACGGGTAAAAATGATGTTCTTCCCGTTCCTTATTTACACTGCGGAAGGCATAGAGCAGACACGCCAGTGCAATAATCGAAGCGGCCACGACAAGCAAGGCCGATACCATATCTGCAACAAGTACAATACCGTAGGGTGGTTCCCAGCCTCCCATATTGAGCGTCTGTATGCCGGACTGTGTCACTTGGGTAATCAGGACAGTTGAAGCGGCTGCGGTCAGCAAAAGGCCAATAACACTCACAACCCGCTGGATGTTTACCCGCCGGAAGAATAGAAGGGCTATAACCCCTGTAATCAGTGGCAGTAGAATGGGCAGAACAACGAGATTATTCATAAGGACGCCCCCTTACTTCTTCCATATCGTCTGTTTTCAGCTTCAGATAGGAACGATAGGAAAGTACAAAGAAAAAGGCGGTAAGTCCGAAATTAATAACAATGGATGTCAATATCAGCGCCTGGGGAAGTGGATCAACGTAGCGTTCAGCCTGCTCCCCAAGCAGCGGTGGTGCTCCAGTTTTGAGGCGGGACATCGTAATCAGCAGTAGATGCACCCCGTGAGTGAGTATGGACATGCCAAGCACGATCCGGAGCAGGCTCCGCGATAAGATTAAAAAGACGGCGACTGCAAACAAAATGCCAACGGCCACACACATCAATATTTCCATATCAGCGATCCTCCCCGATCTGTAGAATGATATTCATGGTGACTCCCAGGACGGCGAGATATACGCCGAGGTCAAACAGCATCGCGGTTGCAAGTTCTGTTTCTCCGAGTATTGGAAGATCGAAATAACCAAAGGTCTGACTCAGGAAGGGTACGCCAAACAAAAACGAGCCTGCTCCAGTCAATAAGGCAATGCCCAGCCCGATGGCTGTCAAGGTGCGAAAATCGATAGGTAACGCTTTACGTACAGTATCTGTACTGAACGCCAGCGCAATTAACACGAGACCAGCGGCGGTCACCAGACCGCCAATGAACCCGCCACCCGGGTTATGATGTCCTGCGAAGAACAGATGCAGCGCGAAGGTCAGAATGATAAAGACAACAACCTTGGTCGTTGTTTGCAACAACACATCGTTGCTTTGCAGTGGTACGGTATCCCAGGTTGATGAGCTACGTTCACGGTTGCCATACTTTTTCGTATTGTCCGCTTTGTCATCCGTATCTTCATCGGTTTCTTCAGTCTGTTCTTTCTTGCGGAATTTCAGTCTTGCGCCAAGGTCCCTCGCTTCAAGATTCAGATTAATCATGGAGTAGATGGACAACGAAGCTACCCCAAGTACCATAATCTCCAGTAAGGTATCAAAACCACGGAAGTCCACCAGCAACACGTTGACGACATTTTTGCCGCCAGCCAGATTGTAACTTTCCTGAATGAAAAAGTCCGAAATGCTCTCGAGTGACGCGGTTCCGCTCGCAGCTAATGCAACAAAGGTCATGACCACGCCTACGGCAATGGCAACAATCATATTTACACTAAGATAGCTGCGGCTTGATTTGCCTCGTTGCAGTTCAGGCAGATGATAGAAGCAGAGCAGAAACAGTGCAACGGATACCGTTTCGACAATCATCTGGGTCAATGCCAGATCCGGCGCTCGGAACAGCACGAACAGTAATGTGACGAGGTAACCCACTGCGCCTGTCATAATGACTGCGGATAGTCTGTTCTTGGCAAAAGGGATCGAAACCGCTGATGCAATCAGTGCGACGAGCAGTACTGCTTCATAGAAAGAAAAAGGGGCGTTGCCCTTGAAATTCCAGGTGATATTTTCCCCTGAGCGGAAAAAAGCATAAACCAGCAATGCAACGGTGAACGAGAAAATGTATACCAGGTAGTTACGAACCGAGCCATTCATATAGGCTTCCGTCCATTTGCGTGCATAATGCTGAAGGTTATCGAGTACGACATGGTACATATTGTTTATCGTTAACCCTTGTGGGTAATGCTCATAAATCGTTCTCCAGCGCGGCAGCAGTCTGTACAATGTAATACCGAGGGCGATTACACCAATGGTCATGATTAATTCTGGTGTGATGCCATGCCATAGAGAGAAGTGAACATCAAAGTGTTCATTTCCGTTCAACAGTGATGGAAGTACAGCAGCCATCGCCGGTTCAATTAATGATCCAGCCAGCAGATTCGGGAATAGACCGAATATGATCACGAGTATCCCGAGAATAACCGGAGGAATTAACATGCCAACGGGAGCTTCATGCAGCTTCTCGGCAGGAATCTCGCTGCGGGTGCGACCAAGGAACGTTTTGAACACAATAATAAGCGCATAGATCAGAGTGAACACACTTGCGAGCCAGGCGAACACAGGCAAGAGTATGCTCCATGATCCGAGTCCAAAGATGCGGAGGTGTGTTACTTCCACCATAGCCTGGAAGAACAGCTCCTTGCTCAGAAATCCGTTAAACGGCGGAATTCCGGCCATGGCGAGTGCTCCGACGAGCGCTACCGTAAAGGTCACAGGCATAAATGAAGCAAGTCCGCCGAGTTTCCTTATATCCCGCGTGCCTGTCTCATGATCCACAATGCCTACGACCATGAACAGTGCCGCCTTGAAGGTAGCGTGATTGAACAGATGAAGCAGTGCTGCCGTAATGGCAACCGTGTACATCGCGGAGGATTCGCCATATCCGAAATAGATGGCCGCCGAGCCAACGCCGAGCAGGGACATGATTAAACCAAGCTGTGAGATGGTAGAGTAGGCCAGGATCGCCTTAAGGTCATTTTTTTTCACGGCAAGGAATGATCCATAACACAGGGTGAGCAGTCCAACCCCGGTGACAAGCCAGAACCATAATCCCTGTCCACCAAAGATGGGTGTAAACCGGGCGACGACATACAGTCCCGCCTTGACCATGGTTGCCGAATGCAGATAGGCGCTAACCGGTGTTGGAGCTTCCATGGCGTCAGGCAGCCATATGTGGAACGGGAACTGCGCCGATTTCGTAAAAGCACCGATCAGAATCAGCACAAGAGCGGGCAAGAATAGTGCACTGTCCTGAATCTGTCCCCATTCCGTAATGGTTGCACGAATGCTGAACGTGCCTGTCATTAGATACATCAGCATGAATCCGGCAAGCATGGCGAATCCGCCAAATACAGTAATGAGGAACGATTTCTGTGCGCCTGAGGTGGATTCTTTACGTTTGTAGTGAAAAGCGATCAGGAGAAAGGACGTAATACTGGTCAACTCCCAGAATCCATACAACACAATCATATTGTCTGACAGCACCACGCCAAGCATGGCTCCCATAAACATCAGTAGATACAAATAAAAGCGGTTTAAGGCTTCTTTGGTATCCATGTAGAAAATGGAGTAGAGCACCACCAGTGTTCCTACACCGGTGATTAACAATGTCAGCAGCAAACTTAGACCATCAAGATATAGATTAAATCCAATGTCCAGTGACGGAATCCAGGGGATATACCCGGATACCGTATTGCGCTGAGACACGGCGGGTACGAGGCTCGCAAAATAAACAAATAATAGGGCCGGGACAAGTAAAACCAGCCATCCCATATGTATTTTACGGAAGAAACGATGCAGCATGGCAAGTACAATACCAGCGGCAAAAGGCAGAATCACAGCAACATGAA
This sequence comes from Paenibacillus sp. OK060, assembly GCF_900101205.1. Lineage (NCBI taxonomy): Bacteria > Bacillati > Bacillota > Bacilli > Caryophanales > Paenibacillaceae > Paenibacillus > Paenibacillus sp. OK060. The sequence goes on from NZ_FNFR01000001.1 coordinate 673,687, forward strand.
GCAGGCTCAACATTACACCCCCAATGACTGAATTTCTAATGCTCTTTGTTGTGGCAAACCGTGCTCATATGGCTCTGTGAGCATGCTTGCTCTCTATATTCATAACCCAAGTATGTATATACAGAATCGTGACTATTCTTTGAATGGAAGAAACACGGTGCGAATAGCGTTCCCATATTGTATGGAAATGTATAATGAAAAAAGACATTATTTCCGATAAAGATGAAAACGAATAGGTGACATCCCGTAGTTCTTAACAGCATGAATGATGTTGAAAAAAGCAAGCTGGTTTCACCGTTTATTGGAGGAAGTTATGTCATTCAAGCTTAAAACTGTTCTCACCATGACCTTTGCTGTGTTATCCCTGTTGGTTACACTCACGATTGGTTATATTCTAAGTCAAAAATCATCCATAGCTATCGAAACGGAGATTGGTCATGCCCTCATCAGCACGGCTTCTCAGACTTCAGACAAGCTGGATCGCTTCATGTGGTCGCGTTCAGGAGAATTGGATCTTCTGGGCCGAATGATTGCTCTAGAGGACCGCTTCGAGCCTGCCGAAATGCAGATGCTGCTGAATCAGCTTCAAGATAGCTTTCCCACATTCTCATGGGTTGGATTCATGAATCCCGAAGGAAAAGTGCTGGCTTCCACAGAAGGCATATTGCGTGGTGAAAATTTATCGGAACGACCTGTGTATCAGGAGGGAATCAAGGGTAAATTTATCGGAGATGTCCATGATGCAGTCCTTCTGGCGAAGCTGCTTCCGAACCCAACCGGCGAACCACTGCAATTTGTTGATATCAGCTTTCCGGTGAAATACAAGAACGGAGAGATTGCTGGCGTGCTTGCCGCACATTTGAGCTGGGCCTGGGCGAAGGAAATGGAGGAAAGTGTCCTGGAGCCGCTGAAACATGAGGAAAAGGACATCGAGATGTTTATTGTCAGTCAAAAGGAAAATACGGTGCTGCTTGGTCCAAAAGAATGGATTGGTCGTCCTTTAAAGCTATCGGGCATTGAAGGGGCAAGAATGAACAAAAGCAGCTGGTCCATAGAAGAATGGCCGGATGGAAAAGAATATGTAACAGGATTTGCTACTAGCCAAGGGCATTTGGACTACCCGGGTCTGGGGTGGACGGTGGTTATTCGTCAGCTCAAGTCAGCGGCGTTTGCTTCCGTGACCGACATGCTTTGGTTCAATGTGTGGGCAGGGCTCTCGGTTACGGTGCTATTTGCACTGATTGGCTGGCTGATCTCCCGCCAGATCTCGGCCCCGATTGCACGGCTAACTCAAGTGGCGAATCGGCTTGGTGCTGGAGAGCAAGTACAGATTCCAGAAAATCGAGGCTTTAGGGAAATCGAAGTACTGTCACGTTCACTGGGAGATATGTTGACTTCGCTAACGAATAAAGATTCGGAACTGATTGTTATGCAGAATCTGGCCCATTACGACCAATTGACCGGACTGCCAAACCGAACAGCACTCGAATTCTATCTGGAAGAATCCTTGGAGATGGAAAGTGAGAATCACACGTTAACGTTCCTTTACCTTGATCTGGATGGATTCAAAAGTGTGAATGATACGCTTGGGCATCAGACCGGAGATATTCTGCTGAAGAAAGTGGCTCAGCGTTTGACCAGTCTCAGTCATGAAAAGGGCATCACGGTAAGGCTTGGTGGAGATGAGTTCCTCATTGTGCTCCGCTCTGTGGGAAGCAATCCAAGAGAAGAAGCTCGTACCTATGCAGAAGATATCATCCAGAGCCTGAATAAGCCGTTTATTATTGAATATGAGCGAATTCATATTGGCTGCAGCATTGGAGGAGCTGAGTATCCTACGAACAGTGGCAATCCGAGTGAAATTATCCGCATGGCAGATGAGGCGTTGTATGAATCGAAACGTGCGGGCAAAAATAGAATGACATTCTATCCAGAATTGAAGAACACAGTTAGAGAATAATATAATATAAAGTAAGAGTTAACTGATCCGCATACAGGCAAGGAGCGATGAGATGTCTGGAAAATATACCAATGTACCCTATGGTTATGAACCGCCCCCGGCTACCCGGAAAGGCACGCTGATTTTCTATGATTCATTTGAACACGTAACGGATCAACAGCTTGAACGCGCCGCTGCTATTGCGGACACACGTTCTTTTGTGCAACTTGTGCTCTATCCGCTGCATGAGAATACAGTGAAGCGAATGAGCAAGGATGGTGTGCAGCCTTTTTACAAAAGGGAAGACCGTCTTCATGACTGGAGAAGGGAGTATGCATCCTCCCGCATACGGGTGGAAGGCTGGGAAGGCAAGAGAAAGAAGTATACGCCGATCGAAGCAGCCCTGCGTCATATGGCAGAAGAGTATCCCGCTCCCCATTTCCTATACCTCACGGTAGAGATGGCAAATCAGTTCGCATCATTTGATTCGTTCAAAGATTGGATTAAGGAAGTACGTCTGATTATTGATGGAGATGCCGTTAAGCTCCACCCGAAGCTGGAGCAAAATGCACATCGCTGGGAATGGGCAGAGTGAACCAATATATTCGGAGTGACGATTAGCGTTAAAAAAAGTAGTGCTGTACAGCCGGATTCCCGGTGAACAGCACTACTTTTTTGCGTTTTTTTGGAGGATTAAACCAGATCAAGGGACGTCATCGTTTTATTTTTCCCCGTTCGTTTGGCGGCATAGAGACATGCATCCACTTCCTCAAACAGCTTGTCCTTGGACAGATGAGCGCTGTAGCTTTTAAGTCCGACACTTACCGTAATATATTGCCCTTCAAGCTCCAGATGAACGAGACGAGCAATTTTCTTGCGGATCTGCTCCACTAAGGCATAAGCTTGCTCGAAGGGTTGCTCAAACATTAAGAGTGCAAATTCTTCTCCACCATAACGCGCCGCGATATCGCTTGATGTGATGTTCTCCTGAATGATCAGAGAGACTCTCTCCAGAATGGTATCTCCCACCCGATGCCCATATGTATCATTAATTGACTTGAAGTTGTCAATATCAATCAGAGCTAAATGTAGACTCATGCCATTATTGGCATACTCAAACGCTTTTTCATAGTAGTCCTTAAAGGAGCTTTGATTATACAGATTGGTTAACCCGTCTGTCTTGGACTGTTTGGTCATAATGGCGTTTCGCACAATCAGATCCTGCTTGGCAAGCATACTGGCCTGTAGATCATCCAGTACCTCCACACCGCTCGTAACAATTAACTGTGCAACATATGTACCTACAATGAGAAAAGCCGGAATGGAAACCATGTCAAACGAAGATAAGTACAGCCGATAGGCTGGGTCGCAGAGTACGATGACATAACCAATCATCTGCATGAGGCATACCGTCCATACTCTTTTTTTGCTGAAGAACAGAACCGAAGCAAAGATTGGCAACAGACAAATGGCCAGAATGATTCGAATATCGTAATTGACATGAATGATAGTCCAGGCAATGACTGTGCTGGCCATGGACATGGAATAGAAGGAAAATGAACTGAAACGGCGTTCTACCCAACTGGCGATCAGAATAGCGAAAGCGCTGGCTAACGTAGGCCAAAATAAAACGTAGATCATGAAATCTTCTGGAGTGCGATCATAATCGAGAAACAGAAAGCAGCCTATTTGAATGACAACATGCGTTAATACGACGACCCAGTAAGCGCGAAGCATTTTTTTGATCCATTTGGAATGCTTGAATTCGTACTCGGTTGGGATATGGTTGCTATGTAAGTTGGGACTCTTCAATATATCACCGCTGACTGCATCATAATGATACGACAGGCATTGCTCTCGTATGTTTTAATTATAAAACACATTGCACGAAACGCAAATCATTTAATTTTAATATGAAAACTTATCTAACATGTAATAACGTGTTATCAACGATGAATTCTTTGCTTGATTTCTGTGACATGGCATTACACGAAGGTGAATGAATGGTATACTAATTAAATATGACCTCGGCAAATAACCCGTGGATTCGGGTGTCGGATTAGCTATAGAGGAGGCCGCTACATTGGCAAAAGCAAAAGTTGCAAAAAGACCTACCCGGGATGAGTTTGAACTGGAAGAGCTGGGGAACCAACTGGTTGAGGCGTATCAAGAACGTTCGGAAGTGTTGCTGACCGTATGGGGCAAGGAAGATCAGGTTCATGGGGTGATTGTGAAGTTGGACTCACGTACCCGGCTAGTGCATGTGGAGTATACAGAGGAAGAATTTACGGCCAAAGTGCCGTTCCTGGATATTATGCGCATTGATTCTCCACGGTTTTGAAAAAGATGATAAACAGGATCTGAATCAGGGCATCCGCCCTGTCAAATCCATTCTCCCTGCATAAGATAACCCATACCTGTTGCAGAGGAGGTACGGTCAATGAGCGAAGTATTAGGTGGAGAAGCAAGAGGAGGCTACGGATACGGAGGTTTTACTTCTGTAGGTGCCATTCTGGTTTTGTTTATCCTGTTGGTTATCATCTCCAAAGCATTCCTGGTATAATTATTATTCCAGATGAATAAAGGAAGCTCTGCCATCGCGGCAGAGCTTTTTTTGTTTATATTTTGTGTTGTCGTTTGCGGCTGAGAAGTCCGTACAGAACGACGATCACCACAGGGTAGAGAACGGCCCACCCGGCAAAAGGGAACACAATGGCTGTCGCCACAAAGGAAATCCAACTGATGGTTACCCCAGTACGACTTCCCTTGAGTAAGCGTATTCCGGCTGCGCATCCACCAAGATAGGTGAGAATGAACGTTGCATTAGGCAACTGAATAAGTGTGGTGAGTGACACCAGACCTGATCCGTATATGCCTAACACGAGAGTGAAGCAGATGGCCAGGAAGCCGATTGCAGCAATTGGTGTATGGTACCGACTGGATAAGCGGGACATCCATTGCGGGGCGGATCCTTGTCTTGCCAGTGCATAGGCGACACGGGATGCGGCACCAGCATACGCAATGACCGTAGCGGTGCAAATGAATATGCCAGTTAGCCCAGCAAGTAATCCACCCCAGGAACCGAGAGCCTGACTAATGATCCATACGAGAGAGACATCAGCTCCGCCATGAAGATAGCTTTGGGTTCCGACTGTCGCCAGTGCAGTCAGGAAATAGAGCACACCTACAATGATGGCAGCAATGGTTACGCCTTTGATAGCTGCCTTGCGTGGATCAGTAAATTCTTCAGACAGGTGAGATACAGCTTCCCAACCGATAAAACACCAGAACAGAATGGCCCCAGCCTGACCCACGCTGACCCAACCACTTGGCATAAATGGTGTGAAATGTATGGATTGCATATTCGGAATAGCAAATACAAATGCCATGACTAGCACGATAATAATCGCTAGCACAACGCCAATCTGTACCTTTCCGGCAACCTGCATGCCCACGATGTTAATGATCAGTCCAGCCGCCAGCATGAGGGCGGCAATCGCTGTTCTATATCCTTCCCCGAGTCCCAGCGCAGCCGTCATGTAGCCTGCACCTGTAAGGGCAGCCACGGGAGCACCGATGGGAACGGACATTAGAAAGAACCAGCCAACCACGGCTCCTGCCCGTTGTCCGAAAGCGAGGGTGACGAAATGGGATACACCGCCTGCGTCCGGGTATCGGGCTGAGAGTAATCCCATGGATAGGGCGAGTGGGAGAATCAGCAGCACCATGCCTCCCCAGGCGAGAAGTGAAGCTGGTCCTGCCAGTTCGGCAGCAAGTCCGGGTACAATCAGGACACCTGAACCGAGAACTGCACTTATATAAAGCGCAACAGCTTGCGGCATACCTATCGTTTTTTTGAGCTGCGAAGAAGATGTGTTCATGAAATAAAATGGCCTGCCTTCCAGAAAGAAATGATTTTAGAGCGAGAACTATGTAATTATATAGGAAGAGAGGCAATCAGTCATTGGCGAATTTTGTAGAAATTTCGATATCGGTCGTGCGGACGTTATGATAAAATAAAACTATCCCTAGAGAAAGATTGAGGTGTATCCCTAATGAGTAAAGAGTTGACAGAAGCTTTGAACGAACAGATGAACTTCGAATTTTATTCGGCTCACGTATATCAGGCGATGGCCGCATACTGTTCCAGCGAAAGCTTGGACGGATTTGCCAACTTCTTCATCGTACAAGCAGAGGAAGAGCGGTTCCACGCCATGAAAATATACAAATTCCTGAATGACCGCGGACAACGCGCTACTCTTGCTGCATTGCCAGAGCCGAAGAATGAATATTCTTCAATGCTGGATGTGTTTGAACACGGATATGCACACGAGCAGCAAAACACGAAGAAATTCTACAATCTGGCTGACATTGCCCTGAATGAGCGTGAACATGCCACGATGTATTTCTTGAAGTGGTTCATCGATGAGCAAGTCGAAGAGGAAGCTCTGTTTGATAATATCATCCAGAAGTTGCGCCGTATCGAAAAAGATAGCAATGCTTTCTACATGCTGGACGCCGAATTTGGTAAACGTTCATTCACAGCTCCTGCGGAGTAAGAGGGGACTAAGCAAAGCAACAGGATTGATCCGAACGACAAGTAAATCGATCTACATATGAAAAGTCTGCTCTCGGGCAGGCTTTTTTGTTGTACCATTTTAAGCTTCTTTGTTCTCTTCATATAAATTCCAGAAATGAATCTATCAGAAACCACAATTTGGGTTAATAGAATATATGTCAACATTGATCTATCCCGACGGATGTTCTTTTTCGAGCAAATCTATCAAATTCGTTTTATTTTTTTGGGTAATCTGACAAAAGTGTAACTCGAACGTAGCATTTGAAGCGAGAATGGGACGCACTCTTTTTGATAGTATTAGGATTATCGCCAAGGGCTGCACTGAGAGAAACATAGACACCCGGGGAAATACAAGACATAAGGGAGACTTTTATTATGCTACATATTCGTAAAACATTCATCACCGCACTTGCTATTCTATTGATCATTCCATTGCTATTGCCGCAGTCGGCTTCAGCTACATCATCCGCATCCAAGAATGCTGGAAATAAAGCGAGCTCCAAGATCATATATCTAACTTTCGATGATGGGCCGACCGCCCACACGGGACAATTACTGGATATTCTGGATCAGTACAATGCCAAGGCGACATTCTTCATGCTTGGACCTCAGATGGAGAAGTTTCAGAAGGCCACCAAGCGTATTGTTGCAGATGGACATGGACTGGGCTTACACGGCGTAACGCATGTTCCCGGTAAATTTTATAAATCCGCATACAGCGGCTTGAAAGAAATGCAGCAAGCCAATGAAAGCTTGAATAAAGTGGCAGGTGTCAAAACCAGTCTCGTTCGTACTCCATACGGCAGCAAACCGTATCTCAAACCGGCATATCGCAATGTTCTACTGGGTCAGGGTGGATTCCATCTGTGGGATTGGAATGTTGACTCCGAAGATTGGAAATACAAGAAGGATCACCAGAAAGTCTACAACAGTGTGATGAAGCAGATTCATAATGTGCAAAAGAGCGGAACCACCCCTGTGGTCCTGATGCATGACCAGGAAGCGACATTGAAAGTACTTCCGCAAGTGTTAAAAACACTGAAAGCAGAAGGCTACCAGTTTGAAGTGCTGACCAAGAAAGTGCAGCCCGTGAATTTCTGGAATGACAAACGTTAAAATTCAGGCGAGACAACAATGTAAGCTGATTCCAATAACGGCTTCAAGGAGGACAACAACATGAGCAAACCTAAATTATGGATGACGATTCCTGTGACAACAGCAGTGCTGCTTGCTCTTGCGGGGTGTGGTGGTCAGGATACCAAACCATCATCAGTGGACAACACGTCCCCCGCGGCTGGTGAACAGGCTCAGTCAGGCAGTGGAGGAGCCGATTTCTCCAATGGAACGAAAGATAGCGGAACAGATACAACGGAAACAACGGGGACGGAAGGTTCTGCGGGAAGCGGGACATCAAATTCGGAAACGGGCAGTAACGATCAAACCCAGCAAAGTGCGAACGATGTCATTAAGGACATTCGCAGTCAGCTGAAGATGAAGAACGCTTCGTTACCTACTTCATTTCCCTTGGAAAAGGGAAAACATCTGACTGCAGCGATCACATCGAATACTTCAGATGCGTTCCACATTAACTTTTATTCCACTGACCAGTCTGTTGCGGTTAACGATGCTTCGTTGACGGCCTCTGGCAGCAAGGTACCTGTTCTGGCATCCTATGAAGTGAAGACGTATAAAGACCCGAACAGTACGGATATTTTCCCTGAGACAGATTTGAAAGACATTCCTGAGGACATGACGGTGGATCTGGGACATGACATCAAGGGTGTAGCTGAAGGCGCGGCGGGCAGTCAGTATCTGACATGGACAGAAGGTAGATGGACGCTTCAAATTCGATCCGTTTCCCAAGATAACATGAATAATCCGGGGATTGCGAAGAGAATGGTGGAATACTTGGAATCCCATACACTGCCTGCACCAAAGGATAAAGGATTCGTGAACGTGCAGTACCCAAGCGGTGGTAAAAGCGTTAATGTAACGATCTCCTGGCAAGATGGCAAGCAGATTCATCAGCTCCAGACCGAGCAGGTGCCACTGGAAGCTTTGGGCATGGTTGTTTCTGTGAAATAGTATAGTATGGAACTAAAATAGGTTCCAAAAGGAAATAGGCTGGACCGGAGTGAGTACTCCAGGCCAGCCTATCCTTGTATAAGCAATGTGCACCGATGGGAAGGTGTACCTTGCTTATTTATGTTTCATTGGGTTAAAGCGGTACTTTCATTTAAACCACCCTTTTTCTTTGGAACGGGTAATGGCTTCAATGCGGTTACTTGCATTTAACTTGTTGAGGATAATAGAGATGTAATTTCGCACCGTACCGGTAGTAATAAATAAATGTCCGGCTATTTCCTTTGTATTTTTACCGTCTGCCATCAGGCCGAGAACGGCATTTTCACGTTCGGTCAGCGGGTTCTCCTGTACATAAGCCTCGTCCACCAGATCGGGTGCAAAAATACGTCTCCCATTCATGACCTGACGGATTGATTCGGCCAGTTCCTCGATCGGGCTATCCTTTAACAGATAACCGCGTACACCGCCTTTCAAAGCACGTTCAAAATATCCGGTCCGGGCAAAGGTTGTCAAAATAATGACTTTACAGCTCATACCTTTCAGTTCCTCAGCGGCCTCCAGGCCACTTTTGACGGGCATTTCAATGTCCATCAGACAGATGTCTGGTGTAAGCTCCCTGACGAGAGAAAGAGCTTCCTGTCCATTGCTTGCACGACCTACCACTTCCATATCCTCTTCCAGATTGAGTAGGGAAGACAAGGCCCCCAGCATCATACGCTGGTCTTCGGCGATTACGATCCTGATCATTGTTCAACCTCCTTTATCGGTTTGCGGACCAGCTTGGGAACATGGATGACGATGCCTGTACCTTCCATGTTTGCTCCGGAACGAATATCCAGACAACCGTTCACAAATTCAAGTCGTTCTTTCATTCCCAAGATTCCGGTACCGCGCCGTTCTTGCTTGCGGGTACGTTCGATTCCAACTCCGTTATCCTGAACCGTTACTATATTATCGGACAGTGTTTCCTCGATTCGGATGGTGCATACCGTTGCCTGACTGTGTTTTACGACATTCGTAACGGCTTCTTTCAGACACATGCCGAGTACATTTTCATTTAGTTGTGACGTATCCTGCAACTTCGGATTGCCTTCCAGTACAAATTCAATGGAAGCGGCCTTCAAAATCTGTTCGGCACGGAACAGTTCATCCACCAGCTGTGTACCACGCATGGTCGTTACCATTTCCCGGACTTCCTTCAGGGCCGTACTTGCCGTCTGTCTCAGATCGTTCAGCTCAATCTCGGCTTGATCAGGATTCATGCGGAGCAGACGCTTCGCTAGATCGGTTTTCAGACCGATGAGAGAGAGCTTTTGTCCAAGTGTATCGTGCAGATCGCGTGCGATACGTTGCCGCTCTTCCATTTTCACCAGATCATCCAGCCGTTTGTTGGCATTCTCCAGCTGGCCTTCCAACTGTTCACGCTTATTTTTGTTATACGTACTGATCGGAAGCAGAATGGATGCCATGAGACTAATGAATACAAACGGAAACTGACTGAGCAGCAGGGTGCTCTGCTTGATGAAGCTATAATTAATGGTTAGAAAACTGGCTGCCAGGTTCACCGAATAGAGGGTGAAAAAGCCGGCTTTATTTTTAATATTCCCAATAAAAAAAGCAAGAAACAATGAGAAATAGGCATAATCATAAGCGATGGTCATCGTAATTGATATGGCGATCAGCAGCCCAATCCACATATACACCTGCCAGCCCTTTGTGATGAAGGCAAGCAGATAGCAAACAAAGAAGAACAGAATGATGAAGATTCCCGCAACCATGGGCCACAATTTGGAATATTGTGAAATATAATAGAAGGGCAGGATGAAAAAGACGAGCCATACATATGGATTTAAACCTGTATTTTTATAAAAGAGCTGCATCCACTTTTGAATGAAAATTCTCCTCCTCGGACTTGCATTGTACTCAAACTTAGCCTGACTGTAGCATGACTTTAGCCTGAATACAAGAAAACGAATCCGACAGAGTTAAGGCTTCTCTGTCAGACCCGCTTGGTTGTTTACTCGAATAGGCGGTTGAACGTAAGGCTTGCGGGATAACGTTTTGATCTCGCCGAAGCTAATAAAACGCTTGGATTCTTCGTCCCATAGACGGAAGCGCAAGGCAGCCAGACTGGAACGTAGCGTAATCGTTGTTGCATTCTGCAAAGGTGGTGTCGCATTATGTGCTTCTTCCAAGTAATAGTTAGGTACACGTGGGCTCAAGTGATGCACATGGTGGAACCCGATATTGCCGCTGATCCACTGCAACAGTTTAGGCAATTTGTAATATGAACTACCTTCTACAGCAGCCTTCACATAACTCCATTCATCTTCATTCTCAAAGTACGTATCTTCAAATTGATGCTGTACGTAGAACAGCCAGATGCCGAAGAAGCCAGAGAAGAAAAAGACGGGTGCCTGCACCAGGACAAAAGCCTGCCAGCCGATTAACCAGCACATGGAGGCATAAAGAGCTACGATCAACACTGTAGTCAGGTGAGTATTCATGCGTTCTTTGCGTCTTGCACCTTTACGGTTAAAACGGTAGGCGAACAGGAATACATAAATGGGTCCAATACCGAACATGACAAACGGATTACGATAAATACGGTAGAAGAGACGGCCCCAAGGGGAAGCGGCTTTATATTCCTCAACCGTCATCACCCAGATATCGCCAACTCCACGTTTATCCAGATTGCCGCTGGTGGCGTGATGAATGGAATGCTCATTTTTCCATTGCAGGTAAGGCGTCAGGGTTAATACACCTGTAATCGTACCGAGAATGTCGTTGGCACGTTTGCTTTTGAAGAATGAACCATGACAGCAGTCGTGGAAGATGATAAACGTTCTAAGTACAAACCCCGAGGCTACGAGGGCAATCGGAAATGTCAGCCAGTAGGACACGGACAGGCTATAGTACGCTGCGGCCCATAATAATAATAGTGGTAGTATGGAATTCACTAATTGTTGGATACTCAGGCGAAGATTATTTTTCTCATAAGGGGTCACTTCTTTTTTAAGGGCCATTTCTTTGGTTCTGCTCATAGACTTACGTCCTCCTTCAATGGTCAATAACTGTAATCAGTTCTAACCTAACGCTTCCTGGGAAGATGTCTCCAAGTGAGGCGTTTTTATCATTGTATAAGAATGCGTCCAGTGCAGTAAGTCATAAACGTCAGTACACTGTAATGATGAATATCAATGATGACCCATGACATTTGTCATGGGTGGATGAAGCAAACCTGCTTTGTAGAGCCTGAAAAACAGTATTTTAAGATTCCTTTGTACAATTTGCGCAACAATTTGTATTATGTATACAAATTTTGTGCCGGGCATGGTAGAATCTATCATTGAGTGGTTATGACAACTTATGAAATTGGTTGATAGGTTGATTTTCTGATGGATTGGATGGAGTGCATGATGAAGAAAAGAATAACGGATATTCTATTTATTATGGCGGGTGCATTTCTGTTTGCACTTGCAGTAAACCTGTTCGTCATCCCGAATGATCTGGCTGAAGGCGGCGTTACAGGGATTACAATTATTTTGTATTACCTCTTTGAATGGTCTCCTGGACTGATGAACTTGCTCCTGAATGGTATTTTGCTACTTGTGGGGTACAAATTTCTGGACAGAACGACAACGGTGTATACCATTATTGCGGTGGTATTTAACTCGCTGTTCCTGCACCTAACCGAGAGCTGGACGATCGCATCGGACGAGCTCTGGATCAATACTATTTTTGGTGGATTATTTGCCGGTCTGGGTATCGGCATGATTGTTAGAGTAGGTGGCACAACGGCGGGCACCGTTATTCTGGCCCGGCTTGCCAATAAATATCTGGATTGGAACATCAGTTATGGACTGTTATTCTTCGATCTAATCGTGGCGTTCTCGTCTTTCTTCATTATAGGGCCGCAAGGTTTGATGTGTACGATTGTCATGTTGTTCGTCGGAACCAAAACGATGGAGTTTATTATTGAAGGGCTCAATCCGAAAAAAGCAGTTACGATTATATCTACCAAACAGGATGCCATTGCTCAACAGGTCATTGAGAAGATGGATCGGGGAGTTACCGTCTTGTCTGGTCATGGCTACTATACGAAGAACCCGAAAGAGATCTTATATATTGTCATTAGCAAACAAGAAGTTCCGATGCTGAAGAAGATTGTGCGAGCGGAGGACGAAATTGCTTTCATAACGATCCATGATGTGCGTGACGTCTTTGGTGAAGGATTCATTGAATTGTCCAAATCGTAACGAAACGTATATATAACGAAGTAAGGAGCTGCGGTGTTTATCACTGCGGCTTTTTTTGATTTACATAATGTAAAGTCGAAATTGAATGATTACGATGAGATCAGGCCTTGATTTCGAAATCATATCATCCGATACAGACCAAAAGCTGTACACGTTTTAAAGCCGATGATATATTAAATTTAATTCGTTAAGAAACTTAACTAACTATAAAAGGAGGCGATAAAATGGCTGGCACACCGCAGTATATCCGCAATCTGAACGAGAATTTGATTATGGATGCGCTGATCGCAACTGGTGCGATGTCCAGGGCAGATATCAGTCGTCAGACCGGACTCAGCAAACCTACGGTGTCGTCGGCGATTGAACATCTGATTGAACGAAATCTGGTGCTGGAAACCGGCAGAGCCGACAATGCCCAGGGTCGCAAAGCAACACTCATTCGATTCAATGAAACAGCTTATTATGTCTGTGGCATCGATATTGGGGCAACCCGAATTCGGATTGCACTCTCTGATCTGAATGGTGAGATTATGGATTACAGAACGTATCCAACATTATCGGTCCAAAGCGGTGATCGAGCAGGGACGGCAATCCTTGATGTGCTTCGAAGCCATATGGATGAATTACTGACGGAAAATCAATTGAATTGGGATCAAATCCAATGTATTGGTTTTGGCATTCCAGGTGTTGTACTGCCGGACTCTGGTGATATTGATCGAATCGTTGCCCCGTTAGAGGGATTGGAAAAGTTGCTCTCGCTTGAATCATTGTCGGGAGCCTTCCCGTGTGAAGTGATCCTGGAGAACGATGTGAACCTGGCTGCACTGGGGGAGTACAGAGGTGGAGCAGCAGCAGATTCCAATCTATTTGTGTTTTTCTCCATCGGTACTGGAACGGGTGCAGGCATCATGGTGAACGGGCAATTGCTACGAGGCATGGGCGGTTTGACAGGCGAGCTCGCGGAGATGTTGTTGGAAGAGGGGCGTCGATTGGAGGATGTTTTGTCAGCGGAAGGTCTGATGGAACTGGCCAAGCGTCAGTTGGATGCCAGTCTTCTTGAGGGTCCTGATTCTGGTATAGAATACCTTCGTGAACACCTGACTCCTGAGAAACTGTTTGAAGCTACCCGAGGTGGAGAATCGCAGGCTGTGAAGATTCTGAAACAATACAGCCAAAAGATTGCTTCGGCTCTGCGGAATATCTGTGTCGTGCTTGCTCCCCATCTCATTGTACTTGGCGGAGGTATCGGGGGGAATGGGGATGTGTTATTGCCGTTTCTCAGACAGATCGTATCTGATCAATTCCCGGCGAAGCCTGAACTGATCTGTTCAGAGCTGGGCGAGCGGGCTGTAGTGACTGGAGCAGTGCAGGTAGCCTTGCAACAGACGATGTTGAATCTTCAGCATGAGGCATTGGAATAAAAGCGTCAAAATGAGATTTGAATTAAACATCAGCTAGGCTGATTTAAAAATAGAGAAGATTCATCAGACATTGAACGGGTTGAACATCGCATATAGGAGGACAAAGCTATGTTTACCGACAAAAAGGAATATTCATTTTCAACTTGCTGGAACATCAAACGTCACACTACGGGTCAGGGCATGATTGAGGAGATCAAATCCCTAGGCTTCAGACAGGTGGAGCTAAACTATAACGTGACGGACGAATTGCTTCAAACGATTGAACCAATGATTGAACGGGGAGAAATCGGCATATCCAGTGTGCACAATACATTTCCACATGTAGCTGATCCAGATTATGGAACCGACTCGGTTCTGCTCGGTTTCGACGATGAGCCTCGTCGAAAGCGCGCCATTGAACTGCTGCTCCGTTCAGCTGAATATGCACACCGGTATGGTGCGAAGGCAGTCGTCGTGCATCCAGGCGAGGTGCCGTTTGAATATAATATTGATGAAGCATTGAAAAAGATATATCACGATCAAGGGCCGGACTCCTCGGACTATCAATCGTTGTGGCAAGAAATGTTGGAGAAGCGTGAGGCGAGTAGCGCACATTACCTGATGCGGATTCAGGAGAGTCTGGAAGAAGTGTGTGATTTGTCAGAGCAGCGCGGATACGGGGTGAATTTCGGCATTGAGACTCGATCACGCTGTTACCAAATGCCGACGCTGCAGGAGGCGGGCGCACTTATCCGTGGAATGAAAGGGGCACCACTCGGCTTATGGTACGACATCGGTCACGGCATGATGATGGACCGAATGGGGCTTTATGATAATGTACGCGAAGCAAATGAATTGATCGACCATGTCGTCGGGGTCCATATTCATGAGACGGTAGGCTTATCGGATCATTGGTGTCCTTATATCCATAGTAAGGACATGGCATTTTTTGATTCATTCCTGGATATCATTGATCGTTCTCCGGTCAAAGTATATGAGTTGAAAGCAGCCTGCACACCGGAAGAGATTGATGAGAGTCACCAGTTAATTACAGCTCGTATCGCCGGACGTCAAGCGGCACGGCAGCACGGATAATCTGGCAAGAGAACAGCGGTGAAAAATAAACGTAAAGAGAGCGGTCAGAATAATCTTACCTTTTGGGTTAAGTGGTATTCTGCCGCTCTCTTTCCGATGTGATATTTTCTAATCTGTAATTATAAGATATAATATGCATTAATCAGGCTATGGTATCCCTTCCTTCTGAACTCTTACAATGGTATTAGGGGTGCCGCTTCCCTGATTTTTTTAGTTTTTTGGACTGTGTTATACATATGAAGAACCGCCACGAGCTAGGCCAAGTATACCAATGCTGAATATATTATCGTCATATGGGAGAGTACAAGTGATGGACTTATTCTCAATCTATTTCAGCAGGAATTTGAAAGTGATCATTGCAGAGCGCGAGGGCAAGCTGCCTGTGCGTATATTGGCGACTGCACTGAGAAATTTGGAATCGCTGGGATATACGTTTTCGACGAAACTGATAGATGTGCTGAATACCTGGGAACGTGACAGATTCGTTTTCTGGTTTGAGCAATTGATAGATGAGCTTCGAAAGATGAAAGGAATCAATTTAAAGGAAATCCTCGTGTATCCGAAATTTCCTAAGCGGAAAATGAATATTCAGGAAAGTAAATT
The DNA here is from genome assembly GCF_900101205.1 of Paenibacillus sp. OK060. Taxonomy (NCBI): domain Bacteria; kingdom Bacillati; phylum Bacillota; class Bacilli; order Caryophanales; family Paenibacillaceae; genus Paenibacillus; species Paenibacillus sp. OK060. The sequence continues at coordinate 689,647 of NZ_FNFR01000001.1, forward strand.
TTATTTAAATGCTTTGATGCATTCCTGGAGACAGCAGCTTCTTGAAAAGGAGCAAGAACAGGAGCAGCGCATATTACTGCTGAACAAGCTGCGACTGCGTGTGATTCATCTCGGCAGTGAAGCAGATTTTTACCAAGTAGGAATGGACCTGCTTACAGCAAAATCTTCGTTAATGCCAGTTGCAAGAGAGCAGTTGACCTGGTTTGCAACAAAGTACGAAGGCTGGGCCACATTTGAACCAGAGGCAGGGCAAATACCTGTGAGGGAAAATGCAGCCGTTTATTGCGCGGCTTTATTAAAGGCGGGGCGTGCTTCGGTGAAGCAACTCCAGCGACATTTGCGCACGGCAACAGATATATTGCGGCTGGCGGTAGCGTGTTCCGATGGAGATGTCAGTCTGAAGGAGAACACCCGCTTCCGTTCATTTACTCGATCTGAACGTCGGGTAATACTTGCTTTATTGGAGGGTGCTTCGAACCCGCTGGAAGATTTGTTTCGATATAAAGGGCGCTGGCAGAGATTGGCCGAGCGACTGCATCCAGGTGAATATCGTCACCGTTATCCAGGGGCAATAGCGGCGCTGGACCAGTTGCGACGTGGGGAACGACCGCTTACCTTTCATGGCCGAGTGGAGCGGGCATTTGAACAGAAGGATAACCAGCTTATTCTGGAGACGCTTGCGGAACGTCCGGGAGAGATGGTCGGTCAGCTCGACCGAATGATACGTTCCGGTGTTCCGGTGCAGCAAGTGATCGGCAAAATGGAAACTGTGGAAGAGATGGTTTCGACAAGGGCGCTGCTTGGAGTGTTGGCCCACTTCAGCACACGGACGGAGTTTCAGGTCAGGAGGAGCTTTTTCCGCCAAGGCAACACGGCAAATCTGTATGTCTCCACTCAACCGCTACCGTCCCTCAACGTTGAGGATGTTCATGCGGTGATATCGGCGGTAGAGCATACACTGTTGAAACGGTTTGCCGTGCTTCCACCACTCGGTAATGTCTATATTGATGAAAGACTTCAAGAGTTTTCAGTTCCATGGGGAAAACGCCGGGCAAGCGAATCTCTTCGAGCTCTATCGCGTGCGTCATGGATATCGTTACCCACAGGAGATACCGTTCGTTTTTTTCTGTGGTGGAGAGAAGGCCTGAGTGGTGATGAGCGAATCGAACGTGTGGATACCGATCTGTCGGGTGTACTGTATGATGAGGATTGGCGTTATATGGACCAAACATCCCGGACCCCTCTGAAATCGAATGAATATATAGCTGCAAATAGTGGGTTTATGGTGACTGCACCGGATGGAGCGGCGAAGTATATGGATCTGCATTTGCCGTCCGTTTCTAGGTTAGGGGCACGTTATATTGTAATCATGGTTAACGCATTCAGGGATAATGCTATCAAGGATTTATCGGAGTGTTATGCTGGCTGGATGATGCGTCAGGCCCCACAGTCGGATGAGATGTTCGAACCCTCAACGGTGCAGGAGCGAATTGATCTGACGGCAGATTCCCATATTTGTATTCCGGCCATTATTGATATACAGGAGCGGCGCATTTTGTGGTGCGATCTTGGTTTAAAGAGACAGCCTAAAGTGTATCATCCGATGGGAGACAACATAGCCGAGTTGGCTTTGATCGCCCGGGCAATGACGGAGATGAAACGACCAGATTTATATACCTTATTCATGCTTCACGCTAAAGCGCGGGGAACATTGGTTGAGACATTAGGGATGGCCAATCTCGTATTTACAGCGGAATTGGAATCCAATCGTGTGGCTGAAGTGGCAGAGTATCTGACAGAAGGCCCACCCGTGGAGCGCACTGTGATTACACCTCTGAAGCAGGAGTATATTATGAAGCAGTTTTTGTAACGATGTAGGTTCGGATGTTTAGTCATAGATTATTGTAAAAGGGGTATTTGTCACGTTCGACCTGCGCGGGTCACCATGACAAATACCCCTTTTGGTGTGGATTATATATTTCTGAGCCTATAGGTAGCATGAAATTGAATGGAGAAAATGAAGGTCGTTCCATTCCATTACACATTTTATTCGTACATTCGTTGTTCGACTTCAGCAAAAGCGATATCAGGGCTCTCATTTGAATTATCAATGTAAGCCACGGCTGAGGCGGGCAAGGGCCAGGCTACTTGTTTACGGGCAAGTGAAGCTGTGAAGGCATCCCAGTTCGCCAGCTTCCACTCATCCAGCGGGGATTTTCTGGCTGTAATCCGCTCTCGATACAACGCTTCATTTGCAAGATAAATATAGGCCACACGTACATCTGTATCATCCAGGGAACGTCCAATCCGTGCGAGTTCCTGCTCGATCCAGTCCGGAGTTCCGATTTCTTTGGTAAAGGGTCCTACAACCACGGTATCGATACCCAATTGCACGTTGTCCAGTGCAGCATCCATCGTAATACGATATCCCAAATCACGGCACAGCCGTTTGTATTCCGGTGAATCCCGATCGGATGGATCGAGTCCTTGTAGGGTCATTATTGCTTCAGCAGCTGGACGCAGCAGGATATCCATATCCAAAAAAGCAGCTTTATGTTTACGCGAGAGGGCTTTGGCAAGGGTTGTTTTGCCGCTCCCGGCCCCGCCAAGAAAGAAAATCAGTTTGCTCATGGTTTGAATTGCCTCCTCATAATCGGTAGAAAGAATATGTAATGTCTAAGTAAGAATAAGAGATTCGTGATGACACCTCAGGTGTGAAATGACTTATTTATTTTATCACAAACGTCTTCAATTGATAGCTAGACAGAAAAGGAAGGATCAGGTAATATTATACCTAGTTTTACTATGCATAGATTTCCGATGTATGTAGCCAAGTGGATTTATTAGGTACATGTTGAAGTTTTAAGAAGTGTGGTAAAAGTGGATGTAGTTATTGGACGTGGAAGCATGAACCAAAGGGAGTGACAGCTTTGCAGGTAAACAAACAAATGATTAAAGGCAGCACGGAGACATTGATTCTTACGCTACTGAAGGAACAGCCGCTTTACGGTTATGAATTGATCAAGGAACTCCATCGTCAATCCGAAGGTGTGTTTAATTTGAAGGAAGGTACGTTATATCCCATTCTGCACGCGATGGAGCTTGAGGGATGGGTGGAGTCTTACTGGATGGAGGTTGAAGGTAGGAAACGTAAATATTATTCCATTTGTGACAAGGGTGTGGAGGCGTTACAGCATAAAAAAGCCGAGTGGCTTTTATTCCGCGGTGCCGTGGATCGGGTGCTTGGGGAAGGAGGCTTAACATGACGGATCGACATGAGAAGATTAAACATTATCTTGATCAACTGTGTAGTCAGGTTAAGGCACGTGAAGTACATACTGATCTGCGTGATGAGCTTGGCAACCACATGGAAGAAATGATGTTGGACAAGGAGCAAGAGGGACTGAGCCAGGAAGAGGCAGCTGCATACGCCATTGATCAGATGGGTGATCCCGCAGTGGTGGGCAAAAGTATGCACAGATTGCATCGTCATCGTATGCATTGGGGGCTGTTAGTTGGATTAATTGGTTTGTCTATAACTAGCCTGTTACTGATATGGATTTTTACGACGAATGTCGCAGATGAAAAGTATCAGTCCTTATATCGGGGGCATGTGGTGTATACCGTTATAGGTGTAATGATGATGTTGTTCTTTATTTACTTTGATTATCGTAAGTTGAAAAGAGCTGCCTGGTGGATCTATATTCTACTTAATGTCATGTTATGGATCAGTCCAATGATAACAACGGATATTCATGGTAATAGCAGGTACTGGGGCTTATTTGGATTAACGATAGACCTTACCACAGCTTCAGTGTGGATTTTGCCACTTGCTATAGGTGCCATTATGTTGGACAAGCTTCGTTCCAATTGTAATATGCAATCCATCTTGACCTACATTGCAATGATAATGTTCCCCGCAGTACTATTGTTTCAAACGTTGGACTGGGTTCGGTTGTTTCTGTTTGGCATAATGAGCATTATTATATTTGGCTGGCTCACGAAAAAATGGCTTTATACAGTCATAGGTGCTGTTATAACAGGAAGTATTTTTGTACTGCTATTGTTTTTTGCAGATCAATACGGACGCCTGGAGAGGTTCTCTGTCGTTTTGAATCTTCAGGATGACCCTTACGGGAGTGGCTATAGCAACAATTCCATTATTGAAGTTATTCAATCATCCGGCTGGTGGGGGAATGGGATTGATACAACGTTCGATAAGTTTAAAACGAGTTATTATAATTACCCAGGTGTTCTGCTCATTGATGTGTTTGGTTGGTCAGCCGGGATCCTGTTATTGGTGGGGATCATCTGGTTTGTTATCAGTATGATGAAGATGCTTCCTCGTATCCGGGATGATTTTGGTCGTATGATTATTGTCAGTATCACCGCCGTTTTTGCATTGCAAATCATCTATTCGTTGGCGATGACCACTGGGAAGGCTCCGATTCTTAGTATTTCTTTTCCTTTTATTGGATACGGTAATCATCTGATGTTTGATTATGCCATGCTCGGTTTACTCCTCGGTGTGTACCGTCGGAAGGATACCATTTCGAAGAGAAATGAAAAAATACGGCACAAGGTGGATGCCGACCCAATGACCAGTTTATAAGCATGCAACATCATTACCGCATCTAGAAACGAATGGATTGTTATGCTCATTTAACGAGCATTCATGGGAACCAGATATGTCTGAGGTTTACCCATCCCTGGCTGTTAAAGGAGAGGCCACGAACGGAAGGCAGGTAGGCAGTCTCCACATGTTTTTCAGTTAAATGGAATAATAAACTCTGCTGCACCAGAAATTGTTCGATCCGATCCAGTTCGGCAGTTCGGTCTGCTACTATTTGCGAAGCAACAACAGTTTGCAGCATCTCTTGAACACTCTTCTTGGAAGATTCCTCCAGATGTTCGGATAAAGTGAGATAGAGATCGTACCTGCGTAATTCTTCGTCCCGGTCCCGAATCAGGGAGAAGAGAATCAGATCGGATTCCAGTCTCAGGTTCCCTTTGAATTGCTCCATCGTGCCTATTCGGACAGTACATGTGAAGCCGTACATTTCCAATGACGATGCCAAACGTCTAGCATCCATCCGATACTGAGGAATGGTTGTGATGTGTAAGGGGATAGGTAGATCAAAAGTAGAGTGCTGAGACAAATAAGTCAATTCTTCTGCATTCATCAACACTTTATCAGCATCTCCTGGATCACCTTCATTACTTTCATTCATGCCATTCCCATACAATTTAGTAATACACGCCTGAACATGTGCTCTTACATCCGGATCGCTTAGGGGTCCGGTTTTTTGTGTATTACAAGTGAGTAATTTGCGTACCATCACGCCTGCACTAATCTGTGTCCAGTCTCTACCCTCAGACGAGGATGGATTATGAACAAGGTGGAAGAAAGGAGATTCGATATCTTGTTTTTCATCCAAATGTGCAGGATCACTCCACGGGATTTGTAGAATATCTACACGGTCCAGATGGGCTCTGCCTTGAAAATACATCGGAAAAGCTTCAAGTCTGCACAAGTGATCATCCCAGGTTGTAACCTTGAAAGGCCCGGTTCCTATAGGCTTTTGCATGGTATTCGATACATCTGTTTCCTTGTCTCCATCTTTATGTTGCCCGTAAGTGGCTTGTGAAACAATCGCTGCACGGCTCGTAGAAAGAAAGGGCAAAAACAATTCGTGAGAGGCTTTGAGCTTGAAACAAACGGTCAAGGGATCTGTTGCTTCAAGCGATAGAATTTGTTTGCTCACATCGCGGTATAATGTCCGCCGTTCTGTGGATTGCAGTCGTTCAAATGTATACACCACATCCGCGGCTGTCAGCAGGTGTCCATTGTGAAAAGTAATCCCTTTACGCAAATAAAAAAACCATGTTTTCCGATCTGAACTGACATCCCAGGTATGAGACAGACAGGGAATAATCTCTCCGTGTTCATTACGTTGAACCAGCCCATCGAACACATGACTAGTGACAAAAGATTCTGCCAGCAAATTGATAAAAAGGGGATCAAGGGCGTGCAGTTGTTGGCGGATCGGTAACCTGAGCGTATCAATTCGCTCATTATGGCTACCAGCTTCCGTATGGTGTCCAGAATAACCAAGCAGCCACTGGTTTAGGTGATCCTGCATTGTCGTAGAACTAGAGAAAGCACCAACCTGTTCGGCGGCTTGCTGCAACTCGCGGCGATTCATGGCCTGCATCATGTATTCTGCTGCAATTTGATCAGCCGGAACAAGTAGGGTCAGCGTAGAACGCCGTCCACGTCCGCGCTGGGACACCCACCGAATCCAGTCTTGGGCAACCATTTTTTTGACGATTGTTAATGTGTTACGGTGTGTACACTCGAGCAGTTCCGCAAGGTCAGAGAGCGTTACTTCATGTTCTAATAGTTGACCAAACCGGCTATGAAGCAGCAAATATTGCTGATGTAATTTCAAGGTTTTGATTCCTCCTGGAGGTTGTAGCTGATGCAATATAATAAAATAAGAAGTTTTATCGTTTTTAATTTCTATTTATATTCTTATTTTATCATCTAGAATTAAACCTAGAAAGTTTAATGGAGGTTTTTCCCATGATTGATAAAATAATGGCTTCACCCAACCGCGCTTTAATTACGCTACTATCCGCATTAATGTTAGCTATCATTCATCAGTATTTGTTCTATGGCAAGGATATTGGTGTTTCTTATCCCATCTTTGTTATCCTCTTTTATGGCTTTATGTTCTTGTTTGCCAGGGACCGCATGCGGCGATTGACCATGATTGATGCTTTTATGGCTGGGGTGGTGCTGATGCTGGCGCTAACGTTTCTGTTATACGACAATGAACCGCTGCGTATCCTTAATTTCCTGATCGTACCGGGGCTTATTATCTTACATATGACTTATCTGGTCGGCAGAAAACAGAGACAATGGTGGGACATTGGATTGATCGGTACCGCGATGGACCATTTGCTGCCACAATCCATCCGTCATTGGGGAACGGTCGCAAGCATTGTTGTGAAAACAGGAGGACGTAGGCTAGGTAAAACGCAGAAAACGGCTGCTTTCAAAGTATTCATTGGCCTTATAGCATCCGTTCCCATCGTCATCGTGGTTGTAGCACTGCTGACCTCAGCAGATGGGATTTTTAATGAGTATTTATCCGGTTTTCCGGAATGGTTAAATCAAATGACACTGACACCAGGATTTCCGAGAGTGATCTGGATTCTCATCGCGGGCGTTTTATTGTTCAGTTATGTATGGGGTTTCGTGCAGCCGATGCAATATGAAGCAGATAAGAGAGAAAATGCACATTGGAAAAATGGAAAAGCAATTACGGTTACTTCAGAAATCGAAAAGCGAGAAGATGTTTCCGTGAATTCCATACAGGAGAGTCCTTCCTTGAACTCAATCATAGAGGATCAGCCAGCAAATAAGCCCGCACCTGAGGCAATTTCTACTCAAGCTCATCGTGAACCTTTAAGATTGGACCCCATCATTGTGGGCACGATGCTGTTGGTCATCAACTGTGTGTATGTTCTGTTTGTGCTTGTACAATTTTCTTATCTTTTTGGGGCGGGTGAGGGACATCTTCCGTCAGAATTGTCCTACGCAGAGTATGCAAGAAGTGGATTTGTGGAGCTGATACTGGTAACAGGCTTTAATTTTTTCATCCTGATTATCGCTCTTCAGTTCACGCGTTCAAGCGGCAAAATAGGTTCTGTTGTGCATCAGGTGCTGCTCTTTGTCCTGGTGGGTTGTTCCGCAATCATGCTGTACTCGGCGTTTATACGCCTCAACCTGTATGAACAGGCTTATGGATATACCTACATTCGATTTCTCGTACATGCATTCATGATTTTTCTGGCGCTACTGCTGCTTATTGCAGCTCTTCGAATCCGTTATACCTCCATACCGTTGATCCGCTGGTATATTGTATTGTCCCTAGCAGCCTATGTGGCAGTCAACTATGTGGGCATGGATAATCGGATTGCAGAGCTTAATATTACACGATATCATCAGACAGGCATTATTGATGCATCCTACTTGACGAGTTTATCTGCAGATGCCGTTCCGATACTGCGAGAGTTTGCCCAGAGGGAGTACCCGGAATTGAAAGGGGAAATGCTGGAGCATCAAGCTAACTTTGACCTGGAAGAAACAGACAGTTCCTGGGCTTCTTTTAATATGGCAAGACATAGAGCTAAGCTAGAATTGTCCAAATTGAGAATGAAATGAATTCATCTACCTGTTTTCCAGCAATGAATTTATGCAAAATCCATATGTAAGTGTTATACTATAAAAACTAACCTATAAAGGGGGTGAATCCCTTGTTTGAACTTCAGGAATTGATACCGTATATATTTTCACTCGGACTCATTTTCACAGTCAGTTACGCTTATATTGCCCATCTGCATTGCGGCATTACAGAGTACTGGATGGAAGGTGGGGCCGGAGGTGGTCTGGAACCTGGATTGCCAACCTTGTCCTTGGACGGACAACACAGACCTGAAGCTTTAAGTCGAATCGTCAGACGAAGAGAATCCCCGGATGAAGATGAACCAGATTGCCATTCCTCGTTGTATGTACTTTCTACAAAACAACGAGGAGGATATATATGGAACATAAGACAAGCAAGGGGTTCACTTTTACATCTGGCAAGGGACGGATCTATGGCCTGATTGCAATTCTTTTTGCAGTGATGCTACTGGCTGGATGCAGTAACAACGTCTCAGAGATTAATTCATCAACACCGGGGTTCTTTAACCATTATGTTGTATTTCCACTGTCGTATCTCATTCAGCACATCGCAACGATATTTAATGGAAGTTATGGGGTAGCCATTATTGTGATCACCCTCGTTATCCGTCTTGCGTTGTTGCCATTGATGATGCGACAAGCAAAATCTCAGCAAGGTACCCGAGTGATCATGAATGCTATGAAGCCGGAGATGGATGCGCTCAAGAAAAAGTATGAGGGCAAAAACGACCCAGCCGATAAGCAGAAGCTTTCGCAGGAAACGATGGAGCTGTATAAGAAGCACAAGTTCAATCCGCTGAATATCGGATGCTTGCCACTGCTGATTCAGTTGCCCATTCTGTCAGGTATCTACACGGCTATTCGGCTTACGCCGGAGTTGTCATCTCACTCCTTTCTGTGGTTCAAATTAGGAGCGCCTGACTATGTGCTTGCAGTCGTTGTAGCTATTATTTATCTGATCCAAGCCAAGGTTTCGCAAGCCAATATGGCGCCAGAACAACGAAAACAATTCGCAATCATGGGATACATCTCTCCTTTGATGATGGCCTTTTTCTCGCTGTCGGCACCTGCAGCGATGCCGCTGTATTGGACGATCGGCGGTTCATTCCTGGTCTTGCAGACGTTATTGTTCCGCAAATTGTATCCGGTTGAACACCCGAAAGAGCCCGTGGCTGTGCAGGTAAAGAACAAAAACATCAAACCTGCGAAGCCCGCTAAGTCCTAAGTTTTCACTCATGAGATTGGTGCACTAGAATCATATAAATTTAACGTATGTGTTGATATAACGGATGTTCTGCACCATCATGTAGCGCAAAGATGCCTTGTCCCATGGGACAAGGCATCTTTTTTTGTATGTCCAGTTATAACATTCAAATAGCTGGTTCATCGGACAACTGGAAACGGGATACGAAATACCAAATTAACTCACGGCGGGAGGATACGTCTGTTTTGGCAAAAATGGATTTTAAATGATCCTGTACCGTGTAAGCTGATATATGCATCGCTTCCGCAATTTCTCTGGAAGAATAACTGCGCAGCACGTAACCCAATAGTTCTCGTTCCCGAATGGACAACCGATGACTCTCTGCAAGTAATGGCAGTAAGTCCTGCGGCATAGCCTGTTCAAGCCTGATCGCAATCTGATCCGGACCTGAAAACTGTTGCATGCGGCTGGCATGAAGCACAAGGTAACGGCCATCCAGGAGTTGAATGCAAACTTTGGAAGGCGAATGAAGGATAGGTTCTTGCGCAACCATCAAATCGGAATCTGTACGAATCTGACGCTGTAAATGCGAACTGACTGCACGGACTGGGCGCGGCAATACATCTGGTCCCACATGCTCTAGTAAACGTAATTGTGATAGCCAATATTGAGCGGGAGCGTTCACGGATAACAGCTCGAAAGAGTCCGATGTGATCATAATACCAGGGTCCGAGGGACTTCCGCTCTTAATCTCGTCCATAAGAGTCAGACTTGTGGATCGTAACATCAATGCAATAGAAGGTGTCCAGGCCTGAATGCTTAGTCGCTCCTCTTCCGTGAATACGGGTTGTTCCGTCTTGCGATATAGGGTTAGATACCCCCAACAGGCTCCGCCACTGACCAGTACAGCCCGAAGTTCATCACTGAAACCTGCGGGTTGAAGGATGTTATGATACCGAGCGCTTGCAATAGGGTTTTCGCTTATCGATGCATGAAGGATCGCTGTATAGTCGCCGCTGTGAATCAAATCAGCATACTTATGTATATCTTCTTCCATGTATTCATTAACGAACAGCCGGTCATGAATGGCTTCAATGCCGTCTTCCGTCACGGCACCTGTTGAGAGAAGAGTCTGTGGATCAACTGTTGTGAAGCAATACGCGTCATAGGGAACGATGTTCTGAATTTGTTTCAGGACAGCTTCCCGGTAGGTGCGCGAGGTCCAGGTTCCTTTTTCGAGAGAAGTAATGAGTCGCTGGTTCGGTTCCATGCGTGATGTCATAAAGCTTTCTCCTCTCCACATGCAGATATCCCATTGTTCTGGGATTGTACGCTCTGCGTATCATTCTATAATGAAATTAGACGAACGAAGAGTCAAGTCTAACTTGAATCCATGAGGAGTGTAGTATCGATGGACCACAATCAACCATCTTTGAACTGGGATACGGCGGATGAAAACCGTTACGAACAATCGATAGCCCTGAAAATTCCGGGTTATTCTCATATGCATGATCTGATGGAGCAACTGCTTGCCGCTTCTATCACGGATAACAACGAAGTTGAGATACTAATTGTCGGAGCAGGTGGAGGTAAGGAATTAGCTCTGCTTGGTTCTCGCCATGCGGGATGGACGTTTACTGGAGTAGATCCTTCCCAGCCGATGCTTCAGTTAGCAGAGAGAAGAGTCCGGGAGGCGGGGATCGAAGCCAGAGTGCAACTTAAATCCATGACGCTTGAAGCGTTACCGGAAGGTGAGGTCTACGACGGGGCAACAAGTATGCTAATGCTGCATTTTATTCAGGGGATCGAGTCCAAAAGACGGTTCCTGTCCAATCTAGCGGCCAGACTCAAGCCTGGGGCGCCACTCATTATTGCAGCAGTGAATGCCGATCTTCATTCGCCTGTATATCCAACCATGATGCAAGGCTGGCAGGATCACATGTTAAGTAATGGTATTCAGCAGGAAGAATGGGAGCGGTTTGCAGCTTCCCTTGGACGAGAATCGGATCCTATCTCATCTGAACAAATGATTGGGCTGATGAAAGAATGCGGATTTTCGCACATTACACGTTATTTCGGAGCATTCTGGGTGGAGGGGTATTATGCGAAACGAGACTAAAACAGATTCTGTGAAAGACCAGATTTGGATTGTTGGCGGATATGGTCAGGTGGGGCAAATGATATGTACGCAACTGGGACGATTGTTTCCCGGCAAGGTATGGGCGGCAGGTACGCGGATGAATCGGGCTGAGGAATTCAGCCGATCTACGGGTGGTATAGTCCAGCCGCTTCAATTGGATGTACGAAAAGCGATTGACCCTGTTGTGCTTCAATCGGTCAAGTTGGTGATCATGTGTGTGGACCAGGCGGATACCCAATTTGTCGAGGCTTGTGCGAAAGCAGGGACAGATTATATTGATATTTCAGCCAATTATGACTTTCTGGGTCAGGTCGAACAGCTGCATTCCAAAATGCAGCGTTCCAAAGCAACAGCCATGCTTAGTGTGGGACTGTCGCCTGGGGTGACCAATCTGCTTGTGCGTGAAGCAGGTGCCCATATGGAGCAAGTAGACGAAGCGGACATTACTGTCATGCTGGGGCTGGGTGAAAAACACGGAAAAGCCGCGGTGGAGTGGACTGTGGATCAGATGAATGCTACCTATCAGGTCATGAAAAAAGGTAAGCCAGCGGAAGTGCAAAGTTTTCACGATGGTAAATGGATTGATTTTGGCGCAGACTTGGGCCGCAGGAAAGCATATCGGTTTAACTTTTCGGATCAACACGTCGTTGCTCGTACACTTGATATTCCAACGGTTTCCACTCGGTTATGTCTCGATTCCCGTTGGATGACTAGATCCATGGCAATTTCGAAACGTATGGGGCTGTTCACACTACTGCGTATTCCCTCCCTTCGTAATGGTACGGTCAAGGCTTTTGGGGTTATTCCCGGAGGGGAGCCGATGTTTGCAGTCAAGGTAGATGCAGTGGGATGGAAAAAGGGCAAACAAGTCCATTTCGAGCAGCTGCTGGTTGGCGAGCGTGAAGCAGATGCAACAGCAGCAGTTGCGGCGGCGGTAGCGGAGAGAATGTATCGGACGGAACTACCGCATGGCGTTTTTCACATTGAACAATGCCTTTCCTTGCAGCATATTCAGGAAGCACTTCGTTTTCCATTGAAAGTAACAACGAAGATTACGTAAATCATATATGTTGTTGGATCATTTTTTTGCTCAGGCTCTCCGATCTGCTATGATGGAACAAATAATCATGGTAGAACGGAGGGAGATCATGAACTGCATTGCTGTATTGCCTTATTACAAAGTACAGAGAGAAGTGACGGGTCTCGCACAGGAAGTACTGTATAGTGATCGGTCCATGATCCTGTACTCGGACAAGATTGTAACGAAATACCGCGAGTTTAATATTACGGAAGTGTTCGACATGTCCTTTCGGAGAATGGGGAATGAAGGTGGTTTTTTCTATCTACATACCAGCACCGGAGTCTATCCTTATATGGTCAACATAGATCCCAAACCTTTTATCCAAACTTTCAGAACGATGACGACTCAAAAATTAACTTAGTCTTGACCTTGCCGTTACGTGAAGGCTTATCCTCGGATTTGGAAGTAAGGCAATCCAAACCTAGAGGAGTTGTGAAACGAATGAGTATATTAATCCAGCAAGCCACAATCTTAACGATGAAAGACACCGATTCCCCCTTTAAGGGGGATATTCGCATTGTAGGCGACCGTATCGCAGAGATTGCTCCCCACATTCAGGCTCAACCTGGTGATGACATTATGGATGGTCAATATAAACTGGCAATGCCAGGTCTGATCAATGCTCACCAGCATACACCGATGAGTCTGTTACGAGCATTCTCGGATGATCTGAAGCTGATGGACTGGCTTGACCGTAAGATGCTGCCTGCAGAAGCCCGGATGACACCCGAAGATATATACTGGGGAGCACGATTATCCATCGCCGAGATGATCCGTTCAGGAACTACAGCTTACGCTGATATGTACATTCACATGAATGAAATCGCAGAAGCGGTGACGGAAACCGGCATTCGGGCATCTCTCACACGCGGAATGGTATTTGTGGAGGATGACGGAGGGCGCAGATTACAGGAAGCGGTCGATTTGGTACAACGTTGGTCGGGTAAGGCTGAGGGTCGAATTACGACGATGTATGGCCCGCATTCTCCCTATACTTGCCCAGTAGAACCTTTGCGGGAAGTCATTGCGATGGCGGAACAGGAGAATGTGCCTATCCACATTCATCTGGCTGAGACGAAAGAGGAAGTTGTGAAAATTCGTGAACGCTATGGCATGACGCCAACGGAGTATTTGGAAGAGGCAGGTATGTTCGAAAAAGCACACGTACTGCTTGCCCATGGTGTACACCTGAATCGCAGAGATATTGGCAGACTGAAAGGCATGCGTGGTGGAGTAGCGCACAATCCGGTCAGCAATCTGAAGCTGGGCTGCGGAATTGCCCCAATTACCGAGATGATTGCACAGGGAATTAATGTGGGTCTTGGAACTGACGGGGCAGGCAGTGCGACAACCATCGATATGTTTGAAGAGATCAAGGCTGCGACCTGGCTGCAAAAGCTGGATTATGGTGATCCTACCCGGTTGTCGGCAAGAGAGGTACTACACATGTCTACACGGGGAAGTGCAGGTCTGTTGAACCTTCAGGATGAAGTAGGTGTGCTGGAAGTTGGGCGCAAGGCCGACCTGATTCTGATTGATCTGAAGAAACCGCATTTGCAGCCGGTTCACCAGTTGGAATCATTGCTTGCATACAGCGTGAATGGCGCCGATGTAGATACCACCATTGTGAATGGTCGTGTGCTCATGAGAGGCAGGCAGCTGCTAACGATAGATGAGGAAGAACTTTTCCGTCAAGTAGAGGTTCGTTCGAAGCATATTGTGGAAGGGATTTAATGTGCCAAGCGGAACTAAGCAAACGGAGTCCTAATGAAAGTAGGGCTCCGTTTGCTTTTCCTTACATATTGATTTTTGACAGCGACAATTCTTTTACCAGGCAGACGCGAATTGTCCAGTTCATTATCAGTTCACACAAATTTGTTAGAATGTGAAATGGCCAATATAGATAGGGTGTATGACTTGGAGAGGAAGAGATCAAGATGACTATATTAGAAGTAAAACATGTGAAGAAATCATACACGCTGTATGGTAAGGAAAAGGTTCCTGTGCTCCATGATGTGAATTTGAGCTTTGAGACAGGAGAATTCGTCTCGATCCTTGGTGAATCGGGTTGCGGAAAGTCAACCCTTATGAATATTATTGGTGGAATGGACTCCGATTTTGAAGGGGAGATCCTTGTTCGTGGAAAGAACTTAAGTGCTATGACTGAAAAGGAAATGGATGATTATCGGAAGAATAATATCGGCTTTGTGTTTCAAAATTTCAATCTGATCCCGCATCTGTCTGTGCTGGAGAACGTTACGATTGCCATGCAAATGACGGACACAAGTGAAAAGGAACGCAATAAGCGCGCTATAGATATTTTGACCGAGGTCGGGCTGAAGAATCATCTGAACAAACGGCCTAACCAGCTGTCGGGTGGACAGAAGCAAAGGGTTTCCATTGCTCGTGCACTATCGAACAATCCAGACATTATTTTGGCGGATGAACCAACAGGTGCTTTGGATAAGGAAAACGGGGATCAAATCTTGGCTCTGCTGGACAGTATTGCGCAAAAAGGGATGCTGGTCATTGCGGTAACTCACTCGCAGAAAGTAGCTGATTCCGGTACGCGTATTGTGAAGGTTGAGGAGGGACGGATTAAGGATGATATCCATCTAAAAGATCGTTCCTTGACCACTTATGAAGGCAGTCGTGGTGCTTCCAGAAACTTGGGCTTACTGGCTTCTTTCAAAATGGCTCTCAAAAATATGAAACTCAACGGCAAGCGTAATGTACTGGTTGCATTGGGTGGGTCGATCGGGATTTTAAGCGTACTCCTGATGCTCTCCTTGGGTAATGGAATAACGACATATATGAACGACGAAATCAATTCAAGTATGGACCCTTTGCTTGTGGATATAACGAAGCCCAGTGCAGATGCCAAAGATATGCAAGGCCCGCAAGCCTTGATGGCAGCAGGCGAACCTTTTACAACAGCCGACATTGAGACTATTCGCAAATTCCCTAATGTGGATCATGTAGAGACCATCACTACCATTACAGGCAAATCGACTATGGTTAATTCAAAGCAAAGTGTGGCACTTACGCAGTTAACGACGTTAACGGATGCTTTTGATCCAGCAACGCTAACAACGGGTAAGCTTCCGGTAGAAAATGAGATGTTGTTACCCCTCGATACGGCGAATAAATTAAGTGGAAATGACCAAGCTGAATCCATGATCGGCAAGTCTGTGTTTCTATATATCAATGAGATGGATGGCAATAATAAACCGGTAACTTTGGAGAAAGAAATAACCATATCGGGTATTTATGAAGCGTCAGATCAAAGATCACCAATGCAGCAATCACCGGGTTACATTTCATCACAGACGTTGGAGCAAATGTATGCGGACAAAGGAATAACGATTGGGCCAATTCAGGTTAACGCTTATGCAACCGATATGAAATATGTCAATGATATTAATGCAGCAGCTGTTGATGCGGGCTTCTCAGGCTCCCAGTCGGCAAAAATCATGGAAAATATCACGACATACGTGAACATGGCCACGATCGTTCTGTCTGGTATTGCAGGCATTTCGTTAATCGTATCCGGTATTATGATATTGGTTGTGCTTTACATTAGTGTCGTGGAACGAACGAAGGAAATCGGAATCCTTCGTGCGATTGGAGCAAGAAAGAAGGACATCAAGCGAATTTTCTTTTCTGAATCTGCTCTATTGGGGGTATTCAGTGGAATCATTGCGGTAGTATTTGCGATAATTATTAGTTATGTGTTGAATATTCTCTTGGACAACGCTTTTGGAGCTAAGCTAATAAATTTATCGGGATACTACATTGTGTTCGGAATCGTTGTAAGTACAGTGATTAGTATCATCGCTGGTTTGATGCCATCATCGAAGGCTGCCAAGCTGGACCCGATGGAATCCTTACGATACGAATAAATTTAAGTTGTGAATAATGAAAATTGCGGAAAGGATAATGGATACATGAACACGATTCTTGTGGTGGATGATGATTCCCATATCCGCAAATTAATCCGAATTTATCTCGAAAAAAATCAGTTTTCCGTCGTGGAAGCGCCGGATGGCCAAGAAGCACTGAACATCCTCTCTCATACCAAAATTGATTTAGCGATTGTAGATGTGATGATGCCAAGAGTAGATGGTATTGAACTGACCGAAGACATTCGATCTTATCTGGATATTCCGATTCTAATGGTGACTGCCAAAGGAGAATCCAAGGATAAAGTCAGAGGATTCAATGCAGGGTCAGACGATTATTTAGTAAAACCTTTTGATCCTGTGGAGTTAATTTTGCGTGTGAAATCTTTAATGAAGAGATACAACAAGATTTCATCGAATGTTATTCATATAGGCGGTGCAACGATTGATCTGAGCAATTTGACAGTGGAGGCAGGAGCTCAAACGGTTGAATTGAAAAAGAAGGAATGTGAATTGTTGTTTGCTCTGGCGAGTTTGCCAGGGCAAATATTCACACGTACACAGCTTATAGAAGATATATGGGGAATCGATTATGAAGGTGATGAGCGTACCGTTGATGTGCATATCAAAAGGTTACGAGAACGGCTTGAACCGATCCCTGAGTTGATCATTTCGACGATAAGAGGACTTGGATATCGTTTGGAGAGTGTATGAAAATCGTGAGGAAAAGCCTGCGTCTACGAATCGTAGTTACCTTTTTTGGTATTGTGATCGTCAGTTTAATTCTCTCCTTTATATTAAATATGCGGTCTCAGGAAAACACACCAAATCATTCTATGGTTACGATTGCCGAAGACATAGCTACGATGATAAATCTGATTGATGATCCGGAAAAAGTGAAAACAAGCTTGGATATCTTTGCACGATACGGCTTGGACATAAACTCCGTGAATGAACAAAGTGAAGTGCTTGCTTCACTACCAGATGATAAAGTTCATGAATTATTCGATGAAAATACCACGGAAGCGTTTATTCTATCCAATAAAGATGAGACAGCGATTGTTGGTGTTCCCAGGATGAATGAAGAAAAAGATGCGCTCCTGATCAAAATTAATTTTTCATCGATTTTTCATAATGTGAAACGTACATTATTTATATCGCTATTAACTGTCTTAGTCATAGGAAGCTTATTAATCATGTTCATGTCTGGGTACATTGTGAAACCGATCAAAAGGCTAACTGCTGCAGCTAAGAAAATGGCTTCAGGCGATCTGTCTGTCCGGTTGAAACATAATAATCCAGATGAGTTTGGTGAGCTGATGGAGAGCTTTAATCATATGGCCCGTGAGTTGCAAAAAATAGACTCGGTGCGTGATGATTTTGTCAGTAATGTCTCTCATGAAATGCAGTCCCCACTAACATCGATTAGAGGATTCACAAGAGCGCTGCAAGATGGTGTCATCCCTTTGGAAGAGCAGAAAGAGCATCTGGATATCATATACGAGGAAACATTACGCCTTTCCAGGCTTAGTGATAATTTACTTCGGTTAGCCTCGCTGGACTCGGAGCACCATCCGTTTAATCTCAGTACGTTCCAATTAGATGAACAATTAAGAAGAGCGATCGTATTAGCGGAGCCCCAGTGGGCGCACAAAAATATCAAAATTGAATTGGATTTATTGCCTTGCGAGATCACGGTCGATAAAGATTTGTTTGAGCAGGTCTGGCAGAATTTAATCAACAATGCGATAAAATATACGGGTACCGATGGGTCCATTCACATCGAAATCGAGATGTCCACGTCATTCGTGAAGGTATCGATTAGAGACTCAGGACAAGGAATACCCGAGGAGGCCCTTCCGTATATTTTCGATCGATTTTATATGGTGGACAAAGCACGGAGCAGTGCTCTTAGAGGTAATGGATTAGGGCTTTCCATCGTGATTAAAATTTTGAAATTGCATGATTGTACAATTGATGTGGAGAGCAGGGTTGAAGAAGGAACGCAGTTTACGGTTACGATCCCCAGACCTTCGACTACATCTTAAGTAAGCTCAATTAGCAATATTGAAGCAATCTTGGTCCTTAGAATACAAGACCCTGTTGCTTAAATATTGCTTTTTGGTGAGCACTGCGTGAAAGATCTGATATATTGTTTTGTTTAGTGGCAGATGATTTGATAAGATAGAAGAGATGTGAGTATCAATCCATTTATATGGTGACGAGAGTAAATTAGATTCAACGTTTTATTCTATCCGCTACCCCTGCACATCTATGTGAATATATGAACATAACAATTTATTATATACAGAATGGAGCCATCCAATGAAATATCGCAATATGGAAGATTGCATTAATGATCTGGAGCAGCATGGACATTTGATTCGAGTGAAGGAAGAAGTGGACCCTCATTTGGAGATGGCAGCGATACATATGAAAGTGCATGAGGCGAAAGGCCCAGCTCTGCTTTTCGAAAATGTGAAAGGCTCCAAGTTCCAGGCTGTTTCGAACCTGTTCGGTACACTGGAACGAAGCAAATTCATGTTCCGTGGAACGCTTGAAGGTGTACAACGTGTCATGGCTGTCCGGGATGATCCAATGAAGGCACTCAAGACGCCTTTTCAGCATATCAGCACCGGTCTTGCCGCGTGGCAGGCTCTACCTAAGCAGAAGTCCATCAGTTTGCCTGTAACCGCGCAAGAGATTCAAATCTCGGATCTGCCGTTGATCAAGCATTGGCCTATGGATGGTGGAGCATTCGTTACGCTGCCTCAAGTCTATTCGGAAGACCCAGACAAGCCAGGCATCATGAACTCCAATCTGGGCATGTATCGGGTACAGCTAAGTGGTAATGATTATGAACTGAATAAGGAAATTGGACTTCATTATCAGATCCATCGCGGAATTGGTATTCATCAGGCCAAAGCAGTCAAAAAGGGAGAACCCCTGAAAGTGAGTATATTCATTGGGGGTCCGCCGGCACATACACTTTCTGCAGTGATGCCTTTGCCTGAAGGACTCAGTGAGATGACTTTCGCGGGGCTACTTGCCGGCCGGCGTTTCCGTTACAGCTATAAGGATGGGTATTGCATCAGCAATGACGCCGATTTTGTCATCACGGGTGATATTTACCCGGACGAGACGAAGCCTGAAGGACCGTTTGGTGATCATCTTGGATATTACAGTCTGACCCATCCGTTCCCACTAATGAGAGTGCATAAAGTGTACGCCAAGCCGAATGCGATCTGGCCATTTACCGTGGTGGGTCGTCCTCCGCAAGAGGATACTGCATTTGGGGATCTGATTCACGAAATTACGGGTGATGCCATTAAACAGGAAGTTCCCGGTGTGAAAGAAGTCCATGCTGTCGATGCAGCAGGAGTGCATCCGCTTCTGTTCGCGATCGGAAGTGAGCGGTATACGCCCTATCAGACGGTAAAACAGCCAACAGAGCTGCTGACGATTGCGAGTCGTATTCTGGGTACAGGCCAGCTCAGTCTGGCGAAGTATTTGTTTATCACAGCAGAAGATCAGCAACCGCTGGATACGCACCGAGAAGTGGAGTTCCTGACGTATATCCTGGAACGAATGGATCTGCAACGGGACATTCATTTCCATACCAACACAACGATCGATACGCTGGATTACTCGGGAACCGGGTTGAACAGCGGCAGTAAGGTTGTATTTGCAGCCTATGGGGACAAGAAACGGGAATTGTGCCGTGAAGTACCGGAGACATTGAAGGATATCCGAGGTTATAGTAATCCGCAGCTGGTGATGCCAGGAATTGTAGCTATTCAGGGTGCGCCATTCAATAGTTATGCGGATACAGAACAAGAAATGAAGGCATTTACGGACATGCTGAAGGAAAAAGGAGACCTGTCTTCTTGTCCAATGATTGTATTATGTGACGATAGTTCTTTCCTGAGTGCGAATCTCAGCAACTTCTTGTGGGCGACATTTACCCGCAGTAATCCGTCCCATGATATGTACGGTGTGAACAGCAGTTACAACTATAAACATTGGGGCTGTGACCAGATCATTATCGATGCCAGAGTGAAGCCGCATCAGGCACCACCATTAATTCCAGACCCATCTGTTGAGAAAGGGATTGAACGCTTTTTCGTACAGGGAGCGAGCCTGAGTTCAATCAAAATTTAGTTGAATTCAATAAAAGCCCAAAGATTTTTTTGGGCTTTTTGGTTATATATGTGTAAAGCGATATGCCAGATATCTAAATACAAATTCAAACCGGGACTTTTTTGGAAATGGGACTGAGAATAAAGTCTTATACGTTCGTATTTCCTTTTACGATTAAGGTCGTTTGGACTATGGAGAAAAAGAATGTATTTATCGATATAAAGTAGTATAGGGATTTTTGGGACCCGATCTAACGGGTACTGTTGACTATAAATGATTGTTCAGGGGGAATACCGATTTGAGAATCCATATTATGAACCTGCAAGATGGAGACCGTCTAACTGCGGATACATTCAGCGAAGCGGGATTACACGTTCTGGGTCAGGGTACTGTGATCAAAAGTGAAGATATCACCTTGCTGATGCAGCACCGCGTAGACTATGTGGATATTGAACCACGCGAGGAAGAGATCACGGAAGCGGAATTCTTTGCTGCTGCAGCAAAATTTGCATCTGGAGCAAGCACAAGCACAAGCACCAAGGAAGAACCGCCTGAAGAAGAAATGAAATCCCAATTTATACAAACTGTACATAATTATCAATCCGCGTTTCTCGAAGCGCTGACTGTGGGCAAGTTCAACGCAACAATGGTGGACGATGCGCTTCAACCGATGGTGGAGGGATTGGACGAGCAAAAGGATGTCGTGCATCTCCTGATGATGCTGGAACGGGATGATGTCAATAACTACACACATTCCATTCAGGTTGGACTGTTGTCATTTTACCTAGCTAACTGGCTTGGTTATTCCCAAAAAGAAAGTTATCAGATCAGTCGTGGTGGCTATCTTCACGATATTGGCAAATGCAAGGTATCTCATCGGATACGCAACAAGGTGGAACCGTTAACCGCAGATGAACAGCTCGAATTGCAGCGTCACACGATCTATGGACATGATATTATCAAAAGTTCCATGACCGATGAGGCTACAGCGCTGGTAGCTCTTCAGCATCATGAACTGGAGGATGGTACCGGATATCCGATGCAACTGAAGAAAGACGAAATTCATCCATATACACAGATCGTATCAGTCGCTGACATATACATCGGGATGAGATCCGGCAGTCACGGAAGCAGCAATCCGAACCTGATCAATAACTTGCGCGATATTTATGCGATGGGATTCGGCAAACTGAATGAGAAGCCGGTTCAAGCCTTGATGCAGCATCTGCTTCCTAATTTTATTGGTAAACAAGTACTGCTGAGCAACGGCGAGCGGGGTGTTATTGTCATGAACAATACATCCGATATTTTTAAACCACTGATCAAGGTGGAATCGGAACAATATCGTGATCTGTCCAAAGAACGCACTCTTGCCATTAATGAATTAATTATCTAAGTTTGAATAACAAATGAATTCATACAGAAAACGGGCCTCCTATAAGATAACAGGGGACCCGTTTTTAATTTAGATCATGCACTGAATTGTTCTTCATGGTGACCAGGAGTATACTTTGCAAAGACCTTAATCTTCCTTTTTAGGCAAGAGTATGTTAAACTTTGTTGTTGATATTTGAAAAATACGAACAAGTGTTCTTTAATAAGGGCAATATAACTGTTCGGAGATGATTTGCCCATGGATTTAAACGAACTGAAAAAGCTTGCTGATACGTTGGACGATAATGGTAAGCGAGAACTTATCTACTTTTTGCAGTCCCGAACCAGCAGCTACCACAGCCGCTTGAAGGAATGGATGGATCGCATCAATGGTGTTGCAACAAAGTATTTGCAGAATTACTTGGCGTGGTTTCGTTACTTAGACAGCAAGTATGAGAATACCGCGTCGAATAAGAAAAATATGTTGGTCAAATTGTGTCTGTTTACTGTGACCGACTCGGCTTTCTACTTATTCTTGTTAAGCTAACGGGCAGTTATGCGTAAATTCCAGGGAATGTAAACATCTAAATAACGTAAGGAACGAGGAGGCAGACAATTCATGGGAGGAACGAATGTATGGGATGCGGAGTGGGAGGTTAACGAAGAGCAGGCGCGGACGCTGATCGGCAGACAATTCCCTCAGCTGTCATCGAAGCAAGTAAAGCGATTGGGCTGGGGCTGGGACAATACGGTTTTTCTCATCGGTGACGAGTATGTGTTCCGGTTTCCAAGAAGAAAGATTGCAGTTGGCTCTATTCGTATGGAAGGGAAGCTGCTGCCGAAGCTGGAGGCATATATGACCATCCCCTATCCGAAACCGTTGTTTTATGGCGAAGCAAGTGGCGAATACCCGGCACCATTTCTTGGCTATGCCTACGTGTCAGGAGATTTCCCAATCGGTTTGACGGAAGAACGCCGGGCTTTATCGGCAGAGACGTTGGCGAAATTTTTGCGGAAATTGCATGAGTTTCCGGTGCAGGCGGCGCTGAAGTGCGGAGTTCAGCAAGATCATCGAAACTTGACGGACATAGCATCGCGCAAAGTGAAATTGGAGGGCTTTCTATCGAAGGTGGTTGAACACTTGTCGCCGGAGGAGTCCGGTGTGATCGAAGCGTATATTAGCAGGCTGCAAAAGGACCGTGTCGAGGCGGTGAATGCACTGCTACATGGCGATCTTCATTTCAAAAATATGCTTGTAAATGAGAACGGGATCGTTTCCGGCATCATTGATTGGGGCGATCTGAGCGTAGGCCATCCGGCTTGCGATTTGAGCGTTGCTTATAGCTTTTTACCACCTTACGCTCGCGGCGTGTTTTTTGAAACGTACGGAGGAGCGGACGAGGAAACGAAGCTGCTGGCACGGCTGATCGCGGTATACATCCCCATACTGGTCTTAATGCAAGCGGTCGATGATGGGAATGAAGCGATTGCGGTAGAGGCGAAATCCAACATCATGCGGGCACTGTCGGATTAGACTCATTATTTCGTTTCGGCTGTGGGGCTAGGCTATCGGCACCATTTTGTCGTTTAAAGGCCGCGATAAGGTACGATCCGCCTTCTCTGATGCCGCTTTATGTTGAGGAACACGAAATTCAACAGAGTAAGTCCTTGCGCTAACGGGACACGATAGCAATAAACCGCCTTTTCAACGAATGCGGTTTTCTTATGGTCAAATATCAACATTAGAATTTAACATAGCCTTAGGCAAAGGAAGCGGAAAAGGAGTGATCGTCCTTGATTGAAGTGGTAACCGAGATTACAATACATGCGCCCATTGAGCGATGCTTTGACTATGCGCGGGACATTGATATTCATACCCGGACCGTCTGGGAACATACCCGTGAGCAGGCTGTAGCGGGTGTTACAACGGGCAGAATTGGTGAAGGCGATACGGTAACTTTCGAAGCGAGCCATTTCGGGATAAGACAGAAGCTGACTTCCCGGATCGCCGAGTACAATCCGCCGTATCTCTTTGTGGATCAGATGGAGAAAGGTGCTTTCAAGAGCATGAGACATGAACACAGCTTCAACAAGCTTGGAGAGCAGACCACTTCTATGAGGGACACACTGAGATTTGAAGCTCCCCTTGGTGTTCTGGGTTGGGTTGCAGAGCGGATTGTACTCAAGAGGTATATGCAGGCTTTCCTGGAGAGCCGTAATTTGAAGCTAAAGGCGTTACTAGAGAATAGATAGGGCCGATCTGTAAGGAGGAAATGATAGTTGATGGAAAACGAATATTTTGTAGGTTGGGGCACACTTGCCCTTATTAATGCCGGACTTGCTCAGGGAAAAAACAGAAGTGGCCGTAACTGGTTTCTGATTTCCCTGTTATTTGGTCCGTTAGCCACGCTGTTTATCGTGGTATGGAATAAGCTGGAATAAGTTCTTTTATTGATCCGAATTTCGATGGATATATCGATCAATGGTCCAGAACAGAAGCGCAGCGGCACTCACGCCTGCACCCAGCCAGCAAACGCCAGTCCAACCTGCCCATGCGTACACTTGAGTAGAAGCAATGGAGCCGGTAGCACTTCCTATTGAATAAAAGATCATGTAGGCGCCCGTCAAACGGCTCTGCGCCTCTGGTCGAACTTCATAGATCAGACTCTGGTTGGTGACATGTACGGCCTGCACGGCAAGGTCCAGCATAATTACCCCAGCTACAAGCAGCCATAAAGAGTGGTGAACATAGCCAATGGGCAGCCAGGATAGAAGCAATATGACCAGAGCGACGCCCGTCGTCTTTTGTCCCAATCCCCGATCAGCCAGTTTTCCAGCACGTGCAGCAGCCAGGGCACCAGCAGCTCCCGCGAGACCAAAGGCTCCAATAGCAGTATGTGACAGGGAAAGTGGCGGAGCACTAAGTGGCAACACCATGGAAGTCCATAACGTGCTAAAGGCTGTGAAAATTAACATGGCGAGAACGCCGCGTGTTCGCAGAATAGGCAACTCACGGTACAGTTGCATGACTGAAACAATTAATTGGGTGTAGCTGAGTTTCTCTCGCTTGGGTTCGTGTTTTGGGAGTACAAGAAACAGTGCGATAATCCCGAGTAATGTCAGACTGGCAGAGAAGAGATAGACTGATCTCCAGCCGATCCAATCGTTTAAGGTGCCTGCTATGGTTCGCGCCAGTAATATGCCTATGACGATTCCGCTTGTGACCAGACCGACGATACGCCCTCGTTCTGAAGGTACAGCCAGGGAGGCGGCAAAGGCAACGAGTGTTTGTGTAATCACGGCAAGCAGCCCGATGGCGGCCATTCCAATGAATAGAACCTGGCTGGATGATGAGGTACCGACAGTAACCAGGGCGATTACGGATAAAAGCATCTGGATCATGATCAGCTTGCGCCGGTTCAATAGATCACCAAGTGGGACCAGTAATAACAATCCGAGGGCGTAACAAATCTGGGTTACGGTAATAACGATTCCAATAGAGGAATGAGAGATTCTAAACTCGTCAGCAATGGAGTCGAGCAAAGGCTGGGCATAATAAATGTTGGCTACCGCCAGTCCGCTGCACAGGGCAAATAACAGCGCGACAAGTCGGGACATGCCTGGACGTCCTTCGCTGAAGGGATGTGCTTGATGAGATGGATTTTGCATGGATGATTCACCTTTCTGTATTCGAATGTGGTAAGTTAGGGGGAGCGGTAAGAACACGGTTGAATTTAAATATACCGATCAGTACATTATGATTCCGAATAAACATACTTCACGCTTTGACACGATGTCAAGAAATAAAATGGAATGGTTGATTTTTCTTTTATAAATAAAGATAGGTTTGACATGGAAATTGGATCTAGATTAAAATAGATGTATACTGATCGATACATAAAGAGGGTGAATACATGGTTAGACAACGGGAATTTGATACGGATCAGGCACTGGAAGCAGCGATGCAGATTTTTTGGGATAAGGGATTTGAGACGACGTCCCTAAGTGATTTGACAACAGCCATGGGAATTCAACGTCCCAGTCTTTATGCGGCTTTTGGTGACAAAAAGGAATTGTTTGAAACGGCACTTCGCAGATATACAACTTTGCATGCCGCGCAGGTCAGATTCAGGCTTCAACATACATGCTCTGTAAAAGAAGCCTTCCGTGCCTTATTTGAACATATTGGAGCAGAAGGGGATGTGACAGATACTCGTCACGGCTGTTTTTGCATCAATACGATGGTTGAACTGGCTCCGCATGACCCCAAATTCGCTGTTCTGACACGCGAGCACCAGATGTATCTGGTAGCGATTTTCAAGGAGACGATTGAACGGGGGCAGGAAACAGGGGAATTGTCTAATGATCTCGATGCAAGTGCGTTGTCCAAGTCTCTGGTTGTATCGATGATTGGATTGACCGTGATGATGAAATCGGAGCCGGATCGCTCATTTGTGCAGCAGAGTATTAAGGTTACGTTATCGTTGCTTGAGGAATGAGGGAAGGATTTCATTTTTAGAAAGGGTGTTCATATGGAGCGTTATTTTCATAGGATCTACCTTGTCGTTTTATACATTATAGGTGTGCTGCTGACAACATACGGCGGGATGGGGATCATCAAGTTCAGTTTGATTGTGATTGGCATACTTGCTTTTATTGCTATTGTGGGTTCGCTGACAGAGAATGATCAATCAAAATTAGATACGATTTTTCTAAAAATACGGTCCTTGCTTCAAGTGGCGATGGCCATACTGATCACGGCGCTGCTTTTCAAGGTGTTCTGAAGTGAGAGCGACAAGCGGGAATCTGTTCCTGCTCTTTTTGTGTCTGAGGACATTGGGCAGATGAGGGCTTGAGTTGATACAATACAGATAGGGTATAGATTAAATTAGGGTGTATACTATGATTTACATATTCGGGTAACATGTTCAAAGAATGTTTGATGATGCACATATATGAGGAGGAGATTCAACCATGCAGACGAAGTTGCGTTGTGCCATATTGGATGATTATCAGAATGTAGCCCTTTCTTCAGCGGATTGGACTCCTATCCTGGATCGGGTTGAGGTTCAGACGTTCAATAACTATTTGGGATCAGAAGAGAAGGTCGTTCAGGAACTGCAGGATTTTGAAATTATTGTCTTGATGCGTGAGCGTACACCATTTCCTGAATCCGTGATTACACAATTGCCCAAACTCAAGCTTCTGATTACAAGCGGCATGCGCAATGCCTCCATTGATCTCCGGGCCGCGGAAGAAAGTGGAGTAATCGTCTGTGGCACGGAAGGCAGCTCGAACCCGCCGACGGAACTGACATGGGCGCTGATACTGGGTCTGTCTAGACAGCTGGTAACTGAAAATAACGCACTGCGTTCCAATCGGAATTGGCAGAGTACAGTTGGCATGGATTTGTACGGAAAGACACTGGGACTGCTCGGTTTAGGCAAGATTGGCAACCGGATGGCAGAGATTGCACAAGCCTTTGGCATGAACGTGATCGCCTGGAGTAAGAATTTGACACAGACAAGAGCAGAGGAGCAGGGAGTCCAGTGGGCAGAGACGAAGGAACAGCTGCTGGAACAAAGCGATATTGTTTCCATTCATCTGGTGCTCAGTGATCGCACTCGTAATCTGATCGGACGAGCCGAGCTGCAACGGATGAAAAATACTGCTTTATTGATCAATACGTCCCGTGCAGGCATTGTGGATCAAGAGGCGATGGTCGAAGCTTTACAGAATGAGTGGATTGCCGGGGCCGGTCTAGACGTATATGAACAGGAACCTCTTCCTGTGAATCATATGTTGCGTACACTGCCCAATCTTCTGGCAACACCGCATCTGGGTTATGTGACTCAAGGAAACTATGCCATTTATTTTAACCATACCGTAGAGGATATTGAGATGTTTATGAAAGGAACACCGATTAGACAATTGCTTTCGAAGAAGTAATTGCTCGGAGGTGGGTTTGAGATAAAAGGGTGTGAATGAAGATAAAAAAAGGTGTTTCTCAGGACAAAATTCATTCCTGGTGAACACCTTTTTGTGTTTATCAAAGGTTTGGACAGTCCATTGAATCCGGTGTCTTCGCAATCATTCTTATGCGCGTGGTCCTTGTGAAGATGAGCGGATCATGGCAACGCTGGACTCGCGCACAATTAACCGTGGCTCAAATTGAATATGCTCGTAATCCGTGGTGCTCATCTCTCGAATCCGTTTTAACAGCAATTCCGTAGCAAGTCGGGCCACTTCTTCGCCCATAATCGAGACTGAACTGATCTGCGGAGACGTAACGGTAGTCCATTGGTTATTATCAACGCCCACAACTGCGATATCTTCAGGGACACGAACGCCTAGTTCTTTAAACCGATTTACCAGTCCGATGGCGACCATATCGTTAATCGCGTATACGGCATCTGGCATGTGAGTCAGTCCATAGAAATAATCCGCTGCATTAGCTCCTGTATTCAATGAAAAATCTTCTCCGAAGTAAACAAGCGAGATATCTACATGTCCGAGTGCTTGCTCATAAGCCCGATAACGCTCTTCAATAATGTCTTTGGGAGCACCGGCATATGCAATGCGGGTCCGTCCAATCTTAATCAGATGTTCCATCACCAATTTCCCTTCAGGCTGTGAAAGAGAAACGACATCAGCTTTCATACCAGGGTCCAGCTTTTTACCGTAATTGATCATGGAAATGGGAAGGGGAGCTTTATCAATTAAACCAGGCAATGTTTTGGGATATGCCAAAGGCATGAAAATAAGCCCGTCCACGTGCAATTTTTTGATCGTACGAATGGTTTCCAGTTCCGTTCGTGCATTACCCGCCGTATTGATTTGAACCACATGATACCCATGCTGCTTAGCCGTTTGTTCAACAGACCAAGAGATCTCGGGAATGATAGCATTGCGTATGTCGGGAACAACCAGTGCGATCTGATGTGTCTGGCGTATTTTCAAACTCTGGGCAGAGGTATTGGGGACAAATCCAAGCTCCTCAATGGCCTGCAAGACTTTATCCCGTGTTTTGTTGCTGATGCCATCGGAATTGTTAATGGCTCGGGAGACGGTAGCGATACCTACACCTGCAAGTTCTGCAACATCCTTGATCGTAATCTTCTGATCTTTACTCACGTTTAGTTAACCTCACTTCATCGGAAACGATTCCGAATTTTGAAAATATGTACGAATGGAAAGACAATCCTATACCTTGATTATAACATTTGAGCCAATAACTATCCCGTGAATACGATTGAAAGGACAGAGATGTCTGTTGGTTTTCCAAAAGAACCGAACGGATAAATAGAGATAAATCGCGCATTCTATATCCATTGAATTAAACATATACACGAGAACGGACAGAAAGCCACAGAGCAAAAAATGATCGATATATTAAAAACGCTGTTATTACACCAGGATTATCGACGTAAAATTCATAAGATAGACATATGTGTGACAAATTATGTTTGACAGCCTATTTAAAATGTGACATATTTAACTTACGGAAACGTTTCCGATTATATCAAAACTTATGATCTGGGAGATGAAACAAATGAAAGCATTGCGTTGGCATGGAGTAAAAGATTTGCGTCTCGAAAATATTGATGAACCCCGCCCTGAACAGGGAAAGGTTAAAATAAAAGTGGAGTGGTGTGGTATCTGTGGCAGTGACTTGCACGAGTACACTGCTGGCCCGATCTTCATTCCGGCTCAAGCACCGCATCCGCTAACAGGGGAACAAGCACCTGTTGTGATGGGGCATGAATTTTCAGGACAAGTTGTTGAAGTAGGAGAAGGCGTGACACGTTATAAGGCAGGTGACCGCGTTGTGGTGGAACCGATCTATGCATGTGGTCATTGTGAAGCCTGTAAACAAGGGAAATATAATTTGTGCGATCAGATGGGTTTCTTGGGTCTGGCTGGGGGAGGCGGAGGTTTCTCGGAGTATGTAACGGCTGAGGAATATATGGTTCATGCCATTCCTGATTCCATCTCGTACGAGCAAGGAGCGTTGGTGGAGCCTTCCGCAGTAGCTCTTCATGCTGTTCGTCAAAGCAAACTGAAAGTTGGCGACACTGCGGCTGTTTTTGGTGCAGGTCCAATCGGGTTGCTGGTTATTGAAGCGTTGAAAGCTTCTGGTGCATCGGATATTTATGTTGTGGAATTATCCGAAGAACGTAAAGCCAAAGCGGAAGAACTTGGCGCTATTGTTATTGATCCTACACAATACAAAGTAGTGGAAGAAATTCATGCACGCACCCAAGGTGGCGTAAATGTAGCTTATGAAGTAACCGGTGTTCCACGGGTGCTGCAACAAGCGATTGATTCAACACGTATTGGCGGTGAATTGATGATCGTCAGCATTTTTGAACAGGAAGCACCGATCCTGCCAAACTCCATTGTCATGAAGGAGCGTACGGTCAATGGCATTATCGGTTACCGTGACGTATTCCCGGCTGTGATTAGCTTGATGGCTAAAGGTTTCTTCCCGGCAGACAAGCTGGTAACCAAACGAATCAGCCTGGACGAAGTGGTAGAGCATGGATTTGAAGCACTGCTGAAAGAGAAAAACCAGGTTAAAATTCTGGTGAAAGCAGAGTAACTTTACCGAGCGAATCACAAGCCAAGTAATAGAGTGGAAGTCAGCGGATGGAAACAGGCACCCAGTTGGAGCTCAATTGGAACTGATCCGCAATCGGTAGGCAACCACCAATGAATTATGAAAAATAGACAACGCATCTTCGGATGCGATTGTCTATTTTTTTTGCACTAAACGGGCGGAATTTGTTGCAAGTAGGTTTCGTTTTACATAATATGAAAAGATA
The DNA here is from genome assembly GCF_900101205.1 of Paenibacillus sp. OK060. Taxonomy (NCBI): domain Bacteria; kingdom Bacillati; phylum Bacillota; class Bacilli; order Caryophanales; family Paenibacillaceae; genus Paenibacillus; species Paenibacillus sp. OK060. The sequence continues at coordinate 720,567 of NZ_FNFR01000001.1, forward strand.
CAATTTGTATCATTTTGATATAAAGGTGTTATTTCATAAAAATGAAGGAGGAAGCGGACATGCAGAGCAATACAAAATGGGCAGCCGTGATTTTGACGATTGTTGCAGGCATGGGCTGGCTGCTTATGGGTAATTCGAAACCCAAAAACAATGTTTCAACCAATCATCAGCCAACTGCCGAACGGGCACTTGCCAAGGTGTCCAGTGCGCCTATCACATCCGCTGATGTGACGTCCAAGATTGAGTTGCTTGGAAAACCTTTTAAGAAAGCACCGTATGCCAATAATGTTTGGGACTTGCAGCTGTACAGAGGGAAAATATATATGGGTCATGGGAACAGCAGTAATTTAGGTGTTTCACCTAATGCGGGTCCTATTCCAGTCATTTATTACGATACAGCCAATCCCAGATTTATAACGCAGTCCGTCACCAATAGCAATCCGAGCATCGTTCCTTCGACCAAATTATTCGTAGATGAGGAACAGATTGATATTTATAAAGTGCTGAACGACAAATTGTATATTCCCGGAAATGATTCGGATGGTGAACAGTGGGATATGGGAAACTTCTACCGGTTAGATGGAGATGTATGGACAAAGTATCGCAATCTGCCGCTAGGTGTACACGTATACGATTTGGCGTCCTATCAGGGCAAACTGTTTGCAGCGCTGGGTACCGAGCAGAAACCGACCGTATTAATCTCTCATGATCAAGGCGAAAGTTGGCAAAAATTCGCCACCATCAATACGTTTGGCTTCAGGGCATATACGTTATTTGAGATCAAGGGCAAATTATATGCATCAGGCATGATGTATCCTGCCAATAAAATTTGGGGCGATAAAACCAATGTATTAGAGATTAATGAGAAGCTTGAAAAGAAAGACGTGGTCATTTATGGTAGCAAAATGCTCCCAGGATTATCCTATCAAACGGGCACAGTTCCGTATAATAAAATAGGGAAAAATATTAATTTTAACAATAAGCTGCTTTATATTGCCGGAGGGGTATTCAATGATGGGCAACTGTTACCCAAATCCTTGAATGTGATGACCGACATTAATCAGGCAACACGCGTCATTTTGCCAGATACTCAAGCGCTTCCTACGGATATACTGCTTCGGGAAGGGAAAGTCTATGTGCTTACCTACACTCGCAAAAGTGCAAATCTCTATATAAACCGGGTATATCAATCCACAGATTTGAACACATGGAATGAAATTCTCCGTTTTAACCAGGACACGTACGCCAAGTCTTTTGAAGAACACGAAGGTGATTTCTACTTTGGACTGGGCACAGACCCCGATGTTCTATCAACTTCATCAGGAAAACTGCTGAGAGTTAATCGTAATGACATCCCTGTTAATTCTAATTAAACGAAAGGAAGATTATGGATTATATACTATGCTTCATCCACATTTTTGGTTACAGAGAGAGCCGTTTAGGTTAATTGTACAGAGCAGGACGAGATCGTAGAACTTCTTAGATGAAGCTACATCGAGCTTGCTCTATTTTTGTGTTCAAGAGAGTAGTAATCCTTTTAAATCGAAAATTTGAAAATAAAAATCAGAAACTATAAAATAGAAAGGTGATATATCTTAACCAACTCACGGATTAACATCTGTGGTAGTTATACAATAGCATGTGCAAGAAAGTGTACATCTTTTCTTCCAATCTAATCGTAAAGGAGCAATACACAATGAATGTACCGTCAGCTTTGTTTAAACCATTTACCTCGGACAAGCTTACCCTGTCCAACCGGATCGTCATGGCACCCATGACTCGTGGATTTTCACCCGAAGGAGTACCCGGACCAGAGGTCGTGGAATATTATCGTCGCAGAGCAGCCGGAGGTGTAGGGCTGATTGTTACGGAAGGAACGGGTATTAACCACCCTTCATCCATTAGTGGCGCGAGCATTCCGCTGTTCCATGGCGAAGAATCATTGCAGGGTTGGGCGAATGTAGTCAAAGCAGTCCATGAGGCAGGTGGCAAAATCATGCCACAATTGTGGCATGTGGGTACAGCCCGCCGTTCAGGGGACCTGCCTAATGCAGAAGCTGAGCCGGTAGGCCCATCGGGAATAAGCATGGCAGGTGAACCTGAGAGAGAACCATTGTCAGAGGACGAGATCAAGGGTCTTATCCAGGCGTTTGCCCAAGCAGCAGCAGATGCGCAGCGCATCGGTTTTGATGGTATTGAGCTTCACGGGGCTCATGGCTACCTGATTGATCAATTCTTCTGGGAGCAGACCAATCGTCGTACGGATAAATATGGAGGCGATCTGGCACAGCGCACGCGTTTTGCTGTTGAGGTTATTGAAGCATGTCGCGCTGCAGTAGGTCCTGACTTCCCGATCGTACTTCGTTTCTCCCAATGGAAAATGGGGAACTACGACGCACGGCTGGTGGAAACACCAGAACAACTGGAGCAATTCCTTGCACCCCTCACGGCTGCAGGTGTAGATATTTTCCACTGCTCTACCCGTCGATTCTGGCTGCCGGAATTTGATGGCTCAGAGCTGAATCTTGCAGGCTGGACACAGAAAATAAGTGGCAAGCCGGCGATCTCCGTTGGATCGGTAGGTCTCGAAGCGGAATTCGTGGACAGAGCGAACGAAAACCAGGGAACAGGTGACGCTCATCTGGATCAGTTGAACGAGAAAATGGAAAATAATGAATTTGACTTGATCGCGTTGGGACGTGTACTGCTGAGTGATCCGGAATGGCCAAACAAAGTTCGCGAAGGGCGCCTGTCCGAAATTGTTCCTTTTACAGCAGAAGCATTGAAAACACTCTAAACTGAAAACAAACCTGATGCCGCCGAAAGGCGGCTTTTTCACCTCCCTATAATAATAATTTCAACATATGAAAAATTCACAATAGAAAACCCTTTTTCGCACCGCTGACACCTTTTCTCATCCCCTCCAATCACACACGCCCTAAGGAACAACACCATGAAGTACCACACTTTAAGCCCAAAAAGGGAAATTTTTTTGCGTTTTTAGGCTGCATCATAAGAATATATACTGGAGCCGTCTAATTTTGAAAATGAACCACCTTATGATAAGGTTATGCCTGAACCGCATTCAGCCTGAATGACAACAACGTTTAAGGAGGATGACCATCCTTGCATATCCATAGTCGCAAGTTAAAAAACAAACACATAAACACGCTTCAAATGTTGTGCCTGCTATTCGGAATAATGCTGCTCTTATCCGCATGTGGGCAGTCACAGAAGCCTTCCTCGTCAGAGCAAAATAACAATAATGCCGGAACGGAGACCAATGCGAATTCAAACACAGGTGCAAACAATCAGAATGATCAGGATGATCAACAGAATACAGTGCCTCCACAGGAAGAGAAGGATCCGGTAGAAGAGCAGCTCGACCAATTGTCTTTGGATGAGAAGATCGGACAAATGATTCTGGCGGGTGTTCAGGGAACCACTTTGGATGCTCAAGCGAAACAGATGATCACGGATCAGAAGGTGGGAGGGATTATTTTCTATGCAAATAATGTCTCGACCGTGCCAGGAACAGCAAAGTTCGTACAATCCATTAAGGATGCCAATCGTTCCAATCCGGTTCCTATCTTCATGAGTGTGGATCAGGAGGGTGGCAAAGTTAGTCGAATGCCAGAAACGGTAGAGTCTATACCTTCCAATGGGAAAGTGGGCAAGACGAAGGATGCTGAATTGGCTCAAACGATGGGCAAATTGTTAGCAAGACAAATTCAGCTGTTAGGTTTTAACGTCGATTTTGCTCCAGTACTGGATGTAAACAGTAATCCGAATAACCCGGTAATTGGGGATCGTTCATTTGGGAGTTCAGCCAGTCTGGTCTCCCAAATGGGTATAGCCGAGATGAAGGGATTGCGCAACGAAGGGATTATTCCGGTGGTGAAGCATTTTCCCGGTCATGGAGACACGTCAGTGGACTCCCACTTGGATCTGCCTGTCGTGAACAAAACAGAAAAGCAACTTGCCCAGCTGGAGTGGATTCCGTTTGAGGCAGCGGTGAAGGAACAGGTGGAAGCGGTTATGGTAGCCCATATTTTGTTTCCAAAGCTTGATCCCGACCATCCCGCCTCTTTGTCGAACGTCATTATTGGTCAGCAGTTGCGTGGCAAATTCAAGTATGACGGTGTGGTCATCACAGATGATCTGAGCATGGGCGCGATCGCGAAAAATTATAAGCTGAACGATGCCGCCTTGGCGACGGTTCAGGCAGGGAGCGATATTCTGCTGGTAGCTCACAGTTATGAAAGTGCCAAGACTATTTTTGATACACTGAAAAGTGCCGTGAAGTCAGGGAAGATTTCAGAATCTCGAATTAATGAAAGTGTATATCGAATTCTGGCTTTGAAACAGAAGTATAACTTGTCCGATGAGCAGCAGCCGTCTGGCGATTTGAAGCAGCTGAACGCTGACATTGTGGATTGGCGCAAGCAGGTCGATGCCCGATAGTACCAACCTGTGTTATGATTTTGGAAAGAGAATTGCATATTCCATTACGACAGGTTAGAGGTGAGACCTTTTTATGTATACGATAATGATTATTGAAGATGATCCGAAGATTGCGGGTCTTCTTCAATCCCATATCGAGCGATATGGTGACAGGGCCGTTGCGGTTGAGGATTTTGAGCAAGTCGTTCAGCAGTTTGAACAAGTTAAGCCGCATGTCGTGCTGCTGGATATCAACTTGCCGAGTTACGATGGGTTCTATTGGTGTCGCCAAATTCGTTCCATTTCCACATGTCCGATTATTTTCATCTCGGCCCGAAGTGGCAAGATGGATCAGGTCATGGCGCTTGAGAACGGTGCGGACGATTATATTACGAAGCCGTTTGAGCATGAGATTGTCATGGCCAAAATTCGAAGTCAGCTGCGCCGGGTGTATGGCGATTACGCTACGCGTCATGAAGAGCGCAAGGTGGAACTGGATGGACTAACTGTTTATCTGGAAAGATTGGAGATGGAGCTCGGTGACCGCAAGATACAACTGACCAAGAAAGAAACCATTTTGCTGGAGACGTTGCTGCGTCGCAGTCCCAAACTGGTTAGTCGTGAAACCATCTTGGAAAAGCTGTGGGACGATTCGTTTGTGGATGATAATACACTTAGCGTGAATGTGACCCGCGTTCGTAAACGATTGACTGAGCTGGGAATTACAGATGCGCTGGAGACGGTAAGAGGTTCAGGTTATCGACTCAACAGTAATTGGAAGGCATCGTCGCCTTCATGAAGTTGTTTATCAAAGAACATATTGTACTGACTTGTTGGGTAATCGTTGTGCTGCTCACCGTGGTTGCGGTCTTCTGGTACGACGGCTATGACCACTGGTTAACGGCCACGTATGCGGTATCTCTGGGGTTAGTCCTATACGCAGCCTATCTCATTTATCGGTATCTGTCCCATCGCATGTTTTATTCCCGGATGTCCCATCGAATGAATGATCTAAAAGAATTTGTTCCATTGAATGAGCCTGCTCCCTTGCCACAGGCATTGTCAGAACTGCTGGACTCACAGTACGGTCATTATTATGCACATCTGCATCGTCTGGAACAGCGTCAACAGGAATATCTGACTTTTATGAATCAATGGGTTCATCAGATGAAGACACCTTTGTCCGTCATTGAACTGACGGTTGAGGATCAGGAGGATGAGGACCCCCGTTTCATCAGCATTCGAGAGGAAGCAGACCAGATGAGACGAGGACTGGAAACGGTGTTGTACATGGCGCGGCTGGAGACATTTGAACAGGATTTCAGTGTGGAGCCCGTATCCCTCAAGACGGCCGGAGAAGAAGCCATCCATGAACTGAAACGATTCTTCATTCGCAATCACGTATATCCCGAGATGAAAATTGATTCTGCGTTAGTGGTTCAGTCGGATGCAAAGTGGGTTCGGTTTGTCCTCGTACAGCTGTTATCCAATGCCATCAAGTACTCTTCCGGGGGGAACGGGCAAAAGGTAACCATCCAGGCTTATGAAGCCACACGGTCCATCATTCTTGAAGTGAAGGATCAAGGAGTGGGTATTCCCAAGTCGGATCTCAACCGAGTGTACCAGCCTTTTTTCACCGGAGAGAATGGGCGACATTTTAAAGAATCCACGGGGATGGGACTGTATATTGTTAAAGATGTCCTGACACGAATGAACCATCGGATTGATCTTACATCCATTCAGGGAGAAGGGACAACGGTAACCATTACATTTGAAATTTAAATATAAAGCGCATAATGTGGAACGAATTGAGAAGACGTCTGGTGCCCTGACAGGGATCGGCGTCTTTCTCATTTTCTACATAGAAGAAACACGCCAAAGGGCGACGAGACATATAACCTTACAATAATGTCATGAAGATGAAAGGTTAATCCATAGGAGAATGGTCGAAACTTCGATAGACTGAAGTCAGAAAGTAGAGAACGACCTCGAATTGCGATGAAGTTCAGTTCAACTTTGTTTAATTCAAATCCGAAATCTAAAAGGAGCCATTAACCTATGGAAATATGTTCAGTGAAACAGATTAGCAAAATTTATAAAGGGATCGTGTCATACGAAGCCTTGTCAGGAATTGATCTCAGTATTCAGGAGGGGGAATTCGTTGGCATCATGGGTCCATCAGGCAGCGGCAAAACAACGTTGCTGAACATGATTTCAACCATTGACCACCCTACTTCAGGGGAACTGAAGATTGCAGGTAAGAACCCGTTTGAACTGAATCACGATGAACTGGCTCTGTTCAGACGCCGAGAGCTGGGGTTCGTATTTCAGTCGTTTAACCTACTCAACACACTCACGGTAAAAGAAAATATTGTCCTGCCCCTTACGCTGGACGGAGTACCGGTTGAGGAGATGAATGAACGTGTTGATCGACTCGCAGAGAAGCTCGGCATCGCATCTCTTCTGAACAAACGCACGTATGAAATTTCCGGAGGTCAAGCCCAGCGGACAGCAATCGCACGAGCCCTGATTCATTCTCCCAAGCTGGTGCTGGCCGATGAGCCTACAGGAAATCTCGATTCGAAGGCAGCGCGTGATGTAATGGAGATGCTGGAACGTCGCAACCAGGAAGATCGAGCCACCATGCTGCTGGTCACGCATGACGCTGTTGCGGCAAGTTATTGCAGCCGGGTTGTATTTATTAAGGATGGACGACTGTACAACGAGATTCATTACGGAGATAACCGATCGACGTTCTATCAACGAATTATCAACGTATTATCCCTGATGGGAGGCTCCGGACATGAATTTTCGCCAGTTCGCCATTAATAATGTTGTTCGGAACAAACGAATTTACCTGGCCCATTTTCTGAGCAGTACGTTTTCCGTCATGATCTTTTTTACGTATGCACTTCTTTTGTTTCACCCGGATCTGAAGGATGGACTGAAGGGTTCAAGTGGGACAGTGACCATGCTTGCGAATCAGGGGTTTTTGATTGCTGAGATCATTATTTTCATCTTTTCGTTTCTGTTTCTGCTCTATTCCGTAGGTTCATTTCTCAAGACGCGTAAAAAAGAATTCGGCATATTTCAAATCATTGGCATGACACGTAAACAGATGAACCGACTGTTATTTATGGAAAACTTGTGCATTGGACTCGCCGCCATTGTGGCAGGCGTTGGATTAGGAATGATCTTTGCCAAGCTGATCCTGTTGATCTGCGGTTCGATGCTGGCGGTGGAAGAAAGTCTCCGATTCTATTTTCCATTAAAAGCAATCGCACTTACTGTCGGAGCATTTCTGCTGCTGTTTGTTGTGATTGCGCTGAGCTCATCGCTGCTGATGCGAAAAGGGTCATTGATTGATCTTGTAAAATCAGAGGAAAAACCAAAACCCGAGCCAAAGGCTTCTCGTCTTTTAGCACTTCTCTCCGTCATACTCATTGGGGGTGGATATGTGGGTGTATTTGCCTTTGTATGGATCACATACTCTTTCCCTTTGCTGCTTGGTAGTGTTGTTTTGGTTATTGCAGGCACGTATTTGTTATTCACCCAACTTAGTGTGTATGCCATTCGGGCGCTCAAAGGCAATAAGCGTTTGTTTTTCCGCAAAACGAATTTGCTATTTCTGTCCGAACTTACCTATCGAATGAAAGATAATGCGGTCATGTTTTTTATGGTGAGTGTGATCTCGGCTTCCGCCTTTACAGGCATTGGTACGATGCTGGCGATCGCTGATCCGGGATTGTCATCGATGTCAAATCCATATGCGTTTACCTACCAAAATTCATGGGATACACCTGGCGCAGAACGGCACATCAGGAAGATCGAAGAGACTTTAATTGATAATGAAGTTCCGTATCAGAAAGGAAGTTATATTCCGCTATTTGATGACGAGGGCAACTATATTATCAAACTCAGTGAATATAATCATCTTGCCAAGGCACTTGGTTACAAAGAGCGAACTTTGGAGAATGTCAACGATGCCTTTATGACTCCGGGCAATCTTACGAGTCGCAAGACATTACGAGCAGAAGCCGGGCAGGGTTCATCTCAGAAAAATATCAGTATGTGGGAAGTTCAGGAAAAGGTCAGATTAACAACACCTGCAACCGATATCGTCATCCCTGTTGAATTCAAAAGGGAAGTTTATGTGGTATCCAATGAGCTGTACGACAAGATGAATAAGGAATTTAATATTCAAATCGAGGCTGATGAAAATTATTATCCCGATAAAAAAACTCAATTTGTTGTGACAGATTGGATGGGAACGCGGAAGTTTGCTCCTGATCTGATTGAATCCATTCAAAATGACTCAGATGGTCAGGGATACTTCGAGATCAGCGCTCTCGTGCTGGATTGGCTTAATTCCAAACAAACTAATGGTATTATCCTAATTCTAAGTGGATTGATTGGCATTGTCTTTTTCACCTTTGCTGCAAGTTTTACCTACTTCCGGTTATATGCTGATCTGGAACGGGATGAAGAGCAGTACCGCATGATTGGTAAGATGGGACTGAGTCGCCCGGAGCTTCGCAACATCGTAACCAGACAACTGGTATTGATGTTTTTCCTGCCAATAGCCTTGGCCATTATCCACAGCTCTGTTGCATTTGTTGCATTACAGCAGTTGGTTGATTTCTCTGTTATGGGTTATACTTTGCGCATTTTCCTCGTATTTGCATCCATGCAGATTCTGTTCTTCCTTCTGGTACGCTGGCGCTATCTGCGTCATATGTATGCCAAATTGATCTAATATAAATCTAATAGAACAGACACCGGACCTTAGGTTTGGTGTCTGTTGACTTTTTCCTCCAAAGCAAAGTACTATTTCAATAGATACAATATGTATCATTTTAGTTAACTTGAGTCTCGAAATGATTAAAACATTATCACCATTGAGTTTCCTAGCCTTTCTAACTGAGAAGGAGGATTACATTGAGCATAACAATGTCCCGTGGACAAGCTTATCTGCAACGGTTGAACGATGAACGGAATGTATGGCTGGATGGAGAACGTATTCGCGTAACAGAGCATTCTGCCTTCCGGGGAACCTTACAAACGATTGAAAGTCTGTTCAATCTGGTGGATGATGCGGACACGAGAGAAACAGTGGCTTATTGGGATGAGCAGACGAACGGATATGTACACCAGGCTTTTCGAGTACCCTGCAATGCTCAGGAGATCAGCAGCAGGGCGGCAGCCTTTCGATTGTGGTCTGATCGTACCTACGGGGTAATGAGCCGTCTCTCGGATTACGCGCGATCTCGCCTGACTGGATGGTACGCCACACGGGATGCGATGGCTGCATATGACCCGGCATATGGAGGTAAAATCGCTACCTATTATGATGAGGCAAAACGGAAGGATGCCTTCCTGACCATTGTCCAGCGTGACCCGCAGATTAATCGTGCTCTGCCTGTAGGGGAAGATGAAGATGCGATGCTTCGAATCATTCGTACCAATACAGAAGGCGTCGTCCTCCGTGGGGCGAAGATGGTGGCGACTGCTGCTCCATATGCGGACGATATCATTGCATATCCGATTCAGCGCATTCCTGGACATCGCCCGGAATTGGCGCATATGGTTATTGTGGCAGCAGGAAGTCCAGGATTACATATGGTATGTAGAGAATCTTTTGCAACATTAGATTCAGATACTGCTCATCCGCTCAGTAGTCAGTATGATGAGATGGATGCTGTATTATTTTTTGACGATGTATTTGTACCTTGGGAGCGTGTACTGCTGCACAACAATCCGGAAGCGGTATGGCAGATTCGCTGCAACGTGGCATCCTCCAGTCTGGCTTATCATCAGAGCATTATTCGGCTGCATTCGAAGCTGGAATTCATTACAGCCATCACGTCTTCCATCGCCAAGGAGATTGGAGTGGATGCCTTCCTGAATGTACAGGAACAGCTTGGGGAGATGATCAGCCAGATGCATACGATTGAAGGACTCATCATCGCATCTGAGGCACAAGCTGCCCCGGATGTTCATGGGAACTGGCTACCATCATTCAAATATATCGAAACAGCCCGTAATCTGGGGAACCATTATTACCCGCGCGCTGTTGAGATTTTGAAGACTATAGCCGCAGGTGGCCTTATTCAGATCCCTTCCGGGAAGCTGGAGCTGGAAGGAAGTATCAGCCCTATGATGAACAAGTATCTTGGAGGCGTAACGATGCAGGCACCAGAGAAGATTCGGTTATTCCAGCTCGCCTGGGAGCTGACAGGAAGTCCGCTGGGAGCCAGACATGATCTGTATGAACGTTTCTATGCCGGTGACCCGGTACGCAATCGGGCGAGTCAGTATGTGCAATATGATAAGGACCGATTATATGCCCGGGTTGAACCCTGGTTACGTAGCAAGTGATGAATGGTACTGAAACTTTACTTATTTTAGCTTTATATTTGAAGCTCTGGCCTGATGCCTGGGCTTTTTATTTAGGTTATCTTTAGAAATGGTTTAGATTGATTTAAGAGACGTAGTATATAGTAGTAACGTATAGACATATGAACAATAACAAATGGAATGTACGGATACGAATTCGAATGAAAACTGAATTTATTGAAATAGGAATGAGAGGATTCGCATGAGATACACACTATTAATTGCAGATGACGAACCCGAAATTGTGGAACTGCTTCAGCTGTACCTCGAGAAGGACTACAACATTGTGACAGCCGTTAATGGAGTAGAGGCGCTAGAGTGTATCCGTTCAACTCAGATTGATCTGGTCATACTGGATATTATGATGCCTGTAATGGATGGACTCCAGCTGATCAAACAAATCAGGTCCACACATCATATGCCTGTTCTGTTCCTGTCGGCCAAAAGCCAGGACCATGACAAAATCCTTGGACTCGGATTGGGTGCTGACGACTACATCTCCAAACCTTTCAATCCTTTGGAGATTGTCGCCAGAGTGGAAGCTTTGCTCAGAAGAGTCAATCAATTTGATGCACCTGACGTGCCTGCTGCTAAGGAGTTAAATCTTGAGCTGGGTGAGCTTAGGCTTGATCGATCCCAATGTATCCTTTTTCGCTCGGGTAAACCTGTGACATTGACCTCAACAGAGTACAAAATCGTGGAGCTTCTGCTTGAGCAGCCAGGCCGTGTCTTCACCCGTAAAAAAATATACGAAGCCGTCTGGGGAGATTATTACGCTCACGAGGACAGCACGATAATGGTACATATCAGTAACATTCGGGAAAAGATCGAGCGCGACTCCAGGCAACCGGAATATTTAAAAACGATAAGGGGACTGGGATACAAAATTGAAGCGCCCATGGAAAGCTAGAGAAAAGAGACTATTGCAAACGTCCCTGACACTGGACTTTTTGCTGTTCAACTTCTTTTTGTTGTTACTGGTAGCCATCGTGTACATTATCATTAATCTGGATGTGGTTGATTTCCGCATTTCGGATCAGGTGGTGGATCCTGATCTGAGTGTGGAGGCACATGTGTACGTGACAGAACTGGAGAACGAATGGTTGTCCGGTAGTTCCGATGAGACCAATAATACCGAAATTCAGCGTCTCAAGGACAGTGGGGGATGGATTGAAGTGCTGGATGCGGATCGCAGGGTCATTCGTTATATCGGGGACAAGCAGGATACGTTCACTCAGTACAGTGAAGCTGAGCTATATGCAGGACTCGAAAACCGAAATGAACAGCCGTACTATTACTCCATTAGTCCGCTTTCAACAGAGGGAGCTGCAAAGTACGTTTTGCTGAAGATTCCGCGTGATTTGGTCAGTGTACGAATTAATGATAATCAACTGATTACCAATTTGAAGCATCCGTTATCGTTCTACATTATGATCGGGATCGGATTGGTCTTGCTGCTGATATTTGTATACAGCTACTGGGTCGCCCGTCGAATCAAAAAACCGCTGAGTATTCTCTCTCTAGGTCTTACCCAGATGATCCAGGGGAATTATAGTACGCGCATGTCCATCTCGGCAGAGAGGGAATTTGTCCAGATTGGAGAAACCTTCAATTATATGGCGGACGTCATTGAGAATACATCTGCGGAGAAACGTTATGCCGAAGAGAGCAAACAGCGATTAATTGTGGATCTGTCACATGATCTCAAGACTCCAATCACCAGTATTCAAGGATACGCTCAGGCTTTGGTGGAAGGGCGGGGGGAAGATAAGGACAGGCAGCAGCGATATCTGGGATATATATACAACAAGTCCGTTCAGGTCGCGCGCATGATTCAGAATATGCTGGAATTGCTCAAAGTGGATTCACCAGATTTCCGTATGCATATTCAACAGCGGGAAATCGGCGAATTTGTACGTGAAATTATGGCCGACACATATGGTGAGATTGAGCAGAACCATTTTGGCCTGCATGTGCTCGTTCCTGATGAAGAGATCTATGCAAGGTATGATCCGGAACTGTTGTCCAGAGTGATTCAGAACCTGATTACAAACGCCTTGTCCTACAACCCGCGGGGGACGGAGCTGCGTGTGGAGTTAATCCCACTGGACAACCATGTGGTTATCGAGGTTGCTGATACCGGTGTGGGTATCCCTCAAGAGTTGTGGGCAACCATCTTTGATCCATTTGTGCGAGGGGATGAGGCTCGTACGGGAACCGGGGGTACCGGGCTTGGACTAGCAATTGCGCGGCGGAACACCGAGAAAATGGGTGGACGATTAACACTTTCCCAGCGTGGACGAGAGACGACGGTGTTCACTATACAGATTCCGAAATAAAGAACCGACATAAAGGATAAGGTTGACATAAACATTTGTCATTCTGATCACCATTTGCAAAATGCTCATATAGAAAAGGTTAAGTGGAGGGGAAACTTTTTGTTCAAAGTAAATTCGTTTGTACGTTTCAGTATTGCACTGGCACTGATACTGATCAATATCTATCTGTTATCACGTGTCAGCTTTATTTTCCAACCGCTTGTTACCATGATTACGGTGATTACCGTGCCGATGATGTTGTCCGTATTCTTTTATTATCTGCTGCGGCCGCTCGTCAATTACATGGAAAAAAAGAAGCTGAATCGCACACTTAGCATTTTGTTGATCTATCTGGTGTTTGGTATACTGTTCGCCCTGTTTATTATAGGGTTATGGCCTTCACTACGCGAGCAGTTGATCAACCTGGTAGAAAACGCACCAAATTTAATCAATTCACTGAGTTTGCAGCTTAAAGAGCTCGAGCAGAACGGTGCCATTACGGCTTTGTTCCCGGAAGGGTCGACCCCGTTTTCGCAGATTACGGATTACATTAACAAAGGCTTCACCTTTGTAACGAACTATGTGAGTGGATTCTTCTCACTCATCTCAAGCTTTGCGATTGTTCTGTTTACCTTCCCGATCATCTTGTTCTACATGTTGAAGCAGGGAGAGAAATTCGGTCGTAAGCTGGTGCACATTGCACCTAAACGTTTCCAAAAAGACAGTCGTGATGTGGTACTTGAGATCGATCAGGCGTTAAGCGGCTTTATCGTGGGACGAGTTCTCGTGAATCTGGCTTTGGGCGTGCTGATGTATATCGGTTTCCTGATCATCGGTCTCCCGTATGCACTGCTGTTAACCGTGATTGCGGTCATTATGAACTTTGTTCCGTTTATCGGGGCGATCCTGTCTTCCGTTCCTATTGTTATTATGGGACTGGTGGTATCCCCTTCGGTTGCGATCTGGTCACTCATTATTATTCTGGTAGCGCAGCAAATTCAGGATAATCTGGTTGCACCGTATGTATTCGGCAAAAAACTCGATATTCACCCGCTTACCACCATTATATTGGTGCTGGGTGCAGGGGATCTGGGCGGCATTATTGCCATTCTGATTATCATCCCTGTCTACATGATCGTTAAGATTATTTTGGTTCGAATCTATCAGCTATTCTTCAAGGACAAATGGCAGAATGCTTAAACATTTATAAATGATATAGAAGGAGTGGAAATCATGTCTGAAATCATCCCACAACCATACACTGAACCTGAGTATATTGAGCCACAATCTGTTCAAATGGGCGCCATTCATATTTCCAACGATGTAGTATCCAAAATTGTTGGCATGGCCGCTCAGACTACAGAGGGAATATCCTCCATGTCTGTTGGTCTTACCGAAGGAATCGCCAAGAGTATCAGCGGAAAGAGCTTGCAGAAAGGGATTGACGTTGCGATCAAAGATGACCAGGCATCTATCCAACTGCGAATCAATGTTCAATTTGGCAAAAAGATGCATGAAGTCTGTCAGGAACTTCAACATAATGTGCAGCAAGCTGTCGAGCAATTAACAGGCATTATGGTGAATGAAATTAAAGTTCAAGTGGTAGGCGTGACCATGCAGGAGCAAGTTTAAAGCAGAACGATTAGAACGAACGAATGGAATTCAGTCATAAGCAGGTAGTGATATCCTGTGTAAAAATACAAAACAGCACTTTCCCATTAGCTGCATAAATGGGAAGGTGCTGTTTTGTGTTTGCGATAATACGTAGGGGCTTCGCCCATAACTTTTTTGAACATTTTCGAGAAAAGCAGCTGGTCGGCATATCCAACGGAACGGGAGATATCCCCAATGGTCAAAGCCGGATCCAGCGTCAGCTCAGCCGCCCTGCGCATGCGGTAATTGACCAGATAAGACTGAATGCTGGTGCCCATCTTGTCTTTGAAGAGAGAGCACAAGTAACTGCGCTGTAAGCCAACATGAGACGCAATGGACTGTACGGTTATGGTATTAGCATAATTAATCTCAATGAAATCCATCACCTGAGTGACATAAGTTTCTTTCGTATAGTCCTGGAGCGGAATAGGTCTGTCCTCACCGGCTCGATCAATCAAAATGGAGAAAAACTGAAAGAGCAATCCCGTCATGCTGATCTCCCATCCCTTATGGGTGTTGCGAGAGCTAATCATGCGGTGCATACAGGAGCGCATCTCGTCATCGTCATTACCCATCTCAAAGATCGGATGGTGCTCAGACAGGCAGGCCTGCTGTAATAACGAAGGGCAGGTGCTTCCTTGGAAAGCAACCCAGCTATACTCCCACGGATCATCCTGATCTGCTTCATAATGAACGACAGAATGGGGCACGATGAGGAACCCCTGACCTTTGCGCAGCGTAACCTTTTTGCCTCCAACTTCGAAGGTACCTTTGCCGTCCAATATGTAATGGATTTTGTAATAATCCCGCATGGCCGGGCCGAAGTGGTGACCGGGTGCGCAAGCTTCTGTGCCGTAATGAAGGAGCTGCAGCTCCTGAAAGTGATTGTTTTTGCACATATACGTAATCAAGGCTATTCACTCCTGTTATGAGGTCGTTATACCTTGCATTTTAACATATAAAAGGTGAAAAGGAATCGTTTTATAAATGTCATTTGATGAAGATACCAATCATTTTTCCATATCGTTGTAGTGAAATGCCATATCGTTTTACATGGAAAGTGTCTAAGATGAAAGGGTATTCAATAACTTTTACAGGAAAAGAGAGATTAACGATGCCTTATACTGCGAGTGAACAACGATACAGTGAAATGAAATATGCCCGCTCTGGCAAAACCGGAATTAAACTGCCGCAAATAGCACTAGGCTTATGGCAGAACTTCGGTGGAAACCGCACCCTGGATATTCAGGAAGAGATGATCCTGCGCGCATTCGATCTGGGGATTAACCATTTCGACTTGGCCAACAACTATGGACCACCTCCAGGATCAGCCGAAGAGAATTTTGGTGTCATTCTCAAAAAACATCTGCGTCCTTACCGCGACGAACTGCTCATTTCAACCAAGGCAGGTTATCATATGTGGAACGGTCCATACGGCGAATGGGGTTCTCGCAAAAACCTGATTGCCAGTCTGGATCAAAGTCTGAGCCGGATGGGACTGGATTACGTAGATATTTTCTATCATCACCGTCCAGATCCGGAGACACCGCTCGAAGAAACGATGACTGCGCTGGATCATATCGTTAGACAGGGTAAAGCTCTGCATGTAGGCTTGTCCAACTATGATGCCGAACAGACGAAAGAAGCAGTTACTATTTTGCGTCGTCTCGGAACACCTTGTCTGGTTCACCAGCCAAACTATTCGATGCTGAATCGCTGGATTGAGGATGGATTGCAGGATGTGCTAGATGAGTACGGCGTAGGATCGATCGCATTCTGTCCGCTTGGCCGGGGACAGTTGACGAATAAATATGTGGACAAGATCAAGGAAGAGCGCGCTAATCCAACAGGCAATCTGAGAAAAGAAGCCTATACGGACGAACGGATCGCCAAGTTCGAAGCACTTCAGGCGGTTGCTGAACGTAGAGGTCAAACGATCTCCCAGTTGGCGCTGAATTGGATTTTGCGTGGTAACCGAGTTACTTCCGCTCTGATTGGCGCAAGCCGTGTGTCCCAGATTGAAGAAAACGTAGCGGCCCTTCAGGCACCAGATCTGACGACAGAAGAGCTGAATGAAATCGAAAGCATCTTGGATGGCATCGGAAACTACGCTTGGTAAACTTGTAACGCAGAGATATGACTTTGGAGATTCAGAGTCATGTCTACAATGATTAATTTGATCCCCATGATATAGATATGTTGGGATAACTAAGGTGTCTTCCTGTAGTCGGGAGGACACTTTTTTTGTCTTACTTATCATCCTTTATATGTAGAGATAGACCTTTTAGAGCTTCGGCTTAATTGACCTATGTTTATTTTTTTCTTAAACTATTTCATATCATAGCACCAGGTCCTAGGATTTAGGGTATAATATATAGATGCTATACATTTGAAATATGAAGGAGAGGCTCCATTTGAATTTTCAACAGTGGATTTCGCCTGAAACCTATAACCTGACATCCGAGATGGAGAATCACCCGTCGGATCGGGTTGCACTTAGATGGCTGAGCGATCATAAAGAATTGGAAGAGATCACTTATGGTGAGTTATTGAAGCAGGCAAATCGTCTTGCTGGAGGCTTGCGTGATCTTGGTTTGGAGAAGGGCGACCGGGTGCTGGTCATGGTACCACGCCGAATTATTGCCTATGTTATATACATTGCCTGCCTGAAACTGGGGATTGCTGTTATTCCTTCTTCCGAGATGCTGCGTGCGAAAGATCTGGAGTATCGTCTTCGGCATTCCGAGGCCCGGGCTGTCATTGTCTGGTCCGAGACGACTGCTGAAGTTGAAAAAATAGATGCAGATCTGCCGGCATTGGCACACCGCATCGTTGCATCACCAAATGGTGATGATAGCGTACCTGGAGAAGGCTGGGTCAATGTACACCAGTTAATGCAAGGCCAATCCGATACGATGGCTGCGGTGGAAACACATCGTGACGATATGGCTATTCTCGCTTATACCTCCGGTACGACTGGTAATCCAAAAGGCGTAGTACATAGTCATGGTTGGGGGTATGCCCATTTACGGATCGCTTCATCGTTATGGCTGGATATTCAGCCTTCGGATACGGTATGGGCAACGGCAGCACCGGGATGGCAAAAATGGATCTGGAGTCCGTTCCTGTCTGTACTCGGAAGAGGGGCTACCGGACTGGTCTACAATGGATCATTCCAACCCAAACGTTATCTGGAACTGTTGCAGGAGCATCAGATCAACGTCTTGTGCTGTACGCCGACGGAATATCGGTTAATGGCCAAAGCAGACGATCTGGGTCACCATGATCTGTCCGCACTGCGCAGCGCCGTGTCTGCTGGTGAGCCGTTGAATCAGGAAGTAATTGAAATTTTCCAGCGTCACTTTGACCTGACGATCCGGGACGGATATGGACAAACCGAGAGCACGCTGCTGATCGGCAGCTTAAAAGATGCTCCCGTACGAATTGGTTCTATGGGGCAGTCCATTACACCAGGCCTTATTGAGATCGTCAATGAAGAGGGACAACTTGTACCTGCTGGTGAAGTAGGAGATATCGCAGTGCATAAGGATATGCCAGCCTTGTTCCGTGCCTATTACCAGGATGAGGGACGGAAGGAAGCGAATCAGCGTGGGGATTATTTTGTAACAGGTGACCGCGCACGCAAAGACGAAGAAGGCTACTTCTGGTTTGAAGGTCGAAGTGATGATATCATTATCAGTTCGGGATACACGATTGGACCGTTCGAGGTGGAAGAAGCGCTGATGAAACACGCCAGCGTGAAGGAATGTGCGGTCGTAGCGAGTCCTGATGAGATCCGTGGTAACGTAGTGAAAGCATTTGTAGTGCTGAGAGACGAGTCTCTCGCATCACCAGAACTGGCGCGTGAACTGCAAAACCATGTGAAGGAATGGACAGCACCCTACAAATATCCACGTAAAATCGAGTTTGTAGCCGATCTGCCGAAAACAAACTCAGGAAAAATCCGCCGGATAGAGCTGCGTGAGCAGGAGAAACGCAAGGCTTAAATGATTGTGCAGCAATAGTATTCAAATATGAAACAGGAGTGAACACAACCATGAGTAATTTTGAACAAACCTTTGAAAAATCGTTGGAACAATACGCAGAGCTGGTTGTCAAAGTTGGCGTAAATATTCAGAAAGGACAGGATCTGCTCGTAACGGCACCCATCGAAACATTGGAATTCACACGTCTTATCGTGCAAAAAGCGTATGCGGCTGGCGCCAAGTATGTACAGGTTGATTTTGATGATGACGATATTACACGCAGCCGTTTTGAACATGGCTCTGATGACAGCTTCGATTATTACCCGGCCTGGAAGGCGGAAATGATGGAGAAGTTTGCAGAAGCAGGCGGCGCTACGCTCACGATCAAAGTACCTAACCCTGAATTATACAAAGGCATCAATTCCGACAATGTTTCGCGTGCAACCAAAGCGGCGGCTCATGCACGTCGCGGATTTTCGAAATATACACGTAACCACGAAATTAGCTGGTGTCTGATCAAAGCGCCAACCAAGGCGTGGGCGAACAAAGTATTTGCCGACATTCCAGAGGAAGATCGCATTAACGTGATGTGGGAAACCATCTTCAAAATGAACCGTGTCGATGGCGGAGATGCTATTCAGAACTGGAAAAAACATCTGGACACCCTGAATGCTATGAGTGATTTGCTGAACAAGAAAAATTATAAAAGCCTGCACTACCGCGCACCCGGAACGGATTTGAAAATTGAGCTGGTGAACAACCATATCTGGGGTGGCGGCGGTAGCGAAAACAAGCAAGGTGTGTATACCGTTGCGAACATGCCGACAGAAGAAGTATTTACAATGCCGAAGCGCAGTGGAGTCAACGGATTCGTCAGCAGCACGATGCCGCTGAACCTGAATGGTCAACTAGTGGACCAGATGAGAATTACGTTTAAGGATGGACAGGTCGTTGCTTTTACAGCAGCTTCGGGTGAAGAGCATCTGAAAAACCTGTTTGCCACCGATGAAGGTGCACGTTATCTTGGCGAAGTTGCCCTCGTGCCGCATGATTCGCCAATCTCCAACTTGAATCGTATTTTCTATAATACCGGTATTGATGAGAATGCATCTTGCCATCTGGCTGTAGGAAGTGCATACCCGTTCAACATGAAAGATGGTACGACGATGTCTAACGAGGAATTGCTGAAACATGAATGCAACGTTAGTCTGACCCATGTGGACTTTATGATCGGCTCCGCAGAGCTCGACATTGATGGTGAGTTGCAGGATGGAACGGTGGAACCTGTATTCCGCAAAGGGAACTGGGCATTTTAATTGGTGAAAACAAGGCAATAAGTTAGAAACAAAGGCGACTTCAACGTTGAAGTCGCTTTTGTTGTTTTTGGCATCCACAACTTTAAATGATTTATAGCGGCTTAACGGGTACACATATTTCGCAAAAATCCAGAAGAAGCAGATCACCGGCATACCTTTCCAAAATGGGTTTGTTGTCCATAATACAACCATTGCTCTGCAAATACGGGAAAATCTCGGTCCAGGCTTGCTGCACATCTTCTGCTGTGTGTTTGACTTTGCAAACCAGATATTGCCCGCCAAGAAGTTCAGTTTCTTCAAGTTGGGGAGTCGACTCATCCGGGCAGTAACCCTCTGATATGACAATACATGCATCATACCTGCATTGAGAGGGGAGGGTGGTTTTCGGGTTATCCTGCGGAATGCCGAACAAGATGGTCGACCTTGTAAGCAGGCCTTTGGATCTTGCCCAGGTCTTTAATGTTTCCATCGCGTGGCTGTTAGCAGGACCATACGGACCCACTTGTCGTACATAAGCAATTCGGGAGGTTGGCAGGTTTTCGATGTGGAATTCCATTGGAGTTCATTCCTTTCGTTACGATTATGGGTTACATCTCGAATGCTATCATGGTATAAAAAAATATTCATATGTATTTTTGGGGAAAGAGAGATTGGTTTGACGTGCGAATTGTTTATTCTGGGGAAATAGGAAAGAGGCCGATGATCTGATCATCGACCTCTCTTTTGTAATGGAATCAGTGAAAAGTTACGGATGTCACATTCCCAAGTTATTCGGCATGCATTTTGTTGAAGCTTACATATTCGTTAATCGGTTTGCGGTATCCGCGCGGACGTTGTTTGGCTTCGGACTTTTTGCCGATTGTAATTAGCATGGCAGGTACATAATGGTCGGGAATATCCAAACTGCGTTGCAACTCTTCCGCGTCGAAGCCAATCATGGGGCAGGTGTCCCAACCACGATCCTGAGCGATAAGCATCAATTGCATCGCTGACAGGCTGGCATTACGAATTGCATCTTCCCTCTGGAAGAACCTTCCCCGCGTTTCGTAAAATTCGATGACACTCTGTGATTCTTGCTCGTATTGAAACGGAGTCATCGCACCAAGGTTCAGCAGGCCCTCATTGATTGTGCGGATGTGATGGTGTGCGTTGACATCGCCGAGGACAACAATGACCGCAGAGGCCGTTTTTACTTTATATTGCTGGGAAGCTTCATAGACTTTTTCTTTCTGAGCCGGGTCCGTCAGCACAAGATAGTGCGTATGCTGGAGGTTAAAGGCGGAAGGTGCGAATTTGTTCAAGGCAAACATCTCTTGCAATTCTGACTCTGGAATCTCAATTCCTTCTTCAAAAATAACGGCCGATCTACGGTTTTTGACCAGATTCTCCAATTCACTCATGGTAGTTTCCCTCGCTTATGTATGGTTTATAAACTGACTATAACACACTAAGTTACTTTATGTAAGTATTATTTTTGAATAAGACAAGATCTGCCTGCCATACGATAAAATAAAACAGAAGAGGTGATTCATGAAAACATTCATCACAAGGCACAAGGCTGGAAAGTCGCGAAATGAATTTCAGGTGTACGTCATCGAATCTTCCACGCTAAAACGTTTTTTGGTGGTGGAGATGGTACTGGGAACCATCGCGTATAATGTTGCACTTTTTTGGTTTCATAATGCACTTCTTGCAGGCGTTGGTTCCTGGGCCGGGACGGAGAGTGTGAAGAGGCTGCCAGTCGTTTTCAGAAAAATAGCAGGTCGGCAGGAAGGTTCAGGCATCATGAGCATGTTCTTTACTTAAGGAATAGACGGCTTATGGGCCCCTGGCTCTCTTTTTCAATTGCAAGGGACACCGGACACGTTATTTCCTAAAATGCTCCAAAAACGTTACATATGGCCTAAACCCCGTTATAACGTGTCTGAGGTTCCTTAGCATTTTGCAGGCGCTTCTTCAACCTCTCATACACGTCTCATCTTTTTTTTACACTCCATGTCTTATGCTCCAACCCCGAACGAGGAGAGAGGAACGCCATTTTTATATAAGTCTGGAGGCCAGTCATCTCACCATTGTACCTCGCAAAAAAATTCCGACAATCTCCTTACCTAAATTTAAAGTGGAATCATATTCTCTTAATGTATCTACCTTATTGCCGATGACCATCATTGTTGAGAAAGTTTGCGCGAGAAGCATGGAATTGTTGCTTCGAAGCAGGTTATTATCCATCGCATCTTTAAAATAATCAGCCAGCTCTACGTAAATTTTATTTTCCGCTGCTCTGATTTCCTCAATCTGTTTCTCACTCAAATATCTCTCCGCATCTTTGAGCAGAGTCTCAATCTCCGCATGAGGATTAGCTAACCTTGCTTCTGCCACATGGAGCAGTCCTGTTTCCAGATTGTCTGCTTCTCTTAATAATCGTGACGTAGCTTGGTGCACATGTTTAAACATGGTCGTAACCGCGATCTTAAAAAGTTCCGGTTTACTGGTGAAGTGATAATAAATGGATGGTTTAGACACATTGCAAGCTTTAGCGATTTGTTGGAGTGAAACAGGTTCGTACCCATGCTCCATAAAGAGTTTGGCGGCCGTTTGAAGAATTATTTCTTGTACGGGTAAATCATCTTCTGCTTGTTTGGGTCTTCCTGGTAAGCGTTGTGAATCTGTATTCATTTTCATCATTACCTCCGTGAATATTTTATGACAACTTATCCATTGAATAAGATTAGACTTGTAATTTTACTTACCGGTAAATATAATTTACTGGAACTGAAGCAGCAATTCAATGATAACCTAATCCAAAATAATATTGAAAGAGGTTTTAACTTTGGCAAAAACAGAGAAAAAAAACAAATGGACTAAAATATTGATATGGGGAGTTTCCCTCATTGTAATTGTAATCATTGGCTTATTGGTATACCTCAATTCGATAACCTACAGTCCTTCCAATCAAGCAGAACTCGCATTTCAGAATGATAATCAGGTCATAGTAACAGAGATCAAAGACGGTTATAAATTTGAGCCACAAACCGGGAAAGTAATTGAACCGAATATTATTTTTTATCCTGGAGGTTTAGTAGAACCGGAAAGCTACTCACCATTTGCCAGAGAACTGGCTCAACGGGGACATCGCGTATATATTGCGGAAATGCCACTGAATCTAGCCATTTTCGGTCAAAATAAAGCGGACTCCTTTCTTGAAGAACACCCAGACGAATCATTTGTTATTGGGGGTCACTCTTTAGGAGGTTCATTTGCAGCGAGATATGCTTCGGAACACAGTGAGAAGCTTAAGGGTGTATTTTTCTTGGCTTCTTATGCGGATGAGGGCGGATCCATAAAAGACACTGATTTATCTGTTTTGCAAATTACAGGTACAGCAGATGGAGTTCTCAATAAAGAAGCTTGGGAAAGTGCCAAAACCAATCTACCTGCTGACACTTTGTATGTCAGTGTAGAAGGAGGGAACCATGGCCAATTTGGCTCTTATGGGAAGCAAAAAGGGGACAATGATCCAGCGATTGAGGAAGAGCAGCAATTAAAACAGGTCGTTGATGCTGTAGAGGAATGGAGCACAGAACTGAATAGTAAACCTTAAATCTGCAATGAATCGAACTTAACATCAATGTGGTTGAGCTGATCCTTATCTTTTCGATTTGGAGAACGATTAAAATGTTGTAGATATAATGCAACAGGACGGCGCCCGAAATCGAGCCCCGTCCTGTTAGTTGTATCTGTAATTTACATACGATAGTCATATGAGAGTGGAATGAATACCTTTTGTCATCAGATTTCTACTGTTTTATTTGGCGCGCTCCAGGTACTGTTCAAGTGTAAGGTTCTGACTCGTAATTTCACCCGCAATATACACGCCAACATAACGCACATGCCATGGCTCATAAGAATAGCCTGTCAGTTTCTCCTGATCTTTGCCATAACGAATGATAAATCCGTATTTATGTGCATTGGCTTTCAGCCATTTGCCTTCCTTGGTGTTTCCAAAGCTTTGTTGCAAATCATATCCCGCTGATGCACTGGAGATATCCATCGCAAGACCCGTCTGATGTTCACTTTGTCCAGGACGAGCACTGGTTTTATTCGCAACGGCTTCGCCTTTGATACTTGCATTACGGTCAAAAATGGATTTTTGGGTAGCATAAGAGCGATAACCGGACACGGCTTTGATATCAATGCCGTCTTTTTTTGCTGCTGCGAACAAGTTCTCAATTGCTGTGGCAGCTACTTTACGCATTTGCTTTTTCGGACTGGAGCCGGAGAAGCTAAATGGGATGTTAGGAACAACCAGATCCTGAGGGGCATAGGTTGAAGGCAGGTTTCTCTTTTTATTCACTAGCACAACCGTGCTTGATAGATTTGTTACCGTTGCCAGGCCACTGCTGCTCGTTTTGATTGTGCGTCCAGGTGCATTATCGTGCAGGAATTGAGTGAAGCTGGAGCTGGCAGCAGATGCGACCGGATTCAGTTCCTTAGTGAAGGGCAGCGTTGTGAATGCTGAGCCTGCTACGACAGAACCTATAAGTATCGTGGATACGATGGATTTACGTGTAAAAGATTTCATGATGTGTGTTCCTCCTCGGGTTATATCAATCTCGTTCTTTGGTATATACCGAGTATACTAGAGGATTATATCCATAGGTTCTCCAATTGTTTCCGAGTTGTAAACAAAGTTTGCGAGATTCATAGCTTTTAATTGTCTGACGAGAAAAAGAGCACAAAAAAAGACTCTGCACCTTTTGTGCAAAGTCTTTCTGTATACATAGATAGGCGAATCAAATGCTCATTATTTCAGCCACAAACTTTTGAATTACAGCTCGCATGAAACAGAATTGCCGGAGCTTCCAGCAGCCACAGCGCGAGCATCCCGAACACGGACATTGCTGCTGAGTACACCGGAATCACTGCTTAGTTTGAAGGAAGGATAGTTAAGTTCCGTGTCCAGCTTCATGTGCTGCTCCAGGTTTAACTGTTGTTTCGGATCGACATAGAATGGCACCAGATTGGTTTCAATTTGTACATCTAGAGCTTCGGGTTCATCCACGATAAGTATGGCGATAATTCCGTTACAGCCACAACCTTCCATGTCATAGATCACTTTGAAATAACCGGGCTGATCATTCAGGCTTTCAGTTAATCGCGCAGCAGCCAAATCTGTAATTTGAATATGCATATCGCTACACTCCTTTATATGTTGGCACGATTGTAATGGTAAATGGATTAATTCAACTTCTACTGTCATTATACCACTTTGGCAAAAATCAAAGCATTTATTTTCTTGACTGATCAGTCTGGAAGCCATAATGATTCCGTTCATCAAGGAAGCGTTATGGAGCGGCGTTAAACGATTCGTCTTGCTTGGCAGTGCTTCCGTTGATGAAGACGGACCTATATTTGGCAAAGTACATCAAAGCTTGAAGGAGCTTGCTCCTGAGTGGACTGTACTACAGCCTTCCTATTTTATGGAGAACTTTACAGAGGGACCGCATCGGGAGACGATGAAGCAGTTGGGTAAAATCTACAGTGCTGCTGGTGATGGTAAAATTGGTTTTGTCAGCGCAGATGATATCGCAGCAGTTGCCTTCTTTGCTCTGACAGATGTTGTCCCCCATAATACAGCTCATATCATTACGGGGCCAGAGACATTGTCTTATGGGCAAGTTGCGGACATCATTAGTCGTTTATTGGATCAGCGTATTCAGCATGAATCATTGTCGGATGCAGAACTGAGAAATAGCCTGATTCAGGCGGGAATGTCAGAAGATTACGCCACGGCTCTGGCAGGGCTGGATGTATTCATCCGTGAGGAAGGAAGAGAAGATCAAACGACGGAGACGGTATTGAAAGTCACAGGGCAAAGCCCGGTTTCTCTGGAGCAATTTATTAGGCAGCATATGCATTAAGGGAAATGATATAAGAATTATTATAAAAATATTGGAAGCAAATTCTGCTGAATAACAAGAAGACGGTGCCGGAACGCCCGTCTTTTTTGCTGATTGTTCAACCTTTAACAATACCCCAATCCAGCATGGTGATTATACGTGTACGCTTTTGGGGAAATAGATGAGAATGAATGTTTGATAAAAGGAGAGAAGAGAACGGATGATTCAGTTCGAAAATGTATCCAAGCAATACCCTGATGGAACCCATGCTCTGCGTCAGGTTAATCTCAACATTAACAAGGGAGAGCTGTTCGTCATGATTGGTCCGAGCGGTTGCGGCAAAACCACAATGCTCAAAATGATCAATCGTCTGATCGAGCGGACAGATGGGACCGTACGAATTAATGAACGACCTATCGATGAATATAACATTCATGAATTGCGGTGGAATATCGGATATGTGCTACAACAGATTGCGTTGTTCCCACATATGACGATTGCCGAAAATATTGCGGTTGTTCCTGAACTCCGAAAGTGGAAGTCAGAGCAAATCAAGGATCGCGTACATACTTTGCTGGACATGGTCGGACTGAAAGGTACCACATACAGTGATCGCAAGCCTGCTGAGCTATCTGGTGGACAACAACAGAGAATCGGTGTATTGCGCGCACTTGCTGCCGATCCCGAAATTGTACTGATGGATGAACCGTTCAGTGCACTTGACCCGATGAGCCGCGAGAAATTGCAAGACGATATTCTGGATATTCAGCGTCAGATGAAGAAGACGATTGTATTTGTTACCCATGATATTCAGGAAGCGATGAAGCTGGGTGATCGTATCTGCATCATGAAGGATGGGCAAGTGTTACAGGTAGGCACCCCGGAAGAACTAATCCAGCAGCCAGCGAATGAATTTGTACGTGACTTTGTTGGCGGTTCTGGTTCGGATAGGAGTTCACAGCCTGTATCTGATGGAGACGACCCAATGTATGAATTAAGAGCGGGCTCCGGCGAACAAGAACGACTGACTTCAATATTTGATCTTGAATCGATCATGTCCCCGCTCTCACCCGGGCATGTGCCGAAGTCAGCCAAAACGGCTGTTCCCGTATCGATTACGCTGCCGGATTTTGTGGAAATCATGGCTTCTCATGATCATTTACTGGTCGAGAAAGACCACCAGATTATAGGACAGGTGAGTCGAGCCGATCTGATCCGGTACTGGTCCGGACAGTTGCAGGAACGGGGTGAAGCACATGAGTAGATTTACGGAAGTGTTCAGCGAGCGGAAAGGACAGTTGTTGTCTGCCCTCCTTGAGCATATTCAGATCTCATTTATCGCGTTGTTCTTTGCCGTTCTGATCGCTATTCCGCTTGGCATTTATCTGACACGCAAGCCAAGAGTGGCTGAGCCGATTATTGGGGTAACAGCCGTACTGCAAACGATCCCGTCTCTGGCTCTACTCGGATTGCTCATTCCGTTATTCGGCATCGGTACATTTCCTGCGATTATTGCGCTTGTAGTGTATGCCCTGCTTCCGGTACTCCGCAACACGTATACGGGCATATCGGAAGTTGATCCTTCCATGGTCGAGGCAGCGAATGCGATGGGCATGAACAGTCGTCAACGTCTCACCAAAGTGGAGCTGCCACTCGCGATGCCTGTCATTATGGCAGGCATTCGTACCGCAATGGTTCTGATTGTAGGTACAGCAACGCTTGCAGCCCTGATTGGCGCGGGAGGTCTGGGTGAACTCATTTTGCTAGGTATTGATCGAAATGATACGGCATTGATTATTCTGGGAGCCATCCCAGCCGCCTTGCTTGCCATTTTGTTTGATGTGCTGCTCCGCCAGTTCCAACGTTTATCATTCAAGAAAACGCTGGTCACTCTCGGAACACTCGCTCTGGTGGCCGTTCTGGTAATCACTATTCCTTGGCTCTCCCGTGGAGGGCAAAAAGATCTGGTTATTGCTGGAAAGCTGGGTGCCGAACCAGAGATTCTGATTAATATGTACAAATTGCTCATTGAAAAAGATACCGATCTGAAGGTTGAATTGAAACCAGGATTGGGGAAAACCACATTTCTGTTCAATGCACTGAAATCAGGTGATATTGATATTTATCCAGAATTTACGGGTACCGCCATATCTGAATTTATGAAGGAAACCGCCGTCAGCACAGATCGCACAGAAGTGTATGAGCAGGCAAGAGACGGGATGTTGAGCCAATTCAATATGGTTCTTCTGAACCCGATGGATTACAACAATACGTATACTTTGGCTGTGCCTCAGAAGGTTGCCGATCAGTATAATCTGAAGACGATATCGGATCTTAAATCAGTACAGCAGCAGATTAAGGCAGGATTCACACTGGAATTCTCTGATCGGGAAGACGGTTATGTTGGAATTCAGAAGAAGTATGGCATCAAATTCCCGAACGTAGCCACAATGGAACCGAAACTGCGTTATTCAGCCGTGCAGCGTGGAGACATTAATTTGCTAGATGCCTATTCCACAGACAGTGAACTGAGACAGTATAAACTCGTTGTGCTGGAGGATGATCAGGCATTGTTCCCGCCATATCAGGGGGCGCCGATGCTCCGCAAAGAAACGGCAGACCAATATCCGCAGCTGGTGGAGGTACTGAATCAACTTGCAGGCCGGATCACGGACGATGAGATGCGTCAAATGAATTACGAAGTGAACGTTAATGGAGCGAGTCCAGAACAAGTGGCAACGGATTATCTGCAAAAAGCAGGGTTAATATAGCTTGATATTTACGGTTATACATGAAGAGGAGGAACTAACATGACACAACCTTATGATCTGATCGCGATTGGAACCGGGAGCGCTGCAAGCTCTGTTATATCCCGCTGCGCCGAAGCCGGATGGAAAATTGCCGTGATTGATGAACGAGAGTTTGGCGGAACCTGTGCGTTACGGGGCTGTGATCCCAAGAAAGTACTTGCAGGAGCGGCTGAACTGATCGACTGGAATGAACGAATGAAGGGCAAAGGAGTGGAAGGTAACGCTTCTATTCAGTGGTCGGAACTTATGGCGTTCAAGCGAACATTTACGGAGAGTATTCCGAGAGCAAGTGAGGATAAGTTCAAGCAGGCCGGGATGCATACGTTCCATGGCAAGGCTTCTTTTGTCGACGAAGATCATATTCGTGTAGGGGACGAAGTACTGCGGGGGAAACATATTCTCATCGCAACAGGAGCGCGTCCAGCACCACTTTCTATTGATGGTGTAGAGCATCTGAAATACAGCGATGATTTTCTTGATCTGGAACAGCTGCCAGATAAATTGGTTCTGGTAGGTGGAGGTTACATTGCTTTTGAATTTGCACATATTGCGGCCAGAGCTGGTACGGAAGTCCATATTATTCATCGAGGTGAACAGCCGCTGGAACAGTTTGATTCGGAACTGGTGGACATGCTGCTGCAAAAATCCGAAGAAGTAGGCATTCATGTACACTTGAATGCGGAAGTGAAGGCAATTCGTCAGCAGGGAAACACATATGTGGTCAGTGGAACCCGCAATGGGGCTGATCATCAATGGCAATGTGGACTTGTCGTTCACGGAGCAGGGCGTATTCCGAATGTAGAGGGGCTTGAACTGGAGAAGGGAAATGTCAGCTATACGAAAAAAGGCATCTCCGTTAATGAGTACTTGCAGAGCGAAAGCAATCCAAGAGTCTACGCGGCAGGCGATGTTACCGCAACGGAAGGACTTCCGTTGACTCCGCTCGCAGGCCAGGAATCACGCGCAGTATCCTTGAATCTGCTTGAAGGCAATCATAACAAACCTAATTATAAAGTAATGCCCTCCATTGTATTTACCGTGCCATCCCTGGGTTCTGTTGGCCTTGATGTGGAGCAGGCCAAGAAAGAGGGCTATGAGGTGAAGGTAAATGACATGTCGAAATGGTATACTTATAAACGTACGAATGAAAAATATGCCATGGCCAAAGTTGTAATCGACAAGTCAACAGGACGTATCTTGGGTGCCCATGTATTGGGTGGCAAAACAGAAGAACTGATTAACCTGTTCGCCATGGCAATTCAGTTCGATTTGACGACCGATCAGCTAAACACCATGAATTTTGCATATCCTACAGCCGCATCGGATATAGGCTCTTTATTTTAATGTGATGGTGTGGAAGGAAGGGAAGAATTATGTCAGTTCATTTTCATCGGATTCATGAAGCCGAGTGGACAACCGAACCGGTTCAGGCGCGAACGGAAGGTGACCGTCTAATTGTGGAGGCACAGGAGGGCAGTGACTTTTGGGAGAAGACCTTCTATGGTTTCTGCCATCAGAATGGACATGCCATGCTTGCTCCATGGGATGGAACCAAGGCAATCGAAGTATCATTTGATCTGAGTTCATTCACGGAATTATATGATCAGGCAGGGTTAATGCTCTGGCATGGACAGGATCAATGGATCAAGGCGGGGGTTGAAGTAAATGACGGCGTGGCTCATGTAGGGGCGGTCGTAACGGATCGGTTTTCCGATTGGTCGCTTTCACCTGTACCGGAGTGGGGTGGACGCATCGTTACCATTCGGGCTTCATACCACGACGAAGCCGTAGTTATTCGGGCCCGCACAGACGAGCATCCCTGGCGTACCATTCGGGTCGCGAGGTTTGCTTATCCGACGAACAAGCAAGCAGGACCGTTTCTCTGTTCTCCTAAGCGTGCCGGGTTCGAGGTTGCGTTTACCAAATGGAAATTGACTGAACCGGATCAGGATCTGCACACAGACCCTCCCATTGCCGATTAAGATTGTGTGGTTGGGAAATGTGACTTTATCGCAACAAACGAAAACAAGCAAGTCTTCCTTGGTGGAGGACTTGCTTGTTTTCGTTTGAATTAGGCAGCACCATGAGGTTAATTTATCAAGCCTTCAACGATTATGGTGAGGCTTATTTGAATTTTTTTCACATGAAGTTGCAATACTGTTGTCGTTTATCCTCAAGGTCTTATTTGCTTGAGTCCGTATCCTTGGAGTCAGATTCGATGCCATCAGCATCCTCTGCACCATCACTTACTTCGTTCAACTCACGCATACGTTCTTCGTAATCATCCAGAAACCATAATGGGTCCATGTTATCTTCCTCGCCATTATAATTAATCAATACTTCTTCGCCGGCTTTGATATCTGTATAAGCATAGAAGTCAAAAGTGTGGTTTTCAAAGTTGATATCATAGGTGGCGTTAGGCTCGTAGGAATGGTTGATCAAACTGCCATAGCCCAGCAGGATAGCCGTATGATTGGCTCCGTATTCGAATACGTAATCTTCGAGAATTGTTTTCTCAACATGTTCGTGGTCTTCATTGGGATAAGGGACAACTGGAGCCTGATGGATCAGCTGGCCTTTTGGAATGTCTACGGTTGCAAATACGCCGCGGTTAAATTCGCCATTACCCAATTTGGATTGTTTCACTTCAATCATGATTTTCACCTGATGCTCTCCAAGAGAGCTCCATTCTTATAGTAGTAAGTCGTTTAAGGAAAAATTTTAACTCATCCATACCTATAAGGCAAATGTCATTGATATCAGTTTGAGTGGATCAGGGGTCAAAACGAAGGACATTTCATCGAAAAATGGTGCTAAATTTACAATAGGGCGTTGAGTTGTGCATGATATAACGCTTATAATATACAAAGAATTAAGTCTATATAGAAAAGGTGTCATGAATGAGCATATTAAATGTCGAAAAATTAAGTCACGGTTTTGGTGACCGTGCTATCTTTAACAACGTTTCTTTCCGCCTCCTGAAAGGCGAACATATTGGTCTGATCGGGGCCAATGGTGAGGGGAAATCTACCTTCATGAACATTATTACAGGTAAACTCCAGCCGGATGAAGGCAAAGTGGAGTGGTCCAAACGTATGCGTGTCGGATATTTGGATCAGCACGCTGTGCTCAGCAAGGGACAATCCATTCGTGATGTCCTTCGTGGAGCATTCCAGTATTTGTTTGACATGGAACAAGAAATGAATGATATGTATGGTAAGATGGGCGATGTAACTCCGGAGGAATTAGAACAGCTGCTGGAGGATGTAGGTACGATTCAGGATACGCTGACTAACCAGGATTTCTACATGATCGATGCCAAAGTCGACGAGACAGCACGCGGTCTGGGTCTAACCGATATCGGTCTGGATAAGGACGTTAACGACCTTAGTGGTGGACAACGTACGAAGGTATTGCTCGCCAAGCTGCTGCTTGAAAAACCGGATATTCTGCTCCTGGATGAGCCTACGAACTATCTGGATGAATTGCATATCGAATGGCTGAAACGCTATTTGCAGGAATATGAGAATGCTTTTATTCTGATCTCGCATGATATCCCGTTCCTGAACAGTGTAATTAACTTGATCTATCACATGGAAAATCAGGATCTCACCCGTTATGTGGGCGATTATAGTCATTTCCAGGAAGTCCATGAGATGAAAAAACAGCAACTGGAGTCGGCGTATAAGCGTCAACAACAGGAAATTGCTGATCTCAAGGATTTTGTGGCCCGTAATAAGGCAAGTGTGGCTACACGCAACATGGCGATGTCCAGACAGAAGAAATTGGACAAGATGGATGTCATCGAAATCGCCAAGGAAAAACCGAAACCACAGTTTAACTTCCGTGATGCAAGAACGTCCGGTAAGCTCATTTTCGAAACAAAAGGCCTTGTCATTGGATACAATGAGCCGTTGTCGAGACCACTGGACCTGCGTATGGAGCGTGGTCAGAAGATCGCTCTCGTTGGTGCGAATGGTATCGGTAAAACAACCCTGATGCGCAGCATTCTGGGTGAGATTCCAGCTTTGGAAGGAACCGTTCAGCGCGGTGAACATCTGGAGATTGGATATTTCCAACAAGAGATGAAGGATGCCAACTACAATACCTGTATTGAAGAGATCTGGCAGGAGTTCCCTTCCTATACCCAATTTGAAGTGCGTGCTGCACTCGCAAAATGCGGACTGACTACCAAGCATATTGAGAGCAAGGTTGCGGTACTGAGCGGTGGCGAGAAAGCCAAAGTTCGTCTCTGCAAACTGATCAATAACGAAACAAATCTGCTCGTACTCGATGAGCCGACGAACCATTTGGACGTTGATGCGAAGGAAGAGTTGAAACGCGCACTCAAAGCATACAAAGGCAGCATTTTGCTGATCTCTCACGAACCTGAATTCTATCGTGATGTGGTTACGGAGACATGGAATTGTGAGTCGTGGACAACGAAGGTATTTTAATTTTAGTGCCTGCACTAGAAGAAACATGAACAAGCATACAGAAGACAGCGCCAAGGTTAAATGGACGCTGTCTTTTTGCGTTGCATAGGTTACTTGTAATGTCTGCCGATTTGATAGGCTTGCTCCAGCAAGCCTTCAATATGCGTTTTGGAATCGGATATGGTTTCATAGAGAAACTCGACTCGGGATTCCTGCAATCCTGCGTAACCCGCGATCCCATTATTCAGATAATTCGAAATCATGTTGTAATAATCGTATTTATGGAATGAAGCTTCCGTTCCTCCAGCTAGTGCAATCCAGAGTGCCTTTTTGGAATTTGCTTTATTCAGCAGCCCCATGTTCCATACCTTGTCCAGATAAGCTTTGAGCATGGAAGGAACGTTGTACCACCATACCGGGAAAATAAAGACAATGGCATCAGCCGCGAGCACGCGATCCAGCTCTTTGCGAATCACAGGGGCATGTTGCTTATCGGGATTTTGCCAATCTCGCTCATCTTCTACGCTATATAACGGATCGAATCCATCATGATACAGATCAAGGATATCAATTTCATGGTGATTCCCCTTCAGACCTTCTATAAAACGATTCATCACGGCAAATGTTAGGGAGTCCTGTCTTGGGTGAGTAACGACCAGTTTGATTTTCATGTATGAGTAACCACCTTTTTCCTTCATTTTTTGGTTTAACGTTCTGACCAATGTTATTATAAGTTTCATGACATCTTATTGAGAAGTACGCACCTTCGAGTGCTGTAGATACCTTAAGGTTCTTCGGTTACTTATAATAATGGATATACATATATGTGATTTAAGGGGGATTCCCAGTGGAACAGGAACTGAAAAGATATGAGAGTGGTGTGCAGGCAATGCTGGAACTGGTCGGAGGGAAATGGAGGATTCTTATTCTGCATCAACTGATAACAGGTAAAAAACGAACAAGCGAACTTCGCAGAGCTATCCCTGGCATTACTCAGAAGGTCCTTACCCAGCAGCTGCGTGATCTTGAAAAGAATGAAATCATCCATCGAATTATTCATCCCCAGATTCCACCCAAAGTAGAGTATGAGCTGACCGAGTATGGCTTTACACTGCAGGCAATCATCGATCGCATCTGTATGTGGGGAGAGAATCATCTGGACAGAGTATATGGAGATAAAAACAAAGTGCTGGAGAATCATTTTAGCGAATATATTCCGCTTTCGACTTCGAACTAAACTTCTCCCAGATTAAAAAACAACAAAACCTTCCTGAATCGAGGAGGAGGGTATTTGTTGTTTTTTTGTCCTTTATCAGTGAAACTGATAAATACCATAAAATCATCGAAATTGACCCCTACCATTGGGTATGGTAGGTTCAAGAGAGTAGAAATTAATATGATCATTTTAGTAGGAATTAAAATTGACGTAATGCGCGAGGTGGCAAATGGTGGAACTTCAAGTGACAAACAGCCCTTTTAATCAGGAACAGGTTGAGCTGCTCAATCGCCTTATTCCTACATTGAACGATGGACAGAAAACGTGGCTTAGCGGATATCTGACAGCCATTCAGGGATTTGCGGCTGTAGCTGCACCTGCTGGTGTGGAACAACAGCCTGCATCTTCAGCAGGTATTACTCCTGAAAGTGCACCTGTTGTGGTGTCCAGGGAAGTTACGGTACTCTTTGGATCACAAACCGGGAACTCCAGCGGACTATCCAAGAAACTGGCGAAAAAGCTTGAAGAGCAGGGTCTTCAGGTGACCCTGTCGTCAATGGGAGATTTCAAACCGAACGGACTGAAAAAAGTAGAGAATCTTCTCATTATTGTCAGCACACATGGAGAAGGCGAACCGCCGGATAATGCGATTCCGTTGCATGAATTCCTACATAGCAAACGGGCTCCGAAGCTTGATGGATTGCGGTACTCCGTATTGGCTTTGGGAGATACTTCGTATGAGTACTTCTGTAAGACAGGAAAGGATTTTGACATTCGTTTGCAGGAGCTTGGCGGAACAGCGCTTGTACCACGTGTGGACTGTGATGTTGATTTTGATGAAGCGGCTGCAGAGTGGATGAATGTTGTGCTTGCTTCACTTAGCAGTACACCGGCTGCTGCGGGAGTGGTAACCAGTGAAGCGGTTGGAGCCGCAGTAAGTAGCGGTGAATCTGAGTTCAACCGGACGAATCCATACAAGGCGGAAGTGCTGGAAAATCTTAACCTGAACGGCAGAGGATCGGACCGTGAGACACGTCATATTGAATTGTCTCTGGAAGGTTCCAATCTGGACTACGAACCGGGTGACAGCCTGGGTGTGTTCCCTGAGAATCATCCACGCCTGGTCGATGAGCTGATTGCAGCCATGGAATGGAATGCAGATGAGCGCGTTACGGTTAATAAAAGTGGAGACCAGGTTTCTGTACGTGAAGCATTATTGCGTTACTTCGAAATTACTGCTGTCACAAGACCCGTTGTGGAGCAGCTGGCAAAGCTGAGCCCGGGTAGCGGGTTGCCCGCTCTGCTCGCAGATGATTCGGAATTCCGGAAAGCCATGAACAGTTGTGATTTGCTGGATCTGGTACAGGATTATGGGCTTAAAGGTATTCCGGCTGCATCGTGCGTAGCTGTGCTTCGTAAAATCCCAGCACGTTTATATTCGATCGCAAGCAGTTCGAAGTCTTTCCCGGATGAAGTTCATCTTACCGTTCGTACAGTACGTTATGAGTCACGGGGCAGAGAGCGCTATGGTGTGTGCTCTGTTCATCTGGCTGAACGAGTCGAATTAGGTGATACATTGCCTGTATTCATTCAACAAAATCCAAACTTCAAACTGCCGGATAACCCGGATGCTCCAATCATCATGATTGGACCAGGTACAGGTGTAGCTCCGTTCAGATCTTTCCTTGGAGAGCGTGAAGAGACGGGTGCAGAAGGCAAGACGTGGCTGTTCTACGGCGATCAGCATTTCTCCACCGATTTCCTCTATCAGACCGAATGGCAGCGCTGGCTCAAGGACGGCGTTCTTACGAAGATGGATGTTGCTTTTTCCCGTGATGCAGAAGAGAAAGTATATGTGCAGCATCGGATGCTGGAACATAGCAAAGAGCTGTATCAATGGTTACAGGAAGGTGCAGTTATATATATCTGTGGTGACGAGAAACGAATGGCACATGATGTTCATGCTGCACTCGCGACCATTCTTGAACAAGAGGGTGGCCTAACACCTGATCAGGCAGTGGAATATTTGACACGTTTGCAGCAGGAAAAACGTTATCAGCGGGATGTGTATTAATTACAGATTATATGCCGGATAAGGCATCCCGGAGATACGAGAGGAGATAGCAGCATGACTTATAATAACTTACTTAACCCGCAGCGCACGAACAGTGATGTGGAAGATATAAAGATCAAAAGTGACTACTTGCGTGGAAGTCTGACTGAAACGCTGGCGGATCGGATCAGTGGTGCGATTCCTGAGGACGATAACCGTCTGATGAAACATCACGGCAGTTATATGCAAGACGACCGTGACCTGCGTAATGAGCGGAATAAATCCAAGCTGGAGCCTGCCTATCAATTCATGTTGCGTGTGCGTGCTTCCGGAGGAATTGTTACACCCGAACAGTGGTTGATGATGGATCGTGTAGCGCATAAATATGCGAATGAGACCATTCGTCTGACGACGCGCCAATCATTTCAACTGCATGGTGTGCTCAAATGGGACCTCAAAAATACCATTCGTGAAGTAAACGATTCGTTGCTCAGTACCCTAGCTGCATGTGGCGACGTGAACCGGAACGTCATGTGTAATCCGAATCCAGACCAATCGGACATTCATGCTGAAGTATATGAATGGGCATGCCAGGTGAGTAATCACCTGGATCCACGGACTCGTGCGTATCATGAGTTGTGGCTGGATGGAGAGAAAATTATCGATTCACAAGACACAGATGAAGAGGTAGAACCGATTTATGGCAAAGTGTATTTGCCGCGTAAGTTCAAAATTGGGATTGCTGTTCCACCATCCAATGATGTAGATGTGTTTTCGCAGGATCTCGGATTTATCGCTATTGTAGAGAACGGCAAGCTGCAAGGCTTTAACGTTTCTGTCGGCGGTGGTATGGGCATGTCTCATGGTGATCCGAAGACTTATCCGCAGGTGTCCAAAGTCATTGGTTTCTGTACACCAGAGCAAATGATTGATGTTGCGGAGAAGACGGTTATGATTCAACGTGATTATGGGGATCGTGCAGTACGTAAACATGCCCGTTTCAAATATACAATCGATGACCGCGGCCTCGCCTGGTTTGTGGAAGAACTGACGAGTCGTCTCGGCTGGAAGCTGGATGCGGCGCGCGAGTTCCATTTTGAACATAATGGAGATCGTTACGGTTGGGTGAAAGGCAGCAACGGCAGATGGCACTACACCTTGTTCATTCAAAATGGACGTGTGAAGGATGTGGACGGTTATCCGCTCATGACAGGTCTGCGTGAAATTGCCAAAATCCATACTGGAGATTTCCGTCTCACAGCCAATCAGAATCTCATGATCGGGAACATCAGCAGCCAGAAGAAGAAAAAGATTGAGGCACTGATTGAGCAATACAATCTGACCGATGGTGCTCATTACTCGGCGCTTCGCAGAAATTCTATGGCTTGCGTGGCGCTTCCGACTTGTGGTCTTGCCATGGCGGAATCCGAACGGTATCTTCCATCACTGATCGACAAGCTGGAGCCTGTACTGGACGAAGCGGGGCTGAGAGACGAAGAGATTGTCATTCGTATGACGGGTTGTCCGAACGGCTGCGCGAGACCGATGCTGGCCGAGATCTCGTTTATCGGCAAAGCTCCGGGAAAATACAATATGTATCTGGGTGGAAGTTTTACCGGGCATCGTTTGAACAAATTGTACAAAGAAAATATTGGCGAAACCGAAATTTTGGATACATTGACTCCAATGGTGAATCAATATGCCAAAGAGCGCAATGATGGTGAGCATTTTGGAGATTTCGTCATTCGTGCCGGTTATGTGCCTGAAGTGCTGGACGGTCAACAGTTTCATGCCTAATTAGATGAATTCGTGAAGAGAAGCATTCCCTAGGGAATTGCTTCTTTGGCGTTTTTGGATCGTTTCTCTTTGGGATTTGGAACGTGGTAAGGTGAAATCAACTTGTCTTTTACCATTTTTTCGTGAGTCTAAACTTGTTGAAGTACGCCCAACAAGATATAATGACAAAGTAGAAAGCAGATTATATGTTGAAAGTGAGCGGAAACGATATGGGTCGTAAGTGGAATAATATTAAAGAAAAAAAAGCTTCAAAAGATGCAAATACTAGCCGGGTCTATGCTAAATTCGGCGTTGAGATTTATGTAGCTGCCAAGAAGGGCGAACCGGACCCGGAAGCGAACCGCGCACTGAAAGTCGTGCTGGAACGTGCCAAAACGTATAACGTACCCAAAGCAATTATTGACCGTGCCATGGAAAAGGCAAAAGGCAGCGGGGACGAAAATTATGAAGAACTGCGTTATGAAGGATTCGGGCCCAATGGTGCCATGGTTATCGTGGATGCCCTCACCAATAATGTGAACCGTACTGCACCGGAAGTGCGCTCGGCATTTAACAAAAACGCGGGCAATATGGGTGTGAGTGGTTCAGTTGCTTATATGTTTGATCCTACAGCGGTAATCGGGGTAGAAGGCAAAAACTCCGAGGAAGTACTGGAACTTCTGCTTGAAGCAGATGTGGATGTACGTGATATCGTGGACGAAGACGATGCTGTGATCGTATATGCAGAACCGGATCAATTCCACGCTGTACAGGAAGCATTTAAAGCTGCCGGTGTTACTGAGTTCACAGTAGCCGAGCTGACGATGCTTGCGCAAAACCATATTGAACTTCCAGAGGATGCACAAGCTCAGTTCGAGAAACTGATTGATGCGCTTGAAGACCTTGAAGATGTTCAGCAAGTGTATCACAACGTAGAGTTCGTTTAAGCGAACTAAACGATACGTGGTTTGATTGCCAAAAAGAGTGTCTAGCCAATCAACGGATTGGACAGACACTCTTTTTATTGTTCTCCTATGAATCGGATTGCAATGCACCAGGAGATTTTTTCGATTTTGCCGATTTGCTACCGCCAAACTTGAATAACACAATACCGCCCACGATGACAAGAACACCAAGAAGCTGGTTCCACGAGAATGGAATCTGCTCCAGTCCAAGCCATCCCATGGAATCAAACAGCAAGGCGAAACTTAACTGGGATGTAAGTACGATAGAGATCGCAAAGGTGGGACCGAGCAGCTTCATGCCCTGAACGAGACAGAAGACCACCCCAACACCGATAGCTCCGCTAAGCCAATACCAGGGCTGCATATGTTGGAAGCTGAACGTATTTTTGCCCTCCACCACTAGAGAAATCAGAAACGATGCAATAAACCCGGTGAAAAGCACCATCGTTGTCGTGGACCACGAGCCGGTACGTTCATTTACCTTACTATTAAAGATGGTCTGCAGACTGACAAGAGAACCTGCCAGTAACGCTAGTAAAATACCTGTAATGATCATAGGATAGAGATCTCCTTATTCATAGATGTTGTGACCCGCCACTTCTGCCAGACCTGCCCGATCTTTGACCATAATAAAGCCCTGATTCCGCATGATTAATCCATCTGCACACAGCTTCTGAATCACCCGATTCAAATGCCGATAACTCGTACCGATCAGATTCGCGATATCTGTCAAATTAAAGGCGTCCAGTTCTTCGTGGACAACAGTCCCCGCTTCTTCGGTAGAGATGGAGAGCAGATAGCTGGCTAATCGAACCTCGACCGGATACATCAGGTTGAAGTTGGAGAAGTTCGAATCAATGTAAAACTTGTGGGAAATAATTTTGAGTAAAAATTTCAACAGGGGTGCGTAATCGCTAGCGAGTTCAACTAACCATTGATAATGAATGCGTAGCATCACGACAGGTGAGACCGCTTGTACGGTGTTCACGATGTTACTCTCCCGAACGTACTCAATATCACCAACCACTTCAAGCGGTGTTTTAAAACAAAGAACGAGTGTTTTATCCTGTGGTGAGGTCGTGAAGATTTTGACTTTCCCCTCGACCAGCACATATAAATATTCGGATGTTTCGCCTTCACGGCAGATTAATTCACACTTCTCGAAGTGGCATAACGTCATATGCGGACGCAGGGGCTGGTGAAATACCGATTCGAGTTGATATTGTTTTAAATAGTGCAATAATTGATGCTCATTCTGAAACTCTTCCATAACGTCTTTCACCCCCGACTATATACTCGACCAGCTACAGCTTCATAATAATGACGCCCGTAACCATTAATGCTATACCCAGAAATTGCGGTAGTTTCATTTTCTGCTTCACAACACCAAACCATCCGTTACTGTCGACCAGAAAGGTCAGGAAAAGCTGTGCAATCAACAGGGCGGAGATCGTAAAAGTTACCCCAATTTGCTGGATTGCTGTGACTTCACTGAAAATAATCACTGCACCAAACGCGCCTCCCGCCAGGTACATGGGCTTCACTTGCTTCAATCCTTGCAGGTTGATGTCCCGCACGAATACAAGGATCAGAGCCGCCAGAATGAACCCGGTGAGTTGGGTAATGGTTGCGGCTTGCCAGGTGCCCATGTCCGTACTGATTCGGGTATTGGCAACCCCTTGCAGGGTAATGCATGCACCGCCTAATAGTGCAAAAATAATTCCTCTCATGGTTGTACTCTCCTTGTCGCGTCATTACTTCTTCGATTTCTATTAAATGATATATCCACTCGAAAAGCCAAGGACAAATGTCCTCAGCTCAGAAGTTATAGCATTTAGAGTACATTAAACCCTCTACAAAATCCAGACAGGACTCAGGATGGCTCGTCATTCTGAAGATCACAATACTTGAAACACCGGTTGCTCACCAATAAAATGAACAGGCAATTCCGCGAAAGCTGTAGCTAACCTTTCAGACAAAAGCTTCATCCCGGAAGCCTCACTCTCGGCATGGCCGATCATAAGAAGAGCCTTTTGTTTTCCTTGCTGCACAGCATCTCGTATGTACTCCGGTGTCTCCCATTCGAATCCTTCACCTGCGATAATCAGATCCAGCTCTTCCTGTTGAAGCAGGGGAATGGTCAGATTGCCGTTGCCTCGAAAACCTACAAGCACTGCTGCTTGTCTGCATACCAACCTTGGATCACCAGCCAGGCGTATATATTCGATTCCAAGCGAACGTTTAATATGTTCTGCAATAAGCTGAACTGTCATTCCTTCCGGAAAGGATAGAATGTCAGCTTCCGGTTTATGCTGTACCACATAAGGGGACCATCCTAATGCCTGAACCAATCCTTCCGTAATGCCATCCGGTTGAAAGCGGTGAATTGCATCATGGCAACGATAGATCGCAATTCCACCGTTGTCGATTAGCGTTCTTTTGGTTTCATAGACCGGATCATCAGCCAGCCAATCGGTATGGCTATGATGGTTATAGAAGGGAGGTTCATGCGCGATAATTAGATTAGCTCCACGCTTTATGGCGTGCTCAATCACATGTTGTGTAGGCATAAAAGTTACAAAAACGCCTGTGACCGTTTGGTGGGGTGAACCCGTAATCAGTTGATCCACGGTGTGTTCAGGTAACTCAACATTTTCCGTGAGATGTTGTATAATGTCTTGAATCGTTATGTTCATAAGTATAATTCCTCCAGTGACAGGATATAGGATTAGTTTACCATTTTGAAGCAAGAACGGCACTTTAGCTTAGACTTGCTAGATGGGGGAAAAGAGGTTATACTAACCAAAAGAAACGGAATGAACGTTCATTCCTGAAATAAGGAGGGATAGATTCATGGCTAAAGGCAGCAAAAAAGATGATATTTATGCAGCTGCTTTAACGCTTTTTGCCCAAAGGGGGTTCGAT
This sequence comes from Paenibacillus sp. OK060, assembly GCF_900101205.1. Classification (NCBI taxonomy): domain Bacteria; kingdom Bacillati; phylum Bacillota; class Bacilli; order Caryophanales; family Paenibacillaceae; genus Paenibacillus; species Paenibacillus sp. OK060. Next base: position 762,760 of record NZ_FNFR01000001.1, read on the forward strand.
GCAACAACCATGCCGATGATTGCGGATTCGGCTCAGGTAGGAGCGGGAACTATATATCGATATTTTACGAACAAAGAAGTATTGTTGAATGAACTCTTTCAGAAAAGTATCAGGGAGTTCCTTGATGCCTTGAGGCAAGGCTTTCCGGATAAACCCATTTCCGTACGTGAGCAGTTTCATCATATATTCCGTGGATTGTTTAAGTTCGCTGAGTCCAACCCGAATCGGCTAAAGTTTATTAACTCTACTGGTAATGCACTGCATTTTCACGATGAAAGCAAGGAAAGCGTCAATGAATTTATGGGGTTTCTGAATGAATGCATCCATAAGGGGCAGCAGCAGGGAGCTATTCTTATGTTGCCGACAGAAGCGTTAATGAACATTGTCTACGGTTCTTCTATGCATTTGTTTGAACACTTTAACAAAGGTCTTTTGGAAGCAACGCCGGAGTTAATGAACCAGCTTGAGGAGTGCCTGTGGAATGCCATTAGAGTCCATTGATTCTATTGGCCTTTTTTACAACATAAACGGAATGAACGTTCATTCCTATACTAGACATAAGGTGTGTGAGGATAAAGTATGAGTAAACTTAGAAACCCCAGAACGCTTTCCTTGATTTTATGGATACTTATTACCGTAGTTTCTGTAATGACGATGCCTGATTTTGGTCAGCTGGTCAAAGAAAAAGGAGAAATTTCAATTCCTGAAACGGCTCAGAGCCAAATTGCAACTACGATGATGAAAGACATGGATAAGGATAGTGGGAATACCTATTCAATCATCGCTGTATTTAACAGTGGAGAAGGTGCACAGGCATTAACCAAGCAGCAGAAGACGGAAATCGAATCTGTTTTGTCCAACCTGAAAAATCAGGAAAAACAACTGAATATAGAGACGCTCACAACCCATCTGGATGGTGAAGAGCAAGCTGATCGACTTATATCCGAGGACGAAACCACGATTTTAACCCAAATCACAGTCACTAAGGATGAGGATATTCCCCTTTCGGAAGTGGTGAGTCAGTTAAATGAGGCGACAGCCATCTCAGATGTGAATACATATCTGACAGGAGCAGATCTGATTGGTGATGACTTTGGCAAATCGATTGAGGATGGGGTACAGAAAACAGAAATTATCGCGGTTATTTTTATCCTCGTTATTTTGATTATTATTTTCAGATCACCGATCATTCCCGTTATCTCACTGCTTACGGTGGGTATATCATATGTTGTTTCATTAGCGATTGTGGGTCATCTTGTAGACATGTTTAACTTTCCGTTCTCTAACTTTACCCAAGTGTTTATGGTTGTGATTTTGTTTGGGATCGGTACGGATTACAATATTTTGTTATACACCAGATTTAAGGAAGAGTTAAGCAGACAGGGCGGGGATGTACTTCTCGCAACCAAAACGACGTTTAGAACGGCAGGACGTACTGTGTTATATAGTGGTATTGCTGTATTCATCGGATTCCTTGCTCTGATGCTCGCCAAGTTTCAGTTGTACCAGGCAACCTCTTCAGTGGCATTTGCAGTAGCGGTTCTCATTGTCGTCCTCAATACGTTGAATCCATTCTTCATGGTTGTATTAGGCAAAAAGATGTTCTGGCCATCGAGGAAATTTGAAGGTCACGCAGATAGCCGCTTATGGGGATTCTTGTCTCGGAACGCGGCAAGTAGACCTGTTCTTGCAATCATTTTTGTTGCCGTAATCAGCATTCCGTTTTTGTTCAGCTACAGTAACCGGCTTAGTTATAATGATCTGTTTGAGGTCAATAACAATTATACATCCAAACAGGGAATTAATCTGATCATGGATCATTACCCACCAGGTTTCTCTGCCCCAACCACACTGGTTGTACAATCCAAGCAGTCGATGGATAACCAAACGTTTTTAAAAGCACTGGATGATCTGACGGATAAAGTATTCAAAATGGATGGTGTGTCCGTAGTTTATAGCGTTACCCGACCAACCGGAACAAAAATTAAGGAATTGTATATCAATGATCAGGCGGATGAGCTTAATCAAGGTATTGGGAAAGCGAACAATGGATTAGGCACCATCAACGAAGGATTATCTTCTGCTGCAGGCCAATTGCAATCTTCCAATGATCTGAGTGATGTGCAGCAGCTGATTGATGGTACAAGCCAGTTGCAAGAAGGAGTGGCAGCTCTGGGGAAAGCCATGAATCAGGTGACAGTCGGGTTGAACGATGGGAGGAAAGGCGCAGATACATTGAAAAATGGCCTGGCTACCCTCAGAGAAAAAGTAGATATACTATCTAAAGGTACAACTGAGTTGCATCAAGGATATGCTGATCTTGAACAGGGACTAGGTTCGTTCAGAGATACTTTTAATAGTATGAAAACAGCAATTCAGGGTGCACTAGATGCCTACGCTCAAATCGAAAGTAGTATGACAAGACTCATTACGAATCATCCTGAGTTACAGCAGGAAGAAGATACGGTACAAATCATCGGCATTACCCAGGCGGCTCAAAGTGATCTGAACAAGTTATACACACAGATGGACCCGCTGATGGTGCAGTACAATGGTGCTCTGGGTTCATTCAAGGAAGCGAACAAAGCCCTGGCTCAGGTTAACCAAGGTTTAACTCGGGTGACTTCGGGTGTGGGTCAACTTGAAGGTGGAGCCGGAGAGTTATCTGCAGGTCTGGTTAATGGTGCAAGTGGCAGCAAGCAGATCGCTGGGAAAACGTCTGAAGTTGGAAAAGGACTAGTACAAATTAATCAAGGACAAAATCAGTTATTGACCGGTCTGAACGATTTGCAAGCGAAGATGGGTGAATTGAAATCGGGACTCACCGCAAGTACAGAAGGGCTTACAGATGTTTCCAAAGGTCTTGGGGATGCAGAGGAGTATTTGGGCAGTCTGGGACAGTCCGATGCAGCCAAAAGTTTCTATATTCCTGAAGAGGTATTAACAGGAGAGGAGTTCCAAGCATCGTTAGATACTTATATGTCTGATGACCGGAAGACTGCGGAAATATCCATCATTTTAACAGACAATCCTTACTCTAAAGAGGCGATGGATGTTGTCCAAAATCTGAGCAACCAACTGAACACAGCCCTTGTTGGTACGGATTTGAGCGAAGCCAAAGTGGCGCTTGGTGGGGTGCCTTCACAAAATCTTGATCTACAAAAATTAGCTGGAGGTGACCTGAGCAGAACTTCCATGATTATGTTGATTGGGATTGGGCTCATTCTTCTGGTAATCATTCGTTCATTCTGGCAGTCCGTAATCATTGTTGGCTCGTTGTTCCTGACGTATTACGTTGCGCTTGGTCTGAATGAATTGTTAGTAGTGGGGCCGCTTAACGTGGATTATCTGAGTTGGAACGTTCCTTTCTTCAGTCTGATTATGATCGTTACACTTGGCGTGGACTACAGCATTTTCCTCATGATGAGATATCGCGAGATTGAAGGTGATCCGGTTCATAAAATCACGGAGGCTTCCCGCAATATCGGAGGAGTCGTCATCTCTGCCGCTGTTATTTTGGGAGGTACCTTTGCTGCCCTGATTCCTTCCGGTGTAGTTACATTGATTGAAGTTGCTATATCTGTCATCATTGGATTGGTATTACTCAGTTTTGTGATGCTCCCAATCTTGTTACCCGCTTTGATCAGTCTATTGCATAAGTTAGCGAAGTGGGGATCTAAATCAGATGAAAATAAATAATTAATATTAATCTATGCTTAGCTAACGACTCCTGATCAATATATGTCAGGGGTCGTCTTTACTATTTCCTATAAAATAGAATTAAAGAGTTCAAGCTGGTTAGTATAATCGAACAAACGTAATAAAGATGTAACGATGCTGGATTCATATAGTTTTCTCGTACAAGAAAAAGTATACTTACATAGAGTCTTTATCTAGATGAAATGGAGTATCCATTCTAACCTACACTGAACATTCAGTTAAGTATAAGTCTTAATTCTGATGAAGAGATCCGACTTAGAAGGGCGATGATTACATGACAGCCAGTACCATTATGGAACGTCTGAAGAGTGAGACAGCTCATTATCACAGACAAGTGGAACAGAACGAGTATGCCAAGGCTATTATGAATCAAACCGTTAGCTTGGGAGAGTATAAGAAATATCTGGAGAAATTTTACGGGTTCCTGAAACCATTGGAAGAACAAGCTGTACAGCAGCCTTTCTGGGAAAGCACGGGACTGGATATCGGGATTAGAGGAAAAGCAAATTTGCTTGAAAATGACCTGCGGAATCTGGGCGCCAGTGAAGAGGAAATCAGACAGGTTCCTTTATGTAAGGATCTTCCTGATATATCGACACCAGCAAGGTTGTTCGGTTATTTATATGTCATTGAAGGATCTACGAACGGAGGTCAGATCATGACCAAACGTTTGTCGCAGTTCCTGCCGATTGAAGCAGATCGGGGGTTGGAATATTTTAATGCCTACGGTACGGAAACCAGAACGAGATGGGCAGAGTTCACGGAACTACTGCGTCAATCCATCACGGGGGAAGAAGATCACGACATCATGGTGCACACGGCTTCGGAAACATTCCGATTACTTGATCAATGGATCAATACAAATACGGATAATCTGTAAGTTGAAAATAGAGTTATCACATCATGAGAGGGGATTTTTCAGGCTATGCCCGAATCGAAGTCCAAGAAAGAAAATAATTTGCTTAACCGTACATTGCTCAATCAAGGTACGTACACCAATGATCCAATTGATCTAAACAATTGCGACAAAGAACCCATTCATATCCCCGGCTTCATTCAACCTCATGGTGTGCTCTTGGCTGTGAGCACCAACAATATACCGACTATTGTACAATGCAGCCAAAATACGGAGGAACATCTCGGTCTTACTACGCAAGAGGTGCTGGGCCTTCCACTCGAACATCTGATTGGCAAGGATAATATAAGGCAGGTACTGGCACGCACCTTCAGTGCATCTGTAACATCAGACCTGCAATATATGGATCTCACGATTAACGTATCTGGAAATGAGCAGGTCTTCACTTCTGTCATTCATGAGAGTGAAGGCCTGTTAATTTTGGAAATGGAGCCTTCCTATGAAAAAGGAAATATGGAAGGGAATGATTTTGAGTGGATTTCCAGCTTCTTCAGCCGACTTAAAAGTACTGATAATCGGGTGGAAGCGAGTCAAGTAGCAGCCGAACAAGTGAAGGAAATGCTCGGGTATGACCGGGTTATGATCTATGAATTTGACGAACAATGGAATGGAAAGGTCGTCGCAGAAGCACGTGAGGAAGAGCTCGAACCGTTTCTCGGGCACCATTATCCAGCGTCAGATATTCCCAAACAGGCACGCGAGTTATACCTGCGTAATTGGTTGCGCACCATCGTGAACGTGAATTATACACCTGTGGAGATCGTTCCCCTGCTTCAACCTTTGACGGGCAAACCGCTTAATCTGAGCTTGTCGGTTCTGCGGAGTGTATCCCCGTTGCATATTGAGTATTTGCAGAACATGGGTGTCGGAGCAACCGTAACCATCTCTCTGATTCATGACAACCAACTATGGGGCCTGATTACATGTCATCATTATTCAGCCAGATATATACCCCATCGTGTTCGTAACTTGTGTAACTTCTTGGGTTCATTCTTCTCAAGTGAACTGTTTCAACGTCAGCAGCTGGATGAATATCAGGCTGAGATCAGGTCACGTGAAGCGGCTACCCAAATTTCCAATATTTTCATTGGGAATACAAGTCCAGTGAGGATTATTGAGGAATTGCAGGGCGAAGAGCAGACCTTATTGAGTTTGATGGATGCTTCGGGAGCTGCGATCTGTTATCAGGACAAGCTGCTGTTATATGGCGATACACCGGCACGAGAGCAAGTACGTGAATTGGCAGCATGGCTAGCGGGCAAGTCGGAAGATTACAGTTATCACACCTCCAAGCTGAGTTTGGAGTATGATCCTGCTAAAGCTTACAAGGAAAAAGCATCGGGTATTGTTTATGTGGCCATATCCCCTGGGCAGCATCATTATATCATCTGGTTCCGGCCTGAAGTGGTTCAGCTTGTGGATTGGGCAGGTGATCCAGCCAAAGCCGTGATCAAAACCGATGATGGCATGCGTCTGTCCCCCCGGAAATCCTTCGAGAAATGGAGAGAGATTGTCCAATCGACCTCCTACCTGTGGACAACGAAGGAGCTGAATGTGCTTCCATTGCTCAAAAGCATCGTACGCCGTCAAACGGAGAACCAGCTTGTTCAGGCAGAGGAGCAGGCGTTGCAGAATGCACGTATTTTGCGACAAAATGAGCAGCGCTACTTACAGTTGATGGAGTTTTCCCCGGTGGCGTTTTTTACGTTGACGGACGGGTTCGTTATTTATTGCAATAACAAGGCAGCTGAATTGCTTGGCTATGAAAACTCCAAACATCTCATCGGCAAGGATTTCAGGGAATTTGTGCCTGATAAGACGAAAACGATTTTGCAGCAAAACCTGGAGGAACTGAAGCTCAATAATACGCGTCTGTTTACTAACCAGGCGTACTTCACCACAGCAACGGGCACGTCCCTGCTGCTTGAGATTACACTGGCTTCTGTTACACATGCAGGCAAACCCTCAGTGATGGTCCTTCTGAACGGTGGCGCATCGAATCATGATCAGGATCATTATACGGAGACAACCAGTCAGCTCCAGAACTATCTCAATACAGATCCGTTAACAGACATGCCGCTTCAAACCATATTCCAATCTCAACTTCAGGATGATTGGAATGAATGTTTGCAGGAGAAATGCAGTTTGGGACTGTTTATTATAGATATCGATGATTTCCGTTCATATAATGCATCTTATGGACTTCAAGGTGGTGATCTGTGCCTGCAGTGGATTGGAGAAGTGCTGGCGGTGGTCAGTGAGCAGAATGATGCCATCATCTCCCGTCTTCGGGGAGGAACCTTCATGTTGAAACTGAAGAATGCAACATCAGAACGTTCAGCGGAGCTTGCCGAAGAAATCAGACAACATGTGCTTGCACTTCAAATTCAGAGAGATCTGTCCAGCCCGAGTGACGTGGTCACTGTTAGCGTTGGCGGTGCGGTAATGGTTCCTGAAGAAAAGCTGATGATGTCGAATCTGATTGAAAAAGCCAGTCAGGCCCTTGCTCAAGCCAAGAGTGACGGGAAAAATCGGGCTATCATGGTTTGATACGAGGTTTTACTAGCCTTACTGTAAAGGGTGCAGCAAAATGGTATAGAGGGAAGGCATTTAAACTGGATATCAGTTTGAATGTCTTTCTTTTTTCTGCTAATTAGGAAAGTATTATTTTCATCACCGCAGGCACAGGACAAGTGTTATAATGATGAATATGGATACACTTGTTCGTATTCACACGCAGAGGACGGTGAAACGGAATTCAATGAAAGAGGATTCAAGACAACTGGAATTTATGGAGATAGATCTGAGCGAAGAGCCTATCACAGCGGCAGTCCCGGTTCCTGATCGTTCAACGATTGTCCGTGCTGATTTTGATATAAGATTACCTGGCGACATATTGTCTTCTGAGAAAAGGTTTGTAGAGGAAGCAAGGCAACTCATTGAAGTGGAAGGGGAGCAGGCTCCCTTTGTTCCTTTTATGAGTTATTGGCCGACTTATGGTGTAATGAACGAACCCCAGCGCAAGTGGTATATGTATTGGAGGACGGAAGTCCGGCAAGGACGTTTCCCTGATACGGATCTGTCCTATCTGTTTGTTCATATTTATGAACTGATAAACGGAATTGGTTGGCAGGAACCTGAGGAAGGTTACGACCAATTAAAAGAACTATGGATCAACTATCGTGAACGGCTTCCGCAGTTGGATGTGTACATGCAGGATTGGATTATTGATTATGATCTAGTCCATGAGTTGAACATGTCATTATCCGAGATGGTGGAGCTTTCGAGTGGTTATCTTCCACCGGAGATTCTGGATATGGAATTGCAACGGCTATTGAGCAGCAATATATCGGATATCTCGCTGAAGTTGTTACAAAGATATTATGACTACGACATTACGCTCAGTAAATTTTACAGAGATGGCGGTATGAAGGTTCTGGAACAGTACATTCCCCGAGTTATGGTTTTGGTGGATTCTTATCTACTGCGTACACGCAAGGCAGGCATATTGGATCAGTTTGAGTTAAATCATGAAAGGACTATCGAACGTACGCTGTTTCGAAAAGCTGTATATGACGAATCCATTTATGGAAAATCGGTTCAAATGACATATGTTCCGATTGGAGAGCATGCAGATTTTGTCCAGTTTGTAACCCGAGTTTTTCGATGCACGGAAAATAAATGCCGTGAACTGCTCGGTTTCAGAGGGCGACTTCGTGGAAAGACGCTTGAACCTGAGCTTGCAAAAGTGATTGAACGTTACCTGGACAAGGCATTTGCAGTCGAGCAAATGCCAGTTGTAGAGCAACCGATAGTCCGGATTGATGCAGAGAAACTTGCTTCGCTGCAAAAGGAAAGCGAATATGTGCGCAGAGCACTCATGATCGAAGAAAATCATACCTCCGAAGATGAGGATGCAAACAATGTGAGCAGCCTACCCACTACCGTGATCCAGAATTCAACGGAAGAAGCTGAAAGTGCTAAGCAGTCTAACCAACAGGAGGTTGACGTTGAGGGAGCGCTTAATACTGATGGAGGACAAGAAAACGGGATTAACGAGCCATTATCATTACAATGGGAGGCGGATTTTTCTGCTGATCTGGATGAAGAGTGGATACAGTTTTCTGAAATGCTATCTCAGCAGCATGTACAGGCAATTCACGCCTTGCTTGGCGTCAACCCGGATACGGAGCTGATGCGGGTGGCTGAGCAATACGGCACGATGCCTACACTCCTGTTGGATGAAATTAATGATATGGCCATGGAAACGATTGGTGACCTTTTGATTGAAGGTGATCGGATGGTTTCGGATTATATAAATGTGTTTGAACATGTGAAGAGGTGATTGGGCAGTGGCAGAACTTAAAATACCGAAGCGGCTGACTACCGCACTAGTGAATTCGTTGACAGCGGGCGTTGTGCCACGAATCGGACTGGAGCAGATTGCTGTTGGTCGGAAGTCTGAAGTGGACGCGATCTTACGGGATATGGACAACATTGCGGAAGGCGGGGCAGCTTTTAAGCTGATTACAGGAAGGTATGGAAGCGGAAAAAGTTTTCTGTTACAGATGATTCGTAACTATGCGATGGATCGGGAATTTGTTGTGGCGGACGCCGACTTGTCACCTGAGCGCAGACTGGTGGGAACCAAAGGTCAGGGGCTTGCAACATACCGTGAGCTGATGACTCGTCTGTCTACTCGTACACGTCCGGATGGCGGGGCACTGGAACCGATTTTGCAAAAATGGATCGCTGGTCTTCAGCAGCAAGCGATGCAAAGTCAGGGCTTGCGCCCGGATGATCCTGCTCTTCCTGCTGAAGTCGAGAAGCAGATCTATGCGGTGACAAACGAAATGCAGAATTTGGTGCATGGATTCGATTTTGCCAAGGTGCTAGCTTCGTACTGGAACGGCTATAAATTGGCGGATGATGACCGCAAACAAGCGGCGCTGCGCTGGTTGAGAGGGGAATTTGCAACCAAGACGGAAGCCAAGAAAGAGCTGGCTGTCGGCGTCATCATTGATGATGATAACTGGTATGACTACTTCAAATTATGGTCCGAATTTACGGCACGGATCGGTTACAAAGGACTGCTGTTGTTCATAGATGAAGCGGTGAATCTGTACAAAATTACAAACAGCATATCCCGGCAAAGCAACTACGAGAAGCTGCTTACCATGTTCAATGATACGATGCAGGGTAAAGCAGAACACCTTGGTATCTTTGTAGGCGGCACACCACAATTTGTGGAAGATGAAAGACGCGGACTCTTCAGTTATGAAGCACTTCGTTCGAGACTCATTGATGGCCGCTATGCGGTAAGAGAATATGCGAATTACACCGGACCGATCCTGAAACTTTCGATGTTGTCCCATGAAGAGATTTTGATTCTGTTGCAGAAGCTACGTCAGATACATGCCCTGCATTTTGGATATAGTGCTAGTCTAACAGACGAGGATTTAGTTGATTTTATGCAAACAGCGGTCAACCGGCTCGGCGCGGATGAGTTACTGACCACACGTGAAGTGGTACGGGACTTCATGGATGTGCTGCACACGCTCCATCAGAATCCTGAAGTGGCCTATGTTCAATTACTTGGTGAGCGAGCAGTCAAACCGCAGGAAGCAGGAAAAGGAACGGATTCTTCATCATCTGCTGATGATTTGGATGATTTTCTGGCGGAGTTTGAATTATGAGTGAGAACCCTTTCTATCGACTGGCCCCTTTTGTACAGGAATTTATTTATAAAAAAAGATGGGAATCACTTCGGTCTGCCCAGATTGAAGCTTGTAATATTTGCTTTCATACCCCGCATCATATGCTGATTGCGGCAGGTACAGCCTCCGGCAAGACGGAGGCGGCTTTTTTTCCTGCACTGACGGAGCTGCATGAACGGCCCTCCAAATCCGTGGGCATCTTGTACATCGGGCCGCTTAAGGCACTGATTAATGACCAATTCGAGCGACTAAAGGACCTACTGTCCGAGGGTAATATTCCGGTATGGCACTGGCATGGAGATGTGCCTCAGGCAGAGAAAACACGTCTCATGCGAAGTCCATCCGGTGTGCTTCAGATTACGCCTGAATCGCTCGAAGGTTTGCTGATGAATCGTCCCAATGCCATTCCGGCGCTATTTCATGATCTGCGATATGTCATCATTGACGAGGTTCATGCATTCATGGGAGCGGATCGAGGCATTCAGGTACTGAGTGAGCTGGCGCGAATTGAACGTATGGCTGGATGTAAACCGAGAAGAGTGGGATTATCTGCGACACTAAGTGATTATGATGCTGCTACAGCCTGGCTCGCTGCTGGAACTAATCAGGGGGTGGATGTGGTTTCTTCCCCCGGTGGTCGCAAGCTGCGTTTGCGGGTGGAGCATTTTTCGTTTCCAGATGCACGGGATGAAGAACAGGCGGAACATCTGCATAACGCACGTAAAGTCTATTACGACTTCATATATGAGAGTACACATCGCAAAAAAGCTTTGATATTCACCAATAGTCGAACGGATGCCGAAGTCACTATACTTGAGATGCGGCGTGTCGCCGCACGGAGACAGGAGCGGGACGTATTCCATGTTCATCATGGGAGCATTTCCGCCATGTTGAGAGAAGAGACCGAAGCCGCCTTACGAACCGGATCAGGGCCAGCAGTAGCTGCGGCTACCGTAACGTTGGAACTGGGGATTGACCTGGGTGAACTGGAGCGAGTTGTGCAGCTTGGAGCACCTTATAGTGCATCGAGCTTTGTTCAGCGCCTTGGACGGTCAGGCAGGCGTGAGGATATGGCTTCCGAGATGCTATTTGTATGTCCGGAAGAAGAGGATGAGGAAGCTCAATTGCCTGCTCGGATGCCATGGACACTCATGCGGGCTATTGCTGTTATTGAATTGTATGTAAAGACCAAGTGGGTTGAACCACTTGAGGCCCGGAAGATGCCGATGGGTGTGCTCTATCATCAGACGATGAGCATACTGAAAAGCATGGGGGAGGCTGAACCCAAAGAATTGGCTGAGGCCATGCTTTCGCTCGCACCATTCAAGGAGATTCGTGCAGATCAATATCAGATTTTTCTAAATTATCTGATTGAGACTGATCATCTGCAATGGACAGAAGATCGGACTTTAATCATCGGGCTTACGGGTGAGAAAACCGTCAATAACTATCGCTTTTATGCGGTGTTCAAAGATGATGAAGAGCACAAAGTGCTGAACGGTTCCGAGGAGATCGGGTCGATTACAACCGTGCCGCCTCCTGGATACTGTTTCTCTCTTGCCGGGAAACTGTGGAAAGTGGAAGAGGTCGATCACAAGCATAAATCTGTGTATGTGAAGGCGGCCAAAGGCAAAGTGGATACGTTATGGCTGGGTGCGGGTGGGGACATTCATACGACGGTCGTCCAGAAAATGCGTGAAGTACTGTCCGACACGGTGATATATCCGTATCTGTCTCCGCAAGCGGTAAATCGATTGGAACGCGCCCGTCGACTTGCACGTGAAAGTGGGTTGCTGAAACAGGTTGTCATTCCAGCTGGAGGAGATTCCTTGTATGTATTACCTTGGGTGGGAAGCAAGTCTTTCCGCACACTGGAACGTTTAATGAAGCACAATTTGTCTGACAAACTTGCCTTGCGATCTGTTGTACCTATGGAGCCTTATTATTTTGTCGTGTCAGGCAAAGTGGATGGTCGCACACTTTTGGCCGAGATCATGAGTGAATGTCGAACAGCGGAAGATGCATCTACGTTACTTTCAGAAGATGAAGCACCGTATCTTGGTAAATACGATGAATTTGTGGCTCCTCCTTTGATCCGAGAGGCCTTTGCAGTGGATGGATTGGATTTAAATGGTCTCAAAGAAGGATTGCAGCAAACGTTAACATGGGATTCTTCATCTATAAAATGACGTAATAACGTATGTTTTTTGTTTTTAATTTGAATTTAAAAAATTTAAATTGTGAATCAGGGTTGACACCACCTCACCTGCCATGTAATATATGAAAAGTCGTCACACACGAATCGCAAACAACAAATGCATATTTCATTTCGTATAACCTCGCAGGCCGAAAGTGTACACAGGGCGAGGGTCTCTACGGGAAGCCTATACTTCCTAACTACGATGCCAGGAATCATTGTATTCCTTGCTCGTAGTTAGGATTTTTGCATTTGGATGGTGTCTGTGACCTTGGCATGGATCAAACATGCGGACGCATTTTTCGATCATCAGGAGGTTTATCTACAATGAAATATTATCTGTCCGTTCTCGCAGGAGCGATGAGCTATGGCATATTATCCACAATTGTGGTTCTGGCTTACGGCGAAGGGTACAAACTTGGAGAGGTCGTGGGCACACAGCTGATCACGGGCTTCATCCTGTCCTGGATGCTGGCATTATACTCGAAGTTTAGAATGAAACGGAAATCACAGGCAGATGGAAAAACATCAGCTGCCGTGGCAAAAGCATTTCAGAAATTAACGTGGAAGCAACGTTTGATATTGATGGCTGCAGGGACGCCGACGGTGATTACCGGTCTTGTCTATTATCAGTCTTTACGATACATTCCCGCGTCACTTGCCATTATTCTTTTGTTCCAATTTACGTGGATTAGCGTATTGATTCAGGCCGTGAGCAAACGTCAGCGTCCTGACAAAGTAACGTTCCTGACTTTGATTATCCTGTTTGGCGGAACATTGCTGGCAGCAGGTTTCCTGGAACAGGGACTCGGAGAGTTTAACGGCTTGGGCATAGCGCTTGGCTTAATGGCGGCTGTAAGTTACTCCCTGTTTGTAATGTTCAGTGGTAAAGCGGTTCCATCAGCACATCCGGCTTTTCGCAGTGCATGGATGGTGACCGGAGGTCTGGTCTTGCTGTGCATCCTGTTCCCGCCGACGTTCCTGTTTAACGGATTGATTTGGAGCCAGCTGCTTGTCTTCGGATTGTTGCTTGGCTTCTTCGGAGCTTTTATCCCACCAGTACTGTTCGCAGTAGGTGTGCCTCATATTGGGGGCGACATGGCCGGAATTCTTGGTGCAGTTGAGCTCCCAATCGCGGTGCTGCTCTCAGCCATTGTGCTTCACGAGCATGTGAGCCCATTGCAATGGATCGGGGTTATTGTGGTACTAATTGGTGTAGCGCTGCCAGAGATTTATAAGTTGCGGATGAGACGAAGTCGAAATACACCTCTATATTCCTGAGTGGGATTAGATAGAATGATAAAGACAATAGCTATAACTGAAAGAGCCTGAGTGATTCAGGCTCTTTTTTTGATGAATATATTTATTGGGCTAAGTGACGTCCCATCGATATGGCCCATTCGAGTCATTTTCAATTTTAACCGGATGGGGTATGCTGAAGAAGAGTTGCAATAGAATGGGAACATAGACAGAGGAGCGTTGAGATGAAAAGCTGGATTAGCAAAACCTGGCCTTGGCTTACGCTAGGAATTACTGTAGTTGTGCTGCTTGGATCTTTTATGGTGTATTTTATGGGCAAGGACATGTCCCCAGGTTCAGGAAGTGCCGTAACGGCCAAAGCCGAGACGCCGGAGGACTTGAAGGGATATGAAGTTGTTAATGTTAACGTAAGCAATGACGGTTTTGAACCTGATGTTATTGAAGTTAAATCCGGAGTCCCTACCAAAATCAACTTTATTCTTACTCGGCAGGTCACACACGTTAAATCGGTGGCATCAAGTAAGCTTGGCATGGATATGTACATGCAAAAGGGTGATAATTACTACACCTTGGACAAAGATCTCCAGCCTGGGGAATATGAAATTCACTGTGGCATGTACATGATTTACGGAACGGTTAAGGTCATATAGTGGACAGGAGCAAAGATTCTTCAATTGAATCTTTGCTCCTCTTTTGTGTGCGTGATATCATGGACTAGTGATCAATTTCATCTGGAGGTGGCCAAATATGAAAGCGCTATTTATTGGAGGAACAGGTACCATCAGTACAGCAATTACCGATCAGCTTGCGAAGCAAGGCTGTGAACTTTATTTGATCAACCGGGGTAATCAAAATGATAATTTGCCTGCGCAAATCAAAGTGCTGCAAGCCGATATTAACGATGAAGCGCGGGTTGCGGAGCTGATTGCCGACCTGGAGTTCGATGTTGTCGCAGACTTTATCGCGTTTGTACCTTCCCAGCTGGAGAGAGATTACCGTTTGTTCAAAGACAAAACGAAGCAATTTATATTTATCAGTTCGGCATCTGCCTACCAGACACCACTTGCTGATTATCGGATCACGGAAGGTACGCCTTTATCCAATCCGTATTGGGAATATTCGCGCAACAAAATTGCATGTGAAGACTATTTGATGAAACAGTATCGTGAAGAAGGATTTCCGGTAACCATTGTGCGTCCAAGCCATACGTATAGTGAACGTTCTGTACCTCTCGGTGTACACGGGGCAGAGGGAAGCTGGCAGGTCCTCAAGCGCATACGTGAAAATAAACCCGTACTCATTCATGGAGATGGTACATCTCTCTGGACCATAACGCATAACAGTGATTTTGCCAAAGGATTTATTGGCCTTATGGACAATATTCACGCCATTGGTGAATCGGTACATATTACCTCGGACGAGTCAGTAACCTGGAATCAGATCTATGAGATTATTGCAGGAGTGCTTGGTGTCAAGCTTCATGCGGTTCATGTATCTTCCGAGTTTTTGGCGGCGTGCAGTGATCAGGATCTTCGAGGCGGTCTGCTGGGAGACAAGGCGAATACGGTTGTATTTGATAACAGTAAGCTAAAAAGGCTTGTTCCAGAATTTGTGGCAACGATCAGGGCCGATCAAGGAATCCGGAGCACCATAGAATATATTCTTGCACATCCTGAATTGCAGACCGAAGATCCCGAATTTGATGCATGGTGTGACAAGGTGGTTGGAGTATTGGATGAAGCGTTGCTGAAAATTAGAGATGAGAAGTGAGGCGAGCATATGTCCCAAACCGGGCATCGACTGGTAAAGGAAATCACCAAAACCGTCACTTTGGACTATTTACTGCACATTCCCGAGACGGAGGAACCGCTTGCTGCGGACCAGAAATGGCCTGTCATTTTGTTTCTTCATGGTTCTGGAGAACGTGGAAATGATCTGGAAAAGCTTAAAGCACACGGGGTTCCGCTTATTGCCGATCAGGACAAAAGTTTCCCGTTTATCGTGATTTCACCGCAATGTCCTGTGGACGAATTTTGGGGTATGCATCGCGAAGCTGTTATGGCTCTTCTGGAACATGTTTTGGAAAACGAAGCTGCTGACCCGAACCGGGTGTATCTTACAGGTCTGAGTATGGGCGGGTATGGTGCTTGGGATCTGCCACTGTTTTACCCCAATACATTTGCTGCATTGGCTCCTGTATGTGGGGGAGCAGACCCTTCCAAAGCGGAAGAACTGCATAATATACCGATCTGGGCATTCCATGGTGCCAAGGATGACATCGTTTATGTTACGGAATCCGAGAAAATTGTTCATGCGCTTGAAGCGTTGAACGCGGATGTGAAGCTGACGATATATCCTGAAGGTAATCATGATGCTTGGACCGAAACGTATGACAACCCGGAATTGTACAAGTGGTTTCTCAGCCATACGTTATAATCAATCAATCGTTCGTAATTGACAATATTCAGCATTATTAAGTATTTACTTTCGTTATTCGAATCGTTATAATCAAGAAAAAATGACACTTGTTAGGGGAGGCACCCCAACAGAGGACTTTGTTCCTTTGTTGGGGTGCCTCCTTTTTTTGTGTGCAGAAAAGGAGAGCAGACGTTGAAGAAATCTGAGAAGCGTATTAAAAAACAGGCCGAGCAGCTTACCAAAGTGGTACTTGCATTTGCTCTGCTGTCACCCCAAGCCTTGCTGGTCGAATGGGGTTCAACGGCCATTATGGCTGAAGCTGTGGAAACCATCAGTATTGTATCCGATACTTCCAGCATGAAGGCTGTTCAATCCTCCAAGGTGAAAGTGGAGATGAATAGTGATGGCAAATATAGAATTGTGTTGCTTCCTAATACAAACGTATTCTACGGTGGCGATACCGGGAATGTATCCACCATTATTGATCATAACGGAACACCCGTTAATTTTAAGTCGCTGCCCCTTAATTATTATCGAATCAATAATAATGTAATCGAAATGTCCAGGCAGAAAGACAACGTAGAGTATATTTTGCGCGTGTCCATCGTTAATGCCACATCTCAGGGCGGTTATATGAAGGTGGAGCTGGAGGCTGTTAACCGCAGCGGCTCTACGCTGAATCTGGGAGGTACGTTCTATTGGGATACGATGGTGAATGGCAACGATGCTTCTCCGTTTGAAGTGATTGAGAACGGCTGGCGCAATTACAGTGGAGGTGTTCAGGTAACTGCTTTTTATGCCAACACGTATAACGTTGTGGACGCAGATCGCATTTTCATGGGGCAGTACAATAGCCCGGACAATGCGCAGCTGACAGGTGGTTCTTCTCCATCTTCCTTTACGCCAGGGCAGACCGTTACCGCAACGGATACTGCTGCGCAGTTTTGGTGGAACGGCAAAGCAACCGCGAACCAGGCTTCACGCAAATTTTCGACGATTGTGGGGATTGGTCCCAAAAATGCACCGCCTTCATTTGCACTATCGGCACCGTCTTCTGGCCAGACCTATTACAAAGGAGAACAGCTTCAAATATCCGGTACAACCCGGGATACGGATGTGGGAGATCTTCTGACTGTCAAATGGTCAATCGACGGAGGCTCCGAAAACATGTTGACACAGATGACGGCTACAGGTTCCAATCAGTCGTTTAACACGAATTACACATTGCCAGACACGCTAGCAGATGGCGCACATACGTTGCAGGTGTGGGTAATGGATGACAAGGGAGGGGTCTCCTCTGCGAGCACTGTCAACTTCACGGTGAAAAGTTTCGTTGTTCCGGGAACAACGTCATTTACATCTGTTAACAATAATAATCTGACGGTCAACTGGGACAAAAAGGCGAATGATGCTTCCGTGACGTATGAACTGAAAAATGTAACGACGAATCAAACCTTTGATACGGGGACAACAAATAGTCGGCAGGTGACCGGGCTTACACCGAATACTCAATATTCTTTTGCTGTGCGCGCTAAAAATACAGTGGGTTCGTATACGGGGTATTCAAGTCCAGCTAGCAAATTTACACTAGCCAATGCACCAAGCGATGCAGCTGTGAGCCAGTCAAGTAACTCCGTTACGGCTAGTTGGAACAACAATGGCAATCCTGCGGGAACGAGTTACAAAACGGAAATACGTAACTCCGTCGGACAAGTGCTTGCATCGGGTACAACTTCATCAACTCGGACTGAACTTGCGTTAACTGGACTTGCAGACGGATTATATAACGTATATGTAGCAGCACTGAATGGAGAAGGCATACAGACTGCATTTACCTCTGCAGGTCAGATCACAAAGGACACAACCGGTCCCACTGCTCCCTCGATAGCAGTAAATCCTTCTTCTTGGACCAAGGAAGATGTTCTGGTTACGATTACAGCAGGCTCGGATGCCTTAAGTGGTGTACAGAAGACTGAGTACAAGCTGGGGATTGGGGGAGAATGGAAGGAATACACTGCTCCCATTACGGTTGCTTCTGAAGGAAATACACTCATTATTGCACGCAGCATAGATGCATTTGGCAATACAGGACAGGAGGCTTCTGTTACAGCACGAGTGGACCGTACAGCTCCGACACCTCCCGTCATCTCGTTAAATCCGACGGAGTGGACCCATTCGGCAGTAACGGTGACGTTAACGGCAGGTACGGATGAAGCAAGTGGAGTGGGTCTTACGCAATATAGACTTGGAGTTGAAGGAACTTGGGTCGATTATCGAGAGCCATTTACCATCAATACGGAAGGAATCACCGAGATTCAGGCGCGAAGTGTGGATCGGGCCTCTAATGTCAGTGCGTCAACTTCAGCCAATGCCCGGATCGACAAGACAGGGCCTGATGAGCCAAAGATTACACTCAGTGCTGATGAATGGACGAATCAGGATGTATCCTTTGAAATAACCAGCGGTGAAGATACAGGCAGTGGACTTGCCAAAAGCCAATATCGTCTAAACGAACAAGGCCCCTGGATCGATTACACTGGAGAAGTGAAGGTTACCGAAGAAGGACAAACCACAGTATATGCGCGCTCGCTTGACAGGGTAGGGAATGTAAGTACTGTTACAAAAGCACTCATTCGATTGGATAAGACCGCTCCAACAGAACCGGTTATTACATTAAGTCAGTCCGGCTGGAGCAAGGAAGCTGTACAATTTACGATTGCTGGCAGCGTAGACGAAAATGCCATTTTGTATGAATATAGTTTGAATGGGGCCCCGTATATTGTAGGAAACTCAGGTACAGTGAGTTCAAACGGTCTTACCATAATTCGAGCCAGAGCCAGAGACACTGTCGGGAATGTTAGCAAGGAGATCAGTCGTACGGCTTATGTCGATCAGGTTGCTCCAACGATTACATTTACACCGAATGGACAAGGCTGGATTGACACTAATATATCTGCTACCGTTCAATATGAAGATCCTGATTCGGGTATCAATGAGAATTCGCAATTGTACAGTGTGACCAACAGTACCGCATCGCCAGACAACTGGAATGAAGCCCGCTCGAATGAGCCTGTAATTTCAATTGAATCCGAAGGCATTTGGTATATCCATGCCAAAACAATAGATATGGCAGGGAATACATATGAGACTGTATCAGCGCCTTATCAAGTCCAGCGTAAACCACAGCAACCGGGGAATGCGAGCATCACACAGATCAGTGAGACTTCGGCAGAACTTACGTGGGATCTGCCCACAGGAGAATGGTATACCGAAGGGTATCAGTATGAAATCATAAACCATACGACAGGCCAGTCCTGGACACTGGATTATCCTAAACATACGCTCATTGATCACTCCCTAAGTGGTGGGCAAGTCTATGATTACGAAGTGAGAGTTCGAAACCATACTGGTATAAGTGATGCAGTATCTGTCCGTGCACTCACAATCCCCGCGGCACCGGGATCATTACAAGTTCGAAAAGTCGATTCCCAGCCTGAGCTGGCAGAAGTACATTTCGATTCGGTTCAAGGTGCTACTGCGTACCGTATCACGGCTGCAACTTCGGATGGAAGTATTGTATTTGACCAGACGATCTCCGATTCTTCCAATATTCCGTACATGACCAATCTGGTCCCGGGGAGCATTCATACGATTTCGGTCACAGCACTGAATGAGAGTGGTACGGGAGAAAGCAGCAGGGTGGGATTCCTGACATTGCCTGCAGCACCTGGTGAATTTGCGGCAGTGCAGATTCGGGAGCATGAGATCTCTCTGGGATGGGAGACGGTAACTTCAGCTACGTATTACAGCCTTTCACGCAGTGGAGCTGGAGTCTACGAAGGATTGGAAACGGAGTATGTGGACGCAGGTCTGGATAGTGGAACAGAGTATAGCTATGAATTGCTGGCCGCAAACGAGACAGGAGAAGGTCCAGTAACAAGTTTGCAGAAGCTGCTGACATTGCCGGGGGCCATTGAAAGCTTGAGTATAGATAATGCTACAACAACGAGCATGCATCTCAGTTGGGATCCTGTAAGAGGCGCGGAGCGATACGAAGTCTTTGTGAATGGGGAGAAGCGGGAGACGCTGCTTGCTGGAACCCATGAATATCTGCTAACGGGATTGACTGCGGGAACGTTGGTTCAGGTGGACGTTCAGGCAGGCAATGGAAGTGGACAAGGTCAATCCAATCGAGTATCTGGAACGACGCTTCCCGAGAGTCCTTCAGGTCTTCACTTTGTTCAGCCGACTGAAACGGGAGCAATACTCAGATGGGATGCAGTCCCCGGCGCGACGAAGTACCGGGTCGTTCTTGAGGGTAAGAGTTATGAGATAACAGATACACAGCTTGAAGTCCATGAGTTATCAGGCAGCCGTCATTACACGTATCAGGTAGAGGCCGGAAATGCTGCTGGTTATGGTGCACCCACAAGCGGTGAACTGCTTACTTTGCCAACCAGACCTGAAGGACTCACAGTAACACGTACGGATGAAGCGAGTATTGGGGTGGAATGGGAATCTGTAAATACAGCCGAATCATATATTGTTAGTATCAATGGGACGGAAGTGGGTCGAACTTCGGGACTTGCCTATACGGCTGAAGAATTGTTGCCAGGTATGGAGTATTTAGTGGAAGTACAGGCCGTGAACACGTCTGGAGTCGGTCAGTCCGCCAGCTTGATTCGATTATCCAAACCGACCGCCCCTTCAGAAATCGTTGTTGAACCAGGAGTACATAAAGCCAACTTGTCATGGGCTTCGGTAGCAGGTGCCTCGGAGTATGTAATTCAGCAGGGGAACAAAGAGATTTACCGTGGAACAGAGCCGATGACCCTTATTTCAGGACTTGAGGATGGAACGATGCATCATTACATACTTGTTGCAGTGAACAGACAAGGGACCCCATCCGAAGCGACGGGTATATCCATACTTACATTGCCTGAGAAGCCAGTTGAGATTAAGGCAACGGAAGTGTCGGAAAACAGTCTTAGTCTGGATTTTACCAAAACAGGGGTAAAGGGTGCAGACGAATACATCATTGAACGCAATGGGCGAGAGATTGCTCGCATGGATGCGAGTGAAACCCGATTCGTAGATGAGGATTTGTCGCCCGGCACGAAATATACGTACAAGATCCGGGCGGTTAATGCAAGTGGTTCGGGTGCTTCCCTTGTCTATGGAATAACAACTCAAACTCTGCCACTATCACCAGATGGAATTACAGTGATCAAGGGAACGCACACGTTTGATCTGGCGTGGGAAGCAGTAAAGGGAGCAGCCGCATATGAAATTCGCAATCAGACAACGGGGGGAGTTCAGACTGTGTCCGAACCATTGGTCCATCTCGCCAGTTTATTGGATGGCACAACGTATACGTTTGAACTTACAGTTATGAATGAGGATGGTCACCGCTCTTCTCCTATTCAGGTTCTTTTGTTGACCAAACCCATATCCCCACAAACAGCAAGTATTGCTGCGGTAACCGATCAATCGGCAACGCTGGATCTGAGTGGCAGCGCCACACGAGGCACAGAACAATTGATCATTATGCGAGATGGTATTGAAATTGACCGTATTCCGGCTGACAGTATTTCTTATGAAGACAAGAATTTGACGCCGGGAGAGAGATACACTTATACGGTTAAGACTTCGAATGCTTCCGGCGATAGCGATACGGGATTTGATGTTCAATTGCGTACGCTGCCTGCAACAATTACGGAAACGCTGCATCCAGACGTGATTGAAGAGACGGAGGCAGTGATTAAGTGGACAAAGGTTCAAGGTGCAGAGGGTTACATTGTAATGATAGCGGCTGACGAATTCACAATCATTACAGAGAGTGATTTGACTGAGGTTACCCTTAAGGGGCTAGTCAGTGCAGCCCAATATGATCAAGTACAGATCGTTCCTTATAATACAGCGGGTAATGGAATTCCAATGGTCGTTGCTTCATTTTTCACGTTGCCTCATGTCGATTCTATTGAGATGAAGCTATATCCGGAGACGGATCATGCCAGACTGGAGTGGGATTTCCCTTATTTAAACGAAACGTTTGTCGTTCTATTGGACGGTATCGAGCTGTATAGAGGCAAACAAAAAGAGTATATCGTAAATGAGCTGCAGGGCGGAACGAACTACTACATCGAACTGTATACCGAGAACGGGCGGGGAGATACATCTCATAAGCTAGAATATACACTCTTGACCAAACCGGAAGCTCCCAAGGAAGTGGAATATCGTTCGACACAGGAGAGCATACAACTTCAGTTCGAAAAGAGCCATGTCAAGGGGGTTGAGCAATTCATCATTGAACGTGACGGTGCGGAGATCGGCCGAGTGTCTGTTGACGAGCCTTATTACAAAGACCATGGGCTTGAGCCAGGTGTAAATTATGTGTATACCATCAAAACCGTAAATGCTTCCGGTAAGAGCGAGAGCGGATTCAATCTAACAGCAGTAACGCTGCCAGGCAAAATTCCTTCTCCACCTCAAGTGAAAGAACGCGCTCAGCATGGTGCAGATATTATATGGGATATGATTCCTGGTGCAGCAGGCTATCGCATCTATCAGGAAGACGAGCTGATTGCAACAACAATGGAAACATCGATACATATAACTGAATTGAAAAGTGCCCAGGTCTATTCCGGCTTTTCTATTGTGCCTTTCAATGAGGCGGGAGACGGAAAGACAGTCGATGTACCCGAGTTCGAGACATTGCCTTCAGAAGAATTCACCGTTTCAGCGAACTCCCAGAGCACAAGCAGCATTGCATTGAGCTGGAAATTGGAATCTTTTAATGAAACGATCGTGCTTTCTAGTAGTGGGCGGGAGATCTATCGTGGAAAAGATCGAAGCTACATCTGGACAGGACTAACGGGCGGACAGCGCTATGATGTCATATTGTGGACTGAAAATTCAACCGGGGAAAAAAGTGAAAGCCAGCAGGCCACTGCCGTGACTCTGCCATATCCACTTCCAAGCGGAAGTGGAGCTGGTTCACCTACACCTTCCTCTAAACCGGAGGATGTTCAGTCGTCCGGAGTGTCTCAACCTGAGCAAAATGACAAAGCGGAAACAACAGCCAAGAAAGAGGTTAAGTTCATTGATATTGGTCAAACATTCAATAAAGATCAGATTATATGGCTGGCAGAGCAAAACATCATTCAAGGTGTGAGTGAAACCCGCTTCGAACCCCGTCGTCCCATTACAAGAGCTGAGTTCACAGCACTTATTGTGCGATTAATGGGTCTGGATACATCTGCCGATTATCAGCATGCTTTTCGGGATGTGAACGATCAGGATTGGTTTGCTCCTGAGATCGAAGCAGCCGTAAGTCTTGGTATGGTACATGGCATGGGTAATGGTAAATTTGCTCCATATGCGCTGGTAACCCGGGAACAGGCATCGAAGATCATTGCGAATGTTATTCGCAAAATTAAGCCGGAATCCGCAACTTCACGTCGTGCTTTTACGGATCAGATGGATGTGTCCGAATGGGCCAAAGAAGAGGTTGAAGAGCTTGCTGGAATGTACATGCTTACCGGGTACGAAGACGGCAGTTTCCGACCCATGCAGCATCTGAGCAGATCTGAAGCCGCAGCCCTGATCTTCCGACTGAACAAACTGATCCGTATTATAGAAGAAGGTCAAACTATGGAGGAAGAGAACCGAACTATGGATGATAAAGGAACGAGTATTGATATAGAAGGTAAGGCTAACATGTCAAAATTGGAGTAAAAAAACTAGGATTGAATCACATGGAAATTTATCATTTCATCATCCTCAGTAGCTACATTATCCGTTATTCGACTTTTAATGTTATAATAGGTTGCCAATATGATATAAAAAAGGGTAATGGACAGTGGTGATGAATGATGAATAATAAATTTATCCGAATCTATGAAGATATTGCAGCTCGTATTCGGACTGGAGAAATTGAAGCAGGTACGCTGCTTCCCTCGGAACTTGATTTATCGGAAAGTTATCAAACGTCTAGAGAGACAATTCGCAAAGCGCTTAAAATGCTGTCTGAAGAAGGTTATATTCAGAAAATTCAAGGTAAGGGCTCCATTGTATTGGATATACGTAAAATTGATTTTCCTATTTCGGGCCTCGTCAGCTTCAAGGAACTGGCTAAAAAAATGGGACATCGGGCCAAAACGTACGTTAAGGTTTTTGAAGAAAAAAAGGTTGATCAGGCCTTGTTCAAGAAAATCAATTTTGGCCTGAATGAAAAGGTCTGGGAGATCAGACGTGTACGGCAAGTGGATGGCGAACATGTCATTCTCGACAAGGACCATATAAGCCAGAGGCTTATTCCCGGTTTGAGCAAGGAAATATGTAATGACTCCATCTTCGAGTACATTGAGGAAGAGCTCGGGCTGACCATCTCTTTTGCCAAAAAGGAAATATTGGTGGAGGAGCCCACTGCTGAGGATAGGGAATTGCTTGATCTCGAAGGATTCCACAATGTAGTTGTGGTTAGAAGTCAGGTTTACCTGGAGGATGCAAGTCAATTCCAGTTCACAGAGGCAAGGCATCGCCCGGACAAGTTCAGATTTGTGGACTTTGCCCGGCGTAGATGATATCCATTGACCATGGATATGAAACAGAGAGTACCTATTCACTTCTTTTAGGGGTGAACGAGGTGCTCTCTTTGTTTTGAAAACGATTTGAAGTGTTTAGGGGGTCGATAGCCAAATAGGGAGTGTTGATGGGGGAGGTAGCGAGTACAAAATAAATTCCTTATCATGGTAAAAATAACTTGACCGGTAAGCGTTTTCATTTTATTATATGTCCATAACCTTAACGATTAAGTAAATAAAATTAAATTATGTATCTTACATAAAGTTATTTATTTATAAATAATAACTTTATAAAATTATGGGATACTCTTGATTTTAGTTAACTTATTGCCTTGAGCAGGGTTAATTGAAATAAATAAAAAAATGTAGGAGGTTCTAGCGAATGGTCAAGTTGCAAAAGTGTACAGTCTTTACCGTAATAGCTGCACTTATGTTGGTGATTCTGGGGAGTGCTGCACCCAAAGCGTCTGCTGCTACAGGATTTTATGTAAGCGGAGGCAAATTGTACGATTCCACTGGCAAGGCATTTGTCATGAGAGGTGTCAATCATGGACATTCATGGTTTAAGAACGACCTGAACACGGCTATTCCTGCAATTGCCAAAACAGGTGCCAACACCGTACGGATTGTGCTCTCCAATGGCGTGCAGTACACCAAAGACGATCTGAACTCCGTTAAAAACATCATTAATGTTGTGAGCGCAAACAAAATGATTGCGGTGCTTGAAGTACATGATGCAACAGGTAAGGATGACTATAATTCGTTGGATGCAGCAGTGAATTACTGGATTAGCATCAAGGAAGCACTCATTGGCAAAGAAGACAGAGTTATCGTAAATATCGCGAACGAATGGTATGGAACATGGAACGGTAGTGCTTGGGCTGATGGATACAAAAAAGCAATTCCGAAGCTGAGAAATGCCGGGATTAACAATACGTTGATCGTGGATGCAGCGGGCTGGGGGCAGTACCCGCAATCCATCGTGGATTATGGACAAAGTGTATTTGCAGCAGATACACAGAAAAATACTGTGTTTTCGATTCACATGTATGAATATGCCGGTAAAGACGCGGCAACCGTAAAAGCCAACATGGAAAGCGTATTAAACAAAGGTCTGGCCCTGATCATCGGTGAATTCGGTGGATATCACACGAACGGAGATGTCGATGAATATGCGATCATGAAATATGGTCAGGAAAAAGGGGTAGGCTGGCTCGCATGGTCCTGGTATGGCAACAGCTCTGATTTGAACTATTTGGACTTAGCTACGGGTCCTAACGGAAGTTTGACATCCTTTGGAAACACGGTCGTCAACGACACTTACGGAATCAAAAATACTTCAAAAAAAGCAGGGATCTACTAGGGTCTATAGGGTCTAGCTTTTCTAAAAAGATTCATCTACTCAACGAGAAGCATTGAGCATGTTCTGTGCAAGAAAATCTCTTCCAAACACTCTGACCAACACGTCAGGGTGTTTTTTATTGAAAAAAAAATCATCAAAACAGAAACTCTTTTGAATTTTTCCGTTTATATTTAAAATCTTTTGTTTTCAAAACAAAACAAAGATGATAAACTCTGATTAGGAATAAAACAAACATTATCGGAGGGGAACAAATGGTACAGAGTTTATGGAATTCATCACAGGCTTCGGAGAAAACAACCGGACTGGAGCAACTGGTCTACCGATCCAATCTGATTGGGTCAGATCGCCGTGTATGTAACATTTTCGGAGGCAATACGTCTACCAAAACGACGGTGAAAGATTTTCGCGGCCGTGATATAGAAGTGATGTATGTAAAAGGCAGCGGATCTGATCTGGCTTCTATGCAGGCGAAGCATTTTACAGGCCTTGGACTCGAAGATATTCGTCCATTAATTGAACGGGAATCCATGTCGGATGAAGAGATGGTCGAATACCTGGGTCATTGCATGATCGATTCCAAACACCCGCGTGCATCCATTGAGACGTTGCTGCATGCATTCCTTCCATATAAACATGTGGACCATACCCACCCGGATGCGATTATTAGTCTGTGTTGTGCAGATAACGGAAAAGAACTGGCGAAAGAGATTTACGGGGATCGATTTGTATGGGTTCCTTATGTGCGTCCCGGATTCACACTATCCAAGATGATTGCTGAAAGCGTATTCTCGAATCCCAATGCCGAACTGGTTCTGATGGAGAAGCATGGACTTGTGACTTGGGGAGAAACATCGGAAGAATGTTACGCCCAGACGATCAAAATTATTAATGAAGCGGAAGCCTTCATTGAAGCACGTGTTGACCAAGGAAGCCTGTTTGGCGGAGAGAAGTATCCTGCGTTTGAGGCAGAAGTGCGTCGCCAGATCGTATCCAAAGTAATGCCGACCATTCGCGGAGCGGTATCGGATAGCAAAAAAATGATTTTGTCCTTTGACGATCAGGAGGATGTGCTCGCCTTCGTTGGAGGAGTGGATTCGCCGAAGCTGTCACAGGTAGGCGCGGCGTGCCCGGATCATTTGGTGCACACCAAAGTGGTACCTCTATTCATCGATTGGACACCGGACGCGGAGGATATTGAAGGGCTGAAATCCAAACTGGTGGAAGGCGTAGCCGCCTACAAAGAACAATATCAACAATATTTTGAGAGCAACAAAAATGATGGTGACGTGATGTTCGAAGCTGCACCTCGCGTCATTCTTATCCCAGGTGTGGGCATGATCAACACAGGCAAGAGCTGGGCACTGTCCCAGGTGAGCGGGGCATTGTATCATAGAGCCATTGCGGTGATGCGCGGTGCGACAAGTCTAGGCCAATTCGTATCCCTCAGCGCCAATGAATCCTACAATGTGGAGTACTGGCCGCTTGAGCTTTACAAATTATCGCTGGCTCCGGCGGAGACTGAATTTTCCCGCAAAGTGGCGTTTATTACCGGGGGTGCCGGTGGAATTGGAAGTGAAACCGCACGCAGATTGGTATCTGAAGGGGCACATGTCGTTCTCGCGGACCTCAACCTTGAAGGAGCACAGAAGGTAGCTCAGGAAATTAACGACCAATATGGTGCCAATCGAGCATATGCATTGAAGATGGATGTAACGGATGAGGAAGCCGTGCAATCTGCGTATGCCGAAGTTGCTGTACAATATGGCGGCGTGGATATTATCGTAAACAATGCAGGCCTGGCCACCTCCAGTCCATTTGACGAAACATCGTTAAAAGAATGGAACTTGAACATGAATGTGCTGGGTACTGGGTACTTCCTCGTGGCACGTGAAGCTTTCAAGTTGATGAAACAACAGGGGATTGGCGGCAGTATGGTATTTATCGGGTCCAAAAACTCAGTCTATGCGGGTAAAAGCGCCTCAGCTTACAGCTCGGCCAAAGCACTTGAGGCTCATTTGGCCCGCTGCATCGCGGCGGAAGGTGGGGAATACGGTATTCGTGTAAATACGATTCTCCCGGATGCCATCCTGCAAGGTTCAGCGATCTGGAACGGTTCATGGAGAAATGAACGTGCAGCAGCCTATGGTATCGAACCGGATCAACTGGAAGAGTACTATCGCAAACGTACAACTTTGCTCGTCAATATTTATCCGAGAGATATTGCGGAAGGCATCGCCTTTTTTGCCTCTTCCAAATCAGAAAAAACAACCGGTTGCATGATGACGATTGATGGCGGTGTGCCAGCAGCATTTACACGATAATAAGGAGGGTTCTCGCACATGGAAAATCAGGTCAAGCAAGCATATGAAGCAGCCAAATCATTATATGCTCAGCATGGAATTGATACGGATGAAGTGCTGAAGAAGCTCGCGGAGATCAAAGTGTCTGTTCACTGTTGGCAAGGGGACGATGTAAAAGGTTTTCTGAATAAAGATGGGGAACTTACGGGTGGAATATCCGTTACAGGTCAATATCCGGGGGCTGCAACGACACCCGCAGAGCTTCGGGCAGACCTGGAGCAAGCCTTCTCCATGATTCCCGGTAAACATAAGGTCAATTTGCACGCGATCTATGCGGATACGGACGAACAAGTAGAGCTGGATCGGATTGAGCCGAAGCATTATGAGAACTGGGTGAAATGGGCCAAAGAACAAGGGCTCGGTCTGGATTTCAATCCAACCTGTTTTTCACATGAAAAATCAAGTGACGGTTTCACGCTAAGTCATTCCGATCCGGCGATTCGCAAGTTCTGGATTGATCACTGCAAAGCATCCCGCCGCATTGGCGCTTATTTTGGTGAGCAACTGGGCCAGACCTGTGTAACCAATGTGTGGGTACCGGACGGGTTCAAGGATAATCCGGTCGATCGCATGACACCGCGGAAGCGGCTGAAGGATTCACTAGATGAGGTATTTGCCGAGAAGCTTGATCCCAAGTATCATCTGGATGCGGTCGAGAGTAAGCTGTTTGGCCTCGGCTCCGAAGCGTATGTCGTTGGTTCTCATGAATTCTATATGGGCTATGGACTGCAAAATGATACGTTAATCTGCCTTGATGCCGGACATTTTCATCCAACGGAAGTTATTTCTAACAAACTATCTTCACTGGCCCTGTTTACCAACGGCATTCTGCTGCATGTCAGCCGTCCAATGCGTTGGGACAGTGACCATGTTGTCATTATGGATGATGAGCTGCTGGAAATTGCTCGCGAATTGGTACGTCATGATCTGCTTCCAACGACACATATCGGACTCGATTTCTTTGATGGAAGCATCAATCGAGTTGCAGCGTGGGTAGTTGGCACACGCAACACGATTAAAGCGTTGCTACGTGCGATGTTGGAACCTGTGGATGCTCTGAAATCAGCGGAGCTGGAAGGGGATTACACCCTTCGTCTTGCTTTGACAGAAGAGTTTAAGTCCTATCCTTTCGGCGCGATCTGGGATTATTATTGCGCCCAGCAGCAAGTACCTGTACGTGAACAGTGGATTGCTGAGATCAAAACCTATGAGCAGGAAGTTTTACTTCAACGAGATAAATCTTTCGTATAGGATGATGCAGGCCACGGTGGAGAAGTTTTCCACTGTGGCTTTTTTGCATGGAAACAGCTGCGAAATGCATAACTGCGGTCAGAATTTCCATACTAAAAATACATAGAAAAATGCAAAGCTTCAATGCTAGTACTGCAACGTAGAGGAGGATGCTTCCGATTTGAATCTCGCCCACAACAAATTGTATATCGCGGCACTTGGCGGCTTGAATGAAATAGGTAAGAACATGTATCTGATCCAATATAATCAGGACATCATTGTCATCGACTGTGGCTCCAAATTCCCGGATGAAACCCTACCGGGCATTGATCTCATCATTCCGGATGTGACGTATCTGCTGGAAAATCAGGACAAGGTAAGGGCGCTTGTGGTTACCCATGGACATGAAGACCACATTGGCGGCATTCCCTATTTGTTAAAACAAATCAATATCCCGGTGTATGCATCCAGACTGACACGAGGATTAATTGAACTGAAACTGAAAGAGCATGGGCTGCTGCGCAAAGCAGATCTGCATACGGTTGATTCCAAATCCAGCATTACACTGGGTGGAATTCAGATTTCTTTTTTTGCGACCAGTCACAGCATACCGGATTGCCTGGGTATTTTCTTTCAAACACCTGGAGGAAATGTCGTCCATACCGGGGATTTCAAGTTTGATATGTCACCTGTAAATGGGCCGTATCCCGATCTGCACCGTATGGCCGAGATTGGAAAACAAGGTGTACACGTGCTGTTGTCCGAGAGCACCAATGCAGAGAGACCGGGGTTCACCCCTTCCGAGCGTGTCGTAGGTGACCACATATTGGACGCGTTTATTCGTGCCAAACAAAAAGTGTTTATTTCTACCTTTGCGTCCAACGTAAGCAGGGTTCAACAGATTGTAAATGCAGCGTTCGAGACGGGGCGCAAGCTGGCTCTGCTGGGTAGAAGCATGCTTAATGTAGTGTCCGTAGCTAGTGAACTGGGATACCTGGATGTACCAGAGGGGCTGCTCATTGAGGCCATTGATTCGGACCAGTTTCCACCTGATGAGGTCGTTGTGCTCTGTACGGGAAGTCAGGGTGAAACGATGGCTGCTTTATCCCGTTTGGCGGCCTCCAAACATCCTCATGTGAAGATTGCACCTGGAGATACCGTCATTATTGCCGCTGGGGCGATCCCGGGGAACGAACGCAATCTTGCGCATGTCATTGATAATCTGTATGTGCTCGGAGCACGCGTCATTTACGGTTCAAGCGGAGCAGCAGGCATGCATGTATCAGGACACGGCAGCCAGGAAGAACTCAAACTGATGCTGACCCTGATGAAGCCTGATTATCTAATTCCAGTTCACGGTGAGTTCCGCATGCTGTATCAGCATAGACAACTGGCGGAGTCCGTGGGGATCGAACGGGATCATGTATTCATCGTGAACAATGGGGATATGATTCAGTACAAAGACAGCGTGGCATCTCCTGGTCCCAAAATTGCTTCAGGCAACAGTCTGGTCGACGGTCTGATCATGGGCGACGTCGGGAATATCGTGCTGCGTGATCGCCGGCAACTGTCATCCGATGGAATGCTGGTGATTGTGACTACGCTGAGCAAAACGGAGAAACATATGGTGACAGCGCCTGAGATTATTTCCAGAGGTTTTGTGTTTGTGAAGGATTCTGAGGAGTTCATGAAAGAGATTCATGAGCTGGTTCAGAACAAGATGGATGAGTTAACCGGAAGCGGAGCGAATCAGTGGAATGTGATCAAAAGAAAGCTGAAAGACGAGATCGGTCATTACATCTACGCCCAGACAAAACGAAGACCAATGATTCTGCCCATTATTATTGAGGTTTGAGAAAGTGGAGCAGAGCCGATGTATAGAGATTAAGATGTGGATTAAAATTAAGATTAAGATAGTCAAAAGCCTGAGAAATGTAGGATCATACCGTTTTTCGTATGAACCACACATTTCAGTCAGGCTTTTATTGTTAACTAACCTATTGATCCTTCAGCAATCCAGATTGTCTCACAGAGGAGAGGAATTGGTGGAACTGCTCGATATTTAATTGCTGTGCGCTATCCGAGAGGGCTACGGCCGGATTCGGATGAACCTCAACCATAACGCCATCTGCACCCGCAGCAAGTGCTGCCTTGGCACAAGGGGCAAGGATATCTTTGCGCCCTGTAGAGTGGGTGACGTCCACAAGCACAGGCAGATGGGTTTCCTGTTTCAGAATCGGCACGGCAGAGATGTCTAGTGTGTTTCGTGTTGCTTTTTCATAGGTGCGAATGCCGCGTTCAATCAGCATAACTTGTTTGTTCCCGCGGGAGACAACGTACTCCGCAGCATGAACGAATTCATCAATGGTTGCCGCCAAACCACGTTTCAGCAGAATAGGAATCTTAACATCCCCGGCAGCCTTGAGCAGTTCAAAGTTTTGCATGTTACGGGCACCGATCTGGATGACATCAATATACTGTCCAGCCAATTCAATATGACTTGGATGCACAATCTCACTAATGGTCTTCAGTCCGAACTCGTCGGCAACTTCCTTCAGAATTTTCAATCCTTCGATTCCGAGTCCCTGGAAGTCATATGGAGAAGTACGAGGTTTAAATGCACCTCCGCGCATTACGGTAATGCCGGCCGCTTTCAGCGCTGCTGCGACCTCGCGTACCTGCTCATAACTTTCAACCGAGCATGGGCCAGCGATCATAATGGGTTTGCCTGCGCCAACCTTGACGTTTCCGATGGAGACGACAGTATCTTCCTGCTGATTTTTGCGGCTAACGAGCAGTTGTTTCTTATGTTCGTCGACCTGAAGGTTCAGGGAAGCCTGGAAAATCTGTTTGAACAGAAGTTTGATGGCATCGTCTTGGAAAGGCCCAGGATTGGCAGCAGTCAGTTCCTCCAGCATTTCTTTTTCGCGAACCGGATCAAATTTGGGTACACCCTGTTTTTCCTTGATTTGACCAATTTCCTGTGTAATTTGGGCCCGTTCTGACAACAAGTGCAGGAGGTTATGATTAATCTCACTCAATCGGCCTCTTAATTGTTCCAAGTTCATGCTTTGATCCATGCTGATCCACTCCTTCAATTTAAATTTATGAAAAAACACAAAAAGGCCCTTCATCCGTAAGGGACGAAGAAGCCGTGGTACCACCCTAATTAGAAACGGTCCTGCTGATTGAATACAGCCGATCTGTTTCTCACTTTGACCTTTTAACGCAAGGAACGGATTGTCCTAGAAGCTATATCCATGAGGAGCAGCTCTTCAGCAATCGGCTCGGGAGTGAACTTCGGCGGCATGTTCCTTTCGGGTGCTCTCAGTCTTCGGCACCACGTCCCTGTAATGAACGATAACTCCGCGTACTCTTTCCGTCATAGCCTGTATGAATAATAATATTCGGTTCTGTATTTCATGATGCACGTTATGAATTGAAGTTATACTAGCATCTCATGTTCCTTGTCTGCAAGAAGCTGAATTAATGCCATGCATCAATAACGCTTTACCGTGACGCATTGCACATGCACTTTCAGAGTTCTGTGAGATTTACTAATATCTCCATGGGAATAGTATTCGCAAGGGTTTGCCATTCGAAGTATAATATAAGGTAATATAAGTGAATTCAAGCGAATGAGAATAAGAGGAGAAGTTATGAATAAAACGATTTCGGATATCGCCCAAATGGCAGGCGTGGCGAAGAGCACCGTCTCTCGTTTCCTGAATGGTGGTTCTGTTAGTGACGATACACGGCAGAAAATTGAGCGCATTATTAAACAATACAATTACGTACCCAATACGTTTGCACAGAGTCTCAAAGCAAAAAAAACCAGTATTATTGGAACGGTTGTTCCTCGTCTGGATTCCTTTGCAACCTCTCAGACATTGATCGGCATCGATGAAGAATTAAGAAATAATCAGTATCAGATGCTGATCGCGAATACGAGCCAGGATATGCAGCGCGAGATCGACGCCATATATGACTTTGCCAGACAGAAGGTATCCGGCATTATTCTGCTTGCCGCAGAAGTGACCGATGCACATCTGAAAGCTGTAGAAGACATCGGAATTCCGGTGCTATTGGTAGGGCAGCAGCATGAACAGCTGCACAGTCTGGTTCATAATGATGATCAGGCGGGGTATGAGATGGGTAAACATGTTGTGGAAAAGGGCCATCGGAAAATCGTCTATATTGGTGTTACCGAGAGAGATCAGGCGGTAGGTATCCATCGCAAACAGGGGTTCAAGCGTGCGATCGACGAATGCGGTGGATGTGATGTGACATATTACGAGACAAGCTTTAAAATGTCCGAGGCGATCATTACCGCAGAAGCGATTTTGAAAAAAAGCAAACCGACGATTATTGTGGGCGCAACAGATAACATCGCACTGGGTGTGATGAAGATTGCTTTTTCCAATAAGATACAAATCCCGCAGGATTTATCGGTTACCGGATTTGGTGGTTATGAAATTACCGAGATGATTCATCCTACACTATCGACAGTAAAATATCATTATTTTGAGGCAGGTCAAGTGGCGGCCCAGCACATTATTCGTCTGGTACAAGGCGATCCGGTGGAGCAGTGCACGATTCTTGATGTGGAGATTATTCCACGAGAAAGCGTTGACAAGATATAAATGAATCCTTTATGATAATTCCATCGAACCGGTTCCACTCCGAATATCCATTAAGGATATGGGAACACGGTGGCAGGCGAAAAAGCCATATGGAATTATTTTTTTGAGTGTGTTGGAACCGGTTCCTCTGATTTAGGTTTTACTTTTCGCTAGGATGGAGAACACTTTTATGAAAATGACTAGAGAGCAACGCTACAGACGAATCGAACAGGCAGAGCCTGGAGAAATAGGCAAGCTGGAAGCTTTGATCTCTGCTTGTCCGTGGAGACAGCATTACCATATCCAGCCGATAACCGGACTGCTTAACGATCCTAACGGATTCTCTTATTATCAGGGATATTATCATCTGTTCTATCAGTGGTTCCCGCTCGGGACCGAGCATGGAATGAAGTATTGGTACCATACCCGTTCAACGGATCTGGTGCACTGGGAAGAAGTCGGAATCGGAATCGAGCCGGGCGACACATATGACTCACACGGGGCATATTCGGGCAGTGCTATTGAAAAAGATGGCCAACTCAATCTGCTATACACAGGCAATACAAGAGATGAGGACTGGATCAGGCATCCGTATCAGTGTCTGGCGATTATGCATGAAAGCGGTTCAATAACCAAAGTGCATCAACCTGTGATCTCTGAAGTACCTTCTGGCTACACGGAACATTTCAGAGACCCCAAGGTTTGGCAGCAGGGTGACACTTATTATTGTGTAATTGGAGCCCAGCGTGTAGATGAAACGGGATGCACCGTATTATATCGCTCGTCAGATCTCAGAAACTGGACGTTTCTTGGAGAGATTCATACTGGGCTACCTAACTTTGGTTACATGTGGGAGTGCCCCGATTATATGGAGATGCAGGGTAAGGGTGTGCTGATCTTTTCGCCACAAGGAATAGAGAGTCAGGGAGATGAGTATCACAACATTTTTCAGTCGGGCTATCTGATTGGCGAACCACTGGATCTTCAGACAAGGCACTTCGAACATGGTCCGTTTCAGGAGCTGGATCGTGGATTTGACTTTTATGCCCCGCAGACGATGCAGGCGCCGGATGGAAGACGAATTTTGGTGGGGTGGATGGGACTTCCCGATTTGGAGTATCCGACAGATAAGAGTGGATGGGCACATTGCCTAACAATTCCGCGGCAGTTGTCACTCCGGGAGGGGAAATTAATTCAGCAGCCAGTCTCTGAAATGGTGAAGCTGCGTGGGGATTCTGAAGGGACTCACATGGAATTCACAATGGATCATGAGACTCGATCTTTCGCAGACTTTGCTGGAATGGCTTATGAATTGGAATGTGAAATCCGTGATTTTGACGCAGAGGTAGTAGGCATTGAATTGCGGGCGAGTGCAGAAGAGAAGACCTTGTTGCAATACGATCGGTTGACTCAGAAAGTAACCCTGAATCGTTCGCAGTCAGGCGCCACGCTCGCGGATCAGAACGGGAATATTCGGCGCTGCGCATTGAATGCAGACGTGCTGAAGTTCCATATCTTTGTGGATTCTTCTTCTGTTGAGATCTTTGTCAATGATGGAGAAGAGGTATTCACAAGCCGTATCTTCCCAAGCAAGGAAAGTGTGGAGATTCGCTTCTTTGCACATGAAGGCAAGGCAGGATTTCAGGCATCAAAATGGGATTATTAGATATAACGTGAGAGGAATGAAGAACCATGTCGGATAATCAGCAGATTGCCCAGGACGTTATTCGTGCCATCGGGGGCAAAGAAAATATCGCATCATTTGCACACTGTGCAACACGTCTTCGGATCATGGTGAATGACAAGGACAAGATTGATCAGAAGCAGGTCGAGAACATTGACAAAGTGAAAGGGGCCTTTTTCAACTCGGGCCAGTATCAGATCATTTTTGGAACAGGAACAGTGAACCGGATATTTGAAGAGGTTGAGAAGCTGGGCATCGAAGGGTCTTCCAAGGAAGACGTGAAGAGTCAGGGCAAAAAGGAAGGCAATGCTTTTCAACGGGCCATTCGCACGTTTGGTGACGTTTTTGTACCGATTATTCCTGTGCTGGTCGCAACGGGGCTCTTCATGGGTCTGCGCGGGCTGCTCACTCAAAATGAAATTCTATCGCTATTTGGTGCAACACCGGACGACATTTCGCCCAATTTCTTATTATTTACTCAAATCCTGACGGACACGGCATTTGCATTTCTGCCTGCACTGGTAGCCTGGTCTGCGTTCCGCGTGTTTGGCGGGAGTCCGGTTCTCGGCATCGTTTTGGGTCTGATGCTTGTGAATCCGGCGCTGCCGAACGCATACGCTGTGGCAGATGGATCAGCACAACCGCTGCATATGTTCGGATTCATACCGGTGGTCGGGTATCAGGGTTCCGTACTGCCTGCGTTCTTCGTCGGATTGATCGGAGCGAAGTTTGAGAAGGTTCTGAGAAGACGCGTGCCAGAGGCGCTTGATTTAATTCTTACCCCTTTTATTACACTGACGGTCATGATTACACTTGGTCTCTTCGCGATTGGTCCGGTTTTCCATTCCCTGGAGGAGTGGGTTCTGCATGGAACAACAGCCGTATTGGGACTGCCATTTGGTATTGCGGGCATTATTATTGGTTTTTTCCATCAAATTATTGTCGTTACCGGTGTACATCACATCTTTAACTTTCTGGAGATTCAATTGCTGGAGAAAACGGGCTTTAATCCGTTCAACGCGATTATTACATGCGCTATGGCTGCGCAAGGAGCAGCTTGTCTGGCGGTGGGGTTGAAGACCAAAAATACAAAGCTGAAAGCACTCGCACTGCCTTCGTCATTCTCTGCATTTCTAGGGATTACCGAACCTGCTATCTTCGGGGTTAACTTGCGGTATATGAAACCGTTTATCATGGGCCTTGTCGGAGGCGCTGTCGGTGGATTTATCGCGTCATTGTTCCATTTGCAAGGTACAGGTATGGCGGTGACGGTTATTCCGGGCACCCTGCTGTATTTGAATAGTCAATTGCCTTTGTACATTTTGTCCAACGTGGTGGCCATGGGAATTGCATTTGCACTTACCTGGTTCTTCGGATATAAGGATCAGCCGGTTGCGGAGGAAGTTCCGAGCAATGCTGGAGATGAGAGCAAGACGGAAGTTCTGTCGCAAAAGTCAAACTCCTCTGCCAGCCAGGCCGCTAACCATCGCACCAAGGTAGATTTGTTGGAAATTGCATCACCGATCACAGGCACAGCTGTTGCTTTGGAGCAGGTTCCTGATCCTGCATTCTCGGAAAAGCATATGGGAGAAGGGATCGCTATCGAGCCTTCTGAGGGCAAAGTATTTGCACCTTTTGACGGCGTCATCGCTCATGTGATGAATAAAAGCAAACATGCCGTAATCCTGGAACATGAAACCGGTGTTCAGATGCTTGTGCATATTGGAATTAATACCGTTGGACTGAAGGGTGAAGGTTTTACCGCATATGTGAATAGCGGAGACACCGTAACCGCAGGTCAACTGTTGATTGAATTTGACATGGAAGCGATCCAGGCTGCCGGGCTGCCATTGATTACACCTGTGCTCATCCCGAATGGGAACGAAAAGATCGAACAGGTGATGCCAACTACGACCGGCCCTGTTCAAGCTAATGGAGAAGCACTAATCGTTGTGAAATTTACTGAACCGCAATAAGCGTAAACTTTTGAAAAAGACAGGTCGAAAAATGCAAAAAGACCCGGTGTATATCACCAGGGTTTCTTTGCATTTTTATGTATCTTTTCTTCTAAACGGAAGGTGTCAAAAAGAATAATACGTCAGTGCGTATTGCATCATAAAGGCACGAATTTCTTCCCGGTTTAACATCACATCAGATGTGCTGGCTTGCTCCAGGTTAAGAAGCAAATTGCTGACGGCTTCATGCAGGAAAAGCATGCGTTCATTTCCCCATAGCTCTTGATGCTTCTGGATATAATGCATGACCTGTGACAGCTCCATACCTTTTAAGGCCCTGAACACCGAAGCCCATTTTACCAGATCAGAGGGATGGGAGCCCACAGGCAATTCAAATTCGGCAAAACCATGAACATTCCCGCATGAGATTTTGAACAATCCACAGTAGCAGGATGAACGTTCCTGCGCTATGAAAGGTAATTTTCGCATATCGTACCGAATAATCTCCATGGAACTAATTCGGGTATCAACACGAATCTCCGTTCGAATTTCCACATCACAATCTGCAATCACACGCTCCAACCTCCATAGGCAAAATCATCTTATTGTTTTCTATTGTTTTTGTTATCCTGCCGATTATATTACGACTGAATACAGCTCAAGTAAAATCAACCGGAATGGATATACGCCTGATTTTCCGATTTTTGGTATAAAATTCACACATGTAAGCGATTAACAAGAGATATATCTTCGTTTTGGACTCCATTATCTCGATTTTTTCTTCCCCTCATGACAGACCGAGCAACATGCCGCATGACTGCGAAAAGAGGAGATTAGGCAAGAATTGCTCACCAGAATTGCCTGGAATCGATCAGAACGGTGCAGAAATCGGATGCAGTTGAATTGCAGAGATGCAGACAGAGGACTATGATTCGCACATAACGTACTCCAGATGGCATTTGCAGGATCTGATGTGAAGGCGAGGTTGGCAGCAATGGATGAAGCAATGATGGTGGTTTCGACAGGACACGGTGCGGCGGGAATGAATTTTGTGGATGTATTACTGAAGAGGGGATTTGCAGTTGTCGTGCTTGTACACAGCGAAGAAGAGGGGGAACAACTTCAATCGCTTGGTGCAGTCACCGTGCGTTACATTCAGGAAATGGCATTCCGTAATCAGCTTCCGCCAGAATTTGTAGTGAAAAACGCCTTTGTATTCGAAAATAGCTTGCCGCAGTGCTGCCAGGACATTGAGCTGTGTCGCAGCTTGTGTCCGCAACAACTCTATGTCGTTTCCAGCAACAGGGCACCTGTTGGGCTTGTTTATAAAGGTCTGGGAGCAACATATGTCATTCACAGCCGGAGTGGAGATATTTCATTTTTATTGTAAAGGCACTGATAGTGGGTCCTCGTCGCCAGTCAGATTAACCAAGTATAATAATGATAACGTTCTGCCCAGAGCCTCTTGCCCTGGACAGAACGTTTCGTGAATTCCAATATGCTGTAGATTGAGTTGTGAAATCCAATTAGGAAGAGATTCCGACAACACTGGAACCATTCTTTGTAATTTTGTACGTAATTACGTCTCCGCTCCAGAAGTGGAACTTGAGAATGACTTCTCCATTATTCGTTTCGTTGAAGAAGTTTTGTTTCAGTTCAATGACGTTGCTACTATAATTCGGACTGAATGCGTAGGAAAATTCTTTGAATGAAGTCCAGTTTTGCGGACCCGCGTTTCCGCCACTTGTATAAGTTGCTTCCATGGTGGCCAGCTGATTGCCATTAAAGGTAGTCGGAATCGCAAACGAGCTCGTTGTGCCCGTTACATTGCTCAGTTTAGGCGTGTCATACTTGATGATATTCAGGTTCCAGTTTGCACCTTTGTTGAATTTGACGGTCAACTTGGCATTAACCCCAAGATTGCCTGAGGTGGTCAGTCTGGTTAACAGGCTTGATTTCAATGTCAGCACATCACCACTGATCGTGTAATCTGTACCTTGAACAAGGGTAGTGCTGCCATTAGCAAGAGAGCTAAATGTATTGCCATTGAGATTCAGTTTTACTGTTTTATCCTGAATTGCAGCCCCTTTTTTCAGATAAACCAGATCAGATTCAGCTGTGGAGGAACGACCTGTCCAGCTTGCTTTCATTGTGTTATACAGATCCTGGTCAGACCAGGTGAAGCTGGTACGGCCAAAATGCTGTCCATTATCCCATAACATGGTGGTCATCTGTTTCTGACGCAGGTATTGGCCGATAAATTCGAAGAATTTCAGTTTCTCACCTTGCTCGATGACACCTGTGTGCTGATCAAAGCCGAGTAAGCCATACTCACCGACGATAACCGGAATACCTTTGGCTGTGAATGCATTGTACACTCGGTCAAATGTAGTCGTAATATCCTGTTGCACTTCAGCATTATATTTGGTGTAACCTGCGATATTCACACTGAATGGCCAGAAACCATAGTAGTGAACGGTAGCGATAATGTTAGGGTCATTCAATTTCGCAATTGTTTGAGATAATGCATCGAGATCTGGTTGAGCGGAAGAAGTATGCATCGTTGGGAGGACCAATGGACGTGTTGCATTGTTGCCGCCGGATGCTCTCACGATGTTATGAAAAGATACATTCAACTCATCCAGCAAAGCATACGCTGTAGCGGTATTCGTTGTACCACCTTCGGTGAAGCGTGGTTCATTTACACTTTCGAACATCAGCTTAGTGGATGAGTTTTTGAATTTGTTTGCAATTTGAGTCCAGGCAGAGTTGTAACGTGCAAGGACATTGGCATGGTCATTCTCCATATAGCTGATCCACTGCCATGAATCGTGATGGATATTGATCATGACATACAGATTGGCATCAAGCGCCCAGTTTACAACCTGTTGTACACGGTTCATGTAAGCGGTATCAATAGTATAGTTAGGAGCTCCACCTATATGAGCTTGCCAGGT
The DNA here is from genome assembly GCF_900101205.1 of Paenibacillus sp. OK060. Taxonomy (NCBI): domain Bacteria; kingdom Bacillati; phylum Bacillota; class Bacilli; order Caryophanales; family Paenibacillaceae; genus Paenibacillus; species Paenibacillus sp. OK060. Next base: position 803,744 of record NZ_FNFR01000001.1, read on the forward strand.
CACTGGAATACGAATGCTCTTATAGCCTTGATTGGCGATATTTTGAATCAGTTGCTGAGTAATCAGCGGGTTACCCCAGGCCGTCTCATCTGCACCAACAGCGTCCAGCGAGTTACCCAGATTCCAGCCCGGCTCCATCGCAGTAACATAGGACTGAATATTGGTTGGAGCAGCGGCTGAACTTGCCTGAATCGAGTCATCAGTAGCAGCAGAAGCGATGGCCGATGAGAAGAGGGACAGGATCATCGCAGTCACGAGCGTGAGTGAGAGAGCCGATTTGCGGTTGTTTTTCATTAACACATTCTCCTTTAATTTATAATCGTTGAACTAAAATAGGATGCTTGCAAAGATTGGCAATAAAGCTCAACAAAAAACAAGCCATAAGCTTGTTAAAAACGCGGATCACCTCCAAATCAAAATTACTGAAAGCGTTTTCTGAATTGAAATATATCATGCTTTAATAGAAGATAATACCAGTATAATTGGTTAATATTTCATGTAAAAATTAGTGGTTATGACAATTTTGGAATATTATATGTGGTGCAAGAAACAGGTTTTTTTGCATGAAAAACTTCCGTGGACAATAGCATGAACTCTACTTGAGATCGATTACCGATCTTTCTAGTCTTTGCTTAGTATTCGATGCGTCTTCGTATGTTGCAGGGACAACGTTCCATGCAGATGCAGGATATATATCACGCTTATTAAATTGACAATGGCCCTAATTCTTGCTAAAGTTTTATCCAATCCGCATAATTGTGATCTGGGAATGTTACCGATATGGGCATAACCTGAGCTGGCTTGTATACACTGCAACGTGTATCCGGGCTGGTTCGGGTTTTTTGTATTTAAGTTAAACGAACGATTTTACATTGGACACTGCGCTGCCAGAACAATCTTCCGATCGCTGTTATCCCCAGATTTTTTGATTCCTTTTTAAAGGGGAAATCCGGGGATAAAGGCGAAGCGTATGCTTCCGAAGCAGCTTTCTGTCAGAAAGCTTTTAGCTTCGCTTCTCCAGATTTTTTCTGTCCTCTCTGTTTATGATGTAAATGTGTAGTTCAACTTAAATATTTTGTCTTATTAATGTTTCTTGCGATTTGAGCGGATAACAGAATTACATATTTGGAAGGAGAATAAGGATGACTAATTTTAAGTTTCCCAAAGACTTTTTGTGGGGTGGAGCCATTGCTGCCAATCAGGCAGAGGGTGCTTATCTGGAAGATGGCAAAGGGCTGAGCATTGTTGACTTGCTGCCGACAGGAGAGAATCGCAGAAGCATCATGAAGGGTAATGTCCTTGCATTAACCCCGCTGGAAACCGAGTTTTATCCTTCGCATGAAGCGATTGATTTCTACCATCGTTATCCCGAGGATATCGCGCTGTTTGCCGAGATGGGCTTCAAAGCGCTGCGTGTATCCATTTCCTGGGCGCGGATTTTCCCAACCGGAGAAGATGCACAGCCGAATGAAGCGGGTTTGCAGTTTTATGATCGATTATTCGATGAACTGTTGATGCATGGTATCGAGCCTGTAGTAACACTTGCTCACTTCGATGTACCGGTTAATCTGATTGAGAAATATGGCAGCTGGAGAAGCCGTGAGTTGGTGACTCTGTTCGAAACCTACGCGAAAACCGTATTCAGCCGTTACAAGGACAAGGTGAAATACTGGATGACGTTCAATGAAATTAATATGCTGCTTCATCTGCCATTCCTTGGTGCGGGTCTGGTTTTCAAGGATGGCGATCATGTGAAAGAGATTCAGTATCAGGCAGCGCACCATCAATTGGTGGCCAGTGCACTGGCGGTTAAAGCCTGTCACGAGATCATCCCGGGCGCAATGATCGGCTGTATGCTTGCGGCAGGAAGCTTTTATCCTTATACCTGTAATCCGGATGATGTGTTCCAGGGCATGGAGAAAGACAGGGAGTCTTATTTCTTCATTGATGTTCAGTCGCGTGGAGAGTACCCGGGCTATGCCAAACGTTTCTTCAAGGATCATGGGTTGAATATTAACATGCAGCCTGGTGATGCGGTAATTCTGAAAAACCATACGGTTGATTATATCGGATTTAGTTATTATTCAAGTCGTACAACCTCCACAGACCCGGAAGTCGTCAAAAACATGACGAGCGGCAATGTATTTGGTTCTGTAGCGAATCCATATTTGGCAAAATCGGAATGGGGCTGGACGATTGATCCCAAAGGCATCCGTATTACAGCCAATCAACTGCACGACCGATATCAAAAACCGCTGTTTGTTGTAGAGAATGGATTTGGAGCCAATGACGTGGTTACCCCTGAAGGTGAGGTTGATGATGCGTACCGGATTGATTATCTGAAACGCCATGTTGCCGAGATGGGTGAAGCTATTCAGGATGGTGTAGAGATCATTGGTTATACAAGCTGGGGGCCAATTGATATTGTCAGCGCTTCTTCAGGAGAGATCAGAAAACGTTATGGTTACATCTATGTGGACCGTGACAATGAAGGTAAGGGTGACTTGAAGCGGATCAAGAAAAAGAGCTTCCATTGGTACAAAAATGTGATTGAATCAGATGGCAGCAATTTAGAACAGGAATAAGCAGGGAAAAAACAGGGACATTCTCCATGATCATATCGGAAGGACCACTTTTCATGGAACTTCCGATTGTCCCCTCGTTGAAAGCGTTGACATTTGTGTCTCTTCGCGCTATACTTGACGCAATTATATCGTTTTGGGATTGTTACTACTTGAAGTAGGCAAAACCTAAGCACCAAAAAAACAGACGTACATGTCTTGTTTATTTTGTGATGCTTCAGGTTTTTTTTGTATGCCCAAAAGGCGATGTATGACTGCCAAGAGAGTGGATCGTGACGGGGGGATTGAAGTGAAAATAGCAAAGGTTATCAACAATAACGTCATTAGCATCTATCAGGCGGATGGAGCAGAGCTTGTAGTGATGGGGCGTGGGATTGCCTTTAAGAAAAAGCCCGGGGATAAAGTAGACGAGACCCGCATCCAGAAAGTATTTGCGCTTAAAAACAAGCAGACATCCGACAATTTCAAAATGCTGCTGCGCGAAGTGCCAATGGAACTGATCGAAATTGTGGAAGAAATTATTACCTACGCCAAAGAGAATCTGGGCCGTAATCTGAATGAAAATATCTACGTTTCCCTAACAGATCATATTAACTTTGCGATTGAACGATATCGTGAAGGGATAGAAATCAAAAATGCACTGATGTGGGAAATCAAACAGCTGTACAAGGCTGAGTTTGGACTGGGTCTGAAAACGCTGGAGCAGATTAAGTCCAGACTTAATATCGAGCTTCCATCGGATGAAGCAGCGTATATAGCCCTGCATATTGTCAATGCGGAGATGAATGAAGAAGTCATTACAACGATGAACATCACGAAGTTTATTCAGCAAATTATTAATATAGCCAAATATCACTTCAAGATGGAATTCGATGAAGAGTCTCTCAGCTATTTTCGCTTCATTACCCATCTGAAGTTTTTCTCCCAGAGGGTATTAAGCGGCACGCATTATGACAATAATTATGATCACTTTTACGACATGATCAAAGAGAAGCACCCGGAAGCGGCGGCATGTACGAAGAAAATCGAAATGTTCATCAACAAGGAATATAACCATCAGCTCACCAACGAAGAGAAATTGTATCTGACCGTCCACATTGAACGAGTCGTTAATCGATAATAATTAAAATGTTGACAAATTTGGTTAAATAATAATAATATGAGATTAACAGGAATTGAATACGATTTAACTGGGATTGTTACTGGTTATGCAGGCAAAACCTAAGTCATGAGAAGGCAGGACCAATGTGTCCAAACCTTACTCAAGGCTTAGGTTTTTTGCGTGCAAAAAAAATCGGTAAGGTGCCTATTTTAGTAAATATGGGGGTGCACATCATGAGTCAGGAAAAACTCGCAAAAGAGATCGTCGAGCTGGTCGGCGGCGAAAAGAATGTGGTATCACTGGTACATTGCGCAACACGTTTGCGGTTTGTATTGAAGGATGACGCGAAGGCAGACAAAGCCAAGCTAGAAAAGACAGAAGGAATCATCGCAGTCAAGGAAAATGGGGGCCAGTTCCAGGTGGTCGTGGGCAATAAGGTGCCTGAGGTATATAGCGCCATTGGTCAGATCAGCAACATTTTGGATGATTCTTCCGAAAAGGAAAAGCCGAAGAAGTCCGCGAAAGGTTTAGGCGGCATTATCGATGTGATTTCCAGTATTTTTGCACCGCTGCTAGGCGTTATGGCGGGAGCCGGTATCTTGAAAGGGTTGCTGCTCATTGCAAGCAATGTCGGCTGGCTGGAAACAACGGAAACCACGTATAAGATCTTATTTGCAGCAGCAGACAGCCTGTTTTATTTCTTGCCTTTGCTGTTAGCGGTTACAACCGCTCGCAAATTCCAGGGTAACATGTTTGTAGCAATGACCATTGCTGGCGCATTAATCTATCCTTCTATCGTCACGCTCAAGGCGGAGGGAACGCCAACCGATTTCTTCGGTATCCCTGTGATTTTGATGAATTATTCATCTACCGTTATCCCTATTATTCTGGCAGTCATCGTTATGAGCAAATTGGAGAAATTCTTCAATAAAGTTCTTCACGAAAGTGTGAAAAATTTTGTCACTCCATTATTTTTGCTTGTTATTATGGTACCTCTTACCTTGCTCGTATTCGGTCCATTTGGAGTGTATGTAGGTAATGCCATTGCATCAGGACTTGTGGCTGCCTTTGGATTCAGTCCTCTATTAGCAGGAGCAGTTATGGGTGCAAGCTGGCAGCTGCTCGTTATTTTCGGAATTCACTGGGGACTCATTCCCGTATTTATTAACAACGTTGCTGTATATGGACGCGATGGTGTCAAACCGGCTGCGACGGCTTCCATCTTCGCACAGACCGGAGCTGCATTCGGCGTTATGTTGAAAACCAAAAATAAGAAGCTGAAAACGCTGGCGGGTTCATCGACATTGACGGCCTTGTTCGGGATTACCGAGCCTGCCATCTATGGTGTCACTCTGCCACTCAAACGTCCATTCATCGCAGGAGTGATCGGGGGTGCTGTTGGTGGGGCCATCATTGGTCAGGCAGGTACTCAGGCATTTGCTTCGGGCGCTCCAGGATTACTGACTTTGCCTATCTTCTATGGACCAGGTGGAGAGGGCTTCCCTGGACTGATTCTTGGGATCTGTATATCCTTTGTTGTTTCGGCTGCATTGACGTACATTATGGGATTCAAAGATCCGGTGGAAGAGGAAGAACAAGAAAAAAGCACGGAATCCACCAATGCATCAGTAAGAACAGCGGATTCCTTGGATCAAGAAGTTCTTAGCCCGATTGAGGGAACCATTGTTGAACTGACTGAGGTGCCAGATCCGGCATTTTCATCCGGCGCGATGGGCAAAGGCATTGCGATTGAGCCGGCAGTTGGCCGAGTCGTTGCTCCTTTTGACGGTACTATTACCGTGGCTTTCAAAAAGAAACATGCCCTGGCTGTCGTATCGGATACAGGTGCGGAGATTTTGGTTCATGTTGGGGTGGATACCGTCAAGCTCGATGGTCAGCACTTTACATCACATATTCAGGAAGGAGATCGGGTTAAAGCAGGAGATTTGCTGCTGGAATTCGATATCGCTGCTATCAAGGCCGCCGGTTATCATACGGTAACCCCTATTATTGTTACGAATTCTGCGAATTATGAGGAAGTGGTTCCTTTGACTACGGGATCAGTTCGGGTACAAGAGCCTTTACTTACCCTGTATGGAGGAAAGGGACAGGAACAAGAGTAAAAATAACAAAAGCCGTGTCCGACGTGGAACAGAATGTTTTCTGTTTACGCGGACGCGGCTTTATTAGTAATTTCAGCTCAAGCTTACGCTAACCAATTAGCGATCAGGAGTCAGCCTTTACCACTGTTGAGTTCATATTGCCTGTCAGTCGTTGCGGAGGGAAGACCATGCGCACAGGTGCGATGATGATCGCAGCGAACAAGGCTTTGATCAGATCACCGATGATGTAAGGATAGAATCCTTGAATCATCGCTTCGGGTAAAGACATTTTGTAAGCATAGGCCAACCAAGGAACGCCCGAGACATAGATCAACATTGAACCAAACACCTCAAATACGATAAAGGCCAGGAAATAACCAACGAATCCGTTCAGTTTGATTCTGCTGAGCAATAGTCCAATGAGCAATGCGGAGAAGGGCCACATCATAACATATCCCCCGGTAGGCCCAAGGAGTACTGCAAGTCCGCCTGCGCCATGCAGAAGCGGGAAGCCAATTGCAGTCAGGACCACGACCAAAGCGACACTTAGAAAACCATATAATGGGCCAAGCAGTCCGCCTGCCAGCATAACCGCAAGAGTTTGCAGCGTAATCGGCACAGGAGAGAAACCAATGGGAATACTTATGTAACCAAAAAGAACAAGTATGGCTGCCATCAGTGCGCTGAATACAATACCTCGCAAAGATAATTTCATGTTTGAACATTCCTTTCAATTTTGGTAATCTTATTGTTAACCGATCAAATGAATGTGGTTAACGATTTGGATCGTACCACAAAAGATTCAAAAGGGAAAGGACCAATTTGCGATGCAAGACGTTACACCTTTGATAAAACTAGAAAATGTCCGTGTTCATTATGCTTCCGAGTCAGGACGTGTTCGTAAGGCAGTGGATGGGGTTTCGTTGGAGTTAGCACCCGGTGAATGGATAAGTATTGTGGGAGCCAATGGTAGCGGCAAAAGTACGCTAGCTGGACTGCTGATTGGATTCACTCCGCTATCTGGCGGAGAAAGAAAGGCTGCTCCAGAACTGGTTGTGCGTGGAGTCCTCCAGCAGCCTGATGCCCAGGTACTTGGAGATACCATTGAGGAGGAATTTCATTTTGCCTTATCCTCACTGCTGGAATCTCCTGATGAACAATTACGTCGGAGAGAGCACGCATTACATACGGTAGGACTTGAACACCCGCCACAGGCGGCAATATCGATGCTGTCTGGAGGGCAGAAGCAGTTGCTTAATATCGCGGTAGCGCTGGCGGCCAAGCCGGATGTACTCATTCTGGACGAACCTACGGCCATGCTTGATCCGGGAGCCAGAGATCGAATGGAAGCGGTAGTTCAAACTATTGTCCAGCAGGGGACGGCGGTAATCTGGATTACGCATCATTTGGAGGAAGCGACTCTTTGCAATCGAATTATTGCCATGGAACAGGGACGCTGTGTTTATGATGGAGCGCCTGCGGCTTTCTTCTATGGAAAAGATAAGGAAGAGATAACGGCTGACGCTGGAAAAGGAGCACAACAACCATCACCCTGCGAACAGCTTGGGCTTGCTCCACCTTTTACAGTGCAGACGGCTCTACTCCTGAAACGGAAAGGTTTGCTGCATCATGCAACTCCTCTGCGACCAGAGCAGTTGGTTAAGGAGGTAGCCCTTTGGCAATCGAATTAGAACATGTAGGTATAGCTTCATCACAACCGGACAAAAAAGCGCTGCTTCAAGATATCACTGTCCGACTGAACCGTGGCGAAATCACTTTATTATTAGGCTGCACAGGATCAGGCAAAACCACACTGCTGCAAACGATCGCTGGCCTAAAACCTCCAGATGAGGGTAGCCTCAAGCTGGACGGAGAGCTTTTCTGGCAGAACGGGAAAGTGCCACAGTCCATTCTGTTGCAAATGGGATTGGTCTTCCAATTCCCAGAGCAGCAGCTATTTGCCCGAAGTATTGGGCGTGAATTTGCTTATTCTCTGCGTCCGTATCGGCTACCGGATGAACAAAAGAAAAAGCAGATTTCCGAAGCACTTGAGCGCTGGGACTCTCCAGCGGGTCAGGGAGAGGAAGAACGATTCCATTCGGACAGATCCCCCTTTGCACTAAGCGGGGGAGAACGGAGAAGATTGGGGCTTGCCCTGGGAACTGCTACGCAGCCTTCATGGCTATTGCTCGATGAACCCAGCGCCGGATTGGAAGCCCAAGGTGTGCTCATGCTGCTAGATGCTTTGAACCAGCATCGAACTGCAGGTGAGGGAGCCATTGTGGCTACACACGACCTGGACACATTTTTACCGCATGCGGATCGGGTTCTGTTGTTGAAGGATGGGCGTCTGGTTGCTGATCTCAAACCACGGGAGCTTCACACAAGACCAGATCTGCTGGAGCTTGCCGGAATTGGTCTGCCACCCTCTATGCAACTGGAACAACAATTTGCGGCTGCGGGCATTCATTTTCCTACTACTGCGTTGACCCCGGAGGAAATGGCTGAAGGTATTGTTCAGTCCGTCAATGAGCCTTTAGAGCAGAAGGTTGATGTTATTGGTAATGAGGATCAATTCACAGATGAAGCGAAGCTTGCCTTTTCAAGCTCCGACACTTTGGGAGGAGAAGGCACACAGGGGGTCATACACACCCACGCAGAATCAGGATCCAACAGAGGACTGTATGGTGCCATGGACCCGCGTCTGAAATGGGTTTTATACATTTTGCTCGTGACCGCTGCGATGCTTCAACACGACTGGTTAGGTCTATCTCTTACGTTGGTGCCAGTCATCTTGGCGCTCGTTATGCTGCCACGTCAGGCTCTGATGGGATGCTTGAAATTAATGAAACCGCTGGTACTGTTCTTTCTCGTATCAACTGCGTTGTCGGGCACAACTCTTTCTACAGAAGGTGGCGGCCTACAGTTCGGATTTTCCCTGATACAGGCGGAGGGGACGTTAATGAATGTCTACCGTTTGTTTATCGTTACGTTAGCAAGTCTTTGGTTTTCACTGACTACGCCTTATGGCCGTATGGTCGAGGGACTGAATTGGGTACTTGGTATCGGCGAAAAAATCAAGCTGCCCGTGTCGTCGTTTGCACTCGCTGTGTCTTTAATCTTTCGTTTTATCCCGATGATCTGGAGTGAATGGCAGCGATTCTCGCTGATCGTCCGGGCACGCGGCAAAGCTGCATTACGACCGAATACGGTACGGGTACGTGATCTTGGCCCAATGGTCATTCCCTTGCTCATGGCGTTGTTTCAGCGTGCAGAAGATATGACGATTGCGATGGAAATGCGGAAAGTTAGAGAGAATTCCCTGCTTGGATCACGTTGCTCCTTATTGGTATGGTCCAAACGAGATACATGGACTTGCATAATCGGACTTATTGTTTTTGTATTTTATATCTGGATCAGAGACTGAAACGCAGTGTTTGCCATTGATCATGCATAAATCCTTTCATTTCCGCTCAAAATAAACATGCTTTGATCACCACGAAGCAGATATGGAGGGACGAACGATGAAGGATAAATTTTTGCAAGAAGAAAGACAAGAATATACCGATGTGTCCACGGTGGAGTCGCAGCGAAATGATATCACACTCGAAGAGTTCCCTGAAGGTCCTTACGGCTCATCTCTAATGTCTGAATCTCTTGGCAAAAGCTCGCCGTGGCGAGTGGATCAAAGGACCGCGCATCGTTTCGATTATGAAAATCATGAGCTGCACGAAGGGGAAGTTCGGGATTATCCAGGTCAGGATGTCTACGATGAAACGGTTCCCGATAATGTAACCAAGCCTCAGTACCCGGAAGAAGAAGAATCGTAATGACGTATTATATAAAATAGATGATAGCCTTCGGCAGGATTTTCCTGTCCGTGGGCTATTTTTAGTTGTATCGTATATGAAAACAAATCTCCTCAAATTCCACAATTTGGGTTATCATAGGCGTAGTTCATATTAAAATGAAAACATTTCATGGCCAAGTGGGGGTTATCAGAATGAGAGAGATTAACTATAGCGATTATTTTTGGCAGGATGATAAGGTCAGATTACGTGCTTTGCGTGAGGAAGATTGGGAGGATCATTATTATAACCGGTTTGATTCACACGCTCGTCGTTTACTGGAATGTGCAGTAGAGCTGCCACCTACGAATGCTGAGGCGAAGAAATTTACGGAAGCCTTTTCCGATTTCTCTCTAGACAGAGGACGGATCATGTTCACGATTGAAAATATGGATGGTGAGAATGTTGGGGGCGTGAACCTGAACAGCATCGATGAGCGGAATGGAACCTTCAGTATTGGGATTCAAATTGACAGGGATCATCGCGGAAAAGGATACGGGACGAGAGCCATTCGAATATTGTTGAAATATGCCTTTTTCGAGCGCAGGCTTAATAAATTCAATGATTATGTTCTGGAAGGAAATGAACCTTCTGCAGCGATGATGAGAAAGCTTGGATGTGTGCAGGAGGGCGTGCGTCGTCAGGTGATTTATACCGATGGGAAATACCAGGATATGATCCTGTTCGGATTAAGCAAAGACGAGTTCATGAAAAAGGAGGAACTTGCGTGAGTCCCATTTTAAATCAAAGTGGTACGGTGTTTATGGTCTGCCAATGTTAGTTGGGTAACTGGCAATGTGCAAGGGGGGGAATATGAGGAAGCTGTTATGGATAAGTTCGTGCTTTGTTGTATGTGTACTGGTTAGTATTTGTGTATTCTTCTGGAATGATATTTTTGGATATAAAACGTTAGAGAAGGCTGTTCAGTCTACATGGAAATACCCCCTTCAAGTGGTTAATGTAGATCAACAAAATGAACTGGTTTTGTCACTGGACCAAACACAATATGTTTTCGCTGCTTATGAACTGAAGAATGGGAGATATCACTATGATACCGATAGTGAATCAGGTTGGACAGCGAGTTCAGATGTGGGGCCTGCCTTTTTGGTACAAGCGGAACCGAAGAACAACAAAGGGAATTTTATATGGGGCGCTTTATATTCGGATATGCCTGTACACAAGTTTAAGATTGAATATACAAACGGTGAAACTCAGGAGGTTGAGTCCAGCAATAATACATTTATCGTGAAGATGCCGGAAGCTTACCAGAGTGAAGACAAAATGATGTTAATGGCAACGTTCACGAATGTGTATGTTCTTGATGAAGAGAACAACGTAATACGAGCTTATAATTTGAATTGATTTTTGGTTATCGAGCTTTAAAGTGAGACGCAAAAGGGTAGATAAGATGTACACCAGGAGGCATTATGAAACAAACCAACCAAAGTGATGAATTAATCATTGAATGCAAAGATATTTATTTGCGCGAGTATCGACTTGAGGATTTGAAGAAATTGCAGGAAATCACCTGGCAACCTGAGGTTTACGAATTTTTGCCGGGATGGAATGCTGCGGTTGAAGATAGAGCACTTTGGCTCACTCAATACGAAATCCCTGAGAATCAGAATTTTAAACAAGCTGTTTTGGCGGAAGGGGACATTGGAGACCTCTGTTTACGTATGGCTATCGTGCTCAAAGAAAATGATGAGTTTATTGGATGGTGCTGCTCGGGGATCAAGGATGAACTGCCAGCGCCCAATCGGGAGATTATGTACGGCATTTCGAAACACTTCCGGAACCGTGGCTATACAACGCAGGCAGTACAAGGCATAACACAGTATTTATTTGAAAATACAAACGTTGAAGTATTGAATGCCATTGCTTTATTAACGAATCAGGCATCGAATAAGGTAATACAGAAATGCAATTTCGAATGGCTGAATTTGATCGAAATCGAGAATGAACCGTACAACCATTATCAACTGTTGAAGCACCAACGATAACCCTACTGTAATTGGCTCAAGATGACTGTACAGGAGTGATCCCATGGATTCCAAACCGCAGCTTGTTTTAGATCTGGCGGGTGTGTTGATCAACAATCTTTCCTCTTCATTCTGGCAGGAGCTTGCTAGGTATGCTGGTGCGCCTTTTCCTGTATTAATCGAGCAATTGAGTGGTATACGCAAGGACTTGTGGACAGGGAGGATGACAGAGGAACAGTTCTGGATCTGGATGCAAACCCAATATCCCAATATGGATAAGATGTATGCTTATGAATTGCTTGAACAAACAACAGAGTTGCTACCTGCCATGCATTGTCTTGAACGATGGAGCGAGCAGGCAGAGCTTCATCTCTTGAGCAATCATTGTCATGAATGGATTCAATCTATTTTGCCGTTGATCCAACCGTACTGCAAGAGCATAACCATTTCCAATCAGGTCGGATATTGCAAGCCCAATATAGAGATATATGAACTTGTACAATCTCATCTAGACAGGGATGTACGTATTATATACGTGGATGATCAGGCTAAAAATTTGAAGTCTGCTGCTGAGCTGGGATGGGAAACATTACTTGCGGATGAGCAGCATCAATGGATTGCTGAAATTGACGAATGGCTCGCAGACCAACGATAACTTCCGATACAGATTGACCTTGTACAAATAAACCAATTCGATACCAAACAAATAGCCCCCTTCATTTCTCCGCAGAAATGAAAGGGGCATTTGTCATGTGATAAGAGCCGCAATAAAACGAAAGGCTGCATCTTACAAGCCTCCTTCAGCTTAGGATTCACTCTTGACCAATGGCAGCAAAATCGTAAATTCCGTTCCTGCTCCTAGTTGGCTGCGCACTGTTATTTTCCCCCCATACGATTCCACAATCGAACGGGTAATGGCAAGGCCGAGACCCGCGCCTCCTTGTTTTCTGGAACGGGAAGAGCTTGTGCGATAGAAGCGTTCAAAGATATGAGGGAGATGCTCCGGTTCAATTCCTGAGCCGTTATCTTTGACGGTTAACTCGGCTTTATGCTGAGCGGCATACAACGAAATACTGATGGTTCCCCGATCTGAATCGGTGTGCTGTACTGCATTGTGGAACAGATTGAGTACAACCTGTTTCAGTTTGTGAGCATCGGCCATTACATGAACTTCAGCGGTCAGGTCGAGATGAACCTGTCTTTCCTGAGCCATCATGATCAGCTGTGGCTGCATTTCGAGCAGCAGACTGTCAAGTTGGATGACTTCCTGCTCCTGCTGAGGCGCCTGATCCAGCTTGGTCAGCATCAGCAGATCCTCTACAAGTTTGTTAATCCGCACCGATTCACCATACATGCTGTTCAAAGCGCTATATAATTGCTCGCTGTTGGAAGCTGCGCCGCGCTTGAGCACCTCAATAAATCCGTGAATGGAGGTAAGAGGGGTACGCAGTTCATGGGAAGCATCAGACAGAAAACGCTGCATCTGTTCTTTCGATTCCCGCTCTGCTTCAAACGAGTCTTCAAGCCTCTCGAGCATGCCGTTAAATGAAAGCGCCAGCTGATCTACTTCCTGTTGTCCCTGGACAGAAGGAAGGCGTTCGGCCAGGCTGCCTGCATCGATTCGTTGCACCGTATCTACCATACTGGACAAGGGAATCAGTGTCCGGCGAAGTGCTTTGGCGTATAGAACGAGTCCAGCCACCATAGCCAGCAGGGATAACATCAAGAAGATCAGAAGCTGTTTCACAATCAAATCTTTTAGCGGTTTCGTAGCAGTGCCCATCTGCACCATGGGTAAGCCGCGATTACGCGGTCCAGGCGAGGAGAAGACGATTAGCTGCTCATTGCCTTGGTTATCCGTTACAATCCGGTACGGAACATGTTGTTTATCGTTGATCCGATCTGTAATGTTCTGATATTCAACTGATGTCAAGCGAGGAGCGGTCAGACCGTCTTCACCAAAAATGTCCTCGAAGCCACTTTGATTATCAAATAAAGCCAGTGAACGGTCAGGAATGTATAAGAAACGATTGCCTGATCCTCTTGGATCTGATCCAGATTGCCCACCAAAAGGATTGTTCGTTGCACCATTTCGTGAAGACGATCCGAGCCACACAGGAGGCATGGACATGAGCTGTTCTTCCATAGTTTTTGCCTGGTTGCGATACAGAAAGCTTTCCATAATCCAGAATTGAAGAATGCCAATTAACAATAACAGAGCAGCCATAATAAAAAGGGATCGCGCGAGTAATTGAGAGCGGAGCGAATGTGGCGATATCCATTGATGAAGCCATGTCCAAAAATGTTTATCTTTCTTTAATAAAGAGGTCATTAGAGATCCACCCTGTATCCGACACCTCGAAGTGTACGAATGAGCTTATGTTCTTTATCCCCCAGTTTGTCACGCAAGGAGCGGACGTACACCTCCACAATATTCTCTTCTCCACCAAAATCGTATCCCCACACGCGGTTCAGAATGGTCGCTTTACTCAGGACAATGCCATGATTAAGCACGATGAATTTTAATAGTTCATATTCGGTTGGAGATAACTCCAGAATCTGATCGTGATAGGTAATCTCTTTGCGTTGATCATCAATTCGGAATGGACCATGAGTCACTGCCCCTATTAATAAAGGAAACTGATTACGCAGCCTTGCCTGAATCCGTGCAAGCAGTTCATCGAACGCAAAAGGCTTAATCATATAATCGTCAGCACCGAGCCATAGGCCTTTTACCCGATTCTCGACTTCATCTTTGGCTGTCAGCATGATCACCCCGACCTGAGCCCCGCTCTTGCGCAGACGCTCAACAACCTCAAACCCATCCATCTCGGGCATCATGACATCCAGAATGGCCATATGTGGACGAAAGTCTAGTGCCAATTCAAGCGCAGCGGCTCCATCCGGGGCCGTACGTACGTCAAATCCTTCGTTGCTTAGCCCAAGCTCCAGAAATTGCAAAATATGTGGTTCATCATCTGCCAATAGTATTTTAATGCCAGTACTTAGCTTCATAAGCAGGCGTTCCCTCCCGTTAAATCCATCGATTACATACCCTCAAATCTAGAGGTCTATATGCTGTATTATCGCTCGCCAAACTGAAAATTAGCTGAAAAGTTTGCAAGTTATCCTCAGGCAACATTCAGCGGGCACTCATCCCAGTTTTACTTTGGCATGTCACAATAGTAGACATGAAGAACTTGAAGGAGTGATTGAGATTGAATAACGCCAAACGAAGGATTGACCTTGTCCTTCTGCCGATTGTTTTACTGGCGGCATTTCTGAACGGGTATGGCATCTGGAACGACCAATATGCCAATTCCTATTATACGACCGCCGTCGGGAGCATGCTGAGAAATTTCCATAACTTTTTCTACGCATCGCTTGACTCGGCTGGTTCGGTAACCGTAGACAAACCACCGGTTGTCTTCTGGATTCAAACCGCTTTTGCTTACGTATTTGGATTGCATGGATGGAGTGTTATTTTACCGCAAGCGTTAGCGGGGATCGGTTCGGTGCTGCTGATATATTTCATGGTCAAGCCTACATTTGGTCTTGCCGCGGCGCGAATCTCGGCACTTGCGATGGCGACTGTTCCTGTTGTGGCAGCGGTCAGCCGTACCAACAATATTGACAGCATGTTGGTATTCACGTTGCTGCTGGGTTCATGGTTTTTGTTCAAGGGAAGCAAGCAAGGTAGTACGTGGCGCATCCTGGTTGCCTTTGCACTCATTGGACTTGCTTTTAATATGAAAATGCTGCAAGCCTACATGATTCTTCCGGCTTTCTACTTGTTCTATCTGCTTGCATTCAATGCAAAGTGGAGAAGAAAAATCATCCTGCTGATCGGAAGTACGGCAGTGCTGGCAGTTGTTTCCTTATCCTGGGCAGTTACCGTGGATTCTATACCGACAGATGAACGGCCTTATATCGGCAGCAGTGAAACCAATTCGGTGCTGGAGCTGGCTTTTGGATATAACGGCTTATCCCGTCTCACGGGACAACAGAACAGATCAGCGAATGCAGGCATGCCAAACGCCTCTGATGAAGGCAAGGTCCGTGGCAACGCAACTTCCCAGACATCAGCATCCGATCAGTCGGGCAGCGGCTCGGCTCCAACAGGCAATGCACCGGGAAATGGTGAAATGGGTGGCATGAACGGAATGACTTTCCCGGGCGGTCAGATGCCAAACGGTGGCGAGATGCCTAATGGAAGGAATTTCGGAGGCGGTAATGGCGGCGGTGGAGGCATGGGTGGCATGTTTGGTACAGGGGAAAAAGGTCCTCTGCGCTTATTCCAGACCGAACTGTCCGGCCAGGCCAGTTGGCTTTTGCCGATGGTATTACTTGGCTGCATCGCGATTTTTGCAGGATTAAGACGGAGAAATATAACAGATAAGCACAAGGAAGCTTTGTTCTGGCTGGTCTGGCTGCTTCCGGTAGCTGCTTTCTTTAGTGTAGCTGGTTTTTTCCATCAATATTATCTGATTATGCTCGCACCTCCTGTAGCGGCATTAACCGGAGCAGGATTTGCAGCCATGTGGACGGCGTATCGTGAACGCAATGGCTGGCAAGCCTGGCTGCTTCCGATATCCGTACTGCTTACGACCATCTTCGGCTGGTACATCATGCAGGTGTATAACGAAACGATCGGGGCAGCTTGGTCCATAAGTGAATTGATCGCAGGCATTCTGATCACGGTTATTCTGATTGTGATGCTTAATCGTTCACACCCATGGAAACAGGGTTTGATTATCGCAGGCTTCATGGTCATGCTGATCGGTCCAACCTATTGGGCATTCACCCCAATCACATATGGAGGCAACAGCATGATTCCGGCGGCTGGACCGACAGGTTCCAATGGGATGTTCGGTGGAATGGGCATGGCTATGGGAGATAGACAAGGTGGTCGCAATGGTGGCGATATGGTTCTGCCGAACGCATCAAATGACACCGACACCGATCAGGCTTTCCCATCATCCGATGAAACTGACCCGAACGATGCGGGCATGGGAACACCTCCGAATTCAGGCGGAAACATGAATGGCGGAGCAGGCATGCCTACGACAGGTGGGCGAGGTGGAGCGGGAAACCGCAACGAAGAAGTGGACACCACTACACTGAGTTATCTGAGAGAGCATAACACAGGTGAAACCTATCTCTTCGCAACGACGGACTATAACCAGGCAGCTCCATATATCATCGATGAGAATGAAGCAGTCATTACGCTTGGGGGGTTCTCGGGCTCAGATCCGGTGTATACCACGGAAAAACTGGAACAACTTGTGAAGAGTGGACAAGTGAAATACTTCATGGTAGGTGGCATGGGCGGCCGAGGTGGAAGTTCTGATATCGGTGACTGGATCAAGGAGCATGGTACCGAAATTCCAACTTCAGAGTGGAAGACAGGTACGGACAGCGGTTCCGGTTTCGGTGGTCAAACCACTTTATATGAAGTGAAATTATAAGCGTGATCGATTGGTATAAGGGAGGGAACGAACATGGCTCAAAAGTGCAGTTACAGCATTATCATTCCGATGTATAACGAAGAAGCGGTGATTGAGGAGACTTATCGGCGTCTGAAAAAAGTGATGGGCAGTACAGGAGAGAGCTACGAGCTGCTGTTTGTCAATGACGGTAGCGTGGACCAAAGTGCACAGATGATTCGTGACTACGCCCGTTGGGACGAGAGTGTGAAGCTGATTGATTTTGCACGCAACTTCGGTCACCAGATCGCGATTACAGCAGGGATGGATTATGCAGCAGGCGATGCGGTCGTCATTATTGATGCGGATCTTCAGGACCCTCCCGAGCTGATATTGGACATGATCGACAAGTGGAAAGAGGGCTATGAGGTTGTCTATGCCCGTCGGACCAGACGAAGCGGGGAGACCCGCTTCAAGAAATGGTCGGCAAGCCTGTTCTACCGCGTACTGCGTGCGTCGACGGATACGGATATTCCATTAGATACCGGGGATTTCCGTCTGATTGATCGCAAGGTATGTGATGAGATGAAACGCCTTCCGGAAAAAAATCGATTTGTTCGCGGACTGGTCAGTTGGGTGGGGTTCCGTCAGACGGCCATTGAGTACGAACGGGATGAACGTTTAGCAGGGGAGACAAAATACCCGCTGAAACGCATGTTGAAGCTGAGTCTGGACGGCATTACCTCATTCTCACACAAACCGCTCAAGCTGGCAGGTTACGTAGGAGCTGTTCTATCCATCGGCGGTTTCATTTATATGCTAAGTGTCATCGCTTCAGCGATATTTACAGATTCAACGATCAAAGGATGGCCTTCAATGGTCAGCATCATGCTGATCTTTAACGGCTTCATTCTGATCATGCTGGGCATTCTTGGCGAGTATGTTGGCCGAATCTATGATGAAACGAAGGCGCGCCCGCTATATATCGTAAGAGATGTGTATCAGGTGGAAAGTCAGTCGAGTCAGTCACGGTTAACGGGCAGAGTTGCTCATCATGACTAATCGTTTGGTCACTATATTTAAGTTTGGAATTGTGGGTGTCCTGAATACGGCGGTGGATGCAATGGTATTCACGTTGCTCGCTGCCGCAGGCGCACCTGCTCTAATTGCTCAGGTGATCTCGTATAGCTGTGGGGTAGTGAACAGTTACTGGTGGAACGGCAGGTGGACCTTCCAGGATGCGGGAAGACAGGGCAAAAAAAACGAAATCATGCGTTTTGTAATCACCAATCTGGTGGTACTGTCTTTATCCTCCCTGATTTTGTATATCTGCAATAGCACATTAGGTTGGAGTGTTGTAATGAGTAAAATACTGGCGACTCTCTCAGGCATGGTTATAAACTATATTGCCAGTCGGTATTGGGTGTTCCGGGCAGAGCCCGTTCAAGGATCTGATCCTTCATCTGATGCTAATGAAAGGAGTGTTTCATGATATGAGAATTAAAAAAGCAGTCATTCCGGCAGCGGGGCTTGGCACCCGATTTTTGCCGGCAACCAAGGCTCAACCTAAAGAAATGCTGCCGATAGTGGACAAACCAGCCATCCAATACATTGTGGAAGAAGCGGTACAATCGGGCATTGAAAATATCATTATCGTAACCGGACGCAATAAAAAATCGATCGAGGATCATTTTGACAAATCGGTTGAATTGGAGCATTCCCTGTATGCCAAAGGCAAGCAAGCTCTATTGGAAGAAGTGCAAGCGATCAGCGAAATGGCGAGTATTCATTTTATCCGTCAAAAAGAACCGCTTGGATTGGGCCATGCGATTGGGTGTGCTCGTCAGTTTGTGGGAGATGATCCGTTCGCCGTACTGCTTGGAGATGATATTATGGTGTCTGATCCTCCGGCGCTCGCACAGATGATTCATTTATATGAAAAGACAGGCAGCCAGATTGTCGGCGTACGGCAAGTGCAGGATGCTGACGTGAGTAAATACGGAATTATCGATTCACAGGGCGCAGAGGATCGGGTTCACCGAATTACCAATCTGGTAGAAAAACCTTCAATGGCAGAAGCACCCTCCCGAACAGCCGTGATGGGACGATACATTCTGAAACCTTCCATCTTTCCAATTCTCGATCAAATCGAGAGAGGGGCTGGAGGGGAATATCAGCTAACGGATGCGCTGAAAGAAGTAAGCCAGGTGGAAGAGCTGCTGGCCCTTGAGCTGGAGGGGCGTCGCTACGATATTGGTGATCAGTTTGGATATATTCAGGCGATCCTAGAGATTGGACTGATGCGTAAGGAACTACAGCCCATGCTGACACCATATCTTCAGAAGCTTGCAACGCAGTGGGGATAGGGATTGATATGTAGCAGAAGTTTATATCTGCTGTAGGACGGAGTCTCCTCTGTGTCATGGTTCTGGCATAGACTCCAGCATTGTACAATGGTGACTGTCACGATACAATGAGCAAGAAGTTCAAGTTGCTCTTTGAGGAGTGAGGAATCATGAGTGAGGCTATCATCAGTGACCTTATTAAGTATATGGACGTGGAGGACAATGCCGCCATTCAATACATTCAGACCGAGCATCGGATGAAACTGGGACTCTTTTGGGGGATCCGGGAAGGCAGCCGCGTTCTGGAAATCGGTTGTGGTCAGGGAGATACAACGGCCGTGCTTGCACATTTGGTGGGGGAGCACGGGTATGTTCATGGTGTAGACATTGCACCAGAGGATTATGGTGCACCACTGACCGTAGGTGAAGCGGCAGCCAAACTGCGGAAATCTCCGCTGGGTGACCGAATTCGAATGGATTATGATTTTGACATTCTAAGTGATCAGGCCCAATTCGGCGAAAATGAGTTTGATGTGATTGTACTTTCCCATTGTTCTTGGTACTTGAAATCATTTGACGAACTCGCCCAGATTCTTAGCAAGGTTAGGAAGTGGGGGCATCAGTTATGTTTCGCCGAATGGGATGCACGAGTTACAGATGTGAGCCAGCTCTCACATTGGTTATCCGTTCTGATTCAGTCCCAGGTCGAATGTTACAAGGAGAACAGCTTCTCCAATGTGCGCACGCTTTTTACACCGGAGGATATTCAAGAGCTTGTCTCTGCGGCGGGCTGGACGATTAAGGAAGAGATTTCGATCCATTCTCCCGAGCTGCAGGACGGTCGCTGGGAAACCGAAATGACACTGGCAGAAGCGCCTATGGAACTGCAGATGCTTCCGATTCCGAATAAGGTAAAAACACTTCTTCTTTCCGAACTGAAATTACTTAGGACACATCATGCCTCGGGGCCTGAGAGCCCACTGGGAACGTATGCGATTGTTGCCAAAAAGCAGTAAAGAAATAGCCATTTGCAGCAATTTATAAGAAAAACGTCTATCGACGTACTTTCACAGAAGACAGACCGCGTTTTGCTGAAGTTTTTCTTGCGATAATTGAATTGTTCAGCTCCGCTGAAAACGTATAAATTCCATTATCTAAAAAAATGTGTTTACTTCACGATGGTAATTTTGATATTATAATCGCAATATCAAATGCGACGAAGAGATGAGTAGATAAAAGGTTTCTTATACAGAGAGCTCCGGCAGCTGAAAAGGGGTAAAGAATTTTTTATTGAATAAAGACTCAGAGCAGCACATCGGAACTTGAAGGCTTGAGGGATGGTGTGACAGGAGCTCCTGTTACAGAGCGAGAGTATATGCGGATGCGGCATAATTGAATGCAGTTATCCTTAACTCGAAGAGGCTGGTATGGCGACATATTGGCGAATCTGGGTGGTACCACGAGTGTAACAATCTCGTCCCTGAGACTTTTGTCTTGGGGATGGGATTTTTTGGTTTTTCCGGGATGTTAGCTACACGCTTTGGAAATGCCTGAATAGTGTTTAATAAGGGGAAACTCACACCGAAAGGAAATGATGATTTTATGTCAGCAAAATTGAAAGTCGGTATCGTCGGAGGAACGGGGATGGTAGGTCAGCGTTTTGTGGATCTGCTCAATGAACACCCATGGTTTGAAGTAACGGCTATTTCAGCAAGTGCTAACTCGGCAGGCAAAACATACGAAGAATCCGTACAAGGCAGATGGAAGCTCGCTGCTGCGATCCCGGAAGCAGTGAAAAACATCGTTGTGCAGGATGCTTCCCAAGTGGAAGCTTTTGCAAGCCAGGTTGATTTTATATTCTGTGCTGTAGATATGAAAAAGAATGAAATTCAAGCGCTCGAAGAGGCTTATGCCAAAACGGGAACTCCGGTTGTTTCCAACAACTCGGCTCACCGCTGGACAGCGGATGTACCCATGGTTATTCCGGAAATTAACCCAGGACATCTGGACGTGATTGAAGCTCAACGCAAACGTCTCGGAACCAAAACCGGATTCATCGCAGTTAAACCAAACTGCTCGATTCAGAGCTATGTACCTGCACTTCACGCGTTGCGCGAGTTCAATCCAACTCAAGTGGTGGCTTCCACATACCAAGCGATCTCAGGCGCAGGTAAAAACTTTACCGACTGGCCGGAAATGCTGGATAACGTGATTCCATACATCGGTGGCGAGGAAGAGAAAAGTGAACAGGAGCCGCTGCGCATCTGGGGAAGCATTCAAAATAATGAGATTGTAAAAGCGTCCTCACCATTAATTACAACACAATGTATTCGTGTTCCGGTAACAGATGGTCACCTGGCGACAGTATTTGTATCCTTTGAGAAAAAACCATCCAAAGAAGAAATTCTGGACCGTTGGCTGCAATTCAAAGGTCGTCCGCAAGAACTGGGTCTGCCAAGCGCACCGAAACAGTTCATTACGTATTTTGAAGAAGAGAACAGACCACAAACGAAGCTGGATCGTGACATCGAGCGCGGTATGGGCGTTTCAACGGGCAGACTGCGCGAAGACTCCCTATATGATTACAAGTTTGTAGGACTGTCTCACAACACGCTGCGCGGAGCAGCAGGCGGTGCTGTTCTGATCGCTGAATTGCTCAAAGCTGAAGGATATATTCAGCCGAAATAAACAGGCATTGTGGAAATAGGAATAGAAGTAATAGAATATTACTGACAGGCTACCCCTTTTAGTAGACAAGAGTATGAGCATCTGGGAAGATGAATTTATTTTTGTTGAACAGAGGGGTATTTTCATATCAATACATATGAAGCAGGAACATGTGAATCCAATATTCCAGAACAGGAAGGGGATTGTGATGGACGGTCAGCTGGTATTGCGTCGAGTCCGTCTTACAAGCGGTGAAGAGGTGGATGTGGTTATCAATGAAGGCAGGATTGTGAAGGTCGCTCCTGGTGGAACGGAAAACGGAGATCGGATATGGGAATCGCCTGGAGCTTACATATCCAGCGGATGGATCGACATGCATGTGCATGCTTTTCCAGAGTTTGATCCTTATGGGGACGACATTGATGAAATCGGTGTAAAACAGGGCGTTACTACGATTGTGGACGCAGGCAGCTGCGGTGCTGATCGAATTGGCGATCTGGCGATAAGCACTCATAAGGCGGCTACCCGGGTGTTTGCCTTTTTGAACATATCTTGCCTCGGCTTACTGCGTACTGACGAATTGTCGAATCTGGACTGGATTGATCGGGACAAGTTGTTACAGGCTACCCGGGCATATTCTGAATTCATCGTGGGATTAAAAGCAAGAATCAGTGGGAGTGTGGTTGGCGAAAGCGGACTGCGCCCACTGTATTTGGCAAGAGAGTTTTCGCAGGAAACAGGCCTGCCGCTTATGGTTCACATTGGATCAGCCCCACCTGATATTCGTGAGGTCATGCCGCTCTTACAGGGTGGTGATGTGGTCACTCACTATTTGAATGGAAAAAACAATAATCTGTTCGATGATAGAGGCGCGCCGCTGGATGTATTGAACGATGCCATCAAGCGCGGTGTGCATTTGGATGTGGGACATGGGACTGCGAGTTTTTCATTTCAGGTTGCAGAAGCTGCCAAGAAGCATGGCATTGACCCGGATACGATCAGTACGGATATTTACAGGGGCAATCGTCTGAACGGTCCGGTCTACAGCATGGCTAATCTGTTAAGTAAGTTTCTGGCCATTGGCTACTCGTTGAGCGAGACGATAGATCGGGTGACCTTACGGGCAGCAGAGTGGCTGGGCAGACCGCAGCTGGGGAGGATTCAGGCAGGTGATGAAGCCAATTTGACACTTTTTAAAGTGGTAGACAAGCCTGTAACACTTGTGGACTCCGAGGGAGTAAATAAGGTAGGCAGCCGTCAAATTGAAGTAAAAGGAGTGATTGTGGGTGACCAATTCATTGAATGTTAAATATGGACTGAAACGTGTTATCAACGCCAGCGGCCGGATGAGTATCCTCGGCGTATCTGCACCGACGGACACAGTCATGGATGCCATGAAGCAAGGCGGGCAGAGTTATGTGGAGATCGCAGATCTTGTAGACAAATCAGGGGACTATGTATCCCGTCTAATCGGTGCCGAAGCGGCCGTTGTTGTCAATTCCGCTTCTAGTGGCATCGCGCTCGCCGTAGCTGCCATGGTAACAAAGGGCAACCGCCACGCAAGTTTGAAGCTACATCAGGAAGTCATTACGAACAATGAAATTGTTATGTTGAAAGGCCACAATGTACAATACGGAGCTCCCGTGGAGACGATGATTTACCTTGGTGGTGGGAAGCTGATCGAAGCCGGATATGCCAATGAAGGTCGGGCGGAGCATATCGCGGATGCGGTTTCCGACAAAACGGCTGCGATCCTATACGTCAAATCCCATCATGCGGTACAGAAAAACATGATTTCCGTAGAGGAAGCCTGGCAGGTTGCCCAGAAGTGTGAGATACCCCTCATTGTCGATGCGGCTGCGGAAGAGGACCTGCACAAATATGTGAAGTATTCGGATTTAGCCATATACAGCGGCTCCAAGGCCATTGAAGGCCCAACTTCCGGCATTGTGGCAGGTAAACGAACCTATATCGAATGGTTGAAGGTTCAGCTTCACGGGATCGGGCGCAGCATGAAAGTAGGTAAAGAAACTACGTTTGGCCTGCTTCAGGCTTTGGATGAATATGCAGTCAAAGCTGACCATAGTGAGCAGGAAAGGGCTTCCTTGCAGGAGTTAATGTCACTCAATCAGATAGCCGGGATTCAGGTATCGATTGTCCAGGACGAAGCGGGCCGAGCGATTTACAGGGGGCGCATCCAGGTCGACGAAGCGAAGGCGGGGATCAGTGCCAAACAGCTTAATGAGGAGCTAAGAGGCGGTCCTATCGCCATTTATACTCGTGATTATGGCGTAAGGCAAGGTTATTTCGATATCGACCCCCGTCCGTTGATGGGGGATGACATGCGGGTCATTGAAGATCGAATTCGACAATTGACAGGAGGAGAAGGAAATGTCTGAGATTGCAAAACGATTTTATAACAATCGGGTGGCTTTGAATGTGCTCGCCAAGGACATTACGAATGCAAAAGAGGTTTTTGATGCGGCTGAGGGCCATGTTCTTGTCGGCGTTCTTTCCAAGGATTATGCCACTGTGGCTGAAGCGGTGGAAGCGATGGAAGCCTATGGGCGGGAAATTGACAATGCCGTTTCAATTGGACTAGGTGCCGGAGACAATCGACAGGCTGCTGTCGTCGCCGAAATCGTAAAGTATTTTCCGGGCAGTCATATCAATCAGGTATTTCCGGCAGTTGGCGCTACCCGAGCGAATCTCGGGGACCGGGACAACTGGATTAACAGCCTCGTCTCCCCGACTGGTCAGCCGGGCTTTGTCAATATTTCGACGGGTCCAGTGAGCGCTGCCCAATCCAAGCTTGCCGTCGTGCCTGTACACGCGGCCATTGCATTGGTACGGGATATGGGTGGCAATGCACTGAAGTATTTCCCGATGCAGGGTCTGAAGCGGGAAGAGGAACTGCGAGTGGTAGCGAAAGCGTGTGCAGAAGCGGACTTTGCGTTGGAGCCTACCGGTGGCATCGATATGGATAATTTTGAAGCCATTCTCGAAATCGCACTGGAGGCGGGGGTTCCGCAGGTTATTCCACATGTGTATTCCTCCATTATTGATCAGGAGGGTCTGACCATTGTAAGTGATGTGCAGTCGTTATATGCATCAATGAAGTCGCTGGCGAAGAAGTATGGTTAAACGCGTAGGGGCTTTTGGCGAAGTCATGATGCGACTTGAAGTTCCGGGACATGATCTGTTGATTCAGAGTAATCGGCTGAAATACTCCTTTTCGGGCAGTGGGGTCAATGTAGTGTCGGCGATGACACGTTACGGATATGCAGGCCTGCTGGTGTCGAGGCTTCCGGTCAATCCGTTGGGTGATGCCGCCGAATCCTATTTGCGCGGACTGGGCCTGAGCACCGAATATGTGCGTCGCGGAGGGCAGTATATCGGGATGTACTTTCTGGAGAATGGTTATGGGGCCAGACCTGGACGGGTGACTTACTCTAACCGGCTGGAGAGCAGCTTTAATATTGCGCCTGAAGGCACGTATCCCTTTGCGGCAGTTGCATCAGGCATGGACGCTATTCATTTCTGCGGAATCACGCTGGCGATGAATGATTCGGTGAGACTGGCGATGAAACAATTGGCACAGGTGGTCAAAGAACAAGGCGGCACAGTTGTTTTTGATTGTAATTATCGTCCTGCTTTATGGGGGGATCAGGGTTATGCCATGGCGAAGCCGCATTATGAGGAAATGTTGCATTTGTCAGATATCGTCCTGATGAATGAGCGGGATGCTCTTCATATTCTGGGGTTAAATACGGACAAAGTACAAAGGGAAGAGCAACTGACTGAGCTCATTCCCCTGGTTGCCGAACGGTATGGCGTGCGTAGCCTTGCTGGAACGCATCGTACCATATACAGCGATAACCGACACTGCCTACAGGGCTATATGTTCAAGGAAGGGGTGTTCGCTTATTCCGAGCCGCTGACCTTTTCTGTTTATGACCGGATCGGCGCGGGCGATGCGTTTGCGAGCGGCATCATGTATGGTGAACTGGAGGGGTGGATGCCAGCGGAGACAATCTCTTTTGCTGCGACAGCCGGAATGCTGGCGCATACCGTAGCAGGTGATACACCAATGGCTTCCACTGGAGACATCATCCAGGCGAGGAACAGCACCGTGCGTGATGTAACAAGGTAATATTTTAGTGGAGAATGCCTGGAACGTAGAGCGATAGATGCTGATCTTCTTCTCTATTAAGATTGTCTCGGTATCGTGTGGCACGAAAACTTTTGTTACAATAGTGTAGCGAACGATGAAAGGCTGGAAAGGCCGTTTTGCTTCGGTATTTGGATGACATCGTTACTATACATATCTGTTACAAGGGAAGAAGGGATCTGCTCATGTCGTCACAATCATCATCCTATGAAGGGCAAAAGGCTGTTTTTCTGGGAGACAGCATAACTTTCGGATATGGACTTCAGGAAGGGGAACATCCGTATCCGGAGCTGGTTTGCAGCGCATTGGGATTTCAATCCCATGAGAATCATGGCATTTCCGGAAGCAGTGTGGCGGACGGAGGGTTTGAACCGATGTGTAATCGCATTGGGCAGATGCACGCGGAAGCGGATGTTATCTTTTTCATGGGCGGAAGAAATGACTTCTCCAGTGGTATGACGGCATTTGGCGATATCAGTACTTCGCCCAATTCGAAGGATACCTTTTATGGGGCGCTTAAACATATAGCAGAAGAGTTGATCCAGCGCTATCCAACCAAGCTGATCGTGTTTCTTACTCCGCCCCATGGATCAAGTGAAGCTGTCCCAGAAGACCTGCCCAATACGGTAACCAGACGGATATACAGTGACTATGTCGCTGCGATTAGAGAGGTCGCGTCGTTGTACTCCATCCCGGTCTGTGATCTGTGGAACATTGCTGGAATCCAGCCATTATTGCCAATCCACAAAGAATTATATTTTACAGGTGATAATGGTGTACCGGATGGGCTCCATCCCAACCAGGCCGGACATGAAAGAATTGCCTCCAGAATCGTGGGCTTTTTGAAATCGTTGTGATACCTTGTGAATTAGTGTGAGGAAAAGAGAAATAGAGTGAATGGGGATCTGCAGGGTAGGCACTTTAATCATAAGTGTCACTTATTGCAGGTCCTTTGTGTTATACAGAATCAGGATATATTATAAAAAATTTATGTCGAAACTAATATGGTAAATATTACATTGTAAATTCATGAGATTTCCGGTATTTTTATTAACGGCAAACTTTTATTTATAAAGTAGAAGTAGATTGTCTTAGCAGGTAGCAATTGAAATGAAGGAGAAAGGAGGAAGAAATATTATGTCAGAAGTGTCTAGTCAAAGAGTACATAAGCCAGGACCACAGCCAGTAAGTTTCGGTAGTTGGATGCTCACGTTGTTCCTTATGATGATTCCGCTTGTAAACATTATTATGTTGTTTGTATGGGCATTTGGAGATTCCAATCCTTCGAAAGCCAATTATGCCAAAGCAGCGTTGCTGTGGGCAGCGATCGGAATTGTTGTGTATATTCTAGTGTTCGTACTTATCATTGGAACTGGAATTTCGCTCTCGGATTACTAGGTTTATGAATACGTAGCTTGATAAAGTTTAATCAAAAAAACGCCGACAATACTGTCGGCGTTTTTGATTTGTTTATTTTGTACTAGGCTGCGGACGTCTTATCAGCATTGTGAAGAGTCTGCGAGCGGCGGCCAAGCAGATATCCTGCAAGCGAGGCCAACATCTGCTGGAATACCATGCCGAGTACAACCGGGACGGCAACCGGTGGAGGGAAATACGATACGGCAAGCACCGCTCCCGCACTAATATTGCGCATGCCTCCGTTGAATACAAGTGCGACCTGATCGGCTTCATTCCAACCGAGTAATCGGGCAACGAAGTAACTTAGAGCATAGCCAAATGAGGCCAGAAAAATAATGATGGCTGCTAGACCAGCGAGCTGCCAGTTAAAGTCAGCTAAATAGGGCGCAACAACAGAGCCATTAATCGCGACAACCGCTGCCATGAACAATTTGGAGAACGGATTCAGTCTAGGCCCCCAGACTGGAACAATGGCCCCTTTGGTCCATTCATTCAAAAGCATCCCGAGCAAGGAGGGAACAACGATCATCCAGAACAGACTGCTCATCATGGCTGCTATATCCAACGATACGCTAGTGCCAATCAGCAAGGATAATACGCCGGGTACCACGAAAGGAGCAAGCATGGTGTCAATCAGGATAATCGACAGCGTCAGAGCGATATTGCCCCGATAGATACTGACCCAGATAAAGCTGCTCACACCTGTCGGAATAACGGCAGCCAGAACAAGGCCCGTTATCGTGTAGGCATCCGTTGGGAAGACCAGGTGACCCATGCCAAGAGCAATCAGAGGCATCGCCAGGTGCAGAATAAACAGACAAACGAACAGTGGAAAAGGCTTCTTCAGCACGTTCACAAAATCCCGTATCCCGAGACTGATGCTTCCCGCAAACGTCATGAATGCAAAAAGCCATGGCGACAAAAAGGTATAAGAAGAAAGAAGACTCCCGCAAAGAACGCCAATAATAATGCTGATTGGAGTAATCAGTGGCATGATGCGGTTCAAGCGTACATTTAAGGCCTGAAGCATATTCATGACATCCCTTTACCGTATGATTCCTTTATTATACATGTTAATAACGCTGAATGTAGACCCATTTGCAATGAAGCATACGGAGCAGTTATCATAAATCTGGAAGAAACACTTCAAGTTGAAGAAGGGGAGATGGTCATGATTAAACGGAAAAGAAAGCATACATTAATGATGGCAGGCCTCATTGCGTCAAGTATTCTTGTGATATCGGCCTGTTCCGTTGTAGAACAAGCGAATCAAAGTTTGAATTACGTTAGTGGGGCTACTGATTATATAGAGCAAGTATCGAACGCCGGAGCCGATCTGCAAGAACTCGCATCAGGAGCGGTGAGTAACCCTGAAATAACAACTCAGGTCCAGGAGAAAATAGATCAAATTCAGGCAGAAGCCAGCGAATTCTCTCAGCTGACAGCACCAGCGATAGGGGAAAGCATTCATGAAAATCTGGTCAGTTACAACAATCAATTAACCGAAGTTGTGGGTCAATTTGAGAACACGCTTGCAGAGCAGGGTTTTACGGCAGAAAACTGGGAGAAGACAGGTATTCCTGAATTGATCACCAATATTAATGGTTTAAAAGATCCGTTAAGCGGTCTTGGAATCGAGGCCAATTAAGATTTAAACCAGGAAATGCCTTGAGTATAAAGCGGCTTCATCCCCAAAAAGGACGATATACCGGAGTGATTTTGATCACTTGCGGATATCGTCCTTTTTGTTTTTCTAATATAACTCACATTTTTTACAAAATATAAACATGGATCACGATGATGATTTGCCACGGATTTTGGAGCTTAGATCTTCAATCTGTCCATCCAGAACATTTCCTGCTTTACTTAGGAACCCTGTAATAAGCTCCAGCTCTTCCTCTGTGTATGTGGAAGCCAGATTAACCATAGCTGCATGAAGGGTGAGGTAGGTGCTGCTGACTTCTTCCTTGTTTTCGTACAAAGGCACAATGATGACTTTACGGCGGTCATTGGGGTCATTTTCTCGACGGACAAAGCCGTTCTTCTCAAGCCTGTCAATTAATGTCGTAACACTTCCGGTGGCCAGACCGGTAAGTTTTGACAGTTCACCTGCAGTGATTGGACCTTTCTCGCGCAGGATATCCACGGATATGAAATCGTTATTGTACAAGCCCAAAGAGGCAGCCACATGCTGCTGATATAAAACGGTTCGGGTACCCAGGCTCCGCATTCGCAACGTAAAATTCTCCTGTAATTCGGTAGGTTGTTGTTGATGTTCTCTTGACAAAAGATAACCCTCCTCTTAAGATGACATATATCTTGATTATCGAGATATTAGATTAACGAGATAATAAATTTTGGAGATACTAGATTGACGTATGATTAATTTAAACTTATTTTAACGAACTCTGTACTTATTTGCAAAGGGGACGATCGATTTTGAGAGAAACAATGATGATTAAAGGAGCACGGGAGAACAACCTAAAGAATATTTCACTTTCGATTCCGAAGTATAAGTTGGTGGTTCTAACGGGACCGTCCGGCTCCGGCAAATCCACGCTGGCAATGGATACCCTTCAGCGAGAATGCCAGAGACAATACATGGAATCGATGGGATTAACATCGGATTCGATCAGCAAACCGAAAGTGGAGTCCATCACAGGTCTTTCTCCATCCATCAGCGTAGGACAGCACATTACTAATCGGAATCCACGCTCAACAGTAGGAACAGTGACAGACATTTACACTTACGTTCGTTTCATTTTTTCCAGACTTGGGGAGCGTATATGTCCATCCTGTAATGGCACCATATCACCATCGTGGGAAGCGGCTGGTCATTTAACCGAGGAAGACGAATACATGGGTCATCAGACTATACATTGTCCACATTGCAATGCCGTGCTTGAGAAGTTGGGCATGTCACACTTTTCGTTCAACAAACCGGAGGGTGCTTGTGATGTATGTAGTGGGCTTGGTCATGTGGCATCAATCAACGAAGCGGCTGTATTCAATCCTGAGCTTAGTGTGCGGGATGGAGGTGTTGCTTCGTTAAATGGTGTGCATCGGGATATCCAGATCCGAATTCTGGTTGCAGCTGGACAGCATTTTGGATTCGGATTCGATCCGGATCGTCCATTGAAGGACCTTGGTGAAATCGAGCGCGATTTGCTGTACTACGGCGTCGAGAGCGAAGCGTTTAAGCAGCATTACCCTAATATCAAGCCCATTCAGGGAACCAAGTTCGAAGGTGTGATCCCCGGATTGTGGAGACGATATAAAGAAAAGGAAGGAGAAGGTGGCGGAACGGAAAAAGACGGACGTTTTTTTCATCAACAGCAGTGTCCTGAATGTCAGGGTGCTCGTTTGAAAAAAGAAATTCTTTTGGTAAGCGTAGCTGGCGCATCCATCTCCGACGTAACCAACTGGTCATTCAGTAAAGTGCTGGAATGGACGGTAGGCCTACAAGAAGTGATCTCACCCGAGGCACATCACCTGCTTGATCCAATCCTTCATGATCTGCCCACCAAGTTGAAACGCATTATGGATGTTGGACTTGGCTATCTCTCCATGGATCGTCAGACCGTAACTTTATCTGGTGGTGAAGCTCAGCGATTACGACTTGCATCGCTTCTAGGCTCTGGTTTAACGGGCGTATTGTATATTCTGGACGAACCGACGACAGGGCTTCATCCGAAAGATACCATTGGCCTGATTCGCGTACTTCAGGAGCTTCGTGATCTGGGCAATACGATCCTCGTCATTGAACACGATATTGAGATGATGCGTGCTGCTGATCATGTGATCGACATTGGACCTGGTGCTGGAGTCAATGGAGGGATGGTTGTTGGTGAAGGGAGCCTGGAGGATTTAATGGCAAGTGAGCTTTCGGTTACGGGAGCTTATCTGAGAAATGAATCTGTGGCTAGTCCTTCTTATAACCGAAGAACAGGTACGGGGCAGCATCTTGCCATTCGGGGAGCGCATTTGCGCAACATTGATATTCCGGTTGTATCTTTTCCATTAGGCACGCTGATCTCCGTAACGGGTGTTTCAGGGTCAGGCAAATCTACGCTTGTATTTGATATCCTCGCACAGGGAATGGAATCACTTCAGAAACCATCAGGTTGTGAAGAGATAACAGGGTTGGAGAACGTAGGTGATATCGTTATTTTTGACCAAACGCCAATGGGCAGAATGCAACGGTCGAATGTTGCCACCTACACAGATGTATTTACGCACCTGCGCCAACTGTTCGCTGGTTTGCCAGATGCCAAGGCACGAAAGCTTACTGCGAAGCATTTCTCGTTCAATACACCCGGAGGGCGCTGTGAAACCTGTCAAGGCCTGGGAGTGTTGTCTGTGGACATGAACTTCCTGCCTGATCTGGAGGTAACTTGTCATGACTGTAAGGGCAGACGATTCATGGATGAGGTGTTACAGGTTCAATACGAAGGATTCTCGATATCCGATGTACTGAATATGTCAGTAGCCGAAAGTCTGCCTGTCCTGAAAAGTCAGACCAAAATCGCCGATCTCGTCGAGATGTTGTGTGAAGTTGGACTTGGTTATCTCCAATGGGGGCAATCCGTCAAAACATTGTCAGGCGGTGAGGGTCAACGGATCAGGCTGGCAAAAGAGCTGAGTAAAAAGACCAAAAAACACACGCTCTATCTATTGGATGAGCCAACAACCGGCCTTCATCCGTCAGACATCAAGCAACTCCATATTTTGCTGGATAAGCTGGTTGAGTCGGGGAATACCGTTGTCGTTGTAGAGCACAGTCTGGAATTGATTCGGGAATCCGATTGGGTTATTGACATTGGCCCAGAAGGTGGCGCAGCGGGTGGTGAGCTAGTAGCCGAAGGCACGCCGGAGCAGGTGGCGGAGGTCAGAGCCTCCCATACAGGACAATTTTTGAAGCGTATATTAGCCGAGGGGCTTTAATCAGAATGGATAAGGGGAAAAATAATCATGGTAAAAAGCAATAAATTAGGCGTTATTCTTGCAGGCTTGCTGCTTGCCATTCTCATGGCTTCGATGGATAACACCATCGTAGCCACTGCAATTGGTACCATTGTGGGTGATCTTGGCGGATTTGATAAATTAATGTGGGTCACCTCTGCCTATATGGTTGCGGAGATGGCGGGTATGCCGATCTTCGGTAAACTATCGGATATGTATGGCCGCAAGCGATTTTTCATTTTTGGAATCATTGTATTTATGATTGGTTCTGCATTGTGCGGGACAGCGGATTCTATCATTCAGCTCAGCATTTATCGTGCGATTCAAGGAATCGGCGGCGGAGCGTTGATGCCGATCGCATTTACCATTATGTTCGATGTCGTTCCCGCAGACAAACGGGGTAAAGTGGGGGGACTATTTGGTGCAGTCTTTGGTTTATCCAGTATTTTCGGACCACTTCTCGGAGCCTATCTCACTGATTACATTCATTGGTCCTGGATTTTCTATATCAACCTGCCACTTGGTCTGATCGCCTTTGTCATGATTGCATTCTTCTATAAAGAATCCGTAGAGCATTCCAAACAGAAAATTGACTATTTTGGCGCATTCACACTGGTAGCTTCCATCGTGTGTCTCATGTTTGCACTTGAACTTGGAGGCAAGGAATATGCCTGGAATTCCAGTATGATCGTGGGTTTGTTTGCCTCGTTCGCCGTGCTGATAACTGCATTTGTGTTCATAGAGCGGCGTGTGGCAGAACCAATTATTACATTCAGCATGTTCAAAAACCGGCTGTATTCCACGAGTAATCTAATGGCTATATTTAGCGGTGCAGCCTTTATTACAGCTTCCATCTATATCCCCATTTATATTCAGGGCGTACTTGGTGGATCAGCTACCAACTCCGGTCTGGTTCTGCTGCCGATGATGCTTGGATCAGTTGTAACAGCTGCGGGTGGAGGAGCCATGCTTACCAAGCTCAGATACCGCTCCATCATGTTACCCACACTTGCGCTGCTGGTCATTGGTATCGCCTTGCTGACAACGTTAACGACGGATTCCTCCCGATTTATGGTGACCATTTTCATGATTCTGGTTGGTCTGGGCATTGGGTCTTCGTTCTCTGTATTGAGCAATGCAGCCATTCACGGTTTCTCAGCAAGACAGCGCGGTTCTGCCAGCTCAACCCTTAACTTCAATAGGGAACTCGGTATGACGTTGGGAATTACGGTATTTGGTATCGTACAGAGTCACGTATTTGCAAGTAAATTGGTTTCCTTCTTTGGAAATAGTAATGGTAGTGAGCAGGGTGGTGGCGTGAATCTGAGTGATCCTAGCTTAGTCCTAAAACCGGACACTCGTGCTGATATTCCTGCGCCAATGTTGGATAAGATTACAGAAGCATTGTCCTCATCCATCGTTCATACGTTTGCCTGGGCCATCATTCCGGCCGTTATTGCTCTATTGGCTGCTTGGTTTATGAGTAAGGAAAAATTTGACCCTGCATCCGAGTCAGATGAATATTTAGCTTCACACTAGCAAGACTATGTAATGGATTTGTGTGCACGATATGACAATATGTTCTTATCAAAGGAGACCTACGTTATGTCTGAACAAAATGGAAAAGTAATCATTATCACCGGCGGAGCGAGTGGTATTGGTAAAGAAACAGCGCTTCAGCTTTCGGATCTGGGTGCAACGATTGTTGTAGCAGACTATAACGAAGAGGGTGCCAAAAAGCTTGCATCTGAGATTGAAGCAGGTGGTGGCACAGCCGGAGCATACAAAGTGGACGTGTCTAAAGGAGACGAGATCAAAGCCCTGATCGACTGGACCGTAGAGAAATACGGAACATTGAGCGGTATTTTCAACAACGCGGGCATTGGACTTGTGAAGCCATTTCTGGAGATGGACCCGGAATCCTATCACAGAGTAATCGATGTTGACCAACACAGTGTGTATTACGGCATGTATTATGGCGCCAAAAAAATGGTTGAACTGAATGTACAAGGCACCATCGTAAATACAGCTTCGATCTATGGAAGTATTGCTGCGGTGGGAAGCTTTAACTACAATGCAGCCAAGGCAGCTGTCGTGATGATGTCCAAATCCGGTGCTTTGGAACTTGCCGAGCATGGCATTCGTGTGGTTGGTGTAGCGCCAGGCTTTATTGAGACACCGATTTTGGGTGATGACAGAGCGATGAAAGATGCGCTTGCCACCCAACATATGCGCGGAGAGCTCATTCAACCGGAGAAAGTTGCGAGTGTTGTAGCCTTCCTGTTCAGTGACGCTGCCAGTGCAGTGAATGGTACAACGGTTGCGGTAGATGATGGATTCCTCAGCTTCAAAACAAAATAAGATTTGAGCAGTAAGGTAGTGCAGTCCGTCTCTGAAAAATAAAAGAAAAAACGGTGCAGAACGAATAAATCGTTCTGCACCGTTTTTTTTGCAATCAATATAAGAAGAGTATTTATTATGAAAATAATTCTATATAGTCATCCCGGGAGTTCAGAGATCATGATACAATAAGCAGGCATGCGTCTTTTATCATTTTGTGGTGTCATAGACAATACGCACACCGAGAGAGCCATAGCTCTCTTCTTTGTAGTGACATTGGGAGCATGTTTTTGTAGCGCATAACGCATCACTGTGAACTTGTAATTTTTCGTTGCACTGCGGGCATTTATTTTCAAAAAGAGTCTTCAACACGTTAAACATGCTTAATCACTCATTTCGGATTAATTTACTTGGTTTTTATTATAGCCGATTATTTTAACTGCGTATACTGTTTTTTGCATCATTTTTTACACCGCAAGAAAGGAAGAAAAACCGATGGATACTCTGCTTTTTGTCATCATGTTTATACTGGGTCTGGTCGGTTCCTTCTTCTCCGGTTTGTTGGGTATAGGTGGAGCCATAATTAATTACCCGCTGTTGTTGTATGTACCTTCTCTCATGGGGCTGGAACCATTCTCGGCACATGAGGTGTCGTCGATCAGCATGTTTCAGGTGTTTTTTGCCTCGCTCGCTGGTGTGATTGCCTACATTAGAAGAACAGGGAACGGGAAAAAGAGCGAAGTTCTCATTCATAAAGGTCTGGTGGCTTACATGGGCTCCAGTATTCTGGTCGGCAGCCTGATTGGCGGCTTCATATCCGGTCACCTGAATGGAGAAGTCATCAATCTGATCTATGGCATTCTGGCCATTATCGCGATTGTACTTATGCTGATTCCGGGTAAGGGAACAGAAGGCTCGGCTGAACAGGTGACATTTAACACATATGTTGCGGCAGGAGCAGCTCTTGCCGTAGGGATCGTCTCGGGAATTGTTGGTGCGGGTGGTGCTTTTATATTGATTCCGATCATGCTCACCGTGCTTAAGATCCCTACCCGGACTACCATTGCTTCTTCGCTTGCGATTGTATTCATCTCCGCCATTGGTGGGGTGGTGGGAAAAATTCTGGGTGGGGACATTCCGTTGGAGCCCATCATTTATACGGTTATCGGGAGTCTGCTTGGTGCTTCACTTGGTTCCAAAGTGAGTTCAATGATTAATGTGAGACTTCTTAGGTACGGACTGATGGTTCTTATCGCCATTACAGCAGTGAAGGTATGGTCTTCGATTTTGTAAAACCACATAGGATTGAAGCGTCCATGACGATTTCGTAACCAAACGGATGGAATGCCGTATAAAGGTTATGAACATGAGCTGGCGAATTTGTTGTTGCATGAATTCACATCAGTTTTCGTCCATGGAGCACCCTCAAACTCCTTTCATGGATACATGTTTAACATTATGAGAAGTTGAGGTATCCATCCTATGAATAACGTACTCACAGATCAGGCTGATGCAGGATATCGGTTGGCTGAGCAGAAGGCAGCTCAGTATTTTACTTCTCTTCATGAACAACTTCTGAATAACACGTATACCACTGCACTTACGCAAGATATTCACTTGTGGCAAAAAAAACATATTCAACCTTTTTCCTGGTTATCTTTTTTATCACCAAGTCAAAGAAAACCGGATTCCCGGGATGCTCATAGATATATCCATTGGCTTAATGTTACAGGCAAACTGGATGATTACTTGGATCGCAGTATTTCTTACATTTATATGCGAGATCTGGGCAAAGCCCTGGACTCCTTGGATACCCAAGCACGCATTCAGCGTGTCGCTCAGGATACCAAAGCGTATTTTATGCGTTCAAATACAACCCACCGCAAGGGAAGCCCGGATTATATCAGTCTGGCCGCTTTGTATCGCTGGGCCCAGAAGGAGAACGTGGAAACAGCTGTTATCTGGGTCATCAGCAAATTGAAAAATGTTGCTTCCAATATTCCCAAAGAACTGGATGCAGAACAGGCACAGCGCAAGCTGCTCAAGATCATTCTTGGTGTTGTTCTGCATGTGAACGATGATATGAATGATGAGACTCCCCAGGTAGAACGTTCCGAGAGGCTGGACGCTGCGATTAGGCTCGGTTATTCTTACGGATTGACCTATCCATTTATTGATGACCTACTTGATTCGCAGGTGTTGACTGCGCAAGAGAAGGAACAGTATTCTCTCTTAATTCGCAATGCGCTTCTCACCGGGATTGTGCCGGATATCGGCGAATGGAAGGGAGACAATCTCAAAGTCATTCAATATGTTCATGCCGAGCTGCGTGATGCGTTCGAGTATATCAAGAACTACCAGCGCCCTGAGACGCAGCGCACATTCTTCGAGCAATCCTATGTATTCTTTCAATCTCAGGAAATAGACCGTGCCAAGAAACTATCGAACGCGAATTATTCTAATGAAGAACTTTATATTCCAATCATTATTAAATCCTCATCCTCCAGACTCATTGTTCGTTCCGTGCTCAGTGCATCTGCGGATGAAGGTTTTGATCTGCGGACATTCTACTATGGCATTTATAATCAGCTCGCGGACGATTTCGCTGATATGTTTGACGATATGGAGGAGGAGGCAGTAACTCCTTATACTTACTATCTGAAGTATCGTGACCTGCGGCCCGATCTGATCAATCCGTATGAACTATACTGGGCGGTTATCTCTTATCTGATTCATGAGGTGTACCATTCAGATGCGAAGACCCGGGAGGTCATACTGGATCGGGCTATTAATGGTCTTAAGCGTTGTAGAGAGCGTTTGGGTCAAGAACAATACAACGAAGTGATGAACATCTTTGCCTCCGGACAACCTGAATTCAATCGCCTCATTCAGCAAATGGTGCGAAAAGCCGATGATGTGGATTTCCTGGATAAATTGCTGCGGGATCAGGTCATCCTTCAATTGCAGAATGACAAGCAGGAAAAACAGGATTTTCTGGATACGATTCGCACGGTTCGTGAACAGATCAATATTGAATTGCAGATATCCAAGCCGGGTGGACTTCCGGAGATGAAAGGCACACTTATTGATGCAGCGAATTACAGTTTACAAGGAGATGGAAAACGGCTAAGGCCGATCCTGACCTGGGTGATGGGTGTGCGTGAATATGGTCTGCATGAATCATCTATCATTCCTCTTCTAAGATCACTGGAATACATGCATACGGCTTCACTGATCTTTGATGATCTGCCTACCCAGGATAATGCTTCGACCAGGCGGGGGCGCTCTACCTTACATCAGGTGCATAACAGCGCAACAGCAGAATTGACAGGTTTATTTCTCATTCAAAAAGCCATTGGCGAGCAATCTTCCCTCAATCAGTTTGATGCCGCAACCGTGCTTACCCTGATTCAATATTCCGCTGAAAAAGCAGAAGATATGTGTATGGGACAGGCGATGGATCTGAATGCCAAAGGCAAAGCATTGACCCTGGAACAATTGAACATGATCTGTTTCTACAAAACAGGTATTGCTTTCGAGGCTGCACTTGTGATGCCAGCCATTCTGGCTCAGGTGAAGGAAATGGAGATTGCCTCCTTAAAGAAGTTTGCGTATCATGCGGGTATCGCCTTTCAAATTAAGGATGACCTGCTGGACCTGGAAGGGGATCATCGGGTACTCGGTAAGCCGGCAGGTCAGGATGTACGGAACAACAGCTCAACCTTTGTATCCATTCTGGGTGAAGATGGCGCGAAGAAAGAGATGTGGGAGCACTATTGTCTCGCAACCGATGCGCTGAACGAAATGCCGAAGCCGATTTCTTTTCTAAGACATCTGTTGGATTACATCATTGGACGGGAGCGGTAAAATCGTTTCTGACTAAAACCCATTCCCATGTTCAACATGGTTTATATGAAATGAAACAAAGTTGCCTGGATTCCATGCGAATAGAATCCAGGTCTATTCTGCTTTAATGACACAAACGTTTAGAAAATGAGATGTTTCAACAATTAAAAATTCGGGTATTAAGCAAATATTGTGTTTATACACCAAAAGGAGAGCTTAAGATGCAGGTTCAAAAGGTCGATCATCACGAATTGTTTGAGCAGATTTATAATCAAGCACCTATTGGGATTGCACTTGTTGCTCCAACAGGACAGTGGATGAAAGTGAATCCTGCTTTTTGCAGTATGCTGGGTTATACAGCTCAAGAATTAATCCATCTTCATTACCAGGAGATCACCCATCCCGATGATTTAGCACAGGATCTGATGTACGAGCGCGAACTGTGTGAAGGTAAATTGAGTGAGTACAAATACGAAAAGCGTTATATTCAGAAAAATGGAGATATTTTATGGATATCGCTGCATATATCATTGGCTCGAAACGAGGTCAGCGGTGAACCGTTGTATTTTATTTGCCACGTTGTAGATATTACGGATCATAAAACAACCGAACTAAAACTGCTTCAAACGGAAGAAATGTTCAAACTTATTTCTGATAATGCACAAGAAATCATCTATATTGCGACCATTGACGGGATTTGTCGCTATTGTTCTCCTTCCATTTATAATCTGCTTGGTTATTCACCAGAAGAGGTGGTGGGCAAGAACAATACCGCTGTTTTCCACTCGCAGGACCTGGAACGTGTCTCGCAAATCGATTTGAGCACAGGTCATATGTTGAATCTGCAGGCTCGCCATAAAGATGGGCATTCTCTTTGGTTTGAGACCACCTATAAGGTTATCGGGGAGCCTGGACAAGAACAACAAATCCTTGCCATTGGTCGCGATATATCGGAGAGAAAGAAACATGAGGAAATTAGTGCAGAGGCTGAACGGATAGCCATGATCGGCAGTTGGGAGTGGAACATGCTGAGTGGCCATGTTTCCATGTCCGATCAGATATACGAGATGTTTGAAATTGATAACAACAAGCAGTATATGGCTAGCGATATCTTTGCATTCATGGAACAGGCGGAGGAGCAGCGGTTGAAGGACTGTATTGAATGGGTGAAAACAGGCCAACCGCTTGATTTTGAATATCGGCATTTGGGCTCGGCTGGTAAAGAAAAGTATATTCATCTGCGAGGGTTAGTTACTTTTAATGAGCATCAACAACCGATTCAGCTGAACGGAACTTTGCAGGATATTACGGAGCGTAAACTCGTCGAATTCAAACTTCAGGAATCGGTGGAACGTTATACTTCACTCAAAAAATATAATCATGATGCCATCATTTCTTTTGATATGGACGGCAATATCATAAATGCCAACCCGGTAGCTATGAAAATGACTGGATGCCCGGTTGTGGAGATGATTGGAACAAGTATCTGTCGGTTTATCGGACCTTACCATCTAGGGTTGATTCTCAATAGCCAGTATGAGATGGC
This sequence comes from Paenibacillus sp. OK060, assembly GCF_900101205.1. NCBI lineage: Bacteria > Bacillati > Bacillota > Bacilli > Caryophanales > Paenibacillaceae > Paenibacillus > Paenibacillus sp. OK060. Next base: position 844,082 of record NZ_FNFR01000001.1, read on the forward strand.
TGAAAAAGAAATCAATGCCGTTCAGCACGTAAATGGTTCAGAGACAGAAGTTTTGGCAACGCTTGCGCCAATCATTATTAATGAGAAAAACGTAGGGTTCTACCTCATTGCCAAAGATATAACAGAACAGAAAAAGCTTCTTGTAGCCAAAGAGACTGCCGAACGAATGAATAAGGCCAAAAGTGAGTTTTTGGCGATGATGAGCCATGAGATCCGTACACCTATGAACGGCGTGATTGGGATGACGGATTTGCTTCTGGATACGCCTGGTCTTAGCGGAGAACAAAAGGAATACATTGAAATCATCCAAAAAAGTGGGGATTCGTTGCTTGCGATTATCAATGATATTCTGGACTTTTCCAAAATAGAGTCGGGTAAAACCGATCTGGTGGATGAGCCCTTTGATCTTAAGGAAATTGTGACAGAAACGGTTAATATCGTAACGCCAATGATTCGGGAGAAACAGTTGGATCTTCGTTTAAGCCTGGATGACGCCATTCCTGTTCCTTTGTTCGGAGATGCTTACCGTCTAAAACAGGTCCTAACCAACATTATTGGTAATGCAGTAAAGTTCACCCCGGAAGGCAGTATTGAGATCGAGGTGAAGGTTACCGGACAAGAATACAATGACGTTCAATTTCAGTTCAAGGTGAAGGATACAGGGATTGGAATTCCAGTGGAGAAAAGAAAGCATTTATTCGAAGCCTTCTACCAATTGGAGAATTTCATGACGCGCAAGCCTCAAGGTACTGGACTTGGACTGGCCATCAGCAAGAAGCTTGTAGAGCTTATGCACGGTGATATTTGGATTGAAGAGTCCGACGATCCGGGGACTACATTTATGTTTACGGTGTCGTTTAAAGCCAGCAACATGGAGGAATTCAACAGATACGATTTACAACAGAAAAAGAATAAAACAGATCAACTTCGAATTCTAATTGCCGAGGACAATGAGGTGAACCAGCTTGTTCTGCGTCGGATGATTGAGAAGAAGGGACATCTTGTCGATTATGTAGTGAATGGAATAGAGGCAGTGGAAGCTGTCAAAAGAAGTGCGTACGATATTGTGTTTATGGATGTGCACATGCCTCGACTGAATGGATTCGAAGCGACCAAAGCCATTAAGGAATTAATGCGGCCAGAGGCATGCCCTTATATTGTTGCGGTTACTGCGAACGCAGTTCGTGGGGATATGGACAAATGTCTGAAGGCTGGAATGGATGCGTATGTAAGCAAACCAATTAAAAGTGAATCCATTATGCAAGTGATGGAGGAATTCTACAAAATAAAGAAATATCCCACTACTTACAATTGAATTCAACATTCCGTAGGAACGGATTCTTGATTGGCAATGGAGCCGCTAACTTATCCATGGATAAGTTAACGGCCTTTTTGCTATTGTCCCATTCCGGGAATGACTAAATTACTGATTTTTGATCCATAGTTTGGAGATATCCATAAACCCAAACTCAGCGGTATGAAGGCCAAAGAGACTTTGATTAAGCAGGGCTTTTTTATTCATGTGGCAGCCGTACAATATCCAGCAGTTATCGCGAAGCAAATCCTCGGCTTCATTGAGCATCACAGACCTTTGCTCTTCATTCTGCTGAAGGAAATTCTCCATCTTTCGATAAAATATGGACTGTAAATCGGGTGATAAACAAATATGAAAATAGTTACGTTTGTTGATGAAAAAATTAATCATGCCAAATTGCCAGTCATCTTCCAAAACTTCTTCTGCGATAATCAAGTCGGCTTCGCTTGTTTCTCTCACATTGGGAAATTCAACGAAGGGTTGCAACTCAATACATAAACCGATGCTGGCTCCGCGTTGTTTAAGCCATTCTGCTTCTTTTTGATCTTTAGCTACAGTATAAGCAAGTATGATCTTTTCTCCCTGGTATCCGCTGCTGTACAGGAGCTCACGGGCATCCTCAAGTGAAGACTCGCGCCAAGCATGCTCTGCGCTTTTCCAGGGAAGAAAGCTGTTTGCCGGTGTAATTCGATTGCTGCCAAGTTCCCTCACCAAAGCGACTGGATCGAAAACAATGCGCATGGCTTGCCGAAATTCCAGTTGATGGTGAATACCGGCTTTACGAAAATTAATCAGCATATATCGGCATCCTGTTGCTGGATAATCAACACTGTTGCTCCCCGTATCGTCTGTAGCCAATTTAAGTCGGTCTGTTCCTGGTAACTCATAATGACGTTCATAAGGACCCAGATTGGGCACAAACCAGATATCTACTCGATCCAGATGAGGACGGATTCCATAATAGGCATCGAATGCGCTTATGATCAACACCGTTTCATTTATTTCATTGATCCGAAAAGGTCCGGTACCGATTAATTGTTGGGTTACATCGACATCATAGGGGAGAATCGTCATGGAGACACAACTAAGCAAGTGCAGAAAGAAGCGATTAGGCCGACTTAGATAAAAACGAATGCAGTAATCCCCGACAACTTCGGTACACTCAATATCCCGGTACAGCCAAATGAATGGACTGTCTACAGTACGCAAGCGCTCTAATGTAGCTTGCACATCCCGGGATGTCATTACCCGACCATGGTGGAATCGCACACCTTTGCGCAGATAGAAAATCCAAACTCTTTGATCCTCGTTGTACTCCCACATATGCGCCAGATCCGGCAGGAAGGTTCCTGTTTTGGCGTCATAGGTGATTAGCGTGCTGCATACCTGCCCAAGCAGATAGGTTTCAAAAGCAGTATACACAAAAGCAGGGTCCAGCTCTGCCAACCTTCGTGACCTCACCATGCGAAGCACGTCCTGACCGGAAGAGCTCTCGGCATGACTGTGGAATCCCATCTGCTTGTTCAACGAATTCAGCAGTCGCTCCCGGAGAGCATCATTCTTCTCTGTGCTGCCGATCAACTCGATCGCTTCCTTCATTTTGCCTCTGCCCATGAGCTCCAAAAAACTCTCCTCGAGCGCCTCATTCACACTGCGCAGCAATGTCATCTCAGAATGATGACCCCGGCCACGCCCGGGCTGCCAGTGTATAAAGCCTTGTTCCTCCAGCTTGCGCAGAATAAACTTCACGTTGCGTGGAGTACAGCATAGGGCAGCAGAAAGGCTCTCAATCGTTACCGGAACCGCTTCATGAAATTTAAGAGAAAGTTCTTTTGCTGTGGTAAGCCGCAGATAATGGGTTGTTGCTGTATCCATATGAAGTGCTCCTTCTTAAAGGGTGAAATGTGCTCACGTTTTCTTACACTTTTATTTCCCCCTTTTATCCATACAATTATACATAAAGGGATAGGACAAAGGTAGCCCATCTGAGACAAAAACATCTAGAACAGGAGAACCATACGCATGAAGCAACATTTACGTCAAATTCACCCTTTAGCTTGGACCATCATTGTTGGAACGATGTTTGGACGTCTTGTTACGTCCATGAGCATCCCGTTTTTATCCATTTATCTAACTCAGGTACTGGGAGCTACACCCACACAGACTGGAATTACCGTCGCGGTCAGTTCTCTGGCGGGGGTCATGGTCAGCTTTTATGGAGGTTATATTTCCGATCGAATCGGCCGCAAAGTGGTCATGATGGTCTCCGTATTTGGCTGGGCCTGTGTTTTCTTCATCTTTTCAGCAGCTGAGCATCTGTGGGTATTTTTTGTAGCCAATACGTTAAACGGTTTATGCCGCGCCGTGTTTGAGCCCACGTCACGTGCACTTCTCTCGGATATTACTCCACCGCAAAATAAACTGCTTGTCTTCAACCTCAGATATGCGGCCATTAATCTGGGGGTTGTGTTTGGACCAATTATTGGTCTTCAGCTTGGATCAGCGGAGTCTACGTTTCCGTTTATGATCTCCGGGTTGGTATATATCGTTTACGGCCTCGTTTTGTTCCTGCAATTTCGATTGCAACGCGCAAATCTGCCGGAACATGTTCAGGTCAGTGCACCTCGTTTACGAGATGCACTCGCTACTACGGGACGCGACCGTGTATTTTTGCCAGTACTTATCGGGACTACGTTTTGCGTGCTCGGGTATGGGCATTTTAGCTCAACCCTGGCTCAGTATGTGGCCCAGAATCCTCTTTTTGAACATGGAAGTCAAGTGTTTTCCTATATGCTTTCACTCAATGCGTTGACTGTGCTTGTAATCCAATTCCCGATTGTGCGGGTAGCCAGCAAATTCCCGCCGGTTGTGCCCCTCATTCTTGGAAACGTGCTGGTCGCAACAAGCTTGTTCCTGTTTGGCATAGCTGAAGGCGTTATGCTGCTGATGATTAGTGTCATTCTGTTCACCATTGGGGAAGTGCTCATGTTCACCATGATGGATGTGCTGATTGACCGTATTGCCAAACCTGAATGGAAAGGGACCTACTTTGGCACAATTGGATTCAACAACTTGGGAAGCGTCATGGCACCGATTCTTGGAGGGCTCCTATTAACTCAATATGGGACGGGGAATGGCCTGTTCGTTTTTGTACCGCTGGCACTGACCACTGCACTTGGACTGCCTTTTCTTATCGTAGCGCATAAACGCCTTGTCGTCAGGGAGAGGGAGGTTAATGTTTAATCTCAGAGAAATTCCCTATCTGGGTTATGATCGTTGAAATCACAGCATATGATGTTCAGTGATATGAAGAAAATAACAACTAAGTTAATATTATCTTGACGGATTACGGTGGAGCGAATACAATAAACAACAAATATGTGTGACGGGTGGTTAAGATGAACATGTTCCAGACAGGGCGAATTCTAAATCGATAACTGAATACGCATGAGCAAGTGACTTAACCAATGTTTTTTTGTGTTGGCGTTTAGACAGTCATGTTTGTGCACCCCTGTCGTGGACGCTCATCATTATTGCGTGCAGAGGAGAAATCCGGAAACGCTTCTTATTTCATATGGTTCTCTTATTGTTACAAGCTGTAGATGAACATTAGTTCATCTATGGCTTTTTTGCATGCATTCCACCCAATTTATTGCACATAGAAGGGAAATTTTGTAGTGCTTTTTGGTATGAAACTACCCCTAAGGGGAGAAAGAGAGGCAGCGATATGAAACAACCTACTCAAAGTTATACCATTTGGTTTTCCCAACGAACCGGCAGTACTTTGCTGGGTGAAGCCTTAAGTTCTACGGGTGTCGCAGGATATCCGAGGGAGTGGCTGCATTATCAGCATAAGAGCCCAGACACATTAAAGCGTGAAGATCTAGAGCAGATCTGGGATCAGGGAACAACGTCGAACGGAGTATTCGGAATCAAAATTAATTTTGAACAACGATGGATTGACGCATTCCGCAGTCTCTATAGTCTGCCAACAGCGTTATCGCGGGCTGAGGTATGGAGTACGGGTTTCCCTAATTGCACCAAGCATATTTACATGACGCGTCGCAACAAAGTCAGATTGGCTGTGTCATGGTGGAGAGCCATTGTCTCGGGTGAATGGCACCGCAAGCATGGAGACAGCCCTCAGTTACAAGATATTGCTGATCAATATAACTTTGATGCAATTAAACATCTGCTTGTGGAGAGTAACATGTGCGAAGCAGCAATTGAAGATTTCTTGTCCGAGTCAGGTATTTTGCCGCTGACGATTGTTTATGAGGATTTTATAGCAGATTACGAGGGGACCGTTATGAAAGTGCTAGAGTTTTTGGATGTTCAATCTGACGGTGTTGCCGTATCGCCCCCGTCCTTTGACCCGATCGCAGACGAGATTTCTGAACAATGGGTGCAAAGATTTCGGGAAGAATGCCAGAGGGATTGGGAGAATGTTAAATGGTAAACACACTTGGTAAGATTCATCCACGGGTTGGAAATGTTGCATTTATTGTTATTATGTATGATTCATCTTAGCGAGGAACTAAAATGCTTTGAATCACAAAATAAAATAGAAATGTTATACGAAGGGGTGAGGGGCTATGCCCAAAACAGAGAAACGCTCCATGTCCTGGCTGCTACAATATCTAAAACCCGTCAAAGGCCGATTGGCCTTGCTTATGGTGATGTTGCTGACGTCAACGGGACTGCAGCTCCTGAATCCACAAATTATCAAACGATTCATTGATACGGCCGCAAGTGGGGGAGTCCTTTCTAACCTGTTCCAGCTTGCCGGATTGTTTCTGGTTGTTGCCGTTGTAAATCAACTGATTACAGTAGCCGTAAGTTATCTGGGTAACGATGTGGCCTGGCGGGCAACGAACCGATTACGGGGAGATCTCCTGAAGCATTGTCTGCGTCTGGATATGCGGTTTCATAATGTGAAGACACCGGGAGAGATGATTGAACGGGTGGATGGTGATGTGACGAGTATCTCCAACTTCTTCGCGATGTTCATTGTGCAAGTGGTTGGGAGCTTTGTCTTGCTTGCCGGAATCCTCGGATTTATGTTCAGCGTAAACGTACCGATTGCGATCGTCATGACGGTGTTTACATTATTATCGATTCTGTTTATGGTGATCATTCGGAATCTGGGAGTAAATTCTTCCAAAAATGAGCGGGAAGCGAGTGCAACCTTGTTCGGATTAATTGAAGAGCGTATTGCGGGAATTGAAGATGTTCAAGCGAACGGGCATGTCCCGTATGTAATGAATCGTTTTTATCGCACGATGCGTGTTGTATTTAAAAAAGGAAGGAAAGCCTGGCTGCTTCGGGTTATTCCTTGGAATACGACGGTCATTCTGTTCGCCCTTGCAGTCACGGCAGTACTTCTGCTCGGTGTTCATTACTACATGCAAGGCATCATCAGCATCGGAACGCTGTTTCTGATATATCAATACACACAGATGCTTAATGATCCGATTGAGATGTTGGGCGATCAGGTTCAAGAGTTTCAGAAGGCGAAATCAGGTATGCTTCGGTCAAGAGAACTGTTGTCTTTGCGCAGTGAGATCGAAAACGGACAAGAGGATCAGCTGCCAGAAGGGCCGCTTGGTCTGGAATTCAAGCAGGTGAACTTCAGTTATAACGAGGATAAACCTGTATTGCAGAATATTAACTTTGCCATTAAACCTGGCGAACGGCTGGGCATCATCGGTCGTACAGGTAGCGGCAAGTCAAGTCTCAGTCGGGTACTTCTACGCTTGTACAATCTGGATAGCGGAACAATTCGTGCGGGTGGCAAAGATATTACAGAGCTTACCTTGCCTGCACTTTACCGTAGGGTTGGTATGGTTACGCAGGATGTACAGCTGTTCGACGGTACGTTGCGAGATAATTTAACGCTGTTCAACCAGGATGTCTCGGATCAAATTATTAAGGAGACAACGGATCGACTTGGATTAAGTCATTGGATTGAATCACAACCGGCAGGGTTGGATACACATCTGAAGGCAGGTGGTTCTTCATTGTCCGCTGGGGAAGCTCAATTGTTTGCCTTGACGCGAGTATTTCTGACTGAACCTAGCCTGGTTATTCTTGATGAGCCTTCCTCACGGCTGGATGCCGCTACAGAGAGCATGCTTCAGTCTGCCATCGATCAGTTGATGAAGCAATGTACGGGAATTATTATTGCGCATCGCCTGGCTACTTTAGAGAAGGTCGATCAGATTATGGTACTGGGTGATGGCAAGGTACTGGAATTCGGAGCCAGAGAAGCACTCGCCAGCGATCCGGCTTCACATTATGCCAGATTGCTGATTACAGGGCGAGAGGAGGAATTGGCGTGAATGTAACAGGATTTATAGGCCGTTTATTTCGATTCAGGCCTTTTCTATTTTTGATTAATGGATTGTCATGGTGCATCTTTCATTCTTTGCCGCTGGCAATAGGGATCGGGATGCAGTGGTTCTTTGACCGGGCAACGGCGGGTTCCAGTGATTATATGTGGCTGGCTGCTCCGCTGATCTTCATTGCTTTGATCAGAGCGGTAAGAGTAGGCACGTTTTTTGCCGCATTCTATGCATGGATCACGTATATCTACCATATTCAGGCCATTCTGCGTACCAACATGCTCGCTGGGATTATGCGCTGGCCAGGACGTAATCTGCCAGCTTCACCGGGGGAGGCGATGAGTCGCTTTCGGGATGATGTAGATGAAGTGGTTGAGTACGTAGAATCCTGGGTGGATTTTTGGGGAAGGCTTGTGTTCGCTATCGTATCCATCGTCATCATGGCGAACATTAACTGGAAAATCACTTTGGTAGCTGTTTTGCCACTGGTAGTCGTAACGTTGCTGAATAACTTGTCAGGTAATCGGGCTCGTCGATATGCTCAGGTCAATCGTGAGTCGACAGGACGAATTACCAGTTTTATTGCCGAAACCTTTGGAGCGGTGCAGGCACTGAAACTTGGGCAGGCAGAAGAGCATGTCTCTACTCGTTTTAACAAACTCAATGAAGAACGTCGTCAAGCCGCACTCCGGGATAATCTGTTCAAGCAGTGGATGAGATCACTTAATCAGCATGTGCTCAGTATCTGTACAGGTCTCATTCTCCTGATGTGTGCAGCTGAGATGAAATCTGGCAATTTCACCGTAGGTAATTTTGCCTTGTTCACCAGTTATCTAGCGAATATTGGCTTTAGTATCTCATTGTTTGGCTATATGGTATTTCAGCATAAACGGCTCAAAGTATCATTTGACCGGATGAGAACCCTGTTTCGTCCTGGTGAGGAAGACCGGATCATGGATTTCAGAGAGACTTATCTGAATGAAGATCCGCCTGAACTTCCTAATGAACAGAGAGATCCCAAAGAGAAGCTAAGAGAGCTGGAGATCAGCAATCTGGCGTACCAATATCCACATTCTGCAAATGGAATACAGGATATCAGCTTCCGTGTGAAGCGGGGACAATTTCTGGTCATCACTGGACGGATCGGTTCTGGCAAATCGACTCTGGTCCGCACACTTCTGGGACTGCTGCCCAAACAAGAGGGCACGATTCGCTGGAATGGTAAAGATGTAGATCCCGCTACCTTCCTGATGCCGCCCAGAGCAGCATATACGCCGCAAGTACCTCGACTGTTCAGTGATACGCTGAAAGAGAATATTGTTCAGGGCAAACAGGGCCGTACGGAAGTCGCACTTGCAAAAGCCATACGATTGGCTGTAATGGATAAGGATATTCAAAACCTGGATCAAGGACTCGAAACATCCGTAGGTCCAAGAGGTGTCATGTTGTCTGGTGGTCAGATCCAGCGCGCAGCAACTGGGCGCATGCTGATGACGGAAGCGGACTTGTTCATCTTCGATGATCTGTCCAGTGCACTGGATGTGGAAACCGAGCAACAGGTCTGGGAAGGTTTGTTCCAGGAGCCGGATGTTACATGTATTGCGGTGTCTCACCGCAGAGCAGCACTTGCGAAGGCAGATCATATCATCGTCATGAAGGATGGACGAATTGAGGCCGAGGGCAGCTTATCAGATTTGCTTGCTACAAATGAAGAGATGCAATTACTATGGCAAGGTGAGCAAACACCGGTTAAAGTGGGATAAGATAAGATATACGATATATAAAAATGAAAAAAGTCGTACAGACAACTCTTTTTGAAAGAGTTAAGATCTGTACGGCTTTATTATTCCTAATTGGGTCAATCTTTATTTGATCAGCTGTGCAATCAATGAATACGCAATGATAACCAGGAAGATAATCGTGATGTGGTTAATGGAGAAAATAAACATTTTATGTGACCATTTCTTGGTTTCTTTCTTATCGAAAGTTGCCACACTAAGAATAAGCCATGCCAAACTTACCAGAAACGCAACAATGGCAATGAACGGGCTCAGCGGCCAGAACAAGAAGCTGGAGAATAACAACAATACCAGATAAACATTTGTCTGGATGTATGTCCGTCTGATTCCTTTTACAACAGGAAGCATGGGAACGCCAGCCGCTTTGTATTCGTCAAATCTCCGGATGGCAATGCCATAGAAGTGAGGCATCTGCCACAACAGCATGGTAACAACCAAAGCCCAAATTTCATAATGACCCAGTTCTGGCGAAATGGCTGCCCAACCAATGAGTGGAGGAACAGCGCCTGAAAGACTTCCTACTTCCGTATTGTATACCGTTGTCCGCTTGGTCCACATCGTATAAGGGAACACGTACAACAACAGTCCCAATATGCCGAATACGGCAGCCGAAGGGGAAGCGATATACAACATGATGCCCCCGATAATCGTAATGGCAATACCGAGGATCAAACCTGTTTTGGTATCTACACGACCAGTTACCGTCGGACGTGTTTTGGTGCGTTCCATGATCGCATCGATATCCCGATCATACAAATTGTTAAACACCCCTGCCGCTCCGATAATCAGGGAAGACCCGATGACAGAGAGGATAATGGGTACAATATTAGCTAAAATGGATGCATCAAATACATACAAAGCCAAACTTAAACCGGCAAACATGGCGATCAGATTGGATTTGATAATTCCGATCTTGATCGTATCAAAGAATACTTTCGGAATCGAGCTAGTATACTCCAGGCTGATTTCGGGCCGTGACCCTTTATTCAATGTTTTCAAGAACTCACTTCCTATATCTATTCTTATATATCTCGTGGTCTTATTATAGCATCCAATACACTATGTGAATTAATTAACGATTTAGGTTTTAAAATAATGTCATTTGATTGTGAACAATTTAAAAACACGGTTTTTTTTAATTGTTAAAAATGATTTTCTGTGATACAGGTCATTGAAACCAAATAGCAGCGATAACAAGAAAAGAATATTTTCTTGCATGTTGAGTTTGTTTTGTTTATTGTAGACATAAGAGATCTTTAAAGGATTAGAGTGATCTCCTCTTACGTTTTTTGCTATTAGAGAATAGCTGCAAGCGACAAGGTATAATCAGTATAGGCTTTTTTTTGTAACAATAAAGGACATTGAATATCTGGAAAGGGTGTTAAATATGGATCAAAAGATGGATGTATTAATTATAGGCGGAGGACCAGCGGGTCTTAATGCTGCACTTGTACTAGGACGAGCTCGCAAACATGTTGTGGTCATAGATGATGAACGCCCGCGCAATTGGGTTACGCGTGAAACGCACGGTTTTCTGACGAGAGATGGAGCAAGTCCACGTGAATTTCGGAAGGTTGCGAAAGAACAGATTAGCGCTTACCCGTCTGTTCATTTTGTAGGGGACACAGCGACTTCAGTGACAGGAACAGATGGTGATTTTCAAGTTACAACGGCCCAAGGAGTCGTCTATCGCACGAAGAAAATTTTGTTTGCAGTGGGGAAAAAAGACCTCCCACTGGATATTAACGGGTTGAAAGAGGTATATGGCAAGAGTGCTTTTGTCTGCCCTTATTGCGATGGATGGGAATTAAGAGATCAACGGCTTGTCATCATTGTGAATGGAGCCAAGGCATTTCATATGGCCAAGACGATCTCGGGCTGGACAAGCGAGTTTACCATTTGCACGAATGGACCTGATGAATTAACGGATGAGCAGAGGGAGGAATTGAAGCAGCATGGTGTCCCGGTATGGGACTCTCCAATTCAATCTATTGAATCAAGCGATGGTATGGTGCAGCAAGTGGTGTTAGAAGATGGTACCGAAATCTCGTGCACAGGGATTTTCTTTGGACCGAAACTAACGGCTGGATCAGAACTTCCGCAGACGATAGGCTGTGAGGTTACGGATGCGGGTACGGTCGTTGTAGATGATTTCGGCAAAACGACCGTAACGGGTGTGTTCAGCGCTGGAGATGCAGCATCGGAGTTGTACCAGGCCATTACTGCGGCATCCCTTGGTGCATTAACCGCTGTAACGATTAACAGTGAGCTTAATATGGAAGCTTGGGATGAGCGCGGTAAACATTTAAACCCGTAGAATAACGATGTACGGTTTCTTGTCCAGTACTTTGCACAAACGATAAGTCAACAAAATAGATCAGATCAAAAAGGGGATTGCAAACGCGATTCCTTTTTTGTGTTTAGTAGATCTTTTACTAGGTCTTCTCTGTCACTAAGTTGGACTAGTTCCGTCCGTTATTGGCATAAGCCCAATATTTGATTTTCATCCGTTAACGGTTTATTATTGTATCAAATGATAGATAATACTATCATTTTAAACTCTGGGAGAGGGTGTTTAAAATGAGCATTGCAACTAACGTTCCACAGCCCAAAATGTACGGACCGCTCGGGAATCTGCCCTTGATTGATAAAGAGAAACCAACATTGTCCCTTGGACAGCTTGCTGAGGAATATGGACCGATATATCGACTGACCGTTCCTGGTTATTCCGGATTGATTGTATCTGGCCCAGATTTGGTGGCTGAGTTATGTGACGTGTCTCGTTTTGATAAATTTGTATACAATGAACTCGAAAATGTACGTGCCTTTGGAGGTGATGGTTTATTTACAAGCAGAACATCCGAGCCGAACTGGAAAAAGGCACATAATATTTTGCTTCCCACCTTTAGTAAACAGGCGATGAAGGGTTATCATCCGATGGTGGTCGACATAGCCGAACAATTGATAAACAAATGGGCACGTTTGAATTCCAACGACACCATTGATGTAGCAGACGACATGACACGACTTACGTTGGATACTATTGGACTATGCGGTTTCAATTATCGATTTAACAGCTTTTACAGACAGGACCACAGTCCTTTTATCGAAAGTATGGTCCGTGCATTAAATGAAGCTATGCAGAAAAGCTCGCGTTTGAAAATCCAAAATCTGCTGATGGTGAAAACCAAACGACAGTTCGAGGAAGACATCCAAACGATGTTCTCATTAGTTGATCAGATTATTGAGGAACGTAAAGCAAGTGCTGCTCCTGAAGAGGTTGACTTGCTCGCTCGTATGCTGAATGGCAAAGATCCGGCAACCGGAGAAGCGCTGGACGATGAGAACATTCGGTATCAGATTATTACGTTCCTCATTGCCGGACATGAAACGACGAGTGGTTTGTTATCATTTGCCCTTTATTTTTTGCTGAACAATCCAGAAGCACTTCAAAAGGCCTATGATGAGGTAGACCGGGTATTGGTGAGTGACTCACCACAGTACGAAGAAATCCTTCAGCTTCCTTATATCCGCATGATTCTTAGCGAATCGCTACGTCTATGGCCAACCGCCCCGGGATTTGACGTCTATGCCAAAGAAGACACCGTCATAGGTGGCAAATATCCACTGAAAAAAGGGGAGAGCTGCAGTATTCTTCTGCCTCAGCTTCACCGTGACAAAGGCGCCTGGGGAGAGGATGCAGAGCTATTCCGCCCGGAACGTTTTGAAGATACGACTCAAGTGCCTCACCATGCGTATAAACCGTTTGGCAATGGAGAGAGAGCGTGTATCGGCATGCAGTTTGCTTTATATGAAGCAACCCTTGTACTCGGTATGGTACTTAAACATTTTGAACTGGTAGACTATAGCAACTATCAGTTGGATGTGAAACAAACGTTAACGTTAAAACCAGGCGATTTTCGAATACAGGTGAGAGCACGGACCGTTTCACCGAAACTGAGTACATCTGTTGCTCGCTCGGATGAAAAGCCGAATCAGGATCAGGGTATGCATACAAATGTAGCTGGTCATAGTGCTATGAAGGAATCGATGACGACTTCCGTAAATGCCAATCCAACCATACTGGTTCTATACGGCTCCAACCTGGGGACGGCAGAAGGCATTGCCAGAGCTTTTGCAGATAAAGCTCGTTCCTATGGAATTCCAAGCGAAGCCGCAACATTGAATGAATGGATTGGCCGTCTGCCCAAAGAGGGGATAGTTCTCATCGTGACAGCTTCGTATAATGGTAAACCTCCGCAAAATGCAGCGGCATTTATCGAGTGGTTAAAGGAAGCCGAGTCAGAGAAGGTGCAAGGTGTGACCTATGCAGTTCTGGGCTGCGGGGATCGGAGCTGGTCCAGTACCTACCAGAGCATTCCTCGATTGGTCGATGAGAAGCTTGCGAGCTTGGGAGGCAACAGGCTGTTACCTCGGGGAGAAGCCGATGCAGGCGGGGATATGGAGAAACAAGTGGAAGAGTGGCAGCGGATGTTGTGGCCCCAAATGTTAAAAGCGTTGGGGATTAGCGAGGAATCTATGGAGCACTCCTCACGAAGTACAATTCAAATGGAATTTGTTCGCGAGAAAGCCGATCTGCCACTTGCACAAACCTACAATGCCAGCTATGCCACTATAGTGGTAAATGAAGAGCTTCAGGCCATGGATAGTGGGCGGAGTACACGTCATATTGAGATGCTGCTGCCTAAAGGCATGACCTATAAAGAAGGCGATCATCTTGGCGTATTGCCCCTAAATGCAGATGAAATCGTGAATCGCATCCTGCATCGTTTCGGATTAAAATGGGACGTTCAGATCCAATTAACTTCGAACGAGACACAGTTGACACATCTTCCTCTGAACCGTCCTGTCAAATTGAATGAATTGCTCCGTTCCTGCGTTGAGCTGCAAGCACCTGTTACAAGAACGCAGCTGCGGGAGTTAGCTAACAATACGGTGTGCCCACCTCATAAGCGTGAGCTGGAGGCGATGCTCGAAGAGAACAACTACAGGGAACATATACTTGAAAACAGAACTACCATGCTGGAACTGCTGGAAAAGTATGAGGCCTGTAAACTGCCGTTCGAAAGATTTCTTGAACTGCTGTCTCCACTCAAACCCAGGTATTACTCTATATCCAGCTCTCCACACTTTAATGCCAAGCAGGCGAGCATCACAGTGTCCGTTTTGAAAGAGCCTGCTTGGAGCGGCAACGGTGAATTCCGTGGTGTGGCTTCATCCTATCTGGCAGACTGCCAGACGGGAGAGAGTATTTCGATGTTTGTACGTACGCCAGAACCCGGATTTGAGCTGTCAGAAGAGCCGGATGTTCCAATTATTATGGTGGGTCCAGGGACGGGTGTTGCACCGTTCAGAGGTTTCCTCCAGGCCAGATCTGTGCTAAAAGAGAGAGGATTGCTACTGAGCGAAGCACATTTGTTCTTTGGTTGCAGGAATGATTCGGATTTCATATATCGTCAAGAACTTGAACAATACGAACAGGCAGGCATCGTCAAGCTGCACACAGCTTTTTCACGTGTGGAGGATAAGCCCAAAACGTATGTGCAGCATCTGATGAATCAGGAGTGGGGGCAGTTGCTCCATTTGCTTGATGAAAAAGGGAGAATCTACGTATGTGGTGACGGAAGCCAAATGGCTCCCGCCGTCGAAGAGACTTTGAGGCAAGCATACCAGAAGGCGAAAGGTGCAACCCTTCAGGAGGCAAAAGATTGGCTCAATCAGCTCCAGGCGGAGTGCCGTTACGTTCAGGACGTGTGGGCAGGTAAAAGACCCGTTGAATCGGCTAAAGCTCCTGTAATTTGAGACACGTTAAGATGGAGGCGGCGATAAGCCGCCTTTTTCTTATGTTGTAGGATGATGTGAGAAGAGAAAAGATCAGTATGTGTTCACATCAACTAAGTTATATACTTAAAAATCAAATAATAGTTCACACATTTTACATCAAATATTTTCACTATATGACAAATATTACATTTTAATAGAAGCCTGTCTTATATGATAGAACTGTACTCCAAAACGAAAGGATGATGAAGATGAAAAAGAAACTTATGGTCGGTCTTTTAACTGTCGTTGCATGTTTCACGCTAGGCTCTACATCTTTTGCAGCTAGTGTACCTTCAACTTCAACAAGTAGTTTACCAGAAAGTACACAAGTAGTTCCTTACGCACAAAAGTATATAACCTGGCAGACCATTCTACCCAAATCTCAATTCCCAACGCTTGGTGATATCCCGGTGACAGCAAGTTATAATGTTGATCCGTACAGGGGAATACTTACATTAAAATCAGTCGATGGTCAGACAGGCTATACGTGGACTGTTACCTATGAGGGCTATGTCACCTATTAATCAATTAATCATTGAATAATGCTACCTATCCGAAAAACAGCCGCTGATCTGGAGTTTCTCATCCAGATCGGCGGCTGTTTTAATTTGGCTGATACGATCTATTGACAAAGAAAAATTTTTGACGCAATATAATAAATGAACTTTATAAAGTATATAAATAAAGAAGTTTAATCAGCATTATTGTGTTTCATTTACTTTTAATTTATATGCAGGGAAGGGATCTACTTATGGCAACTTGGTTTCTTATCATTATCTACCTTGCGTTTATCAGTCTGGGGATTCCGGACTCCCTACTAGGTTCAGCCTGGCCCGTCATGTGGCCTGAACTTGGCGCTTCGTTTGGGTCAGCAGGAATTCTGTCAATGGTTGTTGCAGCGGGAACCATCGTTTCAAGCTTGGCCAGTGGCACGGTTATTCAAAAATGGGGAACAGGCAAGGTTACGTTAATTAGCTGTTGTCTGACTGCCGGAGCACTCCTTGGATTTTCCTTCGCACCTTCATTGGTATGGCTCGTCATTCTTGCCATTCCTCTGGGTCTTGGAGCTGGAGCCGTTGATGCTGCGCTGAATAATTATGTAGCAGAGCACTACAAGGCACACCATATGAACTGGCTGCACTGTTTCTGGGGTGTGGGCGCGACGACAGGGCCTATCATTATGTCGTATTACATTGCGGAACATCATTCCTGGAGAAGCGGGTATACAGCTGTAGCCGTCGTCCAGTGCTGTCTCGTCCTGATTTTGTTTGCCACGTTGCCGTTGTGGAAGCGTGTTGCTGCAAGTCGGGAGAGTGCAAGTATGAACAACGAATCAGATCTTGTGCAAGCGGACAACACGTTAGTACAGAGTGAGAACAGACCCGAACGGAATGTATTGAAGATTAAGGGAGTCAAAAACTCACTGATTGCATTTCTGTTTTATTGTGGCGTGGAGACGACGGTCGGTTTATGGGGAGCCAGCTATCTGGTAGGAGCAAGAAACATCTCGGCGGAAACGGCTGCAGGATGGATCTCCTTATACTACGGTGGTATTACGATAGGCAGATTGATAACAGGCTTTATCACGTTAAAAATAAAAAATCGAGTGTTAATTCTGGCGGGTCAAGTGACCGCCATTGTGGGTGGAATCATTTTATTGCTTCCATTATCGATTTCGTTTGCACTGGCTGGATTTATGCTAATTGGATTGGGGCTTGCACCCATCTATCCCGGACTTCTGCATGAAACTCCAACTCGATTCGGCAAAGCGAATTCTGCCCGATTGATGGGATACCAAATGGCACTGGCGTACACAGGAACGACTTTGCTTCCTCCGCTTTTTGGCGTTCTCGCTGCGAAAACCAATATCGGATTTTTCCCGATGGTTGTACTTGTTTTCCTTATCCTGATGCTGGCCAGCTCGGAGCAAGTGAATCGTATTTTGAAGAAAAGGATTTTGAATGGGTAGAGCTGGTAGGAGGTAACAATCCATACAACATTCCATTTAAAAAATGATACACAAAAAAAGCGAGGAACTTCTCTCGCTTTTTTTGTTGTGCAGAATCACACAATCATTACAGTTCATAGAGCTGCTCGTATTTATCTGTTAAGTAATGAATCAATGGAGCGGTATCAATTCTTTTACCGGTGATGGACTTGATTAGCTCGTCCGCCGATCTTGATTTACCAAATTGATGAATATGAGTAGTTAGCCATCCGGTAATCGTCTCAATATGATCTGATTCAATCAAATGATCATAATCGGGAAGTTCGCGGCGGATGACTTTGTGTATTTGTGCTGCATAGACAAACCCGAGTGTATAGGAAGGGAATAATCCAAATCCTGCGCTCCAGTGTCCATCCTGTAAAATGCCTTCCAGATGAGTCGGGGGACGAATCCCCAGATATTCCTCATATTTATCATTCCATGCTTCAGGCAATCCTTCGTAATCCACTTCTCCAGCAATAATGGCTTGCTCCAACTCATATCGAATAATGAGATGCAGGTTGTAGGTAAGTTCATCGGCCTCAAAACGGTTAAACGTTGGTTTTACTGCGTTTAAAGCAAAATAAAAGTCATCCAAACTCACATGGCCAAACGTTTCAGGTTTGATTTTTTGTAAAATAAAATAGTTGTTTTCCCAGAAGCCTTTATGTCTGCCAATGAATTTCTCGAAAAAGATCGATTGGGATTCATGAATGCCGTACGAAGTGAAGATCCCAAGTCCAGTATGTATCAGGTTGGGGTCAATATTCTGTGTATAGAGCGAGTGGCCTCCTTCATGTAAAGCACTCCACAAGGAAACGCGAACGTCATTTTCAACAAATTTGGCTGCGAGACGTGCATCGTAAGGATTGATGGCAGAACTGAACGGGTGCACGGTTGCACCGAATTGCCCGGCATCAAAGTCGTAGCGAATGGCTTGTAACAGCTCGATCCCAAGCTGCCGCTGCTGTTCAAGTGGGAAAGGATGGTTGAATATGGATGTGTCCGGTTGTTTAGCGGAAGAGGTGACACGACGGATCAGCGGTATTAGAGCGGATTTCAGCTCACTGAAAATGCGATCCAACGTTACCGTATCCAGGTCAGGATCAAACTGCTGCACGAGTGGGTCATATGCATGCTGCTCGTATCCCCAGTATCCGGCAAACTTCAAGCTTGCATTGAAGATCTGTTTCAAATGCGGAGCGAAAATGGAAAAATCATTGGCAGCTCTGGCTTCCAGCCAAGCGACGTTTGCAAGACCTTGCTGCTGTACAAATGCCTGATATTCCTCTATCGGAATGGCACTCCAGCGTTTATACGTTTTCCAATGCTCTGCAATAATTCGCTTGGATAGCTCATCAAGTTCCTCTTGTTGTGCTGCTTCCTCTAATCGCAAACCGAATTCAGCATCGGTCTGTAACTTGAATAGTTCTCCGGCCAATGTTGCTTTGGCTCGTGCGGCGTAGGATGCGCCCTTTCGAGGTGCCCCTGTGCGAGCATCCCAGGCAAGCAGGGTTTGTACCTGTTTATAATGTTCAACCTTCTCGATATGTGCCGCAAGTGCAGCATCCAAGCGTTGTATCGTTGTCATGTTCGTGACTCCTTCCAGATAAAGGATGAAATTTAAGTTGTATATTACCATCGGAATAGTTGGAAGTACAGAGAATCACGCTTTTTCGTAGATTACAAAAAATGAATCAACACATTACGATTGCTTATTTTACAAAAGTCATCTGTTCCCTTAGCCTGAAAATACCAATTTTCACTAATCCGACATGAACACTTGTATATCATTCAGGACAGTGAAATTGGATTTAACATTATGCATGAGAGCGAGAGGGGTTACATGATGAGAAAACATACCAAGCCTGCTTTAATGATGATTCTGGCATTCCTGCTTCTGGCAGGTTGCGCTTCAGGTGGAGAAGGCCAGCAGAATACACAGGCCTCTTCAACAACCGGTGAAACTCCGGTGCAGCAGACATCGGCTGAAGGAAAGACAGGCGGCACGCTGAACATTGGCTATCCAACACAACCGGTCACACTGGATGCACATGTGTCTTCCAATACAGCGGTTAAGGATATTTCACGCGAGATCTACGAGCAGCTGGTAACGTTGGATAAAGATGCACAGGTTATTCCGCTGCTGGCTGAATCCTATGAGATCAGCGACGACAAGTTATCCTATACATTTCATCTGCGCCAAGGTGTGAAGTTTCATAATGGCAAGGAACTGCAAGCGGAGGACGTTGTCGCTTCCCTGAATCGCTGGATCAAACTGTCGAGTCATGGTAAAGCGAACTTTGTGGGTGCCGAGGCCAAAGAAACGGACCCGTATACTGTCGTACTTCAATTGAAAACACCTTTTCTGCTAACACTGCAACTTCTAGCTGATCCGATTCCCGCAGCGGCGATCTATCCGAAAGAAGTGGTTGATGAAGCAG
Organism: Paenibacillus sp. OK060; assembly: GCF_900101205.1. Lineage (NCBI taxonomy): Bacteria > Bacillati > Bacillota > Bacilli > Caryophanales > Paenibacillaceae > Paenibacillus > Paenibacillus sp. OK060. The sequence goes on from NZ_FNFR01000001.1 coordinate 863,815, forward strand.
ATGATAAAGGTATCAAATCATTCATCGGTACAGGTCCGTTTCAATTGGAGGAGTGGAAGCAGGATCAATATATTCATTTGAAAAAATATGACGATTACTCCGCCCGGACCGAGCCGAGTGATGGAGCAGGCGGCAAAAAGGAAGCGTTGGTCGATGACCTGTACTTCCGCTTCGTAACAGACGAGTCAACCCGCCTTGCCGGGATTACTTCCGGGGAATACGACATTGCGCTGAATATCTCTGTGGATAATGAACAGCAGATTGCGGACAATCCCGACTTGCAAACCTTTCTCAGTCCGGGAGGCATGATTGGATATTTCTATAACAGTAATGACGGCTTGTTCAAGAACGTCAAACTTCGGCAGGCTGTCAATGCCGTTCAGAATGTGGATGACATACTGACATCGGCATTCCGTGATCCACAATTTTATGTGAAGACATCCTCTCTGGTTCTACCCGAATATCCGAATTGGTATTCAGAAGCAGGTAAGGAATCGTACAGCCAGGCTAACGCGGATAAAGCAAAGCAATTGCTTCAAGAAGCAGGCTATAACGGCGAAGAAATCAAAATTTTCACGACGAGAGATTATGTGGATCAATATAACGTAGCCGTTGTTTTGCAGCAGGAGCTGGAGTCGATTGGCGTCAAGGTTAAGCTGGATGTCTATGATTGGCCTACGTTGCAAGAAAAACTCGGGACAGGCACAGGGTGGGATATCTACCCGATGAGTTATGCATTCCGGCCTACGTTCTACCAGTATGCGTTTTGGGGAGGCGGTGCAGGGCTGCTAAAAAGCGAGAAACTGAGCGAGCTACTTCAAGGAATCCGGACGTCCGATTCAGTAGAGGCCGCAAGGCCGCTCATTGACGAATTGCAGCAATTTGTATGGACCGAAGTTCCATTCTCTCAGATCGGGCATACCAAACAGGTTACAGCGCTATCGAAAAATATCAGTGGTTTCCAGAACATTTTGGGCCCGATCTTCTGGAATACAACCAATAACAAGTAGTTATAAGGAAGGCAACGGATGAAAAGGCGTAGAATCGCTTCCACAGGAATACGCCTTTCCGTTTGCCATTGGAAAGTGAGGTGGCCCTCATATGGGTGGATATATTGTTCGTCGGTTATTGTCCTTGATACCTGTCCTTTTTGTGGTGGCAATCGTTGTGTTCTCTATCATTCATGTCACACCTGGTGATCCCGCTGCGATTCTACTGGGTGAAGAGGCGAGCAAAGCCGATATCGATGAGCTAAGAAGCAAGCTGGGGTTGGACAGACCAATCTATGAGCAATTCGGCATTTGGTTGCTGGGGCTGTTATCCGGCAATTTGGGGGAGTCCATCTTTCTGGACAAGCCTGTGACAGAGGCTTTTTTTGAACGACTGGCGCCTACATTGTCCCTTGCGATCATTGCCCAGGTGATTGGTGTGTTTCTTGCCTTGTTCCTCGGCATTACAGCGGTCAAGCGAAGAGGGACCATCGTGGACCAATCGGTGATGGGTTTCTCCATGCTGGGCATCTCCATTCCGAGTTTTCTGTTGGGTTCACTGCTGGTCATGTTCTTTAGCGTGAAGCTGCGCTGGCTTCCCGTTGCAGGGTATCAACCGTTAAGTGAGGGGCTATGGCAGCATATCAAATACCTGTTGCTCCCTGGCATCGTGCTCGGCATCATTCAGGCAGCGCTCATTACCCGAATGACAAGATCCTCCGTCCTGGATGTGATGTCCGGCAATTTTATCAAAACCGCCAAAGCCAAGGGTGTCAGAGAAAAAACGATCGTATATACACATGCGTTACGCGTTGCATTCATCCCTATTCTCACAGTTATTGGTGAATCGTTCGGTGGGCTCGTTACTGGTGCTGCGGTTATAGAAACGCTATTCAATATCCCGGGAGTGGGGCAGCTCATCGTCAATTCGATTAGTCGAAGAGATTACTCGGTTATTCAGGGCTCTGTGCTGCTAGTCACGGTAGCTTATGTGTTTGTAAATCTAATCGTTGATTTGTTGTATGGTTTGGTCGATCCACGAGTTCGATTAAGCAAGAAATGAAGGGGGTGGAGACAACTTGATAACCAATCCGGATACCACCATCGCTACGTCAGGACTTCACAAAAGGAAGAACAGGCGCATCGTATTCAGACGCTTTATGCATAATCAGTTGTTAACCACAGGGGCGGGAATTCTGCTTGTTGTTGTGCTTCTGGTAATCATGGGGCCGATACTTACACCATACGGGCCGTTACAGATTGATCCGGTGAATCGACTCAAAGGCCCCAACGGGCAGCACATATTTGGCACAGATAACTTTGGACGTGATGTATTCACTCGCGCCGTATACGGTTTGCGTATTTCAGTTGCGGTTGGTTTTGCTGTTACGGTTGTATCTTCATTGATCGGCATGATTGTTGGGCTGTTATCTGCAAGTTATTCGGTACTGGATCATATCTTTATGCGCATCTGTGATGGTTTGTTTGCTTTTCCGTCCATTTTGCTTGCCATCTCCATTATGGCGGCTCTTGGCCCGAATCCAGGCAATGTCATTATCGCTCTAAGTATTATCTTCATTCCATCGATGGCCCGAATTATTCGTTCCAAGGCGCTGGTCATTCGGGAATTAACTTATATCGAAGCATTACATGCACAGGGAGCAGGCAGCTGGCGCATCATCTGGATTCATATGGCGCCCAATACGCTGTCTCCGCTCATAATCCAATCCAGCTTTATTTTTGCCGTATCGATCTTGACGGAAGCTTCTCTAAGTTTTCTTGGAGCAGGTATTCCTTCCCCGTCCCCAAGTCTCGGGAATATGCTTTTTGACGGGAAAACGGTGATTTACAACGCTTGGTGGATGACTGTTTTCCCGGGCATTTTCCTGGTGCTCGTTGTACTGGGTCTGAACCTGTTCGGCGATGGCCTTAGAGATCTGCTCGACCCACATGCGAATAAGGTGAAAAGGGGGAGACGTCGTGGGAAAACAACCGCTGCTTGAGGTGAAGGACCTGAAAGTGTCCATTTCAACCGAAAAAGGAACCATTCACCCGGTGGAAGGTGTTTCCTTCCACGTCCTTGCCGGGGAGACGTTGGGCATCGTAGGTGAGTCCGGCTGCGGGAAAAGCGTAACCGCCGAATCCATTCTTAGACTGTTTGATGAAGATTACGTGGATTACTCGGGTGAAGTCCTCTACGAAGGTACCGATCTCTTAAGCTTGTCCAAAAGACAAATGGAACGCATACGTGGCAATGAACTCTCCATGATCTTTCAAGACCCCATGTCTTCCCTGAATCCGGTTCAGACGATTGGCAAACAAATTGCCGAGAGCTTGAAGTTGCATCAAGGCATGAATGGCAGACAGGCGCGTTTGGCTGCCGTGGACCTGCTGCGTATGACAGGTATTCCCTCACCGGAGAAGAGGGTGGATGAACATCCGCATGAAATCTCCGGAGGGATGCGACAGAGGGTCATGATTGCCATGGCGCTTGCCTGTAATCCGAAACTGCTTATTGCAGATGAACCGACGACGGCACTGGATGTGACGATTCAGGCGCAAATCCTGGAGCTGATTGAAAGTCTGCAAGCGAAGACGGGACTTGGTGTCATCCTGATTACACATGACCTGGGTGTAGTCGCGGAGACGTGTACAAGAGTGGCTGTCATGTATCTTGGACAGGTCGTGGAGGAGGCAAGCGTGGACGATTTATTTTTCAATCCCCAGCATCCGTATACGTCAGGTTTAATGAAATCCATTCCTCGTATTGATGGCGAACAGCACAGCAAGCTTCACGTCATTGAGGGAACGGTACCCGCGCTGCATCAGGTTCCAACAGGCTGTCGATTTGCTCCAAGATGCGCTTATGCGGATGAACAATGCTTACGGGCAGCGCCTTCCTTGAAACAGGTGGACGAGAACCATTCGGTACGCTGCTGGTATCCCGGAATAGCAACGATTCAGGAGGAGACACATGAACTCGAAATCATTGGTTGAGTCGAAGCCGCTGCTACAGGTTAGCAATCTGAACAAACATTTCCCTGTGCGATCTTCTTTTGGCAGAACCAAGGGGCAAGTCAAGGCCGTCAACGGGGTATCCTTTGACATCCACACAGGACAAACCTTTGGCCTGGTGGGCGAATCCGGCTGCGGTAAAAGCACACTCGGTCGGTCGATTCTCAGACTTGTTGAGCCAACATCAGGGGAAGCATTTTATGAGGGCACGGATATTCTGGGGTTAAGCAAAAAAGAACTGCGAAGCTATAGGCAGCATATGCAGATGGTATTTCAGGATCCATACACCTCGCTGGACCCTCGTAAACGCATTGGCTACTCCATTGAAGAGCCGCTATTAATCCACAAGAAGGGCAACAAACGGGACAGAATGGAAACAGCCATGTCGTTGCTGCGCAAAGTTGGATTCAGTGAAGAACATTACGAGCGGTTCCCCCATGAATTCTCAGGTGGTCAGCGTCAAAGGCTGGGCATCGCCAAAGCGTTGGCCCTTGGACCGAAGCTCATTATATGTGATGAACCCGTATCAGCGCTGGACGTATCGATTCAATCCCAAGTCATTAATTTGCTGGAAGAGGTCCAAGAAGAGCTCGGCATTTCTTATTTATTCATTGCACATGACCTTAGCGTTGTACGCCATATTGCCGACCGTATTGGTGTGATGTATTTGGGCGAGATGGTGGAGCAGGGGCCCGCGGAAGCCTTGTTCGCCGATCCTCTGCATCCTTATACCAAATCATTATTGTCTGCGGTACCGATCCCGAATCCCCGTGCCAAAAGGGAAAGAGTTGTATTAAGCGGTGAGATTCCATCGCCACTTCATCCACCTGCGGGCTGTGTTTTTCATACCCGATGCCCATACGTTATGGAGACATGCCGACAGGTCGTTCCACAGAAAAGATTCGTCGCTCCAGACCGTGAAGTGCAGTGTCATTTATACGATGAATAGAGGAGGAATGAAACAATGAGTTTTCGTAGTTCAGCCGAAAAGTGGAAGGACGAGGCTATACGGCTTCGCCGCCATATTCACCAGAATCCTGAGCTTGGTCACCAGGAGTTTGAAACAGCCAAGCTGGTTGCTCAATTTTTGGAGGATGCTGGTCTCGAAGTAGAGACGGGTGTAGGCGGCACAGGGGTTGTTGGGCTTTTGAAAGGTGGACGCGAGGGAAGAACCATTGGAATTCGTGCCGATATGGATGCACTGCCTATCGTAGAGCAGACAGGATTGCCGTTTGCCAGCGTTCGCGAAGGGGTGATGCATGCTTGTGGGCACGATGTGCATACTGCCATTCTTCTTGGAACAGCAGCGGCATTAAGTGAGCACAGGGATGAGCTTCAGGGAACAGTGAAGTTTATATTCCAGCCTGCTGAGGAAGTTCAGGGAGGCGCAACGGATCTGATTGCTGCAGGTGTTTTGCAAAATCCGGAAGTGAATGCGATCATTGCGCTCCACGTGTGGCCGGATTTGCCTGCTGGCAAGATTGGTTTGAGAAAAGGGGCCATGCTGGCAGCGGCAGATGCTTTTGATATTCGAGTGACGGGAAAAGGTGGACATGCTGCCTATCCGCATCGAACCATCGATCCGGTCATCATTGCTGCCCAGATTATAACTGCGTTGCAAACGGTAGTATCCCGAAACCTGTCTCCACTTGATTCTTCCGTCATCTCGATTACGAAACTGCAAAGCAATAGCAATGCGTATAACGTTATCGCTGGGGAGGTTCAACTCAGAGGTACCATTCGTACGCACAATCCTGAGACGCGTGAAGCTGTGCCCGTATATATGAAGCGCCTCATTGAGGCCATTGCCGAAGGGTTCGGTGGTAAAGCGGAATTTGATTACTACCGCGGCGGTTCTCCTGTAATAAACGATGATCATATCGTCGATGTGATTGAACAGGCAGCGGAAGATACTATTGGCCGGGAGGCCGTGGTGTATCTGAAGGAGCCATCCATGGGCGCCGAAGATTTTGGTGCGTATCTCGAATTTGTGCCGGGTGCCATATTCCGACTCGGCACAATAACAGAAGAAGATGCCCGTTCAGAGCTTCCCCTTCACAGTGATTCCATTATTTTTGATGAGCAAGCGATTGTTACAGGAATATCGGTTCTTGGAGAAACAGCCATCCGTTATTTGAACCAGAGCAGTGATGATGAATCAAGGGTTGCCCTGGGTGTTGCAGCAGGCAATGAGGAGAGAGGGAATCGACATGACTGAGTTGAAGCAACAGTCGGAGGTGCACTCCATACTGCATGAGATCGACCGTGATCTCCTGCTTGAATATAACAGACAGATTGCGAAGGAGATTCGTTTGTCGGGTTCCGAAGAGGAACTACGGGCTTTCCATTATATTAAGGAACAGCTTGAGGATTTTGGGTTGACCACCGAGCTTACGTTTAACAAAGCCTACATCAGTATCCCTGTCAGAGCAGAACTTAAGGTCGGCGGCATTTCTTTTGCAGCTATTACGCACTCCATGTCAGCCCAGACGGAACAGTTGAGCACGCTTTTGAGATTCATAGAGCTAAAGGATTCAGACCAGACCGACTGCGCCAATCAAGTGACAGGTCATGCGGTGGTCGTTCACGGACTTGCGAATGGGCCCACGATTTATCGTTTGCAACAGTTGGGTGCAGTAGCTGTCATATTTATCAATAGTGGTGCGTATACGCATGAAATGATCGTTTCCACCGTGTGGGGAAATCCGACACCGGAGTATGATTGCTATCCGTCCATTCCTGTTCTGTCGGTCAACCATTCGGATGGGGAGCAGATCAAGTCGTTAATAGTCGCGAAAGAAAGAGAGACTCTAGAGATTACGTTGACCGCGGAAGTGCGCACAGACTGGGTGAACATTCCGACCTTGATTGCTGAGATAAAGGGGACGGAAGAACCTAAATCCTTTGTGCTGTTTAGCGGACATGTGGATTCATGGCATTATGGGGCGATGGATAACGGCTCCGCCAATGCCGTCATGGTGGAGACGGCACGGGTATTATCATTGCATCGTAACGCGCTGCGGCGCTCCGTTCGGTTCGCATTTTGGTCAGGCCATTCCCACGGCAGATATGCCGGCTCTGCATTATACAGCGATCTTCATTGGGAAGATTTGCACGAAAACGGGGTGCTTCATATCAATATTGATTCCGTGGGCGCCAAGGGAGCGAGTCACCTCGGTGCAGCCAATACAATGTCAGAGACACGGACACTATGTGCTGATGCCATACGCACCGTAACGGATGAACCTTTTCGCGGTTCTCCGTTTGGAAGGTCGGGAGATCAGTCTTTCTGGGGTGCTGGACTTCCGTCTGCTTTTATGGGGCTGTCCTATCAGCCTGAGGGCTGGTTTGGCTGGTGGTGGCATACGACAGAGGATACGCTGGATAAAATTGATGGAGATTATCTGGCCCGTGATTGCAAAGTGTACGTAGCTGCCGTCTATAATGCTGCCTCTGCTCCCATTATTCCAATTGATCAGAGACAGGCAATCCGAACCCTTTCCGAACGAATGGGCTATTATAGAGAGCTTATCGGAGACAAGCTTGATCTTTCGCGCTTAACAAGCAGGGTCCAGCAGCTACAGAAAGCCACGGATCATTTCTATAACCGGATAGGTTCCTCGTCCCTCCCGGATGCTTCTGTTACAGAAGCGAACCGAACGATATTGTCACTTAGCAGATGGCTGGTTCCCATTAATTATGTTCGAGGCAGCCGGTATGATCATGACGCCGCAGGCAGTCATTCACTTGTGCCTGCGCTGTCAGACATCGAGCTTCTGGCGGTAGCCGAAGAAGGAAGTGAAGCCTTTTTCAGACTCCAAACATCACTTATACGTCAGGTGAATCGAATTGGTTATGAGATAAAGCAGGCAGTGCGACTTGTCGTGGAGGCCGAAAAGAATCTCGTTTGGAATTAATCTAAGGTGAAGCAGCCTGTTTACAGCAAGAACATCATGGTATAGAGGAGCGACTGTCATGCCGGAACGAACATTTGCAGGGAAAAGGGTAGTCATTACCGGAGCGGCAGGTGTATTTGGCCAATGGATTGCACAAGCATACGCCGCCGAAGGCGCGAGCCTTTATCTGTCCGATATCCGGGAGGATGCCCTAAGGAATACAGTAGATAAGCTGAAGCAGGAGGGAGTGGATGTTCACTGGCATGTAACGAATCTTGTGGATGAAAAGTCCATTAATGAATTGGTTCAAGTGGTCGAACAGCAATGGAAAGCGCCGGATATCGTCATCAATAATGCGGGAATATATCCATACCGCACACTCATGAACATGACGCTTCAACATTGGAATGAGACGATGGATCTAAATCTGGCAGCACCATTTCTGCTTACTCAGCATTTTGCCAAACAGATGATTGCGAGCGAGGTCGAAGGTTCCTTCATTAATATAAGTTCTGGGGCAGCTTCCACCGCAGGTGTCGGCATGGGGAATTATTCGGTTTCGAAAGTAGGAATCGAGATGCTGACCAAAACCTTTGCCCTGGAGTTGTCCCCCTATCGCATTCGGGTAAATGCAGTTGTGCCGGGTTATGCACCCGGCAGTGAGGTTAGTGTGATGACGAAGGAGCATACGGAACATATGATTAAAATTACACCGCTAGGCCGAACATCAGGTCCAGATGACGCTCCCCAAGCGATATTGTATCTGACTTCTGACCAGGCTTCATTTATTACAGGCAGCATACTAACGGTAGATGGTGGACGCACGGCAGGCAGACTCAAGTAGTAGTTTGCGCCCTGAAAAAGAAAATAGAATGGCAGCTGGTGAGTCAATTCTATGGCATAGCCAGCTGGGAAGGGAGTTCAAATTCAGGAACATATAAATTGCTCTGAAGCAGCGCAGCTCGAATGTCTAGCATCAGCTTTTCGCTCGCGGAACCAAGCGGTATATTTCGCTTACGCAAAATGCCTGCAATGGGCCCAACCTTGAGATCGGCAATTTTTTGGATAACTGTACCGGGAATGGCTGGGCAGATTGTTGCAATCGGAGCGATGGTTATGCCTAATTTGGCTTGTACATAATATTTGTGAGATCGGATATTACTTATTTCGATTCCCTGATAATCGCTGTCGATTTTCTCGGCCAATAGCTGCTCAATACGGATGCGAATCGGGCAATTGGGGGGTGTGAACAGAAATTGTTGTCCTTTCAGATCTGCCAAATGGATTTCATCACCCTGAGCAAATGGATGTGAATCATACAACAGCAATGCCATCGGTTCAAAAAGCAGCGGTTGAAACTCGGTTTCCATACTCGTCTCAGGAGAAGGGCAGACGGCAAAGTCAAGCTGCTCATCAATTAGCAGTTCATTAAGCAGCTTACTGTCCCCGATGCGCACACTGAGCTTAATCTTGGGATTCTGTTTTACAAAAGAAGACAGAATAGCAGGAAGCCGATGGCTGGCTGTTGGCTCAGATACTCCGATTCGTACAAACCCCGCTTGTCCCTGTTGAATGTCGGTGATCGTATTTGTCAAATACTCGTATTCCTTCAGAAGTTGATCGGCTCTGGCGTAAAATATTTTCCCCGCTTCCGTCAATTTAATCTTTTTGCCTCTATCCAGTAATTTCATACCCAGATCAGCCTCAAGTTTCTGCATATGCAGCGTAATGGCGGGTTGTGAATACTGCAAAGCTTCTGCTGCCTGTTGAAAGCTCCCGAGCTTTACAATCGTTTGAAAGGTCTTGATCATTCGCATTTCCATGGCAAACACCTTTCTATTCATTATTGTAATGATCAGTATATCATGGTTAATGCATACTATCCCAATAGGATATTATGTTTTTAAAATGTTATCAAGGATAATTTGCTCCTGTTCTTTCCGTGCACTGAATTGATAGCGCTATCACGAAAATCGGCCGAAATATAAGGGTTGACAGTGTTTTTCGAAACGGTTTTAATTATATAGACCGATTGTTATAATTCATTTAAGGATGTGGCTTTATTGAGTGAAAAGTCTAATGCTAGAGAACTAATCGTCAGCACAGCAGCCAGACTGTTTTTTTCACAAGGATATCATGCGACCGGTCTAAATCAGATTATTAAGGAGAGCAGTACGCCAAAAGGCTCGTTATATCATTATTTCCCACATGGCAAAGAAGAGCTCGCTCATGAGTGCATTCAAAAGGCCAATGAAAACATTCTGCAGAAGTTTGAAGAAGTGTTTGCCGCTCATGACAATACGGGGGATGCTATTCAGCAATTTATTCATGACTTAGCCATTGAAACGGAGGCGGCAGGTTTTACGGGTTTTCTTCCATTTAGTTTCTGGGCAGCCGTGGAGACCTCGTGCATCAGTCAACAATTGCGAATTGCCTGTCAGGACGTGTTTGCAGGATGGCAGCAAATCATTACGAAACATCTGATTTTGGATGGCATAGGTGAAAAGAAAGCACAAGAGATGGGACTACTCGTCATTTCCTTAATGGAGGGCGCATTAATTATCAGCCTGACCAACCAGGACAAACAGCCTTTGCTGACGGCTGCTGATTATTTGTCCGTTGTGGCGAAGAATGCAAAAGAGAAGCAATAAGCTTCGTAAAGAGAAATAGAAATCGTCAGATTGTTTGAGGAGGATGGGATCGTGGAGGCTTCCATGAAGGCTGGTTCTGTACAGGATCAACAAGAAACAAAACAATATAAAGTATTTCCGATTTTATTCGCCATGTTACTTAGCGGCTTTATTGGTCTGTTCGGTGAAACGGCACTAAATGTGGCATTGACACCGCTTATGGGCTTGCTCGAAGTTGGACCTACTACCATTCAGTGGTTAACTACAGGTTATTTGCTCGTTTTGGGTATTTTGGTGCCGGTTTCCGGTATGCTGTTACAATGGTTTTCGACGAGACAGTTGTTCACGACTTCTCTGATTTTTTCGATTGCAGGAACGATAGTTGCTGCTATTGCACCGAGCTTTGAAATTCTGTTGGTGGCGCGGGTATTGCAAGCTATAGGTACAGCTCTGTTACTGCCACTAATGTTCAACACTATATTGGTTATCTTCCCGATTGAAAAGCGTGGCGCTGCCATGGGATTGATCGGTTTGGTTATCATGTTTGCACCAGCAAGTGGACCGAGTATCTCGGGTCTGATTCTGGCCAATCTGAGCTGGCACTGGATTTTCTGGATCTCCTTGCCGTTCTTCATTATTTCATTGGTATGCGGCTTGCTGTTCTTACCGAATATCTCGAAGCTGACCAAGCCCAAAATTGATGTTCTTTCCATTGTGCTCTCCACACTTGGTTTTGGTGGTATCGTGTACGGATTCAGTAGTGCAGGAGGACATGGGGAAAGTGGCGGTGGCTGGACCAGTCCTATCGTTGTAGCCACACTGGTTATTGGAGTATTATCTTTGCTGCTGTTCAGCATCCGTCAATTGAGAATGAAACAGCCGATGATGGATCTGCGGGCATTTAAATATCCAATGTTTACAGTCGGCTTGATTCTGATCTTCCTTTGTATGATGATGATGTTGTCATCCATGCTGATCCTGCCGATGTACCTGCAACAAGGTATGGCGGTTACGGCTCTGACTGCCGGTCTGGTTCTGCTGCCGGGCAGCTTGCTGAATGGATTCTTGTCCCCGGTTATGGGGCGTCTGTTTGACAAATTCGGTCCGAAGTGGCTTGTGATTATCGGTCTTGCGATCGTAACTGTTGTACTCTTCTTGTACACTGGAATCACTCCGACAACGACTCTGGGCAAGATTATTACGCTGCATATCTTCATGATGATCGGGATTTCAATGATCATGATGCCTGCACAAACCAACGGCTTGAATCAATTGCCACCTGATTTCTATCCTCACGGAACGGCGATTATGAATACATTGCAGCAGGTATCCGGAGCTATTGGTACAGCTGTTGCGGTAAGTATACTGAGCGCAGGTCAGACCCGCTTCTTGAGCGGTGTGACGGATCCTGAGAGCCCAGAGAATCAGTTGGCAGGTTTCACATCCGGTGTACAAAATGCATTTATTTTCGCACTGGTACTTGCTATCATTGGTCTGATCACTTCACTCTTCGTAAAACGAGTTAAGGTCGGTGCTCAGCAGGGCCAACAAGGTCCTATGCATTAATTGAAAGTCATATAAGAAATGAAACGATGCTCTCTCTTCAATAGAGGGCATCGTTTTTTTGTACCTTGACATGAAACGGGTTCCATCCATTAGAGTGAAAATAAACCTGCCAGTCGAAAAGAATAAATCTCGATGTTGGAAGCAAATAGTTCATGTTCTGGTGAAATTGTATATGTTCATATGGAATTTTAAAGATAATATAGAGAGTAGATTAATGAATGATAACGGATAGAGGAAAACGTTTTAGAGTGTATTTTATAATCAAGGAGACGTCTTTATGAGAATCGTTAAATCAATTCCTGCGAATATTGAACAATTGCTAGATCGTTATGAGAAAAATGGTCATCTGACCATGCAAGCTTCACTAATGGGAAAGCAGTCGGTTGTCTATTGTTTACAAGAGTACTGCCTTAAGGTATATACGCCTCGTGGAAAAGTGGATGGAGAATTGGAATGTGAGGCGCTCTTGTCATTGCAAAACAACCTCCATGTTCCCGAACTGTATGCATACGCTCCTGGGAATTTTGTGCTGACAGAATGGATCGAAGGATTCAATCTGAGACAGTATCGGGCAACGTATGGACACATACCGCACAATCTAATATATGATATGTTTTCAACAGAACTTCAGCAGATTCAGGCGGGTTACCACGATTGGGACGTCATACGATATGAGAATTTGTTATGGACTGCAACAGGGGAGGTCAAACGAACTGATTTTTGGCTATGTGAACCTGTTAGTTGCCTGCGGATTCGAGAGCGATTACAACAAGAGATTATTCGAAAGATTGAGCGGATATACAGCGGTGATGGAGCTGACCTGGGGGAGATCGTGCATTATTTTGATCGACACGGTCTCACGACCACGGAGGTCCAAGAGGCATTAGCACATTTCAGATCGCTAACACCGAGGATGGCACTGGCACAGTAACGGCACTAACGAAATAAAAACCCTGACGATTACCAGAATCGTTAGGGTTTTATTTTGAAACGAATTGTACTGCTTGTTTAGCGTTTGTTCAGGGAATCTACTTCTTGACCAGTTCCAATATTTCATTGGCAACAAGATCCGGGTGATATTGATGAATATAATGCTCGGTATCCTTAACAGTTACATGTTTGGAATGTTCCGACCAGGACGTAAATTCAGCTTGGGTTTTATCCCATATCGGCTCACTGGCTCCGAAGTAATCTGCTGTCAGTATGGTAAGTGGAAACGGGAAGGGCTTTTTGTTGTCGACGACAACCTTGGCATTGGCTGTCATTTCACGCAACTCATCCACGGTGTTGGCATTCCCATAGTTAAGCAATAGAGCCGTGGTATCTATTTTCTTCAGATCATCTGGTACAAACTTCAGGCCGTTGCGATTGGCATTGGAAGCTTCCACAACAGCGTCAGACTGTAAAGTCAACCGAAACAAACCCGTTTTGATCCGGAATTGGTTCATGAAGCCACCAATCACACTTGCTATATCGTCAGTGTCATTGGCGTAATATTCCGGACTTCCCCCATCCAACATGACAATACCTTGAACTTCATCCGGATATTTTTGCGCAAACCGGAGTGTTTCCAGCGAACCGAGGGAGTGGCCCACCAGAACGTATGGTGGCTTTTGCCCAGATACCTCTAATAACTCGTGCAATTCATCTGCCACGGTATCGACATCGCGTTTCTTATCGGTCATATCGCTATAACCATAACCAAAGCGATCGTAAACCGCGAATTTCGTATAGGGTGCAAGCTTTTCGTAGAGCGGATAAAAGTCTACATAAGGATCAGCTGTGCCCCACCCGGATGCAAGGACAACTGTTGCATCTCCTTGACCACCCGTATATAAATGCATATTGTCACCATGTATGCTGTAGAGCTTGCCAGGCGGAATAAATGTTTTCTGATCCTGACGGGTACTCACTTGTTGATAGATCAAGCCCGTAACCAGAAGGAGAAGTAAAGCCACTGCTCCGAATATAAACGTCTTAAATAATCTTCTGCGAAATTTTTTCATCATCTCTCACATACTCTCTCTGTATTTTCTCTATCATATATGCCCAATCTTATTGGAGAGAAAACAGAGTCTTAATTCCACCTTAATTTTCGAATTGGTCCATTGGCTCCATTGAAATGAAGTTAATTGAAATATTACATTCAGATAACCGAAGGCGAATTGATTATAAACGAGCAATGATTTAATATAAAGGCTAATATTGCTCCTGTTTTACTCAAGATTGAATGATCGCTCGAATGATTGATTATAGAGAACAGAAGGTATGAATAATGACAAAATACGAAAATCAGGTTCCGACATCCGCAGGTATGAGCTTCAGCTCCCTCGTGAGCATGTTGAAAGATTCCATGCGGAAAAGTATAGAGCGAAGACCTGCGGGTAACATTCCCGTAGAAAAATTTGAACCAGCGGAATCGTTAAATGTATCCGATCATCCGCAGGTAACATGGTTCGGTCATTCGGCTTTTTTGCTTGAGATCGAAGGACACCGATTGCTCTTTGATCCAATGCTGGGCAACCGTCCATCTCCTGTATCTTGGGCGGGTACGAAACGATACAGCACTAACCTGCCAATTCAACCCGAGGACTTTCCAGCTTTGGATGCGATCATTATATCGCATGACCATTATGATCATCTGGACTATTCCTCTATCCGCAGATTGAAAAATAAAACACAGCGGTTTATCGTCCCACTCGGCGTGCGTCGAAGACTAATTCAACTGGGTGTGCCCTCGGAACAGATTACCGAACATAACTGGTGGGATGAGCTATCCTTCAAAGGTCTGACATTAGCCTGCACGCCTGCGCGGCATTTCTCGGGCAGGGGGTTGTTGGACCGTAATTCTACACTATGGTGTTCGTGGGTCATTGCTGGACAAGAAACGAAGGTTTTCTTTAGCGGCGACAGCGGATACGGTCCTCATTTTAAGGAAATCGGCAGTAAGTATGGACCCTTTGACCTGACCCTGATGGAATGCGGACAATATGATGAGCGTTGGTCCAACATTCATATGATGCCGGAAGAAACGGTACAGGCTCATTTGGATGTAAGGGGAGGGCTGCTCATCCCGATTCATTGGGCAGCATTTACGTTGGCCTATCATGCCTGGAACGAGCCGATTGAACGAATCACCAAGGCTGCACATGCCCTGAATGTCACCATTGCAACACCCAAAATCGGTGAGAAGGTTGTGCTGCATACGGGAGCTTACCCAAGCCAACCGTGGTGGAGATCAAACTGAGGTAATTTGAAATAAACATAAAAGCGTCCAGCCATTCGATGGGAGGACGCTTTTTCTCTTGCATTTATTTTAAAATCGATAGGGCGCTATAGATGAGCAAAACACCCATTAGAATATTAAAAGGACGTTCATATTTCAGTAAAAAGCTCTGAAATAACATACCGCATAACCCCCAAGTCATATTGGCACTAATGCCAATGATGGTTAGAAGTAACGAAAATACGATCATATGAACATGAGAGTCTCCAAGAGGCATAACAAATACCGAGATGGCCGTAAGACCATACAGAATGACTTTAGGGTTGATGAATTGCAGGGTGAAGCCAAAGAGAAACGTAAAACGATTGACCTTTGGATCTTTGGCATTTGCAGGTTTACTTCGCATGATTTTGATCGCCAAATAGATCATGTATACACACCCCAATATGTTCAGGGCCGGTTTGATCCTAGGGATGTATTGATGCAGAATAAGGTTGAAATAACTAGACAGGAACATAATAAGCAAGCAGCCAGCTGCTACGCCGGCAATAAACGGAATAATTTTTTTGAATCCCTCGTTTCTTGCGTGAGTCATGGCGATGATGTTGTTGGGACCCGGTGTGAATGAAGCAACGATTGCGTAAGTCAGTAACGGAATGATATTCATAAGTCCTCCACATTTCATTCTTGTTGTATGTTATATTTAACTGAAACGTGCGATATAACGTACGATCTTTATAATTGTACAATATGTACGCTATATAGCACAATATAATCTTTTAAAACAGAGGTGACTGTATATTGAAAAACATTAATGTTGTTCTGGCTCAGAATTTGAAGCAGCTCAGGGAACAAAGAAAGCTTAGTCTGGACAAGGTTGCCGAAATGTCTGGAATTAGCAAGACGATGCTGGGTCAGATAGAACGTGGTGAATCCAACCCTACAATAGCGACGGTATGGAAAATTGCGAACGGCCTGAAAATTTCGTTCACTGCCTTAATCCACGAGCCAAAGTCGGACACTACAGTTGTAACGGGCAGTGATATTCAAGCATTGATGGAGGATGAGGGAAAGATTCGGATTTATCCCCATTTTCCCTTCGAAGAAGGACGCCGTTTTGAAATGTACATGATGGAAATGGATGAAGAGTCTTCTTTGAATGCTGAACCACATATAGAAGGGGCAGAGGAATTTATTACAGTTTTTGAAGGGGAAGTTACGATTCGGGTTGGTGCAGAGGATTATACGGTAAAACAAGGGGAGTCGATCCGTTTTCGCGCGGACAAACCCCATGGCTATAAAAATTCGGGTGCCTCTGCGAATAAATTAAGCATGGTCATCCATTATTCAAAATGAGATGGTCATACGAATAGATTCTACGCTATTTATATTTTGTTTAAATTCGTGTCGTACGATTTTCCTGAATGAGTGAAAGGGGGTCCGGTAATGAATCAAATTCTAATTGTCGATGATGATGTTTATATCCGCGAACTTGTAAGTACGATCCTGAAACAGGAGGGATTTCTTACAATTGAAGCGGTTGATGGACATGATGCGCTGCAAAAAGTAGCAGAAGTGAATCCAAGCCTTTGCATTATAGATATTATGATGCCAAATATGGACGGTTTTGAATTGTGTCGCGAGCTTCGGCGCTATCATGAGGATATTCCGATTTTAATGCTAACTGCGAAGGAGGATATCACTCAAAAAGTCAAAGGATTTGAAATGGGTACGGATGATTACCTCACCAAACCGTTTGAACCTGCTGAACTGATAGCCCGTACGAAGGCATTGCTGAAGCGTTATAAAATAAATGCTTCTCAATCGGTTACCGTTGGACGAATCACGCTAGACAGAAGCAGTTATGCCGTCATTATGGAGGGGAATACTCATACGATTCCTATGAAAGAGTTTGAATTGTTATTTAAGCTTGCGGGTAATGCCAATAAAACACTCTCCCGTAATCAGTTGATTGAGGATTTATGGGGGTACGATTTTGAAGGAAATGAACGCACACTGGATGTACATATCAATCGGTTGAGAGAACGTTATCAACCGGAGACGGCAGGTTTCAAGATTACAACCATTCGAGGATTGGGTTATCGATTGGAGGAGACACCTTGAAGAAAGAAGGGGCTTTCAATCGAGCGGAGATGAATATGTTTATAAGGCGAACGATTTTCTTCCTGGTGCTCTTCTGTGTATCTCTATGTGTTGGATATGTGCTAATGCAGTGGATCTATAAGGTGACTGGGAATCCCCCGGAACTGATTGCCCATCTTCTTACTGCGATTGTTGGCTTGGCTCTTATGCCGTTGGTAGGTTACGTGTGGGCATGGATTCGTGGCGAAGAACGGAAGGATCGCAGATTCATTTTCAATAAACAACGTACAGAATTGCTTGAAGCGATGAGCAGGATTGCCAAGGGAGATTTCAATGTATCTGTGAAGATGGAGGTCGAACAGGGCCCGTATCAGGAGGTGGTGGACAGCGTAAATACCATGGCTAGAGAACTTGGCTCGGTGGAAAAGATGCGCCAGGATTTTATATCCAATGTATCTCACGAGATCCAGTCACCGCTCGCTTCCATCAGTGGGTATGCCTCGTTGCTGAAAAATAAAAGTGTGAATCCGGAGCAAATCGTATTATATGCAGATATTATTGAAACGGAGAGTAAGCGATTATCCAAGCTGAGTGGTAATTTGTTGCGTCTTTCCGCATTGGAGTCTGATTACACTTCCATGGAGAGGAAAGCTTATCGTTTGGACAGACAACTTGAGAACATCCTTCTTATGCTGGAACCCCAATGGGCTGAAAAACAAATTCAATTGGATGTATCTCTGCCTGTGACCACGATTATAGGGAACGAGGATTTGCTAAGTCAGGTGTGGATCAATCTGCTGCAAAATGCAATCAAATTCACACCTGAAGAGGGGACCATTGGGGTAACGCTTGATTGTCATCAAGATGAGGTTGTATGTACGATTACGGACAATGGCGTGGGCATCTCACCAGAAGATCAGCTGCACATTTTTGAACGGTTTTTCAAGGCGGATAAAGCTCGAACCCGTTCCCTGGGAGGCAATGGACTTGGGCTGTCTCTTGTCCAAAAAATTGTGAAGATGCACGGCGGACAAGTTACTGCCCAAAGTGAGCTGGGACAGGGATCGGAATTTGTTGTGAGTTTACCCCTGACCACTGAAAAATCTTGAAATTAGATTGAATGTGTGGAATATGGAATTGGATTACCGGAGCATCAGTCGTTTAGCGACTGATGCTTTTTTGGTTTTTCGTCAGATCGTCAGATTTGAAACATCCTTACGATAATATGAATCTGCTGATTTCTTTATCCATTTAAATTCAGTTTAACTTCAAGCGCTAAGATGAGTTTGTGAACAGGAAAACAACATGAAATTAAATAATAAATCTAGGAGTGATTGCTATGAGTAATCAACATAAACGTATCGCTATTATTGGAGCGGGTCCTGGTGGACTCACGCTGGCAAGGATCTTGCAGCAGGCAGGGTACAGTCCTGTCGTGTATGAAAGTGATCCATATCCTGCATTTCGCGAACAAGGAGGTACACTTGATTTGGATCAGGAGAGCGGTCAAAAAGCATTACAGATGGCCGGACTACTCGATCAGTTCCATGCCATTTGCCGTTTTGAAGGACAGGCATTAAAACTTTCGAATAAAAGAGGAAACATTCTGCTTGATGCCCAGGGAGACCTTGATCCTACAGAACATGACCGTCCTGAAATTGACCGTTCCGTGCTGCGGACGATGCTGCTTGACTCGCTGCAGCCGAATTCCATTCAATGGGGGTATAAATTGTTGAAGGCTGTACCGCTTGATCAGGGAAAACATGAACTGCGGTTTGAAAATGGGTTTACCGAAACCGTTGATCTGGTCATTGCAGCAGATGGTGCTTTTTCCAAAGTTCGTCCATTGGTCAGTGATGCAACCGCAGAATATTCGGGTGTGAGCATGATTGAACTTAACATCCTGAATGCCGCAGCCCAGTTTCCCGAACTTGCAGCATTTAATGGGATGGGAAGTATGTATGCCTTGGGCGATCACAAAGGAATTATGGCACAGCTGAATGGTGATAAACGGATTCGGGTTTACCTGGGTTTCCAGGTGGAACGAGATTGGCTGGAACAGAGCAATATTCCTTTTGAGAACTTGGAAGAAGCGAAGAAAGAGATATTGCCGTTATTTGAAGATTGGGACGAACAACTGAAGAGTTATATCCGATGTGCTAACGGGGCAATCACACCCAGACGAATATATATGCTGCCTGTCCCTCACCAGTGGGAACATAAATCTGGCGTTACACTGATAGGCGATGCCGCTCACCTGATGTCTCCCTTTGCGGGAGCAGGGGCCAATCTGGCGATGCTGGATGCTGCCGAGCTTGCCAATTCCATTATAAATCATGCTGATCTTGACAAAGCCTTGCAGGAATATGAAACCAAGATGTTTGAGTACGCGGCGGAAACGGCAACCGTTACCCAGTCCAACATGGAATTGTTTTTCTCTGACAATGCCATTGAAGCATTATGTGAACTAATGAATGAACTCACAATCCAAGCGTAAAAGGAGATCATAAAAATGAAAAAATCAGGTGTAATTTCTCTCGAACTCGGTATTGAGCTTCCGCAAGGCATGTGGACATTCACGCCTTCGCTGTTATATTCGGAAGATGAATTAATTCTTGTGGACACAGGCGTGGCGGGAATGGTGCAAGAAGTATCCTCCAAGTTGAAGGAAGCTGGATATTCCATTGAACAGTTAACAGGTATTCTGCTCACGCATCAGGACCCGGATCATATTGGCAATCTAACCGAAATCATCAAGACCTATCCGGGTAAAAAGGTGTATGCACATGCTGCTGATCGTCCTTATATCGATGGAGAGCTTCCCCTTCTAAAACAAATGCCTCCAACAGTGCAGCTCAAAACGTCCCATTTCCCTTTAGTGTCTGGAGCTGTCGTTACAGATACTGTTGAAGATGGCGACGAATTGGCATTCGGTGGCGGAGTCATTGTTATTGAGACGCCAGGACATACACCTGGGCATATCAGTTTGTACCAACCTGCTTCCAAAACATTAATTGCTGGTGATGCCATGTTAATTCGCGGGGGACAACTGCAAGGACCTAACCCCGTGCAGACACCGGATTTGAAGCAAGCTTACGAATCGCTAAGCAAATTTGCTGCATATGACATCGAAAAAATCCTCTGTTATCACGGTGGTTGGTATGAAGGGAATGTAAACGAACGAATTGCGGAAATTGCAGCAGCCGGACCACAGGAATAAATACAGAAGATTTAAATGATAATACCAATAAAACAGCCTGAGAAATCGGCTGCTTTATTGGTATTTGTTTTATAGATCCAACACCTCCGGCAGGTATCCTGATTAAGGCTTTTCTTTTGCCTGACGCTGAATTTCTGTAGAGGTTAACGCTTTATCATATACTTTTACGTTATCCATTGAGCCTTTATAGAAAGGATCAGCTGTATAGCGGCTTTTGCCCAAATAAGCTTCCGTCACTTGCAGATCCTTCGGGTTAAACGTGATTTCCGTGCTGCTTGCTACAGCTTTTCCATTCACGTACAACGTGCCGGTATTTTCCTGAAGGGTAACAGCGACATGCACCCATTGATTGGAGGGCAGCGGTTCAGCAGCAATCAGGCTCTGATCCCGTCCCTGATCATGAATGGTGAATTGCATAGCTCCGTTATGCTGGGCGGGAGTAAGGAACATATGTCGGGTCAGGCCATTTCCAAAGTCGAAAATTCGCTGCCAGGCTCCGCCGCCACTCCAGTTGACCCATGCACTAAAGGTAAAATCATTCGTATCGGTAATGATTCCGGGCAGCTGGATGTAGCTGTCGGTTCCATTAAAAGCAGCAGCCTGATTCTTGCTGCTAATAGCAGAAGTCACCACATTAAAGGCTTGTCCATGATATTTATTTTTGCTGAAATCCTGTGCGATTTTGGCAAGTTTCTTTTGTGCAAAAGTATATTCTCCAAGCAAAGGACTAACCGCTTGCTGTGGAATGATAACGTTAAATGTTTTGGAGCTTACCGCACTACCTTTGCGAATCGTTGCCGTTAATGCCACCTTGGCATCTCCCTTACCCGTGCGAGGACGATTCACTACTCCGGTAGCGGACAGCGCAGAGGTGTTGGAAGATTTCCACGTAATCTCAGTATCACGAGTTCCCTTGATCGGGAGGGACAGGTTGAAGAATACGTTCCCTGTGTCGCCGATACTCAGATCCTTTTTCACCGCATTAACAATATCCTGATCCTTCATTGCAGCCATCTGACTTCCCCAGATTGCCACGCCAGACGAGGAGAGAGCGCTAAAGGTCAGAACCGTCTTTTGGGAATCTGGCTCCCATTCATGAGTGAAGACTCCTTTATACAGAACATTATTCGATGTGATTTGCACCTGATTGTCTTCTTTAAGACTCCAAGTTCCCGTCACCGCACCACTAATCTGCCCATCTGCTGTGAACTGAACGGTCTGTGAAGATTTGATCTCGGCCGTAATTTCCTTCCCGTGATTCACCCATTTGTATTGACCAGCAATATCCTGGGTTTTCAATGCGGCAGTATCCTCTTCTAAGCCCGCATAGCGATATGGAGAAACAACAGGCCATCCTTCCGAGTTCATATGCATCTCATGGACGCGGACTTCATACTCTTCGCCGCGTCCTGGAAAGCGGGAATGGAAGATCAGAAATTGTTTTCCCGTTTCAGCGTCAACATAAGCGGAGTTATGTCCTGGTGATACATAGCCGATACCTTGACCTGTGCCGGGGTCACCGATCTGTCTTTGAAACAGGAAGTTTCCTAGTAATTTGACGCCAAAAGGCTCGATCGAACGGTCGTCAAACAAGGGTTTATCCTTGTCCGCCTTGACGTTGATCATATCGTTTCCTTCAGCATCGAGGAAAGGGCCGTCCGGTGTTTTGGAGCGAGCTACGCGAATGTTATATCCCCCGTCAGCACCCAATCCGCCATAGGACAGATACAGATAATAATAGTCGGTTTCGGGATTATAGAGCATATAAGGTGCTTCAATTCGGCTGTGATTGCCTCCGGTCAGTTTTTTGCCATACCCCTGATTAGGGAGAGGTTTCCCCGTCGTTTCGTCCATCTCCAGAATGAAAATCCCCCCGGAATAGGAACCGTATACCATCCAGAGCTTGCCGTTTTTATCGAAAAATACATCAGGGTCGACCACATTCGGATGTATGGTTGCATCGTATATGGTGCCATCCTCACTAATCTCATCCCACATGCCGGATTTGAGCAGAATACCCTGATCCTTATAAGGGCCCTCAATGTTATCTGCCACAGCAACACCTAACGCAGAGCGGGGAGAGTCCCCTTTGCACGCATTGTAGTACATATAAAATTTGCCATCCGCCAACTGGATGACGTCTGCTGCCCATAATGTATCGGTCTGCGCCCATTGTAGGGCTTCAGCGAATTCCTTGGTTACATTAGGGACAACAGGGTTGTCATCCGTAACCCCGGAGGCGACCGAATCCCAATTCATCAAATCTTTGGACTTTGCCACTTGAAGATGTGAACCAAAAATATAAAAGGTATCACCCACCTTAATAACGGAAGGGTCATGAACGGAAACATTCCTGAATGCTGGAACCGCATTCTCAATGGATGTGGAAACTTGCGGGTTGGAACGGATTGCCCCCGGACTATCCGCGAATACGGAGACAGGAGCCAAAGCTGTTGTCGTAAGTAATGCAGAGCTCAGTAAAGAAATGTTAAGTACGCTTACCCAATAACGTTTCATACGTTTCCCCTTTCCCAATACCTGAAATGAAAAATAACCCTATTCATTGCCGCAAACGTTATTTGGTCTGACAGCCCTCCTTTTGGTTCTCATAAATTATCAAGCGCTTTCATTTGTTATATTATCAATCAATTTATATATTTGTAAACCATAAATATCAGGGTTAGGGTGACTTTAGGATGGAGAGGGAGATAAGCAAAAGGTCGATGTATTCGAAAGAATTCCTATGATATAACGGATTTTTTGTAATTTTGGGATTGAAATCTTTACTCGGAATAAGATACTATACGATTAGATCGTGTGTTTATATATTTATTAATTAATTTATATTTATACGAATTAAAGAAAGCTTATCTACGATAATTTACGCTACATAGGAGGAATGAACATGAATACATTTCATAATCAACTAATTGCACACTACAAGTTTGAAGATGCAGCCGACATTGGCAAGGATAGTTCAGGAAATGGGCACGTTGGAGGCGCCGCAGGAGAGAAAATACCCGACATTTCCGAAGTGAATGGCAGATGGGCGGTTACTTTTACTGGAGGATCGAACGGAACATCCTATTTGGAATTGCCTTCGAATTTGCTGCAAAATGTAAGCGACAACACTGGAGTAACTGTTGCATCATGGGTCCATTTAGGCAAGGGATCGAACGTGTGGGAGCGAATTTTCGACTTCGGCAAAGGAGAAAAGGGCCCCTATTTATTTCTGACTCGTCAGATGCGGGGCACGTTATATGCAGGTGATGATCTGGTTGTAGACCCGGGACGTGGATTTGCCAGTGGTGAATGGATGCATGTTGCTTTGTCAGTAGCAGGCAGTCAGGGCGGCACACGCAGCAGCGCGGGTCCGGTTGTATATGTGAATGGAGAGAAAGTAGCGGATGGCTCCATCAGTCAGACGTCTAGTGGCAACTATGCCAAGCTGCGCAGATGGTTTGATTCGTTCATGGATCCTGCGAATTATAGCCGCAATTATATTGGACGTTCTCAGTACGCGGCAGATGTGGATTTTGCAGGCTCACTGTCTGATTTTCGGATTTATCAGGCGGCTCTGTCCATGGATGAAGTGATCGAAGTCATGTGCGAGTCCCTGACGGATGAAGAGATTGTGAAGCTGGCAGGAGATAAATATTTGTCTGCTCCAGCCCGGATTATTACCAAAGACGTGTCATTGCCTGTAGATTTGCTGGGGGGCAAGGTAAACGTTCAATGGAAATCAAGTCAGCCAGAAGTTCTGTCAGCGAATGGACAAGTTCAACCCCTGAGCTCAGCACAGGAGATTCGTTTGAACGCACTTTTAACCAAAGGTGGAAATACGCTGAACAAAAGTTTTGATGTGTCCGTTGTGCCAGAACATCTTCCGCCTTATACCGTTACAATCCATGGGGACCAGCATGTGGCGGATATTAGTGAAGTGATGTACGGCCTGTTCTACGAGGATATCAACAATGCAGCAGATGGGGGAATCTATGCGGAGTTAGTTCAGAACCGTTCGTTCGAATCCTTTGCATTCGATACGTACTCGCATGACTCTGGCGAATGTGGTTGTTCGACAGGCCGTAACCGTGATCCTTTGTTTGCCTGGTCAGGGGATACCGAGAAAATGATCGTACAGCATACCGATGGAATAAACACTCATCTTAACGTAGAAGACCCGGAAGTGAACGCTTATTATGTAACGGTTCAGACGGGTGCAACCATTCGAAATCGCGGATTCTCGGATTCCAATGAGCATTGTGCCATGTCCATCAAGAAAGGAGAGGCATATGATTTTACCGTCTGGGCCAAGGCAGTATCCGCAGGAACGATTACGGTTCAATTGCAGGACGGGAACGGTGATGCCATCAGTGATTCAGTTACGCTGCAAGTTGAAGGCGGTAACACATGGAAGAAGTACGGGATCGCCTATTCCGATACCCGTGTCCTTGTTGCCAATGGCGAGATCAGCGGTCATGCAAGTGGTAGCCATGTATTGACTCACTCCAGCTCTCCCCATATCACCCATTCAAACGTGACCCTGACCGGAACGGAGACCGTGCTTGGGCAATTGGCACTTACCTTTGAAGGAGACATTTCCATCGACATGGTGTCGTTGACTCCGCAGGATGTATGGGGAGCCGATCCGAAAGAGCAGGGAGTATCCGCTTCAGCACATGCCAACTACACCGGGAATCCGAACTATCGGCTTAGGAAAGATCTGGTTCAAGCCCTTGTTGATCTGCATCCGAAGTTTCTGCGTTTTCCGGGGGGATGCATTTCCGAAGGTTCGTTTATTTGGGATAATGTGTATGACTGGAAGGATTCGGTGGGAGCGGTGGAGCTTCGCAAAGAGAACTATAACGTCTGGGGTTACATGATGACGATGGGTCTCGGCTATATGGAGTATTTCCAACTGGCAGAAGATTTGAATGCTGCTCCGGTGCCGGTCATGGCCTGTGGCGTTCTGTGTCAGGCTCGTTCGGATTACGCACACCCGGCGGGTGGCGCTTTGAGGGATTACTATATCCGAAACTTTACAGACCTGATCGATTTCGCGCTCAGCACGGATATTGAACATAATGAATGGGCTGCCATTCGAAGCAGCATGGGGCATCCTGAACCATTCGATCTGCGTTATCTTGGCGTAGGTAATGAGAACTGGGGAACCGAATTTTTTGCCAACTTTGAAGTATTCAAGACGTCAATTGATGAGTATATGAAACGTAATTATCCTGATCATGAGCTTCATATCATTTCGACAGTTGGGGCCCAGGCAGACGATGATGCGTACCAGCAGGGCTGGAAATTCCTGAGCGGCAATCTGACCGGATCAGCTCAGGTGGCTTTTGCAGATGGCAAAGAGGTCATCGAGGAGACGGTCACTTGGTATGAGAATCAGGACAACTATATGGATACCATTGCGGATGAGCACTACTATCGCTCCAATGACTATTTGCTGAACAACGTGGACCGGTACAACTATTATGAGCGGGCTTATCATGAAGACGGCAGTATGGATTGGACAGAGACATCCAAGGTATTTGTGGGAGAATATGCATCCACGGACAAAAATACACTGGCAGGTGCGATCGCAGAAGCGGCGGTCATGACCGGTTTTGAAAATAATGCGGACGTTGTTCGCCTGGCTGCCTATGCGCCATTGTTCAACAAAGTACTGACGGACGGCACCTATCGCTGGACGCCAGACTGCATCTGGTTTGATGATGAAACGGTGTGGTATACACCGAATTATTATGTGCAGCAGCTTTTTGCCAAGTATGTGGGTGAACAGGTGCTGGGCACTTCATTTACAACGTACAGCAAGGGGCAACCGATGGAACTCATTCCACGAGGCGGTATCGAGATTGCGACAGGCAATGCCGATATTGTGGTGAAACGGATTACGGTCACATCGAACCAGGATGGCAGCGTGCTGTTTACAGAAGATTTCAGGGAGCGGACAGCTCTGAATGAGGCATGGAATTCGATTCCGGGATCGGCAGGATACACGCTGGAGAAGGAAAAAGGACTGATTTTGAAAGCCCAGTCAAGCGGACTGAATGGATTATTCCTTCTGAACGATGAATGGTCGAATTATAAAGTGGAAGTCGAGGCTCAGCGTATAGCGGGTGAGGATGGCTTCACCATCGGTGTTGGATTGACGGATAGTTCACCTGAGAAAAAGGATGTCATCGAATACGCAATCGGATATGGCGGCAATGCAACGGGAGTCAAAGTATATAAACAAGGTGTAGAAGGCTACACTCTGGGTGATTATTCTTCCAGTTCAGCGGCGGGGAATCTCCGGGCAGCCAACTATGAACCGCTGGCGAACGATACGAATTATACGATTACTGTCAATTATGGTGGCGATACAGGGAAGAATCTGATCTGCTCTTATACCGATGGTCACACGACCAGCAGAATTCTGGATTACAAGCTGGAAGCGTACAACCGGGATGTATTCCATTCTGTTACGAGAGATGCGCAGCAAGTGTATGTGAAGCTGGTGAACGCAGATGGGGTGGACAAAGCAACCCAAATTCACCTTCAAAATCTAAACGTTACCTCTGTTGCGAAATGGATAACACTTGGCGGAGATGAAGAATTGCTACATGTTCCTAATGTGAACCAGAAAAATGATGAGAAAATTGTTCCACAAGAACAAGTGATTCATCTGCAGGAGGATTCGGTTGTTTTGCAGCTTCCTGCTCATTCGGTCAATGTATTGGTTATGGATGTCCAGAAATAATAAGTTTTAATATTTCAATAGTAACCTGATGCAGCCTTAGAACCGCGACACTCGCGGTTTTTTGGCGTTCAACGAAGAGGGTCAACAAAAGATACCTAAAGTAAATAGCCTACACTATTGCCGATTCCTGACGGATTCTATAATGAATTTGAAGGAGGAGACAGCTCATGCGTTCCAACTACAAACAATTTATACGAAACGTTCCGCTTCATCTCATGATATTGCCTGGACTGATCATCATTATTGTATTCGGTTACATTCCGATGGCGGGACTCTCCATTGCCTTTCAGAATTTCTCTCCCATTGCCGGATTCAAAAATATGAACTGGGTCGGCCTGGACAATTTCAGGTATCTGTTCGATCTGCCGGGGTTCGGTCAGGTCGTATGGAATACGGTATTTATTTCCGCGATGAAAATTGTGTCCGGTTTGGTCATTCCGGTACTTGTGGCCCTGCTGCTGAACGAGGTGCGCAAAACAGGTTTTAAACGAACGATTCAGACGGTCATCTATATGCCGCATTTCTTTTCCTGGGTCATTTTGGCCGGAATCATTGTGGATGTATTATCTCCCAGTACCGGGATCGTAAATATGCTGCTTAAAGCAGTAGGTGTAGAGCCGGTTCAATTCCTGGCCAGTAACGAATGGTTTCCTTACATACTCGTCATTACGGACCAATGGAAAGAATTCGGATTTGGCACGATTATATATTTGGCCGCACTGACAAACATTGATAAATCCCTGTACGAAGCATCTGTCATGGATGGAGCAGGAAGATGGAAGCAGACCTGGCATATTACGCTGCCTGGCATTCGCCCCATCGTGATTCTAATGGTTACACTGAGTCTGGGTAACGTGCTTAACGGTGGTTTTGACCAAGTGTTCAACCTCTACAATCCGCTGGTCTATGAATCCGGAGACATTCTGGATACGATGATCTATCGGATCGGTCTGCAAGATGCTCAGTATTCGGTATCAACCGCATTAGGTCTCATTAAGTCAGTCGTTTCGTTTATCTTTATCGGGCTTGGTTATTTCCTCGCCTACCGATTAGCCAATTATCGGATTTTCTAGAAAGGAGGCAAGAACATGCATCACGCTTCAAGAGCCTACCGTTGGTTTCTGGGAATCAATTATGTCATCCTGACCCTTCTTGCCTTGCTATGTCTGTTTCCTATTGTGAATATTCTGGCAATTTCGTTTAGTTCAAGTGATGCAGTCAAGGCGGGGAGTGTCACATTCTGGCCGGTGGACTTCACCTTCTCCTCGTATAAATACATTCTCGAAAATCAGCAGTTTCTAAATTCATTCGGTACAAGTCTTCTCCGTGTGGTACTCGGAGTTGCGACCAACCTGATTTTCACGATTCTTGTAGCCTATCCGCTCTCCAAAGAGGCAGCAAAGTTTCGTTCCAGAACGTTCTATGCGTGGGTTTTTGTCTTTACCATGCTATTCAGTGGAGGATTAATCCCGGGTTATCTGATCGTCAAGGAAGCAGGCCTTTTGGATTCCATCTGGGCTCTGATATTACCGGGAGCGATTCCGATCTTTAATGTATTGCTTATGCTGAATTTCTTCCGGGGTTTGCCGAAGGAGCTGGAAGAGGCGGCTTGGATGGATGGCGCAGGCCATTTCCGCACGCTATGGAGCATTTACCTTCCCATTTCATTGCCCAGTATCGCAACCATTACATTGTTTGCCATGGTGGGACACTGGAACGCCTGGTTTGATGGCATGATTTATATGAAAAGTCCGGAAGGTTATCCGCTAGCCACGTATTTGCAATCGATGCTTCAGCAAGTGACGATGATTCAAAGTGAGATGATGACCCTTGAAGATGCAACACTATTAAGTCAGGTGTCGGATAGAACGACCCAGGCATCTCAAATCTTTTTGTCTGTTATACCCATTCTGCTCGTGTATCCGTTCCTGCAAAGGTATTTCGTTCATGGACTTGTTGTCGGTAGTGTAAAGGGATAAGATCGATGGAGGAAAACCAATGGGAGGAGCCGATTTCCGGCTCCTTTTTGCCGTTGAGGAGAGGAGTGAAGTGAAATGAGATTCGCGGTGGGCACCTGGAAAAATGCATCCATCGTCGTCAAACTGATGATTGCTTTTGTGCTCGTCATCCTGCCCCTATATGGGATCAGCATTATGATCACGCATACCAGCTCCAAGCAAATGCAGACGGAAGTGGAGAAGGCGCATGAATCAAAGCTTTATTTTTACCACAATCATCTGCAATTCGAACTGGAGAGAATGAGTGGGCTTGTTACCGAATTTTCGTTCGATGAAACGATGTCCACCCTAAGTACACGAGCTGCGATTATGAGTAGATATGAGGTGACTTCCAGTCTCAATAATATCCACAACAAGCTGGGGCAGATCATGGTGACGAGTCCCTATATCAGCGATGTTGTGTATTACGTTCCGGCTCTGCATAAACGAGTAAGCGCGGTGGACGGAATTCGCAATGTAGAGGATACAGAATGGAAGGATCTGCTGGAAACTATGGGGAATCTGAATGGTGAGTTGTCTTATTCGGATAACAATCTTTATTTTCTCAAAAGCAATCCGTATAACATGAATCATGAAGAACCACCCAATTTTATATTAGGCATACGCTTGTCTGCAGAAGAACTGAAGCACAGATTACAGCAGCTCGAGGAAACAGGAGGCAGTGATATTACGCTGAGCTTCGGAGAGAAGCACAATGTCGCCATTTCCTCTTCAGACGAACCTACGTCGGCGGCATTATTGCAACGGGTATCACCGGTATCACCTGTATCCATGCAAGTGACGAGATTTCAATCCGATCCATATCTGTATTATTCGCTTTATGATCCCGATCACTCGTTCACGCTGACAGCCAGTATCCCTAATGATGTGCTCCAAGCTCCGCTGGAACAATACAACCTATGGCTGTGGACGTTGACGCTTATTTCAATTGTTATCATTATGATCTTCTCCTTTTCGATCTACAGGTCAATTCACAAGCCGTTATCTGTGCTCATTCGCGGGTTCAGAATGGCGGAGCAGGGCCAAACAAATATTCATATTCCGCAATCCAGACGCGATGAATTCGGTTATTTATACTCTCGCTTCAACCACATGATAGAGCGCTTACATATTTTGATTGATGAAAATTATGTTGCCCGGATTCGAACCAGCGAGGCAGAACTCAAACATTTGCAGTCCCAGATTCAGCCTCACTTTCTATATAACAGTCTGTTCAGCATCAAGCAAATGGCCGAGGTCGAGAATGTTGAATTAATTCAGGAATTCACCGACTATTTGGGTCAATATTTCAGGTATATGTCCAGGGATTCTCATTCCGAGGTATCGCTCGGTGAAGAGGTGGACCATGCCTTGGTCTATGCTTCTATTCAGAAAATTCGATTTGGCTCAAGAGTCCAACTGCAATTGGAGGAACTAAGTAGGGAGTATCGAGACATCGCCATTCCTCGAGTCATCATTCAGCCGATTGTGGAGAACGTTTTCGAGCATGCCCTTGCCAAGCGCAGTCAGGGAGGAATTCTGAAATTATCCTATCAAGTGGACCATCACAAATTGTCCATTCGGATAGAAGATGATGGTGATCAATTAAAGGATGAAATCCTGAGCAGCCTGCAAGCATCCTTTCAGGAATCTGCGAACCCGAGACATGGGGATGAAGAGATTACGGGACTAATGAATGTGAATCAACGTTTACGGATCAAGTTCGGGACGGGCTATGGTCTTTGTGCGCAGCGTAGTGAGTTGGGCGGTTTATGCATGATTTTAAATATTCCATGGAGACGGGAGTAATCGTATGCAGCGCATGTTAATTGTCGATGATGAACCGGTTATTTTGGATGGTCTTTATGCGTTCTTTCAAAAAGCGGATTTTCAGGATATGGAGATCATTAAGGCATACTCTGCCTTTGAAGCAATCGAGTGGTTGAATTCTGTCAAAATTGATATCGTGCTCAGCGACATCTGTATGCCAGGCATGGATGGTATGGAGCTGATCGAGAAGATAACGGATCGCTGGCCACGATGCAAAGTTCTATTGCTGACAGGTCATAACGAATTTGATTATGCACATCAAGCGATACGTAACCCTTGTGTCGTGGATTACCTGTTAAAGACAGAGGGCATGAGTCATATTCGCGCAGCGGTAGAGCGGGCGTTAACACAAATTTCGGAGGAAAATGATTTCCGTTACCAGCATGCCTGGTTTCGCAGCAAGCTGCCCAGAGCGCTGCCGCAGCTACAGAGACAGTTACTGCTGGATCTCCTAAAACGAACAGAAAGAAATGATACCGCCTCGCTTCAGGAAGAGTTGGATGCGGTCCAGTTACCTTTCATGTCCAACGAGCCTGTAATTCCGGTCATTATACGGGTTGAGGAGTGGAACAACTATCAATCCCAGGCGGACCGAAGTTTAATTCGCTATGCGGTTGCCAACGTTGCGGAGGAGCTGCTTCAGGATAAGGCCAAGGTCAAGGCTATTGATCTGGATTATCAGGTGATCGCCTGCTTTGTTCAGCCAAAGGTGGAGCCATTGAGCTTCCATACAGGACAGCAGGAGAAGTGGGAACAGACACTGCGTTTCGTCTATGGAACGCTGGAGTCTGTGCAGCAATCCTGTGCGGATTGTCTGAATCTGTCCGTCTCCATTATGGTGAGCGAACAGGCGGTGGAGTGGATGGAGTTAAGTCAGGCGATTGCACAGCTGCGCCTGTCGATCCATGAGGGCCCTGGACTTGGGATGGAGAAGCTTCTTCGGGTCAAGGTGCAGCATGATTCGCCATACACCCCCAATATTTTGAATCAGCAGAGTGTTGCAGCTCTTCATCTGGATCAGATCAGGCAGCGCGTTACAACAGGAGACAGGGAGTGGATGGAGTCGTTTCACAAATGGACAGAGGCTTCAAAAGAAGGACTTCAAGATCCATTCTTTCGAATGAAGATCTATTCATGCGCAGGTAATGCACTGATTGAGATTCTTCATGAGCTGGGCTTGTACGAATCAGCAATGGAGGAAATTGCGTTATCTCGTATGCTTCATTTTGACATCCATACGCCTTGGTCTGATCTGGTGGTTTTCTATCAATCGGCATATGAATGGATTATCTCCAAAAGAAGTGTTACACGTATCCATGATCAGTCGCAGATTCTCATCACCATTCACCATTATATCAAGCACCATCTGGAGGATGACCTATCGCTAACCCGAATTGCACAGGAGGTTTCCCTTAATCCGTCATATCTGTCCCGTTGGTACAAGCACATAACAGGCAAAGGCATATCCGACTATATCCATGACCGGCGCATTGAGCGAAGCAAGGAATTACTTCTCGGCTCCACCTGCAAAATGCATGAAATATCCGCCAAGGTCGGATTTAGTGATCAGCATTATTTTTATCGTTTCTTCAAAAAAGCCACCGGCTGCACGCCGCAGGAATATCGGGATCAAAAAAGTTAGATCAAGTCTGAAATGGTAAATCAAAGATACCAGATGTCAACGGGGTACACTCGAAGTGATAGCGCTTTCTTTATACAATAAAATTATATATAAGATGAAAGAAGATTAAACCATAACGGAGAGAGCAGAAGAGACCTGAAGAAGCGGAGCGTTCGCCTTTATCACCGGATTTCTCCCTTCAAAAAGGGATAAAGGAAATCTGGGGATAACAGCGATCAAAAGGTTGTTCTGCTATCGGAGTGCAACGTTTAACATTCATTAGTTCATCTTATATACCTCACGGGAGGAATAAAAAGGGGGATTCGCATGAACATGTCATTAAAGAAATTCTCATTGTTAACGTTAACCATGGTTCTGGCAACCACGCTTGCAGCCTGTTCATCGGGTACGGGTAGTGCTGAGAATGAAGCGCAACCGAACAAAAAGCAGGATGCGGGAGGCCCGCTTACGAAATATGATCCACCCATCAAATTAACATCAACTATGAATGAAACAGGGAAAGAAACGCTCGCCGAAGGCGATACACACGCCAATAACATATGGACCAGAGGATACAAGGACGAGCTTGGGATCGATGTCACCTATGACTGGATTGTCCCAGATGCCAATTACAACGACAAAATGAACGTCACCCTGGCGAGTGGCGATTTGCCAGATGTTTTGAAAGTAAGTGCTGTGCAGTTTGAGCAGCTGCATGAAGCTGGGATGCTGGAAGATTTGACTGAGGTCTATGATAAGTATGCATCCGATCTGGTCAAGGAATTTATGTCTGCTGAGGATGGAGCAGGCTTGAAACCGGTAACCAAGGATGGGAAAATTTACGCGATGGTGAGTTTCCCAGGCTCACTTGATTCCTCAGATATGGTCTGGATTCGTCAGGACTGGCTGAAGAAAGTGGGACTGGAAGCGCCAAAGTCTATGCAGGATATCATTAAGATTGCGGAAGCCTTTACCTTTGAAGATCCGGACGGGAATGGTAAAGATGATACCTACGGTATTGCATTAAACAAGGATTTGCCAATCAACAGCTTCCTGCTCGGTTATCATGGTTATCTTGAAACCTGGATCAAGGACGCATCGAGTCAGGTCGTGAATGGTACCGTTCAGCCTGAAGTGAAGGAAGGATTGCGAGAACTGCAAAATCTGTACCAGAAGGGCGTTATTGATCCTGAGTTTGGAGTGAAGGACTTTGCAAAAATGATGGAGGATGTCAACGGGGGTAAGTCAGGCATATTCTTCCTGCCACAATGGGCACCATTTCAAGTCAGCAGCATGATCAAAAAGGATAAGAACGTGGACTGGCTGCCTTATCCGGTTCAATCTATTGATGATCAGCCTGCCAAAACGCAGAACCACCTCAGCTTGGGCGGTATATTCGCCGTTCGTAAAGGCTATGAGCACCCGGAAGCCTTAATCAAGCTGCTGAATTTCCAAGCAGAGAAAATGTTCGGTGAGTCGGCCAAGGAAGAGCGTGCTGCGTATTTGAACGGGGTAACCGGACTCGGTTTTCAGAATGCGACCGTATCCAATCTGCCTGCTAACAAAAACGTAAAAGCACAAGATGAAGTCGAGCAGGCGCTCAAAACGGGAGATACTTCCGGATTAGAGCTCGAAGCAAAGCTGTTCTACGATGATATTATGGATTACCGCAATGGAAATCTGGATAAGTGGCATATGGAACGTATTTTTGGACCGGAAAGCTCGCAGGGCGTCATTAAATATTATCGGGATAACGATCTCATTGTCATGAATGAATTTATCTACGCCCCGACGAGAACCATGAACACCAAACAGGCAACCTTGGATAAACTGCGAGCTGAGACGTTTCTGAAAATCATCTACGGCAACCTGTCTATTGACGAGTTCGATAAATTTGTTGCAAATTGGAAAAAGCTTGGCGGAGACCAGATCACTCAGGAAGTGAATGAAGTCATTAATGCGAATAAATAAGGCATAGCAAAACAGCAAATGCCACTCTGCGTGCGATACGCAGGGTGGCATTTTGTATTACAGGAGAAAGGTCATCCTGTTTCATGAGAGTTTTCTTTCTGCTTTTTGCGATATTCATTGGGGCTGCAGCCCATCTCTTGCTTAAACAGTTTGGTGAAGTGAGAGTAGTTGGTATAACCGACATTTCCAGCAATGGTATGCACCGATTGTGCGGTGGTCTCCAGCAAATGTCGGGCCGCCACAAGACGAGTATGGATGACATAATGGCCCAGTGAAATGCCCATTTCTTTCTTGAACAGTCTTGCTAGATAATCTGGATTAAGATAGACCATCTCCCCCAGGTTATTCCTCGTTAGATCTTCTCCATAGTGAGTGCGTATATAATGGGTAATCTCATGTACAACCGACTTGGGCTGCTCGGCAACATTCAGATATTCCGCAGCCGTATTCACCAGGTAAGCGATATAGGATTGCATGTCTTCAATAGAATGCAGAGATTGCATGAACAACTGATCATTCGTTTTGCCCATATACAGCTTGTGCACTTCGATCTCCTTACTCTTCAATTGGGCATACACAAGTTGCACCAGATCAAGACGCAACAGACTTAGAACAGCGGTGCCTACCACCTCTTCACGGACAAGTTGATGCATATAACGCCCCGTTTCATCCAGAAACGCCTGGAAGCGATTTTCATTCAACAATTTCTCCAGCAATCCCAGATCAGGCGGTGTGTAATTCAATTCAGGTCTATTATAGTTTTCCAGTAAAAAGGTTTGGTTGCGGTGTTTGATTCGTTCTTCATTCATAAGCAACAACTCGTTGATGGTATGACGAATCTGACCCAGTGGCAGAGAGAACCCGATACTACAGCAGACATCCGACTTCAGGTAATTATTAACCTCCGGGATAAACGAACCGCACATGGATTCGATCAGCTGTGCATCCGGCGCTCTGTTCCATTTTAGAATAATCATCCAGTTATGATCCTTGATCTCGGTAATGGCTTCAATGGAGAAGAGAGTGTCCTGAAACCGTTCAACCATCACATTCAAACAAGCGTAATCGAACAGGTTCTTGTCGGTCTTGCCCAGCGTATGATCATACGGAAACAGGTTAACCAGGATAGGCAGAAACAGATCTGTTGTTTCATAAGGCAGGTTTTGTTCTGTCAAAAAGGCAGAGACGTCGGCAGGGCCGGAAGGAAAGGCTTTACCAGAGATCAGCCTGCGCCAGCTATCCTCAATCAGTTTGCTCCGATTTTTCTGCCACAGTTCACCCTCATGAATGGCTTTCTCAATGAACTGCTGGTCTCGGGCTTTGGCAACCGCCTTTTGAATAATAAGCGTTAACTTGTCAAACTCAATAGGCTTCAGAAAATAATCAAAGCTTTGCAGCTCAATTGCTTTCTGGGCATAATTGAAATCGGCATAGTTGGTCAGAAATATCGTCTGTACATTATGCGATTCGTCCCGGACCCATGCGAGTAATTCCAGCCCGCTGCCCTGGGGCATCTCAATATCACATATGAGAATTTGAACAGGATGATTTTGCAAAACCTCCTTGGCCTGCGCAATATTGTAGGCTGTGAATATCGTATGAATCCCCAAGGCCTTCCAATCGATTTTCTTTTCCAAAGCCATAACTACAAAATAATCATCATCAACCAGCAATGCATTCATGGTTTGTCACCTCTCCCGAAGTATCTGAATTCAGTATCATTTTAGGCAAGGAAAGCGTGATCAGGGCGCCACTTGCATCGTTTGCAAAGGTAATATTCGCTTCATCCCGATATAACAACTCCAAACGTTGTATGGTATTCATAATGCCAATCCGGTTACCACCGGTTTGTTCCAGCGCTTCTCCACGCATCAGTGCGTCAAGAACATCCGGGCTGAATCCTGGACCTGTATCCGAAATCCGGATCAGCACATGATCGCCATTTTCCTGTCGTTGTTCCGTTACGGATAAAGTAATGCATAATTCCCGATCTCGGGAGACCCCATATTTGACGGCATTCTCGATGAATGTCTGAATGACGAGTGGTGGCACAGCGATGCCCGTGATCACATCTGGATGTTCAATGCGGTAGGAAAAAGCATCGCGGTAACGCGACTTCTGGATATCCAGAAATGTCCTCACATGTTCAATCTCATCCTTCAGAAGAACGAAATTCTCCCCACTTTGAAAGATATATCGGAAATATCGGGACGTAGCCAGGGCCATACTCTCAATTTCCTCGTACATCTGCATCTGTGCCATACTGTACATGCTCGTCAGACAGTTCAGGAAGAAATGGGGCTTAATCTGCAATTTCATATAATCCAATCGTATTTTCTGTTTCTCTAATTCCTGCTCGTAGCGATCGATCTTGAACCGTTTAATCTGGGCTACCAGTTCTTTAAACTGTGCATTGACCTGCTCCAGTTCCATAATCCGACTGCTCTTGAAGTCTGTCGCTTCGTCCCCTTCGTTAATACGCGCCAAATTTTTGGAGAATCGCTGAATGGGAACAAGCAGATTTCTCCTGAAAAACATGATGATTGCACTTAATGTGGAGGTAACAATCAGAAAAAGCAGCATAATGAGTAGCTGAGCTACCATAATTTTCTCGAATGCACCAAACTTGATGGCCATGCGCACGCTGAATGCCGCATTGGAGAAGTCGCTGCTGACAATATTATGAGACTGGAACAGATCGAGAAATGAATGTCTCACTTCTGGTATGTGATCCCCGCCGGCAGGTCCAGAAAGTTGCACTCCATTCTCGTCTACCAGAGAGGCGTATCCGTTGGCCCCCAGATTAATCTGCTGGAGAGGGGCGATCAGTTCATCTGCGGATATCAAGGCAATAAGATAACGGTTGTAGTACGGCACAATATTGATAAGATAAGAAGTGCCGTTCACGTGAATTGGTGTCCAATGGGAATAGAACTTCTCATACACACCTTTATCACGGGTTAGCGTAATGATCTGCTTCTTCACTTCTGAATAATCCGAATAGGAGATGCTTATTGGAGCGCAGTTGAGGAAATATTCACTATTCTCCAAGTAATAAAAGAAATTGTACGACTGCCCGTAGTTTCGCTGTAGTTCGGCAAAGAGCAAATGTAATTTCTCGTTGGCCTTTAGGAACGGAATACTGTTCACGCCATATGTATTCATGTTGTCGAGATTCTCGTCATTGGCCAGTGTCCACCCCATGAAATGATTAATGTACGCAAAATCGTGATTAATGCGATTGATATACAGATCGGCTGCATCCTGCAAGTATTGGGTGGATTGCTGTTTGACCATGGATATGGAAGCAATGCTGATCACAAGATCCAAGATGAGCACGACAAAGGAAATGACGAACATCATGCGGATATAATGCCGAATGGGGTAGGGTTTGATGGTGTTCAGGTTTGCCATGGAACAATGCACCACTTTCTTGATTGCTTGGTTATGAATACGCTTTAATATCTCAGGAATAGTATAAAACCTTTATTTGAAAAAAACATAAAGATTTGCATCTTTTGATTCATAAGTCCGGATTACACACACGAAAGTCTGGATAACGATATGATTTTTGCTTGTAAGCATCTTGGTTACTTGTAAAGTTCATTGATGGAACCATAGAAGTCCGAATAACGTCCTTAGCGGTCCGGTAAACCCAATGTGAAGCAGTTTATACTGAAGCTATTCCAGAGATGACAGGTCCTACGGGAGAGCAGCATCAGTATATTTACAGGAGGGAAGGAAGAACCATGAGGACCAATCCACTTTATATTGGAAGAACGTTGGAGAGAATCAGGCGAAACTGGGGCCTTTACGTTTTGCTTTTTCCAGCGGTTCTGTTGACACTTTTATTTGCCTACAAGCCGATGTACGGCGTATTAATCGCTTTTAAGGACTACAGTCCGGCGTTGGGAATCGGAGACAGCCCTTGGGCTGGATTCAAATACTTTGAGAAATTCTTTCATTCCTATCAATTTACCAATACGATACGTAACACACTTGTGATCAGTCTGTACAGCTTGGCTACTTTTCCGATCCCAATTATGCTTGCACTACTGGTGAACCAGATGAGAGCAGGAAGATTCAAGAGGCTTTTTCAGACAGTCTCCTATATGCCTCACTTTATTTCAACGGTAGTTATGGTTGGGTTGATGCTGATCCTGTTCTCGCCAAGTACAGGGCTCGTTGGCAATATGTATCAGCTGTTTGGAGCACAAGCACCGGACTTAATGGGTTCATCAGCTCTGTTCAGCAGTGTGTATGTATGGTCTGACGTGTGGCAGCATGTCGGTTGGGATAGCATTATCTATATTGCCGCGCTGTCTGCCGTAGACCCAAGCCTCTATGAAGCGGCCACGGTTGATGGGGCAAGTCGATGGCACAAGGTTCGTTATATTGATATTCCGATGCTGCTGCCGACTGCCATCACGCTGCTTATTCTGCGGGTAGGCGGATTACTGGGCGTAGGATTTGAGAAGGTGTATCTGATGCAGAATGACCTGAACATTCTCTCAAGTGAGATTCTGTCTACTTATGTATACAAAATCGGGTTACTGAGCAGCCAATACAGCTTCTCCTCAGCGATAAACCTGTTTAATACCGTCATTAATTTCATTTTGCTTATTCTGGTCAACCAGTTGTCCAAGAAATACAGTGAAAACAGTCTATGGTAGGGGGGAGACAAACAAGATGAGCGTTATGGAACCGGCAGCAATGACCAGAACTCCCCGTACAAAACGTCGACCACGTGTTACGGTTGCAGAAGTTGTACTGTATGCCTTTGCTGTTCTTTTTCTGATTGCTATCATTTATCCGATCTATTTTATTGTCATCGCCTCGTTCAGTGATCCTTCATCTGTGGCTAACGGACAGGTGTGGGTTTTCCCCAAAGGTTTCACGCTTGAAGGGTATAGGGAACTGCTGCGACACGAAAATATCTGGATCGGATATCGAAATACCATTCTGTATACGGTGGTGGGAACACTCTTCGGGCTTGTCGTTAATATTTCGGCGGCTTACGCATTATCGAGAAAAGATCTGGTCGGGCGCAAATTTTTCTCGCTGTTCTTTATCTTTACGATGTTCTTCAGCGGCGGCTTGATTCCAACCTTCCTGACGATCCGCGACTTCCATCTCTATAACACGTTCCTGGTGATGGTGCTTCCGTTCTCCGTCGTGGTTTTCGACATGATCGTCGCCCGGACATTTTTCCAGACCAGTATTCCGGGAGATTTATGGGAAGCTGCCCAGATCGATGGCTGTGGTAACCTGCGGTATTTTGTACTCATCGTATTGCCGCTGTCCAAAGCAATCATCGCAGTCCTTGGACTATGGATTGCTGTAGGGTATTGGAATTCATATTTTAATGCCCTGATTTATCTAAAAGATCCGAATCTGTATCCGCTGCAACTAATTTTACGTAATATCCTCATCACGAATCAGATGCAGTCCGGCATGGGTACAGGAGAAGCAGCACAAGTTGCCCTGCGTCTTGCCAATTTGATGAGGTATTCCGTTATTATCATCGCTACAATTCCGATCATGTGTGTGTATCCGTTCATCCAAAAGTATTTCAATCAGGGGGTGATGATCGGCGCAGTGAAGGAATAAGGCGGGTTGAAATTCATTACGAATCAAGGGGGTTCCCAAATGGGGAAAAAGATAGGCAAGAAGTTATTCACCAAAATGAACAGCCTGCTTCTCGTGTCGGCCATGTTGGTCAGCGTTGTTGGTTGTAGTAGTGGAAATAGTAGTGAACCTGCGGAGACTACGATTTCAAGTGATTTTAACAAGGAAGGTCTTCCGATTGTCAATAAACCGGTCACACTCAAGGTACTGACGGTTCGTTGGGGGAATATGGGCGACACCTTTACACAGAACCAATGGCTCAAGGATTTGGAGAAGGATTCCAATGTGAAAATTGAGTGGCAGGTCATGTCCTCTAATGACTGGGGGGAGCAGAAATCCATTATGCTTGCCAGTGGTACACTCCCGGACATTATCTTGGGTGACCAGGTGTTCAGCGATTCGGACATTGTAAACAACCTGAGCTATTTCCGTCCACTGGATGAGTATATTGACTCGTATATGCCCAACTTGAAGGCTGCTATGCAAGAGACGCCAGACATGAAGAAAATCAGTACTTTTCCTGATGGCAAAATCTATTCCATGCCAACAAGACTGCCTGCCCGTCCGAAGAGCCGGAATCAGCCTGTAATTAATAAGGCTTGGCTTGATAAGCTGGGGCTGAAAGCACCAACGACAACAGAAGAACTGTATCAGGTGTTGAAAGCGTTTAAGGAAAAAGATCCGAATGGAAATGGAAAACAGGACGAAATTCCGTACACGGAAACGGGTCTGAATGTGGATTTCCTCAATCCATTCGGAATCACTGACATTAATGCCAGCAGTATGATTGTGCAGGACGGTAAACCGGTCTTCTTCCCAACGACTGACGCCTATAAAGAAGCTCTTATTTATACACACAAGCTGTATTCAGAAGGGTTGATTGATCAGGAACTGTTCACACAAGACAATACAATGACATCAGCCAAATGGCAAAATGCAGACATTCCAATCGTCGGCTTCAGCAACCAATGGACGCCCGATGCAGTATTTGGCAAGTGGAGCGACGAATATGAAGCGATTGCGCCTATTGCCGGACCTGATGGCAAACGTTATCAACCAGGTGATCCGGGCGGTATGAATCTGGCCCGTAATGAACTGCTCATTACAAGTTCATGTACTGTTCCAGAAGTAGCGGCACGCTGGGCTGATCAGTTCTATTCCAATGAAGCCAGCATTCAGAATTTCTGGGGTGCGATTGGAACTGTAATCAAGAAAAATGATGATGGCACATATACGCTGATGGACCCGCCAGCAGGCACTAGCGCCGATGCTTGGTACTGGGATCAATCCCTGCGTGATTTCGGACCCAAATATGTAAGCCCTTCCTTTGAAGAAAAAATTAAGCTTAATCCGAAGGCTGGTGACGGACTCAAGCTGCAA
This sequence comes from Paenibacillus sp. OK060, assembly GCF_900101205.1. Taxonomy (NCBI): domain Bacteria; kingdom Bacillati; phylum Bacillota; class Bacilli; order Caryophanales; family Paenibacillaceae; genus Paenibacillus; species Paenibacillus sp. OK060. Next base: position 905,644 of record NZ_FNFR01000001.1, read on the forward strand.
ATTGATCAGTTGGGCAGTGCAGATGTAACGACACCTTATCCGAAGGTTATGTACAATGCTGAAGAGTTCCAGGAGCTGCCAACGCTGACAACGGATATTGACGGTTATGTAGCGACGATGCGAGCTCAGTGGGTAACCAAAGGCGGCATCGAAGACGGCTGGGATGCTTATATCAAAAAGTTGAATGATATGGGACTTGAACAGTTACTGACCATCCGTAATGATGCCTTCGAACGTTATATGAACGTCAAATAGAGTGGAGTTCAGTCACATCATTCATTGATTAAATAACAAACAGGTGCACTTCCTTATTGAAGGAGGCACCTGTTTGTTCGTTTAAGATCTGCGTTTCAACAATAAAACGCCACTGATGCTCGATGTTTTTTTGCTATACACCACTTTAAAACCAATATCATTGTCCAGCAAACAGTTTAAGGCATTAATCAGCAATGCACCACGCACCAGTGTGAAGGTACAAGGGGATGTGTTCCCGATCACACGTACACTTCTGATTCGGCGTGCAGAACCGGGAACGAGCGGATTTCTGGACCAGTAGATCAATACCAAATCCGGTTGTGGAACAGCTTTTACACTAGCCATCCTCATCATCTCTTTTCTATTAGATTCTTTATAGTAAATGAAAAGGGAATGAGGAAGGTGTTAGACAATGGACGCGATATTTCATAAATGGACAATCGCCAGCTATGCCTCATGGCAAAGCTCATGTTATCCGTATTTGTAATTCACACACATGATTCGGACCAAAGTATGGTGTATCAGTCAATCATAAGTGTACTTCCAGTCCCATACATATAATGCTGGAGGTGATTGGAATGAGCAAGGAACCCATGGATGAGAACAAAAAGATAGAACAGCGAAATGCCTTTCTTCGGGATAATAACGGAAAAGAGATGTCTTCCAACGAAGGGGTTAAAATATCGGATGATAGCAACTCGCTAAAAGCGGGGGATCGCGGACCCACGCTGCTTGAAGATTTTCTGATGCGTGAGAAATTGTCTCACTTTGACCAGGAACGCATTCCGGAGAGAGTTGTGCATGCCCGGGGATATGGAGCCTACGGTGAATTTGAGTTATATGAGTCACTTGAAGAGTTAACGATGGCACATTTTCTTCAGGATCCCGGTGTGAAGACACCGCTATTCGTTCGTTTTTCCGAGGTTGCAGGCTCCAAAGGAGTGAACGAAACGAATCGGGATGTGCGTGGGTTTTCAGTAAAGTTTTATACCGAAGAAGGCAACTTTGATCTGGTCGGCAATAATATTCCGATCTTCTTCATTCAGGATGGGATCAAGTTCCCGGATTTGATTCATGCACTGAAGCCGGAACCCAATAATGAAATTCCACAAGGCTCCACTGCGCACGATACCTTCTGGGACTTTATCGCGAATAATCAGGAGTCGGCAGCGATGGTCATGTGGATTATGTCTGATCGCACGATACCACGAAGCTTTCGAATGATGCAGGGATTTGGAGTACATACCTTCCGGCTGGTGAACAAAGAAGGCAAATCCAGATTCGTAAAATTTCATTGGAGGCCTGTACTTGGCATGCATTCTTTTGTGTGGGATGAGGCGCAGAAGCTGGGCGGGGCGGACCCGGATTTTCATCGCAGGGACCTGTGGGAGAATATCAATGCAGGTAACTTTGCTGAGCTCGAACTTGGAATACAGGTGCTGGAGGAAGCGGATGAATTCAAGTTTGATTTTGATATTTTGGATGCAACGAAATTATGGCCTGAAGAAGACATTCCGGTACGAATCATTGGCAAAATGACGATTAACCAAAATGTCGAGAATGTATTTGCGGAAACGGAACAGTCGGCTTTCCATCCTGGCAACATTGTACGTGGCATTGATTTCAGCAATGATCCACTGCTTCAAGGCCGGCTATTCTCGTATACGGATACACAATTGGCAAGGGTTGGCACGAATTATCAGGAATTGCCGATCAATCGTCCTGTATGCCCTATACATAACAACCAGAGAGACGGCGCTTCCCGATTTACTATTGATCGGGGGAGAGTCGCCTATCACGATAACTCTCTTGCCAATAATTCTCCCTATACTGTGCCCGGTACAAAAGGTGGGTTTGTAACCTATCCTTCCACGGTGCAAGGTCTCAAGGAACGGAAAACGGCACCTAGTTTCCTGGATCATTTCTCGCAGGCACGTTTATTCTGGAACAGCATGACAGGCGTGGAGAGGAGTCATATCATTCAGGCGCTCACGTTTGAACTTGGGAAAGTAAAGGACGTTTCAATTCGTCAACAGGTCGTTGATATGTTAGGGAATATCAGCACAGAGCTGGCGACCATTCTGGCCCACGAGCTTGGAGTCGCTGTACCGAACGTTCCCGAATCTTCAGTGACAAAATCCTCCCCTGCGTTAAGTATGGCCAATACTGTGTTTTCTCCCAAAACGCTGCGCGTCGGGGTGATTGTCGGTGAAGGATTTGATGGTCCCAGCACACAATACATTTTGGATGAGTTTAAGAGCGCGGGACTTCGTCCAGTCATTGTTCATGAAAGACAAGGTGTGGTCCATGGAACGAGCGGTGTGGAGTTGAAAGTGGACGACAGCTTTTTGACCGGATCACCTTTGGTATATGATGGGTTATTCATTGTTGGAGGACAGAAGGAAGATGATTATTTTCAGAAATACACCCGATCCTATGCCATTGAAACGTACAATCATTTTAAACCGATAGGAGCTACACCGACGGGGGCGGCCCTGATTCAGCCAGTCGGCATTATCGGCAAACCTGGTGTCATTGTGGAACAGCAACCTACAGCTTTTGCAGAACAATTCATTCAAGCCATGACCCAACAACGCTTTTGGGATCGAACGTAATTAGGTGGGATAAACTGGACATGGGAAGTTCAGGCGTCTAAACTGTATAGAACGATACAAACAAGAAGGAGCCCGAATCGAACCATGTTGCAGAAATTCGGTTTTACACAATATGAAAGTCAGGTATATGAGGCCATATTTGCGCAGGATGCACCGCTCGATGCCACATCCATTGTTAATTACTCTAATGTACCCAAGGCTAAGATATACGAAGTGCTTAATCGGCTTATTGATAAGGGAATCGTCCTAACAACTATGCATGGGAAGAAAAAATTGTACATGGCGGTTGATCTTCAGTCCATTATACTCAAAATTAGGGCTGACTTTGAGAAGGATATTGAGGAATTAAAGACATATAAAATCAAACGTACATTCACAGATGAACATATCTGGACATTGAAGGATGCATCATCCATTGCATCGAACATTGAACAGCTCATTGAGGAAGCGGATTCGTATATCCTTTTTCTGGCCTGGAACGAACAAATGGAGAAATACCGGGAGCTTCTGGAGAGAAAAGAGGCAGAAGGGGTACATGTAGAGGTCTTGGCTGTAGGAGGACTGCAAACGTCTCTAACCCATAAATATTCGTTAATTCCGATGCTTGAGGACAGTAATCTTGAGCCCTCGCAGCTAATCATTGTTGACCATGGCTATCTCTTGTTTGCAGGTATCGAGCATGATTCATGGAAGGCCATCAAGACAACATCCAAACCGATTGTTAAAGCAATGACGGATTATTTCTATCATGACGTCGCTCTTACTCAAATTACCAAAAAATATGGTGACCAGCTGCTTCAGGACGAAGAAATCGCACGTCTGCTGGCGCGATTAATTTATTAAAACGATGGTTCCAAAGCTATTCTTTCGGAGAATAGCTTTTTTGTATTGAAATCCTCTCTTAATTAAGTTACTATCGTAGTTGTAACTTTTGAGGAGGATTCAAAAATGAATAAAAAAGTATATGTCCTGGCAATCGCGGCATTTGTGGTTGGTACCGTTGAACTCATTTTAGGCGGGATTCTGGACTTGATTGCAACAGATCTTCATCTGACCTTGGCCAAAGCCGGGTATTTAATTTCCATCTTCTCCCTTGTCTATGCGTTATCTGCGCCTATTTTGTTAAATATGACGGCTAGATTCGAACGTAAAAAAGTATATATGTGCACTTTATTCGTTTTTCTAATCAGCAATCTCATCTCTGCGTTCAGTGCTAATTTCTATATTCTTTTGGCAGGCAGAGCATTGGGGGCTGCAACGGGCTCGCTGATTTTTGTCCTGTCTTTGACGCTCGCAGCTCGTATTGTGGAGCCCCAATATAAAGGGCGTGCTGTGGGAATAATCACGATGGGAGGAAGTGCATCACTGATTCTGGGGGTACCTCTCGGAATCTTTGTGGGTAATATCGCAGGATGGCGTGAAGTGTTTATGTTGATCGCGATTTTGACTGCAGTAGTCATGGTTGCCATTGGCATTGCCATGGATCGTGTGCAGCCGATTCCGGCAGTATCCCTGAAGAAGCAGCTTACTGCTCTATGGAATCCGAAAATGCTGGCAATCCATGTTACAACATTGCTTGTGCTCGCAGGACACTTAACGTTATATGCTTATTTCACACCATTTCTCCAGGAAGCGCTGGGAGCCAGCTCAACAATGGTCACCTTTATCTATATGATGTTTGGTATCGCTGCTGTGGCAGGGGGAGGAATCGGCGGCATATTATCAGATCGCTTGCACCCAGCCAAAGCCATTATTATCGTGCTGATACCCTTTATCATAAGCATGGCGGTTATTCCATTTAGTACCGGGTTGCCTTTAATTGCCTTCTTGATTCTGCTAAGTATCTGGAGTGCATTAAGCTGGACCGTTACACCGGTACAGAATAGTCTGATTATCAAAACCTCACCGGCAACGGCTGAAACGTTAATTAGCACCAATTCAGGAATTGCACATGCTGGTATTGCTCTGGGAACCTATATAGGTGGGATGGTTATCGATCATTCGTCCATTATGTATACAGGATGGGTGGGATCGGTTCTGATCCTGATGGGTCTGGTGTCGGCCGTTTACGCAATTAGTCGCAAGGAGCAAACTGTTCAGGCGGCTGGATAATGTGTTGATTTAAAAGTTGTCTTTGCAAACTGCTATATATTTTTTACTTCAGCAAACCTCTGCGATCCAATAATTATTGGATCGCAGAGGTTTTTTTAATAACATTAGGCATAATATCTCTATATTCAATTTGCAAAGGAACTTGATTTATTTAGGTTATCCCATATAATTATTATAGCTTTATAAAGTATCTTAATTTAACGGTTCAAAAATTAATATAGACGTAAAGGGGAAACAATCATGAGCAGTATTACAACAAAATCGGAAAAACAAAAAATGATCGATGGTGAGCTGTACTTGGCTTCCGATCCCCAATTGTCTCAAGACCGGGAATATGCAAGAAAAATGACACGCATGTACAATCAGACCACAGAAACAGATGGTGCGCTCCGTACAAAGCTATTAAAAGAGCTATTAGGATCAACGGGTGATCACCTGAGCATGGAACCGAATATTCATTTTGACTATGGTTACAACATTCATGTTGGAGAGCATTTCTATACCAACTTTAACTGTACGATACTTGACGTATGTGAAGTGCGCATTGGGGATAACTGTTTAATGGGACCTGATGTTCACATATATACCGCTACTCATCCCTTGAATCCATTTGAACGGATAACAGGTGCAGAATATGGCAAGCCAGTAACCATAGGGAATAATGTATGGATCGGAGGCAGGGCAGTCATTAATCCAGGGGTCACCATTGGTAACAATGTCGTTATTGCTTCCGGTGCGGTAGTCACAAAAGATGTCCCGGATAACATGATTGTTGGTGGAAATCCTGCTAGAATCATTAGAGAGATAGAGCTTTAATCTATTCATTTTGGACAGAAGAGTTGGAGGCATAAGAATTCATGACAGAAAAAGAGAAATCACAACTGGGACTACTGTATAATGCGAATTACGACAAAGAATTAATTGATGAGCGGTTGTACGCGAAGGGACTTTGTTACGAGTATAATCAACTTCACCCAGGTAAGATCACTGAGAGAGAAGTATTGATCAAAAAGTTGCTTGGAAAAACGACGGATCGTTTCCTCATCGAGCAGCCATTTGTATGTGATTACGGCTATAACATTGAAATTGGCGAGAACTTCTATAGCAATCATAATATAGTTATGCTGGATGGAGCTAAAATCCGGTTTGGTGACAACGTTTTTGTTGCTCCGAACTGTGGATTCTACACTGCTGGTCATCCTTATGATGTGGAACAACGTAACGAAGGGCTTGAAATTGTAGGTCCGATCACAGTGGGCAATAATGTATGGATTGGTGGCGGCGTGACTGTGCTTGCGGGTGTGACCATTGGAGATAACACAATCATCGGTGCAGGAAGTGTAGTTACCAGAGACATTCCTTCGGATGTAATTGCTGCGGGTAATCCATGCAGAGTGATTCGCAAAATAACGGAAGCAGACAAAACGAAGTATAGAAGAAGCTAACACAAATGTATACGAACCCTCAGAATGCCCGATGTTTTTTCATCGGGTGTTTTTAAACCCTTTGGAGATATTGTATAGTTACTACATTGGAGAAGAAACTATGGAGTAGGGGTGCTTATGAAAATAGCGAACGCGTATTTGATGAAAGAAATTAATATAAACCATGTACGCCAGGTCATGAAACGGGTAGAAACAGCAACGAAGCCACAACTGGCCTCCTTGACCAAGCTCAGTGTAGTAACCGTCAATTCACTGGTCAAAGAGTTGTGTGAACTGGGTGAACTGTTTGAGGACGAGACAGTACCTTCCAACGGGGGGAGACCTGCATTAACCTACAGATATAATTACGATTTTAGCTTGGCTTTGGTCATGTATATCAACGAAAAGCAGGGGCAGGATCTGATCACAGCCACTGTCATTAACTTAGAGGATAACATGGTGTTCAGAGAAGAATATACGATGCCCGCCTTTGACCAGACACACTTCTATGAAATCATTGGGAACGTACTGGCTCAACATGCTTCCATTAAAGTCATCGGTATCGGTATTCCGGGGCAAACCGTGAATGGAGAAATTACGGTGAGCAGTCACCGGCAGTTAGAAGGTGTCCGCATGATTGAAGATCTTGAAGCACAGTTCGGATTACCAGTCATGGTGGAAAATGATGTGAACGCTGCAATTAGCGGATATTGCGCAAAAAAAGAGTTAGACGAGGATCAGTGTGTCATCGGAATTTATTTTCCAACCAAATATCCTCCAGGCATGGGCATTTATGTGGACGGTAAAGTGATCAAAGGAAAACGTGGCATGGCCGGGGAAGTCAAATACCTTCCTATGAGAATTGATTGGTATGATACAGTGGAAAAGGAAGCGTTTATTGCAACGGTATGCAAAATGATTCAAATGGTAAATGCGATTCTTGCTCCAGACCAGGTTGTGATTTACCAGAAGATGGTTGAAGAAGATGCAGTGGTTCAAGCGTGGCAAATGTATCAAGGCGATCTGTCGATGCCATCTTATCCTGACATCATTCTGATCGATTCCTTCCAGGAAGACTTTGAAGCAGGGATGAGATGGTTAACGTTGAAATCGTTGGAACCGGACCTGGTCCAATTCAACTGAAGACGGGACTCCCATATTAATAAAAATCCCTCAGCAGAAAACAATACATCATCACATCGTATACCAATGCATGTCCTTGTTTTCTGCTGGGGGAGAGCAGGAATGTACCTGCTCCAGGTGTATCCATTCTTAGCGTTTCAGGCTTTTGCCATTACTGCCGATGACATCTTTGTACCAGTGGAACGACTTTTTGCGATACCGTTCGAGTGTACCTGAACCATCGTCATGGCGATCAACATAGATATAACCATAACGCTTTTTCAATTGTGCTGACGAAGCACTGACCACATCAATACATCCCCAGGACGTATATCCCATAACTTCAACGCCGTCTTCAATGGCTTCCCCGACCTGAACAAGATGATCATTCAAGTACTGAATGCGATAGTCATCTTCAACTGTCTTTTCACCATCAGATCCGGTAATAAGCTCGTCCACAGCGCCCAACCCATTTTCCACAATAAAGAGTGGTTTCTGATAACGGTCATAGAACATATTCAAAACATAACGCAGTCCTTGCGGATCGATCTGCCATCCCCATTCACTTGCAGGCAAGTAAGGGTTAGGTATACCTCCAAGCAGGTTACCTTCACCTGCAACTTGTTTATCCGGATCAGCCGTTTGGCAGATACTCATGTAATAGCTGAAAGAAATGAAGTCGACGGTATGGAGCAACATGTCTTCGTCACCATCTTCCATCTGAATCTGGATTCCATTTTCACGGAAGTAACGTTTCATGTATCCAGGATAGCGGCCTCTCACATGTACATCTCCGAAGAAATAATTGCTGTGTTCGAATTCCATCACTTTAATCATGTCATCGGGATTCGGTGTTAGTGGATAGGTCGGCATACTGAGCATCATACAACCAATCTGTGCAGTTGGAATGATCTCATGACAGAGTTTCACAGCAGAAGCACTGGCTACAAACTCATGGTGTATTGCCTGATAAAGATCCTGCTTGCTCAATTTCTCTTTTGGTGTGTAGATCCCACCGCTCATGAATGGTGCTTCCAAAATCGAATTGATTTCGTTGAACGTGAGCCAGTATTTCACTTTATTTTGATAACGTTTAAATACAGCAGTCACATAACGCTCGTAGAAGCCGACCATCTTCCGATTAACCCAGCCATCATATTCCTTGGAGAGATGGAGAGGTGTCTCGTAGTGGGAAAGGGTGACCAGTGGTTCGATTCCGTATTTAAGACACTCGTCAAAGAGATCATCATAGAATTGAAGGCCTTCTTCATTGGGTTCCAGCTCATCGCCTTTAGGGAAAATACGGGACCAGGCGATGGAAGTACGGAATACCTTGAATCCCATCTCAGCGAACAGCTTCACGTCTTCTTTATAACGGTGGTAGAGGTCAATCCCGATCAGTTTCATGTTATCTTCAGTCGGTTCTTCAGTAATGGGACCCATGATACCTTTGGGAGCCACATCCTGAGTGGACAAACCTTTGCCACCTAGATTATATGCACCTTCAGCCTGGTTGGCGGCAATCGCACCACCCCACATAAAGTTTTCAGGGAAATGAAATGATGGATGTTGAGAATGAGTCATGTGTATCGCTCCAATCGTTATGAATTCATTGTGAATATTACATACAGCAGCACTGCATAAAAAAAGCTTAATCGTTGGAACGGGTTACACGTCAAGTTTTACTTTTTATTTATTTTGAGGCAAACTGTAAATCATCATAGAAAGTCAGCAAGAAAGGAGACTTCATGTGTCCAAGTTCGATGAAATTATGAAGCTGTCCGGCTACTCGAAGGCCACGGTGTCCAGAGTAATTAATCATTCACCACATGTGAGTGACGAGGCCCGGCAGAAAATAACGCAAATCATGAAACAGCTCAACTATATCCCGAACCGAAATGCCGTTTCGTTATCTACCGGACAGACCAAGCAAATTGGAATTGTCACATCCGCAACCAACGAAATTATTATTACGTTCATGAATCAATTCATTGATACAGCGATGGATTATGGATTCCAGACCCTGATCTATACTTCGCGTGGAGATAAAGAGATTGAATTGCAGGCGTTCGAGGATCTGCGGAGTAAACGAGTAGATGGACTGGTGATTATGACCTGTGTCAATCATCCAGACAAACTGAAAGCCTACTGCGAGTATGGTCCGATTGTATCTTGGCAGCGGATGGGAGATGACGAAATTCCGTCAGTGGCTATGGACCAGGCGCAAGGCTACAGGCTAGCTCTTGAACATCTGGTGTCCAAAGGCTATACCCGCATTGCCAATGCCTTTGGCAGAGCAGAAAGCCTGAATACTCAGAGTCGGCGGGAAGCCTATGAATCATTTATGGCAGATAAGGGTCTGCCTGTATTGCGTGAAGCTTATCAATATTCCGTGTTCAGCTCATCTGACGGAGAAGAGGCGATGCGAAGAATGGCAAGTGGGCCAGAACTTCCTCAAGCGGTGTTATGTTCGAATGATTATGCAGCAATTGGAATCTGGTCCGAAGCACGCAAACAGAATATACAAGTTCCTGAACAACTTGCTATTGTTGGTTTCGATGACATTGAGTTGTCGCGTGTACTTGGAATAACAACCATACATAATCCAATTGCAGAACAAGCTACGCAGGCCTTTCATCGATTATGGGCCGTCCTTGGCAAGCAGGAGCTACAGCCTCAGCAATTGGAATTTCAACTGATAGAACGTGCAACCACCTAAATTTTTTTGGGGAAAAGCACATCATTGCATACGAATTCTTACACCTTTTAGAGAACGTAGCATAGCAAAGGAGGGATCGTTATGGCACGTGTTTTATTTATTAACGGTGGATCAGAGGGTCATGTCAATCCAACAATTGGCGTCGTGCAAGAGCTTATTTCACGCGGGGAAGAGGTCGTGTACTTCACTATAGAAGCTTATCGGGAACGTATGGAAAAGACGGGGGCTATAGTCCGAACCTTTGACGGTCAAAAATTCATTAAAGCCTTTGTCTCAGGTGGCAGAGATTATGTGCTCGAGCGAGTCAACGGTCTTTTACTTACGGCAGATATCGTCATTCCGAGCGTGCTTGAACAGATTAAGGGTGAACATTTTGACTACATCATCCATGATTCCATGTTTGGCTGCGGACGTTTACTTGCGCAAATTCTGAAGCTGCCTGCAATTAATTCATGCACTTCTTTTGCGCAGAATGAAGAATCTTTCGATCATTTGATGCAACACTTTTTCTTAAATGTTCCTACCGAAATCGCCCAACCTATAAACGATACATTCCATAGCCTGACGATCAGGTTACAGGAAAAATATGATGTGGAGATTGCTTCTCCCTACGAAGTGTTTTGCAATCCCGCGCCGCTTACCATCGTATATACAACAAGGGAATTTCAGCCTTATGGAGATGCATTCGACCACACGTATCATTTTGTAGGTCCGTCCATCTTCTCGCGATTAACGCATGAAGACTTCGACCTGACAGCAATTAAAGGGAAAAGACCTATTTACATTTCACTGGGTACAATTTTTAACCAAGCTCTTGATTTCTATAAGCTTTGCTTGGAAGCATTGGGGAATACCGATCATACAATCGTCATGTCTGTAGGGGATAGAACACAAATTACGGATCTGGGAGAAATTCCGGGGAATTTTATGGTTAAACGTTATGTTCCACAAATGGATGTATTGCAGTCCGCTAAATTATTTATTACACATGGCGGGATGAACAGTACCAATGAAGGTTTATATTATGGGGTTCCCCTCATTATACTCCCTCAAAGCGCCGATCAGCCGATCATCGCTGAGCAGGTTGTTAGTAGAGGAGCAGGTATCAGCTTACAAATGCAAACCTTGACTGCCAGTCAGCTGCGTGAAGCTGTGGATCATGTGTTGAGCGTTCCTTCTTTTGAGAAAGCTGCTGCGAATTTGAGGGAATCCTTTCGAAAATCAGGCGGATATCATTATGCTGTTGATGCGATTTTTGAATTTAAAACTCAACATTTCATTCACGGATAGTTCAGTCATTAATTATTCAAAATTGAAGCATTTCCGGACCTGAACCATGCGGTATACTGAACAAGACGTTTCAAGAGAAGCTGCATTATTATAGATGATGTGGCTTCAAGTTGAAACATGTTTTAACAAGTTACACATTTCACAAACTAGCCGCTGGAAAGGTGAGATTGAACAGGATGAAGACAGTGACGGGTCGATTTAGAATTGCAGGCATTTGGGAAGGTATATCATTGCTGCTGTTGATTTTTATAGCCATGCCGCTAAAATATTTAGCCGATATGTCTTCCCCAGTAATGATTATGGGTATGATTCACGGTATTCTTTTTCCGCTATATCTGATTACACTTGTGCATTTGGCAGTTGTGAAGAAGTGGAAAGCTTCACGCTGGTTCATGGGATTGGTAGCAGGCTTATTGCCTTTTGGAACATTTGTATTCGAATCCTATCTTCGCAAGAGGGATTGGAAGTAAAGATTGCTGAAAAGAACAATGACAATGACAGCAGGCGACCAACCCGGATGTTATCCGAACTGGCCGCCTGCTGATTTTCTGTACAAATTCTTTCTTGGAAAGAGTGCGAACGCTTATTTTACTGTGCCTGATTGACGATCGGATAGCAGGCTAACTCCAATATCACCAGAGGCATCAGATGCAGATGCAGGTGCATACGCGGAGAAGGAGATAACAGCAATCAGGGCAGTAAGCAGAAAAACAAATGATTTTTTCATACAATAACCTCTTTTCATATGGGATGATCTTCCAACTTCATTTTAATGCAGATAGGCTGTGTTTGAAAAGAAAATGTTTAGGTGAGTGCGAGATTTGTACAGTCAATCATTCGTGATAAACTATAGTTTAACTATAGTTGCCAACTGACCGAAAGGGATGACCCCTATGAAAGAGCTCCATACTTTAACATCCATAGAAATGATCGAAGAAATGATTAAGCAACATGAATTGGTTTTTTTGTACGTATCACGGCCAGAGTGCAGTGTATGTCACGCCTTACTCCCTAAGATTAGGGAGTTACTTGAACCGTATCCAATGGTGCACTTGGCCCACATCAATGCTAACCAAGTAGAAGAGGTGGCGTCCAGGTTTCTTATTTTCACAGTTCCCACGATGATTATGTTGGTGGAGCAGAAGGAGTATATTCGAGCCGATCGTTTTGTTCGCTTTGATCGATTGGAAGAGCAGGTACAACAAATTTATCGTATGTACACCCAGAACGGGGAATTAGAAGCATGATTATCGGCAGCTCATATATGAGCTGCTTTTTTTGCATAATATGCCATGAACATAGGGTGAACGCTTATACACGTAGTCCCACTTTGGAATAAAATACAGTATTAAATTGTATGAGGAAGAAGTGAGCGGATTGAGAATCGATTTGGGTAGCGGAAAAAATAAACACCAAAATTGTACGGGAATTGATCGAATAGCATATCCCACGACTAACATTGTTCACGATATCAATTCGCCCCTCCCGATTGATGATAACTGTGCCACATTTGTGATGTGTTCACACAGCTTGCAATATGTTGATCATTTGCAGCAGGTGATGGAGGAAATATACAGGATTAGTACACACAAAGCGATTGTCTGTATCGTAGCCCCCTATGCACATGTAACCTCACATATGGTTAATCCCCATTTCAAGCAGTTGTTTAATGAATACATGCCCCAATTCTGGACTTCTCAGGTCAATGAAATACATGATGACAAGTCACCTTTGTATAGTTCAGATCGCCTGCAGCTTCAGGAGGAGACAGTAGAATCCCCTATCGATTTCAGGTTGCTCAACATGGAGTTTTTCTATTTCCCTTCCTATCACGGTTTATACAATGAAACGGAACTGGAACTGTTACGACACTCCCAACTGAATGTAGCTTATCAGATTATGTATCATCTCCTTGTTGTAAAGCAGTCGATTTCAGATGCCGAAGTTGCTGGATACCAATCAAGCGAACTGCTGGAGGAGCCGGATTACATCAAAGAGCAAAGAATTCAATATCAGGATCAGGAAGGACTGGAGAAGCCCTTTTATCTGGAACACTTGTCTCCCACATTAGGGCAAGAGAAGCGTGAAATACCAGAGAAAAAACTCCCCTTACCGCAACGCAGTAAGAGGAGTGTAGGCACGACAGTTAACCGTCGTTTAAAGTCCGGACGCAAAAGCAATATGCGATCACCAAAGCGGAAAAAGAAAAGAGATTGAATTTTACTCTTCGGCCTCAACAACAGTGACGATAACCTTGTTGGAAGCCAGCGTAATGGGAATTAAACTGCCGTCTGGAAGAACAAAGGAAAGGGAGACTGTAGCCTGATTCATGACCTTTCCGTTGGATGGCTGATGTTTGATTATGGCTGTGTATCCAACCTCCACCGATGTTCCTGGCAGCAGATCACCCAAGGAGACTCCACTCGCCAAACTACAATTATGTTGAGCAATACCCTGTATTGTGACACTACCAGAAACCAAAGTAACGCCAGATTGCAGTTGATCCGTGAGAACCAGATTTTTGGCTGCAAATGCACTCGTATTCTGAATGAGGACCACATAATCAACGCTTTCTCCTACCTCAACAATGCTTTTGCTTGCCGTCTTCTGGACAGGAATCACAGGTGCTGAGATTGGTATGGAAGGAACGGATGGGGTGGACGGTTGTGAAGAACCAGGCGTTGTTGGTGTAGTCGGATTAACAGGTGGTAACGGCGGCGTTGGAGGCTCAGGAGGCCCGGGTGGTACTGGCGGTACTGGTGGAACTGGGAAAATCACCTGCATGAGAACGACATTGGACAGAACGTTAAATGAAACCTCGCCCAATGTATAGGAAACACTGGCCTGATTGGTGATCTGAGCCAATGTAATTCCTTGATTCACAATGACTTGGAAGGTGATAGGAATCGCGGATAAGGGTGCGATATTATCTACCTCAAATCCATTAATCGGATTGACTCCGGGTACACTCACATCTCTGATCGTAACACTGTTATTAACAAAAGTAGTTGCTTCAGGGATTCGATCCGTAAATATAATGGAACTAAACGGGACATTGTTACCATTCGTCAGCAGGAAGGAGAACGTAATCGTTTCTCCCGGGACGACCTGACTCGGCAAAGCAGATTTGACAATTTCCAGAAGAGGATCGCTGATAAAAGTAGTGACTGAATCGGACTCCACAGAATTGGAAATGACATTGCCATCAGGAAGAGTGAAATTATAATTGACTATCGCTGTGTTCACAACCTGATTATTCGATGGGAATGACAGAATATTTACCTGAAAGTTAATCGTGAATGTTTCACCTGGTGCCACTTCCCCCAATGGAATACCACTAACCGGATTATCGCTTATTTCCACTCCGTTTACGGTTAAAGATCCAGGGATAAAGAATGATTCAGGTGGAATTGGATCAATAACGGTTACATCGGCTGCAATATTGCCTGTATTTTGAACAACAAGCTGATAGAACACGGTATTTCCAAGATCTACGGCATCGGGGGTACCGGATTTAAGAAGGGTAATGACAGGATTATAGACAGGAATGGAAACGACATTGGACGGTGAACTTCCACTTACTCCGTTTATGGCAAAGGTAACGGTGCCCTGATTGGTTAACGTCTGGGTCACAGGCTGCGGTGTAAGTGCATTGACGTTGACCTGGAACGTCACTGTCGTAGAGCTGCCTGCACCTATAGTGCCGATACTTACACCTGTGGAGGGATTAACCCCAGGTTGAGCTACACCATTCAGGGTGAGGCTGTCAGGCACAAAACTTGACCCAGCCGGAATCGGGTCCGTAAGAAAGACGGATGTTGCCAGCAATTCTGTAGGATTCTGAACGAGCAGCGTATACGTAATAATATCTCCTGGGGCCGCGGCGGTAACATCAGCTGATTTGGCAAGGGACAGAACCCCCGGTTCGGACACGGGAACCGTCACCGTATTGGACAAGGATGAACCCGGAATGATCCGCCCGTCAGGAAGAGTATAGGTGTAATCTCCAGTAGCCTGATTGACAAGCTCGGGTGGAGTTGGCACGGATGTCACTGTGGCTAGAAAAGTAACCGTCACCGGAAAATTGGGCTGGATCGTTCCCAAGTTAATTCCGGTTATTGGGTTGGCACTGCTCCAACGGTTACCACTGATCAGCACACTATTCGGTACAAAAGCCTCTCCTGCCGGTAATGGGTCAACCAGGATAACGTCAGCGTTATAGTTACCGCCATTGGACACTAAAACGGTATACGCAATAATATCACCCACAACAGCAGTCGATGGGACAGCTGATTTTACCAGCGCAATGACGGGTTCAAACACCCGGACATTGACGATATTGGATAAGGCCGTTCCAGTGAATTCTCCGGTTGTAAACGTAACGGTGGCCTGGTCAACCAGGAACAGGGGAAAAGGAACCGGCGGAGCTGTTCCGACCACACTGACCTGGAACGTGACAGTTGCAGAGCCGTTGGCTGGAATTGTTCCGATAGGGACCCCTGTGCTAGGATCGACTCCTGGGAGAGATGCACCGTTCACCGTTACGCTGTCCGGAACCAGAACAGAAGCAACAGGAATAGGGTCTGTGAGACTGACATTGGTTGCGTCAACCGGATCATTATTCTGAACAACTAGCGTGTATGTGACAATATCCCCAATAACGGCTTGGAGCTCACTTGCTGTTTTGACTACGGTCAGATTGTCTGCCGAAATGGGAATAACGACTAGATTGGAACTGCTGCTGCCAGGAATAATGCGGCCGTCCGGTGGAGTGAAGGTGAAGCTGGCATTACCTTGGTTAACAATCTGAAACGAAGCCGGTAATGATGTAATTACGACTTGAAAACTGACCAGGGTCGAGCTACCTGTCGGTACGAGGCCTAGAGAAATGCCGGCATTCGGATCGGCAAGAGGGACCGGAAGGCTATTTACGAGTACACTTCCGGCAACAAAGGTGGCATCTGGCGGAATGATGTCCGTTAATGTGGTTGTTGCGCCAATATTTCCTGAATTGGTCACGGTAAACTGAAAGGTCACGGCTTCCCCGACTACAGCAAACGTAGGTGTAGCAGCCTTAGCAACGGCTATAATGGCCTGGAACACAGGAATGATGACCATATTGGAAAAGGAAACTCCGCTAAAGGTACCGCTGTCGAAGCTCACCTGGGCCTGATCTGTTAGTTGAGGTGGTGAGGGCAGGGTATTTACCTGAACACTGAAAGTGACTGTGGCTGATGCACCAGGCAAGAGAGTACCGACAGAGATACCAGAAACAGGATCTGCTGTAGGCTGGGGTACACCATTTAACGTGACACTTCCAGTTAGAAACGAGGAACCCGTTGGAATGTTATCGGTCAGTACAGCGTTGGTAATGCTGCTGGCATCCTGATTGGTAACTGTAAAGGAATAGGTAACGGTATCACCAACCACTGCATCTGTAGCAGCAGTTGATTTCACAACACTCAACATAGGTAGCGAGACAGGGATGACAACCGTGTTAGATGTAACAGATCCGGGAATTACACGGCCATCTGGTGGCTGAAAGGTATAGGAGGCTGTTCCCTGATTGACCAATTGCAATCCAGCTGGCTGACTAACAACACTTACCTGGAAAGTGACTGTAGAGGTTGCGTTGGGTGCAACCGGACCAATAGGTATTCCTGCAACAGGGTCAGAAGCTGGTTGAGAAACACCATTGACGGTTACGCTGCCCGGTACAAAGACGGAACCGTCTGGTATATTGTCTAGGACGGTTGTTGTGGCATCAATATTTCCCGTATTGGTTACGACCAACGTGTAGGTAACTGTATCTCCGACAAGAGCATTGGTTGTGTCTGCGCTTTTGACAATAGCCACATTGGGTTCATAGATGGGAACCACCACTGCATTGGAGGTAACCGCAGTATTAATAATCGGACCATCGGGTACGGTAGGGGCAGTATAACCGACTCTGGCTTGGTTAAACAACTGAGCCGGTACAGGTACGGATGTGACCAATACCTGGAAGGTCACGGTAGCGGAGGTTCCCGAGTTGAGATCTCCAATCGGAAATCCGGTTACCGGATCTGTACCCGGCAGTGAAACCCCATTGAGTGTGATGCTATTCGTTACGAAGGAGCTTCCTGCAGGAATGTTGTCAAAGAACATAACGTTCGTTGCATTAACCAATGAAGTATTAGAGATGATAATGGTATATGTTACCGTATCTCCGACGACAGCATCAGTTACGTTGGCACTTTTGACGGCATTAAGGGCAGGGAGGTTGATATCGATCTGTAATCCGTTGCCGTCAACAAGATAGCCGTCTCCATTCGTTGTAAGCTGGAAGGCAGCTTGAGTCTGTGTATTGAGCAATGTAAATCCGACGTCCACGTTCGTAATATCCCAGCCTTGACGACCACCAACGATGTTTGTACCAGGGGTTCCATTGATCTGATTCCTTGTCCCGAACGTACCAGAGGTATCAAGGTTTCCGGCATCATCATTGATCTGTGAAGCGAAGAAGTTGTCGGAGAAGTTGTTCGGACCTGACAGATTCGTCACAGTGGCAATGGTCGGTCCAAAACGAGCCTGATCCCCGGTCTTGTTCGCATCACCCTCCTGTGTACTGAATTGTGCCCGACCTGCCAGTGGACCCATGAATGGTGTGGCAAATCCATCAATAATCATGTTGACAGGACCCGAAGTGGAAAGAATGACATCGGCATTCACTCGAATGGACATGTTTCTCAAAGGCAAGGCAGCATTTTGGTACACTACCGCAAGTGTCCAGCCCGCATGGTTGGAGGTCGGATCGGGTATGGACAGTGTTCCAACTACTCCACTGGTCGTATAGGTTCCTGCTCCTCCAGCAGAGATTAGACTTGTAACGTTTGCAGAACGAACATAGGCATAGGTTGTGGGGAATCCAGAAGCGGTGGACAAGATGACTTCAAAACTGGTTGCCGGGTCCGGAAAAACACTGGTCTGACTTGCTGGAGTTGTAAACTGTACAGCATCATTGATAAAGGCGGAATTGTTCTCCGTATTGTCAATGTATGTACCCCCCCAGATTAATTCGGCATACAGGATGCTGCTGCCTGCGGGGATTTGTAGTACAGCAGAGGAGCTGTTGTTCTGAAAAAGATTCGTTGTTCCTGGTGGATATGTTCCAAACTGCTGTGTGGTATCCGTCGTAATATAAGCCCCGATGCTGTCAACTGTCCCGGGAACACCAACAGTTTCAGAGCGGCTAAGTCCAAGCGTATTGCCTGTGAAAGTCACTGCACCATTTTCATTTATCGCATACCTTTCAATAAAGGCCATTATCATCTTCCTTCCGCATAGTTAGTCTCTACACGTATACTTTCGTAGTATCTTGTACCATGCCAAAAATCGTAAATAAATGAGTAGCAAAAAAAATCAGTGAATAAGTGTTGTATTGAAAACGGTTTTATGCTAATTTAAAATATATAAAAACGTTTTTATAGCAAAGGACCAAAAAATTATGGGAAAGATTACAATTAAAGATGTTGCAAGGGAAGCCGGGGTATCCATTTCTACGGTTTCCAACGCCTTGAACGGCGTGGATGTCTTAAACCCAGAGACCAAATCACATGTCCTGAAGGTGGCAGAGCGTTTAAACTACGTTCCCAACTTGAACGGCAAGCTGCTAAAATCCGGGCAAACCAAAATGCTGGGTTTTTTCACCACAAGTGTGTCGGGTCCATACTTTTATAAGCTGGTTGAATCCATGTCTCGCGAATGCGATCGTCTGGGCTACGGGCTGAATGTGTTTGTGACCAAGGATAAGCAGGTCATTATGAGTAATATTCTGGGACGGCGTGTGGATGGCGTTATCATCTACGAAGAACTGCGGATTGATGAGCAGGATATTGTCGCTATGGAGAAAGACAAGATTAAGGCTGTGTTTCTGGATCGGGTCTATCAGAGCGATACTATGGGAAGCGTCATATTTGACTCTTATGTAGCGGGTTACGAAGCAACCAAGTATTTAATTGGACTGGGGCACAAGAAAATTGCTTACATATCCGGCGTGGACACCATGTTTGACAGTAATCAGCGTAGAGATGGATATTTGGCCGCTTTGCGTGAGTACCAGCTTCCGTTGGATGATGATTACATCTTACAGGGATATTTTGAGGAAGAGGGCACCTACAGTGCTGTAAAATCTTTTCTTCATCTGCATCCTGCCAAGCTGCCTGATGCTTTTCTTGCAGGAAATGATGTGAGTGCAATCGGCTGCATCCATGCGTTGAAGTCTCATGGCTTCGAGGTTCCTCAAGATGTAAGTGTAGTAGGCTTCGATGATATTGATATTGCCCAATATTTTTCCCCGCCATTAAGTACCGTACGAAACCAGATTGCAAGGCAGGGTATCCTGGCGATCAATCACCTGGTTCGCATGATCAAGAAGAAGGAACATGGGGTTTCACAAAAACTGGCGGGTGAACTTATCATACGGGGCTCAAGTCATGTGAAGATGGACCGGAGTGATTTTTTAACATAACTGATTCAATCATTTCCGGTCTTTTTTAATTATAGATTTGATAATAGGGGGTTTTTTTGTCATAAAATAAAAACGTTTTTATGAGGAAATGCTTAAGTTGGAGGGGAGAAAAAGAGCGTGAGTAAATTAGCCGTAGAGACGTCGTCAACCGGTAAAAAGCCTGTAAGACCGGGGGGAAGGAAGCCAATCGGACAAAGAATGAAAGAGTTCGTCATCGATTATCGAAGACAATGGGAAATTCAATCGATGATTATACCCGGCATCATTTTTATGATTATTTTTTGTTACATTCCGATATACGGATTGACGATTGCATTCAAAAATTACACCGTTATTGATACGCTGTCTAGCGCACCATGGGTCGGTTTGGAAAATTTCAGAATCATTATGTCAGACAAATACTTCTGGGATGCCGTAGTGAATACGCTGGGGATCAGCTTTTTGAAATTGGGTATCGGGTTTGTCATTCCCATTATCCTGGCGATCATGATCTATGAATTAAACAGCGGACGTTTCAAAAAGTTCGTGCAAACGATTTCATATCTACCTCACTTTCTGTCCTGGATTGTATTGGGCGGCATGCTGATTACCTGGTTTTCAACAACGGGATTGTTTAATCAGCTGCTACTCAGCTTGGGAGTGATCTCGCAACCGCAGAACATTTTGCTGGATGCAGGCAAGTATTGGTGGATTGCAGTTTTATCCGATATTTGGAAAGAGGCCGGCTGGGGAACGATTCTGTATTTGGCGATTATGTCCAAGATTGATCCTACGTATTACGAGGCAGCCAAAATTGATGGTGCAAGCCGTCTCAGACAAATTTGGAATATCACATTGCCTAACATGAAGTCAATCATTAGCCTTAATCTGATTCTTACTGTAAGCGGTTTACTTGGTTCCAATCTGGACCAGACGCTCGTTCTGATGAACTCGCAAAACCGTGACAAGGCAGAAGTTATCAATTCGTATGTATATCGTATGGGGATGTCACAGGGTGACTTTTCGTATGCTACCGCGGTTGGTCTGGGCGTCTCGATCGTGTCCGTTATTCTGTTGGTCACCGCGAACAAAATTACAAGCAAATTAAACGATAATCAATCTGTGCTGTAGAAGGAGGCATCCCGTGTGAATGGAAAGGTGGCTAAAGAAGATCTCGATAGTCGGATCTTTGATACCTTAAATATTATTTTACTCGCTATTTGTACTGTCGTTATTGTGGTTCCGCTCTGGAATGTCATTATCTCTTCTTTTAGCTCGGGCAAGGCTTTGGCGGAAGGCGGGTTCATCTTCTGGTCACCGGAGTTCTCGCTGGAGAATTATAGAGCCGTATTCAACGATTCGAACATCTGGCAAGCGTTCTTCATCTCCGTTTCCAAAACAACAATCGGAGTCGTTACACACGTATTCTTCTGTGCCATGGTCGGTTACGGTCTGAGCAAAAAGCACATACGTGGCCGTAAACTGTACGTAGCCATGGGAGTTATCACGATGTTCTTCTCTGGCGGAATGATCCCAACGTACTTATTGATCAAATCACTTGGCCTGCTCAACAGCTTCTGGGTGTACATTATTCCGGCATTGTTCAGCTTCTATGATGTCGTCATTCTGATGAATTTCTTCCGGAATGTACCGGATTCCCTGGAGGAGTCAGCCAAAATCGATGGTGCAGGAGACTGGCATATTTTCCTCAAAATCTTCATCCCGCTGTCCATGCCAGCGATGGCAACTATTGCATTGTTCAATGGAGTAGGGCAATGGAATGACTTTATGACAACTAAGTTGTACATTACCGATCAGTCACTGTATCCGCTGCAGATGATGCTGTACGAGATTATTGTTCAGTCCCAAACGCAATCCATGCAAAATGTGGGTGGCTCGGCAGTCATTGAAACAACGACTAAAGGGGTGCAACTGGCTACGATTGTTATTACTACTCTGCCGATCATACTGATCTATCCTATCCTTCAAAGATACTTTATCTCGGGTATGATGCTGGGAGCAGTCAAGGAGTAAGAGGAATCTAAGCTTGTTCGAAAGTTCGCTCTATTCAATATTTCTCACCTAACTTTAAGGAGGAAACAATATGTTCAAGATGAATAAGGCAGCAGGCAAAAAAGGAGTTAAACTGTGCGCGGCTTTGCTGACAGCGGTGATCATGATTACAGGCTGCAGTAGTGGATCAGGGGGTTCGAGCGAAGGGAACTGGGTTTCCATTGAAGATCGCTATACAGTCGATCCGGAAAAACCAGCTTGGCAGCTGGATAAAAAGGAAGAAGCTACAGACCTAACTTGGTACGTTAATGCCGACTGGTGGAACACGGATTTCGGCAAAGACATTGTAACCAAAAAGATCAAGGAAGATCTGAACATCAATATCAAATTCATTACAGGTGATGACACGAAGTTAAATACGTTCTTTGCCGGTGGAGATATGCCTGACCTGCTGACAGTATTTGACTCTAACTCTCCTGTGGTGCAAAAAGCCGCAACCTGGGCTATGCCGCTGAATGATCTTGCGGAGAAATATGATCCATACTTCAACAAAGTCGCAGCTGCCGATACCCTGAACTGGTTCCAGCAGGCTGATGGCAAGACGTATGGCTATCCAAACTACTCCAATACGCAAGCCGATTATGATAGCGGCAACATCCCAGCCAAAACGGCATTTATCATCCGTAAAGATGTATACGAAGCTTTGGGAAGTCCTGTCATGGGAACACCAGAGGAATTCGAAAGTGTGATGAAACAGATCAAGGAAAAGTTCCCAACGCTGATTCCATTTGGTTTTAACTCTATCGGTGAAGGAACAGGTTCACTCGGAGACGTGTTGCAAGACTTCATTGGCGTGCCGCTTGAAACTGCAAATGGAGAATTCTATGATCGCAATCAGGATGAAGATTATCTTACATGGCTGAAGACTTTAAATAAGGTATACAGAGACGGAAATATCAGTGATGACAGCTTTGCTGATGATGGTACGGCCTTTGAGGAAAAAGTGAAATCCGGAAAATATGCAACGATGCTGCTGGATGGTACACCTCAACAGGGAGGAAATCTGCAAATTTATCTGAGTGCCAATGAAGGCAAAGAGTATGTTGCCGTTGATGGACCACAAAGCACCAAAGGTAATGCACCGACACTTAATCAATCCGGTATTACAGGCTGGATGATCAACTTCATCTCCAAGGACGCCAAAGATCCAGCCAAAGCGATTCAAATCTTTACGTACCTGCTAAGTGAAGAAGGTCAGCTTCTGATGAACTATGGTATTGAAGGCGAGACGTATAAAAAGAATGCAGATGGTACGGTTGAGTTGATGCCAGCTGTGAAAGACCTGCAACTTCATAATGCGGACAAATTCAAGAAGGAATACCGGATGGGCGAATTCATGTTCTTTGGCCATGACCGTTACAAAGCACTGAGTGCAGATGCTTTCCCGGAAGCGATTAAACAAATGCAAGAGTGGGGCAAAGGCAAACTGAAACCACACTTCATTCTGGAGAATATTAGTCCGAATCAAGGAACACCTGAAGCACGTGCGTTGTCGGCGATCAACGCCAAGTGGAATTCAACCCTGGTAAGCATGGTACGTGCCAAAGATGATGCCTCTTTTGACAATGCGCTCGCCGCTTACAAGTCATTTTTAGGTGAAAACCGTTGGGATGATATCCTGAAGGTCCGTAGTGAGAAAATGAAACAGAATAAAGAGAAATTGGGTATCCAATAAGAGGAATGTGGAGGGAAAGCATATGACGAAATTCAAAATGTACAAATCCACGGGAGAAGATGCATTGTTTGTATCTGTGTCCCAGGATCAATTGAAATCGCAGGACTCCGCCAAGGAAACAACGACTATCCTTCTAGATGATCAGCAAACGTATCAGGAAATGGATGGTTTTGGGGCTTCTTTTACCGACTCATCTGCCTATCTGATTAACCAGGTATTAAGTGATGAGCAGAGAGCGGAAGTCATGACTCGGTTGTTCCATCCCGAGGAAGGCATTGGATTGTCGGTCATCCGCAATCCGATGGGAGCTTCAGACTATGCCAGAACGGTATACAGCTATAATGATCTGCCAGAAAATCAAACGGACCCGGAATTATCCGGGTTCAGCATTGCACATGATGAAGCGGATGTTATTCCTTTGACTCAAAAGGCTTTGGAGCTCAATCCTGAGCTGAAGCTATTCGCTTCACCTTGGAGCGCTCCGGGCTGGATGAAAACAAGCGGCTCGATGATTACAGGTCAACTGAAAAATGAGTGGTATCCGGCGTATGCAGAATACTTTGTGAAATATATCCAAGCCTACACATCACATGGATTGCCTATCCATGCAGTAACACCACAGAATGAAGCACTTTATGAACCAGGTCATTATCCAGGCATGTTGATGCCAGCTGAAGCGCAAGCAGACTTTATCAAAAATCATCTCAAGCCGGCTTTGGTCAGAAATGACATTCAGTCCAAAATCCTCTGTTATGATCACAACTGGGATCGTCCGGATTACCCGCTGACAGTACTTGATGAGGCGGCAGAAGAGGTAGATGGAGTCGCTTGGCACTGGTATGGGGGCGAAGCCTCGGCACAAACAAAGGTGTATGAAGCTGTTGCCGGTAAAGAGGTACACTTCACCGAAGGATCAGGAGGAGAATGGATCCCTCCATTCGAACAAGCTTTCTCCAATGTGATCAGAACGGGTATTGAGATTCTTCGCAATTACAGCAAATCTTTTGTGCTCTGGAATATGGCACTGGATGAGAACAACGGTCCTACCGTTCCTGGCTTCGGGAAAAGTACGTGCCGCGGCATTGTGAAGGTTAACCAGCAAACGAAAGAGCTTACCTATACACTGGACTATTATGCTCTGGCTCATTTCAGTGCATTGATTCGTCCTAAAGCCGTACGCATTGACTCGTCCTCCAATGAGGCATCCATTCGTTCCGTAGCCTTCAAAAATACGGATGGTTCGATTGCTCTCGTGCTTTTCAATGACGGAGAAGAGACAGGAAATGTGCAGGTTCAGCTAAGAGAAGAAGAATTGTTAAGTTTCCAACTCGAATCCAAAAGTGCTTTGTCCATTTTGATTAACCAAGGAAAATAATGTTGTAGTGAAAAAAGGCGATACTCAGAGAATTAACTCTGAGTATCGCCTTTTTATATTGCATCCAGTGAGTCTATACTCTTTGGATCGCTAGATTTGGTGTTCCTCATACCATGATTTGTTTGCGATACTCCGTTGGATTCAGACCTGTATGCTTTTTAAATTGCCTTGAGAAGTAATATAAGTCACTAAATCCAAGGTGCTCGGCAATTGCTGTGACTGTTTTTGGTGTACAGGTCAGAAGTTCTTTTGCCTTATCCATTTTTTTGCTGGCAATGTAGTGGATGGGGGGAACGCCGATGTGCTGTTTGAAGAAACGAATGAAATAATTTGGATGCATGTAGGCAATCTGAGCCAGATCCCGGACAGAAATATTTTCTTCAATGTTGGAATCAATATAGGCCAGTATTGCAGATATTTTCTCCATAACAGGTATATTTGTATAACAGATCTGTTCCAGATCCAGATGCATAATGTAGTGGGACAACAATTCTATTAATTTACTTTTTGCCATCATATGCGCATAGACTTCATCGGATCGGGCGTAATCAAGAATGCTGTTGAATATTTCCTGTATCAGCTCGGGCCGATCCGATGAACAGAAGTGGGGGAAATTCAGAATTTGAAATAGGTTGATGCCTCCAACCTTTGCGCTGAAATGACACCAGTATTTGAGAAAAGGACGATCACTGATGGCAGAATAAGACTGCGTGACCCCCTCTGGCATCAAAAAAAGCTGTCCCGGTGCAGGATAATACTCCTGATCGCCGATCTTGAGCCAGCCCTCGCCTTCACAGATCAAATAAAATTTGCTGTAATCGGGTGTGTAATCGAGGTCTCGCCAATCCGTATCGCAGCGATTGAAGTTGACCATGAACAAATCAACCTGCAGATTGGATAAGTGGTTTGTGAGCAACGTCTTATGGTTCATTATCCTCAACTCCCTACAAAGGTTATTATTGTCCATCCTAAAGTTAACGTTCTGCATGTCTATCTGCTCAACCAGCTACTACAATACAAGTGCAGCCGATAACGGAAGGGATGAGAATCGAATGAGAACAATGCTGGATAAAAATGAATATTTGCAACAGATCGAAAAGACCATTGCCGAAGGAAAGTATAAGGACAGCTGGAATTCACTTAGCGCATTCGAGGTTCCCGAGTGGTACAAGAACGCCAAGTTCGGTATTTTCATTCATTGGGGTCTGTACTCGATCCCGGCTTATGACAGTGAATGGTATTCACGAAATATGTATATTGAGGGCTCCAAAGCTTATGAACATCACCTTCGCGTTTATGGTCATCCGAAGGATTTTGGCTATAAAGATTTTATTCCGATGTTTCTTGCAGAGAAGTTTGACGCAGATGAGTGGGCCGTGCTTTTTAAAAAGGCAGGAGCCCGTTATGTGATGCCTGTAGCTGAGCACCATGATGGCTTTCAAATGTACAAAAGCTCCATCTCTCACTATAACACAGTTGAAATGGGACCCAAACGGGATCTGTTGGGTGAGATGAAGGTCGCGTATGAGAAGCAGGGACTTACTTTGTGTGTCTCGTCACACCGTGCTGAACATTGGTTTTTCATGTCCCATGGAAAAAGCTTCGATTCAGATGTCAAGGAGCCGCTCAGACGAGGTGATTTCTACTGGCCCGCCATGCCTGAACCGGATCATCAGGATTTATACGGCTCACCTCCAACGGATGAATATCTGGAAGATTGGATGCTTCGTTGCTGTGAACTGGTGGATCAATACCAGCCGAGCATTTTTTATTTTGACTGGTGGATCCAGACGGCAGCGTTCAAACCTTACTTGAAAAAGTTCAGCGCCTACTACTATAACAAAGGTCAAGAGTGGGGCATTCCCGTAGCGATTAACTACAAACATGATGCCTTTATGCTCGGTTGTGCCGTTCCGGATGTGGAGCGTGGGCAATTCGCCGATCTGAAACCGTATTTCTGGCAAACAGATACCGCTGTAGCAAAGAATTCATGGTGTTATACAGAAAACAACAACTATAAAACAGCGGATGAGATCATCAGGGACCTCGTCGATATTGTGAGTAAAAATGGCAGCCTGCTGCTGAATGTTGGACCAAAGGCAGATGGAAGTATCCCGAATGAAGACAGGGATATTTTGCTTGCCATAGGTCAATGGCTAGAAGTGAATGGCGAGGCGATTTATGACACGACATTCTGGCGGACGTATGGGGAAGGGCCGACCGAGGTGAAGGAAGGACAATTTACAGATGGAGAGACCAAGATCTTCACAAGTGAAGACATTCGTTTCACTGTAAAAGAAAGCTGCCTTTATGCCACGGTTATGGCTTACCCGGAGAACGGAATCGTTCATATTCGTTCGCTGAAGGAGAATTCTCATCATTTCCATGGACTGATCAGGGACATTCAGGTATTGGGCTTTGACGAAGAACCGGAATGGAGCAGGACGGAAGAGTCCTTGACGATAACGACAAGGAACGTGCATAGCTTCTCACCCGTCGTATTTAAATTAGAACTGGATTAAGAGATGAGATCGAAGGGCTATAACCAACAGTAATATGTACTGGTTATAGTCCTATTCTTTGTGCGATTCTGTAATGGATTACACTCGTTTACGGGTTGAAGAAGATCGACGGAGTGTTCTTCGTTTTTTGGACAAGCGATGTACTTTCGCCAAACGCTGCCGCTTCAACAAGCGCTGCCGCACATGACGAGGCCGTCTTTTTTCTACTGGTTTGAGAAGTGATGTCATTTGTATTGGTGGCAGTTCGCATGGTTCTTCCGTGGTATCCATCACGGCTCTGTAGTTTATTGGCATAATGCCCAGAGCCTGTATCGTTCGGGGAACATCCTGATTGACAAATACTGCAAGCTCATGCTCGCGGATGTCCAGCCAGTTGGAAATTTCACGCAGAGCACCATCGACATATCCGGGATGACATACAATCTCGGTAATGCCATCTGGGAGCTTAGATAAATGTTGTAGCAATCGCTGCAAACCCTCATGATCTCCGTAAGTATCCAGCAGAATCGTATCCGTCATCCGAGGGGCTGGCATAGGGCTTGCATGCCGGACCTGAGATCGCCGAAGCGGGATGTTTTCCCGGACAGCTTTCTCCGCCATGATTTGGAATATGATGGGATCGTTTTGATGAAGCAGCTGATGGGAATCGAGATGTGTAGGGGAAAGTGACGCTTGAGCCAAAACGTTCCATTGAGCATCGAGTTCTTTGGTAATATCAGTGAAATCTCGTATTAATCCACACTGGCCTTGATGAAAAGCACCGTCAGGATTCACCAAAGAAGGCACGATGGCCGGATCGGATACGGGTCTCCCGTAAGTCAGGTTAAAATGCAATCCGATTCCGAGGTCCGGCAGCGATCGGGCTAAACTCAGTGCATGATCAAAGCCCGGCATATTCACCATCATCGAAGTACTCGTAATTCCACCAGCCTGATATGCTTGAATAATCCCCTGATTAACGCCGGGCGACAGCCCGAAATCATCCGCATTAATGATTACTTGCCTGCTCATACCGCTTACTCCTTCCTCACGTTGAGAACAAACCATTTGCCATGTCCCTAATATATTAAAGGTCACAAGGTATGAACCGTTCATTCGCACAGGCCTGATAAAATACTTCAAATGCCGTCTTGTCCATGGAATATCCTGTTCGCTGTTAGAAATAATCCAGTTGCAGACAGAATACATTTAATGTAAACGTTGTTACGGATTGAGAAAAATGGGGTATCCCCGTTCAGAATCAGTCCGTTAATATGGGGAGGGAAAAGATTGTTGAGAAAAAGAAAAATCGTAAGTACGCTGGTGCTGTTCAGTTTCCTAATCGCTTTACTGCCTGGCACGACGACAAACGCAGCGACCAATTGGAATCTGGTGTGGAGTGACGAATTCAATGGAAGTTCTCTGAATACGTCGAATTGGTCTGCAGAGATTGGTACCGGCAGCGGCGGATGGGGAAATAATGAATTGCAGTATTATACGAATCGCACCGAGAACCTGCAAGTTACAGGTGGCAATCTGGTCATCACTGCACGCAAAGAAAATTACAATGGCAGCAGCTATACCTCCGCACGAATCAAAACCCAAGGCTTGAAGGATTTTACTTACGGGAAAGTTGAAGCACGCATCAAGCTGCCGTCCGGTCAGGGGCTGTGGCCTGCTTTTTGGATGTTGGGAAGCAACATTAATTCCGTCGGCTGGCCTAAGAGCGGAGAGATCGACATTATGGAGCGGGTCAACAACAATGCTTTTGTAAACGGTACCGTACACTGGGATGCTAACGGGCATGCCGATTATGGAAAGATATCGGAGAATCTTGATTTTTCCCAATTTCATGTATACAGCATTGAATGGGATTCCAAATATATAAGATGGTTTGTGGATGGCAAACAGTTCAATGAGTTTTACATCGAAAATGGAACAGGCAACACGGAGGAGTTCCAACGTCCGTTTTTCCTCCTCTTGAATATGGCTGTGGGTGGGAATTGGCCTGGCAGCCCTAATAATGCGACACCTTTCCCATCACAAATGCTGGTGGATTATGTGCGGGTATATCAAGCAGCGAGTACACCGAACATTGTCAGCGGGGGTCTCTATACGATCGGTTCCAAAGCAAGCGGTAAAGTGTTGGATATTGTGGATGTATCCACGGCAAGCGGAGCCAAAGTACAACAATGGACCAACTACAGTGCGAGCAACCAAACGTTCAGGGTCGACAGCACAGGGGATGGTTTCTATAAACTCACGGCGGTTCACAGCGGAAAAGTTCTGGATGTGCCTAACTCAACAGCATCACCCGGCGTACAGCTCCAGCAATGGGATGATAATGGCTCTAACGCCCAAAGGTGGAGCATCCAGGATGCGGGTAACGGTTTCTATAAAATCATTTCCAAGGTGAATGGATTGGCGGTAGATGTTTCGAGCTCTTCAACGGCGGATGGAGCTGCAATCCAGCAATGGAATGATAACGGTACGGATGCACAAAGATGGTCGTTTAACAAATTGAATTAATTAAATTGCAATAATTTTAGGTGAATTCATCACAAAATTTGATGTTGGTAATATATTGTTGACATCAAGCAAGTGATGTTCGCCCGACCTGCGGACATTAACAGGGCTCCCAAGGAGGAGATTATGGAAGATGAAGTACAAGAAACGCAGTGTGCACGGCGGAAGCGGCTTTAGAAAAGGTGGAGGAGAATCACACCTCACAGGTATTGGGGAAGAAGCCCATTTACTCCTCAAATTGATTGGCGAGTTGAAAGCTGCCATAGTACAGGTATTTGCTAATCCAACTCAGGTTAATGTTTCTGTTTTGATTGAAATTCTGCGCAAATTGCTGGCTTTGGTTCATCATTTGAAATTAAAGAAAGGAAACAAGGCCAGCTTGGAAGCTGCCTTGGAACTTTCCATTGCTTCAGCGGAGGTCATCCCATTCTCTCCAATAAGCGTAGGCACCAACTTGCAGCAATTGCTTGATACGCTGTTGTCTGTTGTTTTACAAGAATGCATCCATTCTGCGGACAAAGACCAATTGGTCATTGCCATCAGAGCAGTAGAGGTAGCTCTTGCCAACGCACTTAGAAACTCAGGAATTCCGGGTCCTGCTGGACCCGCTGGACCAGCAGGACCTGCCGGTCCGGCCGGATCTCAAGGTGTTGCTGGTCCTCAAGGAACGGTAGGTCCAGCGGGATCGCAGGGTAACCCTGGGCCTGCGGGACCCATTGGTCCGATCGGTCCGGCGGGTAGCCAAGGTCCAGCAGGTGCAGCTGGTCTGAACGGAGTTACGGGTGCAACCGGAGCCACGGGTGCAGCAGGTCCAGCAGGTGGTGCAACTGGAGCCACCGGAGTGACTGGAGCGACAGGAACTGCAGGAGCGGCAGGCGTAACGGGTGCGACCGGAGCTGTCGGTGCAGCGGGCGTTACGGGAGCCACAGGTGATCCAGGCGTAACCGGAGCTACGGGTGATCCTGGAGTGGCGGGTGCGACGGGAGTAACGGGTGCTACGGGAGCCGCAGGATTGGCTGGAGCCACTGGTGTGACTGGAGCGACAGGAACAGCCGGGGTTACTGGTGTTACCGGTGCTACGGGAGCCGCAGGATTGGCCGGAGCTACTGGTGTGACTGGAGCGACAGGAGTAGCTGGAGTCACCGGTGTGACTGGTGCTACGGGAGCCGCAGGATTGGCCGGAGCCACCGGTGTGACTGGAGCGACAGGAATAGCTGGAGTCACCGGTGTGACCGGTGATACAGGAGCGACAGGAATAGCTGGGGTTACTGGTATAACAGGAGCTACGGGATTGGCCGGAGTAACTGGTGTTACTGGCGTAACGGGAGCTACAGGTTCGGGAGCCATCATTCCGTTTGCTTCTGGTGGTCCAGCCATTTTGACAACACTCGTTGGTGGATTGGTTGGTACTACAAGCCTGATTGGTTTCGGTAGCTCGGCAACGGGAATAAGCTTGGTCGGGGGCACCATTGATTTAACAGGGTCAGTAGTTGGCCCACTCATTAACTTTGCATTTTCAGCTCCAAGGGATGGCGTTATAACTTCCATTGCTGCGTACTTTAGCACAACCGCAGCCTTGTCATTAGTCGGTTCAACGGTAACCATCACAGCACAACTGTTCAGCTCGCCTACGCCAGACAATGCATTTACGGCTGTTCCTGGAGCTGTCGTGACGCTGGCACCTCCACTTACAGGTATTATCGCATTGGGCACCATCTCCAATGGTATAACAACCGGATTGGCTATCCCGGTGACTGCACAGACACGTCTGTTGCTGGTGTTCTCGGCGACAGCTGCCGGACTCACACTTGTGAATACCGTTGTCGGCTATGCAAGTGGTGGCTTGAATATTACTTGATTTACTAACACGCAATGAGAATAAATAAGTCAGGAAACAAGCTGAGCTCCATTTGTATTGGAGACAGCTTGTTTTTTTGTTCTTTTAGGTTTATCTTCGTCACAAACAGGATTGAATGAATCAACTGAAAAACCATCCTCAGCAGAAATCCCTGTATACTAAACATGCCACTCTTTGGAAATCCTGAACAGGTGAACCGGAAGAGCGAATGAGACAGCAAGAACGATATGTGCGTGGAGGGAACCATGAATATAGAACAGCTTTTTTTTCATATTTTATACTGCAACTCAAGGAAGCCGAATGAACTTCGGACATTTTCCAATAAAGGGGTGCGAACGCTTCAGCATCATGAACTCATTTTTATTACAGGCGGCAAAGCGGAGATTACCATTGAGAGTAAAAGACATACCATTCAGGAAGGCGTCCTGATCTACCTTCAACCGGATGTGCCTCACTTGATAGAGATTGACTTTAAGAATCCCATAAGTTTTTTTTCGGTTCACTTCAGTTATGTCCGGATCGAGCAGAATGACAATACATGGACTGTAAACGAGGACGTCGAGATGTTTCCCTTACCAGCTGTCCAGCAATTACAGGATTATTATCAATTGGAAGAAGTATTTAAACATATGGTAGACACCTGGCATACGAAACTACCGGGTTATGAGTTTAGCACCAAGTCCTTACTACAGCAATTGCTTATCGCGATCGGCCAAAATATAAAAAAGCGGCATCGTAATTATGCGACATCCTTGAAAGTGGAAAAGATTATCAACTATATGAATCAACATTTGCATCGTAAAGTCACCTTGACCGAACTATCTGAGCTCGTGCAGTTATCAGCCCCGTATTTATCAAGAGCTTTCAAAGAGATTACAGGATACTCCATTATAGAATTTTTTAACAAACTGAAGATGGATAAAGCAAAAGAGATCATTTTGGAAGGAAACAACAAAGTTAAAGAGGTGGCGCAGGTACTCGGTTACACGGATGAATTCTATTTTAGTAGGCTATTTAAACAATTGGAAGGCATGAGTCCAACGGAATTTTACAGCAAAAATGTCCATGGAGTTTAACATAATGCATGGTGCAT
The DNA here is from genome assembly GCF_900101205.1 of Paenibacillus sp. OK060. NCBI lineage: Bacteria > Bacillati > Bacillota > Bacilli > Caryophanales > Paenibacillaceae > Paenibacillus > Paenibacillus sp. OK060. The sequence goes on from NZ_FNFR01000001.1 coordinate 938,770, forward strand.
AGCCGTTCTGATCGCTAAGATGAGGATATGATTCTGAAGCGGGAGGAAGGCTTGTTGATATGCCGCTGTGGAAAAGAAATTTGATTGTATGCTGGTTCGGAATGTTTGTGACCGGAGTAGGCATGAGTCAGATCGCACCGATTTTGCCGCTGTACATCAAGCAGCTTGGTGTGAATGACTCAGCAGCGATTGCCCAATTCTCCGGAATTGCCTTTGGCATCACGTTTATACTTTCCGCCATTTTCTCCCCCATATGGGGAGCGGCTGCCGACCGATGGGGGAGAAAACCAATGCTACTTCGAGCCAGTTTGGGGATGGCTGTAGTGGTAGGTTGTATGGGGTTCTCAACAAATGTGTATATGCTCATTGGACTTCGGCTGCTACAGGGTGTCATCACAGGATATAGCACCGCCTGTACAACGCTGATAGCGACCCAAACCGATTCCAAACATGCGGGCTATGCTTTGGGAACACTTTCAACCGCCAACATCGCAGGTTCCTTGATCGGTCCGACAATTGGTGGATTCATAGGGGTAAATTGGGGGCTCCAAAATTCGTTTTTTATAACGGGTGGGCTGATGATGATTGCCTTTATTACGACCGCTTTGTTTGTGAAGGAATCGTTCACGCGAGAGGACAAGGTGGTGCTTGGTCTTAGGGAAGTATGGCGAAAAGTGCCCGAGAAAAGTCTGACGATTAACTTGTTTGTTACTTTTTTTGTACTCACTGTGGCCTTATATTCGGTGGAGCCTATCATTACCGTATATATTACGCAGCTTTCCGGTAACACTTCGCATGTTGCTCTATTGGCTGGAATCGTGTTCTCGGCATCAGGATTGGCTAATCTCATTGCTGCGCCAAGACTGGGTAAGCTTTCGGACCAAATAGGCGCACAGAAGGTCATTTTGGTTGCTCTTTTAGCTGCCGGAATTCTCTTCATAGCACAGGCGTTTGTAACGAGTCCGTGGCAGTTGATGGGCCTGCGTTTCTTATTGGGATTGGCGGCAGCTGGGCTAATTCCTTCGGTGAATACTCTGATCAAAAAAATTACACCAGCTTCCCTGACTGGTAGAATGTTCGGTTTTAACATGTCAGCAGGATATCTGGGAGTATTCGGCGGTGCTGTTTTAGGCGGACAAGTGGCTGCCTGGATGGGAATACGATATGTGTTCTTGATTACCAGTGCATTGATATTGATTAATGCTGGCTGGGTGTATTTTAAGGTATACAAAAAACTTGAAACGATTGGGAGAGAATATCATGGAAAACTTGAAAAAAGCAGAAGCTGAACAGCTTACAGCTGAAAAAACAGCGCTGGTCGTGATTGATTTGCAAAAGGGGATTGTAAATAGCCCGCTACAGTCTCCACATACAGGTGAGCAGGTGGTGCAGAATGCGGCCAAGTTAGCACAGGCTTTCACGGAAAAGGGAGCTTTTGTGGTGCTTGTAAAAGTCTCTTCAGTCGATGGAAAAGACATGTTGAAACCAAAGACGGATATGGAACGGGGAGCGATTCAGTTTAGCGCAGACTGGGATCAATTTGTGCCTGAAATGACTGCCCATACTCCTTATCATACGGTTGCCAAACGTCAATGGGGTGCTTTCTTCGGTACGGATCTCGACCTCCAGTTGCGACGTCGGGGAATAGATACCATTGTATTATGTGGCGTTTCTACGTCAATCGGTGTAGATACTACAGCCAGAGAAGCTTATCAGCACGGTTATCAACAGATTTTTGTAGAAGATGCAATGACAGCTGCAACCAAGGAAGAGCATGACTACGTTTGTAAAACCATTTTCCCTAGATTGGGTCGGATTCGCTCCAGTGAAGAAGTGGTTACGGCACTGAAATAAGATGAGCCGGGTAAATAACCCAGGATTCTGACAAGACAATAATCCATTAACAAAAGATTTAACATGCTCAAAAAGGAGACATCTGATCAGATGTCTCCTTTTTGGAATTTGCATACATGATCAGAACAAATTATTGGCTGCAATCAGCAATAAGAGAACCCCGCTGACAAGCGTTCCGAATTGTCCCAATGTGAATGAACCAATACGAACGTTTGCCGCTTTGGACCCCATCCACACGCCAAACCATACGGTAACAAAACTGCCGATAGCTGCGGTAAGGGAAATATACAAGGGGGATAAGCCCATCAGCCCTGCGCTTAAGCCATTCGTCAGTGCGTTTGTCGAAAGGGCAACACCCAGAATCAATGCTTCCAGAATTCCAATATGATTCGATTTGTCCAAATCTACCCGTTCCGGATTTTGCAAAATAGACCCGATCCCGAGGGTTTGGGATTCGTCCTCTTCGTGATCTTTCTTCTTGCGGGGAACGGATAACAAGATGATACGAAAACCGATAACGAGTAGGATAAATGTCCCCAGTAGTATAGGGAAAACGCCAGGTAGCACGATCGAAATCCATTTTCCGAACAAAATGCCTGAATAACTGAACAACAAACAAACAACGGCAATCAAAAAATTCGAAAATAGGCTGATTCTGATTTTTCTGATCCCGTACGATAGTCCGACACCCAGATTGTCAAGACTCGAAGAGACGGCCAAAGCAAGAATGAGCATCCACGCCATACAATCACCTCATGATCTGTATTCTGCTCTTAATGTATGTCGTGTTGAGATTCATGTGCCCGTCCTTGAGAAAAATGCAACAAAACGCTGCTGATGAAGAAAGAATAAAGTAAACTTTCACCACATTGTCCCATATACTAGACTATCGATCATATCTCTGGAGGGATGCTGGTGAGAGCAAATGATCAAACAAAGGATTGCCATATCGGAGATTTGATCAAGCCTCTGCTTGCCAGACGCTCTCTCTCGATGCGCAAATTCAGTACGTTGTGCGGAATGGACACGGCCACCATTTCTCGGATTCTGAACGGAAAGCAGCAACCGAAGCTCACGCATTTACAGATCTTTTCCGAACATTTGGATGTATCTCTGGATCATCTCATTGAGGCTGCAGGCTACAAAATCGATAACGCAAAAAGAGGGGCAGAGCGGGGGATTCTGGATTCGCTTGAATCGATCAAGACGGTCCTGCAACATACGAAATTATTTGACCTCGATGTGACAACAGAGCGGATAGAACAGGAAATGGTTAAGTACGAACAATATGCACGTACAGATGAAGGGCATCGAATAATATGTAAGGAGTTTGATCTAAAAATCAATCAGATAAACGGTGCAGGACCGTTCATTGAACATTTGAAGGAAATGCATATTCAATACTGTGATGAGATTACACCAGAGAACGATCGTTCTCTGATTGGAAGTGCATTGTTATACTTTATTTCGTCTGCGGATCTGATCCCGGACTATCTCTTTCCGATTGGTTATCTGGATGATGCCATCGTTGTGTATCTGGTGTTGGATCGTCTGAAACAACGCACATGACACGATTGGTTTGGGAGAACACCAAAAGAACGGCGCGAAGTTTCTCGCGTCGTTCTTTTTACTATCTGAGTGAATCAGTCATAGTTATAAAGAACTGTTTGGATCAATTAAAAAGCCGTGGTATTCACATTTGCGAAAAACATATGGTTAACGGAGAGTCATTAGACTTATGAAAGCATTAAAAAGGCTTACTTTCTATTATTTTCTATAAAAGTGCTTGTATATCTCTTTTTATGACTCTATAATATACCATAAATATACAATTAGATTCTAAATTTTATATTATATGTAATTTTAAGAGTGTTTGTACATATTCAAGAAATCTCCTGATCTATCCAGAGCAATCATACTCCCATGTAAAGTAAGCGTTCTTGCTAACGCCGGTGATTACCCTCCTTAATGAATGCGAATAAACTTCCACCCACAAGATTAATTGATCTGAAATTCACCTCTTCCATATATGCTAAATTTGGCTATCTATAATCTTTCACATGCGATGTAATTTAATAACCTGTCCTGTAAAGGAGGTGAGGCTTGATGTAAATGAACGCAACACGTCTGCCCATGTTGAGGCCGTTTCATCGTTTTCATTTTTAGAAATGGATACAGTAAATCACTGTATTACAAAAACCGGGTAAAAGGAGTGGAAAAGTTTGATAAAGATGAATCGTTTACGCAAGCCGCTGTCCATGGGCCTGTCGCTTCTCCTTGCATTATCTATCATACAACCGGTTTCAGCTGAAAACGCCGCATCGCAGAAGATTGACATGAAATCCAGTTCGGACAAAATCACTACTTCCAAAGTCAACGCCAAATTAAGCAAGGAATTTGAGAGTAATGATTATGTAACTTATCTGGTGAAAATGAAAGAACAGGTAGATACTGCCTCTGTCTCCAAACAAGCCATGCAAAAGGCAACAATCGAAAAGCAAACGGCTTCGGCAACGAAACTGTCGGTACGAAGCACCGTTGTCAGCTCTCTGCGGGAAACGGCCTCGCGATCTCAGTACACACTTGAAAGTTTTCTTGAAAAGGAACTTGACCTTGGCAAGGTCAAAGAATATAAAAGCTATTTTATCGTTAATGCACTCGCAGTAACGAGCACCAAAGAAGTCATGGAACAGATTGCACTTCTGCCTGAGGTAGATAAAATATTACCAAATGAGGAGCGTTTTCTGCAAAAAACCGAGGTCAGCAATGAAAAAGCAACCGCAGCCCCTGCGGCAGACACTACAACGATCCCGGCAAAAGAGTCGCCAGCGAAAGAAAGCGCAGCGGCTAACGATAAGAGCCTGCAGACAGAGAACGTAGAATGGAATATCGATTCTATCAACGCGCCAGCAGTCTGGGATAGAGGAATCGACGGTACAGGAATCGTTGTTGCCAACCTGGACAGCGGGGTTGATTATACCCATCCGGCTCTCCGCAGCAAATGGAGAGGGCTTGATGCTTCGGGAAATATCGTTGATCCCGAACTAAGCTGGTACGATCCCCATAGCAATGCTTCGCTTCCTGCGGATGGAGACGGTCATGGTACACATACCATGGGTACGATGGTAGGCTCCGAAGCGAACGGCACCAACAAGATTGGGGTTGCTCCAGGGGCAAAATGGATTGCCGTTCGGATTTTCAATCCGAGTACCACGGATGCCATTATACTGGATGGCGGTCAATGGCTGATTGCTCCAGTGGATGCTGAAGGAAACTTGCATCCTGAGCTTGCCCCGGATGTGGTTAACAATTCCTGGGGTGGTGGTCCAGGATTGGACGAGTGGTTCCGTCCAATGGTACAGGCTTGGCGTGATGCACAGATCTTTCCGGAATTTTCAGCCGGGAATGTGACACTAACGAATCCGGGAGGTCCAGGTTCGGTGGCGAACCCTGCGAATTATCCAGAGAGCTTCGCTACGGGAGCAACGGATATCAACGGGAATCTGGCTTCTTTTTCCCTTCTTGGTCCTTCCCCTTATGAGGAAATTAAGCCGGAAGTTTCGGCTCCAGGTGTTAACATCCGTTCCTCTGTTCCGGGCGGAGTATATGAGGGTGGCTGGAACGGCACGTCCATGGCAGGCCCGCATACCACTGCACTGGCCGCACTCCTGCTTCAAGCTAATCATTCCCTTACGGTTGATCAGTTAGAGCAGATCATTATGGATACAGCGACACCGAGAACAGACAGCCGGTATCCAAATTCGCCAAATAACGGTTACGGTCACGGCATTATCAATGCACTGGATGCTGTGGGCTCTGTCCTCGAAGGCATAGGCACGGTATCTGGCAGGGTTGTCACAGCAGGTGACGATCTGAAAGCGCCGGTCCTGGAACATACGCCTGTCAATTCTGCCTTTACGGGGCTTGATATTCCACTGACTGCACGTGTTACCGATAATGTCGGTGTAACCACAGTGGAGGCATTTGCCAAAACAACGGGCACGAGCCAATACGTATATCTGCCGATGAATCGAGTAGCTGGGGATGCCAAAGATGGAACTTATACAGCGACAATTCCGGCATTTCTAATCGAGTCACAGGGTTTGGAGTACTATATCCGGGTCAATGATTATGGCAACAACGGATTCGAGAGTGAAGTTTACAAGGTTGCTGTCTCCAATGGAGTCCAGCCTGGGTATCTGCAAGATTTTGAGGAAGACAATCTGGGCTTTACTTCGGGTGGAGTTGGCAACACTTGGGCATGGGGAGCACCAACAAGTGGACCGGGAAGTGCCTACTCTGGTGACAAAGTGATTGCAACTAATCTGACTGGGACTTATGCAGCCAACAGTAATGCTTACTTACTTGCACCACCAATTGATCTTACCCAGAGCCCTGAGGGAGCATTGTTATCCTTCAAGCACTGGTATGATTTGGAGAGCAATATCGATTTTGGCAAAGTGTACATTGCAACAGAGGATAGTGACTTCGTATTTGAAGAGGCATTGAGCTTTACAGGTGCCGGTGGAGGCTGGAAAACGCAATATATTGACTTGCGTGAATACGCCGGTCAACAGGTATTTATCAAGTTTAATCTGACCAGTGACAATTCCGTTCAGAAGGCTGGTTGGTATATCGATGACTTTTCAGTACAAGCTCCAGATGATATTGCTCCGGGAGCACCAAGCGGATTGTCCGCTTCTGCCGACATACTGGGGAATGTAAACTTGTCCTGGACGGGATCGGACGATGAGGATCTGAAATCCTACAACGTATATCGTTCAACGAATTCAGGCACAGGTTATGAATTGCTCGGAAATACATCTGCAACGACATTTACGGATACGGCTACAGTAACAGATTCGACTTATTTTTATACGGTAGCCGCTCTTGATTATAGTGGCAATGAGAGTGACAAGTCGAATGAGGTATCCGTGACCGTGGAGGTCCCTGAAGATATCTTCATCGATCACTTTGATGGCAACAGTGACAATGAGTGGACTCATTCCGGCACCAAGGACGAGTGGGAACGCGGAGTACCTGTCGTTGGACCTGCCAGTGCGGTTTCTCCGCCGAATGTTTGGGCAACCGATCTGGACAGTACCTATGAGAACGGTTCTAACTATTCTCTGGTATCGCCAGTCGTCGATCTAACTCAGGTGGATCAAGCTACGCTGACGTTCAATCATTGGTATGAAATCGAAAGTGGATACGATTACGGTTATGTTGAAGCCACGAAAGACGGTGGCAACACATGGTCGGAGCTAGGTAAATTCTCTCATTCTTCAAATGGAAAACAATGGACTCCGGTATTTTACGATCTGGCAGCTTTGAAGGGGAATGAAGTTCAATTCCGGTTCAGATTGACTTCAGACAGCAGTGTCGTCAAGCAAGGCTGGTACATCGATGACTTCCGCATTCTGGGTATCGCCGCTGAGACGGTTACAAAAGATACGGCAGTTGTTCTGAACAGCGATAAGCCTAAGCCGGAATATGATACTTCTTGGTACAAAATTTCAAGTACGGACAAGGCCGAATTTAATAAAACCAAACAGGAACAGCCCGAAGTACAGAAACCTGGAACAGGTTCTGTAACGCCGCAAAGTTTGCCTGCAAGTGCAACGGTCACTGTTCTGGAAACAGGACGTTCAGTGAAGACGGACCCGACGACAGGCAAATACAGTTTCACTCACGTGGCGGGTGATTACACGTTGAAGGCTGAGGCCTATGGCTATTATCCTCAAACGAAGGCGGTAACCATCACGGATGGAAGTGGAGCAACAGCCAACTTCAATCTGAAAACCATTCCTCAAGGAAAGATTGAAGGTATTGTGAGCGATGAACGGACAGGGAAACCTATCGCTGGAGCATCCGTCCTCGTGTTGGAAGATGCTCAAGTAGGTGCTGTACGCACAGGAGCAGACGGTAAATTTGCTCTGGATGTTCTGGAAGGAAGCTATACGTTATCGATCATCAAGACGGACTACTATAGCAAAACGGTAAATGTAACAGTACCTGGAAACGGTACAGTCGAAGCGAAAGTTTCCTTAAAACCATTTATCGGATTTCCTGGTGAAATCGCTTATGACGATGGAACGGCTGAAAATGCAAGAGCCTTTGTGGCCGCAGATAACGCATGGGCTGTACGTATGACGCCAGAACTAGAGACAGCACAGCTTACAGGTGCATCACTTCGATTCTGGAATACACAATGGCCTGTACCAGGTGGAACAGCATTCAAATATGCCGTCTATGATGCCTCCGGATCGGGTGGAGCGCCAGGCCGATTGCTGGCAGGACCTTTCGACGGTACGGCATTGCGCAATGATCAGTGGACAACAGTTGAATTTCCTGAGCCAGTAGTGGTACAAGGCGATTTCTATATCGTGTATGTACAGACTGCTGTTGGAACGAGCGCACCTGGACTCGCAACCGATGAAAACGGTGTGAATGCAGGGCGGAGCTGGCAGCGTGTAGGTGGCGTATGGAGTACTGCACCAGCAGAAGAGGGTAACTATATGATTCGTACAGTCGTGAAATATCCAGTGAATGCACCTGTACTCACACAACCGACGAGCACCTATACCAATCAGTCGACATTTGCTGTGTCTGGAACTTCTCCAGCTTCAGGAGCCCAGATCAAGGTATATAATGGAAAAGAAGTAGCGGGAACAACGACAGTGGAGAATGGAAAATTTAAGCTGAATGTTAAACTTCGTGCAGGGGTTAATGCCATTACTGCCGAGGCGGTAGTTAACGGGAAAACGACCGATCGCTCCCTTCCAGTTGTGATCATCTTGGATCAGACAGCACCTGTGTTAACTGTCCTTACACCTGAAGAAGGAAGTCGAACTAACACAGAAGTGGTTCATGTGACGGGCGATGTACAGGACCAATTCCTCGACAAAGTGACCATTAACGGACAGAAGGTGAAATTGGAGCAAGACAGAAGTTTTAATCACCGCGTACTTGTGAATGAGGGCAAGAACACGATTACAATCATTGCGACAGATATTGCAGGCAATAAAACAACCGTGACACGGACTGTTTATGTGGAAACGTCTTTGCCTGAACTGACCAATATCTCTCCGGCTGAGGATGTACGGATTGTGGCAGGAGAAACTGTAACGGTTTCGTTCGACAGTATCCCCAAATTACAGGCCTCTTTCCGGATTGAACTGCCATCCAATTTGAGCACACAGGCTGGCGCAGAGATTCCATTGTTGGAAACGGAACCTGGTCATTATACAGGGACCTATACCACTGCATCTTCGCTGGTGCTTGAGGGTGGAGTGATCGTGATCCGTGCTCAGGATGCAGCAGGAAATAAAGTCGAGGTGGAAGCGCCAGGACGGTTATTCGTATCTGCAGCAGAAGCTCCGGACACGAATGTGCCAGTTGACGAAAATCTGTTACCTTAATCGAAGCATCACGGAGATGCTTATAATCCAGCTTCAAATTGAAACAGAAACGATGATTTGAAAATGTAAAGTGAAAAGCCGACAAGCCCAAAGAAGAGGGGTTTGTCGGCTTTTTGTATGTAAATTCAAGAAGTATTGCCTAAGATTCGTTCAATGATATTGCATATGATGCATGAACTTAATGAAACAGCATATGTGTTCAATATGAAGACTGGAGGAACGATCTGTGGGTATTGAGAAATCACAACCGTTAAGAAGCAAATGGCTAAAAACAAAGCAGCTTATCAATAATGATTCAATAAAACCGTTCATACCTGATACACAAAAGTTTAACAAGGTGAATCTAAAATCCATGATAGCCAGATATGGAATGTTATATATCAAGCCTGAAATAGGAACTCATGGAGTGGGCGTCATTAAGGCTGAGATGGAAAATCAACATGATTTTGCGTATCAGATGAATCAAAAACGTCTGACGTTTAATAGCTTTGATTCGTTCTATAAAAGTCTTGCACACGTTGTGAAACAGCGAAGCTATCTCATTCAAAGAGGAATACATCTGCTAAAACACAACAACAGGCGCTTTGACATCCGGGTCATGGTACAGTTAAGCCCAGAACAGCAGTGGGAAGCAACGGGGGTTATCGGTCGACTTGGACATTCCAAAAAAATAGTAACCAATTATCATAACGGCGGTCAGCCAATGGATATTCATAAGCTTCTGGAATCTCATGTGTCCGCAAAGCGCAGAAATGAACTGATTCAGGAGATGAATAAGCTGGGTGTTGGGATAGCTCGTCATATGAACAAGAAATACAAGCGATTGAAGGGAATTGGCGTGGATATTGGACTGGATCAAAGTCTGACACCCTGGGTCATTGAAGTGAATGCCAAGCCGGACCCTTATATTTTTAAACAATTAAAAGACAAGACGATGTATCGCAAGGTAATTCGGTATTTCCGCCATACAGATCATAAGCCATAAAATATCTTCAGCTTAACTTTGGACATCCTTGATTCCGAATTGTTACATGCAGAGAAAGCTTCCTATTATCACGACTTGGTGAGCAGGAAGCTTTTTTGCTTGTTTTCTTAAGAAGGTCATTCTAATTCATGTCGTAATTTTATATAGTTATTGTCGTAAGTTCCTATTAAAATTAGATCAGGTCTGTGTTAATTTATAGTTAGATGTCAGAATATCATATAGTATGGAGGTTAATCATAGTGACCATTCGAATAGGTAAAATAAGCTTATGGCACGTACATGCCTGGGATTATATTAAACAGGCTCAGGAGCACGAAGATACGGTGATGGCTGCTGTATGGGATGAAGATGCCGAGCGCGGACAGGAAGCTGCTGAACGTCTGAACGTGCCATTCTATGCTTCGCTTGAAGATATGCTGGCACAGGATAACATCGATGCCGTCATTGTGGATGCACCGACACGTCTTCACGAAGATGTGATCACTGCTGCTGCGAAAGCGGGCAAACACATTTTCACAGAAAAAGTTATCGCTTCAACGATTAAAGAAGTAAATACGATCATTTCGGATGTACAGGATAACGGAGTGAAAATGACGGTATCTTTACCTCGTTTGAACGATGGATATACATTAACGATTCAAGATGTTCTGAACCAAGGACTACTTGGTAAGGTGACTTATGTTCGTGTGCGTTTATCGCATAACGGTGCGATTGGCAATTGGCTGCCTGAGCATTTTTATCATCTGGAAGATTGTCAGGGCGGGGCATTAATTGACCTCGGTTGTCATCCGATGTATCTGACGAATCTGTTCCTGGGTCAAGAAGTGACTGGGGTTAATGCTAATTTCGGATATGTTACTGGAAAAGAAGTGGAAGATAACGCGGTTGCTACGTTATTTACGGATTCCGGAGCAATCGGTGTAGTCGAGGCTGGGTTTGTGAACAGTCATTCGCCGTTTGCGATAGAGGTTCATGGTACGGAAGGCACACTTTTATACGGAACACCAGAGGATAAGCTGCTAATCCGTACGAATGTTGGTTCAGATCAACAGAAGGAATGGACAGAGATTCCTTTGCTGGACAGAAGAGAAAGCGCATTCAGCCAGTGGGTATCCCATATTCAGAATGATACGATTGCTACCGAGAATTTGCAGACGGCTACTCAATTGACTCGCCTGATGGAGGCTGCCAACCTTTCTGCGAAGGAAGGGCGCAAAATCTCCTTGAAAGAGTTACAGGGATAGGGTTTGGGAGGTGCCGCATTGAGCCGATATCCTTTTGAGAAGATGCTTGAACGACAGGATATCCTGGAAAGACTGGATGTCTCGATCCTGTGGGGACACTACGAGATACGAGTTCTGCGATTTCATCTGACTTCTTTTCCAGCAGGCAGAATCGTTGATTTTCATAACCATGCGGAATTCGAGTTACATTTCATCCCGAGAGGGAAAGGAAAAGTCATTCTGGGGGATGAGATGCATCCGCTCTCTGAAGGCATGCTGTATTTAACGGGTCCGGGTCTTGTTCATTATCAGGAGGCGGATTCCCAAGAGGCCATGGATGAATTATGCCTGCATGTGGATATCATTGAACATCCCAGAGAGGGTGTAGATCCGTGGGAGGCAGCAGAGTCAGAGGAAACGATCGAAAAGCTTAGAACACTTCCTCTTGCTCCGGTACATGATTATCATCGCGCCATGAACTGTTTCCTGGAAGCTTATGAGGCTTGTGACCGTAAACTAATTGGATATTACACGTCCATTAAGCAGCAGGTGATCAGTATTCTGCTGAAGACCGTCCGAGCCTACGATATCGGGGGGAATCGGGCGGAGGCTCCTGTGCGAGACATGTCTGTGTACAGGTACGATTATGCCATTCAGTATATGGAGGCAAATCATCCCTCAGCAGTAACGCTGGAGAATGTAGCGGAGAAGCTACATATTAGCAGCAGACAACTGCAACGAATCTTTTATCAGGTTCAGCCGGAAATGCCTTTCAGCCGTGTGTTGGAGGATATCCGCCTGCGCGCGGTGTGCCGCAATCTGGAAGAAAGTCATGTTTCCATCGAACAAATTGCCCTGGCTTCAGGGTTTACCAATGCTAATTATTTACATGCTGTTTTTCGAAAGCGTCTGGGGATGACCCCATCGGCTTTCCGTAAAATGAAACAACCAAACCAAAAGTGAGGGTGATTAGATATGAGTAAAACGTATCGTGTAGGGATTATTGGCTGTGGCGGGATTGCAAACGGCAAACATCTGCCAAGTTTGAGCAAGCTTGATAATGTAGAACTGGTTGCTTTCTGTGATATCGTTCAGGAACGTGCAGAAGAAGCCAAAGAAAAGTATGGTAGTTCCGAAGCACAGGTATACTCGGATTATCAAGAATTACTTCAGGATGAAACGATTGATATTGTTCATGTTCTTACGCCAAATATCTCTCACGCAGAGATTTCTATTGCTGCACTTGAAGCCGGAAAACACGTCATGTGTGAAAAACCAATGGCCAAGACATCTGCTGAAGCGCAAAAAATGCTTGAAGCAGCCGAGCGTACTGGTAAAAAACTGACCATCGGATACAATAACCGTTTCAGAGAAGACAGCTTGTACTTGAAGCAGCTGTGTGAAGCTGGCGAACTGGGTTCGATTTACTTTGCCAAAGCACATGCGATCAGAAGAAGAGCAGTACCTACTTGGGGTGTTTTCCTTGATGAGGAGAAACAAGGTGGCGGACCGTTGATTGACATCGGTACACATGCACTTGACCTGACGCTGTGGATGATGGATAACTATCAACCAAAGGTTGTTCTGGGCACAACTCATCACGAGCTTTCACAAAGAGAAAATGCAGCGAATGCATGGGGACCATGGGACCCGGAAAAATTCTCGGTTGAAGATTCTGCTTTCGGTATGATTGTAATGGAGAATGGCGCGACGATCATGTTGGAATCCAGCTGGGCGCTCAATTCACTGGACGTGGATGAAGCGAAATGCAGCTTGAGCGGAAGCGAAGCGGGCGCGGATATGAAGAATGGCCTGCGCATCAATGGAGAGAAATTCAGCCGTTTGTACACCAACGAAATTGAACTGAGTGCAGGCGGGGTCGCTTTCTACGATGGAAAAAGTGAAAGTGCACCGGATGTAGAGATGAGAAAATGGATTGAAGCGATCGATAAAGATCTGGAGCCGGTTGTAACTCCTAAACAGGCTTTGGTGGTTTCACAGATCCTGGAGGCACTCTATGAGTCCGCTCGTACAGGTAAAGCCGTTTACATGAACGAATCCAATTAAGCCTAAAATACATTCCAGAAACCTTTATCCTCATCAGGAGGATAAAGGTTTTTGTTCTTTTATACGCTATCCATTTGTCTATACCGTGCCTTACTTCTGTACGTATATAGAGAGAATAATCCAAATTAAAAAGATGTTTCTGTCTAATGCAGATGCATCTTTTTTTATTTGGAAAACGGGTCGATTTGAAAACTATTTTTAAATATATTCAAAAAAGTATTGCATATCTGTTTAGTCGGAATTATATTAATGGTATAAGGTCTAGACCATTTACAGATCGGAGTGTTTGCATGTCCAGTACGTTTTCATTTCGTTTTGAAAAAGTATCTACCAAAAAGGTCAGTGAATTTATTAGAGAACAACTGGAAGAAGCCATCATTCTCAAAGAATTAATGAGTGAAGAACAGCTTCCATCGGAACGAGAACTGGCCGAGATTTTTAATGCAAGTCGCATTACGGTACGTGAGGCGTTATCTACGTTGGAAGACAAAGGTCTGATAGAGAAGCGCGTGGGGGCTAAGGGTGGAACGTTTGTCTTGCCTCTGACAGCCAATTCTCATAAACGCACAAGAGAAGAAATTAAACGGGATTGGGAACAGATGCTGAAAGTGTTTGAATACCGGACCATTATTGAGCCGGAAGCGGCTTTTCTGGCTGCTGAGCGGATTACCGCAGGCGAGCTGGAGCTGCTGGAAGCTTATATGGAGCAAAGCATTGAACCTCATTGTACAAGGGAATGGTTCCGGGCTCTGGATGTGAAGTTCCATCTAACCATTGCCAAGGCATCCGGGAATCCATACTGCGAGGCGGCCGTGAGACAGATCCGAACAAAAATTAATCCGGCATTGGACCTAATGCCATATGATGACCGAATCCGCTCCGTCAATCATGGGATACATATGGAGATTCTTGAAGCACTGAAAGCACATGACAGCATCAAGTCCCGGGAGACCATGAAAAGACACATCGAATTCTCGGCTGATGCGATCTATGCCCGACTGGTATCAGAATCGGATGACAAAGAAGGGAATGAGAACTAATGGACCAATCACAACTATATCAACGTGCACAAGCATTGCAGCCCCAACTCATTGCCTGGCGGAGAGATTTCCATCGCCATCCGGAAATCGGCTATGAAGAATTCAGAACGTCAGAGATCGTAGCCAAACACTTGGAAAGTCTGGGTCTTGAAGTGACGCGTAATGTCGGAAAAACCGGAGTTGTAGGCTTGTTGAGAGGAGAGACAGAGGGCCCCACTTTTGCACTTCGGGCAGATATGGACGCATTGCCTATACAAGATCAGAAGTCGGCTGAGTACAGTTCGCAAGTAGAAGGTAAGGCGCATCTGTGCGGGCATGATGCACATACAACCATTCTGATGGGAGCGGCGGAGCTGCTAACGAGCCTCGGCCGACCGAAAGCGGGCAACATCAAATTTGTGTTCCAGCCTGCGGAGGAAGGATTGGCAGGTGCACGTGCCATGATTCAGGATGGAGTACTGGAGAATCCGAAAGTGGACGCGATTGCTGGACTGCATATGACTCCGGGACAAGATACGGGGACCGTCGGGGTTAGCAAAGGTGTGGCGTTTGCCTCGGCAGATCGTCTGGTGATTCGGGTACTTGGCAAGGGTGGACATGCTGCGAGGCCGCATGAAGGTATCGATGCCATTGCCGTATCTGCTCAGGTCATCACTGCACTACAGAACCTGACTAGTCGTATGGTAGACCCGCTGGAGCCGGTTGTGGTAACGATCGGTAAAATAACTGGAGGCTACATGGGAACCGCCATTGCACCGGAGGTTGAGATGATCGGCACGGTTCGAACACTCTCCCCTGCCATTCGTGAACGCATGCCAGCCTTGATTGAACAGGTCGTAAGTGGTGTGTGCAGTTCGTTCGGGGCGGGCCATGAAGTCATCTATGGCGATGGCTACCCGGTTGTGGTTAACGATCTGGGCATGGTGGACCTGCTTGCGGAGACCGTTGATGGACTCGAATGGGCGAAGGGATGGAGTAGTATTCCGCCATCTACGGGTGGCGAAGATTTCGCATTCTATTGTGAACAGATTCCGGGTGTTTTCTTCCGATTGGGTTCAGGGAACGAGGAAGAGCGAACCCGTTACCCGCTTCACCATCCGATGTTCGATCTGGATGAGACGGTCATGCCTTATGGTGTAGGCATGCTGTCCGCCGTAGCGCTTGAATATTTGGCAAGACACACAACTTCTTAGGGGGAGCATGGAAAATGAAAAAAAGACAATGGACTAGCATGTGGATCACATTATTGGCTGTAGTACTGGTACTGAGCGCTTGCGGTGGTAAGAGTACGGATAGCAATTCGGCATCCAGTGAATCTGGCAGCGGTGCTGCTGCCAGCACTACACTTACAATCGCAGCTGCTACGGATATTGAGAGCTTTGACCCGCACAACAACAATAATACATCCAGTGAAGCGGTACTGGTCAACGTATTTGATTATCTGATCAAAAATGATAGTGAACAGAAGAAGGTTCCAGGTCTCGCGACTTCATGGGAGCAAGTGAATGACACCACATGGCGCTTTAAGCTCCGTGAAGGCGTGACCTTCCATAACGGTGATCCATTCACATCAGCAGATGTGAAGTATACACTGGAGCGCGTAGCTAAAGACAGCACACTGAAACAAAACAGCTACTTCAAAAACATTGTTGAAGTGAAAGCGGTCGATGAACATACGGTAGATATTATTACAGACGGACCAGATCCATTGCTGCTTAACCGTCTGTCCAAAATGGGGGCAGGCATCTTGCCCGCAAAATATATTAAGGACAATGGGTTCGATAAATTCCTGAAACAACCGGTTGGCACAGGTCCATACAAATTCAGCAAATGGACAAAAGATGATCGCGTTGAACTGGTGAAAAATGAAAATTACTTCGATGGTGAACCGAAATGGAATGAGGTTGTATTCCGTGTCATCCCGGAAGCTTCCACACGTGTATCGGAACTGCTGGCTGGTGGTGTTGATATCGCAGCATCCATACCGTCGACAGATATTGCTCGCATTGAAGGCGAAGCAGACAAAAAGATCGTCAAAGCACCGATTCAGCGTGTACTTCAGTTGATTTTCCGCCAAACAGAGGGCAGCGTCACAGCTGATCCGAAGGTTCGGGAGGCCGTTGATCTGGCGATTGACAAGCAGGGCATTGTAGACAGCATTGCCGGAGGTGCAGGTATTGTGACTCGCACATCCGTAACGCCTGGCAACTTTGGGGCAGAGCCTTCGTTGTACAAAACATCGCTTTATGATCAAGAGAAGGCGAAGCAACTGTTGCAGGAAGCAGGTTATGCAGAAGGTGAAGCGGAGATGACCATCTCGGTATCCTTTCAATACAAAGAGCCTGCCGAAGTCGTGGCAGCGATGCTGGAGCAAGTGGGCTTCAAAATTAACCTGGACGTGCTGGAACCAAGTGCTTTCAGTGAACGTTACAGTTCCAAGTCATTCAAGGAAATCTTCATGATCGGAATTGGTAATTCCCTCTTTGATGCTTCAAATAACTACAATCGTTACATGTTGGAAGAGGCCAAAGGTGAGTCGGACTATAACAATCCGGAAGTGGAGAAATTGCTTCAGTCTGCGCTGATCAACATGGACCCGGCTTCTAGGGAGAAAGAGTACCAGCAAGTACAGCAAATTCTTGCTGAAGATCGCCCAGCTGTGTATTTGTACCAGATGGAAGGGGTTTATGGTACCGATAGCCGTGTGAACTTCAAGCCGCGTAGTGATGAAATGTTCTATGCTGACGAGATTACACCTGCACAGTAACTTCAGACAGAACAACCTGTTATGACAAGGATAAGCCGAGAACGGCAGGGACTGCACCACGTTCCTGTCGTTCTTTTTTAAAAGGAGGTGGACAGAGAATGGGCAAATATGTACTGAAGTCACTACTGCAGGTTATACCGGTTCTGTTCATTGTTTCATTAATCGTATTTATATTGGTCCGCGTCACGGGTGATCCGGTAGCTCTGATGCTGCCCGAAACAGCTACTGCGGAAGACCGCGCTGTATTAACGCAGGCACTCGGACTGGACCAGCCGTTATACACACAGTATATGAAATTCCTTGGCAGCGCCTTGCAGGGAGACTTTGGTCAATCCTTCCGTTATGGAGAACCGGCTTTACAGCTTGTACTGGAACGATTGCCGGCCAGCTTTGAACTGGCTGTTGCAGCGATGTTTTTTGCCATTGTTATGGCTGTACCGCTTGGAGTTGCCTCAGCAGTCAAACGTAATACGTTTACCGATCTGATCATCTCTGGGATATCGGTCATTGGTAAAGCTATGCCAAACTTTTGGATGGGTATCATGCTCATTTTATTATTTTCCGTGATGTGGGGAGTTTTACCTGTATCCGGCCGCGGCGGAGTATCACATCTGATATTGCCAGCCTTTACGCTAGGGGTAGGGCTTGCTGCACAAATGACTCGTCTGATTCGCTCCAGCATGCTGGAAATTCTGAGTCAGGATTACATCCGTACAGCACGGAGCAAAGGGCTTGGCCGGATGGTCGTGATTGGCAAACATGCGTTTCGCAACGGATTGATTCCGGTCGTGACGATTATGAGTTTGCAGTTCACAAGCTTAATTGGTGGAACATTGATTACGGAGACGGTATTCTCCTGGCCCGGGCTAGGTCAGTTGCTGGTTGTTGCAGTCAACACCCATGACATGGCGATTGTACAGGCCGCCGTTTTTGTCATTGCGTTTATCGTCGTTGTAACCAATATTTTGACAGATGTGGCCTACCGGCTGCTTGATCCACGCATTAAATACGATTAGAAGGAGGTGCAATCGATGACAGGCAGCAATGAAATGCCAATGCCGGGTGCAGAACAGGAACAAGAGAATGTACGTACACCAACAGGACTTCGCTATATCTGGAGACAACTGATCATCAGCAAGACCGGAATATTTGGCGCTGTGCTCGTATTGTTGGTTGTGTTAATCGCCATATGTGCACCTCTGTTAACGAGTCATGATCCTGGTGCAGTGAATCCTCTCAATCGTCTTAAACCGCCAGCTTGGCTTGATGGGGGAACGGCTGAATACTGGCTGGGTACGGATAATCTGGGCAGGGACATGTGGAGCCGAATCGTATATGGTGCGCGGGTTTCATTAATTGTAGGTATGGGAGCAGTCATCGTGTCCGGAATCATTGGTGCTATTCTTGGTCTCTTGTCCGGATTTTACGGAAAATGGCTGGATGCGGTTATTATGCGCGTGGGTGATGCATTCATGGCTATCCCTACGATTCTGTTTATGCTCGTTGTGATGGCTATTGTAGGGCCAGGGATTACGACGCTGATTTTGGTTATCGGTGTGACGAACTGGGTGCCTTTCACCCGTGTGGTCCGCAGTGAAGTGTTGAGTATCAAGGAACGGGACTTTGTTCACGCTGCCAGATCAATCGGTGCCAAGAATGGGAGATTGATTCTAAAACACATTCTGCCGAATATTTTATCTTCCTTTATCGTGATCTGCGGTATGAATGTTGGGACCACGATTATTATGGAAGCTTCGCTCAGTTTCCTGGGCCTGGGCATTAAACCACCTGACATTTCCTGGGGAGGCATGCTCAGTGATGGAAGACAATATGTTGCAACAAGCTGGTGGGTGGCAACTTTCCCTGGACTAGCAATTACGCTGACGGTTCTTGGTGTCATTTTCCTGGGAGATTGGCTGCGCGATGTACTTGATCCACGTACGGATACAAACAAGAAATAAGATGAACGGAGAAGGGAGCCATGCACATGAACAAAAGACCGATCTTGCCAGAGGACTTAGTTCAATACGGCTGGGTTAGCGAGCCTGTAATCAATCAAGATGGTCAGGTGGCATACGTTGAACAGACGATTGATCAGCAGAAAAATGAGTATATTACGCAAATTCGTGGCGTTTCACTTGATGGTAGTGGGGACAAGCCGCTTACAGACGGCGTAAAGGATTCATCTCCTTCTTGGTCACCAGATGGAACACAACTCGCTTTTTTACGATTGGAAAGTGGGGGTAAAGGGTTATGGGCCCTTGCGTCAGGTGATACAAAGGCTATAAATCTCATCTCCCCTGAGCGCAAGCTTTTACAATTTGTCTGGTCCCCGGATGGGCAATATATTGCGTTTACAAGCAAAGTTGAAGCGATAACTGACAAAACATCAAAGACAAACGAATCACCTAAAGTTAAAGTAACTCCCCTGAGAGGCAAGGTCTTTGAGCGCACGACACCCAAGGCAGAAGGCTCCGGCTGGTGGGATGGTCTGTATAGCCATCTGTTTGTATATGAGATCGGAAATGGAACCATTACACAGGTAACAACCGGATCATGGAATGTTGCTGCTCCGGTATGGTCGCCAGACGGTCAGGCTATTTCCTTTATTTCTAAGCAGGTACAGGATGAGGGGCTGGATGCCGATCTGTTGTACTTTGCGGATGTACATACCGTGAATCTGGCAAGCGGTGAGCAGCGCAGAGTAACGGATTCCAGTCTTCAGGTGAGCCAGTTCGCATATTCACCCGATGGAGAGCAACTGATTCTGATTGCCAGCGACCGAGAGTACGGAAGTGGCAGTCACAACAGACTATATGAAGTGCCGAGTAGTGGAGGTATTCCAAAGCAGCTGGCACCTGATGTTGATATGCAGTTGGGGAACGCAGCACTTGGGGATATGAAATCGGCAAGCCCATCTCCGTCGCCACTGATAGATGACCATCATGCGCAACGTACGACATATGTACTGGGCACCCAGGGTGGAAATGTGGACCTGTATCAAATCACCGAGGATGGGTATTGCCAAGCCGTGACGGGAAGCGGGGAGAAGGATGTATACCAATATACCCTGTCACCTGATGGTAAGACGCTGGTCATTGGCGCATTGACTGAGGATCACCCTGGAGAACTGTACCGTGTGGATATTAACAGTAGTGATATGTTCAGACTCACTCGGCGAAACGATGAATTTTTGGCAGGCTTGGAAGTCAATGTACCTGAGCGTGTCGAGTTTACATCGTCGGACGGATGGCCCATTCAAGGTTGGTTGATGAAGCCGGTTATGCAGAAATCGGACACGAAAGTGCCGATGATATTACAGATTCATGGTGGACCGCACGCCATGTATACAGGCATCTTCAGCCACGAAATGCAGACACTTGCTGCACAGGGATATGCCGTTCTATGGGTAAATCCCCGGGGAAGTATGGGATACGGGCAGGAATTCGCCAGAGCTTGCCGAGGAGATTTTGCCGGGGGAGACTGTCGTGATCTGCTTGAGGCGGTGGACTATGCACTGGCAACATATGATTTTCTGGATGAAACACGTCTTGGTATTGGTGGAGGCAGTTACGGAGGCGTCATGACTAACTGGATCGTAGCTCATACCCATCGATTTAAGGCGGCAGTAACGCAGCGTTGTATATCCAATTGGTTGTCCCTGTATGGAACCAGTGATATTGGAATCTCCTATGTGGAGGGGGTAATTGGCGGCAATCCGACAGAACATGCAGACATGTTATGGGCCCGTTCTCCCCTTGCTCATGCGCACAAGATTGAAACGCCACTTCTGATTATGCATGGAGAGCAGGATTATCGTACACCGATCGCACAGGCGGAGGAGTTATATACTACGTTAAAACGATATGGAAAAACGACCAAACTGATTCGATATCCAGGCTCCAATCACACGTTGATCAAAAGCGGAAAACCCTCGCTGCGCGTGGATAGCTTTGAACAGGTCAATGCCTGGTTTAATCAATATCTCAAAGATGGAGAGGGCGGAGCATGAGCCGTGTTCAGTTATCCATTCCTGTAGCTCTGCTAGTCGAAAATGTTCTGACGAGCGGTGAACCGAGCGAATTAATCATTGATCGTTTACAGAGAAAAGAGTTCTCTTCGTTGTTATCCAAGATCAAGGAACCAACGATGGATCTGGTGGAGAGACTGGACACAGCAGCTGAAGTGGGAGACAACTGGGAAGAGGCCATACGCAGCAGGGTTTATGAATTCAAATTTTTGCATATTAACGCCCTGAAAAGACTGCTCTATTTCCGGTTCGATCTCAAGGCAGATCAGGATTATATCCAGGAAGATCTGACACTGAAAGATATTCATTTGACCTTGCAAGAGACCGAGTTGCTGCAATTGTTAGTTGGCAGACAGTGGGTTGTGCAAGAAGAACAAGGTAAAGACCAGAGAGACAAGGACAGAGACACATCGTTAAGTATCCCTGTTCATATCCGATTAAAGTACTAGCTAAACACATTTATGGAGCCAAAAGCCGCGATTTTCGCGGTTTTTTTATTTGAAGCAGCTCCGTTTTCTATAAAAAAGTGACTTGACTTTTGCAGACGTTTAAGCAGGTACTTGACATCCGTATGGTATATTATAAAAAGCTCTTTTAATGGTGAACACATGATAATCATACAAGATGGGGTGTACGTGATGTATCAATATAAGGATCAGGAATATGAAGCTGTACATTTTGAGGGACGTGATTTGCGTTATGGAGAACTAATCAGCTGTGTTTTCAAACAGTGTACCTTTATGAACGCTTCGATGGAAGAAATCGAGACAAGCAACTGCCGTTTTATCGAATGTGACTTTAAAGGTGCTTCCATGAATGGCTCCATTCATAGAGAATCGGCGTTTGAAAACTGCTTATTTGGTGGTGCTAATCTATTTGCTTCCAAATTCACCTCCTGCAAGATGACGGGATCGGACTTTTCCGGTGCACAAATGGATGGTATTACACTAAGTCAGGGTGATTGGTCTTATACGAATCTGAGACATACCCGATTGGGCAAACAGGATTTGCGAGGAATTCGTTTCTTTGAAGCCGACTTTACGGACACGAATTTTACCAAAGCGGATCTGAGAGACTGTGATCTCACAAGAGCAGTTTTAAGCAGAGCCAAGCTGCAAGGGGCCGATCTTAGAGGCGCTAATCTGGAAGGAATCGATCTGAAATCATTGGATATTAAAGGCGTACGTTTGGATCGCGAACAAGCTGTTCTGTTTGTACGCTCTTATGGTGCGAAAGTAGATTAAGTTGAACATATACTGCTACAGTTTAGGCCAGTATTATAGAAACTTCAAAACTTTAAAAACGTCATAAACTGTATGAAGCCACCAAAAAGGTGGCTTTTTTGGCATGAATGATTTCCATTTAAAACAAATTTTGAAGGAATAAGAGATATAACCAAGGAATAGTAAACATAAGTTTCAAATAAAAGGAGGCCATTATGACGACTGCATTAATTACTATTGTTGCTGTTATTGGTTTTGGGATTATAACAGGCACAATCACTATGGTTATGATATTTAAACTGCTTCGTAACAATAAACACAAACAGCATTTTCAAAAAAGCATTTTAACGGAGGGAATTCCCGCAGAGGCGGTTATTCATGATATTACACAAACTTCATCCAGTATGGATGGAAGGCCTGGAGTGCGACTGGATTTGACCGTAACCCAAGTTGACGGCCGTACCTTTCCCACGATTGTAGAGACATATATCCCGGTTACACATATTCCCCAATTTCAGAAAGGAAATGTCATTCACGTAAGATACATTGTAAACGGAAATGAACGAAAGGTTGAGGTAGAGGATGCCTATGTTCCGTGAATTTGACTGTTGAACGCAGCGTTGGGATAAATACTTCCATTAAAATGATTCAGGGTCTACATTGACTAGAAGTATGAACTGGTTTAGAATTAATTTATCTTGATAATCTAGATACTTTATTTTCGAGATAAATTGATAGAAGAATCGAGGCAGTTCATATGAAAATTAATCACTTAAACTTAACGGTAACTGACGTTATTGAGGTTCAACATTTTCTCGAAACATATTTTGGATTAACCTGTTACGTCAATGCAGGTAAAGCATTTGCGGCTATGACCGACGACGATGGATTTTTATTAAACTTAATGTATGGCAAGGATATCAAATATCCAGAAACTTTCCATGTAGGGTTCCCACAAGACAGTAAGGAAGAGGTGGATAACTTGAACCAACGTCTCAAGAACGATGGAATTCAGGTAGAAAGCCCGGCTATTGTTCATGGTTCCTACACCTTTTATCTTCAGGCGCCAGGTGGAATCACACTTGAAGCATACTGTCTCATCGAAGGGGAAGATCCAACCAAAGGACCTCGTCCATCATTTGGAAAACTATAAATTAAATCCACTGAAGCCACGAAATTTCGTGGCTTTTTTTGTATTCTACGATAATCTGACTATAAAATGAATTTGTTGAAAAATGACAAAGTGATAAATTTTATTTATCGAAATGAAATTGAATTTCATTCATGAAAGTTTCATGAGTTCGTTTACATACCATAGAAAATATTTTATAATTGTCATCGGAAGAACCATAACTAACCAAAAGTTATTAAGTGTTAAAAATACATTAAAAAGACGTAACGTCAAGAGACATCATGAAAGAAGGCAATTAGTAAATGAACTCATTTTTTGTGGATTCCAATGGAAACTTAAAAACCTCTTTGAAAGGTAAGGATGTTCTGTCCAATCCCATGTTGAACAAGGGTACTGCCTTTAACGAAGAAGAAAGAAGAGAGCTCAACCTGAATGGCATCTTGCCACCGATGGTTTTAAATATTGAAGAACAAGTGAGTCGAGTATATCAGCAATTGCAGAATGAATCGGATAATTTGCGGAAAAGCATCATGCTTAGTGATTTGTTCAACCGAAATATTGTACTATTCTACCGTCTAATGAAGGATCACCTTAGTGAAATGCTGCCGATTGTGTATACACCTACGGTCGGACAAGCCATCCAGGAATACAGCCATCAGTACCACAGACCGGGTGGTTTATATTTATCCATTAATGATATGGATGGACTGGAAGAAGCTTTCCGCAACAGTGGATTACATGCTGGAGATGTGGATTTGATTGTGGTGACCGACTCGGAAAGTATTCTGGGCATCGGAGACTGGGGCGTTGGCGGCATTAAAATTGCCATTGGTAAACTTGCGGTATACACAGCAGCCGTAGGCGTTGACCCAAGCCGCGTATTGCCTGTTGTGCTGGATGTTGGAACCAATAATCCCAAATTACTGAATGATCCATTGTATGTGGGCAACCGTCATGAACGGATTCGCGGGGAAAAATATGAACAATTTATCGAAGCCTTTGTGAAAGAAACAACAAAGTGGTTCCCGGATATCTTGCTTCATTGGGAAGACCTGGGCAGCGTGAATGCCAGAAATATTATACAGAAATATGGGGAAGAACTGCTTACGTTTAATGATGATATTCAGGGAACGGGTGCGGTTACACTTGCGGCGATTATGTCCGGAGTTCAAGTGACGGGTGTGCCACTTCGTGAGCATCGTATCCTTGTATTTGGACCAGGGGCCGCTGGTATTGGTAACGCGGATCAGATTCTTGACGCCATGATGGAAGAAGGGCTTAAGAGGGAGGAAGCGGAGAACCGGTTCTGGGCTTTCGATTACCGTGGAATCCTTACCGATGAGACGGAAGGCCTATTTGAATTCCAGAAACCATATGTGCGTAAAGCTGCGGAAGTGGAAGATTGGGCATTGAATGAGCAAGGGCAGGTCAGCTTGCTGGAAGCTGTGAAACAGATCAAACCAACGATTCTGATCGGCACTTCTGGTGTGACAGGTGCCTTTAATGAACAAGTTATCAAAGAAATGGCGAAGCATGTGGAACGTCCAATCATTATGCCAATGTCCAACCCGACCTCACTTGCCGAAGCAGCACCAAGAAGTCTGATTGAATGGACGGATGGCAAAGCATTGATTGCAACAGGCAGTCCATTTGAATCTGTCATGTTTAATGACACTTTATATGAAATTGGTCAATCGAATAATGCTTTTGTGTTCCCTGGTTTGGGTCTGGGAGCGATTGTTGCAAAAGCATCTAAATTCACTAAAAACATGTTCACCGCAGCTGCAGTGGCCGTAGCTAATTCGGTAGATTCCTCTGCACCAGGTGCTCCACTTCTGCCAAGAGTGAAAGAACTACATGCTGTTTCGTACAAAGTTGCAGTGGCGGTCGCTAAGGCGGCAGTGGAAGATGGCGTTGCGCGTGTAGAGCTGAAAGACGTTGAAGAGGCGGTAAAAGCTGCCATGTGGCATCCGGTGTACAAACCGCTGTATGCGGCCGTTTAAAAATTGAAATAAATTGAATACAGCGCATGGTGACTATAAATCCATGAGGGTCGGGTGTAAGGTGGAGTTTAAAAGGATCGACATGATTTCTCGCCTTGACCCATGGCTGTATTCCATGTTAAGTTTCTGATATTAAATTGTGGAGCTTTTAAAGGGGGATAGAGCGATGACTGAATTAGAGGTTGTAGATGTTTATGTGAACCTGTCAACGAACATGAACACTGACATGGTTCACAACATAACTAATCAGAATCCGGCACTTTATCCTCCTATGCATAGATCATCTTGGCGTTAAATTTTTGGACGCCAGGTTTCTTTATCGTATAGTCAGGTTGATGTAACGCAAAAAAGCACCGGTGAATGGGGGCTTTTTTGCGTTTTTTCATTTGAGGATATTCTAATCACTATGACAGAAGGAATGTGTCATTCATTCAAGGGCGGACTGAAATTCTGATTATGTTCAAATATAAAGTGAGGGACCATGTCGTGGTAAATACCCCGTCGGTTAACTTTTATATTTCACATAAAAAGGATGATCTTTATGTCTTTAATCAACGTTACCAACCTAACCTTTGCCTATGATGGCAGTTACGATAATATATTTGAAAATGTGAGTTTTCAGCTGGACTCCGATTGGAAATTGGGCTTTACCGGAAGGAACGGCAGAGGTAAAACGACATTCCTCCAACTGCTGCTTGGTAAATATGAATACAGCGGAACTATTTCTGCGAATGTCAGCTTTGAGTACTTTCCTTTTCAGGTTGAGAATAAAGGAGCTATGACCCTCGATATCATTGAAGATGTCTATCCTGAATATTTACAATGGCAGCTTGTGCGTGAGCTTAACCTGTTAAAAGTTTCGGAAGATATCCTGTATCGGCCTTTCGATTCCTTGTCTAACGGAGAACAAACGAAGGTGATGCTGGCTGCCTTGTTTCTGAAGGATAATCGATTTTTGCTCATTGATGAACCTACCAATCATCTCGATATTCATGCCAGAAAACTCGTTAGTAATTATCTTCGCAGCAAAAGTGGATTTATTCTGGTGTCACATGATCGATCCTTTTTGGATAACAGCGTAGACCACATCCTGTCCATTAATAAAAATAACATCGAGATTCAGAAAGGGAACTTCTCCGCTTGGTGGGAAAATAAACAAAGGCAAGATCAGTTTGAACTTGCAAATAATGAAAAATTAATAAAGGACATCAAGCGTTTATCCGATTCTGCCAAACGGACGGGTGGATGGTCGCATGAAGTGGAAAGAACCAAAAATGGTACGAGAAATTCCGGTTCTAAGGTGGATAAAGGCTATATTGGACACAAGGCTGCCAAAATGATGAAACGTTCCAAAAATATCGAGCAGAGACAGCAATCCGCCATTCATGAGAAGTCCAAACTTCTGAAAAATATTGAGAGTGCAGAACGTCTACAGATTCATCAACTGGATTTTCACAAAAAAGAACTTGTCGAATTGGAACATGTGTCGATTGCATACGGCTCCAATATGGTATGTAAGGACGTGAGTTTCACAGTTGAACAAGGGGATCGTATTGCGCTTTATGGTAAAAACGGATCGGGGAAATCAAGCATCCTTAAACTGATTTGTCATGAGAATATCCCTTATACAGGTTATTTTCGAAAGGATCACCAGCTTAAAATCTCGTATGTGTCGCAGGACACGTCGAATCTCGGAGGCCATTTATCTGACTATGCTGTCACGCAGGGAATCGATGAAAGCCTGTTTAAATCCATCCTAAGAAAGCTGGATTTTTCTAGGTTGCAATTGGAGAAGAATATCTCAACGTATAGCGCTGGCCAAAAAAAGAAAGTGCTGATTGCTAAAAGTCTCAGTGAGCAAGCTCATTTGCACATTTGGGATGAACCTCTCAATTTTGTAGATGTCATCTCTCGCATGCAAATTGAAGACTTGCTGCTGGAGTACTCCCCAACCCTTCTGTTTGTAGAGCATGACAGTGATTTTTGCGCAAATATTGCAACAAGAATTATCGAGCTATAAGCAACAGGGAAAGAAAAAAGATATAAATTCTAAGAGCCGCCGCTTGGCGGCTTTTAATCATTACATCTATCTTTGCAATACATAACCAATCATAGGTGATGCTTGTTAGTGTTCAGACATCGGAATTATGAGGAATTATGCTATAATTTTAAAGTCACATTCCAATCAAATGATAAATCATTGAATCAATTTATAGAATAAACTCCCCAAGAGGTGTAAACCCGTTGAAAAAAGAAATGACATCGATGAAGCAAACGAGACTTAATTCCATCCTGGACGAAGCAACCAAACTGCTGATTGAAAAGCCCAACGCATCCATGAATGATATCGCAGACTCTGCAAAAATCGGCATTGCGACTCTTCATCGTTACGTGGAGAGTCGTGAACAATTAATGGTTTATCTGGGCTTGCGTGCGATTGAGGTGGTCAGTGAGGCCATGCAAAACATTCAGCTGGATGAGGAAAACTGTGAAACATATATTCCACAGCTGATTGAAGTGCTTATTCCGTTAGGAGATAAAATATTTTTCCTTACCCATAATGCAGCTATACACTATAATCCTGAGATTGAGGGAGCAGATTTGAAGCTGAGAGAGCCTATACTGCATGCGGTCAGCTTGTTGCAGCAAAAGAATTATTTTCGCCAGGATGTCAATAAAAACTGGATTGTAGATGTGCTGTATTCTATCCTGTTTCTGACGTGGCAGCAGGTTGTAAGTGGTGATATTGCGCGTAAATCAGCAGCTTCGCTGGTTGTGGATACGTTCTATCATGGCTTTAGGGCCAGATAAGTAGGCTCTACCTTATAACAACATACAATAATGCAATATAACACCCCATTGTGGAGTCAGTCGTGTCATTGGATACGAGACTCACTGTGGAGGTGTTTTTTTGCGTGGAGAGATAGCTATGGGCGCTAATTGAAAGGTGCATATTTTCTTTTCGGTACATATTCAAATTTTAACAGAGTTCAGAATTTAAGATTTCAAACTTACAAAAAATGATATAAATTTCTAGTAGATTCAAATTATTACCAAATTAAGACAGTGAATTTGCGACAAGGAGGTCGATAATCTGCACTGAACGCGATACCGTTTCAACTCGCTTTTGCACGCATTCCATCATATCCAACAGGAGGGATTCCATGCTTTACACCATTATTGTGCCAGTTAACCAGGACTATAACATTTTGAACCTTTTCACGGACTCATTGCTACGGACAGTAAGCCCGTCCACTCAAATCATTTTTATCAACGATGGTTCCGGTTCTGCTGTCTTACAGCATTTGGAGAAGCTGAAACAAGAGGTTAGAGAAGGTGTAACGATTGAAATTCTTCAGCATGATTTTCCACTCGGTTGTGCTGTATCAATCAATAGCGCACTTCGGCGAGCAGAGGGGGATTATATTTTCTTCCTGGATTCCGATACGATTCTTCAACCGAACTGGCAATCAATGATGAAAGAGACGATGGACAGCGACATTACGATCGGTATGATTGGCGGTGTTCTGCTCTATCCGCAAACGGGAGGTGTGCAGCATTGTGGTATTGCATTTGCCGATACAATTGGCCGCCACTTATTTCTGAACGCTTCGCCTGAAGACATTCCGAAGGAAACATTTTCAGTTCAGCTTGTTGTATTCGCCATGTTCGGCATGAAGAGGGAAGTGTATGAAACGGTAGGCGAGCTGGATGAGAAGTTCTTTAACGGATATGAGGATTTTGATTATCAGATGCGAGCACGGGCAGCCGGATATGATACGGTCATTAATCCGAATATTCTCGCCTATCACTGGGAACGGAGCAGTGGCATTCATCGCAACTTTAACCGGAAAAACAATCTTGCACGTTTCTGGAAAAAGTGGGGTGGAGAAATTGAGGCCGATGTTTGGCCATTCGTATTCGGTCATCTGAAAGAACAGCTGGATAGCCAGAGTGAATATCAACATCTGCCTATCGTTGGCATTGATCTTGCAGAAGTTCGCAGTGACGCGGATACGTTCTGGACCAAGCTGGAGGAAGCTGACATTGCACCTGTTGCTGAGGTACGTGACTATTCCAACCGCTTTAACTCTAATGGAGCGATCTGGCTGCCGCAGGTTCTGGGTAAGGAGCTGATTCATAGCGAGAACCGATTATTGTTTCTGGTGGACAATTTCGCCCGGTTGTTGGAAAACCGGTACTGGATCGAGATGAGACATGCTCATCGGGCTAAAGATCTGATTATTGATCTGTATGGCAATGTCATTACCATGGATCGCATATATGATGGCTGCTGGCCAGGCTCCAAAGTTCGCTAACTCACAAACCAAGTAAACAGGGAGGAACCAAAGGTGAAATCAAAAGAGAGCACGCTGGATCGTGCCGTAAGGTTTACACGGAATCTGGAGTGGTTGGAACATGTCGAAAAGGTTATTCCGAGCGGATGCAGTACGTTAGCCAAAGCACCAGAACGATTATTTCCGGGATATACACCCGTATGCTGCGCAGAGGCACGCAATTCCCGTTTTATAGATATCGATGGAAATGAATGGTTGGATTGTGAGATGGCCATGGGTACGGCGCCATGGGGACATGCACGGCATGAAGTTCAACTAACCGTCATCCATCAGCTGAAAAAAGGGACAAGTTATTCTATTCCTGCTGACATTGAACTTGAATGCGCTGAACTGATTTTGGAACGATTTGAAGGTCGCTACCCCTCATTACGTTTCACCAAAAGCGGCGCCGATGCAGTCAGTGGAGCCGTACGTCTGGCTCGTGCGGGAAGTGGAAAAAGCAGGGTCATCGCGACGGCCTATCATGGCTGGCATGACTGGTCTGCGTATGGATACTATGGCCGCGAAACGAAAGAACGAGGCATCCCCGTGGATATCGAGCGCACAACAATCTGGATAGATAAGCCCTCACCAGAGCGTATCGAGGCCCAAATCCAATCCTCTCCCGAGGATATCGCCTGCATTGTCCTTTGTCCAAATGAATGGAAACGTGAGCCGTTGGCGCAAGTTGTATCCCTATGTAGGTCCTTAGATATCATTGTCATATTTGATGAAGTCACCTCCGGCATTCGAATGGGCAAGCAAGCTACAGCTGGGGAGTATGACATCTGGCCGGATCTGCTTTGTATTTCCAAAGGCATGGCAAATGGACTGCCACTCGCAGCCGTAATGGGACCAGAACATCTGATGTCATTATCAGGACAGGTCAGATTCAGCAATGCGCATTCCAGCGAGACCACTGCGCTTGCGGCAGCGATTGCATGTGAGCGATTGATGAAAAGCGCTAAAGTATGGCCTAGCTGGCGCGAGGCCACCATTCGAATTATGGATCTGATTGAAGCTGAACTCGTACTTCTTGGATTAACCGATCAATTGGTGTTGAAGGGTACCTATGCTAGCTTCTCCATTAGCTCTATTTCGGAGGAAAACTTTCACACCGATCCGTTCCGTGAGTTTATGGTCAAAAGAATGGCCCACTTCGGAATTTTTACCAAAGGGTACTTTATTTTCTCAGATGCTCATACCCGGGATGAATTATTGTGGGTGGAGGAAGCTCTCTTGCAGACACTTTCCGACTGGAAAGAAATGCTGAAACAGGAACACCTTTCGAATTGAGATTTACGAAAACGTTTAAAATTTTATTCAAATAAGAACATCGACTAGGAGGAATATTCAATGAAAGCACTCGTATATCAGGATCTTAAACAGGTGACTTACCAGGATATTGATGAGCCAACCATACAAAAACCAAACCAGGTAAAAATTAAAATCTATGGTTCAGGCATCTGCGGTACAGACCTGAATATTGTCAAAGGCAAAGTGCCGGCGAATAAAGGAACGATTATTGGTCATGAAGGTGTAGGTACAGTGGTTGAGGTGGGCGACGAAGTTCGTGGCTTCAAGATAGGTGATCGGGTATTGGTTGATCCCACGCAATCTTGCGGTACCTGCTCCTATTGCCGTGAAGGTCTTTTCATCTATTGCGAGAATTTTGATGACTATCAAGTAGGGATGACGACGCACGGTACATTTGCAGAATATTACGTAGGGGATGAGAAGTATATCTATGCCATCCCGGATTCCATGAGCTGGGAAACCGCTATGATGATCGAACCACTGGGATGTGTACTTCAGACGTTCATGAAAGCAGGGACTAAGCCAAGTGACTCTGTACTGGTCCTCGGTTCTGGTGCAATCGGTTCTCTGTGTCAGCTTGTGAGCAAACGATTGGCAAGGCTTACTGTAGGAACGGAAGTTGATCCATTCCGCAAAGAGTTCGCTTCAGAGATCGCGGATCATGTGTTCTATCCTCAGGATCTGACACTGGATAAAGTATACGAGATCAATAATAACAAGAAGTTTGATATTGTAGTGGACGCGGTTGGTAACCAGCTTCATGTGGGATTTGAGATGATTGCCAAAGGCGGCAAGATCATTCCTATGGGTTATGACGACAGCTATGAGGTGACGTTCAAATCAACTGCCGTAATTAATGATGGTATTAGTATCATTGGTGCGGTAGCTAATCACTCGATGATCAGTACAGCATTGAAATTTGCACAAAGTATTCCGGAACTGGAGCAAATGGTTACCTCCAAGGAACTGCTGAGTGATTATGAACAGGCATTCAATGGGACAATTGGGTATCATCTGCGTAGCGGAGAGAAATTGCCCATGAATTCGGTTAAAACAGCTCTGATCTTGTAAGCATGTAGACATTGTCGGGTTTGCCGCTGCGAAAAGAAGGAGTTCGCAGCGGTGAAAACCACCGCAGAAAAGGGGGAGATATCGATTGAAGCTGCTACAGGATTTGCCGAGAAATCCGCGGTACTCCATCTTACTTGAACCGGTATGGGCCATTCCGGGCACGATTGTTCTTTTTTATGCTCCCTTATATATGAAGGAAGCCGGACTTTCGGATATTGAAATTGGTTTGATCAATTCGGTGAATCTTTATTTTGCCTTTATATTTCAGTTATTTGCGGGTTCAATCACGAATAAGCTTGGCCGCAAGCGAACAACACTGATTTTTGATCTGATTGCTTGGAGTGTTCCCATGTTCATCTGGGCTTTCTCCCAGAATTTTTGGTTGTTTCTGATCGCTTACCTGCTGAATGCAACCTCCAAATTTGTGACGGTTTCCTTCAACTGTCTAATTATTGAGGATGTTGAGGAACATAAACGATCCAAGGTATTCGCCATTCTCAACATGATCATTACTGGTGCTGGAGTACTGACACCGATCGCCGGGGTAGTGATTGCTGATGTTGGCATTGTGCCAACACTAGCCAGTATTTATTTTGTCGGTGGCATCCTCATGACCGTCATGTTCTTCATTCGCAACCGATATACGGATGAGACCGCAGTAGGGAAGGAACTTATGGGAATGCATAGCCAGACCCGGGTGATCCAGAGTCTGGCTTCCAGTATGCGACTTTTCGGCAAATCATTCTACAAACGGAGACTTTTACCGATTATTCTCATCACGGTGCTTTCCAATCTGATCCTGCAGCTGAACTTTTTTCAGGTGATTTTTTTCAAGGAACAATTAAAATTCAATGATCAGATTATTTCATTTATCCCGGTCGTCACCGCTGTAACCGTCATGCTCTTGTATTTGGTCATTATCCCGCGTCTGAAACGGCGTTCAGAAGAGAAGTATGTCAGTTTCTCGATCATTTTGAGTACAGTGGGGGCAATACTTTTTCTGTTGATCCCTGCGGGAAATATAGCCATGTTATTTCTGACTCTAATTGTACTGGCGGCAGGCAATTTCATCTTACAAACGTACCGGGACTCACTGCTTATGAACCGATTGGGTACACATGAAAAAGCGGATATGTTCTCGGCAGTGCAGACCGTCATGACGTTAACCGCGATTCCATCAGGTTACCTGACAGGGCTACTGTATCACTATAATCCTGTGCTGTTATTCAGTGTCATTCTTATATTTTACATCGTACTCATGGTCATTATGTTATTCCTCCCTGATCCCCAGAAACACTCCCAAGTGATCAGTTCTTACAAAAATATGTAGGAGAAGGGGTTTTCTGTATAACGAACGAATATATAATACAGAAAATGAACCTGGGAGGCATAGAAATGACAAACGTATTTGCAACAGAAACAAGAAACCAAATGAACTGGATTAATGAGCCGAAGACCTGGTCTTATACCGATCAAGGCGTTCTAATTGTAGAAGCTCAGGCTGATACAGACTTTTTCCAGGACCCAGCGGGTAAACACATCCGTGCAACCGCGCCATTTCTGTCGATGCCGGTGCCTAACGATTTTGAAATGACGACCCAGCTAACCGTGGACATGCAACATCAGTATGATTCCGGATGTTTGATGGTGATGGCGGATGAACGAAACTGGTGCAAGCTTTGTTTTGAGTATGATGGAAAAGCAGCTACCATTGTGTCGGTAGTAACGAAGGAAGGTTCATCCGACGATTGCAATTCGGTTGAAGTTCCCGTAACGAATCCTTATCTGCGCATACGCAAAGTGGAGGACTGCATTTCATTTTTTTATTCACCCGATGGGGTGGAGTGGAAATTAATTCGATATTTCGGCATGCCGATAGAGGGGGAGATCCGGGCTGGAATTGTTGGACAGTCACCAGCCGGAACGGGATGCACCTGTCACTTCTTATCGATGAATGTTACCCGTCCGGACGTGACTGCACGCTTCTAAGCCCATTTTCCCGCCAATCGGCTGATCATTGGAGGGAGAAAAGCGGAATGGTAAAAGCCTTTATTTTGGATTTTGATGGACTTATTGTGGACACGGAGACTCCCTGGTTCTATGCTTTTCGCGATATTTATAAAGAGCATGGACTTGAACTTGGGCTGGAGCTTTGGTCGAAAAACGTAGGAACATCGTTTGAAGAATTTCATCCTTTTCTATACCTGGAGCAAGCGCTGCAAAAACCGATCGATCACGATCATATCAAGTTGCTCTCTGAACAGAAATACGAAGCATACCTGGGACAGGCAGCAATTCTTCCAGGCGTGCATGAGTTGCTCCGGTCTGCCCGTAAAAAGGGAATTCAACTTGCCGTTGCTTCCAGCTCTACCCGGGATTGGGTTCATGGTTATTTGCGCACACTCGGCATTTTCGAACTATTCGATGTCATTCATACAGCCGAGGACGTCAAGAGGGTTAAACCGGACCCGGAATTGTATCTGCTCGCCCTGGAGAGTCTCGGGATCGGGGCATCCGAAGCGGTTGTGTTCGAAGACTCACCGAATGGACTGAAGGCAGCCAAAGCCGCGGGGATCCGCTGTGTCATTGTGCCTAACGAGGTAACGCGTAATCTGGAATTCTCGAAGTATGATCTGCGGTTAACCTCGCTGGCAGAGATCACGATGGAAATCCTTTAACTCTGGTATTGCTTGCGTAACTCGATAGGGGAGATTCCTTCATATTTTTTGAATACGGATCCAAAATAACTGGCGCTGTTGAAACCAACAGCCCGGGCAATCTCGTGGGCCGTTATTCCGGCGTCATGGACGAGCATTTCTTTGGCTTTCAATAACCGATACCGTGTCAGATAATCAAGCGGAGTCATTTGGAATTCCTTTTTGAATATCCGATTCAAATGCTGTTCGGTGACGTCCATTTGCTGAGCCAGCATGGAGAGCGAGATATCCTGATCATAATTTTGCTTGATAAAAGTAACCAGTCCACCCAGCTTTAATCGGGCATCCGAGCGTTCATAAGCACCATAACGATCTCCATCAATGTTTAACCTGACCAGTAGCATGTATAGCAATGCGGATACGTGCCAGATCTGATCCTTGTGCCGGGACTGTAGCGCCAACGTTATTTCATGCAACAGGATATGAAGCATCCCATCCGGCTTGAAGGCGCGCAGCTCCCCGATCTGCAAGGTATGCAGAAACCGGGGCAATAAATAGCCATTAAAGGACAAACAATCGAACAACAATGAATCACTCAGATTGTCGTAACGGTATGTGACCTCCGGGAACATAATAAGAGCTGTTCCTTTCCGAATCGAAAACTCATGATTTTGGGCTGCAATTTTCCCTGTTCCCCCGATACACTGCACAATACTGTAATCCCGTGAATGGCCGTTCCAATTCATTAATTCATCTACGGTCAGCTGGTTTTGACCTGTAATCATAAGCGGCATATCGGTATCCAGTGAATTCCCCGTACTAGGTTTCGGCATCGTTGTGTTATTCCTCATTTCGTTAAAGGTCGTGTGCGTAAATGGCGCGGATACAGAGTTAAAAGAAACCTGATTTG
Source organism: Paenibacillus sp. OK060 (assembly GCF_900101205.1). Classification (NCBI taxonomy): domain Bacteria; kingdom Bacillati; phylum Bacillota; class Bacilli; order Caryophanales; family Paenibacillaceae; genus Paenibacillus; species Paenibacillus sp. OK060. The sequence continues at coordinate 974,807 of NZ_FNFR01000001.1, forward strand.
AATTATATTACATAAATAACATTAATTTAAACGAACTATTTACTTCGATGAACGACTTATCGAAAACCTTTTAGGATTATGTATCATCATGTCGATGCCTTGCCATTATCAGACCAAACAGTATACGCTATAATGGATACAGTGATTTAGGAAAGGGATGCAGTCATGAAGAAAGTCATCGTCGTAGGATCAGGAATTCTTGGGGCTTCCACAGCATATCAATTGGCAAAACGGGGTGCGGAAGTTCTTATTATAGACCGGAAAGATCGAGGGCAGGCTACGGATGCTGCTGCCGGGATCATCTGTCCCTGGTTATCTCAGCGCCGTAATCAGGATTGGTATCAGCTTGCCAAGGCTGGTGCACGTTTTTATCCCGGTTTGATTGAAGAACTCAAGAGTGAAGGGGAAACGGAAACGGGTTACGCTCAAGTGGGTGCTCTTAGTATTCATACGGAAGTAGAGAAAATCAACAAGATGCAGGAGCGAGCACACCTTCGTAAAGAAGATGCACCGGAGATTGCCGATATTACCCGTCTGGATGCAAAAGAAACCCATGAGCGTTTTCCTCTCATGGAGGAGAACTTTCAGTCCGTCTACATCAGTGGTGCTGCGCGTATCGATGGACGTGCACTGCGTGATGCCTTAATCCGATCGGCACAGCGAAATGAAGCGGTCCTGATTAATGGGGACGCGACACTTCAATATGAATCGGACCGAGTAACTGGAGTGGTTGTTGACGGTAAAGTCATATCGGCTGACGAGGTTATTGTGTGTGCCGGCGCTTGGGCTAGTGAACTGTTGAAGCCCTTGGGCATTGATTTTAAGGTTCATTATCAGAAGGCGCAAATTATGCATTTGCAGGTTCATGATCGAGAAGACACTGGGAACTGGCCTGTGGTCATGCCTCCTTCGGATCAATATCTGTTAGCCTTTGATCAACAGAAGATTGTGATCGGGGCGACTCACGAAAATGATATTGAAGGCTATGATATAAGAGTAACCGCAGGCGGAATGCAGGAAATTTTGAATAAAGGATTGGAACTGGCTCCAGGTTTAGCCGATAGCACGTTTCAGGAAGTAAGAGTAGGTTTCCGTCCGTTTACACCAGGTTTTCTTCCGGTAATGGGTGCTGTTCCTGGTTGGAATGGCTTAATCACAGCCAACGGGCTTGGTGCATCTGGGCTAACGATGGGGCCTTTTATTGGAAGTCAACTTGCCAAATTGGCTCTGGGTATGAAATTGGATATCGATATTCAGCCATATGACCTTGGAAAAGCAATGGATCATCAGAAATGAGGTGAACGATGACGTATTCACAGCGCTTAACTCACGGTAACTCATCAGACATTATTTATCTGGAGCACCAGATTGGCATCACCGAGGAGGAATTAGCAAAAGCCGAGGAAGAGCGGAGGGGTTACGAATCGGATTTAAACAAGTTAAAGACGTCTCCGGCGTATCATTCAAATTCAGCGACGAACGTCTCTAATGAGCAAAAATGGGTAGATGAGTTAAACAAATTGCAAAGTATGATTAAGGATATCCGCAACCGCCATAAGAAGTTGCAAGAAGATTTAGGGGAACTTGAAGATTAATAGGAATGGATTGACATTTGGAAAAACACATGTTGTAATAAGCCTGAGCTATTTGCAGGGGGACTGTTCGCAGTTGAGAAGGTTAAAACCTGACCCTTTGAACCTGTTAGTTAATACTGACGTAGGGAGCAAATGACATGTACTCATGTTATTTTGCCCTTGCCGAAAATAGGACAAGGGCTTTTTGGTCTGCATTTTGGATGACAGAACGCGATAGCTGGATGTGAAGCGGGGACATTATAATTTTAATACAAGGAGAAATGATCATGTCATTTTCAAGAACGTTAAAAGATAAGTCCAGAAACGTATGGGAAGATGGATACAACCATCCTTTTTTACATGAAATGGGGAAAGGCACACTGGATCAGGAAGCGTTTAAGTTTTATCTTCTTCAGGACTATACATATCTGATTGAATATGCGAAGATTTTTGCCATGGGTGCGGTGAAGGCGACAGATGAAAAACTGATGACGAACTTTACGGTGATTCAACACGCTATTCTGTACGAAGAAATGGATTTGCATCGAAATTATATGAATGAATTTGGGATTACGCTGGATGGAAATCATGCTGTCAAACCCTCTCTTTACAACAAGGCGTATACGTCGAATATGATGAGTGTTGCACAAACAGGTGGGGTTGCCGAAATCATCGCCGTCATTTTCCCTTGTGCGTGGACGTATTTCGACTATGCCACAAGATTAAAAGAACAATATCGAGATTCATTAGAGGGCAATTTCTATCAGACTTGGATCGAAAATTATGCAAGTGATGAATTCCGCGACTCATTCGAATGGTTCTATGATACACTGGATGCATTATGCGAACATAAAACCGAGCAGGAACTGGAGGCCATTGAAGACATATTCAGAAGAAGTGTTGAATTTGAATATCTGTTCTGGGATATGGCTTATAAACGGCAACTCTCGTACTGATGAATGCAATCTACTACAACCAGAGATAAGGATGAACATACAGATGAACAATCGTGGAGAACGCATCTATTTACGATTTTTGAACGTGGAAGACGCTGCTGGACTACTGGATTTGCAGTTCCGTAACCGTGCTGTTTTCGAAGAAATATCGGCAAGCGAACGATCGGATACATTCTATACATTGGAGGGCCAAGGAGCCCTTCTTGAAGGTTGGAACAAGGCGAGGGAAGAGGGGAAACGGTACTCTTTCGGGATCTTTCTGAACCATACGCATGAGCTTATTGGGGAGATCTCTCTGTTCGAGCTTGAACTGGATTCCACCACCAAATGGATTGTTGGTTATGTGCTCGATCAGGTGCAGAATGGCAAGGGATATATGAGTGAATCCCTTCAGCTAGCACTGGATTTTGCTATGAATGAAGCGGGCATAAAACGAGTGGAGGCAGGTGCGCTGCCCGACAATGCCGGATCGATTCGAGTGCTTCGCAAGGCGGGCTTTCAGGAGACGGACCGGCAGAATATTAAAATCAAGGGGATTTGGAAGGAACATGTGATGTTTGCAGTGGATTTGCAATAGGTTATTAGATATCGTAACGTGAACCACCTAAATCATCCAGGGGGAACTTATGAATAAGCGGAAACAAATATTATTGGACTCAGCGCTTGTACTCTTTGGGAAACATGGAGTGACCAACACCTCCATACAAATGATCCTAGACGAGTCAGGTGTGTCCAAAGGAACATTTTATAAATTCTTTGGCTCGAAGGATGATTGTATTCTTGCCATTCTGGAGCAACGTGTACAGGAAGATATGATGATTCGCAAAGATTTGGAGAGCCAAAGCTATGCTTCCGATTTTGATTTACTGGTGGATCAGATTATGGTGCCGATGATTTTGCCAGAAAAAAAGCTTGTTGTGGAGCTATTCTGGACAGGCTTCTACTCTGGGGAATGCGATCTGAAAAATTTGACTCGCATGCAGTTGAATTGGTTATCTGAACGACTGGTACAGGTATTTGGGAAAGAATTAAAACCTTTTGCTTATGAAGGGGCTATTTTTGGTTTTGGCATGATCCATCAAATCTCGAACATGTGGAGAAACTTCCATCTTGACCAACCGGATTGGAACCATCTTGTGCCCAAAATCCTGAACTACATTGAAATCTTGCTTCGTTCCATGCTGGAAAGACAAGAGCATATTATAGATTTTCCAAGTCTTTTGATGATCGCTCCTGATTCCAAAGAAATTGTGTTGGATAAAAATAACCTGATTGCAGGTCTTCAGAAATTCAGTCATTCTATTCTCCAATTGGAAGTACCTATTAAAGCGAAAGAACTGACCAAAGGGCTGCTTGTTTTAGTTGAGCAGAAAGAGATCAATATCTCCATGTTGGAAGTAACGCTACAGGCGTTTCAAACGGAATTTGAATCGTCTTCTCTTCAGTGTGAGGCAAACAGGATTGTCAAAGACTGCAGATCGTATCTCGAACAATTCAGGCAGATCCTCATGGAGAGAACGAGTTAACGCAGCTGTTCTTACTTACGTGTGCAGGCAAATTGTTCATTTATATTATGTAATACACCACAAAAAAGCGGCAGATTGGACGTAAAGCTTAGTGTCCTGATCTGCCGCTTTTTATATAAGATACAATAGGCTCTACATGATGTAATTCATGTAAATATTGCTCTTAATTTGTATTCATCGAGACTTTTTGTCTTACAGGCTGTTTGGAGTCTTCCTCCGTCGCTTGTTTGGTACGTTTGATGAAGAAGGAAAGGAGCAATCCAAGAACGGCAATGCCGATAATGACAACGTAAGCATCATTAATTCCCTGGATCATGGATTCCATTCCCAACTGCTGCTGGGTTAAGCCTTTGGCTGCACCCGTTGCCACCATATCTTGAACATGTGCTGTTGTGCGACTGGTCATTACACTTACGAGCAATGAAGTACCCACAGCGCCAGCTACCTGTCTGACAGTGTTGGATATTGCTGTACCGTGTGGTCCTAGTCTTGGTGGCAGTTGATTCAAACCTGCTGTTTGGATAGGCATCATAAGCAAGGCCATACCAATTCGGCGACCTGTTGACATCAATACTAGGTAAGTATAGCTAGTAGAATCCGTTAGATCGATGAACCCGATGGTGGTTACAATCGTAATGACCATCCCGATAATCGCCAGCCATTTTGCGCCAAACCGGTCAAACAATCTACCCGTTATCGGCATCAGGAAGCCCATGACAAGCGCCCCTGGAAGCAATAATAATCCGGACTCCAATGCAGTGTAACCCCGTGCATTTTGGAGGTATAAAGGAAGCAACATCATATCAGCATACATGATCATCGTGATCGCGATATTAATGATTGTGGTCAGTGAGAACATATTATACTTGAAAGCCCGCAGATCGAGCAGCGGATTTGCAGACGCGAGTTGTCTCCATGTGAACAGTCCAAGAGCAATGACTCCTGCTGCAATGCATATGATTACTTCTGCGCTTGACCATCCCAGAGTTCCTGCCCGGCTGAAGCCATACAGCAATGCGCCGAATCCAATCGTGGACAGCAACACGCTGAGTGTGTCGAACTTGAGATTGATTCGTTCCGATACATTTTTGAGATATACAAACGCAAAACCAATAACAATAACGGTTAGTGGGATCATCCCGTAAAACATCGTTTGCCATGTGTAGTTCTCAAGAATATATCCAGCAAGGGTTGGCCCAATCGCTGGAGCGAAAATGATGGCAAAGCCGACCATCCCCATCGCGGCGCCCCTTTTCTCAGGAGTGAACAAGGTAAGAATGACATGCATTAACAATGGCATGATAATACCAGCACCGGCTGCTTGAACCATACGTCCTGTCAACAGTGTACCAAAATTACTCGCAAGGGCAGATATAATCGTACCGATGAGGAAAATAAACATCGAAGCTTGAAATAATTGCCGTGTCGAAAAGCGTTGCATGAAATAGGCCGTGATAGGAATGAGTACACCATTCACCAGCATGTAGCCTGTTGTAAACCATTGGGCTGTTGCTGCTGAGATATTAAAATCCCCCATCAGCTCCGGAGTTGCCACGCTCATAACGGTTTGGTTCAATGTGGCAAGAAATGCACCCAAAATCATAACAAACAGTATGGGGCCCTTTTTTACGTCATCTCTTTCTTTTAATCTAGCCTGACTCAATCCATTCCATCCTTTCAATCCACACGTGACTAAATTTACAACATGTTGTATAGTTTACATTGTATTTATTGAATTATATACATATTCCCGTAGATTACAATTTACGATTTTGGGTATTTTCGTTGCTTATTTTACGAAATAATAAAATATGTCGTCTAATTCGGAAATAAACGACTGATCATTTAAAATTGTAATTTTTAAAATTTGAGGAGTGATATTGCATGAAAAATGAAAAGAAGTCTGCTACAGATCCTCGTATACTTCGTACAAGACAGTTGATTCGTGATGCTTTTGTAGATCTGTTGCAGGAAATGGACATCGAGAAACTATCCGTCAATCGAATTGCAGAACGTGCGACGATCAACCGCGTGACTTTCTATCTGCATTATCGTGACATCACAGACATGATGGAGAAAATGGCGGACGAGATGATCGAGCACATTGAACGAATTGTGGACGAATATGCTCCTCAATTTGAAGATGCTGCCAAAGACGATGGTTGGCCAGTGCTTGTAAAATTGCTTGAACACTTTGCTGATCATTCCAAATTCTATCGTGTCGTTCTCGCTTCCAGACGAACCCCCATTTTTACGGAGAGGCTCATGAAATTACTAACGACACTCGTTTCGGCCAAGATCGAAAGCTTGGAGCTGGGAAGCTCTCTTTCACAAGCGGGTATTCATAAGGAGATCGCAATCTGGTACAGTTCCTCAGCTCTGATTGGTACCATTGTATCCTGGCTTCGTAATGACATGCCCTATGCACCGCATTTCCTTGCCAAACAGTTCTCTTTAATTCGTGCTTATTCTTACAATGACTTGATATAACAAAAAAACATCCAGCTTTAGTTAGACTCAACTATACGCAGATGTCTTTTCAACAGATTATAAATGGGCTAATCTCCTGTCGGAGTTCGTAAAATCATATACAGCCCGATGAGTGCTGCCAGAGCACCAAAAATGATGCCGGACAGTCCATTGTAAAAGGTAGGATCTCCTTTGTAAGAAAATGACATGATCGCAGTTTGTGTTAATGAAAGTGAGATCAATGATGAAGAGAAGTTGGTCAGTTTGATGGCTTCAATGACCGGTTCATTATTCCGTCTCGCCATAATGGCGCCCCCAAGAGATACTGCGATTTCGGTAAAGGTAACGGCAGCAATGATGAAGGCGGCATAGTGAGGATAATGCGTTCTGCTGCCTGTAACAAATAATAACTTACTGCAATAAATGATGTACACCGCACTTGAAGCGAGCACAATATTGCCTATAAATCGGTATGCCGCGTATTGTTTTTTTAGGATTTCCTCCGGGCTGGAATCATCAAGATTCGAGTCCTCATGTGCTTTGGCTGCGTAATACTTAGCAACAGCGATGCCAATATTATAAAAGGCGTTAATACATAAAAAGAAGGAGAGCGTAAAGATTCCTAAAAGTATTTTCCCAACTGCGATAAGGGCATTAAGTGGAATAGATAATTTTGCAAAGTAGATAATTCGATTATTTTTAACTTTAAAAACAGATTCTCCTCTATTCACTGGACGTATCCAATTCACTGTATCCCTCCCGAACGATACCTCGATGTGCAAAAAATGAGTCTAGTGTTCAAGCATACCATAGTAAACCATATGGTCCACGTATGAGGTTTAGACATGTTCATCCCTACCTATCTGTAATCCCAGATTAATGATGTTTTCATTTCTTGAGCTTGTTTATTTTGCCCAAAAATACATAAACCTTAAGAACTTAATTCTCGTCATTAAATATACGAACGGTATAAAAATATGCCTTGAATTTTCCATAAAATGAATATAGTTCGAAAGTTTCATTCCAAATAATATACGATTAGTATAAAATTGGTTGTGCGCTGAACTGTCAATTCATGTGCAACAAAGGAGGAATCAAAGGGAGCCGAAGAACTGAAGTGGCGCTGGGGATGATTATCAGAGGCATGGAAGAAATTCCTCTTTCCATTGGATAAAAATAGTTCGAGAGGCGGTGTCAGGATGTACAAAGAAGTGATTAGAGTTCACGATATTACCAAATTCCAGTCAAGATCGGAAGAGTTTTTCCCCTTGAACTGGTTTCGGAAGATGTTGTCGGAGAAACCTGTCTACTATCATGAGGATACGGACACCTGGAATGTGTTCAGATATGACGATGTCAAGCAGGTACTAAGTAATCATGAATATTTTTCATCCGAAGGCTCAAGAACAACCATTTCAGTTGGAGCTAAAAACAAGGAAGGTACACCGCCGGACAGAATGAATATTTCGAGCATAGATCCTCCACGTCATCAAAAAAGCCGTTCGTTGCTCTCAGCTGCTTTTACACCCCGCAGTCTGAAAAACTGGGAGCCACGGATTCGGAACATTGCGAAGCAACTGGTGGAGGATATCGAGCTGAATACAACAATCGACATTGTGCAAGCACTGGCAGCACCATTGCCTTCCATGGTTATGTCTGATTTGTTGGGCATACCGCTGACGGACAGCCACCGCTTCAAAAGTTGGGTAGATATTCTGTTTCAACCCGCCAATAGAGAAAATGCAGAGGCAATGGAAAAGAAAAAGCAGGTCGCAGCGCAGGAGTATTACCAATTCCTGTACCCTATTGTCGTTCAGAAACGGACTCAGCCTGGCGATGATATCATTACAGATCTGTTGAAAGTGGATGTAGACGGCGAGAAGTTTTCCGATGATGAGATTGTTCGAACCACAATGCTTTTGCTCGGGGCCGGTATCGAAACAACCAGTCATATGGTATCTAATACATTTTATTCTTTTCTCTATGATGACCCCAACCTGTATGTGCAATTACGAGAGAACCCTGAGCTGATCCCATTTGCTGTGGAAGAGATGCTTCGTTATCGCTTCCATAACGCCAAGCGACACCGGACCGTTAAGAAGGGTAATGATCTGTTGGGTGTAGAATTGAAAAAAGGGGATGTCGTCATTTCCTGGATGAGTGCGGCGAATATGGATGAAACTATATTTGAAAATCCGTTCGACTTGAACATTCACCGTCCCAATAACAAAAAACACCTTACCTTTGGAAATGGTCCACATTTCTGTCTGGGTGCTCCGCTGGCGAGAATGGAGTTGATTGTTGCTTTGACAGCATTCGTAGAAAGGGTACCTTTCATCGAATCGGTTGAATCATTTGATTTGGAAAACAACCTTACCGTCTCGGCTCCAGGTCAGTCGCTGACGTACTTGCCTATGAAGGTTGTGCATTAGGATATAGATTAAAATCATACAGTCAAAATAACAAAAGCCGTAGATTGGATGTTTAACAACATCTGATCAACGGCTTTTATAACGTTCAAGGCTTTTTTCTGTCAGGAAAGAATGGAAAAATAAAACAAGACTGATCAGAACGATGTAGTCGACTCTTACGGTGAGTGAGTAAGCCTTTGATTTAAAAGAGGGGAAGGGTCATCTCACACATAAGACAAATGAGAAGATCACATTAGAGGAGGTTGCGATGAAGACTCGAAGTGGTCTTCTTTGTGCATCATGTCTCTGTTTCCGTTGGGAACGGAGAACTGCTGAGCTAGAAGCTGCTGTTCCTTGATGAGTAGATCGACTTTATGGTGCAAATGGTCCAATTGTTTGTTGTAATGTTTGTAGGTGTAGAATCCGATTACAGCCTTAATCGCGAAGAAAATAACAGCTGCCGTAATAATCAATATATAGTTAGAAGCAATATGCCTGATCCAGCTATTGAGTTCACTTATCACGTATAACTCTTCCTTTCACAAGAAATGCAGATTACTTCTATTCATTGCCTTCGTTATAGGAAAGATTACGTGGAAAATGTTCTCAGATGGATTCCTCCGAAAGCAGGATGGAGCATAGCAACATTGTGTTTATTCCTGTTATTCAGTAGAATTATTTTAATTAATATTTTCCAAAGGAGAGCAAATACGTGCTGGAACTCAGCTTTAACGACCCGGAAAAACTGGTAACTGTAACCCACGCCTTGTCGACTCGTTCCCGGATTGACATTCTCCAGCTTCTTAATGCCAACAAATTAAACATTATTGAAATTGCCGAAGCACTTAACCTGCCCGTGTCAACGGTAGCCAACCATATTAAAGTGCTGGAGGCAGCCCATTTAATACATACGGAGATGCTCCCAGCCTCTCGTGGGGCCATGAAGGTTTGCAGCCGCAATTATGATGATATTCATATCGCCCTGGATCGAGTGAGTTCCTTTCCCACACGGGATACGAATGTCTATGAAGTACAGATGCCGATAGGGCATTACAGCGACTGTGAAGTTGCGCCAACATGCGGCATGGCGAGCACGGAGGAGATGATTCTGAAGGAAGACGACCCGGCAAGCTTCTATCATCCTAAGCATATTGATGCTCAGATCATTTGGCTGGCAAAAGGTTATCTGGAATATTTGCTTCCAATGGATATTCCGCAAGGTGCAACGATTGAATCTTTGGAATTGTCCATGGAAATCTGTTCTGAAGTAGCAACTTATAACAATGATTGGCCCTCGGATATTTCCATTTGGGTGAATGGCACTGAGATCGGGATGTGGACTAGTCCCGGAGATTTGGGCGACCGCCGAGGTAAACTGAATCCGGCATGGTGGTCTGATGGTTCTACACAATACGGCATTCTCAAAAAATGGCGTGTGGACGACAACATGACCATGCTGGACAAGGAGAAAATTTCGGATGTGTCCCTGTCAGATCTTCATCTTGAGGATAAACACAAGTTAAGATTACGCATTGGAATTCATCCGGATGCTAGGCATCAGGGAGGCATGAACCTGTTTGGCAATGAGTTCGGAGATCATGAACAGAACATTATTATGCAGGTAAGGTATACGATGAATGCGGGTGATCAGGATGCGAGATATGCCAAATAACGGTACCTCATGTATCGTGAGTATCGAGCGTTTTAAACCGAACTTGTTTCATCTGGAGCAGGGTGAAGGTTTATTCAAATCCCATTCACATGCTGCACTGCTACTGTTTCAGCGGAATTGCTCAGTCGAAGCTCCTCATGCTGTCAACGATCCAACGGTTCAATGCATCGTTCAGGAAGTCCTGAAAGAGATCCATTCGTCTTACTACACGCCGATTACGGTTAGTGAATTGGCCTCTCGACATTTCCTGTCAGAAAGCAATCTGCGAAAGAAATTCACGGAATCGGTGGGGGTTTCTCCAAAGCAATACATTATCAATCTTCGTCTAATGGAAGCCAAACGGATGTTACAACAAACCAACAAGGCAGTCGAAATGATATCTTCGGAAGTAGGGTTTACTTCGTCCAGCCGATTTTATGATTATTTTGTCAGATCTGTCGGGGTTACCCCACTGGAATGGCGGATGCAAAGCATTCAGTAAAGCTTCAACAGGAAAAAACCGTCTCCAGGACGGTTTTTTTCGACCGACGAAATCGCTTGAAGGTTGTCTTTTTTTACAACTTAATAAAAGCGTTTTCGCAATTGTCTGCAAACAAATTCTTCTAGATAATAGAAAATAGCACGATATGAAGGGAGAGAAAAGAGATGACAACCAGTACATATTGTAATCCGGTGGCATTGCAATCCGCAGACCCTTGGGTCTACAGGCACTCCGATGGTTATTATTATTTTATGCGTTTACGGGCAACGCGCATTCAAAAATTTGAATGGAACAGGGATGGAACTCCTGATTTTGGTGTGCCTTTCAGCGATAATCATGCGCTCCAAGTTCCATCGGAAGCGTAAAACAGAAGACTTGAGAATAGGGGCTGGGTATGCGTATAGTTACAACTATTTTGTAATTAATGGCGGAGTAGATAAATGATTTGGTGAAAACGAATGCTCTCATTAGACGAAGAAAGTAATAATTATTTTGGCTTGAACTGGATTTTTCCGCATTGGAACAGTATTTTAATGGTGTTATTCGGTGGGAAATTAACTTTCCAATGCTGTTTGAAGGAAATCTAAGCAATAATACCAGACAAATTTTATTACAAGAAAATAAATTGAAAACGTTGACATCTAATTATTGTGTAATTATACTTTGATTCAAATACAGAACAAATATTGCCCCATTGTTGTGTCCACCGGTCCAATACTGATGGTATACCCTTTCCTGCAAAAGTACTTTGTAAAAGGATTATATATCGGTTCAATCAAAGGCTAATAGGAGTGATTTACGTATGAATAAAGACAAGATGACATTAACACCACGCCCGGAATACCCTCGCCCTCAGTGGGTGCGTAACCATTGGATCAATCTGAACGGAACTTGGCAGTTCGAAATGGATCATGGCAAAAGTGGAAAAGAACGAGGTTATGAACAGTCCGAACATCATCTCTCTGGGACAATCACTGTTCCGTTCTGTCCAGAGAGTAAACTGTCCGGGGTGGCCTATACCGATTTTATGGCAGCAGTATGGTACAAACGGGAATTCTCTATCCCGGATGCCTGGATGAATGGGCGCATTTTGCTTCATTTTGGCGCTGTTGATTACGAAGCCGAGATCTGGGTCAATGGAAAAGCGGTTGGCAAACATCGGGGAGGCTATTCGCCATTCCATTTTGATATCACATCTCATGTTTCGTCAGGAACGAATATAGTCACGGTTTATGCGGAAGATGATGTGCGTTCTGGACTTCAGCCGCGAGGCAAGCAGAGCGAACGATTCCACTCACATGGCTGCGATTACACGCGGACGACCGGCATTTGGCAAACGGTGTGGCTGGAGCAAGTGCCAGAGATGTATCTCTCCGACATGAAAGTCGCAGCTGATCCGGATAATGCATGTGTGCACCTTGAAGTGAAAATATGCGGTAACGCTGCTGGAGGAGAGCTGGCTGCAACTGCCCACTTTGACGGCAAGAATGTTGGATCGGCAATGGCGGTTGTTCATGGACCTGCTGTGAAGCTTACCGTCCCATTATCCGAAATCCATTTATGGGAGCTGGGGAATGCCAAATTGTATGATCTGGAGTTGAAGCTGCATGGGCAGGATCAGACCATCGATACGGTAGACTCGTATTTCGGACTGCGGACGGTAAGGCTGGATGGCATGGCATTTCGTATCAATGAGAAGTCCGTTTTTCAGCGGCTTGTACTAGATCAGGGCTTTTACCCGGATGGCATCTACACGGCACCTAGCGACGAAGATCTGCGCAAGGACATCGAGATCTCCATGGGGCTTGGCTTTAATGGAGCGAGATTGCACGAAAAGATGTTTGAGCCACGTTTCCTATATTGGGCTGACCAGCTTGGCTACCTGGTATGGGGAGAACATGCCAACTGGGGACAGGATATTACAACGACCGAAAGCCTTGCCCGGTTCCTACCGGAATGGATGGAAGGTATGGAACGTGACTTTAATCATCCCTCGCTTATCGGCTGGTGTCCGTTCAACGAAACGTGGGATCGCGATGGAACCCGGCAGGATAACGACGTGCTGCGCATTGTCTATGAGATGACTAAACGTATGGACCCGACACGGCCTGTCATTGATACCAGCGGTAACTTTCATGTGGTGACGGATATCTTCGATTTGCATGACTATGATCAGAACCCGGATACGTTCCGGGCCAGATATGAATCGATGAAAAGCGGTGGGGAAGTATTTAATACCTTTCCAGAGCGGCAGACGTATGAAGGGCAGCCATATTTTATCAGTGAGTATGGCGGTATCTGGTGGAATCCGGATCAGCAAGATGAGAAAGCTTGGGGTTACGGGGACAGACCACAATCCGAAGAAGCTTTCATTGCACGTTATGAGGGACTAACCAATGTCCTGCTGGACCATCCGAAGATGTTCGGGTTTTGTTATACCCAGCTATATGATGTGGAACAGGAAGTGAATGGACTGTACACGTATGACCGCCGTCCGAAATTCGACCCGGAAACGATTCGTCGCATTAATTCCCGCAAGGCTGCCATCGAAGATTGAACGTTGCAGGTCAGGTACGCGCATGATTCATAATCCTATAGGGAGCGTGACTGTAGATGAAAATAATGAATTACAGGAACAAATTGTTGCTGGCCTTATGTGCATTTCTTATTTTCCCGATGGGACAGACGACGCATGCAGCGACCGTTCAGAATAATTTCTATAATGTCGTAATGCAGGATGGAGCTGATCCATGGGTCTACAAACACACTGAAGGATTCTATTATTTCACCAAAACAACAGGTGGTAACGTTACCATCTGGAAGTCAGCTCAATTAACAACCATTGATGCGGCTCCAACCACTGTGGTGAATACCGGCTGCTGCGGCATCTGGGCTCCGGAGCTTCATTACATCAACGGTGCATGGTACATCTATTATGCGAAGGATGATGGAGACAACGTCAATCACCGCATGTATGTCATGGAAAATACGTCAGCTGACCCGACACAGGGAACCTGGCAATACAAAGGGCAGATTACGGATCCCACCAACAAGTGGGCTATCGACGGGACGGTATTACAGGTAAACGGACAGCTCTACTTCATCTGGTCGGGCTGGGAAGCAGATACGAATGTAAGGCAGAATCTGTACATTGCCCATATGAGTAATCCCTGGACGATCGATTCAAATCGCGTGGAAATTGCACGACCAACCTACGCCTGGGAAACCAATCATTCCCCGAATGTAAATGAGGGACCGCAGGTGATCGTTCGAAACGGAGTTATCAGTCTAGTCTACTCGGCAAGTGGTAGTTGGACCAACGACTATTGTCTGGGGCTTATTACCGCTAACGCCTCAAGCAACTTGCTGAATCCGGCATCCTGGAGCAAGCGCAGTCAGCCTATCTTCCAATCGGGGAACGGCTTGTACGGTCCGGGTCATCATTCTTTTACGAAATCGCCTGACGGGACTGAGGACTGGATCATGTACCACACAGCGAAATCCAATAATTCCGGATGGAATCGTGAGATTCGCTTACAGAAGTTCACCTGGAATGCCGACAATACCCCGAATTTAGGTACACCGGTGAATCCCAACGTACCTATTGCTCTACCTTCGGGAGAAAAGTCAATCGTTCGATATGAAGGAGAAGAGGGAACCTTTGGTGGGATCGCTTATGCTTCCCAGAGTCCTTCTGGTTCAGGTGGCATGAAAGCTGGTCATATCGATACGGTGGATAGCTATGTAGAATTTAACGTCAATGCAGCAACTGCGGGCACATATATTCTCCTGGCGAGGACAGCGAATGGCACAGCAGGCAGCAACTGGTCCAACCTGCTGCTGAGTGTGAATGGAGGCACAGCCAGTCCTTTCTACATTACGAACAAGGGATGGGAGAACTGGGGACTGTCCACAGCGAGAGTTCAGCTAAAGGCTGGTGTGAACAAAATTCGTTTCTCCAAAGGTGAAGGATATGGAGAACTGGACTTCTTTGATATCAAACCTGCAAATTAGAGTATTATAATCCCATCCGAACCCTGCCGGTGTCCATTTGGACCTTGGCGGGGTTTTGTGATTTGAAATGGAAAACTTTCCGATTCCATTCATATTCAGTTCATAAAAGTACGATATTCTTCCCCTATAAACGATATGGGAGGAACCACAATTGACAAACATACAGCAAAGAGCAACAGGTACTGAACTTGGAGATTGGGCCATTGAGGCTGAGGGGCTTGTGAAAATTTTTGGAGATAAACGTGCAGTGGATGGTGTGAATCTGAACGTGAAGGCAGGTACGATCTATGGCGTACTGGGCCCGAATGGAGCAGGGAAAACAACAACCATTCGGATGCTGGGCACGCTGCTTCGGCCCGATGGAGGATCAGCCAAAATATTTGGACATGATGTGGTGAAGGAGTCACATATCGTACGCCAGCTAATTGGACTTACAGGACAATACGCATCCGTTGACGAGTCACTGAGTGCCAACGAAAATTTGATGATATTTTCACGGCTGCTGGGTCTTGGCCGCGCAGAAGCGAAACGCAAAACAGCCGATTTGCTCGAAGAGTTCGGCTTGACGGAGGCGGCGAAACGTCCAATCAAAGGGTTCTCCGGAGGCATGCGCCGCCGTCTCGATCTCGCAGCAAGCCTTATTGCTCAGCCGCCGCTGATCTTTTTGGACGAACCGACAACTGGACTTGACCCACGGACACGTGCACAGATGTGGAATACGATTCGCCAGTTGGTCAAGACTGGTTCAACCGTGCTTCTTACAACACAATATCTTGATGAAGCGGATCAACTGGCCGACCGTGTTGCCGTAATTGATCAGGGCCATGTTGTGGCCGAAGGTACGGTGGATGATTTGAAAGCCTCCGTTGGCACTGCATCACTTCAACTGCGCATCCAGGAACCGACACGGATTGAACACGCCCGTCAGATTGTGGAGCAGATCCTTCGAACAGAAACCAGCGTATCAGCAGAAGCAGGAAAGATTACTGCACCGATGGCGAATGCGAATATTGCAGCAGATCTGCTGATTGCCTTTCGTTCCGCAGGCATTGATCTGGCAGAGATGAGTGTCCAGAAACCTACACTTGATGAAGTATTCCTCACCATTACGGGTCAAGATGCGAGTGGCAATGCGTCTCATACGTCTCAAGAATCAAAAGCAGTGGAGGAGTTGCAAGTATGAACAGTACAATAGCGAAACAAAATCCAAGCCGTAAGCTGAGAAAATACACAAGCTTTGGGCAAACCGTCCGGAATTCCTTAACGATGGCTTATCGCGGGATATTGAAGGTTAGACGAACACCAGAGCAATTATTCGATGTTACCCTACAGCCGATCATTTTCACATTGATGTTTACGTACATTTTTGGTGGTGCGATCTCGGGAAATATTCAAGCTTATTTGTTGGTCATTATTCCGGGTATACTTGTGCAGACGGTAATTACAAGCTCCGTCGTTACTGGTGTGCAATTGCGTGAGGATATGGATAAAGGGGTATTCGACCGATTCAAATCATTGCCTATAGCACGTATTGCGCCACTGGCCGGAGCATTGCTGGCAGACACGATACGCTATACCATTGCAACGTTCCTTACCTTTACGATTGGATATTTATTGGGATATAGCCCTGCAGGTGGATTGGGTCATGTTGCCTTGGCAGGATTGCTAGTTATTATTTGCGCTTGGGCCATCAGTTGGATTTTTGCTTTTCTTGGTGTTATTGCACGTACAGCATCCAGTGTACAAGGGATTTCCATGCTCGTATTGTTTCCGCTCACCTTTGCTTCAAACGCTTTCGTTCCGGTAGATACGATGCCGAATTGGCTTCAGTGGGTAGTTAATGTCAATCCGATATCCCATTTGGTTTCAGCTGTACGCGAATTGGCGAATCAAGGGACAATGGGCACAGATCTGGTGACCAGCCTTGCCGGAGCAGCGGTTATTGTAGCCATTTTTGCACCATTGACAGTGCGAGCATATATGCGCAGAACGTAATTGGAAATCATCAAATATTGTTAAACAAGTGTAGCGTGTCAGGAAAGAGATGTTATGCCTTCATGGTATAAGGTCTTTTTCTTGACAGAATGTGGAGTATAAGGCAAGGTTGAAAAAATGGAGGTGGTCACTTTGACAAGCGTATTGGTCGTTGATGACGACCCGCATATCCGAGAGCTGGTAGGACATTTTTTACAGCAGGAGGGTTTGCACGTAATCGAGGCTGTTGACGGTTTGGATGCACTGCGATTACTCGCTGACCATAAGGTAGATCTGGTTGTTCTCGATATTATGATGCCAGGCATGGACGGATGGGAACTATGCCGCCAGTTGCGGCAGCAGACGGATCTGCCGCTCCTGATGTTAACGGCCAAAGGGGAAACCTCGCAGATCATCAAAGGATTTACCCTGGGGACGGATGATTATCTGGTGAAGCCTTTTGATCCGCTGGTGCTGGTTGCTCGGGTGAAGGCTTTATTGAAGCGATATCGGATTATGACTTCACAAGTGATCCTGCTTGGTGAACTGGTCCTGCGGGGTGATACGTTTGAGTGCAAGAAAGGTGATCAGGATATTGTGTTGCCACGCAAGGAATTTGAACTGCTATTCACCCTTGCGAGTTACCCTGGCAAAACCTTTACCCGTGATCAGTTAATCGAAAAGATCTGGGGGTATGATTACGAAGGGGACGAGAGAACGATTGATGTGCATATCAAGCGACTTCGTGAACGGTTTCCGGAGGAAGAGCATGCTTTCGTCATTCGTACTATGCGGGGTTTGGGCTATCGCCTAGAGGTAAGGCAATGAAGCAGGAGGGTGGATTTCTTCATGTTTCCAGAAACGTCATTCTGGTATCTCTGGCCCTGTTTGCCTGCTGGACAGCAGCTTTCTACCTTACGAGATATGTGTATTCCTTTGTCCCATGGGAACCGCATGAATTGCTTGCTTTTCTGATTAATGCCATGCTGGGGTTCATTTTTTTTGGATTATGCATTACAATGATCGGTCCGCTGGTTAAAGGCAGGCAATATGAATTTTTTAATGAGATGATTCAGGCTTTGAAAAGCATTTCCCGGGGGGATTTTCGTGTGAATCTGGATGCGGAATTTGCCAATAGAAACGGGAGACAGAGAAATCCCCATCCGTTTGTGCAGTTGGTTGAAAGCATCAATGACATGGCGGCAAATCTCAAAGCGATGGAAGATTTGCGTCAGGAATTCATCTCCAATGTATCACATGAGATCGGATCGCCGCTCACGTCAATCAGCGGTTTCGCCAGGGCGCTGAAAAATAAAGATATGGATCAGGAAAAACGGGAAAAGTATCTGACGATCATTGAGACGGAATGTGTTCGTTTGTCCAGACTGAGTGATAATTTAATGAAGCTCGCCGTTCTGGATTCATCCGAGCATGCATCACATAAAACATCTTACCGCTTGGATCGGCAGCTGGTGACTCTGATTCTGGCCTGCGAACCCCAATGGGATGACAAAAAAATTGATATGAACGTAGAGCTGGAAGAAGTTGAAATCTTTGCTGATGAGGACTTGATGATTCAGTTGTGGATTAACCTTATTCATAATGCAATCAAGTTCACGCCAGAAGGCGGAAAAATTGATGTTTTCCTTACACAAAGTGATGGCAAGGTCAGTGTACGTATTTCTGACAGTGGACCCGGCATCACCAAGCAGGATCAGCTTCGCATATTCGAACGGTTTTACAAAGCGGATCAATCCCGCACACGTGCCTTGGGTGGCAGTGGACTGGGCCTCTCCATCGTGCATAAAATTGTGGAGATGCATGAGGGTACTGTCTCCGTGTTCAGTGAACCAGGAGCAGGTGCGACATTTATTGTACAGCTACCTGTCCATTTATAATAATAAAAAGGGTAATCGATGGATGTTGTCCGTCAATTACCCTTTTTATTTCAATTAATTCGGCTGTTATTGTATTGTACAAAATAAGGTATATAAGCGATAATTTGCAGGGTAGCTAATACATAAAGGCCGTAAGGAGTGAGCAATTCTGCTGATATCTCCCACTCAACAACAGCGTCTGATTGACGTGGTGAAATCATTCCCGATACAACCCAAGTACTCCAAAGCACAGCTGCTGATTAATGAGCTGAAATTAAGCTCTTCAGGAGAGGTGGAGATGTTCTATTCCCCACATAATGAATATATCAATGCAGCCGCAAAAGTCATGCTTGTGGGCATCACACCAGGTTGGCAGCAAATGGAGATTGCTTATAGAACGGCTATCCAAGCTTTGAAAGCACACAAATCATATGAGCAAGCCTGTAAAGAAGCCAAAATAGCGGCAAGAATGGCCGGCTCTATGCGTACCAATTTGATTTTAATGCTCCAGGAAATAGGCTTGCATGAATATATAAGAGTGCCCCATGTACAAAGGTTATTTGAAGCAGACTGTACATTGTTACATACAACTTCTCTGATTCGATATCCAGTCTTGGTGAATAAGCAAAATTACAATGGACATCAGCCTTCCATTCCTCAAAGTGAATTTTTGTATCAAGCTGTACTTGAGTCATTTCTGCCTGAATTGGAACAGTTAAAGCATCCTCTTATTATTCCATTAGGAAAGTCGGTGGAGGCTGTACTACATCAATTGCTTGATGAACATCGGGTAGATGAAGAGAAGATTTTATGGGGATTTCCTCATCCATCTGGTGCCAATGGCTCTCGTGTGAAACAGTTTCTTCATACCAAGTCGGGGATGCAGAACATTCTGAGGGAATGGCGAGATTAAACTTCTTACTTGCTTTTTACAAATTCAATAATAGTATAATGATTACGACTACATGACATGGAAACAGGAAAAGAGGAAACAAATGCCTACAATACTGGTTGCTGACGATGATCCGAATATTCGTGAACTCGTCTGTTTATTTTTGAGAAATGACGGATTTGAAACGGCTGAAGCTGCGGATGGCAAGGAGGCACTGACCGTTTACGGCTCAACACATGTCGATCTTGTTGTGCTTGATATCATGATGCCTGTCATGGATGGCTGGACGTTATGTAAGGAGCTGCGAAGAGCCAATCCTGATCTTCCGCTGCTCATGCTGACGGCGAGAGGTGAGACCTGGGAAAAGGTGAAAGGATTCGAACTGGGGACCGATGATTATCTAACGAAACCGTTTGATCCGTTGGAGCTCACGGCTCGCGTCCGAGCATTACTCAAACGATACAAAATCGGCTCCACACAGACGATCCATTTCGGCAACGTCATCCTGGATCGACAAACCTACAAGGTGACGAGCGGAACAGAGTCGCTTACGTTGCCGCTGAAGGAGTTCGAATTGCTCTATAAACTCGCTGGAACACCCGGACAAGTCTATACACGTGAGCAATTGATCGATCAAATCTGGGGTATTGATTACGCCGGTGATGATCGAACGATAGACGTACATATTAAACGCCTGCGTGAACGGTTCGCATCAACACCCGATTTTCGGATCGAAACGGTGCGAGGCCTGGGGTACCGGCTTGAGGTTTACGAATGATTAGATCGTTATATATTCGTGTGGTCCTGACATTTCTGGTTTCCGTCATCGCCGGCACGGTCATTTCTTTTTTCATGTCCACGATGATATTCGAAGATCAATTGAATGAAAATGCTCAAATTAACATACGTAACTTCGGCCAAGATGTCGTGCAGATTTACAAGACCCTTCCATTAAGTGAAGCAGAATCGTTTGTTAGTGAAATGAAGCTACTGAATTCATATCATATTCGAATTTACGATGCAACGGGTCAGTTCCAGTCGTATGGAAAGCTTAACGGACATAAATCGGCCGCGGTGACGAAAGAGCAACTAAAGAAAGTGTTAGATGGAGGCGTAGTCCAGGACAATCCGAACGGTATTGCTACAGTTCTTTTAGGGTTGCCGGTGAAAACGGAAGTGGGAACGAAAGCAATGTTTTTGGAGACGCTCGCTCCACCTTCTTCCTCGTTTGTCGTCAAATGGGCTTCGATCTTTGCAACCTGTTCATTGGTTGCAGGAAGTATTATCATTCTGATTGCTTCCATATTCTTGGTTAGACCGATTAAAAAACTGACAAAAGCAACGAAGCGGATCGCTGCTGGAGATTTTAACGTCAAGCTGAATATCAAGCAAACCGGAGAACTGGGCACACTGGCGCGCAGCTTCGAAGAAATGATGCATGATTTGCAGCAGTTGGAACAGATGCGCAGGGAATTTGTAACGAATGTGTCGCACGAGGTTCAATCTCCGCTGACTTCGATATCCGGTTATGCTCAAGCACTGAAACAAGTAAACCTCTCAGAGCAAGAACGAAGCCGATATCTTGAGATTATTATCGCCGAGGCGAAGCGGATGTCCAAAATGAGTGATAATCTGCTCAAGTTGAGTATGCTTGAATCACAGTCACAGCAACCGCGACTTAGCACACTCAGCCTGGATGAACAGATCAGGCGGGTTATTGTAACTCTCCAGCCACAATGGTCTGCTCGCAACATTCACTTTGAGCTTGATCTCCAAGGCGTTAAAGTCTTGGCTGATCACGATCAGTTGAACCAGGTATGGACGAATATTCTCAGCAACGGTATCAAATTTTCCAAGGATGGCGGCGTAATTCACGTCAGCACCAAGCAGGATATCAAGAACGTGACTATTCGAATCTCCGACACAGGTATCGGTATCCCTCTTGAAGACCAGAAGCGTATATTCGAACGATTTTTCAAGTCGGATCGTTCTCACAGTCGCAAGTATGACGGCAGTGGTATGGGGCTTGCTATTGTTAAACAGATTGTATCGCTTCATCAAGGGGATATTAGAGTAGAAAGTGAACCTGGTCAGGGAACAACCTTTATTGTCACGTTGCCAATCACTCCACCAACGGAGTAGTTAGGCTTACAGGATAAGGTGGATGTATAGAATATTCATCCGATTGTCTAAATCGTATGTTCAGGCCACGTTTCACATGCAAGCTTCTTTGCATGTGAAACGTGGCTTTTTTTGTTAGTTCATAATTCGTTCATATTGTCGTCATGATGAGGACATCTTGGTTGGTTAGGCTTGATTTAACGGCTTGTTACGGCCATTAAACAGATGAGAACAGGAGCAGATGAGTGTGACACATGAAACAGAGAAGAAACAGTGGGGCGTTCCCTGTGAATCTCCTCTTCTTTTCTTTATTCAAAAGAATCATCCGGCAACAGACAGGTGGATCCCTGAGCACGAGAAGTTAATAAAGGATTCTGTACATGGTGAAGTGGTACTGCTGGAGGCAAATCATTATTTGTATCGTTCCCATGCCAAAGAAATTGCTGAAAAATTCAGAGGATTTATGACGTCCCAGTAAATATTAATTTATTTAGTTGTTCATATTCAGTTCATATTGACGTCACGGGGAGTACATTTTCATTGGTTAAGATTACATCAGTAGCACAGAAGAAAGCCGAACAAACAGTTCAAGACAGGAGAAGATGAGAGTGACACAACCAGAGGAAAAGAAAGCGAAGAATGGCTCGAGGGCCAAAAAGGTAAGAAACAATATACTTAAAGTACTAGGAGCAATCGTAATCGTCATTGTTCTGTTTCTAGGTATTGTTTATATCACGAATGTGATCAGTACCAATTCAGAGGCGAAAAAGATAGAGACTTACGGCCAGCACGTATCTGTAGACGGGAAAAATATGAATGTGTTAATTCAAGGCGAAGGCAAGGAAACGATCGTGCTTCTGCCAGGTTATGGAACAGCTGCGCCAGCGCTTGATTTTAAGCTGCTCATCGATGAGCTATCTCCATATTACAAAGTTGTGGCGGTTGAACCTTTCGGTTATGGATTAAGTGATGGAACTGAAAAAGAACGAACCGCAGAAAATATCGTAACTGAAGTTCATGAAGCTTTACAACAGCTTAACATTAACCAGTATATCCTCATGGGCCACTCCATTGCAGGCATTTACGGCATTGAGTATGTGAACAAATATCCAAACGAGGTGACTGCATTTGTCGGAATCGACAGCAGTGTTTCAACACAACCGGGTATGGATGCCAAATTACCTACAAAAATGTTCGGATTCCTTAAAAAATCAGGTCTCCAAAGACTAGTAGTCAAATTTGGTGGTGACCCTTATGCTGGACTCGCATTTGATGAGCACACCGTAGAGCAGATGAAAATGCTGTCGAATAAAAACTCGAATAGTTCCACGATGTTAAATGAGATGGACCATATTGCTTCCAATTTTAAAGATGCTCAAGGTTTAACCTTCCCCAAAGACCTTCCACTTCTTCTCTTTATTCAAGCGAATAATGAAGGTGTAAAAGGTTGGATACCTTTGCATGAAGGTCAGATCAAAGATTCGGTACACGGAAAAGTAATCACAATGGATGGCGAACATTATTTACACCATACGTTATTTAAAGAAATAGCTGAGGACTTTAGAGCATTCATGAACGAAGCAAAGTAAATATCCTGTATAAGTCTACTCGAGATTTTACAGATGTGTATAAATGAATATGAAAAAACCGTCCTGTGGGGCGGTTTTTCCATAGTATATCCAATTCGGCCGATGTCCGTGATGAAAGAGAGGAATTCAAATGAGATTATTTGAAATACTTTTAGTTTTATCCTGTTTCGCTTTACTGGTAGATCTATTGTTTATTAAAAGAAGTGTAAAGAAAATAGGCTTGGGTTTGGGTATAGGAAGTAGCGTTATATTATTAGTTCAATTATTTGTTGAGGGATACAGATGGCAGCTGCTTTTGGTATATATCATGACGGCGCTATTCATACTCATCGTTTTATTCAGACATTCCGAAAAGATGGTGAATCTAAAAATAGGGAAGTTCTTGAAATATAGTTTATCTTCCCTAATCGTCATTCTGCTGGTTGTTTCTACTGCCTTGTCTGTATACCTACCTGTTTTTAATTTGCCGAAGCCGGATGGTCCAGAGAAAGTGGGTACTCAAACATTTCATCTTACAGACCAGAATAGAGCTGAAGTCTTAACTGAAGATCAAAGCGACAAGAGGGAGTTAATGGTCCAATTCTGGTATCCTACTGAGAACATGAATAACAACAAGCGTGACACGCTGTTTCCAAATGATAAAGAAATGTTCAAAACGTATATTCAGAGCTTCTCTGCTTCTTTAAAACTGCCCGAATTTTTGCTCGACTACTTGAAGTATAGTCAAACCAACTCTTATGAAAATGTAGAAATATTACCTTCCACAAGTCCTTATCCCGTGGTACTGCTATCTCATGGTATGGGAACCAGTAGAGTTCTACAAGCATCACAGGCCGAGAATCTTGCCAGTCATGGTTTTATCGTGGTCACAATCGATCATACGTACAGCACCTTTGCTACCCTTTTTCCGGATGGCCGTGTAACGGGCTATACAACAAAAATGACAACCATAGATGACCGCAGTGAAGTTGGGGATATATGGACAAAAGACGTTGAGTTTGTTATCGATCAAATCGAAAAGTTAAATTCAGGTGTAATTGAAAGTCAATTTAAAGGGAAGATCGATTTAAATAACATAGGCGCGATGGGACATTCTTTTGGGGGAGCAACGGCGTTTAATGCAACGTATTTAGATCAACGAATCAAGGCCGGGGTTAATATGGATGGGTCACTGAATGAAGTAGAAGATAGAGATGATATAAACAAGCCGTTTATGTTTATCAGATCGGGAAATTTTGAAGACTGGTTAGCCAATTTTGAAAGTGATAGAAATTCGGATGACGAAGTAACTAAGTTTCTTTCAGATGAGCTGCACATTATGAAAACGGTTATCAATCAGGGGGGGGATGTGATTTATATAGAAGGAACCCAGCACTTCAATTTCACGGATCTTCAATTCTATTCGGAGCTGATTAAACTGTCCGGAATTACAGGAGACATCAATGGTAAAAGAGGGTCAAACATCGTAAATCAATATGTACTTGATTTCTTTAATAAGCAATTGAAAGGATCGGGCGGAACTCTAATTCAGGGGCCGAGCGACTTGTATCCAGAGGTGAAATTTATAGATCCAAAAGAACTCTAATCAACCAAAACATTTAAATCAGGAGATGATGTGAATGGGACGACAAAAGGGAAAACGAACTTCAATCACCGCCTTAACTCTGGCGTTAATGATGTTATCTCCAATGTCAGTACTGGCCGCACCAGCTACGAGTAACAACAGCGATCTGACGTATGAACCAACCAAGAAAACAGTAGCGGAGAAAGCCAAGATCCTTACCGAGACGTACGGTACGACCAGTGTACAATATGCATTAATCGATGGTGGAGAGATTGTGGTGTCCGGTCAAACGGGCAAAAACGATATCAATAACAAGGTGCCTCTTACTTCGAACACGATCTATGGCATTGGTTCAACCAGTAAAATGGTACTTACCACTGCTGTAATGAAACTGGTTGACGATGGCAAGATGGATTTGGATGTGCCTGTTGTGAACTATATCCCTGACTTTAAAATGAAAGATAATCGCTACAAACAACTCACACCACGCATGCTATTAAATCATTCTTCCGGTCTGCTGGGCAGCACTGGCAGCAATGCTACATTGTACGGAGATAATGATACGAATTCACATGATACGTTTCTAGATCAATTGGCGAATCAAAACCTGAAAGCCGATCCAGGAGAATACTCCGTATATTGTAACGATGGTTTTACATTAGCGGAGATTCTAGTCGAAAGAGTTAGTGGCATGGGCTTTACTGCTTTTATACACAAGTATATTACAGAGCCTCTGGACATGAATCATACCAAAACACCACAGGATGTGGTTGGGCCAGCAGAAATGGCGGGAATCTATTCTCCTTTATATGAAGGCCAGCTTCCACAAGAGAATTATAATATCATCGCTACTGGAGGTATTTATTCTACCGCTGAAGATCTTGTGAAATTTTCACAAATCTTCACGGGAGAGGTCGAAGGTATTCTTTCCAGTAAGTCGGTAGAAGCCATGGCGCAAGAAGAATACAAAAGAGGCATGTGGCCAGAGGACAGCGATTCATCTATTTCGTACGGGTTAGGTTGGGATAGTGTGAACTTATACCCATTCAGTGAATACGGCATCAAGGCCGTTACGAAAGGTGGAGATACCATATCGTATCACTCATCATTAATCGTACTGCCGGAATACAATCTAGCTGCAGCCGTTACCTCATCCGGTGGGACGAGTGCCAAAGATCAGTTTATTGCAAGTGAATTATTACTCAGCGCACTTGAGGAAAAGGGTATTATTACAGAACGGAAGCCAGAAAAGTCATTTGGGGTGCCAGTAAAAGCAGATATACCTAAAGAAATATCCGCGTATGCAGGTATGTATGGCGCCAATAATTCGGTTAAGAAGATCGAAATGAATCATGCTGGACAAATGACTGTATCCACACTCGCAGCTCCGAGTGATTCGGCTCAAAAATACACATATACAGCTGATGGTACTTTTGTTAACGATAAAGGCACAGAAAAGTTGAAATTCGTTACGGAGAAGAATGGAAGTACTTATCTGTGGTCTCGATCTTATATATCCTTGCCAGGACTTGGGCAGTTGGCTTTCTCAGAATATACAGCGGAGAAGCTGGAAGCCAATGAATTATCCCAGGATGTTACCGCCTCGTGGGAAAAGCGTGAAGGTAAAAGATATTACGTGGTGAATCAGAAATATACATCAACGGTTTATCTCCATTCATCACCAATCATTCCTATTCATTCGAATAAAGAGACACCAGGGTATATGTCTAATAATAAGATTATTGGAGCAAACGAAGCAGTCACTGAGCTGCAAATCCCTGGCATGGCTGGACGTGATACAAAGGAAATTTATTTCTCCAAAAAGAACGGAGTGGAGTACATTACAGCTGTAGGTAGCGTATTCGCAAGTGAGGAAATTGTACAACCACTCTATTCCGGTAAACAATCCGCTACAACCATTCAAGCAGATGGATATGCAAAATGGTTTTCGGTACCCGCATCTGTGAAAGGAAAAGTTATGACGGTTAAGATGCCTGCAAATGGAGCCTTTGCCGTATATGACCAGACGGGTATTTGTATTAATCACACCGTGGTCAGCGGTAAGAATGAGGTTGTCTTACCCAAAAACGGCCGTATTGTATTTGCAGGTGAGGTCGGTTCCACATTTGAAATTTCATTGAAATAGACAAAGTCTTTATCCCCTTTAAGTGTCTACTTAAAGGGGATATTTTTATGACGTAAAAAGGAAGGATCAAGGATCGTGAATCATCATGTACTCAAATTATTTTGCCTATTCATACTCGGTTCATATAGACGTCACGAAGAGTACATTTCTATTGGTTAAGCTTATTTTAGTACCAAAGCTAGGATACTCTAATAAAGAGATACTGACAGGAGAAGATGCAAATGATACAACAAGAGAAAATGAAAGTGCTCAAGAGAACAGTCAAAAAACGAACTTCAATTGCAGCTTTAACGCTAGCGTTAACCATGTTAGCCCCATTATCTGCAATGGCCACACCGGCTGCCATGAACAACAGCAACCTTACGTATGGGGCAACGAAGAAAACCGTGATGGAAAAAGCCAAATTACTGACTGAGACGTATGGTACGACGAGTCTGCAATATGCGCTCATCGATGGTGGAGAGATTGTGGTGTCCGGTCAAACGGGCAAGAACGATATAAACGACAAGGTACGTCTTACTTCGAACACGATCTATGGTATTGGTTCAACCAGCAAAATGATGCTTGCAGCCGCTGTAATGAAGCTGGTTGACGAAGGCAAGATCGATTTGGATGTGCCGGTTGTGAACTATATGCCCGATTTTAAAATGAAAGATAACCGATACAAACAGATCACAC
Organism: Paenibacillus sp. OK060; assembly: GCF_900101205.1. Classification (NCBI taxonomy): domain Bacteria; kingdom Bacillati; phylum Bacillota; class Bacilli; order Caryophanales; family Paenibacillaceae; genus Paenibacillus; species Paenibacillus sp. OK060. Next base: position 1,002,751 of record NZ_FNFR01000001.1, read on the forward strand.
CCCGTATGTTGCTGAATCATTCTTCCGGTCTACTGGGCAGCTCATTCAGCAATGCCACCTTGTACGGAGATAATGACACGTATTCACATGATACGTTTCTGGAGCAATTGGCAGGTCAAAACCTGAAAGCAGAACCCGGCGCATACTCAGTCTACAGCAACGATGGTTTTACGTTAGCCGAGATTCTGGTCGAAAGAGTTAGCGGCTTCGATTATACCGCATTCATACACAAGTTTTTCACGGAGCCTTTGGATATGAAACATACGAAAACACCACAGGATGTGGTTAACCCGGCAGAAATGGCGGCAATCTATTCCCCATTTTATGAGGGACAACTTCCAAAAGAGAATTATAATATCATTGCTACTGGAGGTCTGTATTCCACCGCTGAAGATCTGGTCAAATTTTCACAAATCTTCACGAGACAGGTCGAAGGCATTCTTTCCAGTAAGTCTGTAGAAGCTATGGCGCAAGAAGAGTATAAAAGAGGCATGTGGCCAGAGGATAGCGATACGCTTATGTCTTACGGGTTAGGTTGGGATAGTGTGAACTTGTTCCCATTCAACGAATACGGCATTAAGGCCGTTATGAAAGGTGGAGATACGTTATCTTATCAGTCCTCATTAGTGGTACTCCCGGAATACAACATGGCTGCAGCCGTTATCTCCTCAGGCGGGTCAAGCTTAACCAATCATTTCATTGCCAATGAATTATTACTCAGCGCACTTGAGGAAAAGGGCGTTATTAAAGAACGGAAGCCGGAAAAAACATTTGGCGTACCCGTGAAGGCCGATATGCCTAAGGAAATCTCCAAGTTTGCAGGTATGTATGGTGGCAATAATTCTGTTACGAAGATCAACATCAATACGGCTGGACAAATGACGGTATCTTCACTTACAGCTCTGAGTAATCCGGCTCAAGAATACACATATACAGCAGATGGTACTTTTGTTAACAACGAAGGTACAGATAAGTTGAAATTCGTTGTCGAGAAAAATGGGAATACCTACTTGTGGTCACGGTCTTATATAACCGTTCCAGGACTCGGACAGCTGGCTTTCTCAGAATATAATGCAGAGAAGCTGGAAGCCAATAAATTATCAAAGGAGATTAACGCCGCATGGGCAAAGCGCGATGGTAAAAAATATTATCTGGTGAATGAGAAATACACATCAATGGTCTATCTCAATGCTTCATCGATCCTGCCTATTCATATGAATAAAGAGAATCCAGGGTATATGTCCAATAATAAGATTATTGGAGCTAACGAAGCAGCCAATCCTTTGCAAATTCCGGGTACTGCCGGACGTGATACGATGGACATTCATTTCTCCCAAAAGAACGGAGGAGAGTATCTTACAGCTTCGGGTTATGTATACGCCAGTGAGGAACTTGTAAAACCCATCTATCCGGGTAAACAATCCGCAACAACCATTCAAGCAGATGGATATGCTAAATGGTTCTCTGTACCAGCGACTGCGAAAGGAAAAGTCATGACAGTCAAGTTGCCTTCAAATGGAGCCTTTGCTGTATATGACCAGACTGGAATTTGTATTAATCACACCGTGGTCAGCGGTAAGAATAAAGTTGTCTTACCAGAGAATGGCCGCATTGTATTTGTAGGTGAGGCTGGATCCAAATTTGAAATTTCAATAAAAAAGTAAATTAACGGATTTGCAAACGGCTGTACGACAAACAAACTCAACAGGAGAAAACCATCATGATGAAAAAAATATTAATCATTTTACTCAAAATATTCGGAGCCATAGTTATCGCTTTTGCATTATTTATTGCCACTGTCTATTTTGTAAATGTATTTAGCAACAAGTCGGAGGCAGGGAAAATAAAACCCTATGGTCAGTCCGTAGCGGTTGACGGGAAAAACATGAATGTGTTGATCCAAGGAAAAGGTGAAGAAACCGTGGTATTGCTTCCGGGATACGGAACACCTGCCCCAGCCCTCGATTTTAAACCGTTAATTGATGAGCTATCTCCGTTTTACAAAGTCGTCGTCATTGAACCTTTCGGTTATGGATTAAGTGACATAACTGAAAAAGAGCGTACCACGGAAAATATGGTCAGTGAAATTCATGAAGCTCTACAGCAGCTTAATATTACTCATTACACGCTGATGGGTCATTCCATTTCAGGAATCTACGGACTAGATTATGTAAACAAATATCCAAACGAAGTAAATGCTTTTGTTGGGATTGATAGCAGCGTTCCAACGCAGGGAGGCAACGATGATCCATTCCCAACAGATGTGTACAAACTGCTCAAAAAATCAGGGTTCTACCGATTGTTAATGAAACTGGCCCCTGATCAACTGATTGCACCAGCTGTTGATGATGAAACCAGAGAACAAATTAGAATGCTTTCACTCAAAAATACGTTTAATCCGAACAACTTAAGTGAAGGCGAAAATTTTGGTCCCAATTTCAAAGCTGCTGAAGGCTTGACCTTCCCCAAAGATCTGCCTGTCATTTTCTTTTTACAAGCGAATGATACCGAAACGGAAGGATGGATACCTTTGCATGAAGAGCAAGTTAAAAATTCAGTACATGGTAAAGTGATGACATTCGAAGGTGGACATTATTTACACCATACCCGATCCAAAGAAATAGCCGAAAACTTCAGGAAGTTTATGAATGAAGTAAAATAAACTTAGAACAAACGTAGTATCTTTCAGAATGGATTTCAGAAAGAATGAAACGCCCGTTCCCCAGTAGAACACAGGGGAACGGGCGTATTTTCCATACTCATTATTATTGATTTGTTAACGAAATTTCGAACCTTGAACCAGCTTCACCAGCAAATACAATCGTACCGTTTTCAGGCAATGTAACTTCATTTTCACCACTAACCACAGTATGATTCGTACTGATACCCGTCTGGTCATATACAGTGAAAGCACCTTTCGAAGGCATCTTCACTGTCATCACTTTACCTGCGGCTGCTGCCGGTACCGAATACCATGTCGCATAACCATTCGTTTGAATCGTTGTCTTCGATTGTTTCCCCGAATAGAGCGGTCTCACTAGTTCTTGACTGACGTAGACCTTTCCTCCTGCTGAAACGTATTCTACGCCGTTTTTCTCGAAGAACTTATACTCCATCGTATCCCGGCCAGCCAAGCCTGGAATTTGCAGTTGATTCACGGCCGAATTAGCATCAATAATTTTATTAGTATACACATAACCTGGTGCTTCATCGAACATATGAATGGGGATGATCGGCGTTGCACTGTCATATACCGTTGAGGTGTATTTTTCATTCACCAGGTAATAAATGTTGCCTTCACGCTTCTGCCAAGCGGCTGTTACATCTTCGGATAATGAATTGGTTTCGAGCTTTTCTGCCTTGTATTCCGAGGAGGCGATCTGTCCAAGCCCTGGCACCGACTGGTACGAACGGGACCACAAGTATGTATTCCCGTTATCCTCTTGAGTGAATTTCAACTTTTCTGTACCTTGCTCGTTCACGAAAGAGCCATCTTCAGTATACGTATACTTTTGTTCGGTACTGTTCGGCGACAATAGCTGGGACATCGTCAACTGTCCTTCATCATTCACTTCCAACTTCAATAACGAGCTGCCAACCGCCCCATAAATGCCAGCATACTGCGTTAGCTCTTTCGGCATGGTTGTTTTTACAGGGGCGCCAAATGATTTTTCCGGCTTCCGCTCTTTAATAATATCTTTTTCCTCAAGTGCGCTAAGCAACAGCTCGCTCGCAATCAATTGGTCGGTTGTGCTTGATCCACCTGAAGAGGTAACGGCTGCAGCCATGTTGTATTCCGGAAGCACAATTAATGACGAATGATAAGCAATCGTATTGCCGCCTTTGGTAACTGCCTTGATGCCGTATTCGCTGAATGGGAACAAGTCTACACTATCCCAACCTAACCCGTACGAAATCGATGAATCGCTGTCCTCTGGCCACACACCTTTTTTGTACTCTTCTTGCGTCATTGCTTTTGCCGACTCACTGGAAAGAATACCTTTGACCTCTCCCGTAAAGATTTGCGAAAATTTGACGAGGTCTTCGGCAGTAGAGTAAATGCCTCCAGAGCCAATCATGTTCGTGTTCTCTAGTGGAAGTTCTTCCTTATTCAGCTGCGAATAAGTTACTGCCATTTGGTCAGGGTCAACCAGATCCTGCGGCGTTTTGGTGTGGCTCATGCCCAAGGGTTCGGTGAAATTCTGTTGGATGAAATGGCTAAAGCTCGTGCCGCTTACCTTTTCGACCAGAATTTCAGCTAAAGTAAAGCTATCGTTACTATACACCGAGTAGGCTCCCGGATCTGCCTTCAAATTTTGCTCGGCCAATTGATCCAAAAATGTATCATGTGCATAGGTATCATTGTCCCCATATAGTATGGCACTACCGCTTGAGGTTCCAAGAATCCCGGATGAATGATTCAGCAACATACGAGGTGTGATCTGTTTGTAACGGTTATCTTTCATTTTAAAGTCAGGGATATAGTTCACAACCGGCACATCCAGATCGATCTTGTCTTCGTCAACCAGCTTCATCACAGCGGCTGTGAGCACCATTTTACTGGTTGAACCGATGCCATACATTGTATTAGAAGAAAGGGGGATACGGCCCTCCGGGTCGTTTTTGCCTACTTGTCCGGAGATCACGATCTCTCCCTCATCCATGAGTGCGTACTGCACACTTGTTGTACCGTATGTTTCGGTAAGCAGCTTGGCCTTCTCCATCACCGCTTTTTGGGTCATATTATACGTGAGGTTACTGGTGTTACTGTTTGCCGGTGCGGCGAGAGCATTCATTGGGGCTAACATGGTTAACACCAGGGTTACAGCGGCGAATGAAGTTCGTTTTTTCAGTGTCAATCTCATCTTCTCCTGTCTTATCTGTAGATTAGGTATCTCTGTGGTGGTACGTAAGTTAGTGTACTCTAGGACGGTGAACTAAATATGAATTGGGCCAGAATAAAATGGAAAAATACGGGTTGACAGAAAAATCCCTTACGTATACAATCGTATACATAAACAATTTGTATACAAATGTATACGAAGATGGAGGTGCTTCAAAAATGAGAGAAAGACATATAAATGTGAACGAACAACCTGATCGCCATGGAGAGCGGTCCAGACGGGGTCGTGGGGAAGAAGAGCGACAAGGTGAAGGTTCAAGACGTGGGAGAGGGCATGGAGAGCATCACGGAAAACGGGGTAATGGGGCACAAACGTTTCGCCGTGGAAGAATTTTAGTCTTTTTGGAACAAATGCAGAATCGAAGAGCTACGTTGGCCAGACAGCTTGGTCAGGAGGAGTTCCGGAATATTCATCAGATGATAAGTGGTGAACTGAAAGCCATTGATCAGGTCATTGATGAATACATCCAACTTTTTGAATTACAAAATGAAGAAGAAAGCCCTAATCAGGATCTGGAGAGTGAATAAGAATGGTTCGTCGTTTTTTCTCGTATTATCGTCCTTACAAAAAACTATTTTTAATTGATTTTGGTTGTGCAGTACTAGCTGGTTTACTAGAGCTGGCATTTCCACTTGCTGTAAGCAAGTTCATTAATGAGTTGCTGCCAGGTCAAGATTGGCCACTCATTATCCTCGCATGTATTGTCTTGCTGTCGATCTATGCGCTGAATACCGTCTTGAATTATGTCGTGACCTACTGGGGACATATGCTTGGCATTAACATTGAAACCAACATGCGTTCGAAGATGTTTGCTCATTTACAAAAGTTATCCTTCCGGTTTTTCGATAATCGCAAGACGGGTCATCTGATCGGTCACCTTACCAATGATCTCAACGATATTGGAGAGGTTGCTCACCATGGACCTGAGGATGTATTCATCGCGATTATGACTCTAATTGGATCTTTCTGGCTTATGGCGAACATTAATTTAGAGCTTGCACTGATCACCTTTGTCATTATTCCTATCATGGCCTGGGTCATTATTGTGTTTGGTGGGCGCATGACGAAGACCTATCGGCGCCTCTTCGGAGATGTGGGGAATTTCAATTCCCGTATCGAAGACAACGTAGGCGGAATTCGTGTCGTTCAATCGTTCGCTAACGAAGAGCATGAGAAAAAACTATTTTCCGTAGATAACGAGAACTTCCGTAAAACAAAGCTGCTTGCTTACAAAACGATGGCGAAGAGTATATCGGTCAGCTACATGATGATGCGTTTGGTTACTGTGTTCGTTATGATCAGCGGTGCTTGGTTCTTTATCGATGGCAGAATTGATATGGGTGATTTCATGGCATTCCTGCTGTTATCCAACATCTTCTTCCGTCCGATTGAGAAAATTAACGCCGTAATCGAAAGTTATCCTAAGGGTATTGCAGGATTCAAGCGTTATCTGGAAATCATTGATACCGAGCCGGAAATCGCTGATGCGAAAAATGCCGTGGAGCTAAAAAGCGTCCGTGGAGATATTCGCTTCGAAAATGTCTCATTCGGTTATGAGGAAAATCGACGTATTCTGAATAATATCAGTTTGTCCATCAATCCAGGGGAAACCGTTGCATTTGTGGGTCCTTCCGGTGCAGGTAAAACGACCATTTGCAGTCTGCTTCCACGGTTCTATGAAGTAGAGGAAGGTCGGATTACCGTTGATGGAGTTGATATTCGTGAGGTTCAGCTGGAATCTTTGCGCAAACATATCGGTATTGTTCAACAGGATGTATTTCTCTTCTCAGGCACAATTAAGGAAAATATCGCTTATGGCGATTTAACGGCAACAGACGAGCAAATCTGGGATGCAGCCCGTCGTGCATCTTTGGAAGAGTTGCTTCTTACTTTGCCAGAAGGGATCGATACGATCATTGGTGAGCGTGGTGTCAAACTTTCCGGAGGTCAGAAACAGCGCCTGTCCATTGCTCGGATGTTCCTGAAAAATCCACCGATTCTCATTCTGGACGAAGCAACGTCCGCTCTGGATACCGAAACCGAAGCATTAATCCAGAAGTCCTTGGCGGAACTGTCAGTGGGGAGAACAACCCTTGTTATTGCACACCGACTGACAACGATCAAGAATGCAGATCGCATCCTTGTAGTCAATGCGGATGGCATCGCAGAGCAGGGTAACCATGAGGAACTGGTCGCTGCCGGAGGCATATACAGCAGACTTCACCAGGTGCAATACAGCCATTCTTAATAGCCAAAAAACAAACCGTGCATTTGCGCGGTTTGTTTTTTTGTTTTTTTTGTTTTTCAATAAAGTGACATTCATTTGAACTATAAAGTTCATCAATATTATATATTGTTGACAACGTCCACTAAACTGATTATTATAATGTTGACAATGTCCACTAAAAGGGAGGGTTTCACATCGACTCTCAGCAAATAAATGCAGATATGTTGACTGAAATGCGGCGTTTTAACCGTTTTTATACCAATATACTCGGTGTACTCGATAAGCATATCCTGGGAACGGGATACTCCTTCGCTGAAGCAAGGGTCATTATTGAAATTGGCATTCAAGGGGAGAGCATTGCGAACAATCTGGTGGATACACTGACCATTGATCGCAGCTACATGAGCCGAATTGTAAGTAAACTGACCCGAGAAGGGCTGCTGATGAAAGTGGATTCAGCTGCTGACAGCCGCGTTAGTTTGATTCGCCTGACTGAAAAAGGGCAGGAGCTTTACGGTGAGTTGAATGAACGTTCAGATCAGCAGATTGTGAAGTTAATGCAAGGTTTGGATGAGGAAGAGATCAGAGAAGTTTACGCTTCAATGATGAATATTCAGGATAAGTTGAACAAAAGAGCAGGAGAGACAAGACGATGATACGATTCGAATGTGATTACAACGAAGGCGCGCATGAGCGCATTTTGCAAAGACTGATTTCAACGAACATGGAACAAACGAGCGGTTACGGTAAAGATGCCCATTGTGATCGGGCGAGAAGCCTTATTCGACAAGCTTGTGAAAATGAACAGGCGGATGTGCATTTTTTGGTTGGTGGTACACAGACCAATACAACGGTTATTGCCTCCATTTTGCGTCCATACCAAGGCGTGATTGCAGCGACTTCGGGCCACATCGCGGTTCATGAGACGGGAGCGATCGAAGCCACAGGTCACAAAGTGATCACGGTACCAAGCGAAGATGGGAAGATCACGTCAGATCAGGTCAAAGCGGTCTATGATGCCCATTGGAATGATGCAGCACCTGAACATTGTGTCCAGCCCGGAATGGTTTACATATCCCAGCCTACTGAGAACGGTACGATGTACAGCAAGGCAGAGCTGCAAGCATTATTTAATGTGAGCCAACAGTGTGGTCTCCCGTTCTTTATTGATGGGGCACGTCTTGGGTATGCTCTTGCTTCCCGGAATTGTGATACGACTCTCGCTGATCTCGCCCGCCTATGTGATGTATTCTATATTGGCGGAACCAAGATCGGAGCATTGATGGGAGAAGCGGTAGTCATCCTGAATGACAAGCTTAAGCCAGATTTTCGTTATATGATCAAACAAAAAGGCGGCCTGCTTGCCAAAGGCAGATTGCTGGGCATTCAGTTTGAAACGCTGTTTGAAGATGGTCTGTATCTTGAAATTTCCCAGCATGCGGTGGACATGGCCATGTTGATTCATGATTCGCTTGTGGAGCAAGGTATTACTTTCCTATATGATTCACCAACCAATCAGCAATTTCCGATTCTGCCAGATGATCTGCTTCAGGATTTACGCAGCCGTTACTCGTTCACATTCTGGGAAAAGGTGTCCGATACACACAGCGTCGTTCGTTTTTGTACCAGTTGGGCAACCCAGCGGGAAAATGTGGACTCACTGATTCGTGATATTTCCCATGCTCTGAACAAATTGAAAGCTTGTGTGTAATCATTAATCCCTAAAGATAGTACATCGGCGGAGTAAAACGCCAAAGAAGAAGTCGCCATGTTAATGGCGACTTCTTTTTTTGTTTACTGCTAAATGTTCCATGAATGTACTTCTAAAATTGAATCACGACCATTTGATGACAGGACCACTCCGGTATCGTGTAGGTCACAAGGCCGTTCACCTGACTGAATGGGAGACTAAGGTTCTGTGGCGCCAGATACACATCTTGTACTTGTTCGGCAGCCGCAACCGTCACCTCTGTATTGATAAGTGGAGGGATATCCTCGATAACTTCCACACCTTGTCCTCTACGTACTGGAGAGGCATACAGTAGATGATTCACCCAACGGTTCGAGTTCTTCTGAATCTGCAGCGTGGTAACCCCTTGGGCAGGCAGGTTGGTCATCAGCGACTTGTTGTTACTCAGTAAACGGTCCAGCGCGTAACAGATGATTTCCTTGACAGCCAAGCTCCCCTTCGTCGCATAATCTTCAAAAACATTCCACGCGATATAGATTCCATCCTGACCTTCAGCCATGCCAGTTCCCGATTCCTGCAGATCAGAAGGGGTATGCTGGTGAGAGCAGAACGTGAACAAGTCACGGTTAAAATATGAATTCTCCTTACTGCCAAGTACGATGCCGTCTGTCTTGGGCACTGTGTTCTGTCCTTCGGTATACATGACAAAAGAGGCTGTACGCAGGGAAGGAAGCTCGAAACTCGGACGGAAATAGGAGGGACGGAATGGGGAAACCTCCTGATATTCTACACCCCAATCGAATTCAAAGCCCGTTCCATCCGGTGAGAGTCCGGAACGGCCAGTGGCGAGAATTTTGCCGCCCCCGGCAAGAAAGGCTGTCAGTTTGGTTTTGATTGACTCTCTAATGCTAATGGCATCCGGCAAAATAACAACTTTATATTTGGACAGATCAGCCTGCAGATCTACTACATCGAAGAGATAGTGGCCTTCCAGCAAAACTCTTACAGCACCGGTATCGTGGTGTTTGTGCTGGTTATGAGGATCGCCTCCGGATTCCCATAAGGCTGCTTCCACTGACAGCAACGCGATATCGGCCATAGCGGTAGTATCGCGACACCATTCTTCCTTTGCTTCTACCTCACGGTAAGCTTCCCCGATCAACGAATACGTGGCAAGGTCCATCTGACCACCTGGATGCAGCTGATCTCCAATGGAGCAGCGAGCTCCATTCGCAAGGCTCAGCGCAGTTTCATAACGCAGCGCGTTGGGGTGCTTGTATCCACCGAATTCGCCCCAGGAAGTATGGAATTTTCCGGTCATGCCGAGGAAATCCATGCCTAGGGTTTGCGCATAACGTGCAGAGAGCGGGAAATGGTCGTACCCCCAGCCGCCCGTTGGTAGCGATTCCAACTCCAGATGGGTATTCACATGAGCGAGATCCCGCCGCCCTCGGTCGACGTGACTGCTGTTGTGGAACACTGGTAATCCGGGTTTCACTGCATGCACAGTCTCATTCATTCGATTAGCATAACGAGCATACGTCTGCTCCCACAGTTTTTTCATATCTTGAATGTTTCGTGGATCGGAGCCCTGTGAGCGAATCTCGGCAACACAATATTGACAAAAACATTCCCGAACACCAACGATATCGAGGAAGATGCCGTCCGCATCATAATTCTTTACGACTTCCTCGACCTGTAGGGTAAGCACGTCAAGATAAGGGGTATTCATGCAAAATTGATGATATCCCGGTGTCATGAAGTCGGCTGTCCAACTGATTTGCTCCTGCTGATTGCGGATGAGCCACTGAGGATGCTTGCGGGCGAGTCGCTCATCCAGGCCAGCAGAGAGATAGACCGGTGTCTTCACGCCTATCTCATGAGCAGCTTCAATCTGGGCACCCAGAAGATCGAAATTCAGATGTGGATGCATTTGATTGGCGGTTGTCGGGTGATAGGCCCAGCCATGATGGCACTTGGAGAAAATGGTGATGGAATCGACGTATCCAGTCTTAAGCATCTCCTGAAATTGCTGCTTCGAAAAATCACGGCCAATGCCTTCAATGGCTTCTGACGTATGAAAATCGAGATGAACTTGACGAAATTTCATGCTTGCATCCCCCTGGTCATTAAATGATAGAATCATATTATATCTACCACTCTAATCGATCATCAGCTCCGATACAGCTGACAATCACGACTATATATAGCACATTATCTACATTTTAAACAAAGGAGGGATCTCATGCTTGTACTTGAACTTCAAGTTCCGCCGTTTCCGCTATTAGCAGCCATTGGGCACACCGAATGGCAGCCGGGCATGCAGCATGCCCAGCGTAGCTTTGATGTGTTTGATCTTATTATTTGCGCCAAAGGAGCGCTGTACATGGAGGAAGATGGCCTCCGTTACGAGATTGCGGAAGGTATGATGCTGGTTCTTGAACCTGGCAAAGACCACCGTGGCTATAGACCAACGGATGTGCAGACGGAAGTATACTGGATTCATTTCCAGCTTCCCTCTGTGCAAAAGATGATTTTGAAAGAAAAGACGACTTGGGAGCAGCCTTTACTTCAACAAACAGACCAGGATATTGAGGCACCCCCAGGAGTCATTGAAATTCCCAAATTCGCCGGGGTGGATTTACGTAACCTGGAGCCGATAATGAAAGAAATGCTTGATCTGCACCATGTACTCACCCGTCAGCGCTCCTTCGAGCTGCATGTTCTGTTGGGCCAATTCCTGCTGCAGTTACAGAAGGGAATGAGACAGAACAGCCCGCAGGCTCGTTCCTATTTTCTAAGCGAGAAGGTGGCGACTTATCTTGGTCAACGTCTAGATCAGCCGTTTGATTCCGGACAGATGGAGCGTGATCTGCTTTATCATTTTGATTACCTGGCCCGCTGTCTGAAGCAGTATACGGGGATGAGCCCGCTGCAATACAGGCATCACCTGCAAATGGAGAAGGCCAAGCGGTTATTGGCACATTCGGAGCTTCCACTGAAGCGTATCGGTGAATTATGTGGACTGCAGGACCATAACTATTTTACACGGTTATTCAAGCGTCAAACTTCCCTCACGCCTGGAGAGTACCGCAAGAAGCATCAGTTGTATTTTATGGAATAGATATGATCAAACGAAAAACCGCCCGAAAGGGCGGTGGATGATGACGTATTCAATGTCCTGGAATTTCAAATGATCAAGCTTTAAAGTCCTCGCTTCGTACAGGACTAGCATTCGATAAGGCCTGCCGAAGACTATCCGCTCCATGCTCCTGGTAACTAGGAGTCCCCGGTTGTTGGCGCCACGATTCGTCCAAACCGCCAGCGTCTATGGCGTCAAATCCCAACTCTTCGACAAGTTGAAGTACAATTTTCTTTGTATCCGGATCATCACCAGCTACCGGGAGAGCAAGTCGATCAGGTGAGCCGGCAGGCAGTCCACGTTCAAGCAGATTAACAGCGGAAATACCATTAAAGGCTTTGTTGACAGGATGTTTCAAGAATTGCTCGACCCAGCGGCTTTCAGGTAAGCCACCCTCGATCTCGGCAATCAAGCCGTCACGCTGACGGGGGTAATAGTTCCCGGTGTCAATAATGGCAGCACCAGGTGCAGTTTGGTCTAAGATACCATCAGGGAGATCCGGAATATTCTTTTGTGGAATCGTTACAATGACCAGCTCGGCTCCATGGGCGACTTCCGTTACTTCAAGTGGTTTTGCGCCTGTCTCTTCAGCTAGATCCGTCAAGGTATGAGGACCGCGCGAGTTAGCAATCGAGACATCATGACCAAGTTTGGTGAGACGACGGGTGAGATTGCCACCGATATTTCCCGTTCCAATAATTGCGATTTTCATTTATTCCGACTTCCTTTCCCGATTTAATATGGTATGACATCTTCACTGTAACAGAGAACAATAGAGCTGTAAACAACTTCTTGACTGAACGTTACAAATTACCTATACTAAGATTTATTATTTCGTTGAGAAGGGAGGAAATGAAGTGACCAGAGGTGGAAGACCACGAGAATTTAAGGATACGGCTGTGATTGACGCAGCCATGGATGCCTTTTGGTTGAACGGATACGAAGGGTGCTCTACTGAGGATCTATGTAAACAGACCGGTCTCGGGAAGGGCAGTTTATATAATGCGTTTGGTAGCAAACATGATTTATATGAAAAGGTACTCCAGCGTTACCATGAGGAAGGAATACGGGAGCAAAGCGAGATTTTACAGAGCCCCTTACCGTTGAAAGAAAGATTACGCGGCCTGCTGGAGTGGGGTGTACAGGAAGATTTCTCGGAATCAGGGCGAAGAGGCTGTCTCCTAATTAATGCAGCAATGGAACGGGCACGGGTTGATCCTATGGTTGAAGAAGTGGTGACACGGCATATCGGATTGTTGGAGGATGCACTTTATAATCTGATGGAGCAGGGTGTCCAGACAGGAGAGATTACTTCAGGGAGACCAGCCAAAGAACTGGCAAGCCTGTTCCTAAGCAGCTATTACGGACTTCGCGTGCTTAACAGTTCTTCACAGAACCGTGATCTGGCAAAAAGTATTGTAGAAGGTACATTGGCAGCTATTTACTAGCCGGGTAATCCGGCACTTTTTTTTGCATTAGTTTTGTACCGATCATTACAATAGTGTGGTTTTATAACTCATATGAAAAGGGGAATTGAAGATGCCATTGGCAATCTATGTGCTTAGCTTGGCTATTTTTTGCATGACTACCTCAGAATTTATGGTAGCTGGAATGATGAATACACTTGCGGGGGAATTTGGAGTATCTGTCTCGCAAGTAGGATATTTGATTACAGCCTTTTCAGCGGGGATGGTCGTAGGAGGTCCCTTACTAACCGCTGCTCTGCTGAATATGCCTAGGAAAAAAGCATTTATTATGCTAACCGGTGTGTTTCTCGCTGGACAGTTGCTTGGCGCGATCGCAGGTAGCTATGAGGTTATGATGGCCTCACGCATCATAGCAGGTGTTGCTTCCTCGGCTGCTTTTGGCGTATCAATCTCGATCTCTGCTTCGCTGGTGGAAGAAAACCAGCGGGGACGGGCGGTGTCGATAATCTTCGGTGGTCTTATGATCGCCACGGTTCTGGGTACACCTGCTGCAACGTGGGTGGCCGATGCTTATGGCTGGCGTTTCAGTTTTTGGGCGGTCGCCATTCTTGTGCTACTGTCAGGAGTAACTGCATTGAGGTTGATCCCTGTATTATCTAGACCGGAGCCCACAAGTTTGCGTCATGAAATGAAATCTTTTCGCAATCGCAAGCTATGGGCGGCTTACCTGACAAGTTTTCTTATTATAGGAGCTACCTTTGCAGCATTCAGCTACTTTGCTCCAATTTTTACAGAGCTGACGGGCTTTTCAACGTCCGCGGTGCCACTATTGTTTGTTGTGTATGGAGCTGCTACGGTTGTTGGTAATCTGATTACTGGTCGACTGGCGGACCGATACACCATGCTGATTCTAACGATAGGGCTTGTTCTCTTGACGTTTGGTCTTCTGACATTCGCCATTGGCGTACATACAGCTGCCGTGGTTATTCCTGCTGTAGTCATCATCGGGTTGGTCGGGGTTCCAATGAATCCGCCTATGGTCGCGCGAGTGATACGCGCGGGAGGAAGTGGTCTGATGGTAAACACCGTTCATACCGCGATCGTCACCTTTGGTGTAGTGGTAGGGTCTTCTGTTGGTGGCTTGGCCATTAGTGCCGGTTACGGCCTGGTTGCGCCGATCTGGGTCGGGGTTGTGTTGGCTTTGGTAGGTGTAATTTCGCTGCTTCCGTATATGCGTGGAATCTTCAAAGTTAAGGTTGCAGATATGGATATAAAACATTAAAAAGCGTTTGATAAGCCGATTTGGCTTTCAGAATATGGTGTGGTGTTCAACAATATGAATAAGAGCAGCCCAGATACGATAAAAGTACTGGACTGCTTCTATTTTTTTGAAATGTGCCCCGGGACATTTCTTCGTATTATTTATAATACAAATGAATTACCCTAATAAATTATTCTTCTGAGATAAATCTTTTGCCAAGCCACAACATTCCGACGCTAATGATTAGAAAATATAAGGGCATTATCAGCAATGAACCGTTATGCAGAGCACCCATTACCCATGTCGTAAGGCTTACCAGCAAATAGTAGCCCAAGCTGAATATGGAACCTGCTGTGCCAATTACATCTTGAAAATGAACAAGCGCAAGACTTAGACAATTGGGCAAAGCAATACCTGCGCCAATCAACAGAACAAACATGGCAGTTAACATGCAGATGATTTGCAAAAGATTGGGCAGCATAGACAAGCTGCTTCCAAGGGTTAGGAGCAGAGCCCCGCTGGTCATGACCAGACAACCCAAACGAATAATCTTTTCCGGTGCGTAAACGGTCAATAACCTTTTGGAGATCATTGCACCGACCACCGATGCCAAGGCCACAATAATGCCCAGAAAACCATAAACGCCAGGCGACAGATCAAAGTGTTCAATGAAGATGAAGGGAGCTTCGGCATAATAACTGAATAAAACTCCGTTAATACCACCGATCAATACCCCAAACACCATTACGCGCGGCATGGCGAGCATCTTTTTAACAACCGGAAGTATAGCCACCTTGGATCGTAAAGAAACGTTCGTTGTCTCCGGCAGTTTAATAAAAGCATATATGAACAACAAAACGCTCATCAGTACTAACGCAAAGAATACCCATCTGAAGCCAAGGGCCTGATCAATCCAACCACCAATAAGGGGCCCAACTGCCGGCGTAAATGCAATGACAGCAGAGATTTGCGCAAACATCGCATGTCTTCGATCTCCCGATACACTTTCGCGAAGCATGGTTTGGGTGATAATCGAGCCAGTTGCGGCACCGAGAGCCTGTACGAAACGGCTGACGAGAAGCAACTGAATTGATTCCGAATAAAAGCACATCAAGCTTCCGATCCCATATACGATGAGACCGCCCAGCATTGCAGGTCTGCGACCAATCAAGTCGGACAGCCAGCCCCAGCAGAAAACGCCTAAGGCAAATCCTATAAAATAGATGCTTAACGTGAATTGTACGGAACTATTAGATACACCAAGTGCTGCTGCGATATCTGGCAGCGATGGAGTGTAGATGGTTTCGCTGATTTGTGGAAAAGCGATAAGAACAATCATTAAAAGCAAAGATGGTACAGCATATTTCTTCATTATATATTAGCCCTCCTACAAGCTTATACTCTTTTATGACAACAAGAATATGAGCCTAGCTAGGGAAAGGGGGGCATCATGATGGCGAGACGACTATAAATCATCATTTGTTGAATTACCTTTCATCATTATAAGAGTAGGAGGGTTTGACAATCATTGTTAATACTCGGCCTAGGTTAACATGCTTGAAATGGCAAGTCAACCAGCTCTAGCTAATCGTACGACTAAGCAGTTTTGTCCCAAGCTCTGAACGTACTAGACTTGGAATTATGAAATTTAATGAAGCTAGCTATACGCCAAATGGCAATATAGGACAGGGCAACTACATTATTCAGGAATCCAAGAGTCTTGGGATCAATGCCTGAGATGAACAAGAAGTCAAAGAATCGGATCGAGAAGATAACAATAATTAAAACATAAAGAGATACGTTTCTTTTATAATACATCTTGCCATCCGATTTCCGCTCGAATTGGGTCACCAGAATTAATGGGATCGACAGAATTGCACCTATAGCGATCGAACTGATCATTCTGCCTGATGTAAGCACCAATGTAGGGTCGAACAATTCAAACAAAGATGAAGAGATATAAAGGATCGGAATTAATAATTTCCGGCCTGATTCGTGCAATGGCTTCTTGCTGCCCTGGATAACGCCCCTTAAGATAAGCACGACAATTAATAATGAGATTGTTAAAGATATTGGATTCATGGTAAGCACCTCGTTTGTTTTTTGTGTAACCTAAGTATCGAGGATATTTAAAATTTATATCAGTGTACAAAGTAATTCGTTTAAGGTGACTTTTGTCATCTTCCCAAAACAAATAGGGCGACCTCTTCCCAATTGAATCCGGGAAAAAGTCGCCGCTTCAAAAATCTTTTTTTGTTGTCTATGTGACAGGGCTATGACCTCGGAAGGCACCTGTCGCTCAATTTGACGAAGTAGAACAACTTGACCGCAGCAATTTTTTACAGTTAGATCGTAACGGCCCTGATGGTGGCAACGGACAACTACTTGTTCGTTATAAGTTCCGTTAGCTGGTACATATCTCTTTTTTAGTGATTTTTTTGGATATGTCCACTCATTCATTGCAGTGCTGGAGTGAGCTAAAAAATATCAAACGGTCGCATCATTTCGTAGTCTTCATGCTCAAGCATGTGACAATGCCATACATAACGCCCGGTAAAAGGTCCGAAACGAGCAATAATCGTTGTAACGTAACCGAAGGGGGTTGCTACAGTATCTTTTAATCCCATTTCATACGGATTAGGAGGAGTGGGCGGACCTGTGTAAATAAGTTTTCCGGTTTTCTGAAAATGAGAAACATCAAAAGGTTGACGATCAAGAATTTGAAAATCAACCAAATGAATATGAATGGGATGAGGATCATCATCAATGATATTGATGATGCGCCAGGTTTCAACCGTATTTACTTCAATTCTTTCGGAAATTCGATTCATCCACATTTTTCCATCTAATAGATTTAAGGAGCGACCATATTGATCCTTCACTCTGACAAGTGTTAAATATCTTGTTCTCTTTGCCATACTTTTTGGGAGTCGTTCGAATGCTTCTAAATAAAATGGAAGTGAGCTGGTATCTATACTTTTTAATGGGACACTTATTCTGAATTGCATGATATCTATTGTTTCAGGGGACGCACTCTTGGTGACATTTTTGAGAATAATAGTTTGACCATAATATTGCGAAAAATCAATGATCACATCTATACGCTCGGCACTTAAAAGTACAAATTCGTTTATTCTTATTGTTGTCTCAAGAAAGCCGCTATCGGTTCCGAGTTGATAAAATGGTTGATTGGATTCCATTTTTAATGTAAGGATTCGACTATTGGATGCGTTTAAAATCCGAAAACGGTATTTTCTTGGTTCTACCTCCAAAAATGGATAAACCTTGCCGTTTATCAGAATGGTATCCGCATCAAAAGGAGGAACAAGGGAAGGATGAGGCAAGTTTGCATCGTTTTGATCCGGTTTGCTGGGGTAGTTTAGAGATCCGTCCGGATTGAAAGATCGGTCCACAATGAGTAGAGGGATTTCATATTTTCCTTTCGGAAGATTAAGGGATTGTTCATTTTGGTCTCGAATGAAATAAAATCCCGCGAGTCCTGCGTAGACGTTCAATCTTGTAATGCCTACTGTATGATCGTGGTACCATAACATTGTAGCTCGTTCAATATTTGGATACGTATAAACCTCTCGTTCAAACAAAGGTCCCGTTTGCTCAAAATTTCTCGTAAACCAAGCCTCGGGGTAGCCATCACTATGAGCTGGCGTTCTTCCTCCATGTAAATGCACAACGCTCCTACCCTCTGGAACAGTAATTTCCGAACCATGAATCGTAGTATCAACGGGAAGAAAGTGCTTATTGGGCAGGTCGTTCATCCATTTAACAAACACGGTTTCATTCTTCATCACTTCAAACGTAGGACCTGGAAATGTTCCGTCATAACCCCATAAACGGGTAGGCCCGAGGTCTCTATGTAGCTTCTGAGAAAACTCCTTCATAGTCACTTCGTAATAAGAACTATTACTGCTTCGCTTCCTAGGAGATAATGTGTTTGGAATAGGCAGTTCATCCACGAATTTTTGTAGTTTTATCTTTTCAGGCATAAGAATTTGGAGCCTCCCTAAGGTTAGAATTACTATGTAATTTTATGATCTTGAACTTGTTCATTATGTTAGTTGTATATAACTATTGGGTATGCATTCTATTTGTATGTCAGTTATACAAACGAGTAAAACGATAGTGATTTCCGCAATCTTTCACTATATGATAAAAGAAATGGATGATTTCAATGAAAGGGAGCGTCGCTTTGGATCGGAAAAGTGGAACAAACACTCTTGGAAGGGCTTTGGATATTTTATTTGCGTTATCTGAGGCGAATGGAACATTATCAGTTAGTGAGATCGCAGAAAAGGTCAGCATTCCAGAAAGCTCAACCTATCGTTTTTTGCAAACGCTTGAAAAGAACGGGATTGTGGAGCGTAGGGGCAAAAATCAGATCGGACTTGGTTTGCGTATTCTAGATTTAGCTCGTAGCTTGAATCAACAAATTCATCGTGAGTTGTTGTCACTTGCATTGCCTATTATGATCAATCTGATGGAGTCTACACAGGAAACTTCGTTATTGTTCGTTAGAACTGGAAATGATGCTGTTTGCATTCAACATGTGAAAGGTCGAGGTCTTATTCAATTTGTAATCGAAAACGGTAGACGTTTGCCTTTACATCAAGGCGCTTCTGGAAAAAGTATCCTGGCTTTTGAAAATGAGAAGACGATTGAGCAGGTTGTAGCGAATATTACAAACGATCGGAACCGATCGGAATTGATTGATAGTTTGAAAGCTGTCAAGGAACAGGGCTTCGCTTGTACTGAAGGAGAATATGATCCCGATGTATTTGCGATTGGAGCACCAGTATTGGATAGTCATGGTCTTGTCGTGGCAAGTCTATCTATTGCGGGTCCTTTATTTCGCGGGACGAAAGAGAGGATACCCGAAATGATTAATAGCGTTATGGAATCGTCCAAGCATCTCTCCAATCTACTTGGAGGGGAATAGAAGAAAATCACCGATCACAATTAATCCCGATAGAAATAGTGGAATTAATGATTGACAAAAGAATGTCCTTGGTAATATTATTGAAATAAGAAATTTAATTATCGCATGTTAATAATAAATGGCTGACCATAACAGTGGAGGTCTTGTTTTTCGCCCATTGGCGAGAAATAAGGCCTTCTTCTTTTTTAGCAAGAATTCGCAATAATAGTTAAATGATGACTGAAGGATGTAAAAAAATTTATTCGTTTATCCGAGTTAACAAATTTGTTTACTGTATTTTGGAGGGAGAGGAAGAACGATGACTGAAGCAGTGGCAGTTGAATTCCAGCATGTAAATAAAAATTATGGCTCTGGCAGTGTGCTGCATGATTTTAATCTTACGGTACCGAAAGGACAGATTGTAACAATTATAGGACCCTCGGGTTGCGGCAAAACTACACTGCTCAAAATGATCAATCGTCTTGAGGAACCGAGTCAGGGAAAGGTTCTTGTTGAAGGGCGAGACGTAGGAGCCGCAGATGCAGTCCAACTTCGACGCGATATCGGATATGTAATTCAACAGATTGGACTGTTTCCACATATGACTATTGAAGAGAATATTGGCATTGTTCCGAGGCTTAAGGGAGCGAGAAAGGAAGAACGAAAAGAGAGGGTTGATCTATTACTGAACCTGATCGGTCTCCCAGCTGAACAATATAGCAAACGTTATCCCCATGAGCTTAGTGGCGGGCAGCAGCAACGGATCGGAGTAGCCCGTGCATTGGCGTCAGACCCTTCCATTATTTTAATGGACGAACCCTTTAGCGCACTTGATCCCATCAGCCGAGTCCAGCTTCAAAAAGAACTGATCCAGCTGAATCAGCGGCTGCATAAAACGATAATTTTTGTCACCCACGACATTGAAGAAGCGCTGAAGATCGCTGATCGGATTATTCTACTGAAGGAGGGTGAGGTAATTCAGAACAGTACACCTGCGGAGCTGCTGGCCCATCCGGCAAACGACTTTGTGATCGAATTTATCGGCCAGGAGAGGTTTCGTCCTTCTTTTCCAAGTGGGATGGCACAGCATATTATGATTGACGGTATCTCGATAAGTAATATTTCAACAATCTCAGAGGCACTTGAACTCCTGCGCTTGAATCAGGCTGATGCTCTTGCTGTGACCGGGAATTGGGGAGAACTGCTGGGTATTGTAGGAATCGAAGAAATCAGCGAACATCTGCAGCATGACAGCAAAATGAAGGTCGGTGATATTGTGAAAAATGGGACCCGCGCCCTCTTTGAGAACACACCGATCTCTGATGTATTCGAACTGATGCAAAGTCAACGAATATTGCCTGTCGTGGATGATCAGAACCGTTTAATCGGTACGGTAACCCGTTCAGGTGTTATTGAAGCCATTGGTCGACACTTTCACCGAGAGGAGACCAGTGCATGAACCATATATGGGATACGTTAGCTGCTGACTGGCCGATGATCGTTGAGAAAATGGGAGAGCACATGTATCTGTCCCTCATTTCCGTCCTCATGGCGGGAATCATTGCAATACCCCTTGGTATTTATCTGACCAGCCGCAAGCGGATGGCGGATACAATCATTACTGTAGTCTCTGCCATCCAGACCATTCCAAGTCTGGCGTTGTTCGGATTCATGATTCCGCTGGTAGGCATCGGCACAACACCTGCCATTATTGCATTGACCTTATATGCCGTGCTTCCGATGCTCCAGAACACCTATGTCGGTATTAATGGAGTTCATCCTTCTCTGATTGAGGCAGGAACCGGGATGGGCATGACCAAATGGCAGATGATGAAGATGATTCAGCTTCCGATTGCGCGTAGTGTCATCATGGCCGGCGTAAGACTCGTCGCGGTGCAAACGATAAGTCTTACGACAATTGCGACCTATATTGCCGCAGGAGGACTGGGAGATATCATCACAAGAGGCATTGCCATGATCAATACGGTTACCATTATGGAAGGGGCCATCCCCGTCTCGCTGCTGGTAATCTCCGTTAACTTCATTTTGCTGCTTCTTAACAGGGCACTTACCCCAAAGGGGTTGCGGCATTTGAATAAATTTTAAGCTTTTACCTAGGGAGAGGGGCACCAATCATGACAACCACCAACAAAAAAAGATGGAATGTAACCAAAGGAGGCAGGCTACTTATCACCCTTGGGCTGGTGTTGACAACCGTGCTGACAGCAGTGGGGTGCTCGAATTCCAATGCGTCCGGGCGTAACGATACCATCGTACTGGCCACGAAAGGATTCGCAGAGTCTGATATTTTGGCCAACGCCTTCAAACTCTTGGTTGAGAATGACACGAAGCTGAAGACAGAGATTAAGAAGCTGGACAACACACTGCTCTGGAATGCCATTGACTCAGGGGATGTGGATGCCTATGTAGAGTACAGCGGGACGGCCTTGATTAATATTTTGAAGCAGGAACCAGAATTTGATGCAGATAAAGCATTTAAAACAGTCGTAACCCAACTCAAGGAAAAGAACAAATTGATTGCGCTAGACCCCCTAGGGTTCAACAATACCTATGTCTTTACAGTACGTAGAGAAACCGCTGAGAAGTATGGGCTAAAGACAGCTTCTCAACTTGCTGAGAAATCAGGTGAACTGGTTTTTGGAGCCAGTGAGGAGTTTCTGAATCGCCCAGATGCCTGGCCTTATGTAGAGAGCATACACAAACCAAAGTTCAAGGAGACAAAGTCCATTCAGGACCCTTCCTTGCAGTATCAGGCGATAAAGCAAAAGCTGATTGATGTGAAGCTCTCGTATTCAACGGACAGCCAAATCCTGGCCAATGACCTCGTAGCGTTGGAGGATGACAAGCATGTGTTTATTCCGTATGATGCATTTCCAGTGGTTCGTGAGCAGACGCTGGATGAACATCCCGAGTTGAAAGAAGTCCTCAACAAGTTGGCAGGAAAACTGGATGAGAAGGCAATGCAAAAGTTGAATGCAGAGGTGGAACAGGATCAGAAACCGGCACTTGATGTTGCGAGGGACTGGCTGAAAGCCCAAGGGCTAATCAAGTGAATTTCTACATGATGGATCAATAATTAATGGTAATTACGTTGTCTAACAACGAGTTAATAAGAGAGGGTGACGCATTGTGAGTAATGATAAACGGCAGCTTGCGCTGGGGGCAATGATGTTTTTTCCGGCGGGTGAGCATATTTCAAGTTGGAGACATCCCGGGTCTGAAACAGAGGGACTCCTTGATTTCAATTATTACAAAAGAATTGCGCAGACGGCGGAGCGTGGAAGATTCGACATGTTCTTCTACGCCGATGAACTGTACGTCTGGGATCGATTCGAATCCGGTATTAGCCATGCCAATAGCATTCGGCCGGAGCCGTTCACACTGCTTTCCGCTTTGGCGGCGGTAACGTCTCATATTGGTTTGGCGGCGACCATCTCGACGACCTATAACGATCCGTATCATATTGCCCGGAAGCTGGCGACGCTGGATCATTTCAGTGGCGGGCGAGCCGCGTGGAATATTGTGACGTCTCAGACGGACGAAGAGGCCCGGAACTTCGGTAAGGAACGCCATCTGCAGCATGAGCTGCGATATGAACGTGCGAAAGAATTTGTAGAGGCAACGCAAGGACTTTGGGACAGTTGGGAAGAGGATGCACTGCTGTTCGACAAGGAAAATGGGTACTTTGCAGACAAGAACAAGCTGCACAATCTGGATTACGAAGGTACTCATTTTAAAGTAAAAGGACCCCTTAATATCTCCCGTCCACCACAAGGGTATCCTGTTTTGATCCAAGCCGGAGCTTCGGAAGCCGGTAAAGAGGTAGCCGCGGCAACGGCCGAAATTGTATTTGCCCCTGGTGGCACATTCGCAGAAGGGAAAGCGCTGTATGAAGACATCAAGGGAAGGCTTTCCAAATATGGACGTTCCCCCGATGAGATCAAGATATTGCCTGCCTTGATGCCCATTATTGGTGCTACTGCGGAAGAGGCAGCAGAGCAGCTTGCTATTGTGGAGAATCTTACTCCAGACCGACTGGCTTTGGACTTGCTATCACATTACATCGGGGTAGACGTTTCCGGCTATCCGCTGCATGAACCGCTGCCTTTTCTACCTGAAGTAGAAGGCTTTAACCAGAGTAAAAGTGGTTTACAACGTATCCGACGTATCCTCAAGGAAGAAGATTTGACGCTGATTCAGCTTGCCAAACGGATTGTAAGCAAACGGGCTTTTGCCGGAACTCCCGAGCAGATTGCCGATCATATTGAGGAATGGTTCAACAATGGTGCTGCGGATGGATTCAATATTGCCTTTACTCACCTTCCTGGTGCTCTGGATGATTTTGTAGCAGAGGTAGTGCCCATTCTTCAGCGTAGAGGTTTGTTGCGCCTAGAATATGAAGGAACTACACTGAGGGACCATTTTGGACTCAGCAAACCAGAGAACCGCTATTCACAAGAAAAGATTACTTTAGGAACGGCAGAAAGATAACTCAACGAGGAAGTACAAATAGCTCTAATGTGATGATTTAGCAGGAGAAGGAAAGCGAGGAGTGACTGTGAAAAAGATTGTTGCCGAACGAGGCGGCGTGCTGCGATGCAAAGGCTGGCGTCAGGAAGCACTACTGCGCATGCTGGAGAACGTGCTCGAGAACGGTGAGAACCAGAAGGAGCTGATCGTCTATGCCTCCCTTGGAAAGGCCGCCCGTAACTGGCCTTCCTATCTGGCAATTGTCGATACCCTAAAGCAATTAGAGGAAGACGAAACACTGGTCATTCAGTCAGGCAAACCGATTGGTGTATTCAGAACCCATCGGCAAGCACCACTTGTCGTAATGGCTAACTGCAATCTGGTCGGCCGATGGGCAACCAGTGAGAATTTCTATGAGTTGCAAGATAAAGGACTGATCATTTGGGGCGGCCTTACTGCGGCTGCTTGGCAATACATCGGATCACAGGGTGTCATACAGGGAACCTATGAAATCTTCCAAAGTATCGCAAGGCTGCACTTCGGCGGCGATTTGCGAGGACGTTTCATTCTAACCGCTGGATTGGGCGGTATGGGGGGCGCGCAGCCTTTAGCAGGTTATATGGCTAATGCGGCAATCCTTTGTGTAGAGGTTGCGGAGGAGAGAATAGACAAACGAATTGCTGCCGGTTATTTACAGCGAAAGACAGATAGCCTGGATGAAGCATTACTATGGATTAATGAAGCTGTAAGCAGCGGCACAAGCCTGTCCGTTGGACTGCTCGGAAATGCTGCGGATGTTTATCCAGAACTGCTTCGGAGGGGTGTCCAGCCGGATATTGTGACTGACCAAACATCTGCACATGATTTGTTATACGGCTATATTCCAAGCGGATACTCACCTGCATCCGCTGGTGTGGCACGACGAGAACATCCGACGGAGCTTCAAGCCGCTGCCGGAGCTTCAATTGCGAATGAAGTAAAGGCGATGTTGGAATTCAAACAACGGGGCGCGGTTGTTTTTGACAATGGTAACAATATCCGTTCACAAGCAGTGCAATATGGAGTTACGAATGCTTTTGAGATCGATATATTTACGGAAGCTTTTCTTCGTCCCCTTTTTGCGCGGGCTATCGGTCCTTTCCGCTGGATCGCTCTTAGCGGAGAGGCAGAGGATATACGAATCATTGACGATTATATCCTGAAAGAATTTAGTGATAATGACATCGTATCGAATTGGATCAAACTCGCGAATACGTATGTGCCGTTTGAGGGATTGCCGGCCCGTATAGGCTGGTTTGGGCATAAAGACCGCAGCAAGCTGGCACTCGCGGTTAACCAATTGGTTCGAGAAGGAAAACTTGCAGGACCAGTCGCCTTCTCCCGAGATCATCTGGATGCAGCAGCTATGGCTCATCCCAACATTATGACCGAGCGAATGAAAGACGGAAGCGATGCGATTTCGGACTGGCCGTTGTTGAATGCCATGCTCAATTGTGCATCCATGGCTGATCTGGTGGCGATTCATTCCGGCGGAGGGGGCTACTCTGGTTATATGACAAGTGCGGGAGTCACCATTGTAGCCGACGGATCAGAGGCAAGTGATGCACGTCTTCGTACAGCGCTTGACAATGATACTGGTCTTGGCGTACTCCGTTATGCGGATGCCGGTTACGAGCAATCGTTGGCCGAAGTTCAAACCAAGGGGATTGCCCGAATTGTTACCCATCAATATGAAACCATTTCATCCACTGTAAAATAACATCGGGAAATGGTCCAACGAAATTTTCATCCAGGAGGAGATTTTATGCGGGAATTAACAAGAGATGATGTAAACGCTGCTGTCAAAGGCGGCTCTGTATTTGCCAGCGGCGGCGGAGGCTGGGTGGATCATGGACTGGAGATTGGGCACGCGGCACTGAGTATCGGACGACCGAAGCTCCTGTCGGTAGATGAACTGCCGGATGACGCCATTATATTGACATGTACCGCAATTGGGGCACCTGCCGGACGAGACTGGCAAATGCTTGGAAAGGACTACATTAAGGCTGTTCAGCTAATCATTGAAAACTATGATGGCAAAATAGCCGGGGTCATGACTCCGCAGAATGGCATGTCCAGCACGATTAACGGTTGGCTGCCGGCAGCAGCCCTTGGTCTTGCTGTTATTGATGCTACTGGAGATATCCGCGCACATCCGACAGGCAAGATGGGCTCACTTGGCCTCGCGTCTTCTATTGATTACGAGACGATACAAGCAGTGGCTGGCGGCAAACCAGAGATTGGCAGCTACATGGAACTTGTGGTTAAGGGAACTCCGGCACGGACCTCCAATATACTGCGTACTGCTTCGGACATGGCGGGTGGGTTTATTGCTGCCGCACGGCACCCGCTCCCGATCAAACATATTAAGAAGCACGCTGCGATCGGTGGCATCTCGATAGCGATTGAGTTGGGCCGTGTCATTATGGAGGCAGAGCCGGATGGTCCGGAAGCGGTGCTAGAGGCCGTGGTACACAAGACCAATGGAAGAATCCTCGGCAGAGGGACGGTGACGACAAAAAATGTTCATTATTCAGGTGCTTTCGATGTGGGTACGATCGAAGTATCCATCCCCAACCGTAGGCTTACACTTCATGTGATGAATGAATATATGGCTGTTGAGGACGATGAAGGTACACGCCTGACCACGTTCCCGGACGTAATTACTACGTTTGACCTGAAGAAGGGTCTGCCTGTGAGTGTAGGAGATGTTGAAGAGGGTATGGAAATAGCGGTCTTCGCCATTGATAAATCCAAGGTACCACTGAGTTCCAGTGTAAAGGACCCCACCGTATATCCCGAGGTGGAAGAAATGCTGGGCATCGATTTGCAGAGCTATGCTTTTGACAAGGAGAAAACAATCTATGCTTGAGGAGAGCATTCTCTTGCTCAGCTCTAACCAAATTGTATTGGACGGAAGCCGCATGACCATTGAGGATGTGGAGAGTGTGGCTCGTTCGCGGAGATCCGTAGTGATTGCAGATGAAGCCTGGGAACGACTAGTCTCTGCACGTAAAGTAATTTATGAACTAGCTGCAGAAGGCGTTCCTGTCTATGGACTGAATCGTGGAGTAGGCTGGAATAAGGACAAGGTCATCGGAGATGATTATTTTGAAGGTTATAACCGGAATTTATTGTTATCTCACAGTGCTGGGGTGAAGCCGGAGGCTACAGAAGATGTCGTTCGTGCTGTGATGCTTGCCCGGTTAAATAGCCTGCTTGCAGGAGCTACCGGTGCTCAGCCCGGTATTGCCAAACGTTATGCAGATTTTCTCAATATGGGTATTCACCCGGTTCTACCGCTTCGCGGATCTGTGGGTGCGGCGGATATTACCTCGATTTCGCATATCGGTCTGGCCATGATTGGTAAAGGTGAAGTGAACATGGCAGGCAATCGGATACCAGCGAGCGATGCGTTAATGGTAATGAGTTTGGAACCCCTGCGCCTTGGCCCCAAGGACGGTCTGGCTATCGTCAGTTCCAATGCTCTCTCAGCCGGAAACGGAGCACTGGCGCTCTTCGACATCCAAGAATTACTGGATACCGCAGACTCTGTATACGCGCTGTCTTTGGAAGCCATCCGGGGAAATATTAGTCCGTTGGATGAAGCGGTTCATCTCAAGCGTCCTTTTCCAGGGCAGTTAAAGAGCCTGGCCATGGTCCGGCGTAGTCTGCGAGGCAGCGGACTCTGGAATGGTTTTAATCCTGATTCGCTGCAAGACCCGCTGAGCTTCCGTGACGCTTGCCAGATTCATGGTGCGGCAAGAGATGCTTATGCCTATGCGCGCCAGCAGCTTGAAGTTCATCTCAATAGCTCGGACGATAACCCCTGTGTGCTGACAGAAGAGCGGAGAATCTTGTCCTGCGCCAATTATGATCCCATAACATGGACATTAGGCTTCGAGATGCTTGGAAGTGCGCTGCATCATGTATCCAAAAGTTCATGCTATCGCATGATCAAGCTGGGTGACCCGGACTTTACAGGGTTAAGCCGTTTCTTAACTGCTGATTCGAGCCGCTCCGTCGGTTTCTGCACGGTTCAGAAAACAGCAACCTCACTGGATGCAGAAATTCGTCATTTGAGTAATCCCGTTTCATCTGATTATTTCTCACTCGCGGGAGACATGGAGGATCATGCTGCCAATTCTCCTTACGTTGTAAGCAAGGTAAGAGAGATTGTTGATCGTGTTACTTATATTTTGGCGATTGAAGCGCTCCATGCTGCTCAAGCTATTGATCTGCGTATGGATATGACTCTGGGTGAGGGGACAAGAGCAGGTTATGAACTGTTGCGTTCCGAGGTTCCTTTTTTGTCAGAAGACCGTAATCAAACCATAGATATAGAGCGTGCTTACCTTCTGCTTAAGGAAGGGAAATGGCTGAAAGCAGTTCGTGGGAAGATGAACTAATTCTCTCAATAATGATGGAAAGAGGAGGAAGTTACAATGGCACATGTTGATCCCCAGTGGTCTTTACGGGACCATTCCCAAGAGGGCTGGCAAATTCGTGCGGAGGTCAGTCCAAAGTGGATTCGCGTAAAATTTGACCGGCAGTTTATCGCAGACAGCAAGGAAGTTCTCGTTGTTACCGAAACAGGCAGACTCCCCGTTTATTATTTTCCGAAGAAAGATGTGAACCTTGACGTATTCATACCTTCAGAAAAGCTGGTGAATGATCCGTATAAAGGAAATCAATTGTTTTGGCATATTAGCAGCGGTGGACGTACGGTAGAGAATGCGGTATGGAGCTATTCGGGTGTGCAACAGGAAGAGGTCTATTTGCAGGATCATTATTCTTTTTCATGGAACAAAGTAGATGCCTGGTATGAAGAAGAGGAAGAAGTATTCGTTCATGCGCGGGACCCGTATTCTAGGGTGGATGCGATTCCAGCCTCACGTCATGTTCAAATCGAGTTAGATGGAGTAATTGTTGCTGATAGCAAGCGACCTGTGATTCTCTATGAGACAGGATTGACCCCGCGTTATTATCTTCATCAGGAGGATGTGCGCCTTGATTTGTTGAAGCCCGTTGATTTAACCACAACTTGCCCTTATAAAGGGATTGCCAGCTATTGGACTGCTTCAGTTAATGGAAGAGAATACAATAATCTTGTTTGGAGCTATAAGGACCCATTACCAGAAGTTCATGAAGTTGAAGGACTGTTATGCTTTTATCATGAGTCAGTGGATGCGCTCTATGTGGATGGGGTAAAGTGGTCCCTATCTGCTGATGATCGCCTTCCTTACCGCAATTTAGGATGGGGGGTAAAGTGAAATGGTAAATCATCTGGATTCATCTATTGCCTGCTCTCTGCGTCAGGAAGATAAACTAATGTTGAAGGCAGATCTAAATCCGCGCCGGGTTCACATCACGTTTGCTGGTGAGACTATTGCGGACAGCACACGTGTTATTACACTTCATGAGCGCGGCAAGCTACCGGTTTATTATTTTCCACAAGTAGATGTGTCGCAACAATTTCTGGTGAAGACCGAGTTGCAGACCCACTGCCCTATTAAAGGGGATGCTTCTTACTGGACCATTCAAGTGGGTGAGCGTATTTCTGAAAATGCAGTCTGGGGTTATGAGAATCCACTTAAGGACATCGAGTCGATCAAAGGTTTTGTGGCTTTCTATTGGAACAAGGTGGACGCCTGGTATGAAGAAGAAGAGCAGATCTTCGTCCACCCGCGTGACCCATACAAGCGAGTTGATGCGATCCAAAGTTCCCGCCATGTTCAGATCGTTCTAGATGGCATCAAGCTTGCAGATAGCCGCCGCCCGATGATTGTATTTGAAACGGGCGTCCCCGTTCGCTATTATCTTCCGATTGAAGACGTGGATCAGAATGTGCTCACCGCAAATGACAAGCATACATCCTGCCCTTATAAAGGTGATGCATCCTACTGGACGGCTGTTCTCAATGGACAGACCTATGAGAATATCGTGTGGAGCTATCTAAATCCAATTCCTGAAATTCCAAAGATTGCTGGATTGATGTCGTTTTATAATGAGCAAGTCGATGTCTATGTGGATGGCGAGTTACAGCCCAAACCAAAATGGTACTATTCTGCACTTGAATTCTTTAATGAAACTGAAGTAACTGTCAGAAGACAATGATGAGTGTGTGATGGGGGACTCTGTCTGCTGCATAAGCGGATAGCGCCCTTTTTTTGATGATTGGCTCAAAAGCCTTGTCAATACACAACGATTTGAATACCTTATGACATAACACAAAAGAGGAGGAGATTACATGAGTGAAGTAGGATATGGAAATGTTGGAGGTCTTGGTGGATACGGTGGTTTCACATCCATCGGTGCAATCCTTGTTCTGTTCATCTTGTTGGTCATCATCTCTAAAGCGTTCCTGGTTTAATTCCTTTACCTTATGAACAACTCTGCTGGCATTCCGCTGGCAGAGTCTTTTTGTCATGATTACAATTTGAAAGCGTTTGACATATAGAATTATCAATCTATAATTATGGAGTTATGCATTCAACATAGAATGGATGAAGTTAAGGAGAATAGGTTGGAATGACACTTAAAAAAAGGATCTTTTTGCTGTTTTTTCTCAGTGCGTTTATTCCCTTCATTAGTATATTTGCAATTTCCTACTACACCATTGATTCCATTTTTGCGAACAAGATCGATGATGGCATTCGGAGCAATTTACAGCAGGTGACTTCCTCACTGGAGAATTCGATCACCAACCTGAATCATGTTACTCAGCAATTGTCTTACAGTGGTACATTAGGTAAAAAGTTGGATGAGGTGTTGAAACCATCCTCCAATATATTTGAATTGATTGAAACGCGGGATGAATTAAAGAGCGAATTAAATGTCGTAACGTTTACCAACCCGAATATAGGTTTGACATTGTATTATTTTCAGAAGGATGGCTCCACACAGTTCGGAAACTTTCCCATAAAGGACCGTTTTTCACCCGAATCTTTGCCTGTGCTCTCCAAAGCATATGGGATCACCTACTATGGTCCTCATGTCAGTATGAACCGGTTTGATGATCAACTCGTCTTATCCGCCATGCGGAAGGTAAAATTACCCCAGAGGGACGATGCTTATATTTACGTTGAATCCGGTTTTCACCTTGCGCAGGATATATTGGGTTACAATCAGTACAAAGGAGATTTATCCCACTTGATCCTCGATGGAGAGGGAAACATTGTGTATAGTGAGATTCCCGAAGCGATGAAAGTCGGTGAGAATTTTTCCAGCTTATCGAATGGTACAGCATCGGACGGAATAGCTCGCGGTCATCATTGGTTCAGACAGGACTCCACTCAGAACTGGAGCGTTGTGTCGGTGATCTCGCAGGCCAAGTATCAACAGGAGAAAAACCAATGGTTGCTTCAAATATTACTGGTCGCTTTATTTTTCCTTGGCTTTACGGTATTTCTGGCTTGGTTGCTGTGGAAGATGGTTTATAAACCCCTCGGTCTGTTCCATTCGCAAATCAACGGAATGTCTCAAAATCCACAAACGGCAGGCAGTCAGACCCGTACGCAAATTCCCGAATTTGATTTTCTGTTAGGCGAATTCTCGAATATGCAGCATCAAATCGGTGACCTCTTTAAAGAGGTGCAGCAGAAAGAGAAAATTCGTGCAGATCTTGAAGTGGAAAAGCTGCTGTACCAGATCAATCCTCATTTTTTGATGAATACGCTGGATACGGTCCACTGGCTGGCGGTAATGAATGGACAAGGGGAGATCGACAAGCTGGTGCAGTCCCTGAATAAGCTGTTGTATTACAATTTAGGTAAATTGGGACAGGTTTCCACAATGGAAGAAGAGATTGATGCGCTTAGACAGTACTTGACCCTGCAGCAAATCCGATATGATTTTGAATTTGATGTGCGTATTTCCGCAGATGAGCAAGTGCTTCAGATACCTGTACCTCGTTTTATACTACAACCGTTGGTTGAAAATTCACTTTATCACGGACTGAGCGACGAAGGTTTTATTCAAATTGAAGTCACACGCAAAGAAACGCTAAACATTATGATTCAGGATAACGGAGCAGGCATGACGGAGGAAGCGATTGAAAGACTTCTGAACAACCGTGTAGCTGAACATCAAAAAGTAGGGATGGGCATTGGGCTCAATTACGTTCACCGCATGTTAAAAGCACAATACGGTGATCAAGCTCAACTGGTGATTGAGAGTGAATTGGGAACAGGGACAAGCATATTGCTTATACTTCCGATCAAAGGAGAAGATATCTCGGCATGATTAAGGTATTGATTGTGGATGACGATAAATTGGTACGAAAAGGAATAAGCTCCGCGATGCCGTGGAACGAGTTCGGCATGGAGGTAGTTGGAGAAGCAAGTAACGGGGCTAAGGCATTGGATTTTCTGGAATCCAACTCGGTAGATCTGATGTTAACGGATCTGGCGATGCCGGTGATGTCTGGCATTGAACTGATGCGCGCTGCAAGGCAGCTCTACCCCGAGCTTCATATTGTCGTGCTTACCCTTCATCAGGATTTCGATTATATCCAAGAGGCGCTTAGGCTGGGAGCGATCGATTATATAGCCAAAGTTCAGCTCGAGAAGGAGCAGTTCGAACATGTGCTGAATCGAATACATACCCGGATTGGTGAGCTCGCGAATACAAGACGAAAGCTGCCGCAGCTTGGTGAAACCAATATCCATTACCGTAAAGTGTATGCTCTGGTTTCACTGGACCGAAAGTCCGGCCAGAATTGGCCCATTGGACTCGAATCCAATGTAGACGAGGTCCTATTTGAAGTGGAACGGAACAGCTGGATGTGGGCGGCATCCCTGGATGGAGAGGATCAGCTATTCGATAGATTGAAGGGATACTTGGATCAAATTCCCCAAGGAGCCCTACTGGTATTGTCTGATGTCCAAGAACGGACATGGTCGCAAATTCAAAACTGGATTATAAACTATACAGAAACGTCCTTATTTTATGCGTATGAACCCCAAGATCCGGTTATTGCCGTTTCCTTGAATGAACAAGACACTTCTCCAACAGAACCTCAGGATGAGGACATGGATCGAATTAAGCGAAGTTGGTTTCTATCTCCGTGGACGCATAACGACAATTTTTATAACCAGCTTGTTGAAGAGTTTAAATCCCTAAGGCTGCAAAAAGGGCAATTGATGGGATTACTGTATTCCCTGGTCATGGAGTGGAACCATCTTTTTGCCCAGACTACGCTGGGCAGAATCTCAATGATCCATTCTTTTCAATCCTGGTACGAAGTGGAACAGTGGATCAAGCAGACCTCTGAGAGTATTCGAAAGGCGGATGAACAGACTTCGTATTCTCAGGAAATGATAGATGGTGTGAAAAAAGCCGTGATGATTATGCAAAATGATTTGGATCAGGCTTTTACAGCTTCAGGGCTGTCCCAGCAACTCAACATTAGTCGAAGTTATTTCAGCCAATGCTTCAAGGACATCATGGGAAAAACCTTTAATGATTACTCCCGATATATCCGAATGGAGAAGTCGAAAGAGTATTTATTGAACACAAACAACACGATTTTCTGGATTGCAGAGCGGGTGGGTTATACGGATGAGAAATATTTCAGCCGAATCTTTCGCGAACTGACAGGCGTGCTGCCTAGTGAATATCGACAATTAGGCAGAGCGGACAAATAGTGTGCGCTCCACATAACCGACTGAAATCCGGTGAAAGAAGGGAAAGCAATGATCAAGAAGATGGCTGCGTGTGTTGTTGTCGTCAGCTTGATTGCAGGTATCGCATTTTTCAGTATTTCTTACTTTCGGGAATCGCCTATTGGACCAGCAACATCTATACCTGACACAGCCTCCACCGATCCATTTGGCAGATATGAACATCCCGTTTCCATCCGGTTGGGATATGTGGTCGACCCAACTGGTACGGATCTCTCTGAAGGAGAGACATTAGAAAAGAACATGTGGAAAACGGCGATTAAACAAAACCTTAACATTGATGTCGAAGTCATGTGGCAGGTATCCAAAGAGAATTTCGGTCAGAAAATTGATTTGGCTATCGCCAGCAATGATTTGCCAGATGCGATGATCGTTAATCAGGTTCAGTTGAATGAGATGGTCAAAGCGGGAGAAATTGAAGATCTAACCAAGGCATACGCAAGCAGCGCTTCACCCGAGATGAAGAAAATTATCGACAGCACTAATGGATTGGCACGGGAACAAGTGACCTTTGAAGGGAAAATGATGGCTGTTCCGTCTGTGACGGCGGAAGACTTCAGCATGCTCTGGATCAGGCAGGACTGGTTGGATCATCTTGGGTTGAAACCACCGAAAACGGTGGACGAATTGGAAGCAATAGCGAAGGCCTTTGTGGAGCAGGACCCGGATACGAACGGGAAACGGGATACGATCGGGCTTGCCTCAAGCACAAGTCTGTTTAACGATTTCAACAACAGTGCTTTTGCTTTTGATCTAACACCGATCTTCGCGGCTTATGGAGCTTTCCCCGGATATTGGCTCGAAAAAGATGGAAAACCTGTATACGGTTCGATTCTACCAGAGACAAAGAACGCTTTGGTCAGGCTTCGTGATATGTATGCCAAAGGTCTCCTTGATCCAGATCTGGGCATCCGAAAAGAACCAGAGGAAACCGTCATTAGCGGACAGGCGGGGATGTTCTTTCAAGGTTTCTTTGCAGGCTACTGGCCGCTCCCAAGCGCTTGGCTGAATGATCCCAAGGCGAACTGGCAGGCTTACGCGCTCCCACTGGATGCAAATGGAGCATTTCGTGTGAAGGTGGATAATCCCTCAAGTTCTTTCCTGGTGGTTCGCAAAGGGTATGCTCATCCGGAAGCGATCATTAAAATAAACAATCTATACCTCCGGGATGAGTTCAAGTATGGTACGAGTTTTATGCTCAGCCGCAATTTCTTTGCTCCAGCAGATGAAGCCCGATTTGAATCCAAAGCCGTGCAGGAGATTCTGGCTGGAACCAAATCCCCAGCTGATTTCAAGGACAAGTCCGAATATAAGCTGTTGGAAAATACGGTTTCGACGATAAAACAAACCAAGCTAAAGCCTTATGATCAACTTGGCATTTCGTATTGGGATCAGCACAGTGAGAACTTTATGCGTGGTTATTCATTACTCGTGGGTGGAAGAAACTTCTTTGATCCGAATATTCATAAAGTTCGAAGCCTTACCTACAAACGCACGCCAGCCATGGAGAGCTCGTGGGTTAAACTGTCCAAATTGGAACATGATACGTTTTTGAAAATTATTTTAGGCGCTGCACCGATCGATTCATTCGATCAATTTGTACAGGAGTGGAAGGAACAGGGCGGCGATCAAGTAACTGCTGAAGTGACTGCATCCCAGAATCAACGCTGAAGAGCTAACCTATACAACGCTGAATTCCACACGTTTTTGTACTCAATTCAATCATTCATAGCCGGTAGACTCCTGTTTGAGGAGTTTGCCGGTTTTTCTTTGTGCCACACTCGCTGTGCTACCTTCCCTTATTAACGAGGATAGACAAATGTAAGTCAGTAGGTAAGATAAATGTTCACAACCTCCATGTTGATCGTTGATCCGAGTGAAAACTGTATACATTTCTCTATCCAAACTAGCGTTTAATCCCTATCTCGATTAAGCTTCTCCAAGTTTTATAATGAAAGCGCAAACAACATGATAGAGAAATAATCAGAACGAAGGGGAGTTGAATTTGATGAGAAAAAATTGGTCAATAAAAAGCAAACTGTTGACGAAACGACTGGCTGTGCTGTCCATGTCCGCATTGATGGTTTCCGTCCTTGCAGCCTGTGGGGGATCCTCCAATCCACCGACTGCTGAGGATGCAGGCCAATATGAGGTAACACCTGGAGATCCGTTCAGTGCCTATAAAGACGAAGTGACGGTAACGATGGGGCGTGTTACGACGGCGAACCCGAAATTACCGGCTGGAGATACATATGAGAACAATGCGTATACCCGTCTGGTTAAAGAATCGTTTAACGCACAAATTAAGGACCAATTTGAGGCTAACGGTGAAGATTACAGTCGTCAAGTTTCTCTTGCAATCGCTTCCGGGGAACTGCCCGATATGATGCGTGTCGATTCCAAGGATGAACTTAAAGAACTGGTTGATAATGATCTGATTGAAGATCTGACGGAAGTATACAAACAATATGCCACCGATAACATCAAACAGGTTTACGACTCCTACGATGGCCGTGCACTGGACAATGCCACGATTGATGGCCGACTGATGGGCCTTCCAGCAACCTCTCTGGACTCCGCACCAACTATGGTTTGGGTTCGTCAGGATTGGCTGGATGTGCTGGGAATCAAACTAGATGTTGACGGAGACGGTGCCATCAAGCTCGAAGATGTAGAGAAAACAGCAGAAGAGTTCCTGAAAAAAGATCCTGGGCAAACCGGGAAACCGGTGGGCATTCCTTTTGTGAACACCCTGAATACGACGGACTATAATGGTTCTGCCTACACCATGCTGGGTGTTGCTTCAACCGAAGGGGCGTATCCTCAATACTGGATGAAGGGTGAAGACGGCAGCATCGTTTATGGTTCAACTACAGAGGAAACCAAGCAGATGCTGGGTGTTATGGCCGACTGGTTCAAGAGAGGTATCATTGACCCGCAATTTGGAACTCGTACTTTTGATGATATCAATGCACTATACACAAACGGTCAGAGCGGAATTGCTTTTGGACCGTGGCACATTCCAGACTGGGGACTGAGCAGTGTTAAACAGATGGATAAACATGCGAAATTCACGGCTTACACGTTGGAAGATGCAGACGGCAAGGTAAACGTGGCACACGCCAATCCATCCGGTCAGTTTATCGTAGTGAGAAAAGGATATGAACACCCGGAACTCGCGATTAAAATTATAAATCTGTTCTACGATAAACTGGCAAATGACAAAGATGTCGCAACTACCATGCCAGAGGCAGCCAAGTATTTGGAAAGCGGCGTAGACGGTTCAACCAGACCTTTTAATATCGAAGTCAACTCGGCAACCTCACTGCTGGATGATTACTCCGACGTCGTTCGTGGAATTAAAGGCGAGATCGGTTTGGATCAAGTTCGTACAACAGAATCGAAGAACAATATTGGCAGTATCCAAACGTACTTGAAAGACCAGGATACGGATGATGTAACAGCTTGGTCGAAATATCACTCACGTATGAACGGAGTGGGGCTAATTGATAAGTTGACCCAAGAAGGCAAATTTAACTGGATGACGCCAGCGTT
Organism: Paenibacillus sp. OK060; assembly: GCF_900101205.1. NCBI lineage: Bacteria > Bacillati > Bacillota > Bacilli > Caryophanales > Paenibacillaceae > Paenibacillus > Paenibacillus sp. OK060. Next base: position 1,040,103 of record NZ_FNFR01000001.1, read on the forward strand.
CTCTGGAACTACACCAAGCATGAAACAGACGTGGGCTAACCTGACCAAGATGGAACAGGAATCTTTCATCAAAATCATAACGGGTGCAGAACCGCTGGATTACTTCGAAACATTCGTCACCAATTGGAAGAAACAAGGCGGCGATCAAGTGATCCAGGAGATCGAAGCCGAGACCACATCCCAAAAATAATTAAGCTAACACTGCTGACAGGCTGCGCTAAGCAGCCTTTCTTCAGGAAAGGGGTTCATCCATGAAGCAGGAAAAATATAAAGCAAGAAACCGCTTGGGCACGGGTGCCATGTATCATATGATGATGCTGCCAGGCATTTTATTTTTGCTGGTATTCAGCTACATTCCAATGGTTGGTGTCATTACGGCGTTTCAGGATTATGTACCAGCCAAAGGTATGTTTGGCTCCGAGTTTGTTGGACTCAAGCATTTTATTTATATGTTCAAACTGCCGGACATCGGCCAAGTGATCAGCAATACGTTGGTGATTGCCATCGCCAAGATTCTACTCGGGACACTGATGGCCATCATTTTTTCCATTTTATTAAATGAAATCCGTTTTAAATTCGTTAAAAAATCCGTGCAGACCATTGTATATCTGCCTCACTTTTTGTCTTGGGTCGTTCTGGCCTCCGTGGTCGTTAACATGTTCAGCCTGGATGGAAGTGTAAATCAGATTTTAGCCTTTTTCGGCTTGGAAAATATTAATTTTCTCGGAAGCAATACCTGGTTCCAACCGCTAATTATCGGGACGGACGTATGGAAGGAATTCGGTTATAGTTCCATCGTTTATTTGGCTGCAATTACCTCGATTGATCCCGGCCTATATGAAGCGTCAGGCATAGATGGAGCGAGCTGGTGGAGAAAAGTATGGCATATTACATTGCCGGGTATGCTGCCTATTATCCTGCTCATGGGGGTCATGAGTCTGACCAATATTTTGAGCGCAGGCTTCGATCAAATCTACAATCTGTATAACCCGGTTGTCTATGAGTCGGGCGATATTCTGGATACCTATGTATACCGGATTGGTCTCGTTGGCAGACAGTATAGTTTTGGTACGGCTGTTGGGTTGTTCAAGTCAGTGATCGGTATTGTTCTATTATTGTCCGCCAACGAATTGGCCAAAAAATACACCGACAGAAAAATATTCTAAGGAGGCGAAACTTGTGTCTTATTCCGCAAGCCTGAAAGACCGAATGGGCCGGTTTGTCATCTACGCCATCGTTATATTGCTGGCTTTGATCTGCCTCCTTCCATTATGGAATATCGTTGCGATTTCATTCAGCAGCAGTGAGGCCGTCTCGGCCAATGCCGTAGGTCTGTTACCCGTCAAGTTTACAACAGCCGCTTATTCGAAAATTATTGAGGATGCGCAGTTCTGGCGATCCTTTGGCATTTCCGTTCTACGTGTGGCTCTATCCCTTATACTCAACATGATTCTTATTGTTTTGATGGCTTACCCGCTCTCCAAATCGAAAAGGGAGTTTAAGGGCAGAAATATATATATGAATGTCATGATTTTTGCCATGCTGTTCAGTGGGGGCATGATCCCTAGTTATCTGTTGATCAAAAACCTGGATATGCTCAATACAATTTGGTCGCTTGTACTGCCAGGTGCTGTCCCGATATTCAGTGTCATCCTTGTGATGAACTTCTTCGCCGCAGTACCTAAAGCGCTTGAAGAAGCGGCTTTTATCGATGGAGCGAACGCATTGCAGGTTCTGTTCAAAGTGTATGTGCCCGTGTCTATTCCGGCGCTGGCGACTGTATCCCTATTCAGTATCGTGGGCACATGGAATGATTTCTTTAGTGGATTGATCTATATGACCAAAGTCAGCAATTATCCGTTAATGACCTACATACAGTCTCTTAACGTAAATATTGCTGAACTTCTGCAATCCGGCACAAACTCAGCTCAGCTCAGCAATCTGACTGAGATTTCGAACAAAAATCTAAATGCAGCCAAAATCGTAGTGGCTGTCATTCCGCTGCTGCTGATTTATCCGCTGCTGCAAAAATACTTTGTAACCGGAATTGTTGTGGGGTCGGTAAAAGAATAATAGTGAATGAAACGGAAATTGGATAAGCAGAATCTGGTTCAAGAGAAAGGTGGTGCGTTATGGGAAATAAAAGTTGGTGGAAAGAAATTGTCGTATATCAAATTTATCCCCGCAGCTTTCAAGATAGCAATGGTGACGGAATCGGGGATCTGAAAGGTGTATTATCCCGACTCGATTATCTGAAGGATCTTGGGATAGGTGCGATCTGGCTGTCACCAGTGTGCAAGTCCCCGCAAGATGACAACGGGTATGACATTTCCGATTATCAGGATATCGATCCGATGTTTGGTTCACTTGAAGATATGGAATTGCTGATTCAGGAAGCAGGCAAGCGGGACATCCGAATTATCATGGATCTGGTGCTTAACCACTCATCAGACGAGCACCCCTGGTTCAAGGAAGCCCGGAAAAGCAAGGATAATCCGTACCACGATTATTATGTGTGGAGAGATGGTGTGGAAGGAACACCTCCCAACGATTTAGGTTCAACGTTTGGTGGATCGGCTTGGGAATGGGTCCCCGAGTTGGGACAGTATTATCTGCATCTTTTCTCTGTTAAACAACCGGATCTCAACTGGGAGAACCCCAAGGTACGGCAAGAGATATATGATATGATTCAATGGTGGATGGATAAAGGCGTAGGTGGTTTCCGTCTTGATGTTATCGATCTGATTGGCAAGCAGCCTGACCTCAAAATTACAGGAAATGGGCCAAATCTGCATGAATATATGCGTGAACTCAGTAAAGAGACATTCCAGAAGGGTGATCTGCTAACCGTCGGAGAAACCTGGGGAGCAACGCCCGAGAGTGCCAAGCTTTATAGCAACCCGGACGGCAGTGAACTATCCATGGTCTTCCAATTTGAACACATTAGCTTGGATGAGCAGGAGGGGAAAGGCAAGTGGGATCTCCAGCCGCTGGATCTGCTTCAATTAAAGAAAGTGTTATCCAAATGGCAGACCGAGCTGAAAGGAGAAGCCTGGAACAGCTTGTTCTGGAACAACCATGACCTTCCGCGGATCGTGTCCCGTTGGGGAAATGACGGGGAATATCGTGTGCAGTCTGCCAAAATGCTGGCTACTCTTCTTCATGGCATGCAAGGTACGCCATATGTGTACCAGGGTGAAGAGTTAGGCATGACGAACGTACGTTACCCTATTGAAGAATACCGTGATATTGAGTTGCTGAATCTGTATAAGGAACGGGTCGAGAATGGGTATCCAGAGGAAGAAGTGATGGAATCCATTTATGCAAAAGGCCGTGATAACTCACGTACGCCGATGCAGTGGGATGCTTCCGAAAATGCGGGTTTTACGGAAGGCAAACCATGGATCTTGGTAAATCCGAATTACACGGAGATTAATGCGGAAGAATCTATACATGATCCGGATTCCATTTACCATTACTATAAAACACTGATTCAGCTGCGAAAAGAGCATGAAGTGATCATTTATGGGGATTATGAACTGTTGTATCCGGAAGACACCAACCTTTTTGCTTACACACGAACACTTGGTGATACCAAATTGCTAGTCCTGTGCAACTTCTATGGCAAAGTTGTTCCATTCCAGCTTCCAAGCGAATTTGCAGGGGATAAAAGATTATTAATTAGTAACTATTCGGACGTTGTTTCAGAGAACGCACTTCGTCCTTATGAAGCAAGGATGTATCTGCTTGTGTAATTTCAAAAGAGGGTTGAGGGCGAATAGCCTTCAACCCTTTTTTTTGACAAAAAGAAGCTTTTGCAAGAAAACATCAAGCGCCATGGAATGTGAATGTTCCTTGTGGCGAATGATGGAGAAGCTGCGTTCCAGATGCAGCTGTCTAATTCGCAGTTCTTCGACTTCCCCGGTTGCCAACTCCTTATGAACAATCCATCTGGATACCATTGCAATTCCGAGTCCCGCAGCAACAGCTTCCTTCACACCCTGACTGCTGGTGAAAACATAGGACCGCTTCGGACGGATTGCAGTCTGTTCCATAAAATGATCGCTAAACGCGCGTGTTCCCGAACCCAACTCACGAAGAACCCAGACCTGATCCTGAAGCAAGTTCTGCTCTACCACGACGGAACCGGAAAGGGGGTGACCGGAAGGAGCTACTACGATCATCTCATCTTTCATGTAAGGGATAACGTCAAGGTCAATCGAGGCTTGAGCTTCACCCTCCACAAATCCGATATCCAGTTGATTTCCCCTAACCGCAGACAGAATCTCTTGGGTATTGCCAATCGTAACCTGAATGTTGACCTGCGGATACTGTGATGCGAATTCTGCCAATTTCTTAGGCAAAATGTATTCACCGATGGTGAAGCTGGCTCCGATCTGAATGCTTCCGGTCACCTCATTCCGCAGCATCTGAATTTCCTGCCGAGCTTCATCGTAGCGGGCCTGAATGACTTTGGCATGTCTGTAGAGGATTGCCCCCGCTTCAGTCAGGGACACTTGTTTTGGAGAACGATGCAGCAGCTTGGCTCCCAGCTCATTCTCCAGATTTTTGATATGAAGGCTTACCCCAGGTTGGGACAGATTCAGCAGTTCTGCGGCCTTGGAGAAATGGCTTTGTTCCGCAACGGTAACGAAGACTTTTAACGCATCAGTTATCATTAGAATTCCTCATTTGAACAGTGTATTTTCTTGGTTATAAGCCTATTGAGCTCATTTTAGCATAAGATACCTAATCAATCATAAGTTTTTGTAATGATTAGGATCGCAGATTCATATTTCACTTCCTTCCTGTCTACTTCTATAGTAAGGATATACTTTATCCAATAAGGAAGTGTGGAGCTATGATTTTACAGACACAATTGAGATTCGTTAAAAACATAAAAGGTGTTAGGAACAGGGGATTTCTGCAGGGGATCGGACTGACTTTATTACTCTCGTTTATCGCCAAGCTGCTGGGTTATCTACCGCTTTTAAATATTATGGGTCAATTGGTTATTGCAATTCTGCTAGGTATCCTGTACCGGGCAGTGCGTGGCGTTCCGCTGACCGCTCAATCAGGGATCTCCTTTTCGGCAAAACGATTGCTGCGGTTTGGCATCATCCTGCTTGGTTTGAAGTTGAACCTTCTGGATATTGTCCATGCAGGCTACAAAGTCGTTGCGCTAGCGGCAATTAATGTTGTTGTTACGATTTTTGTTGTCTACGGACTGAGCAAATGGTTAAAGATCGACAAACGAATAGGGCTGCTGACTGCTTGTGGAACAGCCATCTGCGGTGCAGCGGCAGTGGTCGCGATTGCGCCACAGATCAAGGCCAAAGATGAAGAAACGGCAGTAGGTGCGGCCACGGTAGCTATATTGGGAACAATCTTCACCCTTGCATACACATTGTTATACCCGGTATTGGGTTTAAGTGCGAAAGGATATGGCTTATTCACAGGAGCTACACTGCATGAAGTGGCACACGTCATCGCTGGGGCTGCACCAGGAGGGCAAGCGGCAATAGATATGGCAGTTATCGTCAAGCTAACCCGGGTCGCTATGCTGGTCCCGATTGCACTGATCATCGGTTTGTGGAGTGCACGACAGGCGCGTGGTGGAGAGCAAAAATCATCTAAAGGTATCCGCTGGCGAGAATTGCCAGTGCCTTGGTTCATTTTCGGGTTTCTGGCTATGAGTGGATTAAACACGCTGGGCATTATTCCACAAGAGATGATCTCGGGACTTCTGGTTCTGTCCTATATGCTGCTGGCGATGGCGATGGCTGGATTGGGGTTGGGTGTGGATATTGCAACCTTCCGTCGTCTAGGCAAGAAACCTTTTTTGGCAGGATTACTGGGCTCTATTGTGTTGTCCATTCTCGGCTTCATGCTCGTTTGTGGCTTTGGCCTGAACTAAGGCGTGTGTTCAAACTTAGGTATTCCCCTAAATGACGTTAACAAAAAGCACGCATTGACCCTAAGTGGATCAATGCGTGCTTTTTGTTGTTTGAAAGATGCTGGTCATTAGATCCAGAATGAACACGAAAGGAATAGTATAAATCCATCGCTTGAAAAATTATAAATATTTCCCTCTTTTGGTTCAAACGTCCGAAATACACACAGGAAAGTCTGGATAACGATGTATTTTCTGCTCGCAAGCCTTAAGGCTGCTCGTTAACATCCAAAAAGGAACATCAGAAGTCCGAATACCGTCTCTAGGGGTCCGATAAGGAGAATTGGAAGCGGTTTATACTTAATCTATTCCAGAGATGACAAATCCAAGCAGAAAATCAAATCAGTTTATCCAAGAAACTCCTCAAGTTAAGTAGCGACCACGCAATACTGTCGTGAAACCATGTTGTTGTATGAGTTTTCTATTTTTTTGTTTTGTACTTTGATAAGGGGGTGATGATCGGCGCAGCGAAAAAATAAGGAAGATCAACCGTCCATTTTCATTGAAAAACCATTTTGCTAATAACCTGAGGAGGAATTGAATTTGCGCAACAAGTACATTATGTGTTCACTCGTATTAACGCTGCTGATCTCGAACGTATTCCTGACTGTCGGATTTCCATCTCCTGTATCAGCAGCCGAAAGTCCGGACCTGGCACAGGGCAAACAGGTTACCGCGAGCGGGTACAACCAAACATACAGCCCGACCAATGTGATTGACAGTAACCAAGCAACCTATTGGGAAAGTACGAATAGCGCGTTCCCCCAATGGATTCAAGTGGATCTTGGCACCAACACCAACATTGACCAAATCGTATTGAAGATTCCGACAGTGTGGGAAAAGAGAACCCAAACGATAACCGTGCAAGGCAGCACGAACAGTTCATCGTTCACGGATATCGTGGGTTCTGCGGATTATGTATTTAATCCAACCGTTGGGGAGAACTCGGTTACCATCGATTTTCCTGCTGTCGAGACAAGGTACGTTCGCTTAAGCGTAACGGGCAATTCCGAGTGGCCGGCGGCTCAACTGTCGACATTTGAAATTTACGGTCCAGCCAGTGAGGGACCAACGCTACCTGGCCCCGATCCTGTGGATCCCCCAATCATCCCTACAGAGGGAAGCAACATCGCCATCGGTAAGTCGATTACTGCATCGTCCAGTACCTTATCCTTCGTAGCTGCGAATGCAAACGATAACAATATCAATTCGTACTGGGAAGGGGGCAGCAATCCAAGCTCACTAACGTTGGATCTCGGCTCCAATCATAAGATTACATCCATTGTACTTAAACTAAACCCGGATCCGGTCTGGAGCACCCGAACACAGACCATTCAAGTGCTTGGACATAACCAGGATACAACCACCTTCAGTAATCTGGTTTCCGCCCAATCATATACATTCAACCCGGCTTCCGGTAACACGGTGACCATTCCCGTTACAGCCACGGTTAAACGTCTGCAACTGAACATTACCACGAACTCGGGCGCTCCTGCCGGGCAAATTGCTGAATTTCAGGTATTCGGCACACCTGCACCTAATCCTGATCTGACGATTACAGGCATGTCCTGGTCTCCATCTTCTCCAGTGGAGAACAATGCCATCACCCTAAATGCCATCGTCAAAAACATTGGTTCCGCTGCTTCTCCAGCTTCTAACGTCAACTTCTATCTGAACAACGAGCTAGCAGGTTCCTCATCAGTAGCTGCTTTGCAAGCAGGGGCTTCGACTACGGTCTCGCTTAATGCTGGCAATAAAGCAGCTGCATCATATACGCTCAGTGCCAAGGTGGATGAGAATAACCAGATCATTGAAGAGAATGAGGGAAACAATAATTACACACACGCTTCTTCTTTGGTGGTTGCACCGATTACAAGTTCTGATCTGGTAGGCACGGTCTCTTGGAGTCCAGGAACCCCTACAGCAAACAGCACAGTAACATTTACAGTTAATCTGAAAAATCAAGGCAACATGGCCTCCGCAGGTGGTGCACACGGAGTTACAGTGGTTCTCAAGAACGCTGCCGGAGCAACACTTCAGACGTATAGTGGTTCCTATACCGGTACATTGGCACCTGGAGCTTCGGTCAATGTCAATGTAGGTACCTGGACTGCTGTAACTGGTAACTACAATGTGACAACTACCGTAGCAGTGGACAACAATGAAGCTCCGGTCAAACAAACGAATAACGTCGTTACAACAGGTTTGAACGTATATTCAGCTCGTGGTGCAAGCATGCCTTATACCCGGTATGATACGGATGATGCTACGCGTGGTGGCAGTGCCACACTGAAATCCGCACCAACCTTTGATCAGGCTCTTACGGCTTCGGAAGCCTCTGGCCAGCGCTATATCGCACTTCCTTCCAACGGTTCTTATGCTCAATGGACGGTTAGACAAGGGGAGGGAGGCGCAGGTGTAACCATGCGATTCACGATGCCGGATTCCACAGATGGCATGGGTCTTAACGGCGCACTTGACGTTTATGTTAACGGGACCAAGGCCAAAACGGTTCCTTTGACCTCCTACTACAATTGGCAGTACTTCTCCAGTGATCATCCGGGGGATACGCCAAGTGCAGGACGTCCGTTGTTCCGTTTTGATGAAGTGCACTGGAAACTGGATACACCTCTAAAAGCTGGAGATACCATTCGTATTCAGAAAAACAATGGAGATAACCTGGAATACGGTGTGGATTTCCTCGAAATCGAACCCGTTCAGGCGGTGATCCCGCGCCCGGCTAACTCTGTCTCTGTAACCGATTTTGGTGCGATTGCAAATGATGGAAAAGATGACCTTGCCGCATTCGAAGCGGCGGTCCAATCCGCGGTATCTACAGGCAAGACTCTATATATCCCTGAGGGCACGTTCCATCTGGGCAATATGTGGAAAATTGGTACGCCGACGAATATGATTAACAATCTCACCATTGTAGGTGCAGGTATCTGGCATACGAACATTCAATTTACCAACCCTAATGCAGCCTCAGGCGGAATTTCTTTCCGTGTGCAGGGTAAGCTGGATTTCAGCAATATTTATATGAATTCCATGCTGCGTTCGCGCTATAACGAGAATGCAGTTTACAAAGGTTTTATGGACAATTTCGGTAAAAATTCAAAGGTTAGCAACGTATGGGTTGAGCACTTTGAATGTGGTTTCTGGGTAGGGGATTACGCCCACACACCTGCAATCATTGCCGATGGCCTAGTGATCGAGAACAGTCGTATTCGGAATAACCTTGCTGACGGTGTCAACTTTGCCCAAGGCACGAGCAATTCGACTGTACGCAACAGCAGTGTCCGCAACAATGGTGATGATGGTCTGGCCGTATGGACTAGCAACGTGAATGGTGCTCCTGCCGGTGTGAACAACACATTCTCCTTCAACACGATTGAGAATAACTGGCGCGCAGCAGGCATCGCGTTCTTTGGTGGCAGTGGACATAAGGCAACCAACAACCTGATTGTTGACACGGTTGGCGGTTCGGCGATCCGGATGAACACTGTTTTCCCTGGATACCATTTCCAAGATAACACAGGTATTCTGTTCTCCGATACAACGATTATTAACAGCGGCACGAGTAAAGATCTGTACAATGGTGAACGCGGAGCTATTGATCTTGAAGCTTCCAACGATTCCATCAAGAACGTTACGTTTACCAATATTGATATCCTCAATACGCAGCGCAGTGCTGTTCAATTCGGATACGGCGGCGGTTTCCAGAATATTGTGTTTAATAACATCAACATTAATGGTACCGGTCTGGACGGAATTGAGACATCTAGGTTCACAACCCCACATAAAGGTGCAGCAATATACACCTATACCGGTAATGGTTCTGCCACATTCAATAATCTGACAACAAGCAACATTGCCAACCCTAATGTGAATCAGATTCAAAATGGCTTTAATTTGATCATTCAATAAATTATTTCAAACAAAAACAGGGAGCTCTATGAGTTCCCTGTTTTTTAGCTTACTTTGATGAAGTAAGGTGAACATTGATTGATCCGGATTTGAAATATTGAAAAAATAGCCGCGCAAAGTAAATTTTTAAGATACCCCATATTTGCTTCTGTAGTGACTTAACGTGAGAAGAGGCCAAATATATGTATAGCTGTGATAATGGGAATAAAAGTTCCCGGGAAGACCTGCGCCTGTGGGATATGAGGTTCTCCAATCGTTCTCGTGCATTGATGCAATAAGCCGTAGAACGCCTTGATTCATCTCAGGTGTAGGCTTGGGTTGAACTGCAATGAGCGCGTCAAGTGCCCAAGCGGTCTGGGAAGGAGTACTTTCCCCTAATGGCACATAGTGCAAGAGTCGGTCACTTTGACAGGATTCTCCCCAGCCACCGTCGGAGTTCTGGATGCTTAAGAGCCACTGCGCTCCTTTTTGCAATGTAACATGGCTTGCTGGTAGTCCAACTGCCGTAAGACCGGTTAATGCAGCCCAGGTACCGTAGATATAACATACGCCCCATCTTCCGTACCATGAGCCTTCTTTCTCCTGGTTTCGAATGAGCCATTTTGTTCCACGTTTGATCCATTCAAGCCTGGTATCAAGCCCGGCAAAGTTTCCGAGGTACTCCAAGGTACGTCCCGTTAGGTCAGCCTCTGAAGGGTCTGTAGCCGCAGATTTGGCACCATCGATGGCGAGCCAGGTGAGCATCTCCTTGTTCGTATTTTTTTCGAATGCCGGCCAGCCGCCGTCTTTATTTTGCATGGACAGGACCCAATTCAGCCCACGATTCCAGGATTCCTGAAACGTTGGAAGAGTAGTGGACAAGCTTCGAATAGCCCGTAAAGCTGCTGTTGTATCATCCACGTCTGGATTGATTGTATTCGACTCCGAAAATCCCCATCCTCCAGGGACGGTATTCGGATTATGGATGCTCCAGTCGGCTCTTTTATCTTGCTGACGGGAGAGCAAATAGGAGGCCGCGAGTTGAATAGCCTTATGGTCATCGGTAAGAGAAGCCTCCTGCAATGCGTAGGTGATTAAGGCCGTATCCCATACGGTAGAGGGGGAGTTTTGAATCGTTGTTTGACCTCCAGAAGAACGGCACTGCATTGCCGTGAGTCCGGTTATGGCTTTTGTAATCAGGGGATGCTGCTTATCGTATTTTAGGGCCAATAGGGCAAAGATCATGAGAATTGTACTGCTGGCGTAGCTGTATAATGTGCCATCAGACTCAATCCGCTCTATTATGAACTGTTCTGCCTTTTTTCGTGCAGTGTCGTGGATGTGGCGAGGGTTACCGATCAGTCGGCTGCTCCCGCTTAGAATGTCGTCCTGCATTTCCTGATATCCCGGAGTCGTTAGCTCATCTCCAACATTTCGTGAGTCAGTCAGATCAGATAGATCGGGCGCATGGGGTGGTGTAAGGGCGAAGCGCAAGTCGGCCATAATGAGCATGGGAGTGAGGTGAACTCTGGAATAACCGGAAAATTCAAAATAGTTGATGGGAAAATAGGTAGGGAACATCAGTATTTCCAGGGGGATCATAGAGATGGATAAAGGCCATTTCATTTGTCCGGTAGCGGCAAGAATGGCTTTGGTCAAAATGCTGCTAACTTTTCCAATACCTCCTTTGGACTGAATATACTGTTTGGCCCGCTGGATTGGCTCGTCCGTACTCTGGCTGTACCCGGAGTATAGCAGGGCGTAGTACGCTTCAACCGATGCGGATAAATTTCCATCCTCTTCATCGGCGTACAATTTCCAGCATCCATCCTGTTGCTGTTCGTTAAGGATACGATCATGCAACTCCCGGATCAGCGCTTCATTCGGGACTTCCAATATCCGAAAGAGAATGATGACATAAGCATCAATTACCGTACCGTTCTCAAAACAGAAATGCCAGGAACCATCTTGTTGCTGCTGTTGAAGCAAGGAAGTCATGATCCGATTTATTTCCTCATCAATTGCGCTCAGTACATGGCTCATTCAAGGGATACCTCCAGAGGACGTCATTTTTGTATTATATGATGGCAATCAGGGGGAAATGAGGAGCAGAATGAGCGTGGAATCCAGTCCATTTCAGGATTTTCTACAATTTTATATAAAAAAATAAAATTTAGTGTTGAAATTTTTTCCAATAAAGTGTATAAATATCTTTGTTAACGCTTACAAAATTTTGATCTACATCTTTCTCCGATACCCTTCAAAAAGGAGGTGAAAGTACTACGACATGCAATAACTGAAAAAAGGACTTTATGATTTTTAAAATGAAATCGATTTCATTTTGTAGTATTTGATATTCGGCAGTCCAAATTATCATAAATCAAAGGAGATATGTTTATGAAGATATGGAAAAAGAGTGCGTTAGTGTTGCTGTCCACTTTTCTGGTAACGGCGGGTTCATATAGTTCATATATGCCCAAGACTGCGCATGCAGCGGGTGAACAGGTGGAGGTATGGATTTCAACTTCAGACCCTAATTCTGAACCGGCAGTGGGGCTTAGAACAGATGCGAGACTCACCAAGATTGCATCAAAAAACTTCAGCAGCAACTCAGGCAATGCGGATGTTACCATTACGGTCAACGAAAACCAGACGTATCAGCAGATGGATGGTTTTGGAGTGTCATTAACGGATGCGTCCGCATGGCTCATGAACTACAAGCTGGATAACAATAAGCGCGCGGAAGTCATGGAGAGGCTGTTTGGCAACACAGGCATTGGACTTAGCTTATTGAGACAGCCGATCGGCAGCTCCGATTTTGCTTGGGCCGCCTATACCTATGCCGATACGGCAAATGATACTTCACTCAGCCAATTCACGATCGACCGGGACAAGGCTTACATACTGCCCATGGTCAAAGCGGCAATCGCCAAGAATCCCAATATCAAAGTAATGGGTTCCCCATGGAGTGCGCCTGCCTGGATGAAATATTCCAACAATCTGAACGGCGGCAAACTGAAAGCAGAACACTACGGAACATATGCGAATTATTTCAAAAAGTACATTGAAGCCTACCAGGCTGAAGGGGTACCCATCTATGCTGTTACGTTGCAAAACGAGCCAATGTACGAGCCATCCCATTATCCTTCCATGGGTATGAATGTAGAGGATCAGACGGGCTTTATCGGCGATTATCTTGGACCAACACTCCGCAATGCCGGAATCAACACCAAGATTATTGCATTCGACCATAACTTTCTGAACTGGACCTTCCCGAACCAGGTCATTACGAATCTGAAGAACGCAGGCAAAGGCAGCTACGTATCCGGGAGCGCATTCCACCATTATGACAGTGGGGACGGATCAACAATGACCTCCATGCATAACAGTCACCCGGACAAGGAAGTTTGGTTCACGGAGGGTGGTTTCGGCAACTGGAATGATCCGCAGAATGGTACCTCATCTGGTTTCGATAATATGATGAATGAGTTCATTAATATTACGAGAAACTGGTCCAAATCGATCATTCTCTGGAATGCTGCCCTGGATCAAAAAGACGGTCCTGCATTGCTTTCACCGAACAACACGAACAAAGGCATGATTACAATCCGCAACTCGGACAACCGTAATGACGCACCTGAGAATAATGTCACATATCACAAACAATATTATTTGCTGGGTCACTTTAGTAAATTTGTAGTACCCAATGCATACCGCATTGACAGCAACACTGGATCTGAAGTCAAAAATGTGGCTTTCCGCAATCCGGACGGTTCCAAAGTGGTAGTTGCCTACAACTCTTCCAGCTCGTCGAAAAATGTGAAGATCCAATGGGGCAGCCAAAGCTTCGTTGTCACTATTCCAGGCAAGTCCGCTATGACGTATAAATGGAATGGAAATGTTTCTTGAGGGGTAGCAGGAATTCAGATTCCCGCATCCAATAAGCTAGGGGCCGCGAGCAGTCGCGGCTCTTTTCATTTGTTTTTATTTAAAGATCATCCATCGTATACATTTGTTGTGATTTTTACATATTCAAGGATTTTACAATTTTAATATTATGAATTTTTAGTTTAACTGTCCTCTTACATTGGGTTGATATACTAGCCTGAGCTTTTATATGGGAGAGGGGTTAGACAACTTGAAAGACATCAATCAACGCTGGGTAGCGACGATCCTTGTGGCAGTAATGGTTATCCAATCATTCTGGACATTTGCAGGAATCGGACATGCTGCAGCATCAGAAAACCTTAACACCAGCAATTTAGCGAAAAACGTGGTGATCAGCCATTTTTATGGAGGCAAAAAAGACGACGTACTCGACGTCTACGGCAACGACTTTGTAGAACTATATAATCCGACAGCAGAGCCTGTTTCGCTGAACGACTGGTCTATACAATTTGCGGATACCAAAAACAATAATTGGAAGGCAGCTCAGCTAGGGACAATGACTGCCCAGATTCCGGCATTTGGTTATTATCTGATTGCGCTTGGCAGCAACGGCAACGTGGGAGGGCAACTTCCACAGCCGGATGCCAGCGATGCTTCATTTAAACTAGATAACAAAAGTGGAAAGCTGGTCTTGTTGAATACGACAGAATTGTTGACGACCAGCGATCCGATGTCTGATTCTTTACAGGAACATGTGATTGATTTTGTTGGATATAATGCGGATGCTTATTGGGGAAGTCCGGCTCCAGAAGCGGGCAAACAAAACACCATGCAACGATTGGTGTTCGATCCGCTGAACCCGGAGAAATCCACTAAAGAAGCTGCGTTCCCGAATCACGGAAACAACTGGGACACTCGGAATAACGGAAATGACTTCGAGAAGGTCAAAGACGCGAAGGCTCGCAATTCAAGCACAACTTCCGCCTATGTCATTCTGGAAAGTAATCAAAGGTTAGAAATGCAATCGGCTTCGAGCGTAGATCCTGTACATAACAAGATTGTGTTGAATGCATTTGGAGGCTTGGTTAAGCAGGGACCATGGTCATCCGACGACTTCAGTGTGCTCGGCCTCCCGGCAGGATTCACTGCTGAAGCCAATGCGAACGGAGATCAGATCGAAGTGACCATAACTGGAGACGATACCGGGAATGTGGTTTCAGACAGCCTTCTGACATTTGAGATTCATCCTGGTGCGTGGGATCAAGTACACAGACCAACCTCATCCTTAACGGTGTATCAAGGAAGCAACACCGTAACTTTGGCTCAATTCACACCATCCAATAAGATTGTAGCAACATTGGACTCCTCATCGTCCAACATTCGTATGAACAGCGCGAAGGACTTAAATACCACGATCCAACTCAATCTTAGCGCCGGCGTTCCCGTGGATGGGGTATTGGACTCGAATGCTTACAGTGTGACGGGCCTTCCTGAGGGAGACTGGAGTATCCAGGCTGAGGGCCGAAGCAGTGATCGTACAATTACGCTATCCATTTCGGGTACATCCACTTCTGCTGTCATGAACTCCGTCATGTTGAATGTGACGTTAATGGCTGAGGCTGTGCAGGATCCGGACTGCCTGGCTTCGGAAGTGATCAGCGTCCCCCTGCTTCGGTACAGTCAACCACTTCTTGCTGATGAGAATCGCAAACATGTCGTTGAAAACAGCATCATAGCGGACAATACAGGTTTTAATGACCCTGCCACCAAAGAATATAAATATGGAAGTGACGCCATGGGAGCGAATGAATATACATTCCTGCGTGGTACACATTCCTTATTCAAGGCTGATCTGGCAGCGGGTCTTATTCCTTCACCGAATTCGGTCATTCCAGGCTGGAATGAGAAGGACATCCTTACGTACACGCAAGGCGATGCCCATATTCAGAATGTGGGAACTTTTAACGACAGTACTAATCAAATGGTGTTCAGCTTGAACGATGTGGATTCTTCCGGCATCGGCAGCTTTTATGATGATCTGATTCGCTTTGTTACAAGTATTTATGTAGTCAAATACGAAAAAGACAGCTCTGCGATTACCAATCTGCAGGACGCCGATTTCCGGGACGTATCTCGTACTTTTCTAGATACCTATAAGGATACTCTGATAAAGATTAATAGCGAGATAAGCCCCAAAAACACTAAGTTGACCAAAAGCAATGTAACTCCATATACGAAAGAGGTCATGGACAAAGTCTCCAAAGTGTCTTACGAGGAAGCATTGCAAAAGTTGCTCGGGAAGCGGGCACTTGATGGAAAATTAAACATTGCCGGCAACTCCGATAAGTTTGAAGCCGCTACAGATGCGGAGAAATCTTCCCTGCAAGACGCTTGGGAAGCATACAAATTGCAAGTCAGAAGCAATTTCCTCAATCTGAGCGATGATGAATTCGATGCCTATTTCAAAATAAAGGATATTGTACGCCGTATTCATCAGGGAATTGGCAGCATTGGGGTTGAACGCTACAATGTGTTAATCGAAGGAGCAAGTGAGGCCAATACGGATGATATTCTGCTCGACGTGAAAGAGCAGACCCGGGACGCCAATTTATCGAAAGATGCTTATCTTAAAACTTCAGTTGATCCCGATTCTTATCTGGGTGTACTCGAAGCAATGAATCGCTCGTATCTGATCAAGGAAGTCTCACCTTTTAAAGGGGATTACACGGATAAGCCGTTTAAGAACAAGCAAGAGCTGGAGCAGTATTTGGTCGATGCAGCCAAGGCTTACGCTTATGCAAGCTCGCGCTTGGACAAGGTATCCGATGAGTTGAACTACCGTTTTGAGGAACGTTTTGTAACAAATATCGTACCCATCTGGGATGATTTGCAGAACTTTATTCTTAATGCAGCGGAGGATTACTCCCACCAGGTCGCAGCTGATTTTGCGCTTGTGAAGGAAGATATGCGAACCGGGAAGCTGATTGACGTTTCCACATTGGATGATTTATCTGTTGATCAAGGCGCTTTGACTCCAGCATTCAATCCTGCAATCACGGCGTATACTCTGAATGTTGAACAAGCAACAGACTCCATCAGTATTACGGCGAAGGCTACGGATAGCCAAGCTACTTTGTCTGCTAAAGGTGAACCCTATGCAAACGGAATAAATCAATCTTTCGGGTTGTCTGTTGGAAAAAATGTAATTCCAATTACGGTGCAAGCACGTAATGGATCAAGCAAGACTTACAGTATAACTGTCGTCAGAGCCGGAGATTCCACCTCGGTTCCACCAACGTCTTCGACTCCTTCAACTCCAACTGGAGGAACGAATGGTGATCAAACGGGTACCAATGCCAACAGTGGAACGATTAGTGTGAATGGTGGATCGTTGAGCTTGGGCGGGGTCAAAATCAATGTGCCAGCCGGAGCGATGGAGAGCAGCATCGTCATTTCCGTAAATAAAGTAAGCCAAACGTTGAATCTGTTTACCGATTCCACATTGAAACTGCTCGGAGATGTCTATGAGATTACTGCAAGCAAGAGCGGGAATTTCAGCAAACCGGTAACTGTCACCTTGCCATTCGACAAGAACAAGGTGGACTTTGACAAATCAATAGTGGGATTGTATTGGTTCAACGAGCAGGCCCAAAAGTGGGTTTCACTCGATAATATGAAAGTGGATCAAATGAATGGAACGGTATCGGGAACCATTAATCATTTTACCAAGTTTGCTGTTCTGGTATCCGATAAGACCGTAACGCAAGCTCCGGAAGGAACCAAGAATTTCACGGATCTCGTAGGACATTGGGCTTCCGGCAGTATTATGGATTTGGTTGAACTCGGTGTGATCCAGGGTTATCCGGATAACAGTTTCAGACCGGATAAAAAAATTACCAGAGCCGAATTTGTTACTCTTATCATTAAGGCTTTACATCTGCAAGGCTTTGCTGACAAAGGATTTGCGGATACTACGACGCATTGGGCGCAAGACGCAATTTCCACAGCGGCAGGTCTGGGCATTGTGAATGGATATAGTGATGACACCTTTGGTCCAGATGAATTGGTGACCCGTGAGCAAATGGCGACAATGGTCGTTCGTGCAGCGCAGATCGCTGATTCAGACAGTAATATCAGCTTCTCCGACGTCGCTGAAATATCCGGTTGGGCACGTTCAGCACTTGCTGCCGCCATTACCAATGGGCTTGTTAACGGTTATCCAGACGGAACATTGAAGCCAAAAGGGAATACAACTCGCGCAGAAGCCGCTGCACTCATCGAAAGAACTATTCAATTGACAAAACAATTCACATTATAAATCCAAGATTTTAAAAAGGCTGCTCTCCAGCAAGTTTAACTTGCTGGGAAGCAGCCTTTCTGTATTGTTTGTATGTTTTTGTATTGCTTATATCTTTTTGTACCTGGTTCATTCGTTTTGTTACAATGATATCCCATTTTCGATAATGACGCGATTGAGCTTGGTATTCACCGGATTGGAAATCGTATCACCCACAGGACATTTACTTTCTAGAAATTGTACAAATGATTCAACTTTTTCTTCAGATGAGCTGGTTTTGATATAAAACGTGTATCGAATATCGGAATAACCGGGGCGTACATCAGATCGGTTAAAAAATCCGTCAAGATCCAGTTCACCTTCAACTTCAACTCTGAAATCATCAAGGACGACATCGAATTTGGAGGCATAGACCCGGGCCACAATGGATTGACATGCGCCAAGGGAGGCAAGTAAAGCTTCTACAGGATTCATTCCTGTATCCGTACCACCGAGGTTTGTTGGCTCATCGATGATCAGTTCGAATTGTCTTGCTTTGGTGATTACTTTAACCCCATCTTGTAGGTGTGCAGTAGCTTTGAAAGTCTGAACATTAGCCATCCGATACCTCTCCTTTATAAAACATTGTATGTAACTTGGTTTAGTAAGGATTATAGTTCCATGAATCACAAGTTGTCAATATAAGGATGGGAATAGAATTAGATATTCACTCTTTAAATTGAAAAATGGATAGCCTAATGCTATCCATTTCTCTAACATTTCAACTTCTCAGCCGGTGTACTTATTCACTCATAACATGATCATATTTTTCCTTCAAACGTTTGATATCTGCTCTCGGCGGCGCGCCGAACATGCGGGAGTACTCCCGGCTGAATTGCGACGCACTCTCGTAACCAACCCGGAATGCTACATCCGCAGCATCAGCTGACTCAGCCATAAGGAGACGACGTGCTTCCTGAAGCCTCAGCTGCTTCTGAAACTGAAGTGGGCTCATGGCGGTAATTTCTTTGAAATGTCGATGGAACGAGGACACACTCATATTGGCTGTCTCCGCAAGATCTTCGATTCGAAAAGGCTGCTCCCAATGTCGAACAATATGCTCAATGGCTTCCCGAATCCGGTAGCTACTGCTGCCTTCCACTGCAATCTGGGCCAGTTCAGCTCCATAAGGTCCCTGCAAAAGCCGGTACAGGATCTCCCGCGTATAGAGTGGGGCAAGGAACGGGATTTCTCCTGGTGTATCCAGCAGCCGAACCAATCGAAGTACAGCATCTTGAATGGAGGGCTCCATCTGTCCAACAAATAGGGCGCGTCTGGCGTTTTCTTTAGACGTGACCTTAATATTACATTCATTCAGTACTTCAAGAATCTGGTTCTGTGTAAACTCAAGCTTCAGACTCAGGTAAGGCATATCAGTGGATGCTTTTATAATCTGACCAATCACTGGAAGGTTCATGGAAGCAATCAGATAATTGGATGGTCCGTATTCGAATCTTTCCTGTGCCAGCAAGATTTCTTTCAAGCCTTGAACGATCACACAAAAGGAAGGCTTGTAAACCCTGTAAGCAGGCTCACTTATGCTGGAATGCTGATAGACATACAGGGAAGGGATTACCGTTTCCTTAGAGCTGTTATGAATGGAATGGCGCTTGATTAGTTCGGTGAGTTCCTGTTTCTGCTGCACTGCGTTATCGGACATACATATCCTCCTTGCAAGTTGTTCTTGCTTCATTATAAGACTTAACGACCTTAGACAAAAGTAGGCCTGAGAGGATCAGGCAATCAATTAAGACAAATGATATACCGCTTCGCTCCTTCAGTTCGGCATAATAATATTAGGCTCGCAGAATCAAGCAAGGGGACGCAAAAAGGCAATCAGCCAGCAAACCTGTAGTACTTCTACGAAAACAGAAAATTTATCCTGAACAAAAGGAGGTATGGGAATGAGTCATGTATTAGTTTTGGGTGCCAACGGTCAAATCGCCCGCGAAGCGATAGACTTGTTTCTCAAGGAAACCGATGTCAGGCTAACACTCTATTTGCAGAAATCCAGCAGGCTTGGAAATATCGATTCGAATCGTGCGCGTGTGATCGACGGTGACGTGATGGATCAAGTCAAATTGAAAGACGCCATGAATGGCGTGGACGTTGTCTATGTCAATCTTGCAGGTGATCTGGAACAGTACGCCAGAACCATCGTGGAAACGATGAAATCTGCAGGAGTGAAACGACTAATTTTTATCAGTTCTATGGGGATCTACGATGAAGTGCCTGGACAGAAGTACAGCAGCATATTGGACCCTTATCGTAAAGCAGCTTCCATTGTTGAAGCTTCAGATCTAGATTATACAATCTTACGACCAGCGTGGTTTACCAGATCAAACGAGATTGATTATGAAATAACCCAGAAAGGCGAGCCATTCAAAGGCAGCGAAGTATCCTGTAAAAGCGTGGCTGCTTTGGTGGTTAAGTTGGCAGAGTCACCAGAACTGGAAATACGACGCAGTCTTGGTGTGAGTAAACCCCATTAATTCAGTGTACTCCTAAATGGAGATAATAAATTCATGTACGTTAGTTCACATTCACATCATTTGAATGAAGAAAGGAAGTTTTATGATGCAAAAACGAACACTGGGAAATAGCGGATTGGAAGTTTCGGCAATTGGGCTTGGTTGTATGGGAATGAGTTACGGGTATGGTCCAGCTTCGGACAAAACGGAAATGATTGCGGTCATACGGGAAGCTGTTGAACACGGTGTAACTTTCTTTGATACCGCCGAAGTCTATGGTCCATATATCAATGAAGAACTCGTTGGCGAAGCACTTTCCCCTGTACGTGATCAGGTTGTCATAGCGACAAAGTTCGGATTTGACATTCAAGGTGGCAAACAGAGCGGGATGAATAGCCGTCCTGAGCAGATCAGGAAAGTTGCTGAAGAGTCTCTTAAACGACTTAAGATCGAGGAAATTGATTTGTTTTACCAGCACCGTGTTGATCCGGATGTACCGATTGAAGAGGTTGCCGGAGCCGTGCAGGATCTGATTCGAGAAGGTAAAGTGAAGCATTGGGGGTTATCGGAAGCTGGCGTGAACACGATTCGACGTGCACATGCCGTTCAGCCGGTCGCTGCTGTTCAGAGCGAATATTCCTTATGGTGGAGACGTCCGGAAGAAGAACTGATTCCAGCGCTTGAGGAGCTCGGTATTGGGTTTGTCCCTTTTAGTCCTTTGGGTAAAGGATATCTCACGGGAAGTTTTAATGCAAAAACAACGTTTGATCAGGGGGATTTGCGTAATATTCTGCCACGCTTCACGCCCGAGGCGCTCGAGGCCAATCAAGTGCTGGTTGATCTGTTGAAAGAGAAGGCGGAGAAGATGCAAGCTACCCCTGCACAAATCGCACTTGCTTGGCTGCTAGCCCAGAAACCTTGGATTGTACCCATCCCGGGAACGCGCAAGTCAAGTCGTCTCAAAGAAAATATGGGTGCGGCGGACATTGAACTTACACCCGAAGATGTACAGAGCATTAATGATGCAGCTTCAAAAATCACCCTGATGGGTTCTAGATATACGGAAGAATTGGAGAGAAGAACGGGTCTTTGATCCATTTTAGTATGCCAGAAAGATGGGTGGAAAGGTTGAGTAAACGCTTATCTAACCAAGTGAAACAAATTGTAATCGAGAGATTGGAGTCCCAGATCAAATGGGAAGAAAATCCGATTTTCAAAGAATTGTATCTCAGTTATTGGATAAAATTAACTTCATAAAGGAGTGTTTTAACATGGAATATGTAAAATTGGGTCGTACCGGACTGGACGTTTCGAGATTATGTCTTGGTTGCATGAGCTATGGAGTTCCTGAACGCGGAATCGCTCCATGGTCGTTGAATGAGGAAGAGAGTCGTCCTTTTATACAAAAAGCGCTGGACTTGGGTATTAACTTCTTTGATACAGCCAACGTCTATTCGGATGGTACAAGCGAAGAAATCGTGGGTCGTGCGTTGAAGGATTTTGCTCGTCGTGATGAGGTTGTTATTGCAACAAAGGTTTACTTCCGCATGAAGCCGGGGCCAAATGGTGCAGGTTTGTCGAGAAAAGCCATTATGAATGAGATTGATAACAGCTTGAAGCGCCTAGGCACCGATTATGTGGATCTGTATCAGATCCATCGATGGGACAGCAGTACTCCAATAGAAGAAACGATGGAGGCCCTTCATGATGTTGTTAAGGCGGGGAAAGTCCGTTATATAGGAGCTTCTTCAATGTACGCCTGGCAGTTTATGAAGGCTCAGCATACGGCGGAACGCAACGGCTGGACCCCATTTGTCTCCATGCAGAATCTATTGAATCTGATGTATCGGGAAGAAGAGCGGGAAATGCTGCCTCTCTGTCGTGAAGAGGGAGTGGGTGTAATTCCATGGAGTCCTCTTGCCAAAGGGCGTCTTACTCGGGATTGGGATGAGAAAACAGCCCGTTCATCGAACGACGAAGCAGGAGACCGACTTGCTGCGGGAATGGTTGATGCCGATCGTAAAATAGTGGAGACTGTCGCTGATATTGCGAACAAACGAGGTGTTTCCAGAGCAACCGTTGCACTGGCATGGTTATTGCAAAAAGAAGGTGTCACCGCACCAATTGTGGGTGCAACGAAAGAACATCATCTGGAGGATGCCGTAGCAGCCTTGTCCGTAAAGCTAGATGCGCAGGAGATTGCAAGCTTGGAGGAATACTACGTACCACACAAAATATATGGCATGTAAGTTCCCTCTAGCCCAGTAGCGAAAAAGGGTTGCCAATCAAAAAGAATTGTGTATAATTGGAGTCACATCAAAATACTCAAATGTTTTCTAGGGTTCCGCGACAGTTATGTCGGTCTGGTCCGAGAGAAAACTCACAACCTATTGGTTGTGTCACGGAGGGACAAAAGCCTGGGAGATGAACTGCTTAATGCAGTTTGTTTCCCGGGCTTTTTTATTTTGGCTTCATGTAACTAATAATACACGTAGCAAAATTTGATAAGGAGTGTGACAGAAATGAACAAAACATGGTTGTCCGTCGTTATTGCAGCTTTATTTGAGGTCGGTTGGGTCATTGGATTGAAACATGCCAGTGGTTTTCTGGAGTGGGGGGCTACACTGATCGCGATTATTGTCAGTTTCACCTTGATGATTGCGGCTTCCCGCTCACTTGATGTAGGGACTGTATATGCGGTATTCGTTGGACTGGGTACAGCAGGGACTGTACTGGCAGAGATTATATTGTTTGATGCGGCGATTCAATCCGGGAAAATGCTGCTCATTGGGGTTCTTTTACTGGGCGTAATCGGTCTTAAAATGCTTAGCAAAGGAAAAACAAAGGAGGTACATGAATCATGAATTGGGTATTTCTTATTTTGGCAGGTGTCTTTGAAATGATTGGCGTTTTGATGATTAATAAATTGCACAAAGATCGTAACCTGATGTCAATCATACTGTTGGTTGCAGGTTTTGGACTAAGCTTTCTGTTCCTATCGCTTGCGATGAAGACTCTTCCGATGGGAACGGCATACGCCGTATGGACGGGAATCGGCGCTTCCGGGGGAGCTATTCTCGGCATGATATTTTATGGGGAACCTCGAAATGCGTTAAGAATTCTGTTTATTGCCATGGTGCTTGGATCAGCAGTAGGGTTGAAACTGGTAAGTTAATGGATTGATGTTTCATCGTTTGTTCAGAGCTAATGTATGTTCAACCAAAATGGCATTCAGGGCTGAATTTTCAAAATATGATATACAGAAGTGCTTTTTAATGTTATCCTTATGTGTTACGTTTTGAAATGAGATATACGTCAAATGAATATTTGTTGCGTAAATTAAGGAGACCTAATGACATTTAAAGACTTGAATATTATACCCGCAATTTTGGAAGGCTTAAGCAAAGCAAACTATACTGCCCCTACACCTATACAGGAACAGGCGATTCCGGCCGTATTGGCAGGCAGAGATTTGCTTGGCTGTGCGCAAACAGGTACAGGCAAGACGGCAGCATTTTCTGTGCCTATCATTCAGTTATTAAGCGAAAAGTCGAACGGCCCCAAAGCCGCACGCCATATTCGCTCATTGATTTTAACACCAACAAGAGAACTTGCGATTCAGATTTCAGATAATATTAAGGCATATAGCCGTTTTACCGATATTCGTTGTGCCGCAATCGTTGGTGGCGTTTCACAGAAAGTCCAGGAGCGTGCGCTCAATCAAGGTGCAGATATTATTATTGCAACGCCCGGTAGACTGATTGACTTGGTCAATCAAAAGCGTATTGATCTGAAACATGTGCAAATACTGGTTCTTGATGAAGCAGACCGCATGTTGGATATGGGCTTCATTCATGATGTGAAGCGAATCATTGCGAAGATGCCGAGCAAGAAACAGACCTTATTCTTCTCAGCTACAATGCCTCCGGAAATTACAAAAATGGTAAAAACACTGCTCGTTGATCCGGTAAAAGTAGAAATTACACCCGTCTCCTCCACTGTGGATCGAATTGAACAGTCTGTGTATTTATTAGAAAATGGCAAAAAACAGAGTCTATTGAATCATATCTTGCAGGATAAATCTATTGTTTCGGCATTGGTATTCACTCGTACAAAGCGTGGAGCTGACCGTGTAACTCGCGATTTGTCCAAAGTGAATATTACGGCTCAGGCCATTCATGGCAACAAATCTCAAAATGAGCGTCAAAGAGCCTTGAATAATTTCAAAAGTGGAGTTACACGAGTACTGGTGGCGACGGATATAGCGGCAAGGGGCATTGATGTTGAAGAGCTGTCACATGTAATCAACTTCAACCTTCCTAATATTCCGGAAACGTATGTCCACCGAATTGGCCGTACAGGTAGAGCAGGGCATAGCGGAATGGCGATTTCCTTTTGTGAAAAGGAAGAGCTTCCGTTCCTGAAGGATATCGAGAAAGTAATCAAGAAGACCATTCCTGAAGTGAAAAATCATCCTTATCCGATGACAAGTGTGCCTGCTTTTGTAAAATCGAATCAAACATCGAAGTCTGCACCTCATAAATCTGCAGCCGATAAACCCGCGAAGTCAAAAGCGAATCCGGCTCGCAAACCTAAATCCGAGTGGTTTAAGAAGAGCGGTAAAGCTAATCACAGTAAGCCAAACGGTAGTAAGCCAAATAGCAGTAAACCAAACCACAATAGTACAAGTCACAGTAAACCAAAGAGCAGCAAAGTGAATAAAGCTCTCTAAAATAACGAGCAAATGCCTTCTCCATTTCGTGGAGGAGGTTTTTTTATGAACACAAAATCAATACGATATTGATAATCATTTTCAATAAGAATAGAATAATAGAGAGGAACTTAAAAAATGTCCCAAGGCCATTGTATCCAAGTAGTGACTTGAGGCAATCAGGAGGCGTAATTCATGTTCATTCAAACTCGCGTTATGGTAGTCGAAAAGGGCCATAGTCATAAACTGGTGGAACGTTTCAGTGCCCCTAGCCCTGTAGAAGAAATGCCGGGAATGATTGATTTCAGTGTAATGGTTAACAAAAAGAGTAAAGAACACGAAGAAGTGATG
Organism: Paenibacillus sp. OK060; assembly: GCF_900101205.1. Taxonomy (NCBI): domain Bacteria; kingdom Bacillati; phylum Bacillota; class Bacilli; order Caryophanales; family Paenibacillaceae; genus Paenibacillus; species Paenibacillus sp. OK060. Next base: position 1,065,719 of record NZ_FNFR01000001.1, read on the forward strand.
GTGCTGATTCGTTGGGAGTCGGAAGAAGACTGGAAGAATTGGGAGAAAAGCGATGTGCATATTAAAGGTCATAAGGAGAAAAGAGGACAGGAGAAACCCGAGTATCTGATTAGCACTACGGTAAATATGTACGAAGTACAGAAAGTGAAGACAGCTAGAGTATCGAATGCATAGTTCGAATGATGAAAAACCGATTTCATGAATTATTTATGGAGTCGGTTTTTTTGTTGTATGTCCATATAAGTTGCGTAGCGAACAAGGAAGCTGTCTGAGAAGATGATGCCTGTGATACAGGAAGAATAGTTGAAAATGAAATGCTTGATATTTACATGCAAACGTACATTCGGTATCATTAGATTGGGTAGGGAAAGTTGTTGTCTTCTGCGTAAAGGAGAGATACTGAATTGAATAATAAGATTATAGAGTACTGTTTGAAGAAAAAAGGTGCAACAAAGGATTATCCCTTCGGAGCCGATCCTGTTGCTATCAAAATTGCAGGGAAAATGTTTGCGCTTATTTTTGAGGACAAGGCGGAAAACGTTCGCTTGAACTTAAAATGTGATCCGATCATTGCGGAAAACCTGAGAGAGCAGCATGAAGCCGTTCAACCGGGGTATCATATGAACAAAAAGCATTGGAATACCATTATTCTAGATGGCTCCTTGTCGGAGCAGGATATCTTTGTCATGATTGATCATTCGTACGATTTGGTTGTCAAAACGCTGTCCAAGAGTCTTTTGGAATCCATATCTTAATTAGACCACATGCAATAACAATTTAGACAGCAGGTGGTCGGCGCCAATTGCAGAAAAATCAGCTTTTTTTGAAAAGTAATAGCGGTAGTCCCAGGGTGTTAACTTCGTATCCTGAGACTACCGCTATTTTAGTTACGTGCACATTGCAAGTTATCCCAAATTCATTTTGATTAATTCTCCTAATTGCTCAGACATGACTTCGGGTGGATGGGGCATTTCGTTCTTGATCCACCACTCAACGACCCCCACATAAGACATGACCACATATTGGAGAATGATATCCTCACTTAATCCGGATTTTCTGGCCTGAGATAAGTGTACTTCCTCCTTAAAATCCTCATTAAGAAATTCAACCAAGCGGTTGCGGAATTGTACCGCTCCCTTACTGGCCATCATCGTCGAGAAGAACAAGTAATTCTGTTCCAAATAGGTAAACCAGGGAACGATGGATTCTTTCCATTCCAAGTCGGAAACCGAATGACAAATTTCACTTAATTCTTGGATATGCCCGTCAATGAGCTTGTCCAACAGATCATACTTATCGACGTAGTGCAGATAAATGGTGCCTCTGCTAACGTCCGCTCTATCGGAAATATCCTGTAGAGTAATATCATCGAAATTTTTTTCTGACATCAATTCAATCACTGCTGCTTTGATAGCTTCTTGTGATTTTCGAATTCTTCGATCCACTTTGGTCATGTGATTCTCACCAAACTTTCTAAAGATAATAAACAAATTTATGTTTAATGTTCACTAATTAACGAAACGCGTTCAATTAACAATGGTAAGCTTTCTTATTCTGTCTATAATTATTAACAGATGTTCATTAATATATCAATATTTGTTTTTATACAAAAACAGGTCAAAACATAGATTTCATAACTAGAGTGGGGGATGAATGATGCAACGTTTATGGACAAAGTCATTTATTCTAATGACGCTGGGTTTGCTTTTTTTATTTACTGCATTTTATATGCTGTATCCCACACTGCCACTTTTCATTAAAGAGATGGGTGGCAATGAAAAACAGGTGGGCTTGGCTATGGGAGCTTTAATGTTATCTTCCGTCATCCTTCGTCCTTTTGTTGGTGGACTACTGGATCGATTCGGCAGACGTCCGTTTATGATCGGAGGGTTGATTTTATTTATATTGGCGATGTACATGTACAACTGGGTTGGTGGAATTATCATGCTGATTGGACTTCGTATCGTGCATGGAATGAGCTGGGCTGTATCCACAACTTCCATGATGACAGCTGTGACTGACATGATTCCATCGGCTCGGCGCGGGGAAGGTATGGGGTGTTTTAGCACCTCCATGACGCTGGCAATGGCGGTTGGCCCCATGATTGGTCTGGGGATTATGCAAGGCACATCATATCAGACGATGTTTCTCTTTGCTGTTGGTTTGTCCGTCGTGGCCCTGCTTTTGACGCTAGGAGCCAAAATGCCATTTCAACCACATACGGACAGAAAGAAAATCCAAATCTTCGAAAAATCAGTCCTGCCTGTGATGGCGCCAATCTTTTTTCTTTTCATTGCATATGGGGGAATTACTACATTTGTGCCCTTGTTTGCGGAGCAGATCAAAGTCAATTCCGGCACATTCTTTCTGGTCTATGCCGCGACACTTGCACTATCCCGGCCCATTGCGGGAAAGCTGTCCGATAAGAAAGGAGAGACAGCAGTCATTCTCCCGGCCCTTATCATTACGATCATTGCTTTGATTGTGCTTAGCTTTGCAACCAGTTTACTTGGCGTGCTCGCTTCAGCAGTTCTGTACGGGATCGGCTTTGGTTCCGCTCAGCCAGCTCTTCAGGCCATTACGCTCCGCCTTGCCCCCGAGGATCGGAAAGGGGCAGCCAATGCTTTCTTTTCAACGGCGACTGATCTCGGTATCGGACTGGGTGCGATGGTCTTGGGTCTGGTCTCTGAATACATGAGCTATCACATATTGTTTATGGTTAGTGCCTTGTCGGTCCTGGTTTCTTTTCTGCTTTTCATGATCTACGTAAGACGGTTGTTGAAAATCAAACAGACACTGCCTGCCAAAACGAGTGATTCCGTTTCATTGTAGTTGAATGGTAGTGTGTTAAATCAAATTTGTAGTATAATTTGTGCAGTTAAGAGCAGCAATTATTTCAGGATGCGGAGGCTTACTGCATGTTCATTAGAGAGATAGAAGAAAGAGATAATCAAGAAGTAGAGTCTCTGATTCGAAGTTGTTTGATCGAATTCGGGGCCAATAAATCTGGGACAGCGTGGGCTGATCCGAATCTGGGCGATTTTTATCATCTTTATCAACGCGAGGGCTCCAGGTATTGGGTGGTTGAGCATAACTCAACCGTTGTAGCTGGCTGCGGTATCGGACCCGTGGAGGGATTTTCACATATTTGTGAGTTGCAGAAGATGTATGCCTTAAAAGAAGCACGAGGCACCGGAATCTCATATGAATTGCTTCAGATTTCCCTTGATTTTGCCAAAGAACACTATGAACAATGTTATCTTGAGACGCTTAACAATATGGTTGCGGCCAACAAGTTCTATATCAAGAACGGTTTTATTCCTTTAGAAGAACCGTTAAATGCAACGGAGCATTTTGCTTGTGATGCATGGTATATCAAAACATTATAAATTCCACAACTCATGCTCAAAGAGCCTAGTTCAAGCGGCAGATTGCCGACGATGAATTAGGCTTTTTGAGCATTTTATATACCCATTTACGTTAAAGAAACGTCAAACAGAGCTGCTCTACAATGCGGTCAGGAGAGTTGCCGCGTACGTTTTTTTGAAACAGATACGAATCATTACTCATGGCAGTCAGAAGCATGTCCGTTTTGAACAAGCTGATGGCCTGCGATTCGTCGCTCTCTGTTGCCATCTCTTCGAATAATCCAAATAGCTGTTGATGCAATTGGTCATAAAGAGGACTTGAGGTTCTGGACTCTGATCCTTGATATACTGCATTCTCGATGCCCGAGAGCAGCTCCGCATTTTTCTCTCTAAACTGGATAAACAACGTCAGCAGACCCCGCAATCGCTCAGTTGGTGGATACTGTGCGTTTTCCTGCAAATATATCTCCACATCATCGAAGAACAGCGCTGCGTTATCTTTGATCAAGTCCATACATAACTCACTTTTATTGCGGTATCGGCGGTATAAGGTACCCGCTCCAATCTGCGCTTCGGAAGCGATCTGATTCATGCTGACCCGCTCCACGCCGTGCAGCTCGAATAATGTGCTAGCCACATCCAAGATACGTTGGCGATTCTCGGCAGCATCCCGTCGCTCCGAACGAGAGGTTGTATTGGTTTTATCCACTGTCTGTCACTTCCTATCCTTCAACGTCCAAAATTTGACAACGGGAGAACCCTCCGTTTAATATCAAGAAGAGGTTAAGCGGAGAGTTCTCCTTTTAATCTTAATCAAAACGAGAGGAATGTGCAACCCATGGAGAGTCATCATAACCAAGCTGCACTTCTGGTCATGGATATGCAGAACATCATTGTATCGCAATATGCGAAGCACGAGGATGCACTGTTCCCTTTTCAGAAAGCGATAGAAGCAGCTCGCAGACATAACGTACCTGTGATTTTTGTGAAGGTTGGTCATCGCCAGGATTCCCCTCCAATCAGTGAGCGCAACAAATTGTTTGGAAAAAAGTCGAGCCGTGGTGGAGAGAACGCAGCCAATCCGGCGATGAAAATGGCAATGGACATTCACGAATCGGTACAGCCGCTTCCAGGAGAGCACATTGTGGACAAGTTCCGCGGCAGTGGATTCTCAGGAAGCAACCTGGAAAACCTTCTTCAATCCCATGGCATTAATACACTTATTCTTAGCGGTATCGCAACAAGTGGAGTAGTGCTGTCTACCTTGTGTGAGGGGGCGGATAAGGATTACGCGCTGACTGTACTTTCTGATGCTTGTCTGGATAGGGACCCTGAAGTTCATCGAGTTCTCGTAGAGAGCGTATTCCCCAAACAAGCTGATGTGCTGACAGTAGATGATTGGATAAATTCATTAATGTAAACCAATAAAATGGTCGAAGCGAAGGGATGGTAATTATGAGTGAGTTAGATCTTAATGTTTCACAAAAAGCAGCACTGAGCCTGTTTAGTGGGGAAAGTGGTGAAAATCCGTTTTCACTGATCAAGCAATTGCGTGAAACAGGTCCTGTTATTCCAGTATCCTTGCCAATGGGTGGTACAAATCGCGGGCAGTGGTTGGTCACACGAATGGAAGAAGCGTCACAGGTACTCAAAGATCATGCCCACTTCACGGTAGACCCACTCTCCATCGACGGCAATGAGAATATTCTGAAAGCCTATGTGGAAAACGTAGATCCAGATGCTCCTCCAACGTTCTTTACCGGAAAATCAATGCTCTCTGTAGATGATCCTGATCATCGGAGATTACGTCGACTGGTCTCCAAAGCCTTTACCCCCAAATATATGGAAAGTCTTCGTCCACGTGTGCAGCAGATCGCTGATGAATTACTGGATCAGGTTCAATCCCAGGGTGAGATGGACTTGGTCAAGGACTACGCCTTTCCCTTACCGATTCATGTGATATCCGATATGCTGGGAGTACCTAAAGCAGATCGCCCGCAGATCCAGACCTGGTCCTCCGCGATTGCACACGGTCTGGGCCTCGGAGTGCGTGAACCGGGAGTGGAGGAACACCTCAAAGCCTTCGGTGACTATACCGCACAACTGGTAGCTGAGAAACGCAAACATCCTGCGGATGATTTGATCAGTCAATTGATTGCTATAGAAGAAGAGGGCGATCGACTCAGTGAACCAGAATTGCTATCCATGATTACGTTATTGATCTTTGCTGGCCATGAGACGACATCTAATCTGATTGCTACGGGTGCAATGATGTTATTAGATCATCCTGAACAATTGGAGAAGCTTAAGGCTGATCTTAGTCTGGCACCTTCTGCTGTTGAAGAATTGCTGCGTTTTAACGGGCCTGCAACCATTGCTGGACCTCGTTTTGCGACTCAGGATATAGAGCTGGCAGGGCAACAGATCAAAAAGGGAGATATGGTCATCCCCGTGCTGAAATCAGCCAATCGGGATGAACTTCAATTTGAACAGCCAGAGGATCTGGATGTTACACGTCATATTAATCGTCATCTGGCTTTTGGTCATGGCATTCATTCCTGCTTGGGAGCTCCACTTGCTCGTGTGGAGGGAGATATCGCCTTTACAACATTGTTAAGACGCATGCCTAATCTGCGACTTAATATTCCTCGGGAAAACATTGAGTGGCATTTGGCGCTAAGTTCGCAGAGCCTGGCTGCCTTACCTGTCGCATTTTAGCAGCAAGAGTTAGAGCTAGCTTCTATCGGCAAGAAAAAAATATATACCCAAAAAATCCGCCATGTTTGGCGGATTTCTTGGGTTAGGCTATAAGTTTTATGACGATAGGCAACACTCCAGGAATAAAGCTGTTTGATATTATGCTAGATCGATTACCACTTTAACGGTTTCTTTGGCTTCAATGGCCGTAGTAAAGGCTTCCTGAATATCATCCAGCTTATATACATGAGTGACCAGTGTGGACAGTTCTTCTTGGAAGCTGGTCAGATACTCCACCACCTTGCTAAAATCCTCGTGGGTGTAGCCACTGGAGCCTTTGATCTGAACTTCTTTGGACATGACCTGATGTAAACTGATCGGTACTTCGGATTTATACACGGCAATAATCGATATTTTGGCTTTAGGTTTGACGATCTTCATCATGTTCTCAAACAAAGCCGGAGCGCCTGCCGCATCAATAAATACATCGACATCCGGGACGTCAACACCGTATACATTCACAGAACCGTAATGTCCAATCAACCCTTCTTCAAGTGCAGTTTCACCTGTATTCACGGTTAGAGCCCCAAGTCCGGCAGCTTTAGCCAAGCGCCATTCGTCCATATCAACTACGCAGACATGTTTCATACCTTCAGCAATCAAACTGGCAGCGGCCAGCAAGCCGATCGGACCTGCACCCATCACGACAATGTGGTCTTCGGGCTCAGGGCTGGTACTGAAAGCGCCGTGTCGCCCAACACTCATTGGTTCAATCAGTGAAGCGACTTCTGCGGGTACCGTTTTACCCATTTTGTACAGGTTATAATCAAGCTCGGCGTCTTCTATTAATACATACTGGGAAAATCCGGAGCATTCCAGGGATTTGCGTCTTCCTGCTTTTTTGGCAGTGATGGGATTGATCCCGACGCGCATTCCGATTTCTATCATTGGAGAAACTTCTGAGCCAATTTCGACAATATCACCAACCATTTCATGTCCAAATTCTGAACCAAGGCTGATGCCCATGTCACCTTTGCCAGCCTTTACAATATTAATATCAGTGCCGCAGATGCCGGCCCGCACATTTCTGACCAGAACATCTCGGGGACCTACGACCGGGATTGATCTTTCTTCAACACGAATATCATTTTTACCATAATAGATGGCTGCTTTCATCATGACTTCACTCCTTATGACTGATTATCGTCCATTTGCTGATGCTGCCTATGAACGATTCGATAGGACAATCATGAAGTACGGATGTTTCCAAGTTGTTAGCAAGATGTTTGAGAGATATGAATTAAAATGATGAATTGAAAATAATAGAGCGGTGTGCACCGCCATAAACAATTTGTTAACAACTTTTTATTATAATGACCCCATTCAGTCAGCTGGAAAGGATGTTTTTTATATGATCCATATACTTGTTGTGGAAGACGATACCAAACTCAATCGAATTATTTGCACCTATCTATCGAATAATGGGTACGAGGCCAAAGGCTGCTTTAATCCACGTGAGGCATATGATTTGATGTATAACCAGATGTACGATCTTCTCATTTCCGATGTGATGATGCCAGAGATTGATGGCTTTGAATTTGCGGAGACCGTAAGAGGCATCAATAAGAACATTCCCATTCTTTTTATTACCGCCCGTGATGATATTTCCTCCAAACAAAGAGGTTTCCTTGCAGGCATCGACGATTACATGGTCAAACCGGTGGATCTGGACGAATTGGTTCTGCGTGTGGGTGCTCTCCTGCGGCGGGCCAATATCGCACATGAGAAGAAATTGATTGTAGGCAGTCTGCTGATGGACGCTAATGATATGACGACCACGGTGGATGCCAAAGAAATTCCTGTGACAGTCCGGGAATTCAACATTCTATATAAATTGTTATCTTATCCGAAACATACCTTCTCACGAGCTCAGCTTATGGATGAGTTCTGGGGTATCGAAAGTCAGACGAGCCTGCGTGCCGTGGACGTATATATTGTCAAACTTCGCGACAAGTTCTCCAGTTGTGAAGATTTCAAGATCATGACGGTACATGGTCTGGGTTATAAGGCCGTACTGCAATGAACAAGAAGCAGAAACCTGATGCACGAATCAAGTCCCATCTTTTTTCATGGAAAGAGTTCCTATTTACCTACCTTTTGCTGTCGATCCTGACGGCGGGTCAAGCGCTAATCTATGATGCGTATTTACCGGTGGAAGTTGTGCCGTGGCAATACATTTTCGGAATCTCGGGATATTGGAGCATTGTGAGTCTCATTTTTTGCCTGGTTACCGCACGACAAAGGTACAAAACGTTTGATAAGCCTATGCGAAAACTCAGTGAGGCTGCAAAGCAGGTGGCAGAAGGCGACTTCTCAGTATATCTCGAACCGATTCATAGAGCGGACAAGCTGAACTATGTGGATGTCATGTTTGAGGACTTTAACAAGATGGTGGAGGAATTGAACAGCATTGAGACGTTGAAAAACGACTTTATATCGAATGTATCCCATGAAATCAAGACACCGTTGTCGGTCATTCATGGCTACGCCACGGCCCTGCAGCAGGATGATTTGGAACCCGATCTTCGAAAGGAATATACGGATACTATTATTTCCTCTACCAATAAGCTGGCGACGCTCGTCGTCAACATCCTCAAGCTGAACAAGCTGGAGAACCAGGAGATTCTGCCTGCTGCCGAGCCGTATGATGTATGTAGGCAGCTAGTAGATTGCGCAATATATTTTGAAAATGCATGGGAAGAAAAAAATATTGAATTTGTGGTCGATATTGAGGATCGTGCGATGATTCATGCTGAAGAGAGTATGCTGGAAATCGTATGGCATAACCTGATTTCCAATGCGCTTAAATTCACACCCTCCGGTGGAACAATTACCTTGAAGCAGAGTTCGGATGAAGATACGATCACGGTTATGGTATCCGATACAGGCTGCGGGATGGATGAGGAAACGATGAGGCATATCTTTGATAAATTCTATCAGGGCGATGCTTCCCATCATGCGGAGGGGAACGGCTTGGGGCTTGCTCTTTCGCTCCGCGTTATTGAGCTGGTAGGAGGCGTTATATCCGTCAAAAGTGAACCTCACAAAGGCACGACATTTACAGTCCAATTACAAGTTAAACGTTGATATGCAATGCAGAAGGGCAGCCTGAATTCGATACAATCCGAATTCAGGCTGCCCTTATTAATATTTCGTTAACATTTCATAAGCAACTTATAAACAACTTACCGCTACGATAGGAACATCCAATACAGGATGAAGCAAAAAACTTGAAGGAGTGTTGAAAAACCATGAATGAACTAACTAAAAATGAACATAACTTTGTAGGCTATGAATACAAGGACATTACGGTAAAAAAGGACTCCGAGTCCGTTTATGCCGATGGCTATACCCATTTTGGCTGGAAGTTGGAAGGCACCTCGACGCCCTTTCAGAATGTGGGTTCCGTAACAATGAAATTCAAGCGTGATCGCAAAATCCGCAATAAGGCGGAGCTGACTCGTCTTCAGCGCCAGTTTGAAGCCTGTGTGACCGACATTGAAACGTTGGAACGTTCAAAGTTGACGAGTGCTTCTATCGTTGCCTATGGAATCGGTCTCGTAGGAACGGCATGTATGGCTGGCTCCGTATTTGCCTATCTTGACAACATGCTGCCACTGTCTGTCATTCTTGCCATTCCCGGTTTTGCGGGCTGGATCATTCCGTATTTTAGTTTCAGTGGTATTCGGCGTAAAAAGACAGATAAAGTAACCCCTTTTATTGACAAGAAGTATGACGAAATCTATGAAGTGTGCGAGAAGGCCAATGGTTTGCTGGCTAAGTAAGAAAAATGCATTCGGAAAGGAAGATAGATATTAAGGCAATCTTTGTTCAGTACCTCGAAAACAAGCAAGATCGAGCTGCCATGTCTAACGCTGCCTCTCTTGTCATCAACGCTTTGATCGGCATAGGCAAGTTAATCCTTGGTTTATATCTCCTTTCCGGATGGTTTATTACGAATGCGGTATATTATCTGATCCTTTGTGTTGCCAAAGCACAAGTGCTCCATCAATATAACGTAGCCAAAAGAATCGAATCCCCGCAGGAAAGGGTTGTATTGGAGATTCAAGTGTATAAACGCGGAGGAATTCTGCTGTGTATACTGGGCGTTTCCTATCTGTTGGTTTGTCTAAGAATGTATTTGCTTGGTGAAGCTTTTGTATTTAAAGGTTATATCGTGTACCTTGTAGCCGCCGTTGCTTTTACCAAGCTGGCTTTTGGTATTTCCGGAACAATCGCTAATCGGCATCTGAAAAATCCCTTGATCTCCACATTGAAATTGATTAACTTTACCGATGCCATGGTATCCATTGTTGTCACTCAAGCCACGTTGCTGACGATGGAAGGCTCACCTCATGCAATAAACACGAGTGCCTGCTTTGGCATGGGGTGCAGTGTGATGTTTTGTTTTATCGGGGTACGGATGATGCTCCATAAGAAAAAAGAGCCTGTAACGGAGGGATGAACATGGAACTATGGTATGTAATCCTGCTTAACATCTGTCTAATCCTGATAAAAATCATCAAAGAGAAGTTCACAAGTCGCTGAGGGGGAACAAACCATGACCATCATGGACAACAGCTTTTTTAGAAACAATACAACTAAAATAAACAACATTATCATCACGATTTTATGGTTAACACTGCTATCATTCTGTTTCTTCATTGCCAGCAATGAGGTTCAACTCGAAGTCGTGTGCTCCCTGTTAATTGAGCTGTCTATTGCCACCGTATTAATTATTCGCAAAAAACCAGTCTTGACGATGGTCGTTCTGATGATTGCCATACTGACCTGTACGACACCATATATTGAATCACCTGCTGCCGGCATGCTCATTATGGTTGTTCTCTGTGTGATTTCTCTTTATTTGAATAGAGTTCTGCTATACGGGTTTGGGGCAATGTACAACATTGCTTATATAGTGATGTATTATTCAGGCCATCAGCAATATGATTCGACTTTTTTCATGACGATTGGGTTCATCGAACTGACGATCGTTGCTCTATATTTTGTATGTAAACGCGGCAGAGATCTGATTCAGGTTGCTCTTAACAAGGAAGCGGAAGCAAGAGAGCTTGTGACGGCACTGGATACTATGGTAGGGGTCATTCGTGAGAACACATCCATGCTGAACACGGATATTGCGAGCTGCAATAATGATATTCGTATGTTGAAAAATATGAGCAATACGATAACCACGAATATTCAGGAAGTGACGGAAGGCATACGCGATCAATCCGGGAGCATTGGACATATTAGTGAAGAGGTAAACAAGGCTGATGGGAAAATGTCCGAAATCTATCAAATGTCACATCGGCTCGCCGACATCTCAGAACAAAATGGTCTGGTTGTTCGCCAAAGCTCGGATCGAATTATTCAAATGGGCAATCAGATGGCTATTATTAATGCCACAGTTACAGAGTCAATGACGACCGTTGAGGAATTGAACAAAAGCATGGATGAAGTGAATACCTTCCTAACAGCCATCAACCAAATCTCTGATCAGACCAACCTGCTGGCCTTAAACGCAAATATTGAAGCCTCCAGAGCAGGGGAAGCAGGAGCGGGGTTTGCCGTCGTAGCCAACGAGGTCAAAAAGCTCGCGCAGGAATGTTCCAACACGGTTAAACAAATCGACGAAATCATTCATAATATCAAGCGGAAGACACAGCTTGTGGTTGAAAAAGCGACGAACGGAAGTGAAGCAGTGCAAGAAGGTAAAGCCATCTCTATTCAGGTACTTGAAAGCTTTGACAATATCAAGTCTACATTTGAGCATATTGATCAATACATAGCGAAGGAATTGGATATGACGGATCAGATGAGCCTAATCTTTAATCGAGTTCGTCAACAAGTGGATCATATTTCTAATATCTCGCATAAGCATGCTGCAGCGACTGAAGACGTCCTGGTAACAACTCAGGAGCAGAAAAGCAATATGGACGTCATCTACGAATTCATGGGCAAAATCAACCATTCCAGTATCCGTTTGCAGGATCTGATTGCGAAAAACACGAAATAATCCCTCACAAGATATCGACGTATGAATAGTTAAAAACAATGGAGGTTATATGATGAATCATCATCAACAACTCAAAATGGTACAACAATTACGTGAAAATGTCGTAGGTACAGGCTCGGCACTTCAGCCAAGCTCGAGTTTTTCTGTAGGAACGGAAGAAGTGATCATTCCAACTAGGACAGGGGGTACTCGGGTACTGGTGTACAGACCTGACTCTGATCTGTCTACTCCACTATCTGTATATATCAATTTGCATGGTGGAGGTTTTATCTTCGGAAAAGCAGAGATGGATGATCCCTGGTGCCGCCTGATTGCCGATCAAGCGGGCTGTGTGGTCATAAATGTGGATTACCGTCTTGCTCCTGAGCATAAGTTTCCAACTGCTGTGTATGAGTGTTACGATGTATTAACATGGGTTCATGAACATCCGGAGCAGTTCTCCCCCCATGCCGACCTTATGGCCATCGGAGGGCATAGTGCGGGTGGAAACTTGGCGGCAGCAGTATGTTTACTCAATCAACAGCAGGGGACGGGAATTCCGATTGTACTGCAAATTCTTGATTATGCACCGCTGGATTTAGTTACTGATCCAGCGGAGAAGCAAAGCTTCGAAGAAGCGATTCCGGCGGAAATAGCCAAAACCTTTAACGCCATGTATGTTGAAACGGCAAAAGACGCTCACAATCCGCTCGCTTCGCCTGTAATGGCAGAATCACTTGAGGGTCTTCCAGAAGCGTTGATCATTACAGCAGAAAAAGATTCACTTGCAGCAGAAGGAAGAAGCTATGCAGAACGGTTAAAACAAGCCGGTGTGAAGGTTTTTCATAAGGAATACGAGGGTGCACCTCATGGGTTCACGCATTTTGGTGATCTGGCTGTTGCAGAAGAAGCCTGGCACCTGATGAGTGATAAATTGAAAGAGGCATTTTCAACTGCGAAAAAAGGTTAAATATAACGTTAAGTTTAAAATATAATGGATTACTATCATTCCCTTATCGCAGACAAGCGAAAAGAGGCATCGGATACGATGTTCTTTATCTTGCTGATATAAGGGATTTTCATATTGGTTTGCGCACATTACCCGGAAATTGTATGAAAAACGAAGAAGAATGATGAAGTAAAAAGCAATTTGATACAAAATAAATGATTTGTTACAATATTATCGACTGAATTAAACTTTACGTTTAAATTTCCTGTTTCATAAATACATAAGAGGTGGTGAACGAATGCTTGAGCTGAGTTTTGATAATCCGGATGAACTGGTCACGGTCACGCATGCGTTATCGACTCGATCCAGAGTGGATATTCTCCGACTATTGATCTCCCAAAACCTGAATATCGTTGAAATCGCGGAAGCTCTCAAACTTCCCGTATCCACAGTAGCCAGCAACATCAAGGTTTTGGAAGCAGCAAGGCTGATTAATACCGAACTGCTGCCTGCCTCTCGCGGGGCGATGAAGGTATGCAGCCGCAATTACGATGATATTCATATTGCTCTTAATCTGGAGAAAGCAATACCCAAAGGCGACATTCAGGTATACGAAGTGGATATGCCTATCGGTCATTATAGTGATTGTGAAGTGTCACCCACTTGCGGCATGGCGAATGGCGAGGGCATGATTATTCGTGAGGATGAACCCGCCAGCTTTTATCATCCGAAGCATGTCGGAGCGCAGATTATGTGGTTTCGTAAGGGATATGTCGAATATTTGATGCCACTGGAGATTCCGGCAGAAGCGGTAATCGAATCGCTGGAACTGTCCATGGAAATATGTTCTGAAGCGCCAAACTATGATCATAATTGGCCTTCCGATATCTCCGTATGGATTAACGGTGTGGAAATTGGTATGTGGACATGTCCTGGTGACTTTGGAGATCGGCGCGGAAAGCTCAACCCGGCGTGGTGGTTTGAATGGTCAACACAGTATGGTTTATTAAAGACATGGCGGGTGGACAAAAATAAGACGACGCTGGATATGGAGAGAATTTCAGCAGTGGATCTGGCTCAGCTTAACCTTCAAAACAGCCATAAGTTAAGGGTGCGGATCGGTATGAAGCCGGATGCGGTTCATCAAGGAGGTGTAAATCTCTTTGGGAGACAATTTGGAGATTATGACCAAAATATCAAGATGACTGTACATTATGCTGTTCATTAGAATGAGATGAGGAAGAAAGGCCTTGGTTGCAGATATTATGTAACTAAGGTCTTTTTTTATTTAATAATTACACTAAGTATGTTTGAAAGCGTTGACAAGTGATAATTACCCTTATATAATCCCCTATAGATACAGTAATAATGTAATAAAACAATTATATCGTTTGTATCTACAAATTAGAGTAAAGGGGATACTCGCATGAAAAAAAAGATCGGCAGGTTAGCACTGACATTATTACTCTCATTCTCAACCGTGTTAAGTGCATGTAGCGGAGGCAGTAATGAGGCGGGTGAGAATGGCTCTGGTGATGGAAAAGTGACATTGTCATTCTGGACATTGTTCGATGGTGGTGATGGCGCAAACATGCAGACATTAGTCGATGAATTCAACAAAACCCATCCGGACATTGAAGTGAAGAATACCAAATTGGCCTGGGGCGAGTATTATACGAAGCTCGTTACTGCTGTTGGTAACGGTAATGGACCGGACATTGGGATTTCCCATTCCTCCAGACTGCCCGATCTGATCAATCAGGGGGTTGTCACAGAGCTTGATACTCCGGCTACGGATGCAGGTGTAGATTGGAGCACCTATAACCAGAATCTCTTGGATGCGGTTACTGTAGAAGGTCAACATTATGCAGTCCCCATTGACACACATCCCTTTATCATGTTCTACAACAAAAAACTGCTAAAAGATGCAGGCTTGCTTGGTGAAGACGGAAAACCGATTCTGGAGCAATCGGCTGACGGGTTTTTGAGTTTCCTTCAAACTTTAAAGGAGAAGTTGCCTGCCAAAACGACCCCGTTTGCATTGTCCAATAATAATGATGACCCTTACCGCTTGTGGTGGTCGCTGTACTCCCAGTTGGGTGGTAACGACGTGGTGTCGGATGATCTGAAGTCCGCAGCCATTGATAAAGAGAAAGGCATCAAAGCCGCTGACTATATCCAGAAGCTTTATACCGAAGGCTATATCAAGAAGAATGATCCGGACTTCTATAAAAATTTTCAAAGTGGAACAGCCGCTATTATTATGACAGGGGTCTGGACGACAGGAACGTGGGAATCCACCAAAGGACTTGAGTTTGGTGCTATGCCAATTCCAAAATTCTACGACCAGGAAGCAACATGGGGAGATTCTCATACCATAGTTTTGCCACTGACTAAGGATGAGGATCCGGCTAAACGCAAAGCAGCGATGACTTTCGCCGACTGGGTTGCTGACAATGGTCAGGTGTGGGCGAAAGCCGGACATATTCCATCCAAGCCATCCGTGCTGGAAAAACAGGAATTCAAGGATCTGCCATACCGCAGTGATTATTCCGAAGTTGCGAGTGTAGTTAAATTCAGCAAACATTCCACCAAAAATGCACAAATCCGCGATGAAGCTGCCTTTAAATTTTTGAATGAAGTATGGATGAACAAAATGACTCCTGCGGATGCCATGAACAACATGGAGACAGCCATTCAGAAAATACTGAGCGAATAGAAGGAAGACGGGTCACGCAAGCCTGCGTAATCACCATCTCTAGACAAGAAATCGCCGGCTTGCGTGCCAATCAAAGGGGAGACGCATATGAAGATCAAAAAAATGAGAGCGGATATGCAAGCGCTGGTATTTCTGCTTCCATTCTTAATTATTTATGGTTTATTTACGATCTGGCCCATGATTAAAGGTGTGGAGATGACCTTCTACAAATGGACGTTGATCAAGAAAATGGATTTTGTTGGCCTGGATAACTTCCGAAAAGTTTTTCAGGACAGAGAGGTTTGGGAAGCGATCTGGCATTCAACCTTCTTTGTTTTCTTGAGTACACCGACCATGATTATACTCGCGATTCTGCTGGCTTTGATTGCCAACCGAAAATCGTCTTTACAAAAGTTCTACCGCATCATCTTCTTTATACCAAGCGTACTCTCCGTTGCCGTCGCAGCTTATCTGGGTTTATTCGTATTTCAGCCTTATACGGGATTCGTCAATTCCGTCCTTCATCTTGTCAGGTTATTGCCTCAAAATTCCGAAATATTCTGGCTGACGGAAACGGGGCTCGCCTGGGTCGTTATTACCGTAATTACCTTGTGGTGGACAGTCGGATTTAACTTTATTTTGTATCTTTCCGCCATGCAGGAAATACCGGATGAAATTTATGAAGCAGCAAGGCTGGATGGTGCGAGTGATACACAAATATTTTGGAGGATTACTCTTCCTTATCTGAAGCCACTGACCAAAACCATTACCATGTTGCAGATTATCGCTTCCTACAAGGTCTTTATGCAGATTTATGTCATTACAGGCGGGGGACCGCTGGATCAGACACGTCCGATTATTCAGTTAATCTATCAGACCGGATTCAAGAACAATAACCTGGGCTATGCCGCAACGATGTCCTATATTTTATTCGTGATCCTGCTGGTGCTGTCGGCGCTGCAATACTGGATGACTAACCGGAAAGGGGCGGAATACTGATGAAATGGTTATATCGCACAGGTTCTGCGTTGATGGCGGTTATGTTTGCGGCCCCACTTGTGTGGATGCTGATGGTCTCCATCAAAGAAGAAGGCATGAAGATTATTACGGTCCTGGACTGGTTTAAACCGCCATATTCACTTGCCGTCTATAACGAAATTCTGACAACGACAAAGCTGTCACAGTGGGTGGTTAACAGTCTGTTCGTCGCTGTAGTTGTAACAGTACTGACTGTGATTTTCGCTGCCATGGCTGGATTTGCCCTGTCCAAAGTACCGTTTCGTTTCCGTACATTTGTTTTCTTCTTCATTCTTGGCGGATTGCTGATTCCGGGTGAAGCAACCATTATTCCGCTCTATCAGGTAGCCAAGGATTTGCATTTGCTGAACTCATACAGTGGGTTGATTATTCCTGCTTTGGCTTCACCAGTAGCTGTCATAGTGCTCAAAAGCTTCTTCGACGGGGTTCCCAATGATCTGCTGGAGAGTGTGCAAATTGACGGGGGAGGCTTTTGGCGAATCTTTACCAGCATCATGCTGCCTTTGACACGTCCGGCCATGGCATCGATGGCGATTCTGACATTTATCGGTTCGTGGAACAATTTCTTATGGCCATTCCTTTCCATAACCGATGATAATCTGTTTACGCTGCCAATGGGTATCCCAACGCTAATGGGTCAGTATTCAGAAGATTACGTCAAACCGATGGTTATCAATGCAGTGGCCTCTGTTCCCATCATTATATTGTTTATCATTTTTGAGAAACAGATTGTTAAAGGCATCAGCATGTCCGGTATTAAGGGTTAACACTTTTTCAGGCCTATGAGCCAAATACAGAGGAGATCGGAGAGAACAAGATGACAACTAAATTTTATAACAAGGATTATCCAAGACCGCAATTTGTACGCAATGAGTGGTTGGATTTGAATGGAGAATGGGATTTTAGTTTTGATGATAATCAGGCGGGTGAAAGCGAGCAGTGGTACGACCAGAATCAGTTTCCGGAAGGGACAAAAATCAAGGTTCCCTTTACCTATGAGACCCAAGCGAGCGGTATCGGAATCGAGACATTTCATCCTCTGGTCTGGTACCGCAGAAGTGTTCAGATTCCCCAGGAAGCAAAAGGAAAACGGAGCATTCTGCATTTTCAGGGAGTGGATTATCACGCAAAATGTTGGGTGAACGGAACGGTTGTTGGTGAACATGAAGGAGGGTACGCAGCGTTTTCATTCGACATTACCCCTTATATCACTTACGGCTCGGAGAATAACATTGTGCTTGAAGTAGAAGACAGTCAGAGCGCGATGCAGCCTCGGGGGAAACAACGCTGGGTGGATGACAATTTTGAATGTTTTTATGTGCAAAGTACCGGGATATGGAAAAGTGTCTGGCTGGAGCATGTGAGTGAAGCAAGGGTTGAAGCAGTTAAGATGACACCGGATATCGATCGTCATATGATTCGTGTGGACTTTCAATTGAATGGGATTGAAGGCAAGAACAACTTGCGTTTGGAGACACGGATTGAGTTAAAGGGTCAGCATGTGCAAACTATTAGCCTATCTCCAGACAGACCCTGGATGACCGTGGAAGCCAGTGTCAAACATGAAGCAGGCGGTCCGTGGAAACAGTCGTTATGGTCACCGGGCTCACCGAACCTGTACGATATCGAGTTTGTGATGTACGAAGATGAGAAAGAAATCGATCGGGTTCATTCCTATTTTGGTATGCGAAAAATATCGATTGAAAATGGGCAGATTCTGCTGAACAATGCTCCGTTGTACCAAAGAATGATTCTGGATCAGGGCTATTGGACAGAGAGCCATTTGACCCCACCTTCAGTGGAAGCGCTGATTGAGGATATCGATAAAATTGCCGAGATGGGATATAACGGAATCCGTAAACATATGAAACTGGAAGATCCACGCTTTTTGTATTGGTGTGATGTAAAAGGCATGTTGGTCTGGTCAGAGATGGCAGCAACTTTCGAGTTTAATGATGAGGCAGTGAGCCGATTCACCAAAGAATGGCTTGAAATTGTTCCCCAGCAATACAATCATCCCAGCATCATTACCTGGGTGCCATTTAATGAATCGTGGGGAATACCGACGATTGGTCACGAGGTAAGGCAGCAGCAATTCACGCAATCCATTTACCATCTCACCAAAGCCATTGATCCGTATCGTCCGGTCATTACCAACGACGGATGGGAGCATACGGTATCGGATATTTTGACAATCCATGATTATGTGGAGACGGGAGAAGCTTTTCTGGAACGGTATCAGGATAAGGACTTGATCGTAAATAACAAGATTGCTTCCAATAGATGGAAGTTTGCATTTGCTGAAGGTTACCACTATAAAGGACAACCCATTATCATCAGTGAATTCGGCGGTATTGCTTTCCAATCGGATAAAGGCTGGGGTTATGGCAATCAGGTGGACTCAGTTGAAGCCTTTATTGAACGTTTCCGTTCCATCACCGAAGCGATCAAAGCCATTCCCTATATCTCGGGCTATTGTTATACACAGGTCACCGATGTGCAGCAGGAGATTAATGGTCTGTTGACGGAAGACCGTAAACCGAAAGTGCCACTGGAAGTGATCCGTAAAATCAATCTGGGGTGACAGGAGAGCTGAACATCATGCTGCGACAGGATTATCCAAGGCCTCAATTTGTACGTAAAGGTTGGCTGAGTTTGAATGGGGAATGGGAATTTGAATTCGATGATGATAACAAGGGACGTTCGGAAAAATGGAGTGAGGGCAAGCGAGCATTCAGCCGGCGAGTCCAAGTGCCATTTGCTTTTCAAAGTCAACTTAGTGGCATTGCAGATCCGGAATTCCACGATAATGTATGGTACAAACGAACCTTTGACATTCCGAAGAACTTCACTGGCAAACGGCTGCTGCTGCACTTCGGAGCCGTGGACTATGAAGCCTCTGTCTGGGTCAATGGACAGCTTGTGGTTCGGCATGAAGGGGGACACACCCCTTTTCATGCCGACATTACGGATGCTCTGCTGGAAGGAAACAATACGCTGACCGTACAAGCGATAGATTATAGCAGGGATGTAACATTACCACGCGGGAAGCAGTTTTGGCAGGAGCAATCTGCCCAAATTTTCTATACCCGAACTACTGGAATATGGCAATCGGTGTGGCTTGAAGCTGTCGCACCCGTTCATCTACAGAAGGTGCGTCTCACTCCCAATGTCGATCGCAACGAGATCGAAGTTACGGCTCATCTTCAAAGGGAGCAAACAGAACCAAGGGATTGGCACGCACAGGATGTCAGGCTCCGTGTACAAATTGCCTATCAAGGAGAGCAGCTGTCTGAGGATGAATATCGGATTAGCGGCAGGACAGAGACCCGTACCATCGGACTTCACACCTTTAACGAGCATGGCCTTGGCAGGCTGTGGTCACCAGAGCAGCCCAATCTGTATGACATTCATTTCACTGTATTGGTGGATGGTGTGCCTGTCGATGAGGTCGATAGCTATTTCGGCATGCGCAAAATCTCTATTGAACAAGGTAAGCTGTTTCTGAATAACCGTCCTTATTATATGAAGCTTGTTCTGGATCAAGGGTATTTCCCGGATGGAAATCTGACTCCACCGAGTGACGAGGCCATCCGGCGTGATGTGGAATTAACGAAGGAACTGGGGTTTAACGGCGCCAGAAAACACCAGAAGATTGAAGATCCGAGATATCTGTACTGGTGTGATCAACTGGGACTGCTGGTGTGGGGAGAGATGGCGAATGCGTACGATTTCTCGGATCAATACGTCGCCCAGATAACAAGGGAATGGCAGGAGGCGCTGGAAAGGGACTACAACCATCCATGTGTTGTGGTCTGGGTACCTCTTAATGAAAGCTGGGGTGTTCCGAACATCCTGACCAGCAAGGAGCAGCAGTATCATGCCTTGTCGATGTATTATTTGACCAAGTCACTGGATTCTACCCGTCCGGTCATTTCCAATGATGGCTGGGAGATGGTTCAGACCGACTTGTATAACATCCATGATTATGAATGGAGAAGAGAGGTTCTGGAGGAACGCTACCGCACTCGTGAAAATGCGGTAAAAGCCCTTCCGGGCAGTCGAAAGCTTAGCGTGGGTAACTATCGTTATGAAGGACAGCCCGTTTTAATTACCGAATTCGGTGGAATCGGGTATAAGAAAAGTGACTGGGAAGGCTGGGGTTACTCCGGAGCGGAAAATGACGAGGATTTTGCACAGCGATTGCATGCCGTAGTACAGCCACTATTGGATTCTCCAGTAGTAGAAGGATTTTGTTACACCCAGCTGACGGACGTGGAACAGGAAATTAACGGTCTGCTGACGTATGACCGACAGCCCAAGATGCCGATGGAACAGATTCGGGCGATTATTGAAGGACATTATCCATCGTCGGCCGGCGAATAAGGAGGGGAATACGTGTTGAATACAAAGGAGACAAGTAGATCCTGGGAAGGCGATTTTCAAGGGGAAAAGGCCATTTACCTTCGCTTTGGTTCCAGTGAGGCTGTTATGCTGCCGGAGATCGGTGGTAATCTGGTCGCTTATCGTGATCTTGAGCGGGGGCTTCGCTTCCTTCATGAACCGTCACCAGAAGAGATGGATTCATTCAAGGCAAGACCCATGATTCACGGGATCCCCGTTTTGTTTCCGCCAAATCGCTATGAGGACGGGCGGTTTGCCTGGAACGGGCAGACGCTTCAGTTTCCGGTCAATGAGGAAACCACAGGCAATCATTTGCATGGATTTTTGTATAATACGCCCTGGGTTGTGGATGAGTATGGACATACCGAGAATGAAAGCCATGTCTCGGTGTCCATAACTGTTGATGAAACTCATCCGATATACGTATGCTTTCCTTTTCAATTCAGTATTACATTACGTTACTCGCTGAGCAGTGATGGACTCATGCAACATGTCCGCATTCGCAATCATGGAAGCTCCAGCATGCCGTGCCTGATCGCTTTTCATACCTCAATTAACGCTCCCTTTAATCCGGGAGGATCGGCTCGTGATTACAAGCTCAAGCTGACCATTGGAGACAGATGGGAATTGGATCAACGTATGCTGCCAACGACACGTTTTCAGCCCCTGATTCAGGAGGAAGAGCTGATGCGTGACTCCGGGGTATATCCGTTCTTTGCAGAAATGGATAATCATTATACTGCTGTACCGCAAAATGGGAGAAACCGGATGGAGCTTCAGGATACGAGGGATGGAATGACACTGATCTACGATGTGGGAACTTCCTATAAACAATGGATGATTTGGAACAATCATGCGGAAGAAGGGTTTTTCTGCCCCGAACCGCAGATTAATCTTGTGAATGCACCAAATCTGGATATGCAGGCCGAGGAAGCTGGATTATTTAGTTTGCAGCCGGGAGAAATCTGGGAGGAAACGAGCAGATTATATCTGCGTCATTCGTAAAAATAAAGATGAAGGGGAGCAGCCAGGACAGCTAATGCTGTGATCGCTGCTCCTTTTAAAAACCATTGAAGGAAGTGAATTCAGCCTGTCGTCGCCACACTGAATTAAAATAAGATAATGCCTGCTGCTCCAGCAACACTGAGAATCAGAAGAGGATGAAGCTTGTACTTGAGCAGGAGAAACAAACAAACTCCGCTAATAAGCAGTGTCCCGAGCCATACCCAGCTTATGCTTGCGACTTCACTTGGATAACCAAAATGAATGGCAGCATAGATAATGAGTCCCGTTGTTACGGGGCGTAAGCCATATAAAGAGGACTTTACCCATAAATTGTCGTGCATCCGATAAAATAAGGCGGAGAGTAGCACAATTACGATGAGTGAAGGCAAAATCATACCTGCAGTAGAGACAGCGGCTCCGGTATAACCTGCCGTCCGATAACCAATCAACGTTGCGGCATTGGTTGCAATCGAGCCTGGCGCCATACCGGCCAGCGCTACGGTTTGTTGGAATTCAGTGCTTGTCAGCCATCCTTTTTCCGTTACCTCGTGTTGAATGATCGGGATAACGGCGTAACCGCCACCAAATGAAACGAGGCCTACACGTATAAACATCATGAACAGATCCCAGTACATCTCAATCGCTCCGATTCGACTTACTTAAATGTAATATTCCAGTTCCGGGTAGCTGCCTGTTACAGAGTTCTTCTCCATTTTCACTTGAAGGCCCAGCCGTTTTTTGATCCGAATCACGGCCATGCCGCATATCAATCCCGAAATAATAAGATAGAGAGGATGGATTCCTGCAAACAGAAGAACAGCTACGGTCACAATGGTAGCTATCGCTGTTGTTGTATCTAAGATAGAATACCTGGCCGTCCGATAAGCTGCCATGCTAATTAGTGCAATAATGCCACCGTTCATTCCTTTTAAAGCAGCTTCAACTTTGGGTTGGTTACGAAATAGGATGGCGAACACGCTGATCAGGATCACAATCAAAAACGTGGGACATGTCACGCCCATGACGGCAGACACAGCTCCCGTAATTCCTGCCTGGCGATGTCCGATCATCGCAGCGGCATTGACGCCAACTCCTCCGGGAGCAGAGCCGGCAAGCGATATAAGCTCACCGATCTCGTCCTCTTGTATCCATTTTTTCTTGTTCACCACTTCGCGTTCAATAATAGGCAGCATTGCATATCCGCCTCCAAATGTGGAAGGGCCGATGCAAAAGAAAGTCCAAAAAAGCTGTGTCAGTAACATAAATTGTTCTTTCAGGTTTTGGATGCTACCCTTATCCTTTCCATCACGCATGATGAATTCGAGGCATCGGCATGGACTCCTTGCCAAGCTCAGCCCAGATGTATTTGAGCAGAAGCTCAGACTTGAGCTGGGTGTACTCAGGTTCATTCCACAAGTTAAAACGTTCATCGGGATCCTGTTCAAGATCGAAAAGTTCACCATAGATTTGATTGTAATAGACGGTGATTTTATACCGCTGTTCGATATATGTTTTTTGATGAATCGTCGTGGGTTCGTGTCGAAATTCGCAGAGAGCATGATTACGAACGGCTTCCTTGGCGCCCATCCACACTTTCTTCTGATCGATGCCCGTCATGGCGTGCGGAATTGCAATGTTGCAAAGGGACAAGAAGGTAGGAGCCAGATCGACCAGCGATTGTATGGCATTTGATTTTTTCGCAGCAGGCACCTGACCAGGATATCTTACGATAAATGGGATTTTAATAAGATCTTCGTAATGGAATCCACCCTTGGCCTGAAGACCATGCTGTCCGAAGAAATGACCATGATCCGTTGTGAAAACGACGATTGTATCGTCTGCAATACCCAACTCATCCAGCTTATCGAGAATTTTGCCAATATATTTATCCATCATGCTGATCATTCCGTAATACACGCCGACCAGTTTTTTCTTGTCATACTTCGTTAGCCGGGATTTGTCGCCATATTCATAATAATGATGCGAACGGTAACCGTGAATGCCGAAGCCGGTTTCAACCAGATGCTCAAAATTCGGATTATCCTCCTGGGTCAGTTGAAAATGTGGTGGGTTACGATCATGCTCTCCAGGTGTTATAGAGGGAATCGTCAGATCATCGGGATCATACATGGAATCCCAAGGTTCCGGTACCAGATATTCCGGATGCGGGTCGAAAAAGCTGGCCCACAGAAAAAATGGATCATCATCATGGGTGTATTGCTCCAAAAGTGAATTGGTTCGTTCGGCGATCCAGGTGTTGTAGTGATATTGCTCAGGGATGGGCCACGTATACGTTACGGAAGGGTCCATCGTCCCAGTTGGGGGAAGGAAGTAATCCCTCCAGTTCGTACATCCCTGTTCTTCCAGCCATAGCGCGTAATGCTGACCGACATGCGCTTCATTCGTATGATTACGTGTTAACTCTACGTGGTCAAAGCCGTAAAATGGACCGTGGAAATGTCTCCAGTACTCCAAGTCCTGCAGGATGGGATACGCTTCTGCCGACGGGTATTCCTCTGTAGATTTTAAAGGCTGAAAATGTGCTTTACCTACTAGCGCAGTGCGGTAGCCTGCCTCCTGGAAACTGTCCCCGACGGTATGACGGTCTTCAAGCAGTTTTGTGCCTAACGTCCAGGCTCCATGCTGACTGGGATACATACCTGTAATAATAGAAGCACGGCTAGGGGTACAGGTAGGGTTTGGGCAATATGCGCGATCAAACGTTGTTCCTTGCCGGGCAAGACGGTCCAGATTGGGTGTGGAAATCTCAGACTGAAAAGCTCCGATTGTGTTCCAGTGCTGCTGGTCACTAGTGATTAGCAAAATGTTAGGTGTTCTCGACAAGTGTAATCGCCTCCTAGTAAGATGATATTGAAAAAAACGAGTTATAAAAATAGCCCGGTGTTATATTTTTATTGTCATTTTGTTATGATCAAACAAAATAGGAGAAGGAGGGAACTCCCTACGATGCAGGAATATGAGTATGAGCATGCAGAATTCATCTACTATAAGCCAGGTTATTTGGATAAAGAAGAACACATCTGGCCAGTCCGGGCAGGGCGAAGTATAGCCAAATCCAATTACCGAGTTGGCCCCAAACGTATCGAGTGTTACAGTCTTCATTTTGTGCATGAAGGTAGGGTCAGGCTTGAATTTGATGGCAAGCGAGTGGACCTGCAGAAGAATGATCTGTTTTGTCTGTTTCCCGGCAGAACCTATTACTATCACATGCTTCCCTCGGAATCTCCGCTGAAAATGAACTGGCTGGCATTGGATGGGCCTAAAGTCAAACCTTTATTGGAGCTGGCTGGTTTAACTCCGGAAAGTCCGTTTGGCAAACAGATGTTTTCTCCACAGGTCCAGGAAACGTCCGAACGACTGATTCATGCATTAGCATGTGTGGAACGGTGGAAGCCAGCAGTATCGCTGGAGTTGCATGGGTTGGTATATGGATTGTTAGCCAGCCTTGTTCCAGACACCAACTACGCACAGCCTACAGAACTAGCGGGCTGGATTCATGAATGCATGGATTACATGGAATTGCATGCAACAGAGGGTATTTCCGTGCAGCAGGTCGCCGACTTCGCAGGGGTACATCGTTCATACTTCTCCAACATGTTTACCACTCAGGTTGGACTGCCTCCGTTAAAATTCATGCAGAGAATACGAATGGATAAGGCCAAACAGCTTCTAAAGGATACGGATGCTACCGTTACGGAGATTGCTTTGTCTCTCGGTTATCCGAATTTATATTCATTTACCAGAGCATTCAAAATCTATTATAAAGTACCTCCAATCATGATGCGGAGAGCCTCAAGCTGATCCTGAAAAAACGCATGTCCAGTACGGAGAACGCTTACTTTTTTATTGGATCTTGAAAAAGGAGACTCCCACAATGAAGCTCTCTACATTGCAGAGATGGATTTCACCGAAACGCAGCATTCAAGGGAAAATTTTTATCGCTTTTATTGCCGTTACCCTAGTATCCATTATTTTAATTACGGTCATTGTTTATATGAGCATGCGTGAAACGATTACGCAAAATGCGATTACTTCGGTTTCGGACAGCATAAGGCAGGCAGATGAATCATTGAACATAATGCTGGAAGAGATCGACCGTCTGAATACGGTCGTGGTGACTAACAAAAACACGGTTATTGACACTTTGCTCAGTCCGAATGAGGAAATCAGTTACGAGTGGTTTCAGGAACAGAAGCGGATGGATGAATTTCTATCGTCCCTGATCGATTATAAGGCCTATATTTCACGGATAGCTGTGGTGGGCCTGAGCGGTAAGGTATTTTTCTCAGGTGGACCTTGGCTGGACAGGACCATCTTGGGTACGCCAATGATGAATTACATGCTGCAAAATGGATCAAAGCACGCATATTTCAAGCAGACAGGAGTATCAGATGCGGTTACCATTGGTCGGGAGATTCGTTATAACCGTGCGACCATAGGGTTTGTCATGGTGGATCTTAATTATGAGTTTATCCAGAAAACATATGACGTGAGACCAACTACAGATAGCATGATCTATGTGCTGGACAAGGGAAATCAATTCATCTATGAAACCCGAACTGACTCACCTCTTACTCCATCTTATCAGCAAATTAAGAAGATCAATCAGCAATTTACAACGAATGGTGAAGCGGTCAGGCGCTACATTGATGGAAAAGAATATATCGTTGTTCGCCGTCAATCCGACTATACTGGGTGGAGTACTATTTCTTTGGTTCCGATGGATTCTCTGCTGACCGAATCGGTGAAGCTGCGCAACCTGCTGGCAGAGGTGTCCATTATTGTGTTTGTCGTTGTACTGATCGTTTCACTTCAAGTCTCTTCCCGAATTACCCTGAATATCCGAAAACTAAAATCACTGATGATGTTGGTGAAGGACGGAAATCTGACACTTCCCCAAAATGAGATTAAAAGTGAAGATGAGACAGGACAACTGTACCATGTCTTTAACGGTATGGTGGAAGAATTGAAAGATCTGCTCGAAGGAATCCGCGTCAGCGAGAAAGAGAAGCGGGAAGCTGAGCTTACTGCGCTCCAAGCACAAATCCATCCTCATTTTTTATACAATTCGCTCAATACGATCAAGTATCTGGCCAGGCTAAACGGAGTTCCAAACATTGAAGCGGTCTCGGGATCGTTGATTGAACTCATGCGAAGTGTCCTTGGTAATTCAAGCGAATTTCTTACGGTACGTGAAGAATTGGCTTATGTTGAGCACTACATTTCCATCATGAAGTACAGATATATGAAGCCGATTCGGATGATTACCGAAATTGAGGATGACGCATTGCTGGAATGTCGGGTGTTGAAGCTGATGCTGCAGCCCCTGGTTGAAAATGCAATTATTCATGGAATCGGACCACTTGAACAGGATGGATTCGTGTTGATCCGGGTGTATGAAGAAGGAAACAATCTCAATATTGATGTGGTGGACAATGGAAAGGGGATCACGGAGGAGCAACGGGAGTATTTACTGAAAGGTACGGGTACAAACGGAGAAACATCACGTTTTAGTGGAATGGGTGTGCGTAATGTACACGAACGAATCGTTCGCACATACGGCGACTCATATGGTGTCCATTTGTGCAGTGAACCGGGGGTGTACACCAAAGCTGAAATTTGGCTCCCCAAACTGGAGAAAAGTATGGAAAATACCAAACGAGAGGTGATATAAGCCATGTTTCAGGTGCTACTCG
The DNA here is from genome assembly GCF_900101205.1 of Paenibacillus sp. OK060. Lineage (NCBI taxonomy): Bacteria > Bacillati > Bacillota > Bacilli > Caryophanales > Paenibacillaceae > Paenibacillus > Paenibacillus sp. OK060. The sequence goes on from NZ_FNFR01000001.1 coordinate 1,093,656, forward strand.
TCGATGATGAACCCTTAGTATACCATAATCTATGGACATTATTGGACTGGGCTGACTATGGATTTGAATTATGCGGTCAGGCGCATAATGGGTTAATTGCTTTAACGATGATTGAGCAGTCGCCACCGCATATTGTCATTATTGATGTAGATATGCCTGAAATGAGCGGTGTAGAGCTCAATCGGACAATCAAGGAACGTTTTCCAGGGGTTAAGACGATTATGCTTAGCAGCTATGACGATTATGATTATGTGCGGGATTGCCTGAACAATGGCTCCATTGATTATTTGCTTAAGCATCGATTGGACGGGTCAACACTGCTCAACATCCTGAATAAAGCCGTATCGGAATTGCAGCAGGAGAATCGGTTGCGGGAGAAACAGGTCGCCGAGAGCATCATAGCCGAGAAAGTGAGTCCCGAGGATTTGCGCGATTATTTGTTGTATTTGCTCAAAAGACAGACGAAGACAACGTACGGGTTTGAAGACGTTTCCCAGAAAGACAATCTATATCCGCATGCGTCCAGATATACAACAGCAGCTTTACAGATTGTTCCGTTCCTGTTGCTGACAGAGTCTTACAGTGACGTGCAGACCAATGGCCTGGTTCAGCAGGTCGTCGATATGATGCAGCAGAGCCTGGGTGATATCCATGAGCGGACAGCGGTGTACGTTGAGGAAGGGCGATTTGTTATCGTGTTTTCTTTCAGGGAACGAAGCGAGCACATTATGCAGCGTGAGGTAGACGGACAACTGCGGAAGATTCAGCATGCATTGGAACTGTTCCTGAATTTACAAAGTGTAACTGCAGTAGGACCTATATGCACCAGTCTGTCACAACTGGCATCCAGTTACTGCTCCGCCGAATACGAACTCGATGGATCTTCGTCTGTGAAAACGTTCAGAAGTCATACCCTCCAAAATGAAACTCCATGTTTGGACAAGCATTCACATGAAAAAGATCAGAGTCAGCGAGTTTCACTGACTATTGAGGAGCAGAAGCAGCTTCTGTTATCGATAGAAAGGTTTGATAAGCAAGGCGTGCATCAATTGATTTCCTCCATTTTTGCTTCGATAGACTACCTGCCTATCCATTCACATACGGTTCAGATGGTTGTCAGCGAGCTCATGCAAACGGGTGATAAAGCATGGAGGACCTGCTTGCCTTCTACAGATCCAGCGGTAGCTAATCTGCCTTCAAGAAGCGAGCTTGGGCGCATGAAAACGATAAGAGAACTGGAGCAAGGCCTGCAGTCCTTTTTCTCCAGCCTGTTTCATTTGTTGAATCAACATCGTGTAATCGGGTCCTATTCTCGCCATGTCACGCAGACGATCCAATTCATTCTGGAGAGGTATTCCGGTTATGTCACATTGGAGCTTGCGGCAAGCGTAATCGGCCTGAATGCCTCCTATTTAAGCAGAATATTCAAGGAGGAGACGCAGCGGACTTTTTCAGAATATCTGAATCAGGTTCGGATTGACGCAGGGTGCAAGCTGCTGGACAGCGGCCGATACTCGATTAAAGAAATAAGCTTGCAAGTGGGATTTACGACACACAACTACTTTTTCAAAGTATTCAAAGAAATAACGGGTTTAACACCGCAAGCGTATTTGAGCAATCCAGGAAAAAGGAAGAACGAAACGAAACTCCCGCCTTTGCACTTGGGAAACTAGGCAGATAAGAGCAGAACTCTAAACTCGTAAAATATGTGGAGTAAAGGGTCATATTATTGTAATTACCTTCCATGCCCGGTGAATTATAATGAGCACACACCAACCGTGAACGCTTACAAATTACGTTGGTGATAAAGAATTGTGGGGGGCACAACTTTATGCGCAAACGCTGGGGAAGAAATATGATCATGATGATGATCGCTTCCAGTTTGATGCTGGCTGGATGCAATTCCGGTGGAAGCAATAACGAAGCTTCACCAGAGGTTTCGAAGAACGACGTTCATACGACTGGGTTTCCGATTGTGGACGAACCGGTGAATCTCAAGATGTTTACCCGCATTGCACCCGTAAATGGCCCTTTCAAGGAGATGCCGGTTTTCCAGGATTACGAGAAATTAAGCCATGTAAAGGTGGAATTCATTGAAGCGCAGACGGATGGTTTTCAGGAGAAAAAAAATCTGTTGTTTGCTTCGAATGAACTGCCGGATGCCCTGTTCCGTTCAGGTATTTCCCCGCTTGAAGCCATCCGCTATGGCTCTGCCGGCCAATTGATCCCACTGGAAGGTCTTATCGATGAATATGCTCCGAATTTGAAGAAATTAATGGAACAATATCCCGAAATTCGCTCGGGTATTACTACACCAGAGGGCCACATTTATACGATTCCGGGTATTGTTACGCTAAGTGCGGCGCGTACGGATAAGAAATGGATCAATCAGATGTGGCTGGACAAGCTGAATCTGAAAGTGCCGGAGACCACCGAAGAACTGTACAATGTGTTGCTTGCCTTCCGTGATGGTGATCCGAATGGAAACGGCAAACAGGATGAACTTCCGATGACAGCCCGTGTAGGATTGGCTGTGGTTAACGCGATGAGCGGATCATTCGGATTGGATTCACAGCTTGGCTATAACATCAATATTGAAAACGATAAAGTAAGTATCTGGATGGGCAGTGACCAGAATAAAGAAATGCTGATGTACTTAAACAAGTTGTATAAGGAAAAGCTGCTGGACCAGGAAATATTTTCACACACAGAAGCGCAATACCTGGCCAAGCAGGGATCGGGAAATACAGGTTTCTTCTTTGACCAGACGAACAATAACTTCTTGTCGATCAAAGACCAATATACCGGTATCGCCCCACTGGAAGGTCCGCAAGGTGACCGATTGCAAAATCAGGCTCTGCCAATCGCCAGAGATTTTGGAGCCTTTGCAATTACATCTGTCAATAAATATCCGGAAGTCACAATGCGTTGGATAGATTATTTCTACAGTGACGAGGGTTCTACCCTGCTCCGATTCGGAAGAGAAGGCGAGCATTACGAGATGAAGGATGGTATTCCTTACTATAAAGAGGACTTCTTGAAAGAAATCAGTAACCAGGCCAAAATTACGCCTTATGCCGGCGGAGGCGCGCCACATCTGATCAGTGAACAGGTGGCTTCCTTTATCAATCCACCTCAGGTGCAGGAGGCGCAGCATAAGCTCGATCCGTTTATGCCAAAAGTCCGCTATGCGGCTCCGATGTTTGATGAGCAAACTGCCCAGGAAGTCAACATTCTGCGAAATGATATTGATAAATATTACGAAGAACAGAGTACAAAATTTATTGTGGGTGCAATCGGTTTTGACAAGTGGGAGCAATTCCAGACCACGCTCAAAAAGATGAGAGTTGAGGAACTGGAGAAGTTGTATCAGGATGCTTTTGACAAGATGCAGAAATAATGCTGAAACATCATGGATGAGGAGCAATTGCCTATGAAAAGCGTCAAAACCGATACAACGATGACGATGCCACGAAGCCATCCAAAAAAGAGTTCAGGCGTGTTCAGGCAAATGGGTAAAAGATTGGACCTGTACCTTATGCTGCTTCTGCCAGTCACTTGGTATGTGGTATTCCATTATGCCCCGTTGTATGGACTGCAAATTGCGTTCAAAAACTTCAATCCGGCTAAAGGGATTCTGGGCAGCAGTTGGGAAGGCTTTGGCCACTTCGAACGATTCTTTGATTCCTATTATTTCTGGAGACTTCTATGGAATACATTGTCAATTAACTTGTTCTCCTTATTAATTGCTTTTCCGATTCCGATTCTGCTAGCACTAATTATTAACGAAATTCGCAATAAAACCTTCAGCAAGTGGCTGCAAAATATTACGTATATTCCCCACTTTATTTCAGTGGTCGTTATCGTTGGCATACTGAATGTGTTTCTCTCGCCTCATACGGGTCCAGTCAATCTGTTGATTGAGGCTTTCGGAGGTACACCGATCCGTTTTCTTGAGGAAGCAGGTTGGTTCAAAACCATTTTTATCAGTTCGAATATATGGCAGAACATGGGCTGGCAATCCATCATCTATATTGCAGCTTTGAGCGGAGTGAATCCGCATCTGTATGAAGCTGCCAAGATGGACGGAGCATCACGGCTGCGGCGCATTTGGCATATTTCGCTGCCCGGCATCGCTCCAGTCGTCATCATTTTGCTCATTCTGGACATCGGTCATTTCATGAACGTAGGGTTTGAGAAAATTTTGTTGATGCAAAACAATCTCAATCTGGAATCGAGCGACGTCATTTCCACGTTTGTCTATACGACAGGTATCCTCAAGGGAGAATACAGTTATACAGCTGCTATCGGGCTTTTTAATTCAATCATTAATCTGCTGTTACTTTTACTGGTCAATCGGATTGCGCGCAAGACGTCTGAGACGAGCTTATGGTAAAGGAGGGCAAGATCCCATGTCCAAGCAGGCGACAATACAAGCCAGTTCCAATGATCGGATTTTCGATGTAATCATCTACATCATAGCCTCAATCATTATCATCGCTGTGTTGTACCCACTGATTTTTATCGTGAGTGCTTCGTTCAGTGATCCCACAAAAGTATTAAACGGAGAAGTCTGGTTACTGCCCAAAGGACTGACGCTGGATGCTTACACGAATATTCTACACAACGAGAAGATTTGGCTGGGGTACCGTAATACGATATTTTATACGGTCGTGGGCACTGTGATTAACATTATCATGACCGTATTGGCCGCATATCCTCTTTCTAGACCTGACCTTCCTGGACGTAATGTAATCATGGTGTTCATCACGCTAACGATGTTCTTCAGTGGCGGATTAATTCCAACGTATCTATTGGTCAAAAATCTGGGCATGGTGGATACGATGTGGGCTCTGATCATTCCCGGCGCAATCGCCACGTACAATCTGATCGTGATGAGAACGTATTTTCAGTCGAGTATTCCCTGGGAGCTTCAAGAAGCTGCCCACATGGATGGGTGCTCCAATTGGCGGCTGCTTGTGAGCATTATCCTGCCCCTTTCCAAGCCGATCCTGGCCGTGATGGTGCTGTTCTATGCCGTAGGCCATTGGAATTCTTTTTTTAACGCGCTCATCTATATTCGTAACGAAAATCTGCATCCGCTTCAGTTGGTACTGCGCGAAATTCTGCTGATCAGCCAATCCGATGCCGTGGACGGCAGCCTTGGTTTGGAAGACAAAATCCTGCTCGCGGAGAGCATCAAGTATGCGGTGATTATCGTCTCCAGTTTGCCTGTACTGTTGATGTATCCTTTTGTGCAGCGCCATTTTGTTAAAGGGGTCATGATTGGATCGATTAAAGGTTAAATCCATATCAACCACAATGATGGAGGACTTATGTTGAAATCAAACGCCAGAATTAGTATAGATTGTAGTCGTGTAAGCGAACACACGGTCAACCCTTTTTTGTTTGGGCATTTTGTGGAAGACATCCGAGACCATATGGAAGCGATGCTTGCATTTCCATTGAAGGATATGGACTTTGAAAGCGAGGCTGAATCAAGCGCTTCTGTATCGGGAAGCTGGAGTACCTACACCAACGGAAGAAATACGCAATATGCAATGGAAGCCCCGGCTCCCAGACATTCGGGTCGCGCTCAGCGTATTCGTATCTTTAGTGATGATGAAGCGTACGCCGGGATTGCACAAAGCTGCGCATTGAAAGGGCCTATGGACTACACCGTTCGTATAGTTGCGCGAGCCTCCATCGAACTCCAGTATTTGATGGTGGAGGCGGTCGATAGACGTACGGAAGAAGTGCTCGGTCAGTTGAAAATCGAATTGCACAGCCATAACTGGCAGGATTATGAAGGACGGCTGACGATCCTACGTGCTTGTTCAGATGCAGAGATTCGGGTGTATGTTCCGACAGAGCATCCAAGATGGATCGATCATGTCTCCACGGGAATGCTCTGGCTGGACCATGTGTCTTTATTGCCTGTGGATCATATTGCTCTGGTAAAAAGCGAAATAATAGAGATGACCAGAGAACTAAACGCAGGCATGATGAGACTTGCAGGGAACTACATTAGCGCCTATCACTGGGAGCATGGCGTTGGGCCGATTCTGGAGAGGCCAGTCATGTACAACGAGGCATGGGGAGGATGGACCAGCAAATATTTCGGAACGGATGAATTTATCCGCTTTTGTTACGAGCTGCAGGTGGAACCTCTGATTTGTGTGAACGATGGATCGGGTACACCTCAAGAGGCCGCCCAATGGATTGAATATTGTAATGGAAGTGTAGATACCCCGATGGGGGCTCTTCGGGCGAAGAACGGATCTCCGGAACCATATCATGTGAAGTATTGGGAGATCGGCAACGAGGTGTGGGGGCAATGGCAAGTTGGAGCTTGCTCTGCGGAGCAATTTGCGGAGCGGACCGTACAGTTTGCCAAAACGATGAAGGAAGCAGATCCTTCCATTGTATTGCTGGCCTGTGGACATTACGAGCAGGATTGGAATAAAACTGTGCTTGCTCTGGCAGGGGAGTATATCGATTATTTAACATTACATTTATACCACGGCTACGGTCCCTTTGGCATGAATCGGGATACACCGGCTGAGGATCGGTATAAAGCAATGGCTAGTTATCCCGAGTGGACCCGGCACTATATACACCAAACAATGGAGGTCATTCATTCCGACATCAAACATCAGCATGTGAAGCTGGCCATCACCGAATATAACACGATGTACTATCCAAACACTGTGCGAAAAGGACTGCCAGACGAGCATACCCTTGGAGCAGCCGTGGCGAATGCCGCCAATCTGAATGAAATGATTCGTTGCAGCGATAGCGTGCAAATTGGCAGTTTCTCCGATCTGGTCAATGGTTGGCTTGGGGGATGTATCCGTGTCGGGGATTTCTATGCGGATCAATATCGGGGCAAGCATGCTGGATGGAGTGGACACCCACTCACGATCTATGGAACTCCAACCTATGAAGTATTAAAGCTTTACGCGAATCGGGATATTCATCATATCCTACCTGTAGAAGCTGAATGTGGAACATTCTCTATAACTTCAAACCAAAAAACGCCTGTAGAGCTGGATGCACTCCCCGATCTGGATGTTGTAGCCGGAACGAATGTTGATGGCAGCAGGGTCACCTTGTTTATTGTGAACCGAAGCTTGGAGGAAGTATCGGTTGAGCTGGATTTACAAGTTTTCGATGCGAGTGAAGAGGGGACCTTATATGAGATTACCAGCGATTCGTACAATAACATCAACTCCGTGTTTCAACCCAATCATATCAAGTGCACAGAACGGAGTGTTTTGACCGAGGATTGGCAGCGTGGTTACGCATTACGTCCTTCATCCATCTATGTACTGGAGTTTGGAAAGGTAGACCGATTGTCTCGACATCCCGGACTGTAGACAAATAGGGTTTCAGAACCTGTACCTAAGTTCTGAAACCCTATTCTCTGTTCTATGGTGTCTTGACTACCAATCAATCCGATATTTGCCTGATGAAAGCAGGCATTTTAAATAATTACTTGTTTTCGCTTATACAAAACGGGTATTGCCGCTGCTATAAGGATCACGCCCATAATGGCGGGAGCAGCATGACCAAATGATACATAGATTTGACCTCCAATGATAGGACCAATCATTCTAGCTAAAGCCTGAATAGATTGGCTACCCCCTTGAACCCTGCCTTGTTCACTAGAATCGACAGACTTGGAGAGCATGCCATTGAAGGAAGGCCCAAAGATCGAATCACCAAAACCAAATATAAACATACCCACGATAAACAGTGGATAGAATGAGAACAAAGTAGACAGTGCAATGAGACTGTAACCTATAATCTCTGAAATCATTCCAAGAATGGCTATCTGTTTATCGCTAAGCTTTTTCAAAAGCTTAGGCATGATGAGACCTTGTGAGATGATGTCCTGGACACCCATAATCGAGAACATTAATCCAATTATTGCAGGCTTCCAATTGAAAGTATCCATTGAAAATTGTGAGAAAACGGCCTGTAAAGATCCGTTGGGTATCCAAAGTAAGAAGGCTGAGATCAGTAGTCTGTTTAAGTTTTTCATGGAAAGCAGGTTTGCAAGCTGTATGAATGGATTAAGTCTCACCAAAGTAATTTCTTTTAGTCTATGTTTCTTGGCAAGACTCTCAGGCATAAAAAAGAATCCATATATAACATTCACCAAAGTTATGATGGCTCCAAAATACATGGGTGCAGAATAATCAATCTTGGCGAGTAATCCGCCTACAGTCGGGCCAATGACGGTGCCTACACCTACAACCGCACTCACCCATCCAAAGTATTTGGTTCTCTGTTCGGGTGGGATGATGTCCGCAAAATATGCGAAGATTGTACCTATGCTTCCTCCTGTTATACCCTCGATTATACGCCCCGCAAAGAGTATCCATAGGGCTCCACCTATGCCGAAAACCAAGTATCCGATTGCGGAACCCAAAAGGCATACCAGGAGCAATGGACGACGGCCATATTTATCGCTCAGAGCTCCAAGCACGGGGGACGCAAAAAATACGCAAAAGGCATAAACAGAGGTCAGCAGCGTAACAACGATAGCTTGTTCTCCTGGACTGCTTGTATAAGGCTGTACTAGAAATGGGACAACAGGCGCGATAATACTGAAGCCTATTCCGCAAAGAAACACAGAGATCAGACCGAATAATAAAGCGTGTTTGTCTATGGTTTGTTCTGTGTTCTGTGTATGATGTGATCGTGATTTAAACATTAATTTCTCCTCTCAAACGTCGTGATTTTATTTCCTTGGAAACATTAATATCGTACAACTGCTTTGTTTCCTTGTCAACAAAATAATAACAATAAAAAAACAGCCTGTTCTCAAATAGAGTCCGGCTGCCTTTAGTTTAACTTTCATTATTGAGATTTATTCCGACTTCAGATCTGTACCCAGCTTCTTTATTTCTGCATCCAGATGCCGATTATACTTGTCCACGAAGTTAAGCATACTGTCAAATTGTTCGTCGGTTACCTGTTCGAATACAACTTTATCTCGCTCTTGAAACTCGTTGTGCAGATCCTCATGGATTTGATAAATGACTTTCCCTTGCTCTGTAAGCCTAAAATAGATCTCTTTCTTGTTATCCGATTTCTGATAGCTTTCGATCAGGCCTTTTTCTATGAGCTTCTTCGTTAATTTACTTATCGCACCTCGAGTCATATAAAAGGACTCTGCAAGCTTTGTTACATTGGAATCTGCATTTTTTTCAATGTATTCGATGCAATGTACTTCAGAAGGTTTATACCCCTTAAGACTTTCTTCCATCTTATCTTTATTAAGCCAAACCAGCTTGTTATATAAGTCCCTGAAACCCACTAAGACCTGTTCCTCTTTATTCATGGCCTATCCTCCCACCCATTGGTGCATTACAATATTATATTCAATTTTGGTTTCCAGTTCAAAAATATTGAAAACAATTATTTAGGAAGGGATCTATACGTGATAAAAGAGAGACAAAAGCTTCTAAATTACAGTGTAAATCAAGGTTAATTTCTGAATAAACTTTTTTCTTAACGACATACTACTTCAGAAGAGGTGGTAAAATTTGCAGCGAATCCATGAACAGGATCTTCACGATATTGAAAAGCAACTCTATGACCGTTTCGAAAAGAGCACGGATTTCAGCAATAAAGACGTGCTTATCGCCAATCAGAAATTCAGAGCATACTTCGTGAAAACGCTAGTCGATCTTCCGACAACGTTGTCCACAATAAATCAAGCGGCAAGTGGTAATGAGAACGAATCTTTTCTGAAAATGTTCAGTCCTTTTGAAGAAGAAGCATCCATGTCATTGGACGAACTATGCAACAATCTTCTGCATGGAAAACTTGTGTTGTTCAGCACAAAAGGATTAGCAGCAGTCATTGAACCGGAACCTCCTGGAATTTCACGGTCCGTAAGCTCGCCAGAGAGCGAAAATCCCCTTCAATCTGCATTCGATGCTTTTACAGAAGATATTGATAAAAATATAGGTTTGTTGCGAAAAAAAATGATATCCGACCAGTTGGTGATCGAAAGCAGAGAGACAGGGGTTCAGTCTACCAAGAAAATTGCCATGGTGTACATTGAGGGAGTTGCCCAACCGAAAGTCATTGCGGCAATTCGGGATAAGCTGGAACAAAATAAAGATAAGGAACTGAATACGGTAAGGGACCTGCTTAGTATACTGGGGCATCCCAGATTCTCAATAACGCCAACGTATATCTCTTCGGAGCTACCGGGTGAGATGGTACAGAATATGATGAACGGAAAAGTGGTTATTTTGATTGACCAATATTCGTTTGCTTTTGCTTTCCCAGCGATCATAACGGATTTGTGGTCAACTACGTTGGACGTCAACTACCCGTATCTATTTCAGGTGTTTTTACGAACCATCCGGGCGATTGGTGCACTTTTGGCTATCACACTTCCAGGTCTGTATATTGTGCTTAATTCGGTAAACCCGGAACTGTTGCGAATCCAGTTAGCCATCACGGTAGCCAAGAGCAGGGAAGGGGTCCCTTATCCTTCGTTGATCGAAATGCTGCTGGTAATGTTGCTTCTGGAGATGATTATCGAAGCCACGATTCGACTACCAAAGAACATCGGACCCACCATAACCATGATTGGCGGTATTCTGTTGGGTCAAGCCATTGTCCAAGCTAAACTTGTCAGTAATCTATTAATTATTATTCTAGTTGCCTCTGCGATCGCTAATTTTGTGCTGGCGGGTTATATGAATACGACGGGTATACGAATGTATAAATATGTTGTCATGATCATCAGTTCCTTCTTTGGGATATGGGGTCTTGAGGCTGCGATGATTTGGATTATATTGTATTTTTCCTCGTTGAGTACTTGCTCCGTTCCCTACTTAAGTTTAAGTGTGAAAGGAAAGGCTCAGGATGAATAAAGCCCAGATTCTTACTATGTTTGTTCTGCTTCACCTCGCTTCGATCTTTGCCATCTTTCCTGAACGGATCATCTCTGCGACTTCAAAAGGACACTGGGAACCCATAACGATCCTCTTTTTGGCAGAGCTACTGGTTCTATGGATGTACTTAAAAGCGTTGTCGCAGTTTCCGGGGAAAACAGTGGTGGATATCTGTAATGAATCACTGGGCAAATGGCTAACGAGACTGATCGTTCTGCCGATGTTGATCTTCCTATATATCGAGCTGTTATTGCTTATGTACTTCCAGTCTGTCGAAATCAAAGCTGTATTACTACAGAGAACACCGCCAGTAGCAACATCAGCTCTCTTTATCGTTCTGTGTTTCTATGCTGTTTGGAAGGGACTCGAGGTCATGATTCGGGCGAGCATCGGATTGTGTATTCTCTTGATGCCATTCATTTTTTTCTCCATGATGATCAGCATCCAGAATTTCAGAATCAGCTACATTTTTCCGATTTGGGATAGTGGAATGTCGTTTTTCTCCAATTCGGATTTCTATGTATGTACGGTCATTTCAGCCGGGTTCCTATTCCTTGGCATGATTCCCTCCAAGCAACGGCTTAGTTTTGGTAAAGCAGCTGCTGCGGTTGGTATCATATTTGTGTTTGCTTTGGGATCTGTATATGTTCCGCTTCTCGTATTCGGTCAGGAAACGGTAATTCATTTGCAATATCCCATGCTTATGGCATCGGATACCATTGATCTAGAGTGGGTTGTATTTGACTGGCTTCCAAGCTTCTACGTGGTAGCCTCCAGTGCGCTGGGTGTTCTAAAGGTTTCCGTTTTACTCTGGATTCTGGTGTCCCTGCTGAATCAGTTATTTATGCCGAAAATCAATCGATTATGGGTTCTTTCCGTGGTGTGCTTCACCTTGTACGTGTTCAGTCTCATGATACCGGATGTCAACGCTTTGAATTCATACCTGTACCTGAATTCTTTCTTTTGCGTTTATAGCGTTATCGGTTTTCCAATCATTGTATTCCTCGCGGCGCAATGGCAGCGAAAGAGGGTGAGTACATGAACATGCGCATCATCAAGACTCTGATTGTAGGCTTATCTATGATGATGTTACTTCCAGGATGTTGGGATACCAAGGATATTAACAAACAATATCTGCCTGTTGTCATGGGAGTGGGAAAGGGAAACACGGAAAAATACAGGATCATTCTCCAAATACCCGATGCATCAGGCAAAACCCAAATTCTTGACAAAGAAGCGAAATCCATCAGTAAAGCCATTGATTTGATTCGCACGGATTCCGAAAAAAGCATCGAATTGGTACATTTGAGATTATTGCTAATCGACAGGAAAGTCGCAGAGCAGGGAATTGATAACATCATCAATTTTGCTGTGAGAGCGAATGATATCTCGATTAAAGGCTTGGTAGGGGTTATTGACGGTGATTTTGAGAAGACGATGTATCATCAAATTTCGCCAACACCTGAAATTTCTTCCTACGACTTTTTTAGTCAGGATGCCGGGTGGACGCCCAATCAATCCATCGTCCGAATATGGGAAGCTTATCAAAACCAAAATTCATATACGGAAGACATGGCCATCCCCATGCTCAAAAACGGCGATCGAACTTTGTTCACCTTTAAAGGCACGGCCGTGATGCGGGATGACCGCATGGTAGGAACGCTCAATCAGGAAGAGACACTTTTGTTTAATTTATTTAAAGGGAAATATTCAGGGGGAACCATTGAAGTGGCTCAGAACACGAGTGTTCTTATTCAAGACACCAAAATCAAACACAAGACCTCCTGGTCGGAGAACGGGCCATCCATCCTGACGGATATTCTTCTCAATGTAGTGATTACGGAAAGCCCTGAAAGTAAGGGTAACGCGGTGATTGAGAAAGAAATGAAAGAACAGATCAGCCAACAGTTTAATGAAACGGTAAGGAAGGTTCAATCTTTTAAATCGGATGTATTGGGTGTAGGCATGATATTTCGACCCCAACTGTCGGAGGGGAAATTAAAGGAATGGAAAACCAAGTGGTTTCCGAAGCTGGAGCAAAAGATCAACGTTCGTGTCAACGTTCTGAACGAAATTTATTTTAAAGAAAATGCCAATGATAATGATAGTCAGGGGCAAATGTTAAAAAAATAGCTTAGCATTGTTAACTCCGCTATAAGCGAGGAAAATGCTATACCGTTATGAAGTCGCCCTGGTGGCGACTTTTTTTATAATATCAGAAAGGTTCAGCGTGAGTTTTTATTTATGAAAGATTCAGCTCCAATAACGTATTCACTTGTTCTTCCATGACATGAGGTGGATAGGGCATTTGGTTTATAAACCACCATTCCACAATTCCCACATACGCTGGCGCAAAGAATTGAAGCAAAATATCTTCACTTATCCCGCGATTTTTTCCCTCTTTCATGTCCCATCCGTTCTTTATATCCTTGATAACAAATTGGAGAAAACGGCTGCGAAAGAAGGGTGCTCCTTTACTTGTTAACATAGCTGAAAAGAATAAATAGTTGCTCTCAAAGTATTCAAACCAGCTCATTCCCCCATCTGTAGCATTCGTTTCAGATTCGGATTCACACAATACCTGTAGTTCGTTCACATGTTCCTCGATGAGCTTATCCAGTAAATCATACTTATCCAGATAGTGAAGATAGATGGTTCTGCGGCTAACATTCGCTGTGTCGGAAATATCCTGAATCGTAATCTGGTCGAAATGCTTTTGAGACATAAGTTCAATCAACGCTTTTTTAATGGCATCTTGAGATTTGAGTATTCTTCGATCCACTTTGGGCATTTCGAGTCACCTGACTTTCCTCTGTTTGTATCCAAATTTCCACGATCTGTGCACTAATGCACAAATCATCATCTTTTAGTCATTGTAGATAAGACGTACTTTCTATAATAATACACATAAGCGCAAAAATACATTCTTGTGCATTTATTTTTTATCTGCGTCATTCGTAAGTTTAGAGAATGAATCAGAAATAGTGAAGGAGTTTTGCTTGTGGTCAAATCAAATCATGTACTCATGTATATATTAATTATCGGTGTTTTCGGCATCCTAACTACAGATATGGGAATCATTGGGATATTACCTCAAATAGCTGATTATTTTCATGTCAGTGTTTCCAAGGCTGGCTTACTCGTGAGTCTCTTTGCACTCGCTGTTGCGATTGCGGGTCCTACGATGCCTTTATTATTTTCCGGTATAAACCGTAAAACGGTGATGTTACTCGTGCTCGGTATTTTTGTTGCATGTAATATTATTTCCATCTTTGCACCAACGTTCACCGTTGCCCTCGTGGCTCGTATCATTCCGGGCTTTTTCCATCCCATTTATTGTTCATTGGCTTTGACCGTAGCAGCGACCTCTGTAAGCAGTGAAGAAGCTCCCAAAGCGGTATCTAAAGTAATGCTTGGAGTCACCGCAGGAATGGTACTTGGCGTACCAATCACAAACTATATCGCGAATGGAACATCGGTAGAAATGGCAATGGTATTCTTTGCGATCGTAAACGCGTTGGCATTTCTGGGTACATGGATATTTATCCCCTCTATGCCTGTTAAGGAAAAACTTGCGTATGGAACACAATTGGGAATCTTAAAAAGAGGTATCACTTGGCTAGCCATCGCTGCAGTGATCCTTATGGCTTCGGCAACAGCAAGTGTGAATAGTTACATCGCAGAGTACTTGGGATCTATCACTCATATTTCGGGAAAAACATTGAGTATCGTGTTATTTATATATGGTTTAGCCAGTCTAGTGGGAAACGTGGTGGGAGGCAGGCTGCTTTCTAAAAACACACGTAAAACCGTTATACTTTTTCCCGTAGTATTGGGCATCGTATATCTTTTATCCTTTTGGACGGGCACATCCACTGGACCTATGATTTTAACCGTGATTTTATGGGGAGTATGTTATGCAATAAGCAATCTAATTGGTCAGTATTGGATCACCTCTGCCGCGCCAGAAGCGCCCGATTTCTCCAATGGTTTGTTCCTTTCATGCGGTAATTTGGGAATAACCTTGGGAACTGCTGTAGGCGGGCTGTTCATCTCGGGGATTGGCACACAGTACATCGTGCTTGGAGGTGTATTGTTCCTGGTACTAAGTCTGTTATCCATTTTGCTGAGAATTCGATTATTTGACCCCGTAAAAAAACAACATGTAAGCTAAGCAACCTTAAGTGACATACACAAAAGGGAAATGTTCATTATTCATCATCTTGCTTACCAAATAATGAACATTTCCCATCGTGTTGTTTACTAATGCACGTTTTATAGCCATTTGGGAATTGCGAGATTTTTTCTCATGCTTAATACTATACTCAAGAATAGTTATTCTTCCGTGTGTATCTTATGCAGGCATCAGAGCTATCTGCAAAGGTAGCAAAAACCATCCGAAAGCGAGGAATA
The DNA here is from genome assembly GCF_900101205.1 of Paenibacillus sp. OK060. Taxonomy (NCBI): domain Bacteria; kingdom Bacillati; phylum Bacillota; class Bacilli; order Caryophanales; family Paenibacillaceae; genus Paenibacillus; species Paenibacillus sp. OK060. The sequence continues at coordinate 1,108,994 of NZ_FNFR01000001.1, forward strand.
CGCAAATGGATTATGTGAAGCTTGGCAATACAGGTCTGGATGTGTCCCGTCTGTGCTTGGGCTGTATGGGATTTGGTACAGCCGTTCCTGGAGGTCATCAATGGGTCATTAATGAAGAGAACAGTCGTCCCGTTATTAAAAAGGCGTTGGATTTAGGCATCAATTTTTTTGATACAGCAAATGTATATTCAGCTGGAACCAGCGAGGAAGTGATTGGGCGCACCTTACGTGACTATGCCAATCGAGATGAAATTGTACTTGCAACGAAAATTAATGGTCGTATGCACCAAGGCCCAAATGGTGCCGGACTTTCCCGTAAGGCCATTATGAGTGAGATAGATAAAAGCCTGAAGCGGCTGGAAACAGATTATGTGGATTTGTATCAGATCCATCGTTGGGATTACACTACACCCATTGAAGAGACGATGGAAGCCTTACATGATGTGGTCAAAGCAGGAAAGGTAAGATACATAGGCGCTTCTGCGATGTACGCGTGGCAGTTTTTGAAAGCGTTACATGTAGTTGAGCAAAATGGGTGGACCCGCTTTGTATCCATGCAGGATCACTACAATCTTATCTATCGTGAGGAAGAAAGAGAGATGCTTCCGCTCTGTAAAGCTGAGAAAATCGGTGTGATTCCGTATAGTCCGCTTGCGGGAGGCCGATTGACAAGAGACCCTCAGGAAAAAACACATCGTTCCGAAACCGATCAGATTGCAAAGCAAAAATATGATGCAACTGCAGATACCGACCGATTGATCATTGATCAGGTTGCCGCGATTGCTGAGAAGCATGGGGTTCCTCGTGTACAAATCGCACTTGCCTGGTTACTGCAAAAGGAACCAGTCACAGCTCCCATCATTGGTGCTACCAAAATATCGCATCTGGAGGATGGCGTAGCCGCTCTTTATATTAAGCTAACACCTGAAGAAATAGCATCGTTAGAAGAACCCTATGTGCCTCACCGAATTGTTGGTCATCAATAATCAAGATGATTGGATAAGGAAGATGGAAAAAACGTAAATTAACAGGTTCATCACATATACAAACAGAAGTCGCCTAATTGGCGGCTTCTTTATTTTTTATCTGGCAATGCAGCATCGAATATATTCGTTTTAGAGTGTAATGGAATTAAGCATTCTGAGATGGAGGAAGTCTTCGTAAAATAACATATCGCAGTGCTTACGATTATAAGGCTTGGTTAAGGGGATAATTGTTAATTGGAGAAAATCATTCACAATATACAGCTGTAAAGGAGCGGGATCATGTCCTTCTTTAGAACACTTTCCGTACGGGCAAAGGAAGACGAGTTGATGGACGATTTCTCCATGGGGGGAGAAGAATTGAGCGAAGCGCTCAAACATCTGAGAAGGCTGAACAAAATATTTGCTGCTCCCGCTCCAACCCGCGCAGGGGTGGAAAAGTTATGGAAAGCGATTGGCAGTCCAACTACGCTGACCCTTCTTGATGTGGGAGCAGGTTCAGGTGATGTGAACCAGAAGTTATTGCGCTGGGCGGACCAGAAGGGAGTTAAGCTTGAGATTACTCTGGTCGATCTGACAGAGGAGGCATGTGAGCAAGCGAGAAACCTTTTCCGGAATGAACCGAGAATCAAGGTTCGGCGTGCCGATGTCAAGGAATTGCCGGATGCCTCAGCAGACATCGTAACCGGCTCGCAATTTGTCCATCATTTTGAAGGAAAGCAACTCGTGGAGATGGTCTCGCATATGCTGCGTGCCTCCAAATATGGCGTTGTCATTAACGATATCCATCGGCATCCCATATCTTATGCGGCTGTCTGGGTAACCACTCGAATTATCTCACGCAATCGGTATATTCGTCATGATGGACCGCTGTCTGTTGCAAAAGGCTTCACGGGAAGGGATTGGCGAGAATTGAAACAGCAGTTGAACCATGACACGCTGACCTATGAATGGAAGCCGTTGTTCCGCTATTCTGTCGTGATACCCCATCAAGGGACGTTATCATAGCATCATTACATCAATAGGCAGTTATCATAAATGGACAATGAAAGGCGGGTGTTCTTACGTGTCTACACCATTGGATGCCATAGTCATCGGAGCGGGAATTGCCGGCAGTACCTGCGCGTTGCAGCTTGCCAGGCAAGGGCATCGGACACTGCTGCTGGATCGGCAGGAATTTCCACGTCACAAAACATGCGGTGAATTTATGTCACCTGAGACAACGGAGATGCTGGATTATTTGGGGATCAACCTTAGTGAACAAGAGATAAAGCCGAGTACGCTGGATCATGCCAAGATCATTATGCCTCAAGGCGGGGAGATCGTGGCGCCTTTGCCGGGATTGGCCTATGGGATTAGCAGATATGAGCTGGATCGGATTTTACACGAGCAGGCTACAGCCGCAGGCGTTGAGATCGTTACGAAGGCAACGATAACCAACATTCAGCAGTTAGATGATTGTAGCTATGAAATCGAAGCCAAACAAGGAAATGACCGAATTCAGTATCGAGCAAAAACCGTTATTGGAGCCCATGGCTCGAAGAAGCCGCGCGGGATGACCTCGCCAGCCGAGCTGCGGGATAAAACAGCATATGTTGGTGTCAAATCACACTATCGGGGGATCACCATTCCGCCACGGGTAGAGCTGTATTTTTGCAAGGGAGGATATGTCGGCATTTCTCCGATTGAGGATGGTATCGCAAATGTAGCTGCATTGCTGACCCTTGATATGGTGCGGGGAAGCGGCAAGTCTGTAGAGGATATTTTGCAGGCAGCATCCCTAACCAACGAAAGATTGGCCGCGAGGCTTGCTGAGGGAAGCCCAGTTCCAGGAACACAGGTCTCGATCGCACCACTCCATCTTTCCAATGTTCCTGAACCGTGGTCCCAATATCCTCATATTGGGGATGCGATGCTGATGATCCCTCCCCTGTGTGGTGACGGGATGTCCATTGCACTTCGTTCCTCACTGCTGTGTGCTGAATGGACTGACAGGTATCTTCAAAGGAAGATCAGCTTTACGCAATGGCAGCAAGAGTATTCGAAAGAAGCCAATCTTGAATTCTCCCGACTGCTCCGGCGTGCACGAAGAATTCAGAAGCTGGCTTTTGCCAAAACGAATAAATTCTATCCTGGTTTGGCCCGGATGGTCCCTGGTCTGGCGACTTATCTGGTTAAGGCAACACGGTTATCAGAAATCAATCTTGTCCATCGATCATAGATGGCAGTAAAGTGACATCCATAAAGTAAAATCCGTAGGAGTAGGGGGCGGCTTATGCCTGCCTCTTTTTGTTGTTTCTTTGCCAATTTTGACGAGACCGTTTAGAAATCTGCCAAATACTCGTATAATAGAATCTAATTGTAGCTATAGAGACAAGAGTCTGATTTGAATTCGGGAGGCATTATTTTAAGATGAACTATTCATTTTCCAACCGGATTGCTGCATTGCAGCCATCCATCATTCGTGAGATCCTGAAGGCTTCTTCGGGCCAAAATGTAATTCCGTTCTCTGCGGGGAATCCCGCTCCGGAGACGTTCCCTATTGAGGCGATTCGCACATTTACTCAATCGATTCTGGAACAGGACCCGGTAACAGCACTGCAATACGGAATTACCGAAGGCTATGCCCCGCTGAGGGATACATTGACTACACATCTGAAGACAGGCTTTGACACGGGCAAAGCATCGGATGAACTGTTCATTGTATCTGGAGCACAGCAAGGAATTGAACTTGCTTGTAAAGTATTCTGCAATGAAGGCGATACGATTATCTGTGAGAGCCCGAGCTTTATCGGTTCACTGAACTCTTTCCGGGCTTCAGGTGCAAACCTGGTCGGCGTTCCGATGGAGACGGACGGTATGGATATCGGGAAGCTGGAGCATGCCCTGCAAACTGAGCAGAATGTAAAGATGATCTATGTGATTCCGAGCTTCCAAAACCCTACAGGTTTTACCACCAGCCTGGAGAAGCGCAAGGCAATTTATGATCTTGCCAAGAAGTATGGAGTTATGATTCTAGAAGATAACCCATACGGAGAACTTCGGTTTCGTGGAGAAGATGTAGCGACAATTAAGTCGATGGATGATGAAGGTCTGGTTATTTACGTAGGTTCCTTCTCCAAGATTCTGTCCGCCGGCTTGCGTGTTGGTTATGTTCTGGCACCTTCCGAGGTTGTTCAGAAGATGGTTGTTGCCAAACAGGGAGAGGATGTACATACAGCCATGCTGCCGCAGATTCTGGCACACAAGTTCATGACTGAGTATAACTATGCAGAGCATATCAGCAGTATCCGTGCGATTTATCGCAGGAAGTCTGCCTTGATGATTGACAAGCTGCAGGAGCATATGGGTGAGTCCATTACCTTTACTCAACCGGATGGAGGGCTGTTCCTCTGGTGTGATCTGCCGGCTCATATCCCGATGCTGGATTATGCCAAAACAGCTGCTGCGGAAGGTGTAGCGGTTGTTCCGGGAACAGCTTTTCTCGTCGATGAGAACGAACCCTGCAATGCCATCAGACTTAATTTCTCAACACCTTCCGATGAGCAAATTGTGAAGGGCATCGAAATTCTGGGACAGGTTCTGCACAAATTCTAATTGGAGGCATATTTCATGAATCAACGTTTTCGGATCACTCGATCCATGCAAGAAAATAACGAGGAGCAATCCATATCCTTGGAAGAATGCAAACAGTATTTTGTATCCAAACCGGACTTCACGTACTCACCTGTTCTTACCGTCCAGGGACCGGAGAGCGTCATGTCCATCGATGGGGATTTCTTCATGTGGACGTATGAGAACCTGCAGATTCCATTTCGTCTGTATATGGGAGATCTGTATGTTGCCATTGTCAACGAAGCTGTCGTTCCGCAAATGATTGAAGTTGCAACGGATTTGCGAGCCGATGTGGTTGAAGGGTAAGCAGAGGCTTGGAATGAAGTCATCCGTCCAATTGTAACCATAAAAGTGTCGGGAGAGTCGCCAATCTGGCGACTTTTTTGCTCTGAATCTATTCGTCAGTTTGCTTATTGAAATATTCAATCGATGGGGAATTGACGCTTAGGACCTGTTCGTGATAATTTATATAAATCACAAAATCCAATAAATCCAATGAGGGAAAGGGGTTTTACGCAATGTCGTCGATCGTACTTGCTGCCGCCGAAGATATTCGAAGCGAGGATTCGGAACTTTTAATCAAGGAGCTAAGCGAAGAACTGGGATTGTTATATGGCGGCGATGGGACAGCGGGATTTCAGCCATCCGATGTGGAGACACCGCGAGCAGCCTTTATTGTCGCGCGTTTGGATGGATATCCGGTAGGCTGCGGAGCCATCAGGCCCCTTGATGATACATCTGTGGAGGTCAAGCGTATGTATACACGTTCGGATTTCCGTCGTAAAGGTGTGGCCCAGGCCATTCTGGCCGAAGCAGAACGTCTTGCGCTCGAATTCGGCTACACCAATCTGAAGCTGCAGACTGGCCCCAAGCAGCCTGAGGCGGCGGCCCTTTATGAAAGAGTTGGGTACTATCGGATACCGATTTTTCACGGGGATTGGGATCGAGTGCTTGCTTATCAGAAAGATCTGGCACTCAGTGCAACCCACAGAAACGAACACTCCTCATTGAACGCATAGATATCATCTATAACAAACGAACCGAAATCTCTTGTCAACAGCCAGAGATTTCGGTTCGTTTTTTTGGTGTGTGAAAAGTTATGGAATCAAGAATATCTAAATTATTTACTCTTTTATAACAGAGGCATTTACAGCGTCTTCCATCTGATTATTGTAGGTACGGAATAAGCCAAGGCGCCAAAAGGCTGCCCCTTTTAGATCATACCGCTTGGCAAGACCCAGTTTATCATCTATGGAAGATGAGGTTTCACTATTTAAGCTAATACCGAGCAAAAGCTTTTGTTTGGAAACGCCAGCATCTAACGCAAGCTGGATGGCCTGATCCACAAGACTGTTTGGCTCAGGAACCTGCGATTTGGTGCCGACCGGATTATATTGGTAAGCCATAATGATGATGTCGTCTGCCAACGAAGCGAGCGTTTTGTAATCATAGCCTTTATATGCACTATTTAATGGAGGTACAGCCAAAGATAAAGCGATGTCTTTAGGCAAGGAATCCTTCAATTGTTTGACATAATTGTTCAGCAGCTTCTGCTGCTCTACTGCGTCTAGCTTAAAACCTAGTCCTTCAAAATCAAGAACAACCCCTCCAAAACCATTCTCAGCTATGGCAGCAGTTATGCCCTCAATGGACTTCTGGCGCATGCTGCTGTCACTCAACACCTTGGTCAGTTCCCCGTTTCCATCCAAAGAATAAACCATAAGATACGGTTTAATACTCTGTTTCGCTGCATCAGCAACGATGGATTTAGGTGTAACGTCACCGGCAGCAGCAGGAATTTGATACTCATCACCCTGAAGCGTAAATTGACCTTCACGATCGATGCGACTCCAGCTAAAAGCGACGGAGTTCATGGATGGTACCAAATCGATTTCCTTATAGGATTGCAGCGCATAGAAGGCTCTCAAATGCATTTCACGTTGAGGTGAAACAAGAGAGACGGTACGAGTTGACTGGTTCCAGCCTACATTAACACCGAACTGACTACTGAACGAACTAAGTGGAATAAGCACACGACCTTCCCGCTGAACGGGTGGCGCTGCGAGCTTAACTTTTTCTCCATTGACGGTTGCTGTGGTGCTTCCCACTTGAAGAAGGACTTCTGTCGCTTGACCTTTTACCTTTCCAATCGCTTTCACGGTTTGCGCCTTACTGTTCCATGTAATGCTAATTCCCAGGGCTTCGCCAACCGTCCGGAAAGGGACATAGGTAACACCTTTATCAATCAGAGGGGCTGCATCGAATTTCAGAGGAACATCATCTAGCAAGACCGAAATGGCCGGTGCAGCATAGGCATCATTAAGGTTTGCAGTGGTTCCGAGTAAGGATATGGCAAGAATAGTGGCAGCAGCAGTCTTTCCTATTCGTGTATGTAACATGTTTTTTGCATTCCTCCAACTCATCAAATATAGTAGAATTGCATCTCATCTGAATCGTAATCTAGCATAAAATAGTATAGCAAAATTTTCATAGAGTTCCAATTACAAGATATGATGGGTTGAAGTAAATACGCAAAGAAACGGAAATTCGTACAATTTCGGTTTCTTTGCGCATAATCGCATTTCCATTTTTTTATTCTTAAAGGGAATGAAATCAGAGGAAGTTGAATGCTCATTTTACAGCTGTGGTATTACCCATTTTATTCGTATCGGCAGCCAGATTCGCTGCTTCTTCCTCCGCTTTGAGGATCGAGAAATAACCAAGTATATCCCCGATCACGTTTAACGTTAGTCCGATTTTAGCTAATTCCAAGGAAGTTAGCTCCTCATTCATCAGGTTATTTCTTTTGCCTTTGGCCACGACGTCACCCCGAGAATCAATTTTATTTCAACATATGTTAATCATGCTCTGTATACTTATGTATACGCCTAATTGTTGGATTAAATGGGCGGAGCAATAATTGTCCCTTCGGACAGAAACTTCTGATTTTCTATTTAGTTCGAAGGATTTATATTGGCAGGGTAGTAAATCATAGGCTGGAATATTAACGAATGATATTATGAAGAGTAATAATTAAACCAGCGATATTAATTTTAGTCAGGAGGAGGAGAATGCTATTGGACTTCCGTGAAAAATTAGAGCGTTACGCAGCACTCGTGGTCAACGTGGGTGTTCATGTTCAGAGGGGACAAACGCTTGTCATAACCGCGCCAATATCGGCTGCTCCGTTTGTTCGACTTGTTGTGAAACATGCTTATGAGGCCGGCGCTCATGATGTCTATATCGAGTGGAACGACGATGAGATTACGCGTTTAAAATATGAACTTGCTCCTGATTCGGTGTTCCACGAATATCCGGTGTTCCGTGCAGCCGGTTGGGAGACTTTTGCCGAAAATAATGCTGCTTTCTTGACGATCACGGCACCCAATTCCGATCTTCTGCATGGAATAGATCCACAGCGGATCATGAATCTGAATGCATCCAAAGGTAAGGCATTAGCCAAATTTCGCAGCTACGGCATGTCCAACAAGGTCAGTTGGTCTATAGTTACGGTTCCATCAATGGCTTGGGCTTCCAAGGTGTTTCCTCATGTTGTCGAGGAGCATTTGATTGATACGATGTGGGAAGCTATCTTTAACGTTACGCGGATTAATTCGGCTGATCCCGTTGAGGCATGGAAGACACATCTTGAGCTGCTTAGAAACAAGACGGATCAGCTTAATCGTAAAAAGTATCGAGCACTGCGATACCGTGGACCTGGTACGGATCTGCGGATAGAATTGTCGCCTAAACATATCTGGGTTAGTGATGCAGATAACATTAATGAAAAGGGTGTTTCATTTTTGGCAAACATTCCGTCAGAAGAAGTATGGACTGCCCCGTTAAAGCAGGGGGTGAACGGCACGGTTCGCAGTACTAAGCCCCTAAGTTATGAAGGATATCTAATTGATGATTTCTCCTTGACGTTTGAAAACGGGAAAATTATTAATATTCAAGCAACGCAAGGGCTTGAGGTGCTAAAAAGATTAATTAGCATCGACGAAGGTGCGGCCTATCTGGGCGAGATTGCGTTGGTGCCGCATCATTCCCCGATTTCAGAATCAGGGCTTGTTTTTTACAACTCTCTCTTTGACGAAAATGCATCCAACCATCTCGCGATCGGTAATGCTTATCCATTCTGTCTTGAGGGAGGGAACGAAATGACTGAAGTGGAAAAGGCGGCAAACGGTGTCAACTCAAGCCTCATTCATGTCGATTTTATGATTGGATCGGCTAATATGGACATTGACGGAGAACTTGCAAATGGTGGCTTGGAACCTGTGTTTCGTAACGGTAACTGGGCGTAGAATTAATAATCATAGATCAATAATTGGTAATAAAACGGAGGAGGATTCAAATGTCACCCAGAAACATTCTGAAGGACCAACAAATGAGAAAGGAACGCATTGAGCATATCCTAAATTCAGCCTTACAAACCATGGCGAAACGTGGGATTGATTCAACCAATATTAAAGATATTGCCAAGGAAGCAAAACTTAGCGTAGGCAATATCTATACCTACTTTACTTCGAAGGACGAAATTTTCAGTGAGGTTCTGCGTCGAGGACAAACGATGTATGGGAGGACTATTGCACAAATAGCAGACATGGATATAGATCCTCGTGAAAAACTATTCGAGATTAGCAAAGGGTGGTTATCAAACGAGAGTAACTGGGCCTTCACCATCATGCTCCAAAGTATACGAACAAATCATGCCGTCAGCACTGAAATAAAACAAGCTGCAACCCAGAGATTTACGGACAATCTGGAACCTTTGGCAGAGATTTTTCGCCAAGGACAGGAGGCGGGCGGCATCATACAAGGAGATATTCGACAACTTGCATTTTATTTTGTAAGTCTGATTCAAGGTCTGACCTTGCAGCTCGCTCCCGGTTATGAAATACAAGTAGATATTGACCCCCAAAAAATTGTTCGACTTTTTATGGAACCAGAAACAGTGGTATCAACCGCTGGTCTATTTGAAGGGAATAACGATTTAAGTTACATAAATAAAAAAATGTTTGACAGGTAAGAAATGGTATTGGTAATATATCGTATAACAAAACGAACCAAAATTCACTTTGTTGATTTGCAATCGTAGAGATTTACACTGCCCCGCTTCATTTGCAGTGGAAAGGGGTAAATCTCTTTTTTTTGCCTCAAAACCAAGTAAACATGTAAGTATTATTGATTAAATGTGAAAGGGTGTCTTTAATGTCTGGGGATATGCTTATGATCAGTGACCTGAACAAAACGTTTGTCGCCCCTGTAGGCGAAATCATTGCGTTAAACAACATTCAGCTCAAAGTTCGAAAAGGTGAATTAGTAACTATCATTGGTCCGAGCGGATGTGGAAAAAGTACTTTGCTTAAAATTGTGGCTGGCTTAGATACACAGTATACGGGAACCGTGTTGCTCAACGGCAAACCGATTGCAGGCCCCAGCATAGAGAAAGGATTCATTTTTCAAGAGCCACGGCTATTTCCATGGTTAACGGTGGAGAAAAACATTGCAGCCAATCTCTCTCTTAGAGATCCGAATGTCCGCCGAAAGGTGGAGGAACTAATTGAACTGGTCCGTTTAAAAGGGTTTGAAAAATCATATCCTCGTGAATTGTCAGGAGGTATGGCACAGCGCGTCGCCATTGCCAGAGCTTTGCTGCGTAACCCGGATGTATTGTTGCTGGATGAGCCTTTTGGAGCGCTCGACGCATTTACTCGGTCTCATTTGCAGGAAGTACTGCTTGATATTTGGCAACGCAATGGAACAACAATGTTGTTTGTAACCCACGATCTCGATGAAGCCGTCTTCCTAGGGGAACGAGTCGTCATTATGAATCCGCGTCCAGGTCATATTCGGAGTATTCTCTCGATTGATTTACCTTTTCCTCGAAAAAGATCAAGCAGTGCATTTCAGGAGATGCGGAGACTGGTATTAAATGAGTTCGAAAAAGTGGATGAGCCTTTATATGATGTAGGCGGCGGTATATAGCATTGTCCAAAGGATAAGAAGAATGTACAGCATATTAAAGGGAGAGTGGTTTATATGAAAAAATCTCATCTAGTTCTTGTTATGGTGCTCGCGTTGTCTTTATTGACTATGGCTTGTGCATTCAAAAGTTCAAATGAAAACGCAAGTGGTTCAGGCAAGAGACAAAATGTAACCGTCAAAATTGGGATTCAGGGAAGTGGGGGCTTATTCGGTAAAGCACGTGAAGAAAAATGGTTTGAACAAGAATTTGAAAAAACAGGGGCCAAAGTGGAGTGGATTGAGTTTCAGAGCGGACCGCCCATGACAGAGGCTATTGCTTCCAATAAGCTGGATATCGCCAGCCTTGGGAACATGCCAATTATCGCAGCACAAGCAGCGAATATTCCTTTCAAAATCGTATCGCAAGTTCTAGACGGAAAAAATAACGTTGCAATTATTGTACCTGCCGGTAGTACCGCCAAGTCACTTAGTGACTTGAAAGGCAAGAAGATTGCCGTGACAAAAGGAAGCAATGCATATAACTTTCTATACCGTGGCTTGGAGAAGTCCGGTTTAACAGATAAAGATTTTGAAATCATTCAGCTACAGCCCGACGAGACACAGTCTGCGTTTGAAACCGGCAGTGTGGATGCCTGGGCGACATGGGACCCTTACATTACACTTAATACCTTAACGGGAAAAGGAAAAGTGTTGTCTGACGGAGAGCAGCTTGGCGTATTGTCTCCTTCGTTTACGATCGCGGGATCTGATTTTGCAGAGGAGCATCCAGAGCTTGTTACTCTGTACTTGAAGGTAGTTAATAAAGCATTGAAGTGGGAAAGCGAGCATGAAACCGAAGCGATCGACAGATATGCAGCTGAACGTAATGTTCCTGCCAGTGTTATTAGTGGGACATTCGAACGTTCCCGGATGATTAACACGCCAGTTAATGAAGATATCGTAGATGAAATGCAGCAAACAGCGGATTTTCAATATAAAGTGAAGAACATTCGGAATCAGGTTGTGATCAAAACTATAACGGACAATCAATATATCGACGCAGCTCTCAAGGATCCACTGAAATAAACATAATGACCCTATAGAAGAGAGGCGTTCACTAGATGCAAATGCGTGCGGAAAAGGCGGTTATCCCGCCTTTAATTCAAAAGAAGAATTCGGTTAAGAGGAGAAAGCTTTACTTAAGAGCTAGCAATATGGTACTAGGGCTTATCGTTCCGGTGTCTTTGTTAATCGTGTGGGAGGTAGCCGGGGCTATGGGGTATTTGAACCCGGTGCTGCTTCCAACGCCAAGCAGCATATGGAAAGAGCTTGTCAGCATGACGGAGACGGGTGAACTTGTGAGGCATTTGGGCATATCGACGTGGAGAGCTCTACTTGGTTTTCTAATCGGAGGCGGTCTTGGTCTAAGCATGGGCTTGTGGGTCGGATTTTCTTACAAGACAGAGCGACTGTTGGACCCTTCTTTTCAAATGCTGCGGACGCTGCCGCACTTGGCCATTGCCCCCTTGTTCATTTTGTGGTTCGGTTTCGGTGAAACTTCAAAATTGCTGCTGATAGCCAAAGGCTCTTTCTTTCCACTGTATGTTAATACTTTTCTGGGTATCCGATCCGTTGACAGCAAGTTATTTGACGTAGGAAAGGTGCTGCAATTCAGCAAATGGCAGATGATCACGAAGTTAATTCTTCCAGCATCTCTGCCGAATATCTTTCTGGGGATACGTTTATCCGTCAGTGTCGCCTGGCTGGGTCTGGTCGTTGCCGAATTGATGGGTTCTAGTGCAGGCTTGGGATATCTGATCAATGATGCTAGATCGTTCTCACTCACCACTGTAGTGTTCGTGGGAATCATTGTTTTTGCTGTCGTCGGCAAACTGTCAGATTCCATCATTAAGCTTCTGGAGGCGAGAGCACTACGGTGGCAAGACGGTTTTAAAGGAGAAGAAGCAAAATGAGCAAGCTGGAGATTGGTAAACAAACCGAACGAGCAGGAGATTGGCTGAGCAGAATTCCGGGTCGTCTTCACGGGTGGATTATTCCGTTGGCTATTCTCCTCATCTGGGAATTGGCTTCTGCCCTTCAGCTGGTTTCAGCGACCATGCTACCTGCTCCTTCCAAGATTGCAGAGCAGTTCATCCGTCTAATCTTGAACGGCGAGTTGCTGGAACATCTCGGGATCAGCTCCTATCGAGCGGGCTTGGGTTTTCTGCTTGGAACAGCTACCGGGCTCATGCTTGGTCTATCTACAGGGCTTGGGAAATTAGCGGAGCGCACACTTGACCCCTCATTACAAATGCTGCGGATGATCCCGCTTCTTTCCCTCATTCCATTATTCATTTTATGGTTTGGTGTAGGAGAGTTTTCAAAAATTCTAATGATCTCGCTAGGTGCGTTTTTTCCTGTTTATGTGAATACATTTCTCGGTATACGAAACGTTGATATGAAGCTGATTGAAGTCTCCCGGATTTACCAGTATTCAAGATGGGAGCTACTTGGCAAGCTCATTATCCCTGCGGCACTTCCTAATATTCTGCTAGGAGTGAGACTGTCTTTGGGCGCGGCGTGGCTAGTCCTTGTTGTGGCTGAAATGATGGGAACCAGTGCAGGCGTCGGCTACATGATACAGGATGCTCGTGCTTACTCACAAACGGATATTGTATTTGTCGGTATTTTAGTCTTTGCGGTTGTAGGCAAGCTCTCGGATTCGGCTGTGCGACTGCTTGAAGACAGATCGCTAAGCTGGCGAGATACGTTCAAGGGATAATCCAAAAATGGAAACAAGAAGGGAAGATATATATGGGGACTAGACAAGAGCAGCTTCATCTAGGGGCATTCATTTATTATACAGGTCATCATCACTATGGCTGGCGCCGCTCGGATTCAGGAGCTGAACAGATTTTTGATTATAAATTTTACCGATCCATCGCACAGACAGCTGAACGAGGCAAGTTTGATATGATGTTTCTGGCTGATCTTCTCTATGTAATGGGTGCTGATCAATCGGCTGCAGGGATGCTGGACCCGCTAACGCTCCTGTCGGCATTGGCTACGGATACAGAAAAGCTGGGTTTGACCGCCACGGTATCGACTACCTATAACGAGCCGTATAACGTAGCTCGAAAATTTGCCACATTGGACCATATCAGTGAAGGACGCGCAGGATGGAACATCGTGACCTCCCAATTGGATGTTGAAGCAAATAACTATGGACGAACAGAGCATCCTGAGCATGGGCTTCGATATAAAATGGCGCGGGAATTTGTCGAAGTAGCCACTCTGCTCTGGGATAGTTGGGAAGATCACTCCTTAATTGTGGATCGGCAGGCTGGACTATTTGCGGACCCATCTAAATTAAAGGAAGTTTCATATAAAGGGCAGTGGTATTCCACCCAAGGTACGATCAATGTACCTCGTTCGCCGCAAGGATACCCTGTACTCATCCAAGCTGGATCATCCGGACCGGGACAGGATTTTGCTGCCAACTATGGTGAAGTGATTTTCACGGCCCAACAGTCTCTGAATGCTGCGAAAGAGTTCTATAATAACGTCAAATCCAAACTCGCTCTATATGGACGCGAACAAAGCAGTATGAAAATAATGCCTGGTTTATCACCGATTCTGGGTAAGACGGAGGAGGAAGCTCAGAGGAAATATCAAGAACTGCAGGAGTTGATCCCTCCGGCGGCTGCAGTTGGTATGTTATCCGGGATGCTTAAGTTTGACCTTTCGGAATATCCTGTCGAAGGCCAACTGCCTGACATTCCTGATCCCGTGGAAGCTTCCAATGGCATGAAAAGCCGGGTACAGCTGATTATGGACATGGCACGAAAAGATAAGTTGTCCATTGTTGAGCTGGGTCGGAGGCTGATAGGGGCAAGAGGGCACATGCAGTTTGTGGGGACCTATGAACAACTGGCTGATTTGATGCAACAATGGTTTGAAGAATATGGTTGCGACGGATTTAACATCATGCCACCTGTTCTGCCGGGAGATTTGAATGAATTTGTGGATCATGTGGTGCCGATTCTTCAAGCACGTGGACTCTTCCGCACGGATTATACGGGCAGCACGCTTCGTGATCATCTTGGGCTGGATCGCCCGGGTATAAGACATTTTCAAAAAGAGAAGACGTTAGATAAGACCTCCATAACAATATGAAAACACCTGTTTCAGTCTGATTTTCAATTGCTGGTCTTCCTAATGAAGAAAGAGGAAAGAAGTCGCCTATTGGCGGCTTTTTTTCGTTTGGGACGATATAAGTTCTTGTTCCCAAATAAAAAAATTCATTTCTTTAAAACTATTTTCGACTCTCAGCTGTCTAACATGCGAAACAACATACAAAGTAAGCTTTATTAAAAATGCGGCAATAATCAAAATATACAGTCGCAACGGGGGTGGACAAACTGAGTAAGGAAAGTACAGCACTAACTGAACAGCAGTTCAGTGATCGTCTGGAGGCATGTAAAGAAAAGCTTTATCGCTTCGCGTTCTCTTATGTGAAAAATGAACAGGAAGCCTTGGAAATTATATCTGAGGCATCTTATAAAGGTTTTCTATCTTATGAAAAAGTGAAAAGTCCTGATTATTTTGAAACCTGGATGACCCGGATCGTCATCAACTGTTCTCTGGATCACATCAGACGAAAGAAGAAATACACGTATATGGAAGACAGTACAATACCGTTTGCAGCCGAAGAGAGTCCCATGGGGCTTGAAGAGCAATGGGATTTATACGAAGCACTTGATCATCTGCATCCCGAAGATAGGGCATTTATCGTTTTGAAATTTTTCCAAGATCAGCGATTCAAGGATATGGCGGAGGTACTGTCCCTGCCGGAAAGCACGGTGAAGACTAGGTTCTATAAGATCTTAAACAAACTCAAAAAACATCTGACCAAGGAAGAGGTTGATTTTACATGACAGGAAAAGAACGATATGAACAGATCAATATCCCATCCGGCCTTTCCGGAGTTATTCAGCAAGCCCGGCAGCGCGCACGAAACCAAAAGCGTAGAAAAATGATGATCTGGCGTAGTTCATCCCTGGTTGCTGCCTGTGCTGCAGTGATGATAACAGCTAACGTTCCAGGTGTAGCCAAGGCATTATCCGATGTACCTGTTATAGGTTCTGTCGTCAAAATTTTGCAAGTTGGTGGTGGCGGGGAGCGCACAGATGGGGTTTCGGTTACAACGACCAAAGAATCGGATACACTAAACATTAATTTTCAGATCGATGGTGAACAGATCACCTCTGCTCCATCGTATACTGTGGATCACAAAGAAGGGCCGAATCGTCTGATCTTCACCTTCAATGGGGTACGTCATCTGGATTATGACAAGTTGGAGAAGGATATTAAAGCACTTAAGAATGTAAAAGATGTCTATCAAAATATCATTTTGGATGATTCCGCGATTGGCTTTGTGGTTGAACTTAAGGATGATGTCGATTATTCCGTGTCAGAGTATCAGCAGCCTGGATATATTCAATTGAAGCTTTCTTCCGACGGGAAGTCAACGCAGTCGCATAAACTTTTCTTCGTACGGAGCGAAGACATGGAGCAGGGTGAAGCATTGGCTATGTTGGCTGAACAGTATTCTGCCGATGGCAGCAGCGTTGTGCAGACCCAAAATGGAAAATTCACCGTCGTTATGGGTGCCTTCGATAACCGGGCAGATGCAGAGAAACACCTGAAAGAATTTACTGACCGAGAAGAATACAGTGAACCACTGCATGTCGACAGCTGGATGAGTAATGAAAATCCTCAATAATGGAAGAAGCCTGCCCAGCGCAGGCTTTTTTTGTAACTATGAGATGTGGAGATGTGTAATCTTACATCGTTGTCAGTATTGTGTAAGTTTGATCGATAGGAGCTGAAGTGGCCTTAATATACACTTAAAACAATTCAACGCACTACATTCACACCTTTAGGAGGCCAAACAATGAAAAGTGCATATGCGGATCTACTGAAAATATTAAGTAAAAACAAGCTATCTATTCGGTTGAGGAGATCATTCGGATGTACCGAGATACTTGGGCTGAAATAGATTTAACGCAAATTCGCAAAAATATCATAGAGATCCGCAAATTTCTACCACGTTCGACCAAACTAATGGCCGTTGTTAAAGCAAATGCATACGGCCATGGAGATATCGAGACGAGCAAAGAAGCAGTAGAGGCAGGCGCGGATTATTTAGCGTGTGCCTTCATTGAAGAAGCCATCCGCCTAAGGAATGCGGGCTTAAAACAACCGATTCTTATTTTGACTCCGATTCGTCCTGAACTTGTACCTTTGGCTCTGGAACATAATTTGATGCTTACCGTTACACAAGCGTCTTGGTTTCAGGAGATGAGAAAATACAAGCCTGTTCACACCATGCATAAGTTATCTGTGCATGTGAAAATGGATACTGGACTTGGGCGAATCGGTATACGCACAAAAGAAGAGTGGCTTGAAATGGTTCCGTGGCTCATAGCACCAGATGTAGTAGTCGACGGTTTCTATACTCATTTCGCGACAGCAGGCGAGGCAGACAACCGTTATCTACAGTTTCAGATTCAACGCTTCCTGGAAATGAAAGAGTGGAGCAGTATGTCACGGATTCCAATCAATCATTATCACTGTGCGGGAGGTGTGGCAGCACTTCGATTTCCGGAATTGTGCATGGATATGGCTCGAATAGGAGCTGCAATCTATGGCTTTTATCCGGAAAAATTAGTGCCTAACATCCAACTAAAGCCAGCATTCAGTTTACACAGTAGACTCTTGCAAACGAAAAGATTAAAAAAAGGCGAATATGTGGGCTACAACAATGCGTATCAAACAGACTCAGATCAATGGATCGGAACAGTGCCTATCGGCTATGCCGATGGATGGTCGCAGAGAATGCAAAATACGGAGGTGTTGGTGGAAGGGGTTCGTGCAGAAATTATAGGGAAAATCTCCATGGATCAATTGATGGTCAAGCTTCCCATGTATTTTCCGGAAGGATCAAAGGTGACCTTCATTGGCTATTCAGGTGAGCAGGAAATTCCGATTCAGGTACTGGCCAATCATATCGGTGGTGTCTCTCAAGAAATAACGAGTTCCATCACGGACAGAGTGTTACGAATTTATAAAGAAGGTGGGGAAGTTCATCATGAAATCACGGGAAGTCGTACAAAAACATATTGAAATCAGCGTAAGTAACGAAGAACGGTTTCAAGGACACTTAGTGTTAATAAATGATCAAAACCCAATCAGAAGGCAAGTACAAGTCCATCAACTAGAGTCACTGGATTCCTTGCCTTCAATAAAGAAGTTAAATAAGGAGATGCTTCTGGAGAAGCAGTGTTTCAATCAATTTCATGCTCTGCTTAAAGCTTGTGGGGGGACGGATGAAATTGTCGCCGTCAGCGCATATCGAACAAAAGAAGATCAAGTCCAGATCTATCAAGATTGTTTGATAGAACAGGGTTCGGAATATACTTCCAAATACGTTGCCTTGCCTGACCATATTGAACACCAAACGGGGTTGGCTATCGATGTGGGTAAATTGAAATCGAATATCGATTTTATTGCTCCTTCCTTTCCGGACACGGGCATTTACAAGTCCTTCAGACAACATGCCATACAATTCGGTTTTATCCTTCGATATAAACAAGAAAAAGAATCGATCACTCGTATTGCTTTTGAGCCCTGGCATTTTAGATATGTAGGATATCCCCATTCCAAAATCATGGAAGAAAACAAGCTATGTTTAGAGGAGTACATCGATTTTGTACAGCAATATCGGTACTCTGGAGAGCAGCTTACAATTAAAGAAAAGGACATGACAATCCAGATATATTATGTTTCCGCGGATAAAGGGACATCTAGCCATATCCCGATCTTGAGCTGTGATTCTTATCGCATATCAGGGACGAATCGTGAAGGATTCATTGTTACGACTTTCTCCAAAAATTAAGTTATAGCAATAAGGATGATTTAGATTCATATCACATTTTAGGAGGTTTTTACGATGCAGAAGAAGTCGATTGCGGTATTGTTTGGCGGATGTTCAGGGGAGTATAACGTATCTTTGAGCTCAGCCGCTTCAGTGATTGAAAATTTGGATACCGAAAAATACAATCTTGTGTTAATTGGAATTACACAGCAAGGTTCTTGGCTCAGATATAGTGGAACGGTTGAGGATATTCGCAATGATCGGTGGTATTTGCATCCGAGTTGTATCCCATCCTTTTTCTCGCCGAGTAGAGAAGTCAGAGGACTCATTGAGCTAGTTCATACGGAATATCATGTAACAACGATTGATGTTGTATTTCCAGTGCTTCACGGCAAATACGGTGAGGATGGAACCTTGCAAGGATTATTGGAACTGTCGGGCATACCGTTTGTTGGATGTGGCATGTTATCCTCTGCTTTGTGTATGGACAAGGAACTGGCTCATAAACTGGTGCAGGCAGCAGGCATAGATACACCGAGTTCCCTTACAATACATAGGAGTGAACGGATGGAAGAAGTGCTATCAGAAGCAGAAGCACTGGGTTTCCCACTCTTTGTTAAGCCGGCTAGATCAGGATCGTCATTAGGCATATCGAAGGTGAACAATAGGCAAGAGTTGACTACCGGAATAGAACACGCTTTCATACACGACAGCAAAGTTGTCATTGAGCAAAATATTAACGGTTTTGAAGTGGGGTGTGCTGTATTGGGCAATTCTGATCCCATTATTGGTGTGATTGATGAAATTGAGCTACAAGGGCACTTCTTTGACTTCTCGGAAAAGTACTCCTTGATCAGTTCGAAGATTCACTTGCCAGCCCGCATTAATGAGGATACTGCAATGAAGGTTAAAGAGAGTGCCTTGACTATTTATAAAACGCTTGGGTGCAGAGGGTTTGCGCGAGTAGATATGTTCCTGACCACTGACGGAAGAATGGTGTTCAATGAAGTTAACACGATACCTGGTTTCACGTCGAATTCCCGCTATCCTAACATGCTCCAAGCTAGCGGCATGACTTATGCAGATATTCTTAACCAGCTCATAGAGCTTACCATTGATGAGAACTGAGAGCGGCCAAGTGGAACATAAAACTGAAAAGAAATATTTGATTACCCATTGTGTAATAATACACAATGGGTAATAGTATTATCATGAAGGAATGAAGACTAAATCTACCCTAACAGAAGGGCGGGCATTATTTAGCGATGAATAAACCAAGTTTGCGTGATATCAAAAGAGAGGAAACCACCAAAGCGCTGGCCAGCGCAGCGTTTGAACTTGCGGTTGAGCGGGGATTGGATGGATTCATTATCGATGATCTCGTTCAAAGGGCTGGGTACTCCAGAAAAACGTTTGCCAACCATTTCTCTTGTAAAGAAGAAGCGGTAGCCATGGCGGCAATACTTACAACAGACCATTACGATGACGAGCCATTCAATGAAATTACACAACAAAACATACTGCCGTTGGATGCTCTATATGTATTGATAAAGAGATCACTAACCGCAGAGTATGTTTCTAAAATGCGTCAACTCGTATCGCTTTCCAAACAGTACCCGACGCTAGAACCCTATCTTCTCAGCGTGCTTTCTCGTTTGCAAGCTACGGCTCAGGAAACACTAACCGATTTATCCCAGGGACGGTATCCCCAAGGATACTCCCATCTTCTTTCGGGGGCTGTATACGGCGCTGTCCTTGCGATATTCGACGGAAGTATCAACGTGCTGCTTCCAGGGCAAGGGACAACAAATTCTCCTGGGGAGATGACGTTGGATCAATATTTGGATGACATGTTCAACTACTTGCGAACCGGATTTTAGAAAACTCCTGAAAGGATGGGGAACATGATGAGAGTTACAACTAAAATGATTGATAAACAATTAAGATTGAAAGGCAAACTGATTGATTTATTAATGAAATCTTCTCATGAAGAAAAGTGGCTTAACTCGATGAGGAAAATCAAAAAAAGATCGGATTCAACAGCGGGGAAAGACATCGATGGTTTACAGTGTAGTGAAGAATGGATACCACGTACAAGTAATGGCTCCAAGATACGTGTTCGAATTTATAAACCTCTACATGCCAAAGGTAATGCGCCAGGTGTTCTTTGGATACATGGAGGGGGATATGCCATGGGAAACCCGGAGCAATTCGGGGCAACCTACAAAAAATTAATTGATGCAGGGAACTGTGTAGTCGTTGCACCAGATTATCAATTATCGATTGATGCTCCCTATCCAGCAGCGTTAGATGATTGTTATGATACCCTTTTATGGATGAAAGGCCATGTGAAAGAACTTGGGATTAGAGAGGATCAAATCATGGTAGGCGGAGAAAGTGCTGGAGGGGGTCTAACCGCTGCACTTACTCTTTACGCCAGAGATAAGGGAGAAGTAAACATTGCATTTCAAATGCCGCTGTATCCCATGATCGATGATAGAATGATTACTGAATCCGCTAAGGACAATAATGCCCCCATTTGGAACTCTGATTATAATCAGTGGGCTTGGAAATTGTATCTTGGCGAATTGGTAGGGAAGGATGTACCTCCCTATGCGGCTGCTGCCCGAGCTACCGACTACAGCAATCTTCCTCCGACAGTCACTTTTGTTGGTGATTTAGAACCGTTTCGAGACGAAACGATTCAATATGTAGAAAACTTAAGAAAAGCAGGTGTACCTGTTGATTTTGAACTCTACAAAGGCTGCTATCATGGCTTTGATATCATTCAACCCAATGCAGAAGTGAGTAAAAAGGCAGTTTCAGTTTTTATTCAATCATTTAAATATGCAGTGGATCATTATTTTGCTGAGCAGACAGCGAAATAATGATATTAAAAGGCGGACATTCCATAGCATAGGAATGTCCGTCTTTTATAAATGAATTCTTGAATTATTTATCTATTCAACTTAAACCGTTGCTGCAACGTGCTTTTCACGAGCAATCTTGGTTGCATCAACCATGTTGCGCAAGGAAGCGACGGTTTCTTCGAGTCCACGAGTTTTGAGACCGCAATCCGGATTAATCCAGAACAATTTAGGGTCCAGCACACGCAAGGCGCGTTCGATCATGCTTGTCATTTCATCCACACTTGGAACACGTGGGCTATGGATATCGTATACGCCAAGTCCAATACCCAGTTTATAAGTGTTCAACTCAAAGCTGTGAATCAGTTCACCGTGACTGCGGGATGTCTCGATCGAAATAACATCGGCATCCATCGCTTCGATGGAATCAATCATGTCATGGAATTCGCAATAGCACATATGTGTGTGAATTTGAGTTGTGTCTTGAACCGTGCAAGTGGAGATACGGAAAGCTTTGACAGCCCAAGCCAGATAATCGGCTTGCTCGTTTTCCTTCAACGGCAGTCCTTCGCGAACTGCAGGCTCGTCGACCTGGATCATGCCAATACCTGCCTGCTCCAGTGCTTCGACTTCTTGTCTCAGTGCATACGCCAATTGATATGCGATATGCTCGCGCGGAATGTCTTCCCGTACAAATGACCAGTTCATGATGGTGATCGGTCCAGTCAGCATACCTTTTACAGGACGTTGTGTCTGGGACTGTGCATATTTGGTTTCTTCAACGGTCATTTCTCCGGTAAATGCAACGTCTCCGAAAATAATTGGTGGTTTTACGCAACGGGAACCGTATGATTGAACCCATCCGAATTGTGTAAAGGCAAACCCTGCAAGTTTTTCGCCAAAGAACTCTACCATGTCGGTACGCTCAAACTCACCATGTACGAGAACATCGATCTCGATCTCTTCCTGAATTTTGATCCAGATATCAATTTGATCCCGGATGAAGGCAGCATACTGCTCATTGTTCAACTCACCCTTACGCCACAATTGACGTGCTTTACGCACTTCTGCGGATTGTGGGAAGCTGCCGATAGTCGTTGTCGGGAAAAGTGGCAGTTTCCATTTGTCCTGCTGCGCGATATGACGCTCGGCAAACGGACGGGAACGTTCCGGCTGTTGAACGCTGAGTGTTGCCACGGCTTCTTGAACAGCAACACGATTGCGCTCTTCGGATTGTTGGAGAGCCTGGATCGTACGATCGGAATTTTCAATTTCAGCGATGATTTCAGCGTTTCTTGAAGACAATGCTTTTGTAAGAAGAACGATCTCGTCCAACTTTTCATCTGCAAACGCCAGAGCATTTTTCAGTTCGGATGTGAGTTTAGTTTCACGCTCTGTCGTTACCGGAACATGAAGCAAACTGCATGAGGATTGCACGATTAAACGTTCAGGTGTCACGAGTTCAGCCAGTTCATCCAACAGCTTCAGTTTTCCTGGCAAAGAGGCTTTCCAGATCCCACGGCCGTCAATAACCCCAGCACCCAAAACTTTATCCGCTGGGAAACCGGACGCTTGAATGGACTGAATGTTACCCGTAGCTCCATGTACAAAATCAAGTCCGATACCTTGAACCGGTAGGGCAACAATGTTGCTATAGTTCTCTACGGATTCAAAGTAGGTTTGCAGCATAATGTTCAGACCTGGTACAGCAGATGCAAACGTCTCATAAATTTTACTCAGCAGCTCTAGGTCAGCATCACTTGTTTTGGTAACGAGGATTGGCTCGTCAATCTGTACCCACTGAACTCCTTCATTTGCAAGCTCTTGAAGCACTTGTACATAGAGCGGAAGCAGGCGGTCCAGCCAAGCGTTCGTTTCGGATTTATCATATCCTTTGGACAGCTTCAGGAAGGTCAACGGTCCGACAAGAACCGGTTTTCCTTCAATACCGAGCTTCTCTTTAGCTTCGCGATAAGCAATAAGTGGTTTATTTTCCGTAAGGGCAGGGGAAGCACCGTCCAGTTCAGGCACGATATAGTGATAGTTCGTGTTAAACCATTTTGTCATTTCACTTGCTGCTGCATCTTTCGTTCCCCGTGCAATTCCGTAATAGACGGACAAAGGTACAGCGCCACCGTCATATGCAAACCGTTTTGGAACAATTCCGAACATAACGGCAGTATCCAGAATGTGATCATAGTAACTGAAATCATTGACAGGAATAAGATCGATACCTTTTTCTTGCTGCTTGCGCAGGTGATCTAACCGAATCTCCTGCAATTTTGCTTGAAAATCTGTTTCTTCGAGCTTACCTGACCAGAATGCCTCCAAGGCTTTCTTCCATTCCCGATCCGCACCAATTCGTGGATATCCCAATACACTGCTTTTTGCCATGACGTAAAACTCCTCTACAATATGTTACCAAAAAGTTATCACATATCCGGAGTTATAATGTAATTCCATTAAGTTATATCTAGCTATAGCCTATGGCTATACCAAAAAGAGGTTGAGAAAACCGCTGTCGATTCAGACTGGGTTAATCGATCGTTTTAGTATATAATGACGTTTGATTCAGAAAGGAGAGGTATCCATAATGCGCGGAATAGGGGCATTCACAGGTTCAAGGCATTTCCGATTGAATGAGGTTACTGAGGGTGTATTTGCTGCGATTGCAGTTCCCGGTACAGGTTCATTGGGCAATGCCACAATAGTTGACTTAGGCGATGAAACGCTAGTTGTGGACACATTCACGACGATACAGGCTGCAGAGGATTTGCAGGCAGCCGCTGAGTACCTCACGGGTAGAAAGGCTTCTTATGTAATCAACACGCATTGGCATAGTGACCACACATGTGGCAATCAAGTATTTGTCCCTGCAGCACAGATTATTTCCACATCGATTACTCGCGAAATTATGGATACTTTTGTTAGGAACAGGATAACGCAGCAGTTGGCAAAACCTGAAGCGATATATGATGCTATAGACGAACTCGATGAACAAATACAACCAGAGACAAACGAAAAGTTAAGACAGGAAATGCAATGGGATAATGCCAGTGACCGTGAATATATGAAGATGCTCCCCGATCTGGTATATTCATTACCGAACTTAACGTTTGATCAGCACATGACTATTCATGGCAGTAAGCGCAGTGTTGAACTTATTACTTTTGGCGGAGGTCATACTCAAAGCGATGCCCTGGTGTTTATTCCGAAAGACAGAATTGCGATAATGGGGGATCTGGTCTTATCTAAACATCATCCGGTTCTCATGTATGCTAATCCTCAGCAATGGCTGGATATTTTGAACAAAGTCGAACAGCTGGATATAGAAATCATCGTACCGGGGCATGGAGAAGTATGTTCATTGAACGCACTACATGAAGTCAAAGACTACATAACGGATCTATTGGAAATTGTGACCGATGCTGCTCAAAGAAACCAAAGCTTGGACGAAATTACTGTACCATCAGCCTATCAGGAATGGTTCTTCACTACGTATTTCAAGTCCAATTTGCAAAGCATGCATGAGTGGATCAAGAAAAGTGGTAAAAGTTGAACCTGACTCGATCCGTTATTGTCCTCACATCATACTTATAGTTTTTAAGAAGTCGCCCTATAAGGCGACTTTTTTGTTTTGATCCTTCTCAGCAGGTACTATTCAGGATCATGGTTGTTAAGAAGATAGACTCATAATAGAGACTCCTTAACAAATGTTGGGGAGCTTTTTTTTCGTTTTTTCAATCGTTTTTTATCTCGATTAGAAGGGACAGCTATACTTGATGCATAATAATGATAACTAGATCATTGTTGAACTGGAAAATGTGGAAAGGGTGATTTGATGGGTGTACCTACTTTTCTTGAAACAGGTCATATGACTGAAGGTTTTCCAATCAAGGTAATTCATACCGAGGAACAGTTTAATTTTGCCGCACACTGGCATGAAGAGGTTGAATTGGTTGTAGTCAATGGGAAAAGCGCGAGAATTGGCATCAATAACCATGTATTTGACCTTGAACGCGGAGATGTGCTGCTTATTAAACCGGGAGACATTCACTGTTTCTTGCCAGGTACAGATCATTTAACTATTATCCTGTTTCGGCTGGAGTTATTAACGGGAAGCTTCACAACCGAAAAAGAAACCCATGACCTGGGTGAGCTTTTCAACAAAACGACGGTCATCCCGTCCAACCTTTGTAATGAGAAAAATCTTGGGAAATATATAGATGCTTTAGCGAATGAAGAGAAAGATCAACAGGCGGGGTATCGCTGGTTAATGGTTGCCAGATTATATGATCTCATCGTTCATATGCTGCGCACAAAGGCACCGATTACAGATGAATTAACTTCAGGATGCCTTTGTACGCCTTCCAAAAAGTTTGAATTTCTTGAATCGGTCTGTGAATACCTGGAGGAGCACTACGCTGAACCCGTCAAACTGGATCAAGTCGCAGAGCACATTAAATTCAGCAAGTTTCACGTATGTAAATTGTTTAAAGAGATCAAAGGAATCACACTGATGGAATACCTGAATCATTTTCGAATAATCAAATCAGAATGGGCGTTATTGTTTCGCGACGAATCTATTCTGGATATTGCCATTGGTCATGGGTTCAACAATGTGAACTCATACAACCGTCTGTTCAAAAAATATAATGATTGTACCCCGTCCGAATTTCGCAAGAAGCATCGTACAAATATCACAACATATGAAGGATGATTCACAATATTTGGGGAGAAAGCCTTCTCCAAAATCCATATACTCTAATAAATTGTAAGCGTTTCCTTTTTGAAGGAGGGGGCCCATGAAGAAGTTTAAGCTTAAATATATCTCCATGATTGCACTCGTAAGCGCAGTGTTAATGGTGTCCGGCTGCCAACCAAGTGGAGCCAACCAGTCCAAGCAGGAGGAAATCACCGTCTGGAGTTTTACGGATGAAGCAGGTTATGCTATTGAAAAATTCGAGGAGAAATATCCTAACATTAAGGTGAATTTTGTCAATATTCCGGGCAATTTCTACATCACCAAGCTTAAGTCTGCACTACAGACAACGTCTAAGGCTCCGGATGTGTTTATGATCGAGAATGCAAATATAAGAGAGCTAATTGATGTGCCTTATCTGGAGAATTTATCGGCAGCACCGTATAACGCCAATGAATTAATTCCAGAGCAATATGCTTTTGTGCAGGCTAATGAGAAGGATAGCGAAGGAAATATTAGAGCGATCGGTTATCAGGGAACGCCTGGAGGTATTTATTATCGGAGAGATCTGGCCAAAGAATATTTGGGTACGGACGACCCGGAGAAGGTAGCGCCGCAAATTGATACATGGGAGAAGATATTCGAGATTGGAGAGAGAGTTGAGCAGGAGAGTGGAAATAAAGTTCATGCCCTTGCCAACTGGAATGCGATATCCAATTCATATGATGGTATCCCTTGGGTTAAGGATGGGAAGTTAGTCATCGATCCTACTTATATGAAGGTGCTTGACCTTGTTCGTGAAGCCCGTCAGCGGCATGTGCTTGCAGAGTTGGATGATGGTAGTGCCGGATATGCGGCTTCGATGCAAAAAGGCCAAGTGATGTTCTATCCGGGAGCAACCTGGGCGTTGCAATACACCTTTAAGGCGAACGCTCCGGATACCGAAGGATTTTGGGGTCTCGCGCCGGGGCCATCCGCTTTTAGTGCCGGTGGAACTTATATTGCGATGTACAGCAAAAGTGACAAAAAGGATCTGGCCTGGAAGTTTATTGAGTTTTATAACTTTGATCATGAATTTCTCTCTGGGCTGGCGAAGGAACAGGACTATTTCACAAGTAACATGGTCGTGAATGATCAGCTTGCGAGATCTGTATCTTCAGCGTATTTGGGAGGGCAGAAGCATTTTGAGTTTTTCTCGGAAGCAGCCAAGCAGGTTCCTGTATATGAGCGAACCAAATATGATTCAACCATTAACAATGACATCTTCAAAAATGTTCTCCAGTTGTATCTCAATAATGACATTCAGACCAAAGAAGAAGCCGTAAAACGAATCAATCGTGATGTCAAATTGAGATTTCCGGAGCTGGAAGTGGATTAGCTTAGAAGTAAGCGAATGCCTTTTAATCATCCGATGACTGGGGGTACAAATCATGTTTGCCAAGTCAATCCGCAAAGATCATTACGGATACTATTTCATTGCTCCGTTTTTCATTCTTTTCGCCATTTTTGGGCTATACCCCATTCTGTATTCTCTCTATATCAGCTTCACCAACTTTGATGGGATTACTACGCCAGACTTCGTCGGAATGGGTAACTATATTGCTGTTCTGCAAGATCCTTTGTTCTACAAGACATTATTTAATACTCTTTTTATCTGGGGTGTCTCTGTGGTCCCACAACTTACTGTTTCGCTTGTACTCGCCTTTATCCTCAACGACAAGTTACTTAAGGGAAGAGACTTTTTCAGAGCGGTTTATTTCTTTCCCAACATCGTTACCGCTGCATCATTGGGTCTGCTTGTGAGTCTGATCTTTGATTGGCAATCCGGCGGTTTAAATCATTTTCTGGTTCAAGTTGGACTTATCGATGATCCAATTAACTGGAAAAATGATCCTTGGTTTATGCGACTGATTGTTTCATCCATTCTGTTCTTTCAATACTTTGGTTACTCCATGGTCATCTATCTGGCAGGGCTGCAGGGTATTGATCCGGCACTGCAGGAAGCCGCTCAAATGGATGGGGCGAAAAAGAAACATATTTTCATTCATATCATCGTTCCATTGCTCCGCCCAATCATTCTATTTCAGATGATCACGTCCATTATTGGGGGTATTCAGATTTTCGATCAGCCGTTTACATTGACGAATGGAACGGGTGGTCCGGATCGTGCAGCCATGACGAGTATTATGTATCTGTATAATGTGGCATTCCAAAGTACACGTTTTGGTTATGGGGCGGCCATTGCATTCTGTCTGTTCATCATCATT
This sequence comes from Paenibacillus sp. OK060, assembly GCF_900101205.1. Classification (NCBI taxonomy): domain Bacteria; kingdom Bacillati; phylum Bacillota; class Bacilli; order Caryophanales; family Paenibacillaceae; genus Paenibacillus; species Paenibacillus sp. OK060. The sequence goes on from NZ_FNFR01000001.1 coordinate 1,137,337, forward strand.
ATCCTGCTATCGGTCGTATCCTTCATGATGACGAAGCGCAAGAGCCGTGCATAGGGAGGGGGAAATGAAATGCCAACCGTCAAACCAGTCGAACAACAAAAAGTTATGCTACAGCAATACGATACTGTGAGGCGTCTGACACTGGGCAAAGTCATTATTTATCTGTGTTTGATTGGCCTAGCCGTGCTCTGTATCATTCCATTTTATCTCATGCTCATCTATTCCACGCATAATAATGCGACGATTGCATCGACATTTACCTTTCTGCCCGGCCCCTTCTTGCTGGATAATTATACGAACATGGCTTCCAAAATCAATATCTGGCGCGGGTTTGCCAACAGCTTTTTCATTGCCGGAACGTCTACGGTGCTATCTTTGTATATCGGTTCACTAACGGCTTATGGCTTCGCCAAGTTCAAGTTCAAAGGTCGCAACTGGCTATTCCTGTTCTTGCTTGCCACCATGATGGTGCCTGGGCAGCTCGCGCTGATCGGGATGTATCGCCTGTTCAGTACGTTAGGTTTGCTGGACAGCTATGCAGCGATCATTTTGCCTGCAGCGGCGAATGCCTTTAATGTGTTTTTTATCAAACAATTTATGGAGAGCAGCATTCCAGACGAGATTATTGAATCTGCACGTGTAGATGGTGCAGGAGAGTTCCGCACGTTCAATCAGATTGTCTTGCCCATTCTGGGCCCGGCCATATCGGCCCTTGGTATATTCACCTTTATCGGTTCGTGGAATAATTTTCTCACGCCGCTGGTCCTGTTTTTCTCCCTGGATAAATATCCGCTTCCGGTACTCGTTGCGCTGGTACAAGGATATTATGGAATGGATTACGGACTGTTGTATTTGGGTGTTGCGATCTCGATCTTGCCTATTATCATTGTCTTTGCGATATTCTCCAGACAAATTATAGGCAGCGTTGCATTAGGTGCGGTTAAGGGATAGCACGTGTACGGAAATAGTCGCCTTTTTGGCGGCTTTTTTTGTTGTTTTACATGATATTTCTATGTCGCTGGGCACTTAAATTACAACATCGATGCCTGAAAATTGGTGGATTACCTTTTTGAAAGCCCTTTCCTAAATCTATGATATACTACGATATGACTGAATACTATGTACACCAAGATAGTCCCCTTATAGTTTGCCTTCACTTTACTTGCAAAGGAGATGTCATGATGTTTAATGTTCTTGTTGTTGACGATGAGTGCGTGCAAAGAGAAGGCATTAAGGATTTGATCTCTCACTACGGCTTTCCCTTTCAAGTATTGGAAGCCGAGAACGGAAAGAGCGCAGAGCGAATTCTGGTAGAGAACGCGATTGATATCCTCATCACCGACGTCAAAATGCCTCTTATGGACGGACTAGAGCTTAGCAAACAAGCCAGGAAAACGCAGCAGAATATAAAGATTGTGATCTGCAGCGGTTATGATGAATTTGAATATGCCCGCAGTGCCATTCGACTGGGTGTGGTTAATTATTTGCTCAAGCCACTGGTTAGGGAAGAGTTTCTACAGGTGATGGAGGATATCACGCAGATCCGTGCTTATGGCGGAGGTCCCGAACCGGAATCGGTGGAATCGAAGGTCATTCGACAGGTGAAGGATTATGTGAAGGATAACCATCAGAGAGATATTTCATTATCCGAGGCAGCCCACGATGTTTATCTATCGCCAGGGTATTTGAGCATTTTGTTTAAAAAAGAGACCGGGGAGAACTTCTCGAAATATTTGACCGATTATCGTTTGCGGCGTGCAAGCCATCTGCTGGCTCATTCGAATATGAAAATCAATGATATTGCAGGGGCCGTTGGCATCGACAATCATTCTTATTTTGCCAAGCTGTTCAGAAACAGGTTTGGCGTCAGTCCGTTACAGTTCAGAGAGTGCGGGGTGCTTCATGATCGGATGGATCAAGAGCAAATTCAATGATATCAGGTTCCGAAACAAGCTGCTGTTATCCCATTTGGTGATTGCACTCATTCCGATCCTTCTGCTTGGACTGCTCTCCTTCATACAGTCTTACCGTATTCAAATGAAGGAGTTGCGGAGCGAAGCTGAAGCGAGTCTGGAGCAGGTGGCTAACATTATGGATTATAAGATTAATCGCTACAATACGCTAAGTGAGTTCATGGTGCTTAATCGGGACTTATCGCAAATATTTACGAAAGACTACGAAGATAATTATTATAATATGTACCTGGATTTCCGGGACATTCTGGAGCCATTGATCTCGAACATCCGGCTGATGGATGATGATATTGAAGGCATTACCTTTTATACATCCGGGGAGTTATTGGGGATCCGCAATAATATTTTGCCAATTGGGGATCTCAAGAGTAAGGCTTGGTATGACGGATTTCGAGGCAGGCGTTGGATTGTGGATGGGGAGAAGCTTTATCTCGTTCAGGAACTGATCAGCAATCCGAAAGACAGCAATTTTATGGTGATCTCCATTCAGCATGATAGCATCTTTGCAGATCTGGACAATCTGTCGGAACATGTAGCTGTTCATATTGAGGACGCGAAGCAGCATGTGATATTTCAGGAAAACCACAAGCGTGTTGCTGTGCCCGCAGGTTCGAAAGTTGGGGAGTCTGGCGATCTAAGTCTTAGCCGCTCACTCGCCAACAACGGCTGGACCATTCACTATAATCTGCTGAATACCAATGCGTACGCCAATGCAATGAGTATTTTTCAAATTACGCTGTTTGTCATCATCCTCAGCCTGGTCATTACCTTCCTGCTCATTTATGTCATCTCTAATAACTTTACGCAAAGAATTATCCATATCAAGAACAAGGTGGACAAGGTAGAGCGGAACAATCTGGATGTGATTATCCGGAGTTCATCCAGGGATGAATTTGGTGAGCTGACTAACGGTATCGGTAAAATGCTGACAAGGATCAACAGCCTGATCTCTCAGGTGTATCACGCCGAAATTGCCAAGAAGGAAAGTGAATATAACAAGTTGATTAGTCAGATCAACCCTCACTTCCTGTACAATACCCTTTCATTTATACGCTGGAGGGCCGAGAAAAAGGCGGATATAGAAACGAGTTATATGGTATCTGCATTAGCCCGTTTCTATAGAACAACACTAAACCAGGGGAAGAATATGGCCACCATTGAGGCTGAGGTGCAGCATATTAAAGCGTATCTGGATTTGCAGCTCATCATGAACGATGGCCGATTTGATGTGGATTACCATATCAATGACGAGGTATTACATACCGAGGTGATTCATTTTATTTTACAGCCAATTGTGGAAAATGCCATCAAGCATGGTTTTGTGGAGGCAGATGCGATAGATTATCGCATTCACATTACAGTTAACCGGGTGGGAGAAGGGATTAAACTAACCGTTTGTGATAACGGTGTTGGCATGACGCCTATGCAGACGGCAGGGTTGTTAACAGGAGAGAACGGCGGATGTGGTGTTCGGAACGTTAATGACCGAATCAAGCTGTATTATGGTCGGGATTACGGGCTCGTTATTCATAGTGAGCCAGGCAGCGGAACGGAAGTGTCAATCGTCCTTCCTGCCACATAATTGCGTGTAGTTACATTAAAAACATAGCGTTAGTACGGAAGCGGTTGCTGTTGCGACCGCTTATTTGTTACTGTTATAAACTTTTAATACAGAGAAATAAAGTAAATTGGAGGTCATAAAAAAAGTGTTACATATCCGAAAAATGTGGCATATACGCCAATTGTGAAAACGCATACAATTTGGTTATCAAAAGCAAATCAGATAAAGGGGATGACAGAATGAAGAAGCGCAGTAAGATGGCTACGCTGCTGATCGGAAGCATGATGATAGCTGTAATCAGTGGGTGTACCGGGGGCAATAACGAGAGTGCACAACCGCAAATTTCACAACAGGACTATGAACCTTATGGTAAATATGAGACACCCGTGGAATTTACGATTGGCCGAAATACCAACCATGTGAACAATCTGCCTGCCGGCGATACCATTGAAAACAATTTGGCTACACGCTATGTAGAAGACCGGGTGAACGTCAAAGCCAAGGTGGCTTGGGAAACAGATGATATGGATCAGAAGCTGTCACTCTCGATGACGACAGGTGACCTCCCGGATGTAATGCTTGTCAGCCGCGAAATATTTAATCAACTGGTGGATAACGATCTCATTGCCGACATGACAGAGGTTTATGAGAAGACAGCATCCGAGGGTGTTAAAAATATTTATGGTTCCTACGGAGATTTGCTGCTGAATCAGGTAAAGGTGGATGGTAAAATCATGGGTCTGCCCATGACGAATATCGGAAACCAGCACCAATTGCTGTGGGTCCGGAAGGATTGGGTGGATAAAGTAGGCGCGAAGCTCCCGGAATCCGTCGAGGATGTATGGAATCTCGCGAGAATGTTTGTGGAGAAGGACGTTTCGGGAACAGGCAAGACGGTAGGCATGGTCATGGATTCCAATGCGATGAACTTTACGCCGATCTTTGCTGCACACGGTGCCTTTCCGATGAACTGGATTCAGAAGAACGGTCAGGTTGAATATGGATCTGTTCAGCCTGAAGTGAAGCAAGCGCTGACAGAGTTGAGTGCCATGTATAAAGAAGGTTTGATTGATAAACAGTTTGCTGTCCGGTCGAGTGAAGAGAAGGAAGCTCTCGTCATCAACGGACAGGCCGGAATGGTGTTTAATCCATGGTGGATCGGTTACACCAACTACAAGGATTCCATCAAACAAGATCCTGAAGCAGTCTGGGTTGCCGTATCTGCACCAGTGGATGAAAATGGCAAGTTCAAGACGATCCGGCAAGATCCGGTGGGCGGTGGTATCGTCGTTGTGAAGAAGGATTTTGCTCATCCTGAAGCGATTATGAAATCAGTCAATTTAACAACGGATTTCCTGTACTCCTTAACGGAGGACGCAATCAATTACAAGAAAGAGCATGCTGACGAGTTGCTCACCGATGCAAGCCGCTGGAACAATGATCCTACCCAGATTCCGATGCAAGTGGATTATAACGATGTGCTGAAGCGGTATTACGATGATCTGATCAAGGCGGATGAGGCCGGAGATGCTTCCGCTGTTCAGGAAGATCGAATGGTTTCTTTCAAGGCCTATCAGGAATTCAAAGAGAAAGGTAATGCGATCGATGCAAACACTTATGGTGAATATCTCTCCCGGATCGAGGGACAGCGTGAGGCGAATAATCCGAATTTGGAAGTGATTCCCGCAGGCTTCTATGGAACAACCGAGACGATGAAGCTGAAGTGGGCGAATCTGCAGAAGCTCGAAGAGGAAACCATGCTCAAGATCATTATGGGGGAAGCCCCTGTAGATGAATTCGATAAGTTTGTCGACACTTGGAAACGTACGGGTGGTGACGAGATTACAGAAGAAGTCAACGAGATGAGCAACAGATAAGGATCGCGTGAGCTTAGGTGTGGAAGCCTGATGGTGGACTTCCGCACGGGCTTTCGCCGATAAAACCTGTCCAATTAGGCACATGATGGAGGTGGAAAGGACAATGCCGCAAATGGAAACAACCGTTAATCAAGAGCGGGAAGTGCGTTACGGGAGGAAAAAGAAACGTAAAACTTTTGATGAAATGACTTATCATTTTATGCTGCTTCCTGGCATGATCATGCTGTTCATTTTCTCAATTGTACCGATGTTCGGGGTCGTGATGGCATTCCAAAAGTTCATTCCCGCCAAAGGAATATTCGGGTCAAAGTGGGCAGGGCTTTCCAATTTCACATATATGTTTCAACTGCCGGACGCGAAGCAGATTTTCATTAATACATTGGTTATCGCGGTTGGAAAGATTGCTCTAGGGTTGATTGTACCCATCGTATTCGCTTTGCTGTTAAATGAGGTGCGTCTGAAAGTATTCAAGAGTACAATTCAAACCATCGTCTATTTGCCGCATTTTATGTCCTGGGTGGTTCTGGGCACCATGCTGACCATGATCTTTTCCTTCGATGGCATGGTGAATAACTTCCTTGAGTTTCTCGGACTGGAGCGGATTATGTTTCTGGCGAGTAATGACTGGTTTAGGCCGCTGCTCATTGTGACGGATACGTGGAAGGAATTTGGCTACGGGACGATTGTCTATCTGGCTGCATTAACGGCAATCAACCCTGCATTGTACGAATCTGCCGCAATGGACGGCGCAAGTCGCTGGAAACAGACGCTGAATATCACGCTGCCGGGTATGTTCCCAACGATTATCCTGCTGGGTACGCTGAGTCTTGGTAATGTACTGAATGCGGGTTTTGATCAGGTGTTTAACCTGTATAATCCGCTGGTATATGAAACGGGCGATATTATCGATACTTTTGTATACCGTATGGGTCTGATCAACATGCAATATTCATTTGCAACAGCGATTGGACTGATGAAATCGGTGATCAGCTTTGTTCTGATCGTGATTTCCTACAGACTTGCTTCGAGGTATGCGGGGTACAGAATTTTCTAGGAGGGTTAGCATGATTCAATCCAAATCGCTCGGCTCCAGGCTATCCCGCCTGTTGATTATGTTTGCGTTAATTCTGATTACGTTCATGTCCTTGGCGCCGATTGTCAATACCATTATGGTGTCCGTCAGCAGCAGTACAGCTGTTAATGCAGGTCGGGTTTATTTTTTTCCAGTGGAGCTGAATTTCTCATCGTATGGCCAGATTCTGAATGATACGAAGTTTTGGAAGGCTTTTTTCATCTCGGTCGAGCGGGTGGTGCTGGGGGGAGCAATCAACATGTTTTTGACCATTCTCATGGCCTATCCGTTGTCACGAAGCGTCACACAATTCAGATCGAGAAACACATATATGTGGATTATTGTGTTTACTATGCTTTTCAGCGGGGGAATCGTTCCATGGTATATGGTCATCAGCAAGTTGGGGTTGATCAACAGCATTTGGGCGCTGGTTCTGCCGGGGGCAGTTCCTGTCTTTAATGTGATTCTCCTCATGAACTTCTTCAAGGGAATTCCAAAGGAACTGGAAGAGGCCGCATTTATTGACGGTGCCAGTCCGCTTAAAATTCTGCTCAAAATCTTCATCCCCATTTCTATGCCGAGTCTGGCAACGATCATGCTGTTTGTTATTGTGGGGCACTGGAACAATTTCTTCGACGGCATCATTCTGATTAACGACAGCTCCAAAATCCCGCTCCAGACCTATCTGCAGCAGCTCAGTCTCACACGGGATCAGATGCAGAATCTTTCAGTCGAACAGCTGCAGCAGTTCAATAAAATCTCCAATACAACGTTGAATTCTGCCAAAATTCTGGTATCCATGATTCCCATTCTGATGATATATCCTTTTCTGCAACGTTATCTAATCCACGGAATCGTACTTGGAGCCGTAAAAGAATAGTTCTGGTTATCAGCCTCATCTGCAGTTCTGCCTGAGAAATATGGAAGGGGGTGAAGGAACACCGTCAGGGACAGGCGTGAACAGAGCTGGAGCAAGGGATTGACACTGCTTTACGGGTAAAACTGTTAGTTATACGTCGATTGGAGAAGGGAAGGGATCTGATGAGCAAAAGGAAAATGGTGAGCCTCACGCTGGTACTCAGCATTATTTTGGTCACCACCATGGGGGCAACAAGCGGTGGCAAGAATCGCTATGCAGATCAGGCGCAGTGGTCGCAAGAGAAGCTGAATGAATACTACTGGAACGATGCATCAAAAATGATGAATAATGCTTACCCATCAACACCAGAAGGTGAACAGGCCTTAAATTACTGGTGGAAGGCTCATGCGGTCGATGCATTGGTGGACGGATACGAACGTACAGGAGACAATGCCTACACTGAGCGTGCGGAAGAACTCGTTCGCAGTATCATTGCACGAAATGGTTCACTTCACAATGAATTCTACGATGATATGGAATGGCTCGCGCTCGCCGGGCTTCGTCTGTATGATGCAACAGGCAGTGAAGAGATGAAGGGATACGTAATGGAGTTGTGGGATGACATCAAGACCGCCTGGTGGGAAGATGAGCTTGGCGGTATGGCTTGGAAAAAGGATCAGCGTTATAACCGAAATGCATGCTCCAATGGACCTGCCGCTATCTTGGCTGCAAGGTTGTATGAACGTTTTGGCGATGAGCGGGATCTGGAATGGGCCAAAAAAATATATGATTGGGAGAAACAACATCTGGTTAATCCGAAAACGGGCCTGGTAGCGGATGGTTTGGTACTGAAGGAGGATGGCACACTGGATGTGAATGAAGCATGGATCTTTACGTACAATCAAGGCACGTTTATCGGAGCGGGTGTTGAACTCTACCGGATAACAGGGAAGAAGACGTATTTGAAAGATGCCGAGAAAACCGCAGCTGGTTCTTTGAAGACCTTAACGGATGAGAAGACGGGCATATTTAAAGAGGACGGCGACGGGGACGGTGCGTTGTTCAAAGGCATCTTGATCCGCTACATGGTTGAGTTGTATGAAGTCGGGCATAACAAGAGCCTGAAAAAGGCAGTCTATCGCAATGCCGATGCCTTACTGAAAGGTAGCCGGGACACTGGATTATTCGGTCAAGCTTGGGGGAAAGCAGCCCAGAACCCACTCGACCTTACGGCTCAGCTCAGCGGCGTATTTCTGCTGGAAGGAGCTGCTAAGCTGGAAGACGGCAAAGCGGATAAGCCAGGTAAACCGGATAGACCAGTGAAGAAGTAGCCATTTGAGTGGAAGATAGGTTGATAGGATAGTAATTATTAGAGGTCAGCGCCTGCATGAGTCTTTTCAAGAGAAAGATCATGCGGTGCTGTTATGTTCCGGTGTCACTGTTAAACGGTAGATCAGCGGTGAAGTTTCATTCGAAAAAAGCATCGTACCCAATTACTCAGGGTACGATGCTTTTATGCGTCTGCAGATTCAATGTAAGTATGGTTATTACTTGCTAGGGGGTAAGTGGTAGCTTTCTCGGATTAAGGAGAAATAGTCATCAGCACGGACAACCTTGAATTCTGTTCCGAGTTCTTCGGTGATCGCCAGTGCATCGGATGGAGTCGTACTCCATGCAAGCAATCCAAGGGAAACGAACAAAGGCGATTTACCATCCCAATTCGCTTTCGCTTCATTCAGCACCTGTAATCCATCCTGCACGGTACTTATCCCACGAATTGTGGATACGGGCAGGCTATCATCAACGATTTCCACACCATAGTTGTCTTCATAGCTGATGAATAAGCCGGGTGCATGATAATCCTGTGCATAAGCCTTGGCTTTAAATGGCGTGAGAGGTACATTCTCGCTGTCTATACGGTTCAACACATAAGGAATGGTCATGCCAGTCTTTTTCATATATTTTTCAGTTTGCTGCAAAAATTGCCGGAAGCTTGAGTCGGGCCATGCCTCTGGATAGAAGTATCCTGCACCGGACGGTCCTGCGATCAGCAGATCATTCGGGGTTGCAGTGTTCACATAATAATTCAATATTGCTGGTGCACCTTCGTAGAGAAGCGGGCTTGAAGTCCAGTTAATCGGAACCTTACCTCTGGCCGGATCATCCCACATCACACGCATGCGATGCTGGTTATACTGAAAATTATCACCCTCCGTAAAGGTATACGTTACATAGATTTTGTTCTCCAGCGCAGGTCGCGGAGATTTTTTCACCGGGGTGAGATTCGGTTTTGTCCCCGAGAAAACAGTCAGGTTGCTGAACCAATCGGCTGCAAGAACATAGACGCCATATCGAGATGCAATCTCAACGGAGCTGAACTCACCTTCGACATCATTGCTAAACCAGCCAAGGTAGGGAGTTCCGGGTTTTACATCAGACATGATCTTCTCGAAGAGTGCTTTTTGCTCAGGTATATTGGAATCCAACCAGAATACCATCGCTTTATTAGCGACTGCATAATCCCTTAAATATGCATAAGGCTCCCGTTGCTCAGCGGAGAGAGGGCGGATAGTACCCGCGGATACTTTATACTGATTCCACATGTCCACTTCAGCCGTCAGGTTCTGAGTACCCGCAGGAGGAGTGAATTCATACACAAAATAATTGCCATTATCGGCGAAACGGTGGCCTCCTTCTCCTTCAGCAACCTTGGAATTCTGTCTGTCATAGAGGAATTGTTCTTCTTCCGGTGTTCCTGCGATAAAGTTAGCGATCTCTTTTCCATCCGCCTTGACCGTAATCTCATGTACAGCCGGTCCCCAGCCATCCTGAGTGAAAGCGTCATCAAATCGGAGATATACTGAAGATTTTCCCAAGAGTGAAGAAAGGTCCAGGGAATACGTGTCACGGTTGCTTGCATCTCGAATCTGTTGTTTTTCCTCCGTTATCGTAACAAAGGATTCAGGCATGCCGGATGGAATGCGAATCGCCGTATCCGGATCAAGTCCAATTAACATCTGGTGGTTCGTTTTCTTCCACAGATTCTCATACTGCCAGGTATAGGCATCTATCCGACTATTGAATTTACCCCGCAGGTCATCTACAATCTTCAATTTGTAAGGGGCTTTGGACAATTTGACTGCTAACTCGGGACTGGCAACCACAGCATTCTTCAGTCCTGCGAGCGTGGTTGCTACGTTAATCGTATCAGGTACTTTGGGATCATATACAACCATGCCTTTGACTTCGTTGCGATAAGCAGAGAACACTTCCCAATAATCCTGATGAAGCGTGTAAGGCACCTTGATGTCCTTAAGCCAGGTCAATTTTCCTTCTTCCTGGGACTCAATCAGATAGATTCGGGGTTGTTCTCTGTTAACGATACCCTGTAATGTTCCCAGCAACAATTTGATGTCACCTGACGCATCATAGATGTCGGCTGCATCCAAATGTTTCGGCTTTTTGAAACTTGGCAGTTCACGGTGTTTGGACCCATCAGGTTTGGCTGTCTGTACATTCGTTTCCGTAGCTGAAGCAGCGCCGGCGGTTAATGAAAAAGCGCATATGAGAGCTAAACAGAGCATCGTGAATCTACGAGCCATGGCGAATTCACTCCTTGTTATAGTCAAGAATTAGAGTATGTGCCCGTAATACCCACCCTCCTCTTGTGGCCAAAAGCCAATCCACACATCTCTATCCAACACATATTAAATATATTCATATATAATTTTACAAGGGGTTCGACAAAACTTCCCATTATTCCTGGAAATCAGGCATATTAAATGCGATGATATCAAGGAGATAATCTTTGCAACTGCAGATAAGCTCAGCTTGTTTATTGCACTTGCAGGTGAAAGGATATATTATATATCTCAAATATTATGAATGAATTGGTGATGTGATCAAATGAGTACAAATGATCGAATTCCACTGTATCAACAAATCCAGGACTATATCAGACATGTCATAACTCAAGAAAATATGAAACCCGGTGATCGCATACCGACAGAGAAGGAACTGATGGATCAGTTTCAGGTCAGTAAAATTACAGTTGCCAATGCCTTGACCGGATTAGCAAATGAAAAGTTAATTGCGCGTGTGCCGGGGAAAGGTAGTTTTGTAGCTGAAGAAGCGGATAGTGCTTCTATGACCTCATCGCAAGCGAACACAATGAAAGGTAGAGAGGGGACACTGTCTACAGGAATGATTGGCATCATTGTGCCCTCCATCCATGATTATTTTGCCATCAGGCTCGTTGAGGGAATTGAGCAAGCCTTGCGTGACGAAGGATATCGCAGCATGATCATGTTTACACATGGCAAGGTGGATAAAGAGAAGGATGTCATCAAGGAAATGAAGGCGCTTGGGGCAGAAGGTCTATTAATCTTTCCTGTTGATGAAGAGAACTACAACGAGGAGATCCTTGGCATGAAGCTCTCGGGTTTTCCTTTTGTACTGATGGACCGTTATTTGCCAGGGGTCGAGACACATTATATTGCGGCAGATGGCAGACGGGGCACAAGGCTAGCTGTGGAGCATCTTTGGGAGCTGGGACACCGGGATATCGCTATTTGCTCGGATTCTCCCCTTCAGACAGTTACGGTTCAGGAGCGGATCGAAGGTTATATTGAGGCTTTAAAAGGCAAAGGTGCGTTAATTAATCCTGCTCATATGATCACAGATTTCCAACCGCTAACTGAACTTAAGGAAGCAGAGGCCCACCCTTTGTATCGATATATCCAAAATCGAATGGTCACAGCCTATGTTTCGCTTAACGGCAGGTTAGGTGTGCAAATCTATCAAATGGCCAAACAAGCAGGGCTTCGAGTGCCTGAAGATGTATCGATAGTAAGCTTCGATGATCCCACCTCAATCGTGGAGGAATTCAGTATATTTACCCATGTTAAGCAATTTGAGCGGGATATGGGGTATCGGGCGGCTGCTAAATTACTTGAAGTATTACGTGGTCATGGGGAAGCGAAAAGTTATAGCAAAATGCTGATTGAACCCGAACTGGTCGTACGTCAAACCACCGGAACGGTTCCTCAAGCTTAATTTTCACAAAAAAAGAAAACCTTTTCCGGAGAGAAGCGGAAAAGGTTTTTTTTATGTTTGTATAAAAAACATATTGAATATATTCATATCATATATTATAGTCTAGAAAATGATGGATAGTCATACATTGCAACCCAAATCAAATACGAGCTTGGGGAGGTTAAGAAAATGGCACGAGATCGAAAGGAAGAGCGTACGGGATTTCAAGAATCTGCAGCTTACCATCCGGATTATGATCTACAGACTGACTTTGTGATGGTTTACGGGATTGATGAGTCGATGCAGGAACGCATTCTGAAGTGGAAAGAAAAAGGATATGTGGTTCATTTGATGACAGGAGTTGCTTGGGGGACCTACAACAGCTATTTGGATGGTGAGGTCGATGGAGCAACACATTGGGATGAAGCTCAAATGGACCGGGAAGGCAACATGATTCTTCATGGGAGCGAGCCAGTCATTCCATACATGGTGCCTACCATTTCCTTTGGTCATTACATAGCGGATCGAATACGTATTGCCGTTGACGCCGGTGTGGAAGCCATCCATCTGGAGGAACCTGAATTCTGGGTAAACGGAGGCTATTCAGAAGCTTTTAAACGGGAATGGCAGTTGTATTACAAAGAGCCTTGGATTCCGCCACACGCTTCACCTGATGCCCAATTTCGAGCTTCCAAATTAAAAGCGTATTTATATACACGTGTCCTGGACCGATTATGTGCCGAGATGAAGGACTACGCGTTAAAACGTTATGGTCGTGTCCTTCGCTTTTATGTTCCGACTCATAGTCTGATTAATTACACACAGTGGCGTATTGTCAGTCCACAATCTCAGCTTCTAGAGCTACCCTCCATCGATGGGTATATTGCACAGATCTGGACCGGGACATCCCGAACCCCCAATGTGTATGAAGGGTTGCGTAAGGAACGTACGTTTGAAACCGCTTACCTTGAATATGGCGTCATGCAGGAACTGGTTCGTGGGACCGACAGACGAATGTGGTTCCTGCATGATCCGATCGAAGATAACCCGAATTATACCTGGGCTGATTACCGCCAGAACTATTTAAAAACGGTGGTTGCCTCACTGCTGCATCCCGGGGTCGCCCATTATGAAGTCGCACCTTGGCCTCGACGAATCTTTCAAGGCACTTATCCATCCGAGGATGGCTCTGGCAAGGAGCAAATTCCGTCAGACTATGCCACAACTTTGCTTCAGGTCATGCACACGCTTGGTAACATGAATCAGGATGTGATTGAAACAGCAGAGGAGACATTACAAGTTGGCGTTTTTATTGCAGACTCAGCAATGTTTCAACGAATGAAGTCAGATCCCAATGCAGCTCATGCCGGTAAATACGATGGAACAGATCCTGAAGGATTCCAGGAGGATGGCGATACAGAACTGCTCGATTTTTCTCCTTTTTACGGTCTGACACTGCCGTTATTGAAACATGGTATTCCTGTCCGTCCACTTCAACTGGATAATGTAAGGCGGTATCCGGGTTACTTGGCAACTTATCGTGTGCTCATACTGAGCTATGAATTTATCAAACCGGAATATCCGGACATTCATTATGCTCTTGCACAGTGGGTACAGGATGGTGGAGCGTTAATCTATGTAGGCGATGACAGCGACCCGTATCACGATATTCGTGCATGGTGGAACCATGAACGCAAGCAAGAGCAGTCAGATCAGACGTATAAATCCCCTCGAGCACATTTGTTTGAACAGCTAGGTCTAAAAGATAAGAGGCAAGGTGTCAATAAGGTAGGAAAAGGGGTAGTTTGCTGGCTGGATGAACATCCGGCTGACTTCACTTTATCCAAGGCAGGGGCTGATCGGCTGCGCCAATCTGTGAAAGAAACGATGGAAGCTGTCCACGGACCAGAACTACAGTGGGAATCGAAACCATATTTCAAAATTAGACGAGGTCCCTATCTAATCGTATCGGTTCTCGATGAATCGGTCAGCGAAGAGGCAGTAGTCATTCCAGGTCCGATTGTGGATTTGTTTGATTCAAAGCTCTCAGTGCTGAACCAGGTGATCCTAAATCCGGGAGAGCAAGCCTTGCTCTATGATATTGAAGCGGGTCGTCCAACGGATGGAGAAGTATCCGTCATTGCTGCTTCTTCCCGAATAGAAGGTCTGTCTCAGTCGGCCACAGGTTTTCGATTCATTGCAAGAGGACCTTCCAACATGAAGGCAACAGCAAGGTTGTATTGCAAGGCCAGACCATTATCTGCCCAGTATGTCATTCAAGAGCAGATGGTCCCCGTGGTATGGGAATGGGACCCGGATTCAAAGACAGTGCTTCTTCAGTACGAACATGGCAACGAGAACAATGCAGAGGTTCATGTCCGCTGGACTTCCTGAATTCACAATACAACCTGATTGATGTAACAGAGAGGAGTATACTAGTATGCCCTACGAACCGATAAGGCCAGAACGGTTAAAACAGATGTTAAACAAACTTCGGGAAGCCATATATGAGCCGATTGCCGAATTAGAAGTGACGGCTTGGATTACACCAGAGCCCGTACCTTACGAGGAACGGATGACCGGCACGAAAGTGACACTCAAGCAAGGAGAACAATGGGGAGAATTATGGGATTGTGCCTGGTTCCGTTTTGCAGGTAATCTTCCGGCAGTCACAGGTAACCAAACCACGGTCCTCTTGCTGGATGTCAACGGTGAGCTGTGTCTGGTTGACCATGAAGGGTCACCTATCCAAGGGTTGACGACGATTAACTCCGAATTTGATTTTTCATTAGGTCTGCCTGGGAAACGAGTCGTGCAGCTCCATGAGACATCTGTAAATGGACAGGAAGTTGAAGTGTGGGCAGATGCAGGCAATAACGATCTGTTCGGCAAGTATCGGGGAGGGACGTTGAAAGAAGCACTCATCGCCTTCTGCAGGGAAGATATTCGGGATCTCTATTACGATACCGAGGTGCTCTTGGAGACTGCAGAGCAGCTCCATGACGGTTCCGCTCGGAAGGAGAGAATCTATCAGACGTTCTATGATATTTCAGTACAGTTGATCGATTTCTCGAAAGAGAGTGTCGAGCAAGCGAAGAATCGACTACATGAACAGCTAACCCTGCAGGGGGGCGATCCGGTCTTAACCCTAAGCGCTGTGGGTCATGCTCATATAGATTTGGCCTGGTTATGGCCGATCCGTGAAACGATCCGTAAAGGAGCTAGAACGTTCTCAACTGTGCTTCGCATGATGGAGCGTTATCCTGATTATGTGTTCGGAGCGAGCCAACCGCAGCTGTACGATTGGATGAAGCAGCATTATCCCAAGCTGTATGAGCAGATCAAGGAACGTGTACGTGAAGGCAGATGGGAACCGCAAGGCGCCATGTGGGTAGAATCGGATACCAATGTGCCTGGGGGTGAATCACTCGTACGCCAGATTTTGTATGGCAAGCGTTATTTCCAGCAGGAATTTGGTCTGGAAATGAAATCGCTCTGGATGCCTGATGTATTCGGCTACTCGGCAAGTTTGCCCCAGTTATTAAAGAAATCCGGTGTGGATTACATGATGACCCAGAAGCTCTCCTGGAGTGAGTATAACCGACATCCTCATCATTCCTTTCTATGGGAGGGAATTGATGGTTCAGCTGTATTAACACATATGCCACCAGAGGATACTTACAACAGTCCTGCAGCTCCACGTTCGATCATCAGTGCTGAACAGGGGTATCTGGATAAAAATGTATCAAACCATGCGCTAATGCTTTTTGGTATAGGAGACGGAGGCGGAGGACCTGGCGAAGAGCATTTGGAGCGGCTGACACGGGAGAAAAACCTGCTTGGCTTGTCCCCTGTTATACAGGAACCTTCTTGGAAATTTTTCGAACGACTTAATGAAGAACGTGAACGGTTCCAGACATGGCGCGGTGAGCTTTACCTGGAGAAACATCAAGGAACCCTGACCAGTCAGGCGCGAAGTAAGTGGTATAACCGGAAAATGGAGAAAGCACTGCGCGAATTGGAGTTCGCCTCAGTACTTGTAGCTTCACAGCTAGGCAAGTCTTATCCGTCCGAGTCACTGGAAACGATATGGAAGGAAGTCCTCTTGTATCAGTTCCATGATATCCTTCCGGGGTCTTCCATCAAGCGTGTGTACGATGAGTCACTCATACGATATGAAGAACTTTTAGATCAGACAGAAAATATGATCAACGAAACCTACAGCCATATGGCAGACCAGATCTCTTCAAATATCGAATCCTCATCCAGCTGCTCCGTGGTGATATTCAATTCATTGCCTTGGGAGCGTCAGGAATGGATTCACACAAATGGAAACTGGCGCAAGGTTCAGGTTCCATCCATGGGATACACAATGGTATCAGATCATGTGGACCAGGGTGCTATAGATGAAATCGCATCATGCGCCCAGTTAGTTCCGGGAATACAAGAGTCGGAATTTCACGTTTCCGCTGAAGAACGCTGTGTGGAGAACGACACATTCATCGTGAAGTTTGATCGGAATGGAGCCATTATCTCCATCCAGGACAAGGCTGAAGTGCGGGAAGTCATTCCGCAAGGTCATCCGGGAAATGCACTTCGTGTGTATCACGACGAAGGAGATGCTTGGGATTTCAGTCATGACTATTCCGCACATACAGGTATGCCATTAACGCTTCATGACATTCGCGAGCTTCGTGAGGGTCCAAAAGTCGGGCTGGTCTTCGAATATAACTATGGAGAATCCACTCTGATCCAGACGGTGGTTCTGACAGAAGGCAGCAGACGAATTGATTTCGAGACGACCGTGGATTGGAGAGAGAATAGTAAAATGCTTCGTACTTCATTCCCGGTGAATATCCGTACAGATCAGGTTCACTGTGAGATCCAATTTGGCAGTTTGACTAGACCCACTCATCGGAATACCATGTGGGACTTCGCCAAGGATGAGATATGTGCTCATCAGTGGATTGACTTATCGGAGCCGGATTATGGAGTCGCATTGCTTAATGATTGTAAATATGGTCATAGAGCCATCGATAATGTGCTTGGTCTGAATTTGCTGCGCAGCAGCTCGTATCCTGATCCGGAAGCGGATCGTGCGGAGCATACGTTCACCTATTCGTTATATCCGCATCAAGGCAACCATGTTCAGGCTGAGATCTATCGAAGAGGTAATGAACTGAACATCCCGCTTCGCACCGTTTCCTTATCATCTGTATCTGGTAAGCAGAAAGGTAAGCTCCCATATTCGAAAACATTTCTTCAGCCGGATCATCCGTACATCATGGTGGAATCCGTCAAAAAAGCCGAGGATGGAGACGACATCATCGTCCGTCTATATGAAACTTCGGGAACACATGCCACCACGGTATTACATCTTGGATTCCATATAGCAGAAGCCTGGACGACTGATCTTATGGAAAATATCATTTCACCCGTTTCATTTGCAGGAGCATCCGAGATGGCTTTATCCTTCACGCCATTTGAAATCATCACGTTACGATTGAAGTTAGGATAGCTATAGCTGGGATGGATGACCGTCCATTATGAGAAAGGAGAGGTTGGAATGTGATCAAGACACGAGTGAGCAACAATCGATTGATGAAGCGAATCTGGCAGCATAAACTCTTTTATTTGTTTATGCTGCCCGGAATCGTCTGGTTTTTCCTGTTCTCCTATGTACCGCTATATGGAATTCAGGTTGCTTTTAGGGATTACAATTTCGTTGGCGGATTCACCGGAAGTCCATGGGCAGGCCTTAAGTACTTTCAACAGTTCTTCAATTACTATCAATCCGGTGACATCATCCGTAACACGATCATCATCAGTCTCATGAAACTGCTAATTGGCTTTCCGATGCCAATCATTCTTGCACTCCTCTTAAATGAAGTACGAATGATCAAATTCAAAAAGACGGTTCAGACCCTTTCTTACTTGCCTTATTTCGTATCCTGGATCGTCGTGGTTACGCTGATGCAACGGCTCCTAACGCCGTATGGGGGGCCAGTCAATGACTTATTGGGGTCATTTGGAGCGGAGTCGATCCAGTTCCTGAATAATCCAACATGGTTCTATCAGATGATCGTCGGTTCAGACATCTGGAAGAATATCGGTTGGAATTCCATCATCTTTATGGCCGCCATTGCGGGTATTGATCAGCAGCTTTACGAAGCTGCCAAAATGGATGGTGCGGGACGCTTCAGACAGATGTGGCATGTATCGCTTCCAGGTATCCGCAATGTAGCTATCATATTATTCATACTCGCTGTGGGCAGTCTGATGAGCGCAGGTTATGAACAACTGCTTCTCCTGAATGGACCGGCAACCGCAAGTCTTGGCAGTGTACTGGACGTGCATGCCATTAACTCCGGGATTCGAGAAGGACGTCTCAGTTACGCTGCAGCTGTAGGACTATTCCAAAGTGTTATCGCACTCATTCTGGTTGTAACCGTTAATCGCATCGCCCGCAAAGTCAGTGATGTATCCCTGTTCTAAGGAGGTGACCTTATGGAACGAAAATGGTCCTTATTCTCGGTACTTAACTATATTTTTCTTGCTTTGGTTGGATTCTCGATGATTTACCCGTTTATATATATCTTGGCTTATTCACTGAACGACGGTAAGGATTCGATGCAAGGCGCGATTTATTTTCTTCCCCGCCAATTCACGTTGGATAACTATGCTCAGGTATTCGATAACGCAAGGATCTGGAAGGCATATCAAATTACGATTATGCGCACCGTGCTGGGTACTTTTCTCCACGTTGTATTGTGTACACTCATGGCCTATGCACTTTCCAAAAAAACATTGCCAGGTCGCTCCTTTTTCACCTTTTACATCTTTTTGCCTACGATTTTCAGTGCGGGATTCATCCCGTTCTTCATTACACTTCAAAAACTGCATCTGATTAATAGTTTCTGGGTGTACGTTTTGCCCTTGTTGTTCAACTTCATGCACATCATCATTATTCGGACATTCCTGCAAGGCATACCTGAGGAACTGGAGGAATCGGCGCGTATTGACGGGTATGGAGATTTTCAAATCTTCGTACGAATCATTCTGCCTCTTTCCGGGCCGGTACTTGCAACGATCTCGCTGTTCATTGGGGTAGCCCACTGGAATGACTGGTTCTCTGGCGCCTACTACGTATCTAACAAAGATTTGATACCGGTACAGACCCTACTGCAAGAAATGCTGACAGAAGCAGAGGCATTATCCAATTCGATGCAGCGTGCAGCACAGCAGGGTGGTCAGACGGTTGGTGGAGTCGGTGGAGCAGGAGCAACACCTGAATCACTTCGAATGGCATTGCTTGTTATTACGGTTTTCCCGATCTTATGTATATATCCGTTTCTACAACGATATTTCGTGAAGGGGGTTATGATTGGTTCGGTTAAAGGGTAGATCATCCTGACCTGAATTTGCTAGAGCTTTACCGAGATCATTTATTCAAGGAGGCGATTGGTTTGAACAGGATTTGGTCGAAAGGCGTATCCATCTTGCTCGTGTCCATCATGGTTGGAGGTTTGCTGAGCGGTTGCACGAATTCATCAGGAAACGGGGAAGGCGCAGAAGGAGAGAACGGAAATAAACTCAAAATCTTGCACAATTGGAATGGCTCAGGCGGATCGGATAATGGGATAACCCCTGTCGAGGAAGTCATCAAAGAGAAAACTGGCGTCACATTAGAGTGGGAATATACGAAAGGCAGCGAGACGGAGAAAGTAAACCAGATTTTCGCCACACAGGATTTGCCGGATATCTACACCGGACCTGCATGGGGCGGCGAGCTGGACGGGATCATCAAGGCTGCCAAAGAAGGACAGCTGGTAGATATATCCGATAAATTGGGGGATTACCCAAACCTGGCGAAATCCATCGCGAAAGAGAATGTTCCGCCAGCATTGTATGAAAAAGCGATAGATGCGTATGACGGCAAGAAATATTTACTTTTACAAAATCAGCCCGCAACGAACGAAGATGGCATGGATTGGCTATATGGCTTCTATGTTCGCAAAGACATAGCCGAGAAAGTCGGCGTGGATCCTCAGTCTGTCGTGACGAAGGAAGACTTCTATAACTTCCTCCAAAAAATCAAAGATGCCAACCTGAAGGAGAGCGGTCAGCCCGTGTTTCCACTGGGCGGATTTAGTAACGGATGGTCCGTAGGCATCGGAAACACGATGTTCTATTCCGGAGCAGGCTATGTAGACAAAGGTGACGGAACGGTAGAACATAACTTTTTCACCAAAGGATACGAAGAATACACGCTGTTCTATCGTAAACTGGTTGAGGAAGGGCTGATGGACCCCGAAGCCTTTACTCAGACGGATCCTATTGCCAAAGAAAAAATTAATCAAGGACGCATTGCTATCCTTGCCGCACATTATCCGGCCATTTTGGACGCCTCCAAAGAATATGTTACTTCACATCCTGGAAGCGATTACATCCCGATCGGACCATTGGAGCGGGCAGATGTTGACCCGAGCCGGCCTGTTGATCTTGGCATTCAAGGAAACAACGTAACGGCTATCACCAGTAGCTGCAAGGGCGAGTGTGTAGATGCAGCGCTCAAGTTTCTCGATTACATGGCTTCTGACGAAGGTTTCATGCTGGCCCGGTACGGAGTTCAAGGGGTTCACTGGGATATGAAGGATGGTAAACCTGTACCGAATCAAGAATGGTTCGATAAGTTTACAGCAGATCAATCGGGTAAAGTCCGCAAAAACGAGGGCATTTCCATTGGGCTGGAATCGATCACGGGGCTTGACCGGATCAATTCGGCAGCAGGCGGCGACATCTGGGCAGACCAGGAAAGACTCGATGCCATGGAAAATGCCCGGAAAATCTTACGTCCAAACGGTATTCATGTAATCACAGCCTATAACCCGGGCGATGTGATCACCAAATCACCGGAATGGGAAATGTTGAAGCCTTCCATGGACCGGATGGGAGATGCCTGGAAGGAAGCTATTTTCGCAAAATCGGATGAAGCAGCCCTTAGCATTATCAACGACCTCAGGGAACAGCTTCGGAAGACCGGATACGACCAAGCGATGCAGTTCACCAATGAGAACCTGAAAGGAAAAGATATCGTAACTGTTCAAATGCCGAACTGATGCTGAAGAGTTAGGTTAACGATTATCACGGAAATCAAATAGGCTTTGCAGCGCCTTGGTCAACAAGGCGAGCGAAGCCTTTCCCTTTTGAATCAGGATGTACCGTTTTCGTTGAAAAAATGAATTGAAGGAGATGAAATAAATGACGACATTTAGACCACCATCCGTACCTTTGGTCACGGTAGACCCTTATTTCAGCGTATGGTCTGCTGCTGACCATCTCTATGATGATCACACTAGGCACTGGACGAATAAAACTCAAGGTATGGTTGGCATGATTGTCATTGACGGCAAAATCAGAAGGTTTATGGGGAAAGTAGGCGTTCACGAAAATTCAACCATTGAGGAGCCTGATGTGCTCAATCAGACGAATCTAACCGTTGAGCCTGTAACTACCCGTTACACCTTTGAAGGAGAAGGCATCGAACTTGAGGTTCATTTTACCACACCGCTATTGCTCGATGATCTTGAACTGTTATCCAGACCAGTGACGTATGTTACGTTCCATGTTCGAGCGATAGATGGTCAAGGCCATCAAGTGAAAATCTATTTTGATGTGACAGGTGAATGGTGTGTACATACTCCTGATCAGCAAGTCACCTGGGAGTCTCATATAATTAATGAACAGTTACACGCCATGTCTATAGGAACGGTGGAACAACCTATATTAAAACGTGCCGGAGATGATACGAGAATAGACTGGGGTTATATGTATCTGGTGGTTCAGCGATCTCATCAATCTCAAGCGGTCATCCATGCGGTATCCAAGCGTGAGGAGTATGCCCGGTCAGGTCTTTTTAAGACAGGAGATGATTCTATCCAGCCAAAATCCATATCTGGCGATATGGCTATTATGGCAACTGAACTGGATTTGGGTCTTATCCATGAAGAGTCGGCATCCCGCTACCTGATGCTCGCCTATGATGATATTCATGCAATTGAATATTTTCACCAACCACTGAATGCGTATTGGAAGAAAGATGGTGTGACATTTGAGGAAATGCTGGTAAAAGCAGCGGATCAATATGAAGAGGTAGTACAACGATGCGACCGCTTTAATCGGGAACTCTTAACGGAGAGTCAGGCTACAGGCGGGAACCAATATAGAGACATTCTGGCATTGACCTATCGGCAAGCGATTGCTGCACATAAATTGGTTGCTGATGAAGCAGGAGAAGTATTATTTTTCTCCAAAGAGAATTTTAGTAACGGCTGTATCGCGACGGTGGATGTGAGCTACCCCTCGATTCCGTTGTTTCTGAGGTATAACCCCGAATTGGTCAAAGGTATGATGCGTCCAATCTATAAGTATGCCGAAAGCACGGATTGGACGTTTGATTTTGCTCCACATGACGTGGGGACTTACCCCCAAGCTAACGGCCAGGTTTACGGAGAGAACAAACTCGAATACCAGATGCCCATCGAGGAATGTGGCAATATGCTCCTGATGGCAGCAACGGTATGCAAATATGAGAAGCATGCGGAATTTGCCCGTGAGCACTGGGGACTTCTCACAACTTGGGCTTCATATTTGTTGCAACATGGTCTGGACCCTGACAATCAACTGTGCACGGACGACTTCGCCGGACATCTAGCGCACAATGCGAACTTATCGATTAAAGCGATATTAGGCATTGCCGCCTATGCGTATATGTGTGATGAACTTGGTTTGCCGGATGGTGCCGTTTATCGTGAAGCGGCTGCAAAAATGGCAGAGGAGTGGTCATCCATGGCGACAGCAGGTGATCACTACAAGCTGACTTTTGACAGCTCGGATGAGTCATGGAGCATGAAATACAATCTGGTGTGGGATCGTCTGTTGGACTTCAACCTTTTCTCAAAAGAAGTGGCTGCTAAAGAGTTGGCTTATTATCAGCTAAAACAGAATCGATATGGCATACCGCTGGATAGCCGTGAGACATACACCAAGTCCGATTGGCTCGTATGGTGTGCCTCCATGAGCGAAACGCAGCCTCAGTTCGAACAGATGATTTCACCTCTGTGGGACTTTATGAATGAAACATCGAGCCGTGTACCTGTAACAGATTGGTATGACACCATCACCGGAAAGCAGTTGAATTTTCAAAATCGGTCGGTTGTCGGTGGATTTTTCATTCCTTTGCTGAGAAAGACATCTGTATCAAAATCATGATGAGATCAGGTGATGAATTGGAGTTGAAAATCACGGATATTCATAAATTACAACAGCAGTTCAAGAATCCTGAGGCGACGTATCGTCCACAGCCCTTTTGGTTTCTGAACCACAGTTTTAGCAAGCCAGAGTTAGAAAACCAAATTCAATCCATGGTTGAAGCGGGGGTTGGCGGCGTTGTATTACATGCGCGTCACGGGATGCAGGCCTCATACCTGTCAGAGGAGTTCATGGATACGGTGGATTTCTGCACAAAAGAGTGCCAGAAGCGTGATATGGTGGTCTGGCTGTATGATGAGGACAATTGGCCGAGCGGAACACTGGGAGGTAAGCTAACGAGGCAATATCCCGAGTATCGGATGAGATACTTGAGGGTTGAGGAACGAAGATATTTACACGATGCGCAGCAGGAAATGTTATCTCTCGATTTTGCCACCTACGCTAACAATGAACTCATCGCAATTCTCGCTTATCGTGCCATCCAGCAAGAAGGGGAATGGCTGATCTATGATCAACCTGAGGATATTACAGAGTTATGCGGACAGGAATGGAAGCCTGATAACGACGAGGATTATATTATACTTGCCTGCTGGTCCTGTGAAATTGCTGAAGGGATCACGTTTGCAAAAGGGTATTATCTGGACACGTTGAACCCGGAAGCCGTGCAGGCTTTCATTCAGTCGGCATATGAGCCGTTTCAGCAATTTCAGCCTCATTTCGGAGTGACCATTCAAGGTGTATTCACGGATGAACCTGGGCTCATGATCCACGACGGTTTTTTTGGAGTCGAAGCCATCCGAACGTCGGTTCAGGATGTGAATGCAACTCTGCCCGGAATCGTATTCGCTTGGACACATGGGATGGTGGAGCGGTATGAGCAGGAGAACGGATATGATCTGATTCCAAGATTAGGCGCGTTGTTATATGGTATGGCCGATGGCAGCAGGTCTGCGAGGCAGGACTATTATGATACGATTACCCGTTGGTATGTGGAAGGTTATCATGAAGCTATTCGTTCGTGGTGTGAATCACACAGCTTGCTGTACATCGGCCATACGCTGGAAGAACCCGTCTGGGGGCAGGCTCGGTCGCAGGGTAATCAAACCCGTGTATTGCAGCAGTTCCATTATGCAGGTGTGGACTACCTGACACATGGAATCGGTACAAAGGAGAATCCACATCGTATCGTATCCGTAAAGACGGCCGCGTCTGTCGCACAGTTGGACGGGAAAAAAAGAGTTATTTGTGAGTCATTTGGTGCAAGCGGTCATGCCTATGCCATGCGACAAAGGCGGCTTGATGCCAATTTTATGGCATTTTTGGGTGTTAATTTGTTTATCCCGCATGCATTTTACTATTCGTTTGCAGGGTATCGGAAAACAGACTTTCCACCTACGGAATTCAAGCATGCACCGCATTGGCCACATTATCGGGCTTTTGCCGATTATCTTGGTCGGTTGAGTGTACTTGGTTCTTTCACGAAGCGTACACCTGAAGTACTTCTGTTGTCACCTATCCACACGGTATATGAGCATATGTTCTTATCCGGTGAATCGAACCAGCATCCAGCTGCGGATCAACTGTTTTCGTTATTGTCAGACCGCATGCTGCGCAGCTCTATTGATTACGAATATGTGGATGAGTGTCAGCTCAGGGAGGCGAAGATTACTCATGCTGGAGGATATCAGTTTAACGGAGAACGAAACGAATATTCGATTTTGATTTTGCCAGAAATTACGGTCATGTCTGTAGATATCGCAAAACAGCTTGTTACCTTTGTAAACTGTGGTGGAAGGCTTATTGCGGTTGGGGCAATTCCTTGTGACAGTGAGCGACAGCGCCAAGATCCGGAATTACGGAAGTATATGAACGAACTATATGGTTCCAATCCTCAAGACGGGAAATTACAAGCGGTTGGCAAAGGGTACAGCCTATTCTATTCCATGAAAAACACAGCTCATAACGACACACTTATGAACTTTTGTGTTCAGTTAAGAGAGTTAACGACATCATCACCAGCGATTGCCTGGAAACAGATCGAGGGGCAAGCTGAGGATCTCATTAGCGTTGAACGCAAAATTGAAGATCATGTGCACACATGGCTGATGAACTGGTCGGAGCAGCCCGTGACCATTCAACTCCATCAGAAACCTGTGAAAGAACACATAGAAGAACAGATGGAAGAATGGAACTTGGAAAACGGGAATATAAACTCGTTGAGTCAAGATGCTGTTCTAACATTTGTACCGGGAGAGCTTCGGGTTCTATCCGTTAGACCGGATCATGTACTTGATCCGCTTCACACTGAAGATTCGACGCATCCCAAACCGCAAGAGCCTATAAATCATAAAGTGCAACATACCACCGATGTGTTGGTACTAGGTGATCCTTGGCAGTTTCAAACCGTCGAACCCAATGTGCTTGTATTGGATCAGTGGCAGGTCACATTGAATGACCGTCAGTCTAGAATGAATGCAACGATGCCAGGCCAAGTCAACACGTACCGGACAACATTTGTCGTAACGGAAGAATGGATCGAGCTTATGAAATCACAGCAAGATGCAGTCCATTTAAACGAACCTGGAAATGAGCAGATCTTCACGATTGAGCTAATTCTTGACGATATCGAGCAAAAAATTCCATCCCATATTGGTTTCCTCCAACGCAGACGTAATGTTGAAATCTTTGTTAATGGAGTACGGATGGAAGCACTCCACCCTTCACTGTGGCAAGATATTCATTACGCTGGTGTGGACATTACCAAACAGCTTGTTAAAGGCGAGAATGAGCTTGAAGTTCTCACGGTTTCACTGCTGGAACCGATGCCAGCCATTTCCTTTCCTGCTTATCTGATTGGTTCATTTGCTGTAGAAAATCAGACTACATTAACCGTTGAACCTGAACAAATGACTGGGGTTTGGAATGTTGAAGGTTACCCTTTCTATTCGGGAGCAGGAGTGTACTCGCAGCAACTGGATTTGTCTGATGTCAGCTTGAATTCGGCAAATGAAATTTGGCTGGAAGCGGAAGATATTAGAGAGACGGCTTGCCTGTATGTGAATGGGGAGCAGGTTGGCATCCGGTTATGGCCACCCTATCATTGGAACGTCACGTCTTACATGCTGCCAGGTAATAATGTAATCGACATTCATGTGGCTAATACACTGGAGAATCTATACGGAAAGTCTTCACTACCTTCGGGCATGAATGGGCAGGTAAAACTTGTAACTAAAATATTAAAATAATGCACGATTCAGGTTTAGGTTTTGGATTCGTCGGGGAAGAATATGAACACATTAAAGTCGCCATATTGGCGGCTTTTTTTTGCATTGGAACAAAAAGACTGAGCTTTACTTCGCTGGAAATAATTATATTTGAACCGGGTTATTCATCAAATGATTAGACCTCACACGTAATGAAAGCGATTTAAAAATGTATTGACGAAAACCATTTTCATAATTATTATGTAAATGAAAATAGTTTTAGAGAGGTGGATATCACTGTGAAGCAATATTTTGAGAAGGCTCAGAAGTTTGGTAAATCGTTTATGCTTCCTATTGCTGTTTTACCAGCGGCGGGTCTATTACTAGGGATCGGAGGGGCCTTGTCCAACGCCAATACGATTAACTCGTATCCATTTTTGCAGATCACATGGTTGCAGCAAGTGTTTACGGTGATGAGCAGTGCAGGAAGTATTGTGTTTGATAATCTGGCATTAATCTTTGCCATTGGGGTGGCTGTTGGACTCGCCAGAGCGGACAAAGGTACAGCAGGATTGGCAGCAGGACTGGCTTATCTGGTCATGAATGCATCGATCAATGCGATGCTGGTCAATTCGGGGAAACTTGCCGCAGATCATTTGGCTAGTGCCGGTCAAGGTATGGTACTTGGAATCCAAACCCTGCAAACCGGTGTACTCGGAGGGATCGTCGTCGGATTGGTTACCGCATGGCTTCATAATCGGTACAACAAAATAGAACTTCCTCAATTCTTAGGATTCTTTGGAGGTTCACGTTTCATTCCTATCGTTTCATCTTTTGCGGCCATCTTTATTGGTATTGCTTTGTTCTTGATCTGGCCAACCATCCAGCTCGGCATAACGCAGCTTGGAGGTTTGGTCGATAGAACTGGGTATATCGGAACACTGTTATATGGATTTATTTTACGGATGCTGGGTCCACTTGGGTTGCACCACATCTTTTATCTGCCTTTCTGGCAGACGGGAGTCGGAGGAACAATGGACGTTGCGGGAAAAGTTTACGAAGGAACACAGAATATTTTCTTTGCTCAACTGGGAGACCCTGCAACCGAGAAGTTCTTCTCGGGTACATCCCGATTTATGTCAGGACGTTTTATCACGATGATGTTTGGTTTGCTCGGTGCGGCACTCGCTATTTATCATACGGCCAAGCCTGAACGTAAAAAAGTAGTTGGCGGATTGATGTTGTCTGCGGCACTCACTTCGTTCTTGACAGGAATTACGGAGCCTCTGGAATTCTCATTCCTGTTTGTTGCTCCAATCCTGTATGTCATTCACGCCGTATTTGATGGATTGGCATTTATGCTTTCACATATTTTTGAGATTACAATCGGTCAGACTTTTTCAGGTGGATTAATCGACTTTATCTTATTCGGGGTACTTCAGGGTAATGCCAAAACGAACTGGATTATCGTTCCCATCATCGGAGTGGTCTGGTTCTTCCTTTATTACTTCACCTTCCGAATCTTGATTGTGAAGCTCAATTTAAAAACTTCTGGACGTGAGGAAGAAGTAACATCAGAGGCAGACGCCAAAACGCAAAGTCAGCAGTCTAATACACCCGCATCAACGAAAGGTGAAGAACGCTCCATCGCTATCCTGAATGGACTTGGCGGTGCAGACAATATTAACGAATTGGATTGCTGTGCAACACGGCTTCGCGTATCTGTGAAGGATATCGAGAAGGTTCAAAAGGATGCGCTTACAGCTACTGGAGCCAAAGGGGTAGTACTTGTCGGTAACGGAGTGCAGGTTATTTATGGCCCTCAGGTTACCGTGATCAAAAATGAAATCGAAGAAATTATGGAAACGGAGTAATTGCAATGAATTTAGATAAATTAGGTTTACAAGGTGGTCTCGTTGTATCATGTCAGGCTTTGGAGCACGAGCCACTTCATAGTTCGCTGATTATGGGACGCATGGCAGTCGCAGCAAAAGAGGGAGGAGCGATCGGTATTCGTGCGAATACTGCTGTAGATGTGAAAGAGATCAAAGAACAGGTTGATCTGCCCGTCATAGGTATAGTGAAAAGAAACTACGGAACCAATCCCGTATTTATTACACCAACGATCTTGGAAGTAGATGAACTTGCCGAGGTCCAAGCAGAGATTGTTGCGGTTGATGCCACTTTACGTGCACGGCCGGACGGTAAATCACTGGATGAATTCGTACATGAAATTCGCACCAAACATCCTCAACTTCTATTAATGGGGGATATTTCAACCAAAGAGGAAGCCATCAATGCAGAACGACTTGGTTTTGACCTGATCTCCTCTACATTGGTCGGATATACAGAGGAGACAGCAGGGATTAAACTGTATGATAATCAATTTGCAGCCTTGAAAGAAATTCTAACTAGCGTACAAACGCCTGTTGTTGCGGAAGGGAATATCATGACCCCGGAGATGGCAGCAACGTGTCTGGAAGCTGGAGTCTATTGTGTTGTTGTTGGTGGAGCCATTACGCGTCCTCAACAAATTACGGAACGTTTTGTCTCAGAAATTGCTAAAGTGAAAAAGCCTTCTCCTTCTGTCCAATAAAAAAAGAAGAAATCAACAAAACAGCCAACGAAATAGGTTGGCTGTTTATTTATTCAGCAGAATAAAGAGCTTTTAACGTTTGCTGCCGCGCATGGAGTAAATGTTCATCCTCAAGTAATAGAAGAGAAATCACATCCAGGATGTAAATAATGGCTAATTGGCTGTTGATGAAGCTCACATCTCCGGTTCGCCCGATATCCGGTGTGAAAATGCACAAATCCGAGACTTCAGACAGGGGTGTATGATCAAAATTAGTAATTCCAACAACTTTGCTTCCTCTTTTTTTGGCTGCGTTTAATGCGTCACTGACTTCTAAGGTTCGTCCTGAATTGGATAAACCTACGACCAGATCATCTTCGCCCAAAAGAGAAGCACTCATGATCATCATGTGTGAATCCGTCACCGCATCAATGACGATATCCATCCGCATTAGTCTGTATTTGAACTCCAGAGCAGATAAACCTGAACTTCCCAAACCATAAACATAGATTCTGCGAGCTTTTTTTATGTACTGGACCACTTGTTTGATTCTGTCGGTATCCAGCATTTCTGCGGTAGCGTTGATGATATCATTGTGGATCTGCTGTGTTCTGATAAAGAAATCTGTTTGATTGCGGGGTTGATCCACTTCACGGTTAAGTCGAATTTTAAAATCTACAAAGGTAGAACAACCTACTTTTTTACAAAATCGAGTTATGGTTGACATGGAAGCATTGGTGTAAGCAGCCAAATCCCTAATATTAATATTATTAATGGATGATTTATTACGCATCACATAATCAGCGATTTCCTTTTCTTTCGCTGAAAAACGTTGATATTCAAGCTGCAGCATGTCGATGACACTAGATGACATTATGATTCCCCTTTCCCAGAACATGTTAACTTTTGTATAGTCTATCCTCATTAGTCTACTTCCTAAAAGCCAATTCATCAAACCTTTAAAAATAGTCTGTATATTTTGATCCAAATAGGAGGAAAACCATATTAATTATTATGTTAACTAAAAACATTGTCCATATTATAAGTCAAATAAATGTAAGAGTTTACATAAGTTTTACTTCCCGCTAACTGAATGCTGATCTTCTCTTGTTATGCTAGGCCTGTTTGGATTTACATAAGCCAACCAATCATACATACAAAGGAGAGAATTATGATCAGTCACCTCTACAAAAAAGTGTTATCCATCCTGTTATCGATTGCTTTGGTATTCGGATGGCTTGCGGGATTTGGGGGAGTTAATTCAGCCCAAGCCGCATCATTGTCTGAGCCTGATATGCTGTTAGAGCGTAATGCCAATTGGCATTATTTCGATCAGGGTCAGGATCTACAAGCGGAATGGCGCGCTTCATACGATGATTCGTCCTGGAATTCGGGACAGGCTCCATTTGGTTACAAAGACAACGGTAATGGCGTAAGCACTTCCTATTTTGGATCACTCAAAACGGAAGTCAGCTACGGTCTGGACAAAAAAAATAAACCCCGCACAACCTATTTCCGGACAAACATTAACGTTAACCAGGATCAGATTGACGGTTACGGGCAAATTCTCGGCACATTCGGTATTGATGACGGTGCAGTGATCTATGTGAATGGTGTGGAAGTCATTCGTTTTGGCATGCCGGATGGAGAGATTGTGTACTCCACCCAAGCAACCTCAAATAAGGACTTGCCGGTAATGTATGAGAATATCGACCTAACTGAGCCAATGAAAGCCAATTTGCATGAAGGCTCAAACGAAATTGCGGTCGAAGTGCATCAACAGAGCGACAGCAGCTCGGACCTGTATTTTGACATGGAGCTTAAAGCCTTGGCTAATGCGCCATCGCTGGATATCAGCAAAATAACGGTTACCTTCTATGGAGATGCAACAAGTAGCAAAGGCTTCACTTGGTATACGCCTCTTGCATCTGCACAGAGCACTGTTCAAGTGGTGCCGAAACAAGGGGGAGGCGTTGCCGACTTCAGTCAGGCCCAAATTTTCAATGGGCGTGCAACCGTCGCTTCCAACTCCCCGGGAGAAATGGTGCATAAGGCGGAAGCGACAGGCCTTTCCCCTGACACTTCTTATTCTTTCCGTGTTGGTGATCAGGATCTGGGTATATGGAGTGAGGTTGGAACGTTTAAAACGGCTCCGGTTGACGGAGCATTTACCTTTATTGACCTGACGGATACACAAGCGAAGGAAGAGGATGAGGCGATCCTGTCCGGATCTACTCTGTCCAAAGCACTCGCGACTGTTCCGAATGCTGAATTTGTCGTCCATAACGGAGACGTTGTGGAGAATGGCACATCAGAGCAAGAATGGAATTGGTTGCTTGGTCATTCGCAAGCCAGTCTTATGAACACGACCATTGCACCGTCTGCTGGCAATCATGAGAATAAAAATTATGCGTTCTACGAGCATTTTAATGTGAAGCAGCCAGACGGTGCTACAACGGTAACAGGCGCATATTATTCGTATAATTATAGCAAAGCTCATTTTATCGTATTGAACTCCAACGAGGATTCATCGGATTACGCCAACTTCTCGAATGAGCAAGTCGCATGGATGAAGCAGGATGTAGCGGAAGCAAAAGCCGCAGGAGCCAAGTGGATTATCGTGAACATCCATAAAGGTCCGTACACGACATCCAATCACGCCACGGATAGCGACATTATTGGTGCGAACGGTGAACGAAAAAAAATCGCTCCACTCATGAACGAACTGGGGATTGATCTAGTCCTTCAGGGACATGACCATATCTATGCACGGACGAAACCAATCAAGAGCGATGGTACTGCTGAAGATGTGTCCAAAATAACGGAGACCTTCAATGGACAGCGTATCGAATACGCGGTCAAACCGGATGGAACCATTTATATGATTCCTGCTACCGCCGGGGCTAAAGTATATTTCAAAAACCAGAAAACTGAATTAGGAGATGCATATTTTAATTTGTTCGAGCGTGCGGAGGAAAACCACGCTCGGCAATATGGCGACACCACGAGCGCAGCCAGAGGGCAGGTTCAGAACTTCGTTTCATTGACTATTGACGGAGACAAGCTGTCCGCCGTAACGTATGAGATTGACCAAAATAAGAATGCAGAACCATTTGTCGTGGATACTTTCGGGATTATCAAGGAATCGGATACAGTTCCTGTTCCAGAACAGGTAAACAAGGTAACGGTAACGTTCCATGGAGATCCTACCAAGAGCAAGGGGTTCACGTGGTACACTTCCGATCAAGTAACGAATAGCGACCTTCAGGTTGTGGAGAAAACAGCTGCAACACCTGATTTCACGCAAGCCAAATCGGTTCAAGGGCGCTCTGCACAACCTGCGAATGCTCCTACAGAACTGATGCACAAAGCAGAAGTGACAGATCTGAAAGCTAATACAACCTATTATTTCCGTGTAGGGGATGCTTCCCAGCAAGTATGGAGCGAGACTGGTACCTTCCGTACAGCACCGGAGAAAGGCAAATTCACTTTCATTGATCTGGCGGATACACAAGCGAAGGAAGAGGATGAGGCAATTCTGTCCTCTGAGACATTGGCCAAAGCATTGGCTACAGTACCGGATGCACAATTTGTTGTTCATAACGGGGATATCGTTGATAATGGTGTGAAAGAGGAACAGTGGAACTGGCTGCTCGGGCATTCGCAGGAAAGCCTCTTAAATACAACCATCGTTCCATCCGCAGGGAACCACGAGGACGAAAATTATGCGTTTATCGATCATTTCAACATCCAGTCACCGGTAAATTCCGCTACGGAGACGGGAGCTTACTATTCGTATGATTACAGCAATGCGCATTTTGTTGTGTTGAACTCCAATGAGGATTCGGATGAGTATGACAACTTCTCATTAGAGCAAGTCGAGTGGCTGAAGAAAGATGTTCAGGCTGCCAAGAAGAGTGGATCCCAGTGGATAATCGTCAACATTCACAAGGGACCGTACACGACGTCAAATCACGCAACGGATTCCGACATCATGGGAGCAAACGGGGTACGTACCAAGATTGCACCGATCATGGCGGAGCTTGGCATTGATTTTGTACTCCAGGGACATGATCACATCTATGCGCGCACAAAACCGATTGATCAGAAGGGGAAAGCGCGTCAGCCAGAAATGATCACGGAGATGCAAAACGGACAGAAAATCGAGTACTCTGTGAATCCGGATGGCACGATCTATCTGATTCCGGCAACAGCGGGTCCAAAAGTGTATTACAAAAATCCGAGCACAAGTCTCGGTGATGCTTATTACAATCTTTTTGAACTGGCAGAGGAGAATCATGCAGCCAAATATGGCCCTGATCCGAATGACAACCGTCGTCCAATGCGCAGTCAGGTACAAAATTTTGTGGGCATTACGATTGACGGCAGCAAATTGACAGCTATAACGTATGAAATTGACCAAAATCAAAATGGAGCAGCCCCGTTCATTGTTGATCGGTTCGGTATCGTGAAGAAGACAGAACCATCGAATCCAGGACCAGGAACTTCCAATCCGGGAACATCGAATCCCGGCTCGGGTTCAGGTTCAGGTAATGGATCTGGCAGCGGTAATGGCTCCTCAGGAAGCGGTGGCGATACAACTACCGGTAACGGTTCGAACAGCGGTAGTGGTAGCGGAACTGATTCCGGCAACAAACCGGATACTGGATCAGGCAATAACGGAAACGGAGGGACTGCGCCAGCGTTGAAAGATACAGCCGGACACTGGGCAAAATCTGCAATTGATAAAGCCCTGGCGGCTGGATTCGTCAATGGCTATGGCGATCAGACCTTCCGTCCAAATCAGAAAGTCACACGTGCCGAGTTCATTACGATGCTGGGCCGTGCCTTGAATCTGAATACCGTAAGCGAGAGTATTCACTATACGGATGATAACAAGATTCCTTCATGGGCGAAGCCTTATACTACAGCAGCTGCATCCGCTGGCATTGTCAATGGTTACGAGAATGGCTCGTTCGGCCCTAGCAAGACGCTGAGCCGGGCGGAGATGGTAACTATGATTGCACGCGCTGGCGGAATCCAAACGGATTCCAATGCGAAACTGGATTTCAAAGATGCAAAAGATGTCCCAGCATGGGCAGTATCCTATGTAGCTTCTGCTGTGGAAGCAGGTCTGGTGGGCGGTGTAGGTGGCAATCGATTTGCTCCGATGCAGACAGCTACCCGTGCTGAAGCAGTTACACTTATTGTTGGGCTTCTTGAACAATCGAAATAACGCTAAACCTAATTTCCAAGAAACCAATGCGGGACGTTCCCGCATTGGTTTCTTGTTTTATTCTAGAGACCGGGAAATATTAGAGACATTGCAAAAGAATCAGAGTCCCTGTACAGTGGATGAATCATTAAGCAACAATGACTCCAAGAAGGAGAGTATCTATGAAGTCCCACACCTCTGAGCGTATTAAATTCCCGGCAGGGTTTTGGACAGGCTTGCATCAATTAGGGATTGCGGCCCACGATGTAGCTCGCAAAGCACAACTGCCGCTCACGATTATAACTGAATCAGCTGTTACGACCACTCAATATTTTGCGATCTGGCAGGCATATTCCGATCTCGTCGGTGACACTGCCGAAGGAATCATCAAGCTTGCGACCGTCTTTGAAACGGGGAAATACCCGCCGAGTGTCTTAGCAACCTACCATGCGCGTGACTACCGTGATGCATTACACCGAATGGCTCGGTACAAACAACTTTGTCCCCCTGAAAGCTTACGTATTACTGAGGAGGGCGATGATTGTTCAATTGAACTGAAATGGTCTAACGAACAACCAGGTCCGTCATTGCTGGTTGGAGTCACACTGGCATTTCTCCTCGAACTTGGGCGCCGGGGAACAGGTCAACCTTTGACTGCGCGGCTTGTCGAATTTTCGCGCACCATGGGCGATGTTCGAACCCTTGAGACTTATTTTGGCTGCCCAATTCGGATGGGTGCAACTTGTAACCGGCTTACCTTACATCGTAAAGATTTGGACCGTCCGTTTCTTTCATACAACGAAGAGTTACTGGAGATCCTTACTCCCGCCCTGGACCGATCGCTGGATGAACAGCAGGGCAGTCGTTCTATTACAGACATGGTCAAATGGATTATGAAACGCAGTCTCACAGGAGGTCGCCCCGACATTCAAGTCGTTGCCAAGGAATTGGGTATGAGCGATCGGACCTTGCAGCGCCGGCTTACAGAAGAGAATACAAGTTTCAAGCATCTATTGACGCAAGCCAGACATGAGCAGGCACGAGCCTACTTGGCAGACCCTACACTGGATATTAAAGAAGTAGCTTTCTTAATTGGATATGAAGACCAGAACTCGTTCTACCGTGCCTTCCGCTCATGGGAAGGGGATACGCCAACGAATTGGCGTACGGAATATTTAGGAACGAATTCGCTATCCGAAGGACCGCCAGAATCATCAAGGCTTCATTAACTGAATGCTTTATACCATTTGGCGTGTTATGCAAGAACTTTGGCGCAACACGCTAGTTACTGGACAATGTAGACAAGGTAATATAAATCCTATCCGGAGCACAAGACTGTTTTTAACATGATAACAATTCAGCTTGCCGCTACAAGAAAATAAAAGGAGTAGTGTGATATGGATATGGGTTTATACGGTAAAACATCTTTGGTTACAGGATCGACGAAGGGGATAGGGAAAGCCATTGCCATTGAACTTGCCAAAGAAGGGGTTAATGTGCTCATCAATGGACGAAATGATGCAGAGGTTGAGCGCGCGGTTCATGAAATAAAGTCCGAGTTTCCCGCTACCTCACCTCAAAAAGCTACAGCTGATCTGGTGGACATTGGTCAAAGAGAAGCCTTATTTGAAAAACACCCCCAAATTGATATCCTAGTGAACAATATGGGGATTTATGAAATGATGCAATATGAAGATATCAGCGATGAGGTTTGGGAGAAATACTTCCGTACGAATGTGCTCGCTGCAAATGCATTGTCCAAATTTTATATGCCAAAAATGTTGCAAAATGATTATGGCCGCATGATCTTTATTGCGAGTGAAGAAGCCATTATGCCTTCAGGACAAATGCCTCAGTATTGCATGACCAAATCCATGTTATTATCGTTGTCCAAAAGTTTATCGAAATTAACGGTAGGAACAGAAGTTACCGTCAATACAATCATGCCAGGACCAACCCTCTCTGAAAATGTGCAACAAATCATTGAGAGCATCTACCCTGATGAATCGATGACTTTTTTAGAAAAAGAGAAGGATTTTATGCGCAAAAACCTGCCTCAATCCGAAATCCAACGATTTATCAAGCCTGTTGAGATTGGCAGATTGGCCACATTTGTATGCAGTCCGTATGCATCGGCATTCAAAGGTTCTCCAATCCGTATGGATGGGGGAATGGTGCCAACCATCTTCTAAACTTGTTTTTCACTATACAAGTGAACGTAAAGAACCTTGAGGGAAGCCCAAGGTTCTTTTTTCGTTTCCATATATCTATAAGCTTAATGGATCAAATCCGATTCGTTTTCTGATACACTGATTGATTTTATAACAAGCTCACTGAAAGCTTTAACGGCTGGAGATAGCCATTTATTCTTTTTAATCAGCATATGGGAGTAAATGGGGTCAAACTGTTCGGAATGACTCACAATCTTAAGTTTTCCTCGTTCCACGTCTTCTTTAACTGTCATGTAAGGTAAAAAAGAAAAGCCGAGTCCACTCATAACGGTTTGTTTGATGGCCTCAATGCTCCATAACTCCATCGTTTGAAACGGAGGAATATCATGTTTTACAAGATATTTTTCAAACATGGTTCGATAACTGCATCCTTCTTCGTTGGTGATAAAAAAGGTGGGGTTGTTGTTCTCCAGTTTATACGCATCAAAATGTTCCGGGCCGTCATTGCTGGAAACCAGTACTATTTTTTCCTCGATTAGCTGGTAATGAATACATTTTTCCGGATGCAGCTCCGGGTACACCATCAAAGCTACATCTACACGCCCACTTATCAAATCAACCTGGTTTTGCTCACATGTACCGTTGGTAAGGATGAATTGAACTTGAGGATATTTCGATGAATACTCCTTGATGATCGGACTTAATCTGGAAATTGTTAAAGACTCTGGTGCAGCTACCCTTAATATACCTTTAACTTCCTGTTCGCTTCTTATGCTTTTAATCTGATCATGAGTTGCCAGCAAATCTTCTGCTAGCGGTATTAATTCCCTCCCCAGATGCGTAAGCTTCAATTGTCTTTTTTCGTATGTGAAAAGCTCCCCGCCAATCTCTTCTTCGAGGGACTGTATATGAGCCGTGATCGTGGATTGTGTGTAGCCCAATTGGGATGCGGCACCGGTATAGCTTCCAACCTCGACAATCGTCTGAAATGTGACAAGATGTCTAATTTCCATCCAAGTTCTCCTTAGCTTGAGACATGTATCGATAAAAACGATAATGCTTTTAATAATTTCGATTTTATTAAGGGTTTAATTCATCATACAATAAAGTCCTTCAGATCGTAAATGATTTCATTGGGGGGTACAGCTTGAATATTGTAGCATTTCTAACGTATGTGATCGTGACCTCCATAACACCTGGACCAAGCAACATCTTGATGATGAATGAGGCACGGAAATTTGGCTTTATTGGATCATGGAGATTTAATGGTGGTATTTTAGCGGGGTTTGGCTTATTGGGGATCATAAGCGGCGTATTTACAACAAGCCTATATCACTGGTTGCCAGTTGTAGGGCCGTATTTTAAATGGGCTGGTGCAGCATATATGCTTTATCTGGTGTGGCTTATGATGGGGAATAAAAGCTCGGAAAAGGATTCGAGGGATGTGCAATCGTCATTTTTATCCGGTGTTATGCTCCAACTTATCAATGTCAAAAGCATATTGTTTTTTCTAACGGTGATGAGTGCTTTCATTTTGCCTTCTTCACCTTCTGGCGGGAGTCTTGTTATTTATTTGAGTTTATCGATCCTTCTGGGATGGTTGTCGTTACTTGTATGGTCGGGGTTTGGCTCCATGTTCAAAACCTTTCTAACTGTCCATGACAGGTCATTTCGATTGCTGATGTGTCTGTTGTTGACATACTCAGCGATACGTATTTTTATTTAACTCAAAACGTAGGAGGATAATTGAAATGAAACCGTTCAAGATCGCTATTCCAGAGCAACAATTACATGATTTATCTAACAGATTGAAAAAGGTTCGATGGCCCTCTCGATTCTCTGAAGAACCATGGGCTTTGGGGACAGATCATTCCTTTTTGAAGCGATTAGTGGATTACTGGAGTTCGGAGTATAACTGGCGCGATCAAGAAGCAAGACTGAATCGTTTCCCGCAATATATTGAGAACATGGATGGTTTTGATATACATTTTGTTCATGTTCGAGGTGAAGGATTTTCATCACGGCCGCTGCTACTGACTCATGGTTGGCCAGGATCATTCGTAGAAATGTTAGAACTGATTCCTTATCTAACAACCCCATCATTATATGGTGGACAGGCTGAAGACGCATTTGATGTGATTATTCCTTCTTTGCCGGGATTCGCATTTTCGAGTAAACCCACTCAGCCTGGGGTAGGTTCCAAATATGTAGCTACACTTTGGGCGAAACTGATGGATCGTCTGGGTTATGAAAGGTATTTTGTACAGGGAGGGGATATTGGAGCAGGAGTCTCAACGTGGTTAGCCTTCATCTACCCTGAGCGGGTGAGAGGACTTCATCTTAATTATATTCCTGGAAGCTACAGGCCACCACTTACTCAGAATACACCTTCGATGAGCAAAGAAGAGCGCACATACCTTGACTCCGTAGCGGAATGGTCGGAACGAGAAGGCGCTTATAGCGCCCTTCATAGAACCAAGCCGGAAACTTTGGCTTTTGCACTGAGTGATTCCCCGGCAGGTCTTGCCAGCTGGATGCTAGAAAAATTTCGGGGGTGGAGTGACTGTAAAGGAAATATTGAGAGTTCCTTTTCACTTGATCATATCCTCACGAATATCTCGATATACTGGTTTACCAATACGATTGCATCTTCCATGCGAATCTATACTGAAGGTGGCAAAATGCCACTGCATTTCACGGAAGGCCAGCGCATTACTGTTCCAACAGGGGTTTCCGTATTTCCCAAGGAGTTGCCGATGCCTCCACAAAGCTGGGTAGAGCGTGTGTATCATGTTACGTACTGGGAGGAAGCGGATAAAGGGGGGCATTTCGCTGCGATGGAACAGCCAAAGTTATTAGCTGAACATCTTCATCGTTTTATTCATTCCATTAATTAATTTCTCATACAATCCTTTTCTGGACTTTAACGGGAACAAAACGTAACCATTCAGAAAGTCGCCTGTTGGCGGCTTTTTATATAGTTATGCAAGTTTGTTTAGTTACGAATGATGTTCTCTAACCGTATATATACAGTTTCTTCCTCCTGCCATAATATACTCTCCCCGTTCTATATGAACTTGATCTCCAAGAACCGTTTTGAATAAATGTAATTCATTCTTACATAACCCGGTACAAACCGCCGCAGCTTCACAGATGGGACAATGCTTCTCTATAAATAAGAGGCTACCATCGCCTTGATCCTTAACCTCGGCCATATAGCCTTCATTTGTTCGAATTTCAGCCAGTTTCTCCAGCCTTTCCTTCACGCCGGATGTATCGCCAATGTACTGTAGATATTGCTCTTGCATGTTCTTATTCCGAACATTGAGGAGCTTGTCCAGCCCTTCATTTCCGAAAGCTTCTTTCATGGAATTGATCAGACTGACGGATAACTCCGAATATCCACTAGGGAAAAAACGATCAGCAGCGGGGGTTAATCTCCATAGCTTGGTTGGTCGACCCATGGGACGAGCTTCTTCTTCGAAAGTAACCAATCCTTCTTCTTTCAGTGCATTTAAATGCTGCCTGATAGCCATTCCAGATAACGCAAATTGGGAGGAGAGTGCCACAACATCCATTCCACCTTGCTGTTTAAGCAGGTTAATGATTGCTTTTCGGGTACTGGTTGAGGCATCCTTTTTCGTTTGATCCCGGCTCATGGTGAACCTCCTTTTTAAGCAACTGAATCTTCATTATTTCATACATTTTAAACAAATACATTGACAAAGTCAAAGGCGAACTGTAGTTTAAACTTTGTAAAGTAAAATGTTTACTAAGTATCCGGATACGGTGTATACATAAAATTCTCTTGGAGGTCCTATATCATGTCGTCCCATTCTCGAAGTATTTTCAGTCCGCGTTATTTTGCATTATCCATAGGAATTATATTGTCAGTGATGGCTGTTGGATTTGAAGGTTTGTCGGTAACGACAATTGCTCCTTCCATTGCTGGAGACCTGAACGGTCTTAACCTGTTTGGCTGGATATTCAGTACATATCTGCTTGCACAGATTATAGGCACCTTGGTTGTTGGTCGGATTATTGATAGAAGGGGACCCGCAGTACCATTTACGCTCGCACTTCTATTGTTTATTGTCGGACTGGTCGCAGCCGCAACTGCAGGAGATATGTATACCATGATCGCGTCACGGGCCATGCAGGGTTTGGGTGCCGGAGCTATGATGACTTGCGTGTACACGGCCATTTCCTTAAGTTATCCTGACGAATTACGTGCCAAAATACTGGGAGCATTCGGTACAGCTTATGTTCTTCCGTCCATGCTTGGTCCATACGTTGCAGGCCTTATTGCAGATCAGTGGTCATGGCGCTTTGTGTTCTGGGGGATTCTACCGATCCTGTTGGTTTCAGCGCTCCTTAGCTTACCTGCCTTTACGAAATTAAAATCACAGCCTTCACAAGGGGAGCAAGGATCTGCCGCTACTTGGATGGCGCTGCTATTAACGATAGGTACGGGAACTTTATTAGTGGGACTTGGAAAGCTTCCGTCAATTATTGGATTTGTTATCGTCTTTATTGGGGGAGTTCTGATGGTATACCCACTGCGCAAACTGCTGCCGGAGGGAACCCTTGCTTTGCGAAGAGGTATGCCCGCTATACTCGCTACGCGTGGATTGTTCTTCGCTGCTTATACCAGTACACAAAATTTCTTGGTATTGGCTTTAATTGAGGTGAAAGGAATTACACCTTCTCAGGCTGGTTTAATTGTAGCAAGCGCTGCACTGAGCTGGTGTGTCATTGCTTATATGCAAGGGCGTTGGGACTCGGCAGATCAGGGTCGTGGACGTCATACACGAATTATTATTGGTGTACTCCTGCTTGCCATCGGAATTACCATCGTATTTTGGGTTCCTGTTGTGACCGTTACCGTAGCGGTTATAGGCCAAATCATAGCTGGAATAGGAATTGGATTGGCACATCCGATTAGTGGTGTTGTTGCGTTTTCCCAAACAGGAGAGGAAGGCGTTGGCAAAACCTCGGCAAATCTGCAATTTGCAGATTCATTTACACCGGGCGTAGTCATCGGGATCGGTGGTTCTATCCTGGTGGTGTGTCAAGCTGGCGGGATGTCATTGCAATCAGGATTAATCGTAACGATGGGCTTTCATCTGGTGTTAATCGTCTTGAGCTTGATTGCCAGTACTCGAATTGCACCAGTAACAGACCAAATAAGAACGGGACTGCAATCGTTAGGCTTGAAAAACAAATAAACGGGGGTAAGCCAAGGAAGGTGTGTTCATGCGATGTTGACTTCGGATACCGAGAAACTTTTCACAGCCTATCGTATTATCGGAACGAAATGGACGATCCATATCCTATGTACTCTTTCGCAAGGTCCTAAGAAATTCAGCGAAATTTACGAAAATGTGCCTTCCATCTCAGAAGCGATCCTCTCCAAACGATTAAAAGATCTTCAGAATGATCAGTTGGTGAAGAGAAAAGCCCTAACACATCCCATACAGATCATGTATGAACTTACACCCAAAGGGGTCGCTCTAGCTGCTTTCATACCTTGCTTGATGG
Organism: Paenibacillus sp. OK060; assembly: GCF_900101205.1. NCBI lineage: Bacteria > Bacillati > Bacillota > Bacilli > Caryophanales > Paenibacillaceae > Paenibacillus > Paenibacillus sp. OK060. The sequence goes on from NZ_FNFR01000001.1 coordinate 1,179,689, forward strand.
AATGGTTTACTACAAACATGAATTAACGCAAAGGAATATCCTGCGATTGCCATCATTTTATCCGGAGGTTTTCTGAATGAACCATGTGTTAATCCTATCCGATACGCATCACATTGTTAAAAGTTTAAGTTTGTTGATTCAAACCGAGGCGTCGTTACATGTACTGGACGCTACTCGTGATGTGATCGGTAGTAACATGGATCAACTTCCGGATAATTCTGTGATCATCGTAGATATGAATGTGGACAATATTGAGCTGCTTATAGAACAATTTCCCGAGAAATATCGAGTGATATTGTATAGCGGGTCGCTGGAACTTATGGATATTCCTATCCATCTGCAATCAACAGGTTGTCGTTATTTTAATGCATATACGAGTCCTGAAGAAATCATTAAGATTTTAATGGGCTGCGTTTGAAAAACAACCGGCTAGCCAAAAAATACGCTTCAAGGAGGTATAACAATGATTCAGGTCAGTGAAGCAGCAGCAGAAAAAATCGTTGAAATCCTGGCAAGTACGGATACCCAGAATTCTTTCCTTCGGGTCGGGGTCGATGAGGGGGGATGCAGTGGTTTATCCTATAGCCTTATCGTAGATGAACAGCAAGCAGAAGGGGATATCTTATTAGATAAAGGTGTATTTCGTATATTGGTTCACACCAATACGGTTCCATATATTGAAGGACTTGAGATTGATTACGAAGAAAGTGGAATGTTAGGGGGATTCACCATGAATAACCCTAATGCAAAAGTTTCATGTGGATGCGGGGCCAGTTTCCGAATGGCGAATTACCGTGGTGAGGTCAAAAAATGTGATTAATTGTCAGGATGACGGAATATTTTCAACCAATATCTCATATTAAACATACAATGAAGGAGCTTTCTATTTGCCGATCGTGCAATCATGTCTTTTCAACTCAGGGAGAGAATGTCATGAATATTTTTGAGAATCACATACCTTTGGAAAAATTGAAATGGAATGAGCCATTAAAAGACCACACGTATATAAAGCTGGGTGGTAAAGCAGACATACTTATCCATCCCACAACGAAAGAAGAAATTATTAACGTGGTTAACATTGCAAAAACACATCAAATACCTCTAACGATTATTGGAAAAGGATCAAATGTCATTATCAAAGATCAGGGCGTGCGTGGAATAACGCTCTCTCTGAGCGAATTTGATCAGATTAAAGTCTATGGTGACAAGATTGTCGCGCAGAGCGGTTCCAACATTATTGATGTGTCACGTACTGCTTTGCATAACAGCTTAACAGGTCTGGAGTTTGCATGTGGAATACCCGGAAGTACAGGTGGCGCCTTATATATGAATGCGGGAGCTTACGGTGGTCAGATGGATGAGGTCGTTGAGCGAGCGCTAGTGGTTACTAAAAACGGAGAGCTGATAAACATGGTCCGAGATGACATGCAGCTTGGTTATCGAAACAGTATCTTTCGAACGGATCAATACATCATACTTGAAGTGGAATTTAAGCTTAAACCAGGGAACAAGGATGTCATCTCCAGTACCATGCAGGATTTAACGTTTAAACGGGAATCCAAACAACCGCTTGAATTTCCCTCTTGCGGAAGTGTATTCAAACGTCCAGAGGGACATTATGTCGGAAAACTCATTCAAGAATGTAATTTACAAGGTACTCGCATTGGGGGAGCGGAAATTTCCAAGAAGCATGCTGGTTTTATCATTAATGCAGATGACGCCACTGCTGAGGATTATTTAGAATTAATCAAATTAATTAAAAAAACAGTACGTGATCAATTTAATATTGAATTGGAGACGGAAGTCATTATTTTGGGAGAGTAGGCTGCTATGAACAGTGAGCTAAGTGTTGTCATCTATATTCTGGTTCTCCTTAGTTCACATGAAAATGAGAAGTTAACCAGTACTCAGATCTCTGAAAGGATTCGGGTGAACCCGGCGAGGATACGCCGAGTCCTTAGCTCGATCAAAAAAGTGGGATACGTTAAGGCAAAAGAAGGTATTGACGGTGGTTATGTTTTGTCTAAAGACCCGTATGAGATAACCTTGAAGGATGTGTACACCCTGGTGTCTTCCAAACCGCTTCAGATTCCCAAACCATCCATTATGAAAAAAGGGAATTTAACTGCAGAGGTAGATATTCAGCTCGCAAACATTTTCATAGAAAGTGAACAACAGTTAATGCAGCAGTTAGAAAAAATCACCCTAGGCAGTATGCTTCATGTGATAAAGGAATGTGCATTGGAAACCATGGAATAGTTTGATGATGAAGAAGAAATCATAGGAGGTTAATGTTGTGAAATTAATCGGATTATCCGGGTCACTGATTGGATCAAAGACACCAGTGGGTGTGGATGCTGTACTCCAATTCGTAAAAAATAATCATCCAGAAATTGAAGTGGAACTCATAGATTTAAGAGATTATAAAGGGATCGAATTTTGCGATGGTCGCAAGTTGGAGGAATACAATGAAGACACCCAGTTGGTGGTCCAAAAATTGATTGATGCTGACTTTTACGTTATCGGCACACCAATATATCAATCCTCTCTGACAGGCGTACTGAAGAATGTATTCGACCTTCTGCCCGTGCAGAGCATTTACAATAAAGTGATGGGTTTTATAGCAACCGGGGGCACCTATCAGCATTATTTGGTAGTGGAAAATCAATTAAAACCGATTGCCGGCTTTTTCCGCTCTTATGTCGCCCCAAGCTATGTATATCTGAATAGTGATCATTTTGATGCTGAGAATAACATTAAAGATACTGAAGCCTTAAGTCGGCTGGAAAAGTTGGCTGAGGAACTGGTCTTCATGCAGACTCAATTAAAAGCTTCATCGAGCTGAAATAAGCAAGGATTAAAATATATGTTTCATTAAAGAACAAAGGTAGCCGATCAGTACGATCGGCTGCCTTTGTTTATTTTCAACTTCAAAAGTTAGCAGAATTCATATCAAAGAGGTGGGTAGTCAAAAGTTATTTTTCTCATGCGTGGCTTTTTTGCTTCCTCCGGTGTCTAATTATATGTAAATCAAGAGGAGGTTCCCCACCATGTCAGGAGCTCATGACACAAAACCTGTTTATCCGGATGAACAGGAAAGCATCACCATCTTTGAGAACACGTATGAGCAATATCGTCAACGAATCAGCAAATACTTCTCACTGAAATTGAACCCGTTGGTTGCAGACGATTTGACCCAACAGGTATTTTTGAAAGCAGTCGAAAATATTCACAGCTTTAAAGGAAGCTCAAATTTATTCACCTGGATCTTTAAGATTGCTCAGAATACGGTGAAGAACGAATATCGCAGGTTATCACGACAAAAAGAATCTCCTTATGATTTTACAGATTATGAATCGCAATCGATCTCTCTTGAATTTACGAAACATGTTGATATTCGAATTGATATTGGCTCTGCGTTACAGAATCTGGAAGAGATTGATCAGGAGATTATTGCATTACGCTTTTTCGTTGACTGCACTTTGCCTGAAATATCCAAGATAGTTGGACGACGGGAAAGCGCAGTAAAGAACAGACTGTACCGGGCATTGGAGAAATTAAGAAAAGAACTGAAAGAGTGGGGGGATATTGCCATCATGTCTATTCATGAACTGATTTCCATTGTAAATAAAGGTGAAAACCAAGATACGAATGATCGTACGAAGAAAGTGCATCAAGATTTGTTCGATGAGCTCAACAATAGTGTTGAGCGAGTGTCGACCAAATATAAACATCATCCATCACAAAAGGTAGTTATTGAAATTTATCCTGATCTGCCAACGTTTCATCAAGCTGTCGGAGAAACAGATGCCCCCAATTGGTTTATGGGCACATATGAAGGGCGTACTCTGAAAATTGTCTCTCCATTGAACCCGGGACCGGAGCATACGTATCAATCCATTCTGAAAAGCACAGTTCACTTGTTCGCCATGTGGCTAATCAGCGACATTAATCCTGCAGCTCCCAAATGGATTAGACAGGGCATTGGTGGATATGAAGCTAAACAGATGTCCCAAGATTTCATTAAAGGATCAACGGAAGATAGCATACGCAATCAGTCGATTCCATCTTTTGATGAATTAAATAACGATACGTGGGATTTTGAAACGATGAAAGGTTTTCAGTTCTCTTATATGATGGTGGAATTTGTGGTTGAGCGATATGGAGTAGATGCATTAAACAAACTAATCCGCAGTCCTCAAAATTTCGAAGGGATCTTTCAATGCAGTGAGACTGAACTGCATGAGCAATGGGTGAAGTATATAGAAATATAATAGAAATACAACCTTATACTTTTGTTTATAGGCTCGGTGATGAACCGGGCTTTTTTGTATTAGCAAAGGTTTGGAGCATTGATGTAGGTGAATTCGTTATATTTGACTTAGAGGGCACTCTAAGCTGTAAACTTGAAGAAGACACATCTGGAAGGAGATTATTTTGATGAACCAGGATAATAAGCCAAAAACCTCACAACATAAAATCGGTTCCGGATTCAACCATCGGACGACAGCTGAGGAAGTATTGAATAACACGGATTTATCCGGAAAACTTGCCATCGTCACGGGTGGATATTCCGGATTGGGACTGGAAACTACACGTGCACTCGTTCGTGCTGGAGCCAAGGTTGTTGTGACCGCACGTCGGCCAGCTATCGCCAAAGAGGCTCTTGCAGGGCTCGCTAATGTAGAGATTGATGAACTGGACCTCGCAGATCTCACTAGCGTCCGTGCTTTTGCCGAGCGTTTTCTGGCAAGCCACCGGAGTATCGACATGTTGATCCTGAATGCGGGAATTATGGCTTGTCCAGAGACTCGCGTAGGCCCGGGTTGGGAAGCTCAATTTGCTACGAACCATCTTGGACACTTCACCCTGACGAACTTATTATGGCCGGCACTCGTCAGCCATGGAGGAGCACGGGTTGTATCCGTTGCCTCAACAGGGCATCATTTCTCACCAATTCGCTGGGACGATATGCAATTTGAAAATGGCTATGAAAAGTTCCCTGCTTATGGGCAGTCCAAAACAGCAACCATTCTGTTTAGCGTCGAACTGGATAGACGCGGTGCAGATCAGGGAGTGCGTGCGTTCTCTGTACATCCGGGTGGAATTCTGACGCCGTTGCAACGACATATGCCGAAGGAAGAAATGATTGCATTGGGCTGGATTGATGAGTCTGGTCAAGTTGCCAATCCAAACTTTAAAACACCTGAGCAAGGGGCAGCAACGCAAGTATGGGCAGCGACTTCTCCTCAACTTGAGGGAAAAGGTGGCGTGTACTGCGAGGATTGTGACATCAGTGAGCCAGCTCCTGCGGACGGAGCCTTCTTTGGAGTCAAGGACTATGCCATCGACCCTGAGCAAGCCCGTCGTCTATGGGAAGTTTCAGCCCAGTTGACTCAAACGGATTTACCAACCTCTTAAGATCTTTTTTTCTGTTCACGAGGAAAGTCGCCTGAAATGGCGGCTTTTTTTGTGTTGGAAATGCCCTTCGTTATGTAGAAGATGTTTTATAATCGTTTGTTATATACGCCCCCAATGGTCTGTTCTGTATAATTCGTTGACATCTGGATTCACTTGCGGATGATGATGAGGAGGATAATGATGACTTTTTTTCAAAATGGGACACATGAAGAACTTGAATGTTTGCTCGTTCAGGCAAGAAGCGTTTGTCTAAGGGCATTAGATCAGTATGAATTAGCATGGGATTGTATACATTTCATTCAGTTGTCAGACACCATCACGTACAAAGTCGATACAGCTCCATCGAAAAGCTATTTGCTTCGCATTCATTCCAATCGGCTAAGTAAAGAGGCTATCCGTTCAGAACTTACTTTGCTTCAATCATTGGGCACATCTGATGATCTCCACGTACCTCAGGGTGTGGCGAGTCGCGATGGCTCGTATGTTTTGTTCATAGAGGCAGAAGAAGAGGGGATGTACTTTTATGTCACGATGATGAATTGGGTGGACGGAGAGCATATGGATGGAAATGAGGTTAATGAACGTTGTGCATACCGTATGGGCTCTATGGCCGCAAAACTCCATGAAGCAATTACCCGTTTTGTACCATCTGTTGATTTTTCTCGTCCCATATGGGGAGAAGAGAGTTTTAAAGTGGATATGACCAAACTGAGACGTTATTATACAAGGTTTTTATCCGATCAGGCATGGAAGACGTATCAGAGAGCATCCCATAAAATATTATCCCAACTTGCAGACTTGGATCAGAATCCACAGCATTACGGAATCATCCACGGAGATTTACATATTGGTAACATCGTATTCAACGATGAACAACCTAATCCAATTGATTTTGGACGATGTGGCTACGGATATTATCTTTACGATATAGCAAACACAATATTAGGGCTTTTTCCCGCACAACGTTTGGAGTTCATCAGAGGTTATGAAAGTGTAAGGACACTGCCAACAGATTATGTTGAGGTTCTGGAAAGTTTCTTTATCATGTGCATAATTGAGAATTACAGCCACCACTCTTCCGATCCTAGAGAAGCATCACGATTAATTGATGAGCAGCCGTACGCACAAGCGTGTATCAGAGAATATTTAATGAATGCTCCATTTCTTTTCAATGGGATAGAAGTACAGGAAGTTACTTAAATGAATGTCTTGGAATCAGCTCTACTGCTTTTTATCTTGCTCGCATGGCATCACGTCTTCAGGAAGTTTCAGAAAAGTTCAAGTTTGAAATATAATCATTTCAAAAGAGAAACGTAAAACGCATCGAATCCATAGACGCGATGCGTTTATTTTATATTGAAGTCAAAGGTTTATTTTTAGTATAAGATCCTAATTGTTTTTGTGAAAAAGGATGAACGGAGTTTTTGTTTCTTAGCCACATATTGCCTTTAACAATTAAAACATAGACAGCTACGACAAAGTAAATCGTGCTCCAAAGCCAGTCTGTTGGTGTTAACATATTCTGTTCATAGGCACTTTTAATGTACCAGATTCCAATTGGCAAATGCAGAAATATCGCTGAAAATAATCCGGGATTATATATGCTTTTTGCTTTTATATTAGCGAAGATGCCATGCCAGATAATCTGGAAAAATCCCATTAATATAGGTGCCAGACCCAGCCATACAACGGAAGGGAAGAATACAGGCGGTAAATAAAACACATAGGCGATAATCAGATTAATAATCATCGCTGACTGCTGATTTAACGGATATCTCTCAGGTGTTTTACTTTGGAACAAAACTTTATTAAACAAACCTGCAAAGTAACCCGGCCATCGATATTCTTCAAATTGATGCAGGAGTATGGCAATAAAGCTTAACCATAAAATGCTGTTAATGCGCGGAAGTGTTCCCCAATCCAAGATGAGATAAATACATACAAGGAATGCAATGATCGATCCCAAGTCTTGCCAATGTTTTCTTAACATGTTCAACTGAATCGCCTCCATCAATGTTGTTTAATGAAAGTATCTTTCAAAGAGCAAGTCAATTTGTGCTTCTATCGGAGCAATCTTCACAGAAGCTCCTTTTTCCAGAATAGGACTCATAAGTGCCGGGAGAAAAAGCGCCCCGAAAACTTGCGTCATCATTGTGGTCAGTCGTTCCGGTTGTTGCTCTCCGGTTATCTCTTTTAACGTATTTTGAACTTTGGGGAACCCCAATAAATTTAAGAATGAACCGTATTCCTGTTGAGATGAGAAATCTGCTGAACCCATAAGAATAATTCTGGATAACAATTCGGGATATTCACGGATGACTTGTAAATAATCCATTAAGAATTGCTTTAATCGATCTCGGGCGGGAATGGATAATTCATCGAGTATAACAAAGGTATGCTGAAAGCTACTCAGAATCAATTTAATAGATTCACTGATCAAATTTTCTTTGGAGCCGAAGTAATAATTAACCAGGGATACATTTGTGCCAGAGGCTTCGGCAATTTTTCGAATGGTGATGCCTTCAAATCCACTTTGTTTGGTGAACTCCAGTGTGGCTTGCATAATCTTTTCTTTTGTTTCACTTTTCTTGTCTGGTTCCATATGTAAAACCTCCAATAAAGTTATTTAAACAATGTTTTAAACAGTGTTTGAATTTATATTAGCACGTTTTCCTAATTTTGCAAGTCATACATTTGGAGTATTGACCATTAACTAAGAAACATCATATCGAAGGCTTTTCATGAAGACATGTTCAGTTTTTCGTGGGTGTTTTATTATGAAATGCGAAAAGGTTGATGTAACAAAAATATCTCTAAACAAAAAGCGCTATACCTGTGGTATGTTTTACGTACGAATACCGCTTTAATGTGAGAGGAGATTGTATGCCACAAGTGAAAAGAGTAATTCGGAGCAAGTGGTTTTTATGGATAACGGGTGTTGTCGGTATTTTGATCGCTGCATTTTGCGTATTATCCTTCTTCCTGGTAAATTCGGTATCGGCTACTTTTGAAGCCGGAAGTGTTGAAGAAAAATATGCTCTACCCGGCACGTACGAGGTAGATAAGCTGGAGATCAAGGACGAGCAAGGCGAGAAGCTGTACAGGATTTATTCTCCGCAATCAAAGGATGTTTTGCACCCACTCATCGCTTGGGGCAACGGAACCGGGGCATTACCTGACAATTATGATCAGTTGTTAAGACACCTGGCCAGTTGGGGATTTATTGTCATTGATACATACAGTCAAACCACGGGTACAGGAAAAGAAATTATGGCTGCAATTCAATATATGCTCAGTGAAAATGAAGCGACGGTCAGCCCGTTCTATCACAGGATTCAAAAAGATCAGGTCGGTGCGGCAGGGCATTCGCAGGGATCAACGGGTGTGATTAACGCTCACACGAATTTTGAGAACGGGGATCTCATCAAAACGGTTGTATCGATTGCTCTGCCTGAGCTGAAATATTGTGATCCAGAGGACGTGTATGACACATCAGCGCTGAAGGTTCCATTTTTTGTTATAGGAGGAACCCGAGATTTCATCGTCTCCCCGTCAGACTCCAACAAATTGGCCTTGAACAATACCAGTCCGGATCTTCCGGTCTTGATGGCCATGGCTAAGGGCGCTGCACATACAGTGATAGAGCAGGATGGCGGGCAGCATAGAGGTTATTTGACAGCTTGGATGAGATATCAATTGATGAATGATTCGGAGGCAAGCATGGCCTTTGTTGGAAAGCATGCTGAAATAGGAACGAATAATCATTGGAAGGATGTTACTTCCGCAAATTTACAATAGTCATGGTTCACATAAATCGAAGGACCCTTCTGAAATGGAAGGGTCCTTCGATTTATGTGGAAAACAATTTGAGGCATTGAAATGGCTTTATCTAATGCCACTATAAACGTTTTCAGAAAATTCATCCTGTTGAACACCATGTAACGGTAGCTATGATTTCGCCTTTGCTGTTGATTGTCTGGGAATAAGCATCGTAGGTAATTTAACTTGAAGGTACTCACTGTTTGGATTCTCCACTTGTTTCAGGATGACTCTGCCCGCTTCTCGTCCGAGTTCAAGTTCCTGCTGTACAACAGCCGTGGGCGGAATGATACAGAACTCCGGAAATTCGACATCATCGAAGAACACGACAGATAAATCTTCTGGTACAGAGATTCCCATCTGCATCGCCGCTTGAATAACATGAGGGCTGAAATTGGAGGATAGAAGGGCCGTCATCTGCGGATTTGCCTGTAAAAACTTCTGAATCATCATGATAACCTCTTCATCGCTAGCACTCATGGCCAGACGTGTCATCTGTATACTGCGATCAATCAGAATATGACGGTCCTCCAAGGCTTTCTCATACCCATGCAATCTGTCCTCAATACTTGATGTCCCCTCAGCAAGAGTGGAAATAAAGCCAATTCGATTGTGCCCAAGCTCATGAAGATGCTTAACCGCCTGAATAGCTGCCTCATGGTTGTCCGAGCTGATGGAGTTGGTCTCCACCCCTTTTAGATTGCGGTCCAGAAGGACAAGGGGAAAGCGATTTAGCGTAAGCGCAAGAATCTCATTGTTATAGTGCTCACCCTCAACGGGATAGATAATTAGTCCTCTGACGCCTGCCTGTTTCATTTCCTGAATTTTGAGAATCTCTGTCTCTTGTGAATCATTCGTCTTGGCAAATAACAATTGATAGCCATTCTCTGAAAGGGTGTCCTCAATTCCGCTCAGCAGATTGGCGGTGAACCTATTGTCAAGACGGGGGAGAAGGAACCCGATTGTTGGTACTGTGAGCTGCTCTTTTACCGCTGAAGTGATGTTATGAATTTCCTCTGGACTGTGATCGTTAACAAAGGTGCCTTTGCCTTGAAGTCGGTAGACCACTCCTTTATCAACTAGAGCAGTAAGGGCATTTTTCACCGTGATACGGCTCACACTGAATTGTTCAGCCAGTTCATTTTCGGAAGGAATTCGGCTGCCCGGTTTCCAATTTCTGCTTCGAATCTGGTCAATGATATAAGTCTCGATTTTCTTGTACATTGGCTTGAAGGTTCTCACCATCGCATTTTATCTCCATTCACTATTAGTTCGTTCTAAATATATTATAATAATACAACATATACAAGTGCTAAAAATCAATAACAAGTGAGTAAGACAAGAAGATTGAAATTACGAACAAATATGATAAAAAAACCTTATGAATAAACAATTTATTAGAAATACATTCTGTTAAGTTGTATCTAAAAATAAACATTTACAAGTAAAAGTATGTTGTTTATATTGTTTTTAAAGTTTGTTGGATAAAGCGTTTCCAATGAGCCTTCACATTCTTATCTATGCCACAAATTTTTTCTCAAGTGTTCCTTAATTCGAAAAAGGGGGTGCAGCGGTTCTTAACACCAATTGGTTGCCGTGGATTATTCATTAAGCTAGGAACGATCAAAAATTAAAGATAAGGGTGGTTAAAGGATGAAAAAAAGAGCAGGCATGATCGTTACTTTGATAACTGTTTTCTCACTCATTGTAAGCGCTTGCGGTGATGCGCAGTCCGGGGGGACGGAACCCAAAGCGAGTAAAGAGCTGACGATGTGGACGTGGAAGGTTGCTTACACGCCAGGGATTGAAGCAGCTGCGAAATTGTATGAAGAGAAGACAGGAATCAAAGTCAAACTCGAGACCTTTACACCAGATGATACGTATCGCCAAAAATTCCAGGCGGCAGCCAACTCCAAAAATTTGCCGGATATTGTGAACTGGTGGGCAACGGCAGGCGATTCCATCGAGAACTCAGTGCTCGAACTGTCAGGTGAAGTCGACGATGATTTGTTGAACAGCTACTACAGTGCTGCAATGGACCCGATCATTGTCACACAGAGCCAGGTTGATTCCTGGAAAGAAGACAAGAACGCCACCACAATTCAAAAGTCACTGAAGACTGGCCAGTTCTACGGACTGCCGCTTGATATCGGAGGATTCTTTACCTTCTATGGTAACAAGAAGCTGATCGAAGAAGCAGGGCTGACAGCCGAAGCGCCCAAAACGTGGGAAGAGTTTGTCACCATGATGGAGACTGTCAAAGAGAAAACAGGTACTCCTGGGCTTGTGTTTGGTGCAAAGCTGCCTGATCTGTGGGAGAACTGGGCCGGTTCGGCACTGTCCATCATGCTGAACGAACCTCAAGGTTATATTGATCTGCTCGAAAGAAAGTCTAAACTAAGCGACCCTTCAAATCTGCCGGTAGTGAAAGCGATGGAGACACTGGCAAACAAAGATCTGCTTATGCCGGGAATTTTGTCAACGGATATTGATGGAGCAGACCAGGCGTTTGCTGCTGGCAAAGCCGCTTTCGATCTCGGTGGTTCCTTCACGATGTCTACGTTACTGGCTATGGGAATGAGTCCTGACGATATATTCACCTTCCCGGTACCTCCGCTTGAAGGATCTAAAATTAACAGCTGGACGACTGATCCATTCACGTTAACGATGTTGTCAGTAAATAAAGATTCGCAGAACAAGGCTGAAGCGCTCGATTTCATTAAATTCCTGACAGGGGATCCGGATGCTGCTGTTGCTTTTGCTAATGCGGCGTATACAGTACCTGCGCTGAATCTGGGCGATCGTGCAAATGATTTGGATCCGAACTTGAAATCAATTTCAGATGCATTCGCTGCTGAGCCTGGTCCATACAGTCAAGCTTCACCAGCGATCAATACGTACCGTGGCAAGCACAAAGAGTGGGAAGTGTATGCCCAGTCCATGCAATCCATGATCGAGAAAAAGATGACTGCTGAACAAGTCGCCAAGAAATTCGACGATACCATGGAAAGTCTGAAAGCGAGCGGGAACTAGAACACCAAAGCAATCGGCAAGCCCCGTAAGGGGCTGTCGATTGCCAAATTGAGAGCAAAAGGTGATTGATCATGATAAAAAGTCGAAATAAGTGGATGCCGTATCTCTTTTTACTGCCTGGCGTGCTTTTGTTTCTAGCCATCGGCGTGTATTCGGTCGGATTCTCGATCATGCTCAGCTTTTATAACTGGTCCGGGATTGATTTTTCCACCGCAAGGTTTGAAGGTCTGGCGAATTTTCGTCAGTTCCTGCTCGGTGATGATCCGATTGTAACCCGGAATTTCTATAATGCCGTTCTGCACAATCTGATTATTGCCGTTTCACAGGTTGTGGTCGTCGTTCCAATCGCACTTGTGCTGGCTTTTGTGCTGCAAAATACGAAGGCAGCAACGTGGTACCGGACGATTTATTTTCTGCCGATGATCGCATCTGGCGTAGCTATCTTTTATGTATGGAAAGGCTTGTTTGAACCTAGTGGAGCATTCAACTCACTCTTCCTATGGATGGGCTTGGATTTCCTTGCTGTACCTGGTGGAATGTTAGGGAGTTCGTCTACTTCTTTACTCGGTATTATTTTGACATCAATCTGGGGCGGTCTGCCTGGAACACTGATTCTGTACTACGCTGGTCTGACTTCCATTGATCCGACACTGTATGAAGCAGCAAGTGTGGATGGTGCCAAGAAAACAACCATGATATTGAAAATTACCTGGCCGTTACTGAAGCCAATCACGCTTATTGCCGTCATTCAGATGGTGAACGGAGCCTTTCAGGCCTTTGAGAATGTGTTCATCATGACAGGCGGCGGACCAGCTGGCAGTTCGGAGGTTATTGGTACGCTCGTGTACCGTACAGCTTTTCTAAACAATGATTATGGTCTGGCCAGCGCTATCGGATGGGTATCATTTCTGATTACAGGTGCCATTGCCATATTCAGTATTCGCTCATTCAAGGCAGACATCTAAAAGGAGGAGCACATGGTCAAATATATTAAGCATATCATTCTAATCTTGTACGGATTGACCTGCCTGTATCCTTTTGTCTGGATGATCGGCACTTCGCTGAAGACATCACAGGATGCACTAGCCAATCCACAGAGTCCGTTTCCACAAGCTGCACCATTGTGGTCCACATTTGGTGACGTATGGAACAAATTGAACTTCTATCAGTTTTTCATCAACAGCGTGATCGTAAGTGCAGTCGTGATTATAGGCGTTATTCTCATCTATACCATGATGGCCTATTCGTTTGCCAAATTTGTTTATCGGGGCAAAAAATTCATCTATTACACGTTTATTGCCTTGCTGCTCGTTCCAGGTGTAACCACATTGATTCCGCTATATATCAATATGACCAATCTGGGGCTGCAAAACACGTATATTGGCATGATTCTGCCCATGATTAATGGTGCTGCACCCTTCGCCATTTTCCTCTTCACCAGTTACTTCCGCACAATCTCACATGAGTTATACGAGAGCGCCGTCCTGGATGGATGCAACAATTTCAAAATCTACTACAGAATCTATCTGCCATTAGCGTTGCCAGCTATCGGAACCATTGCGATTCTGAACTTTATCGGAAGCTGGAACAATATTTTGTGGCCGATGATCATCGTGGATAGCCGGGATATGTTTACGTTACCAATGGGACTCATGTATTTGGATTCATCTTCATTTAAGAAATGGAATGAACTCATGGCAGGGGCTTTGATTACGGTCATTCCAATCCTGCTTGCCTTCCCGTTCATGCAGAAGATGTATGTCAAGGGCATGACGGTAGGTTCAGTGAAAATGTAAATACACAACAACTAAATCATACAAGATTGGAATGAAATGAATGACTACAAAAACCGCACATATTGTCGCACATTCTCACTGGGACAGGGAGTGGTATCTATCCTTCGAGAAGCACCGAATGTTGCTCGTTCAGCTCATGGAGGATTTAATAGAGACGTTTGAAAATGACCCGGAATTTACGAATTTCCATCTGGATGGGCAGTTTATTGTGCTGGAGGATTACCTGGAAATCATGCCGCACAGGTCGAATCAGGTTCGCAAGTTAATTGAAGAGGGCAAGCTGATTGTCGGTCCATGGTACATCCTTCAAGATGAATTCCTCGTCAGCAGTGAAGCCAATGCACGCAATCTGTTAATTGGTATTCAAGCCTCAGAACAAATGGGAGGATATGCGAAAATCGGATATTTCCCGGATTCCTTCGGCAATATGGGTCAGGCACCACAACTCATTAGCCAAGCAGGCATTGAGGTAGCTGTATATGGACGTGGAGTGAAGCCAGTTGGATTCAATAACGAAATTCAGTCTGGCAATGAACATACCTCCAAATACTCGGAGATGTATTGGGAATCACCCGATGGTACTCGTGTACTGGCGATCCTGTTCGCCAATTGGTACAACAATGGCATGGAAATTCCGGTGGAACCAGAGAAGGCGAAAGTTTACTGGGCCGAAAAACTGGCTGCAGCAGAAGAGTTTGCTTCAAGTCCGGAACTCCTGTTCATGAACGGATGCGATCATCAGCCGCTCCAGAAGGATCTGACACAAGCGTTAAAAACAGCCACCGAGATTATGCCAGACGTGACGTTTCGTCATTCCAGCTTTCCCGAGTACATTCAGGCTTTGCAAAAAGCGAAACTCCAATCATTGGACGTCATTCGTGGTGAACTTCGAAGCCAATGGACCGACGGCTGGATCACACTTGTAAATACTGCTTCAGCAAGGGTGTATATTAAACAGCAAAATGTAAAAAGCCAGACGTTACTGGAGAAAGTGGCTGAGCCATTGGCAGTCATGGCCTCTCTGTCTACAGGCCTTTATCCACGGCATGAGCTGTTATATGCCTGGAAGACATTGCTGAAGAATCATCCTCATGACAGCATCTGCGGGTGCAGTGTTGACGAGGTCCATAGGGAAATGATGACCCGATTTGCCAAATCGCAAGAAGTGGCTGAAACCATATCGGTTCAGAGTGCTCGTATAATAGCTGAATCCGTGGATACATCTGGCTTTGACGCAGATTCTGCGTTGCCTTTTGTAGTGTTTAACACTTCGGGACATCGTCGATCCAATGTGATTGTAACTAGGATGGACGTTGAGCGACGTTACTTTGACCACCAGCCTCCGCATGAAAAGTATCAGGAATTTAAGCGCGAATATGAAGCCTTTGACCCGAACGATTGGGTTGTATTGAACGCGGAAGGCATGCAAGTGGAAGCCGTGATCACACCCGTTGGACCGACATTTGGATATGATTTGCCGGATAATCGATTCCGTCAACCTTACTGGGCATATCAAGTGGATGTAGAGCTTCATGTCCAGAACATCCCTGGTTTTGGATATCATAGTTTTGCTCTTGTGCCTAAGAGTTTTTCTGGAGAGAATGCGCTTAGCGAACTGACTACCACTGAACTTGTTACAGAAGAGCAAGTGATGGAGAACGATTATGTGCGGATCGAGATTGCGGGGGATGGATCGTTTACCATGTTGGATAAAGTGAACGGTCGTAATTATACAGGGCTTGGTATTTATGAGGATACGGGGGATATCGGAAATGAGTATATGTACAGACAACCGGATCAGGAAGCTCCGTTAACTACGCAGGGACTTCCTGCCCAGATTAAGCTGGTACATCATACACCCCTGAAAGCCGTTTATGAGATCGTGCATAACTGGAAGCTCCCGGTAGGCGCTGATGAACTGCTGGATGAAGAGATCCGCTCCATGGTTCCATTTCGTTACCGGAAATCCCGCCGGTTAGACGAAACTAGAGAAGTGAGCATTCGTACAGAGCTAAGCCTTGAAAAAACGGGACGTTCGGTTGGCATTAAAAGCTATATCGATAACACGGTTCAGGATCATCGAATTCGCATGTTGTTCCAAACGGGACTCGAAGCAAGTCATGTTACCGTTGACTCTATTTACGAACTGGCCCAACGCCCGATACAGCCGGAAGCGGAATGGAGAAATCCCAGCAATGCGCAGCATCAAAATGCATTTGTCAGTATCAGTAATGGTCGTGAAGGGCTGACGATTGCGAATAAAGGTCTTAATGAGTACGAAGTATTGGCTAATCAAAATACCATTGCTGTGACACTGCTGCGTGGGGTACGCGAGCTTGGGGATTGGGGAGTATTTGCAACGCCGGAGGCCCAATGTCTCGGACAGCACATTATGGAAATGGAGCTCATCTCACATGATCTGGATGTTATTGAGTCCGAGGCTTATGAGCAGGCGTACCAGTTCCCGGTTCCCTGGACCGTTCAACAGACAGGGGTACATGGTGGTACGTTACCCGTTACCCACGAGTTTTTGCAATGGGAAGGTGATCATCTCGCTTTTAGTGCGCTTAAACGGGGCGAGGCAAATGATGACATGCTGTTCAGGGTGTTCAATGTATCATCGGAGACGACTTCACTGAAGGTAACGCCTTCGTTTGAGGCTAAGGAAGTGTACGAAAGTACAATTGTTGAAGATCAAGGTGAAGCCATGAAGGTAGCGGATGAGGGAAGTTATGCTTTGACTGTGGGACCAGCAAAAATTCAGACGATCGGCATTCAACCCACAACACGTTTAAAATAAACAATTCAGTCTTGGAGTTCTCTCCACTGCTGCGGATTGAAAACGGATGCATCATGTTCCACATACGACAACCCTGTTTTCGTGCAGCTTGATTACATGATCAAGTTAATGGGAGGTACGATTGTGAACAAA
This sequence comes from Paenibacillus sp. OK060, assembly GCF_900101205.1. NCBI lineage: Bacteria > Bacillati > Bacillota > Bacilli > Caryophanales > Paenibacillaceae > Paenibacillus > Paenibacillus sp. OK060. The sequence goes on from NZ_FNFR01000001.1 coordinate 1,196,690, forward strand.
CGATTATGGTTAGGTGCCAGGTGTACCATTTCAGTGCTGTTGACTATTGTCATGTTATGTTCAGGGCTATACATCACACCAGCAACCACACACGCGGCAGCAGAGGGGGAAGATGTTACTGAACAGGGAGACGTCCATCTAAATGATGTGTCACCTGACTCGGTAAGTATTACGTTGGGGGAAACTCCTGTGCAGCAGGGCATAACGGCTCGTCCCGGCGATGGACCTCCAGCAGGTCTTCAAGTGGGGACGTTTGACGGCAAGGATTATTGGAAAACCAATCAGACGGTGAATCCAACAAATCCGGCCGATAACATCCTGTATTTTTACTTTAATGTTGCGGATGAATATTTGTTTGAAAATACCGATCAGGACGTGTTCGTCACTGTTGAATATTACGATAGCGATAGTGGAGCGTTGTCTCTGCAATACGATTCGAAGCAATCCAATTTCAAGGATGCTCCTTTGTTCCGGTATGAAAATACGGGAACCTGGAAGACACATACCTTCAAGCTCAGCGATGCCAATTTCGGTAACCGCACTCATGATGCGGATTTCCGAATCGGGGTTAGCGGCGCAGGGGCACCAGCCAACAATCCGGAACTTCATCTGGCGAAAGTAACCGTCCATAAGCAACCTCAGCAGCAGTCGGGTATTCAGACCAAGGTCTATGATACGGAATTCCCTACATCAGATATCGTCATTGCAGATCGAAGCGTAACCGATTATGGAGCAATAGGGGACGGGGTCTCAGACGATACTCAAGCATTCAAAGAATCGCTGGCAGTAGCCGGAAATCAAGGTGGGGGAGTTGTGTTCGTACCATCTGGAACCTATAAATTAACCGGAGAGCTGGTTATTCCAACAGGCGTTACGCTTCGCGGCGATTGGGGGAATCCCGACGAGCATGGCGGGTTAGTCAAAGGTACGATCCTTGCTGTATACGGCGGCAAAGGTCAAGCTAACGGGAACAGCTTCATAAAGATGGAACCTTCTAGTGGGGTAACACATGTGTCGATCTGGTATCCCGAACAGAATATGAATAACCCGGTGGCCTATCCATGGACGATGGAACAGCTTCCAGGTGACAGTGCCACGGTGAAAAATGTAACACTCGTCAATGCGTACCAGGGGATTAAGATTGGCCCGGAATGGAACGAACTTCATTATGTGAAGGATGTATACGGCACCACACTGAAAACCGGTATCTTTCTGGATTTCACAACAGACATTGGGAGACTGGAAGAGCTTCACCTTTCCCCGAATGTATGGGCGAACTCTGGTTTACCAGGAGCACCTGAGCAATCTCAATTGCGTGAATATATGATACAGCAATCAGAAGGTATCGTAATGGGGCGCTCGGATTGGGAGTATATGTCGAATATTCATATCTCGGGTTATAAGACAGGGATACGAATCACGACAAGAACAGGAAGCCTTGAAACAGCCAATGCGCAGCTGTATAAAATTCAGATCGACGACTGCAACGTAGCGCTGAAGATTGAAGGCGTCAATGATTATGGATTGCTGGTGACAGATAGCCAATTCGAAGCGAGTGCTGGTCCGAATCCTGTTGCCATTTATGCAACGGAAGGCTTTCACTCCATTGCCCAGTTTAACAGCGTAACGGTGGGCGGGGAGCCCAAACATGCGGTGGTGAATAAAGGGCGTGGAACGTTGTCCTTTGAGAGCAGTTCTTTCGAGAATTGGGGTGAAGGAAGCGGAGATTACGCCATAGTTGCCAAAAGTGGTTCGCTTATACTGGGTAGTTCTACCTTCGCGAAGCCGGATCGGCACCTGCTTCTTCAGGGAGATGTGGCAACAATCAATGCCATACATTCCGGACACGAAGGCAACCTTGCAGTGAACGATGAAAGTACCTCGGCGGAACTGAACATCCATCAGGAAGAAAATTTGGTGTTGGAAACGATCCCTAATGTTCCTTCAGTAGATATTGCTGTGCAGCCCAAGCCGGGTACTCGCGAATTGTTTAACGTAGTGAGCCAGCCCTATTTGGCTGATAACACAGGGAATACGGATTCATCGCAAGCCATTCAACAGGCATTGAATGATGCCGAAGCAGCAGGTGGAGGAACGGTCTATATGCCGGCTGGCATATACCGCGTCGAACAGGCTTTGGTGGTCCCGACTGCCGTAGAACTGCGGGGCAATTATGATGTACCTCATCATACGATCGGGAATGGAACCGTTATTTTTACGAACTATGGAGAAAACGACCCGGATGCCGATGCCTTCATTCAGCTGAAGCAAGCAGCTGGATTACGCGGATTATCCATCTATTACGATCAACAAACATGGTCTGATGCCAATCCGGTGAAGCCTTATGCCTGGACTGTGCAAGGTCAAGGGAAAAACGTATACCTGATCGATACAACCTTAGTTAATCCCTATCAGGCTGTCGACTTCGGCACCTATGATACAAGTGGTCATTATATCGATTATGTAGCGGGATCACCGCTCAAGGAAGGCATATATCTTGGTGGCGGGTCAGACGGAGGATACATGCGGAATGTGCAGTTCAATCCGCATTATTATGGTCGGAACAATTATCCGAATCATCCATCGAATGATGAAGAATTTAATCAAATTTGGAATTATCAAAAAGAGAATCTGGACGCCTTCCGTATTGGGGATGTTACCAATCAGGTTATTTTCAATACATTTGTATACGGATCAAAGTACGGTATTCATTTTGAAGAACAGAATGGAAGAGGGCCCGAAGCTGTCGTTATTGGTCATGGCACGGATGGCAGTAAAAAGGGAGCCGTATTACAACATGCGGGAACAGCTGGTCTTTCGTTTATCAATACAGAGCTTGTTTCCATGAGTACAACAGACAAGGTATACGTGGAGGTTGGGCCAGACTTTGGTTCCAAAGCGGTGTTCTTCAATACGTCCATGTGGGGAGACACAACAAGATCTTTTGATATTCACGGAGGAGATATCCGCATACAGCAGGGAAACTTCACAAACGTTGGTGAAATCGGCATTAATGCAATCGGTGGTGATATTACCCTCTACAATTCCTATTTTCAACAGCCACGTACGAATCATGTGGTTGCAGGTCCAAACGTAGAGAAGATGGTGATATCCAACAACCTGTTTAATGGCGGTTTTCAGATTGAGAATGAAGCCCCTCCTGGAAAAGTGACGGGTACCAATCTGTTTCCTTTGGCACTCAAACTGAACCAGCTTGGGTATGATCCATCCAGACCAGGTGATCCCGGAAGCACGCTGACTTTGACTAATGTTGCAGGTGAGGCTTTGCTTAAAGGGCAGATCGAACTGATTGAACCGAGTGTGTATCAGGCGATGTTTAAGCCAGTACGATTTGAGGGGCTGGGCATTGGGAAAAGCAAGGATGTGGCGCTTCCCTATATATCAAGTGACTTGCTCAAATTCAGAGTAACGCTTGAAAACGGATTCCGTTATGAGACTTCAGTCAAACTGTCACAATCCTTTGCGGCACAAAAAGATGCTGTTGGAACGCTGCCATTCATTGAGGTTTCCAGTCCGGAGCATTACAACAGTGTCGGTGGAAGCTGGAGAGGTCCGAATGACCTCAGCATTCAAGCTAAAGCAAGTTGGGATGCGGAAAATTTGGTTCTCAAGGTGGACGTCAAAGACGATATTCACCATCAATCCAATACCAATGGCGATATATGGCAAGGAGACAGTTTACAGCTCGGTATTGACCTTGGTAAAGAGGATGGTGCGGCCAGCAAACAGGTGAATGAGCTTGGTTTTGCACTGAATCAGGAAGGTGTCATCACGAAATGGAGATGGCGAGCTCCGGAAGGGGTTTCACCAGGATTACTGGAATCCGCATCAGCAAACATTACCCGGGACGAGACGACTCATATTACTCATTATCAAATTACGCTGCCTTTTGCAGCACTTCATCAGGAAGGATATTCATTCCAACCTGACAAACCTATCGGTTTTGCATTGCTTGTCAACGAAAACGATGGCGAAGGACGATCAGGATTTATGGAGTTTAATGGAGGGATCGGTACAAGTAAAGATGCACGATTATTCGGAAACTTGTATCTGCTTACGGGTGATTATGTGACATTGTTGGAGCAATCGGCCGAGGCGAGTGTTCGTACTGCGGAGCAAAAGAAAGATGTTACCTCTATAGATACAGCAGCCAACTTTGTCACTCTGCTACCAGCCGGCACGTTAAAGTCCTCATTACTCGTGAGACTCGCTGTTCTTACATCAGGTTCCAATCCGAATCCCGGGGGAACCAATCCACAGCCAGGCTCGGGTTCTGGTTCGCAGCCAGGTGCTGGAGGGGGCCCTACGACTGGAGGGAAGAATGAACTAACACCCGCCGCTCCTGGTGCTACAATGCAGCTTCAGCCCAAGCTGAATAGGGCTGCTGCATTGGCAACAGCCGAGCTCACCAACAAGATGATGGAGGATGCATTCAACCGCATCACCCCTGATCAGGACAGGAAAAAGAAGCTGATTGTAGATATCGAATCCGTAGATGGTGCTGAAGGGTATGCTCTGACACTTCCATCCAGCTTTTTGCAGGAAGTACCATCTACCCATTGGTTGGAGATTCGAACAGCATGGGGAGTGCTGCTGGTTCCGAGCAATTTGCTGGCCAATACCAAAGGAACGATTGGAGAGCGTATTAACTTGGTATTAAGTAAGGCTGATCGAAGCACTTGGAGTGCCAAGATGAAATCAGACTTAGGAGAGCGGCCGGCGATTTCATTATCTGTGATATCGGATGGAAAATCCGTTGCATGGCAAAATTCCAATACGCCAATCACAGTAAGTTTACCCTATCAGCCTAATGTAACTGAACTGCTAGATCCGGAAAAACTCGCTGTACAACGTATCGCGGATGACGGGCAAATGATCTCCATTCCAAATGGGAAGTTCAATAAAAAATCGGAACAAATGATTTTCAAGACACGGCAAAACGGAGTTTATGCAATCACTCAGGATAATCGAACATTCCAGGATATACAGGAGCTATCATGGGCCCGCCATGCCATCGAAGTTCTAGTGTCCAAAGGGGTTATTCGTGGAATGACAAAGGCAGAATATCAGCCTCAATCCATGATCCGCCGAGCGGATTTCGTAACTCTGCTTATCAATGCCTTAGAATTACAACCAGATCAGGGAACCAAGGTGGAACGCTTCGCGGATGTACCTGAGCATGTTTATTACGAACAGTCCGTGAATACCGCAAGAACGCTGGGCATCATTCAAGGGGCAGGCGCGGATCGATTCTCGCCAGCGTCTCCAATTACCCGGGAAGAAGCAGCTGTTATGATCTACCGAGCTATGCAAGTTATCGGGATGCAGCCTCCTCCTGAAGGTGAATCCGGTCTGAATGACTATAAAGATACTCATTTGATTAAGGCATATGCCCGCGATGCCATTGATTCATTAACCAAATCAACAATAATGGAAGGAAGCAATGGCAGCTTCCATCCGGAAGATACAATGACACGTGCTGAGACCGCAGTGCTGCTGTATCGTTTATACAACCGTTTGCCTTAAATCTTCCGATAGGATTGAAATGGAGCAGATGAGGAGAGTGAACACATGGCTAAAATTACACGGATAGAATGCATACGTACAAGGCACGACGGAAGCTGGACCATTGTGAAGATTTCGACGGATCAGGATGGTCTTTACGGATTGGGTTCTGCTTCCGATCTTTATAATCCCGAAGCGGTGGTACAGGTCATCGAGCAACTGCTGGGACCATTACTCATAGGGAGGGATGCATCCCAGATTGAAGATTTGTGGCATCTCATGCATATGAGCGGATATTGGAGAAATGGGGCAATACTTCATACGGCCATTGGTGGAATTGACATGGCCCTATGGGATATCAAGGGCAAGGAAGCGAATCTACCGGTATATCAATTGTTAGGAGGGGCCTGCCGTTCGGCAGTTCCCTGTTACGGCCATGCCGGTGGTGCTGATATCAGCGAGCTGAAAGAGGATGTATCTCGTTTTATGGAAGAAGGATACACGGTCATTCGAGTGCAGATGGGAGGTTACGGTGGCGGGGGATTTGTCAGCGGCAAGGACGCGAATTTGCCGCGCGAGCCCTGGAGCAGCGGTCCTGTATTCGATGAACATGCGTATCTGCATGCGATCCCTGACATGTTCGAGAAGTTGCGCCTGGAATTTGGTAATGGGATTCAGTTTACCCATGATGTGCATGAGCATTTGTCCCCCATTCATGCCATTCAGCTGTCGAAGCGGCTGGAACCTTATCATCTTTTCTTTCTGGAAGATGCACTTGCTCCGGAACAGATCGGTTGGTATCGACAGCTGCGTCAACAGAGTGCTACGCCGCAGGCCGTGGGAGAATTATTTGTTAATCCTCAGGAGTGGACTGGTCTGATTCAAGAGAAGTTGATCGATTTTATCAGAGTTCGGGTATCGAAAGCAGGCGGAATCAGCGCTTGTCGCAAGATCGCTGCGCTTGGCGAAGCCTACGGAGTACGAACAGCCTGGCAGGAGGGTGGGGAGAATGATCCTGTTAACCAGGCAGCTGCTGTCCATCTGGATATGGCCCTGTGGAACTTTGGTATCCAGGAAATCAATCATTTTAAACCTCATGAGTTGCAGGCATTCCCGGGACATATCGTCAGAGAGGGCGGATATCTATATCCTTCCAACAAACCGGGACTGGGCATTGAACTGGATGAAGTGAAGGCCAGATCATTACTAAGTGACTCATGGGATCACAACAAATATCATCGGCCGTATCCTCTAGACCGCAAAGCGGATGGGACATTGGTGCGACCCTAACGAAGTGACAAGAACAGACAGGAGAGATATAGGAATGAAGACGATTGCAGTTACAGGCGGAGGCGGAAAGCTGGGTTCACAGGTCATTGAGAAGCTGCAATTACAAGGTCATGATGTCGTATCGCTGGATAAACACCTGTCTGACCGGGTGCGTTGCAGACAGATTATTGTCGATCTGAACGATTATGGTCAAGTCGTGGGAGCACTTGCCGGAGTGGATGCGATCATCCATCTGGCCGCAATTCCTGCGCCGCTTCACTACCCTCACAGCTACATTTTCGCTAATAATACACTTTCCGGATACCATGTGCTGGAAGCAGCCTCTTTGCTTGGTATAAAAAAGGTGATCATGGGCTCCAGTGAATCATCCTACGGATTTGCCTGGGCCAACAAACCCTTCGCTCCCGATTATTTCCCGGTGGATGAACAGCATCCGCAACAGCCACAGGAATGTTACGGCCTGTCTAAGATCGTTAATGAGGTCACTGCAGAGATGTTTCATCGTAGAAGCGGGATGCAGGTAATTTCCCTCCGTTTTTCAATGATTGTGGGACCGGGAGAGTACAGACATCTGGCTATTGCGAAGGCGGAAACGTTCAAGCACATATGTTGGAGCTACATTGATATCAGGGATGCCGTGGATGCTTGTTTGGCTGCTCTGCACGCCGATTATGATGGGGCTGTTCACGTTAATGTTACCGCTAATGATACGTTAAGTGATCGGCAAACGACAGAATTGCTCGCCACCTTTTATCCTAATGTAAAAGATCTACGGAGACCTTTCTCTAGTCGAGAAGCCATTGTTAGTAATGGAATGGTGAAAGAGCTTCTGTCCTGGGGCCCGAAGCATTCGTGGGCGGATGAAGAACAGGAGTAGCTTATACGCAACTAAAATGAATAGGGGGATAATATGCTAAATTTCATGCAAAAAAACAAGAAGGTTTTGGCTTTTGCAAGTGCGGCATTATTGATTCTTACGTTGTGTTTGTCTATTTCACCTTCCATCGTATCGGCAGCTTCCGCGTTTAATCAAACGCAGGCTTCCAGTTATAACAGTCAATCCGGAGTCCAACTGGAAAGTTCCAGCGAGGGAGGGCAAAATGTCGCATTTATCGACAACGGCGATTACATTGTATTCAACAATGTGGATTTTGGCAGCGGTGCCAATTCAATCGACGTGAGAGTAGCCAGTAATAACAGTGGCGGTACAATTGAGGTCCGTCTGGATAGCCTAAACGGGACACTCGCGGGAACTGTTGCTGTTCCATCTACGGGCGGATGGCAATCCTGGCAAACGAAGTCCGGGTCAATCAGTGGTGCCACTGGTGTACACACAGTCTATCTTAAATTCACGGGCGGAACCGGCAATTTATTCAATCTACTCTGGTTCAAGTATAGTGCTTCCGCCGCAGGCAGCGGAGGCGATGTCGTAGGCAAGCTGTATGCCGGGTATCAAGGCTGGTTCAACGCAGCCGGAGACGGTTCACCGAACGGGGGCTGGGTGCACTGGTCCAAAAATAGCAGTGCGCCATCAGCAAATGGCAACGTGAATTTCGAGTTGTATCCAGACCTTCGCGAATATTCCAAGCTGTATCAGACAAGTTTGGCGAACCTCGGTAATGGTTCTCCTGCCAAATTGTTCTCCTCTTACGATCAGGAGACGGTCAACAAACATTTTGAGTGGATGCAAACCTACAATATCGATGGTGCAGCATTGCAACGGTTCGGCGCAGATGAGAGTGACACACCTAACAACTGGAAAAGCAACCGGGACAGCGTAGCCGTCAAGGTTAAAAATGCCGCGGAATCTTATAATCGCAAGTTCTATGTCATGTATGACATTACGGGCATGAATGCGAGCAATTGGGTACAGGCAGTTAAGCATGACTGGACGACCAATGTTGTGAACAACATGCACCTGCCATCATCTTCGGCCTATGCGAAGCAGAATGGCAAAATGGTTGTCTGCATCTGGGGTATTGGCTTCACGGATCGGCCGGGTACTGCAGCAGAGGCGGCCGATTTGATCGGTTGGTTCAAAAACCAGGGGATCTATGTCATCGGTGGCGTGCCTACGTATTGGAGAACGGGAAATAACGACTCTCGATCTGATTTTATGAACGTCTACAAATCGTTGGATATGATCTCGCCTTGGTCCGTTGCCCGCTTCGGCAATATTCAGCAAGCGGACAGCTTCAAAACCAATCAGCTTCAACCTGATCTGGCTTTCACACAGCAAAATGGAATTGACTATCAGCCAGTGATCTGGCCGGGTTCGGCTTGGTCGAACATGACTGGTGGCCCAAGAATTGAGAATCCGCGTCTGCATGGAGACTTCATGTGGAGGCAGGCCTACAATCTGAAGAGCATCGGTATCAATACCGGATATATCGCGATGTTTGACGAGTACGATGAAGGTACGGCTATTGCCAAGATGGCAGAGAACAGCTCCATGATTCCAACCAATCAATATTTTCTAACGCTGGATGCCGACGGTGTTGCCGTATCTTCAGACTTTTATCTCCGACTTGCAGGGGATATCAATCGCATGTTCAAAAACCAGATTCCAGTGACGGCAAACCATCCAACAAGTCATCAATAGAGCCCAAAGGGCATGATTTTAACAAGTTCGTATACGTTCAGGAGGATTAAAAATGACTACTAATGATATTGGCTTCGAAACCACACGCCAAAAGACTACATCCATGAATCCAGCAATCACATCTATATATACAGCAGATCCTTCGGCCCATGTATGGAACAACGGTAAAATTTACATTTACGCATCTCATGATATGGACCCAGCCAGAGGTTGCGATCTCATGGACAGATATCATGTTTTCTCCTCGGAGGATATGGTTCACTGGTTGGACGAAGGGGAAATACTCCGTTCAGACGACGTTTCCTGGGGCAGACCGGAGGGCGGGTTCATGTGGGCGCCTGACTGTGCATACAAGAATGGGACCTTTTACTTCTATTATCCGCATCCAAGTGATTCGAACTGGAATGATTCCTGGAAGATCGGGGTTGCCACCAGTAGCTATCCAGCGCATGGCTTTACGGATCAAGGGTATATCGAGGGGCTTGGCGGGTTTGCACTGATTGACCCGTGTGTAATTGTAGACGATGACAATAGCGCCTAAATCTACTATGGTGGCGGCAGTGTCTGTCTGGGAGGCAAGCTCAATGAAGATATGATGTCACTGGAGAACGGTATGACAGAAATGCAAGGACTTGAGGATTTTCATGAAGCGGCCTGGGTGTTCAAAAGAAACAATCTTTATTATCTTAGCTATGCGGACAATCTGGAAGACAACAACCGTATGAGATACGCAACAAGCGAGAATCCGCTTGGCCCATGGACGTACCGAGGCATTTTTCTGGAGCCGACAGGCTGTTCCACGACCCATGGCTCTGTAGTAGAATTCAAAGGGCAATGGTATCTTTTTTATCACAATCAAGCGATCTCTGGAGAAGGTACGCTGCGTAGCGTATGTATCGACTATCTGGAGTTCGATGAAGATGGTTCCATCAGACCTGTGGTTCAGACAAGGGAAGGTGTATCGTCCGTTGGTCCAGCCCCGGTTCCTGCACGGCAACAGAAAGTTTATGCAGGTGCAGCTTGTCATGTTTTTGGTGGAGCTGAAATCAGGATATTGCAATCCGGTCAAACCGTGGTCGGGAATCTTCAATCCTCAGAAGCGTACGCCTTGTTTAAGAATATAGATGGAGGCGAAGGCGGCAGAGCATCGATTGAGCTTCATTATGCGACAGGTGAACGACTGGCCAAATTGCATCTGACGATTAATGACCAGGACTATTCCTTGCTGAATGCGCTATCCACTGGCGGTTTGCAGGAGTTCGACGGAATCACCAATATCACCGTTCATTTGGAGCCAGGTAATGTTAACACAATCCAAATTTCAGGTGGACATGGCGAGATCAATCTTTTAAGTCTCACCGTTACCCCGTTGTTGGATTAATACGTAAGAAACGGGATAGACGTTTAAACCTCAGGAGAGTTTTCCTGAGGTTTTTTCTGGTTTATATGAACGAGTGAGTTCTAAAAAAAGATAAGCACTTTTTTTCAACAAAATGCCAAATAAATGACAACGAAATGTTATTTCTATTTATAACTTCTTACTTTATGCTAGATTTCAACACCCGATGAAGAGACTCGATTATGTCTGTACATACGGTTGTGACGGTTAGCCGTTGTGCAGAAGAAAACAAGTTCTTCGGATGTAAGACAGAAGCGCACGTAGAGAACCTTGATGTATTTGTAAGCGGTAACAAAAAACAGACTAGGAGGAAATCATGTGAGGAAGAGTCGTCGATTCATGTTCACGCTGTTGGTCATTTTATTAATGGTTTCGTCAGTGCCACTCCCTGCCACAGCCTATCAAAATCCGCAAACGTTACCGGATGAATGGGGACAATATGGACTCGGGGACCCCTATGTATTGAAATTTAATGGATACTATTACCTGTATGTAAGCACAAGAGATACGGACGACGGTGTCAAAGTCTGGAGCTCCAAAGACCTGGTGAATTGGTCGTACCGTGGATTAGCTGCAACAGATCCCATTACGCACGGAGCTTATGCTCCTGAAGTTGTTTACTGGAATGGCATGTTCTACATGTATACATCACCTGCCGGAAAAGGACATTACGTGCTGAATAGCACAAGTCCTACCGGACCCTTCAATGTAGTAACGGGCAACCTTGGAAAGTCGATTGACGGTAATGTGTTCATTGACGATGATGGCTCGTTCAGCTTCTATCACGCAGCACAGGGCCGCATAGATGCAGCACCGATGAGCAGTCCGACTGAGATCGGAGTGAGTGCGTCTACAGGCGTGGGGATGGGAGGCTGGACTGAGGGTTCAACCGTCTTCAAACGAAATGGAAAATACTATATGACCTATACAGGTAACCACGTATTTAGCAAAGGATATCGGGTGGATGTGGCAGTTAGCACGACAGGTCCGAGGTCCGGATATGTTACTGATAGCACAAACCCGGTATTAATTCGTACAGAGGGTCCAACCGTGGGATTAGGACACAACACTGTAGTAACAGGACCTAATCTGGACACTCACTATATGATGTATCACAATTTGGAAGGTAACGGAATCATTGGACCGCTGCGGCATCTGAACATGGACCGAATTGTATGGAATAACGACAAGATGATCGTGCAAGGTCCGACTTCAACGGATCAACCCAATCCAGAAATGCCTGTTTTCTATGACTACTTCGATCGTTCTGCAATCGGAAGTAATTGGTCCAACGTGAACGGTGGTAATTGGGGCATCTACAATCAGGAACTCATGTGGCAAAATTCAATGGGCAGCTCAACTTGGTATAAACAAGTGACGGCTTCGAGCAGCGCATCGGATTATACGGCTGAATTTAACATGAAGGAAATGAATCGGGGAACGTCCACCAATCCGAGATACGGCGCTACATTCTCCTATACGAATGAGAACAATTACGGTGTTGCGCTGATCAGTTCGAAAAACAAAAGACTTGAGACATTTTTCCGAATTAACGGAGTGGATCAGGCTTGGCAAACATTCGATCTGCCTGCCGACTTCAATTATTCGAAATGGCATAACATAAGGATAGAAAAATCGGGATCAACGTTTAAATACTACGTAGATGGTATGTTCAAAGCAACGCGTACTGCCAATGTAGGAGCAGGCAAAATTGGTGTTCTGACAGAGGATACACATGCGGACTTCGGCTATACTGCTTTTAACAATGATGTGAACGGAAGCAGTGCATGGAATGCCTCCAAGCCGATTCCAGGAACAATCGAGGCCGTTCATTATATGAAAGGAGGCGAAGGTGTCGCTTATCACGATACAACGGCTGGGAACCTGGGCGGGGCTTATCGTACCGATGCCGGGGATATTCGCCTGAATAACGAAGGACTGTTCAACTTAGGCTGGAATCAGACGGGAGAATGGTATAAATACAAAGTAAACGTGGAGTCAAGTGGATATTACGATATTGATTTTCGCATGGCTACCTCGTTGGACGGGGCTCAGATCCGAGTGTGGGATGGTTCGACCGACTTAACGGGTATCGTCAATGTACCTAATACGGGCGGATGGGATAATTGGAAAAACATATCGAAGAAAAAGGTCTACTTAAATGCTGGACAACGGGAATTAAAGGTTGAATTCGTAACAGGCGAGGCTGATTTCTCAAGAATGACGTTTCAGAAGAATGTTGATGTGACAAGTGTAAGTGATAATTTTAACGACGGCGACGATAATGGATGGACACGGTTTGAAGGAACGTGGGCTGTAGAGAATGGTGAATACAGTGCAGCGAGCACCGGACCTGCCAAATCTACATTTGGAGATTCAGGATGGGCAGATTATACGGTCGAGGCGGATATTAAGATGATTGACTCAGGGGGAGATGGGGGGTTACTTGTCAGAGTGTCCAATCCATCCCACGGCACAGAACGAGGTCAGAACAATTATGATGCTTTACAAGGATATTACGCCTATCTGACCACAAGCGGAGTTAGTCTGGGCAAGATGAATTATAATTGGGCGCTCCTCAAGAGCAACGCGCAATCATATTCCACCAATACCTGGTATCATATGAAAGTTGCCGTTAATGGTACAAACATCAAAGTTTATGTGGATGATATGGTCACTCCGAAGATCGATTATACGGACAACAGCTTGAATCCGTTCACGCATGGCAAAATCGGTGTTAGAACGGCAAACAAGCATACACACTTCGATAACGTATTTGTTACTCCCTGAACCGGAAGCCAAGCGTTGAGAATGAAAATGGTTGTAACGAGAACTGAAATGCATATCAAGCCGCCAATTGGCGGCTTTTTTGCCTTAAACATGTAAGTTATTGCGACCAAATGATGCCTTCCTCTGATCTCCTTCACCACCGTCATTTCCCATTAGCCAATCCAACCCATTTCATTGATAATTGAATGATGGTTTCAACAGGAGAGGGTGGTTGGTAATGATGAAAAGTAGTGATCTGCTGATTGGATCGCATGTATCCTTTGGAGGAAAAGAGATGCTTCTTCAGGCTAGTAAAGAAGCCGCTTCTTACGGTGCATCTACTTTTCTGATGTACACTGGCGCACCGCAGAATTCGAAACGAAAATCTATTTCGCAATATAATATAGAAGCAGGTCATTTGCACATGAAGCAGCATGGCATTTCCAATATTGTCGTGCATGCTCCATTCCTGATTAATCTGGCGAATAGTTGCAAACGAGAGGTGTTTGATTTTAGCGTACAATTCCTGCGAGACGAGATCGAACGAACGGCAGCGCTGGGATCAAATCAGCTTGTTCTTCACCCCGGGGCCCACGTAAATGCTGGATTGGACATCGGTATTCGACAAATAATCCGGGGATTAAATGAAGTATTACAAGACGATAATCACCCGGAGGTACAGATTTCGTTGGAGACGATGGCGGGAAAAGGAACAGAGTGCGGAACAAGCTTTGAAGAACTGGCACAGATTGTCGATGGCGTGCAGCGGAATGAACGGATTTCCATATGTCTGGACACTTGTCATGTTCATGATGCCGGATACGATATTGTTGATAATTTTGATGTGGTACTTGAGCAGTTTGATAAGGTGCTTGGCCTTGATCGATTAAAAGTACTGCATATCAATGACTCCAAGAATGTGCGGGGATCGAGGAAAGATCGCCATGAAAACATTGGGCACGGACATATCGGACTTCAGACTTTGGATAATATCGTACATCATCCCCAGCTCGTGTCAATTCCGAAACTGCTTGAGACGCCGTCGATTGGCAAAATAAAATATAAAAGTGCACCTTATCGACATGAAATTGCCCTGTTAAGAAGAGAGTGCTCCGAACCCGTGCAGAAGGAAGAGGATTCTTTAGAAAACAGTAAATAGAGAGTATTCCAAACATTCGCTCACTCATTCCATGTTTATTCTCACGGGACATATGTTAAAATGGATGTAGAACGTTACTTTTTATTAAAAAGGAGGCCGCCATGCAGCCAATAGAGCCTCAAGACATCCAACACCGGATCAATCAACTTCTCGATCAGGACCTATATTTACACCTCGAACTCACGTCAGGTGCTTACGCCAGTCACTTCGATAGCACAAGGCATCCGGGGTCGGCATTCATTTCCAATGCGGTCATACGATATACGCAAGGATCTATCTCGGGCACAGGCCCATACCGAGTTGGTTTAAAAACCACTCACGGCTGGATATACGCTGAAGGACTTACACACATTGACGAGCTGGAACAAGAACGACTCATTCTGGCTGGTCACGATAGTCAAGGAAAGCTGGTTGTAGCTTTACAACTTAGTCGGGAATTGTTCTGATGAAAGCGGAGGATCAAATAAGCATGAATAACAAACAGATTGAACATCAGCGCATTTTAGTTGTGTTTCCCCATCCCGATGATGAAGCATTCACTGCTTCGGGAACGTTGGCGAAGTACATAGAAGGCGGTGCTCAAGTCACTTATGCTTGCCTGACTCTAGGGGAGATGGGACGTAATATGGGCATCCCTCCATTTGCCAACCGGGTCACCTTGCCAATAATCCGTAAGGATGAACTCATAGAGTCCTCCAATGCGATTGGTATTCAAGACTTAAGGATGCTCGGTTTTCATGATAAAATGATCGAGTTTGAAGACCCTGAGCTGCTAGATGGCCACATCTTAGCCCTGATCAAGGAGCTTAACCCTTCACTGGTCATTACTTTCTATCCGGGGTATAGTGTGCATCCCGATCATGATGCAACCGGAGCCGCGGTTACGCGAACGATTGGTCGATTGCCCGCAGAGGAGAGACCTATTGTGTACTGCTGCGCATTCTCGAACAATCACGAAGAGAGTATCGGGAAAGCGGATGTGATTGAAGACGTGAGCGGATTCCTTGCCAAGAAAATGGCGTCGATTCGAGCTCACCGTTCACAATTCCAAGCGCCGGAACTTGTCGGCAAGGGGAATTTGGACGATGAACAAATCCGAAATCGGTTTGGAAGAGAAGCATTTTGGACCTATAAGTTCAATTAATTTTACAATCTGTACAATCTAAATTACGTAAAAAGTCGCCATTATGGCGACTTTTTTTCGTTTTAAACATAACATATTGTTCAGGTGGAGAATGGAGTGAGTAGGGGCAATCGTATGGTTTCCATGCGCTTCCATGGGTAATAACATATTGACCATTAAACTTGTAAGGAGTGATACAATTGAAAGAACTTCGTTCTGTTTTTATTAAAATCCCGATACTCGTTATGTTTGTTGCACTTACAGCTTGCTCTGGAGAAACAGAGCTGCCTGCAACCTCTGAACCATCAGCACCAACAAATGAGTCGGTTACAGCTCCAACCACAGAAAATGAGGAAACATCTGAAACGACACGACCGCAAACAGAAAGTTTTGATTTGATGACAGGGGAGGGGAATTCATCACAAACGGCCACCTTGCATCAAGGGGAAGGTTTTACATTGTACGTGTTCGAGAAGTTTTCTTTTGATGCTGCCAAAGGCCGCTTGTCGCTGACAAGCAATCCCGACTACTATGTGGATATTGAACCACTGCCCTCAGATTATGATCTGGAAAAGCTTAAGACAACTGGTCAAGAGAACTTGGAAAAATTCGGTGCGGTGACTGATTATAGTGGCGAGTTGATTGAGCACCCGCTTGGTTTCGCCGAGCTTTATCTTCAAGCTTCAGGTGAAAAAGGGATAAACGATTATATGGTCTGGAAATCAGAAAAAGGTGACGCTTTTTTATTCCGTCTTCACAATCCCAAAGGGGAAGAAGCTTCCGATTTCGCTAGTCCGGTCCTTGTTTCCTTATCTACGGTTCAGGGCGAATAGTCGTCATCGTCATCTTAAGGAGTGAATGGACATCGTAATGCCAAAAATGCGAAGAAAACGAATCATTCGAATTACTGCGATAGTCATTTTACTTTTGCTCATAACGTGCATCGCATTTGTTTATGTTAATGACAGACCTGGCGGACTAGCCGATCGGCGCATGTCCAAAGCAATGGGAATGAGTGAAACCATGCATATTCCTATAGGAAAAACTGCTGAAGAAGCGATCCGAAAGTTTAGAAATAATGATGATTCATTACAAATCATTCATCAAGAACCGGTAGACGGCGGCATAATTTTGTTCAAACAAAAAACGGGTCAGGAAAATAACAGCAATCTTCAGATGGAGTATGCTCGGAAAATAATATTCGGATGGAAGTGGGCATGGGGTGGCGGATATTCCATTGGTGAATCATCTCAATTCACGTCTGCACTGGATTACATGAGCATACCTGAATTGAGTCACATATCGACACCTTTCCCTATGCTGTTTGGACATATATTAGACCCGGCTATTCAGCGTGTAACAGTCGAGTTTGAGGGAAATGAGAAACCAGTAGTTGCCGAAGCCAAGTTGGTTGAGGTGGGGCCGGAAAGCATAATCTGGTTTGTATCACTGCCCTCGTCTGCAACAATTCCGTATGAAATGAAGGGATTCAACGATAAAGGAGAAATCGTAACCCATAAACAAATGGATGATCCGAATGGCATGGGCGCCATGGTTCTTGGAGAACGTTAAAGAGTGTTCGTACGGAACCTGCGAGTAGGGCGAGATCGTCAAGTCTGGAAGACAATAAAAAGGGAACAACCCACTGTTTAGGGTTGTTCCCTTATACGTTACAAGGAAAATTCGGGTTTACAAAAAAATAAGTAAAAGAATTCCGACTACGAAGCAATAGTATGAAAAGTAAATCAAGTTCCCTCTTGCCATAATTCCCATGAACCATCTCATTGAAAAGTAGGTTACGATAAGGGTCGTAATGAACGCTAAAATGTAAGGTATAGCTAACTGCGCTCGGTGCGGATCGGTTACAATGTCAGAAGCCCCTAATATTACCCCGCCAATGCTGATCGGAATGTAGAGCATAAAAGAAAATTTCAACGCCGTTTCTTGTTTCATCCCGACAGCAATAGATGCAATCACTGTTGCACCAGAGCGGCTTATTCCCGGAATAAGAGCCACCGCTTGAGCCAGACCCACCAGTACTGCGTCTTTCGCAGACAAATCCCCATCTCTTTTGCGCCCGCGAAGGTTTCGAATAAGCCACAGCGCAACCCCTGTGATCAGTAAACTAATCGCAACCGTATAGACAGAAGTGAATATTTCTTCAATTTTATCCTTGAATAGCACAGCCCCGATCGCAGCAGGCAGGGTACCAATGATTATGTATAGACAAAACATAAAATCTGCTCTGTACTCCGCATTGCGAGAGACTAGAAATCGCCAGCCTCCTACAATAAGTTTTTTGATATCTTCCCGAAAAATAAACATAATGGCAATCAGTGAGGCTGTGTTTGTCAAAATTTCAAAGGATAATCCGTTCTGCTGCATGCCAAGCAGTCGTTGAACGATA
This sequence comes from Paenibacillus sp. OK060, assembly GCF_900101205.1. NCBI lineage: Bacteria > Bacillati > Bacillota > Bacilli > Caryophanales > Paenibacillaceae > Paenibacillus > Paenibacillus sp. OK060. The sequence continues at coordinate 1,214,965 of NZ_FNFR01000001.1, forward strand.
ATCAAATGTCCGCTTGAAGAAACCGGAATAGGCTCTGTAGCCCCTTGTACGATACCTAATAACACATATTTCAACCACAAAATAAAGTCTTCCATTGTATCCTCCTACTCATTATTTTCGATTAGCTTTGACATATTTCAGTTGGGCCACAATGATGACACTAATAATCACCAAAAGGAACCACGAACTGATCTTGCTAAAACTGACCAGTTGCCAGGAGTCATGCTGGTCAGGGTATTTCCAGCCGTTAAAAAATGTAGCTATATTTTCAGCAGTCCAGATGAAAAAACCTACGATGACAAAAGCGAGCGTTAACGGCATTCGATAGGTAGTTAATCGTACCCGATAGATAATCCATGTTTTACGAAAAACAATAAATACCAGAGCGGTCAACCACCAACGAAAATCGGGAATAAAATGATGTGTGAAAAAGTTGATATAGATGGCTCCTCCTAACAGAACCGAAGATGCAAACCCAGGCCAGCCTGTCATGTCCATACGCAATCTGCGCCATATTTGGCACATAAAGCTTGCTACACTTGCATACATAAATCCGCTATAAAGGGGAACGCCAAAGAGCTTGGTATAACCAGGCTCAGGGTATGACCAGGATCCCATCCACACCTTATACATCTCCAGTACCAATCCAATCACGTGAAATATACATATGACTTTGATTTCATCACGTGTTTCCAATCCGCTCCGGTACATAAGGTATTGTACTGCTAATAAAACAAGCAGAATGGCATCATAGCGATAAAGAAAGGGTATCTGAATTACGCTAGAAAGGGCCAACGTTCCAAAGATCGCCACAGGAAAAATGCAACTCATCGCCTGATGATAACCAAAATGCAGGAGCTGTACTAAAGGTTTCAAGTTATGTTTATCTCCTTCCTAAGCCTTGTTCATAATAATATAGATATGGTCCGTTTGTAAAAAGAGAAAAAAAGATCTATATATTTTCTTATTTTCAATTCGAGCTTATTCAAAGACAAAACAGGCCCCTCGTCAACTGGAGGGACCTTGTTTTTTGGCTAATTCAATTATGCATTTTCAGACAGCTTGTAGGCAGATTTAATCGTATGTTCAATGAGCGTCGCAATCGTTACAGGACCAACACCGCCCGGTACAGGTGTAATTGCTGAAGAAGGAACAAAGCAAGCTTCGTAGTCCACATCTCCGACGTTGCCTTTGTTATAACCTGCATCAATAACGACAGCACCTGGTTTAATCCAGTCTCCTTTAACAAAGAGCGGTTTGCCCACGGCTGCAATTATGATATCGCCAAGCTTCACGATTTCTTCCAGATTCACGGTTTTGGAGTGGCAAATCGTCACCGTTGCATTCCGGTTGAGCAGCATGGCTGAGACAGGTTTGCCCAGAATTGGACTTCTTCCGATGACAACTGCATGTTTGCCCTCGATCTGAATATTGTAGAAATCCAAAATGCGCATAATAGCCTGTGGTGTACAGGAAGGGAATTCTGCGTCTCCAAAAGCATTAAGTGCAAAACCGAGAGTCGTAACACCGTCAACGTCTTTCTCGATACTAATGGCATCAAAAGCTGCTCTTTCATCGATATGATTCGGGACAGGGTGCTGAAGCAAAATACCGTGTACGGAAGGGTCATCATTTAGCTTGTTTATTTCTTGAATTAATTCATCCGTGGTGGTATCCGCAGAAAGAACGACCTTAATGGATTGCACGCCTAAGCGAGCACAAGCATTTCCTTTCATACGCACATAAGTCGCTGAAGAAGGATCATCTCCGACGAGAATTGTAGCGAGACAAGGCTGAATGCCTTTTTCCTTAAGAATGGCAACCTTCGAGGCCATGTCTTCCTTCATAAAATCCGCTACCGTTTGTCCATTCAAGATCAGTTTGTCAGTACTCATTTTCACATCGCCCTTTCAACATAAAAAAGAGGCAAGGAAATAAATATTCCTTACCTCTGCCCAGGCGTACGGCTTATTAACAAAACCATATGCTCCCTCACGGTTCACCGTGTTCGCCAGTTACATATGATCGATTAAATTGTTTAGATTGATAGTACTTGAAAAAGCAAAATTGTTCAATAGTTAATGGATTTCTCTTATCAAGAGAGATGATCTTAAGGATTAAGTATCTCGTCTATTAATGAAAATTCAACACGATCTACTTTCCAGCCCTTATTTGTATAGACGAGTGTGGCACTTCGGTAGAGTGTTTCCTTGTTACCGTAAACGGAACTAGAACCCGAGTATTGACTTAATCTAGCTGTATTGCTGTCACGGTAAGTCAGACCGGATTGGCTGATGACTTTGAATTTAAAGTTGTATTCCAGCCCTTTATCCCGAATAATTTCGTTGATAAAACGATCTGTAAAATAGGCGCTAAAGTATGTCCGAATTTGCTTAATGGAAGACAGGTTTGTCGCTTCATTTAATTTATCAACGAAGATTTGCTGTTGTTTGGCCGTTATTCTCTTTGTATTGGGCACTTGCACTTTGGGTTTTGCCATCGTCACCTGTATTTGCGTGCCATCCAGAGTGATTGTTGCTTGGCTGGTTTGTTGATTCCATTGCACGTCAGCGCCTAAAGTTTGACTGATAAACCGCGCCGGGACATAGGTGGTGTTATCGTTTAATTCCGCAGGAACATCCAGAGAAACTTCCTCTTGGTTAACCAGTATCTTTTTAGAGTTAATGGTCAAAAGTATTGTCGTTTCACCTTTGGTCATGGTGATATTTTTTAGTTCTTTGTTCCAGTTAACTTCCGCTCCCAAGTTTTCGGACACTGCCCGTAACGGAATTAGAACACGATTATTTTGTAGCATGCCAGTATCCATTGTGATGTACTGGTTTGCAGCTTCCCCGGTAGCCGCAAAGCTCGGCAGGATGAGCAGAGTCGTTGTCAGCAAGGAAATAGTGATTTTTTTAAACATAGGCTCCTCCACTAAGGATTAATTATTTGAATATGTAGACGTTATCAAAATAGAAAATGTTTCTGTATGTAAGATGCCATTTCCCAAGCAGTAAGGTAGCCTAGGGCTTAATTCTAATTTTTTTCTTTTACCAGAGGAAATAGTTGATAACTGTTCTCACTCGTGATATATTGTTAACAAGTAAACTATTTCAGATTAATTTCCTGAATTAGTTTAATCATTCAAGGTTTTTTTATTGTTTATAAGTAAATAAGGAGCGATTGAAGAATGGATTCAAACGATCGAACAAAACAGTTACTGTATGACCAATTTATCCGGTTTTTACATGTATATGAGAATCACAAGGATACGGAAATTGAACATTTTCTAAGTATCGCCCAGCGGGAAAGCATGGACAAAATCCCTCAGCATTTGACCGCGGTTCATATGATAGATTGCATTGGCAAGCATGAGCCTATAAACAACACAGGTATTGCTGAGGCGATGAATTTGTCCAAAGCGAGTATTACCAAGATCGGCAACAAACTGCTGGAGGAAGGATTCGTCAAACGTACGAAAATGAATGACAACAAAAAGGAGAGCTACTTCCGGTTGTCACCACAAGGCAAAAAGATCTTTGAACTGCATGAACGTTTACATGTACTTGAGGCTGAACGGTTCTATCGTTCTTTGGACAAATATTCGGAACCGGAGCTGAAAATAATACTTCAATTTCTTCAAGACAGCAGCATGGATATGGAATCCAGATAAACTGAAGGAGAGTGAAACACTTGAGTCTGGCAGAATTGATCAGGGAACGCAGAAGTATTCGTAAATGTAATTCTACACCGGTGGAACAGGAGTTGGTTGTTGAATTGCTGCACAAGGCTACACGGCTTCAAACATCTGTTGAATCTGGCTCATGGCGTGTTGTTTATGCCGGAACTCCCGAAGCACGCAAACGGTTGGTTGACTGCATGCTGGAACAGATGTCGCAGAGCAAGCTCGGCAAGTTGATTCCGGGAAAACTGCTGGATGTGTTTAAAAAGAGGTTTACCGATATTCCTGCTCATGTCATTGTTATGTCGACTGTAGGACCGGATCGTCTGACCAATGACCGCAATTATGCGGCTGCCTGCGGGATGATGCAGAGCTTCCAACTGCTGGGATGGGAAAAAGGGTTAGGAATGCTGTGGGATACAGAGTCCATGATTCAGAATGAAGGCTTTTTCAAAGGAATTGGACTGCGTGAGGATGAAAGATTTGTTGGCATTCTTCATATGGGATATTACGACAAAGCGCCAAGAAGCCGGAAAAGAACACCAGCTGAGCAAAAGTGGACTGTATTTCAGGGTCAGACTACGTAGAAGGGAGGATGTAAATATGGAATTGTCCGATCTGCAAGGGGGCATACACAGTCCGAAATATTTTTTGGATCGACCGGTATCACAGGAGCTAATCCTTGAATTGCTCAATCACGCCGTGTGGGCGCCAAATGATGGACTTCGTGAGCCGTGGCGATTTATTTTTGCCGATAATCGTAATGGGAAACTCATGCAGGGAATGCAGGAGCACGCTCCAGCGTATCTTCTGGTTCTGGTGAAGGAAGAGGCGGATCATCATAAGCGGGAAGAGGACTTTGCAGCTGTCTGCTGTCTGATCCAAAATTTTCGTTTGCTTGCCCATGAACAGGGCCTGGGTGTGCGCAGTACGTTGCATGACTGGATGTACGACCGGAGTCGTGCTGAAAAGTTTGGCGTGTTAGGCAACGAGCGAATTGCTGCGGTTCTGGAATTGGGATATGGCGCTGTACAGCTGGAAGGGAAAACTGAGATAACAGAACCTCAGCTTCAGTTCGAACTGCTGTAGCGGAGAAGATATAGGAAAGAAAATTTAAATGAATGAGGAACGACAAAACCTTGATCGGGATTGTCGTTCTTTTTTGTGCGGTGTGTATCCGATTTGTAGATTACAAGTCAGCTATAGCGGATACACACAACTAATCCAGAGATTCACCTATTTTAAAAAAATGACATTCCTATAATGTGTTAATTACCTTGTTATGAGAATTGAATTGTGTTCTATTCTGTAAAGTAGATAAATCACCATTTAAATTCTTCAGGTTGGGAAGGAAAGCTGCGGCGACCGAACAAAGCAAGGGGAGCAGACCCAAAGACAAGAATAAGAAAGGCAGACCATAGAGTTCTGCAACCGCTGCACCTGCAAAAGCACCTACAGGCTGTAGTCCGCCACCAATGAGGAACCGTATTGAGTTGACTCGGCCTTGAAGAGGTCCGGGGACAAGTGTACCATGCAAAGCTGAACTGAGAGAACCAAAGAAAGGTCCTGCTGCACCAGCGGCACATAAGGCAACGAGCGCAAACGGATAACTCGGGAATAGGCCCAGTAAGGCGTTAAAAAGCCCGATGGCGGCTAGGCTGCACAACATAACTGTCCGTCGTCTTTTGATTTCACCCATCCACGAGATGACCAAAAGTCCTATTAATGTGCCACATGCTGAAGCAGTGGTGAGTGTACCCATAGCAGCGGCATCCCGATTTAACACTTCACGAACAAAAGGAATCATCATCGTCCAGATCGCTACAGAAGACATGTTGCTGATCGAAACCATTCCCATAATCGAAAGCATGGCCGGGAAACTACGATAAAAGGAGAAACCTTCATGGATATCTCTGAAATAAGCCTTAATTGAAAATGAGGACTTAGCTGCTACTGGCTTCTGCATTGTGGGCAGATAGAGCAACGTGGCAATGGCGGCGGTGTAACAAACGGCGTTGATGCCGAGCGTTGGCAACGCCCCAGCTACGGCAGTAAGAGCTCCGGCTAAGGCTGGGCCCAACAAAGCAGCTGCATTACGGCAGCCGTCGATTACCGCGAATGCACGCACCAATTTGTGTTTATCTGATACTCCGGGAATAATTGCCATTGCGGTGGGCATGAATAGGGCAGAACATGCCCCGCTTAGTCCTGCGGCCAGGAAAAGATGCCATAATTGCAAGTGGCCTGCGAGTCCCAGACTCAGCGGTAATAAGAGAGCAAGCAACCTAACAGAAGCAAGCACTGCCATGAACCGCCCTCGGTGTAACCGATCGGCTAACGGCGAGCCGAGCAACCGAATGGCCACTTCTGGAATGCTAAAGCTTAGTGCCATCGCACCCATGGCCATCTTAGATGCAGTTATTTCATAGACAAGCCATTCCATAGCCAGAAGACCAAATACGTCACCAAATGAACTCAGAGTGACAGTCGCTAGTAAACCATAATAACTGCGCTTAAGCATGAGTGTTCCTCCGTGTGCGTAGGTTAAAGGGCATGATCATCATTCTTCAATATAAGCTGAAATCTGTTCCGAAAGCTTGTTGAGAGCTTCTAAACGCAAGCTGTAAGAGGTCGTTTTCTGGTTATAATGCACGATGACAAGCCCCGCTGCCCTTAATGAAATCAGGTGGTAGTGAACCGTACTTTTAGAAAGTTTAACCTCGCTAACGATCTCAGTGAATGTTAACTGCCTTCCAGCCAACAGGCGGAGGATATATAATCTGGTCTCGTCGGACAAAGCTCGCGTTAGACGCAACAACCGATGTTCAGGCCGACCCGTTGCTGGTGGGAGAATATCGGCAGAGTAACTTGTGAAAATCACTTCATCAAAGATGGCTGAGGTGACAAAGGGACGAGCATGATATTGAGGGATTAGAATCACTTGTTTGAGCAGAGGGGTGGGGTATAGACGCATACCTTCTGTTGCCTCCTCATAGACCTCTAAGTCATTGGTTCCGTTTAAACTGGACTGTCTGGTTTCAGCTTCTAAGGCGAGACCTTCGATAATCGCCGAATCAATTTGGCTGAAATAGTGGGTATCCCATTCACGCAGCGCTTCGGATGTCCGGCTGCGCAGTTCCGGGAGATTGGAGGGAACGGACAACTTCACATTAGCAGCGATGTCATATAGCTGGCCCGTGGTTAGGTCTTCAAGCCAATCCAAAAAACCACTCACTGAGCGTTCACCGGGACAACTCCAAATATAAGGTGCAAGGCTAAAATCATCTACAAGTTTCATCGTCTCCCGCATTTGTTGTAGTTTGGCAGGTGCGAACCGATCTTGTACTTCTCTGACCCATAGTTTTCCAGCATCCAGAGCATTATGATTCTGTTTACTCATGAAAACCGTCAGGCTGCTTACACATTCATAAATGGGCGCGAAATCAACTTCCACTTTGTAGTTCATAGCTCGAATTTCCCCCTGTTCTTTCTTGTTCTATATTTATAGAACAACTAATTTGTTTTATTGTATACGAACAATTATGGGTTTGCAACAAAAATGTCCAATGATTTGCTTATTCTCTTCAACGAAAAAAGACGTTCCCACGGGTGGCGAGCACCTGAAGAAGCGTCTTTATGATTTATAATGACAGCAAAATGAGCAGTCTGGTTTTAAAATAACTGAATAATACTCACCGATAGTGTATATTGAAAATTTAATTTTGGTTGAGTGCTGCTATCTGATCTTTCACATTTACATTACTTAATCCCCCGTGGTAACAAATGACAGATGTAATATCGAAATCTGCATATTTTCTCAACGAGAGCTTTGCTGCGTTCATATCCGGTGTAGTCGGGGCGTGAATTCCACCAAGTATACCTTCTACACTGTACATGGAATCCCCGGCAATGAGCGTTTTACTTTCCTTCAAATAAAGACTGATATGACCGGGTGTGTGTCCAGGCGTGTGAATAACGCGAATCCCGCCACAAAACGGCAGTTCCTGACCATCTATTAAAGTATGGTTTACTGTGCCCTTTGGCGGATTATCCAGGTGACCATCTTTTATCAGAGGCAGTTCCCCTTGGATGTACGGCTTATCCAATTCGTGTGCATATACATAAACAGCGTTGCCACGCGTCTGTAAAATCTCCGGTAGATTCCCTATATGATCGACATCCTGATGGGTCAAAATAACTGCATTTAATTGGTCTATTGAAACGCCAGCCTTCTCCATTGCCACACGTAAATCCTTAAATTGATCTGGAAAACCAGTGTCTATTAGAATAGTCATTTCTTGATCCTTTAAAAGAATAGGGTGTATCACATTCCCATGATAGTCCAGATGGAGCATTTCGACTCCCTTTGAAATTTCCATAATATTAATCCTCCGTAGAAAGAAATAGTATCTCTTTGTAAACGAATCAAGTCATTAAAAAGATACGGGGTAGAAACGGGGAAGGGGAGGATATAACTTCTTAAAAAAAGTGTTAAGATGACATTTTGAGATATAGATAGTTCCTTCAAAAATAAAATTAATGGTAAAATAAAAAAAAGGAGGGGAGATCATTTAGCTTACACAGCTACAATATTTGAGCAAAAAACTGAATTCAAAATGGTAAACTTTTATTATTGAGTAAATACACAGATGGTATAGAAATGTTGGGGGTGCAAGGTCATATTGAAGAAATTAATCTTGGCAACACTATTATTCTTAACGAGTTACGTATTATTCTCATCAAATTCAACGGAAGCTTCAACAACAGTTAAAACCGCTGTACATACCTATAAAGGTCAACCGTATGTTCAAATTAGTGGTGGAAATGCAATAGTTATAAAAAAAATAAATGATACTTTAAAGGAACATACAGTAGAAGTAGCTAATGGCAATAAGGCACTCCAACAGAATAATAGTGTAGCTTGGTACAAAACGAGCGTGAAAACTACTTACAATAATAATAAAATATTATCTGTAGCTTACACAGATGGACTCAATTACAGCGATGATAATATAGGAACATATGTATCCATTATTTATAATTTTGATCTTGCAACAGGTGACCGAATTACATTATACGATGTAGTAGATTCTGATCAAAAAAAGGCCAATCTTGTGTCTATTTTATCTCATAACCTTCAGCTCAAGTATAATAAGGGAATTACAATTTATGAAAAGAGTATATATGATATTCCAATAAACTCTTCCACACCATTTTATTACTACGATAATGGTATAATTGTTCGATTTTATCCCTCTCAAGTTGCAGAATTGTCAGAGGGATTCATAGATATAAAGGTTCCATTCTCACAGCTAAATGAAGAAATAAATAGATTGGACCCTCTTATTACTTATTTAGATTATCTCCAAAACAATGTGACTGATTATGTTGATACTGAGATCGAATATTTTAATGGATACAGTATAAGGAATAGTTATCAACTCTTAAATGGTGAAGTATGGAAGCAAGTTGAGCCAAATTTTTTTAGCCTTCAATCCTATTCGTTGTATCCGAAAGTACGCATATATAAAGATAAAACACGCTATTATATGTGGGTTGAGGGTACAGATGACGCAGTAGAGGTTGAAAGGTATTAGATAATTTCTAAGCATAGCATTTACTTTCACAGCCGCCCTTCTGGGCGGCTTTTTGCATATTTGTTTTCTTATAGGTACAAGTCGATTTTTAGAAGGAAAGCAGATATAGATCTAAACATATTAGAGATTAATCTTTAATTTGTCAGGTTTTTATGTAACCGCTATCATTCTATAATTTAGTCAGAAAGGAGGTAAAAGTAAAAAGAATTGCATCAAATGGTAATTGAGAACTTCAACCGAGAATCAGACGAAAGCAGTCGATAAGGCAAATATAATCATATTGGGAGGTAGAGTATGTTTAAATTTAGCAAAAAAATGTTGACGGTCATTCTTGCGGCTTCCATGAGTTTTGGCGTGTTTGCAGCAACCTCAAGTGCAGCGACAGATTATTGGCAGAATTGGACCGATGGCGGCGGTACGGTTAATGCTGTGAATGGGTCGGGCGGAAATTACAGTGTGACATGGCAAAATACGGGGAACTTTGTTGTTGGTAAAGGCTGGAATGTTGGATCTCCAAACCGGACAATTAACTATAATGCTGGGGTTTGGTCTCCATCCGGCAATGGCTATTTGACACTCTACGGGTGGACAAGAAATGCACTTATTGAATATTACGTTGTAGATAGCTGGGGCACTTACCGACCAACAGGAACGTTTAAAGGTACTGTCACCAGTGACGGAGGAACATATGACATCTATACAACGATGCGATACAATGCACCTTCCATTGACGGTACACAAACCTTTGCCCAGTACTGGAGCGTAAGACAATCGAAGAGAGCGACCGGAGTTAACTCCGCTATTACATTCAGCAACCATGTGAACGCATGGGCAAGTAAAGGAATGAATCTGGGTAGCAGTTGGTCATACCAGGTGTTAGCGACAGAAGGATATCAAAGCAGTGGAAGTTCCAACGTAACGGTGTGGTAAGTAATCCACGGTAAGCAACCCCATTTAACGTAAGTAAAACAGATTTTTATGCATTAAGGACAGGCTCAATGCCTTTTCCTCAGTTCTACTTTCAGTCCGGATATGTTGAAGGCCGTTTCAGCCAGACAAATGGCCTTCGACGTTGCCGGATACGAAATGATAGGTATCATAGCCAATTATTTTCCCATTAGTTTAAAGGAGATTGTTCAATGAGAAAGCTATTAATGTTCTTTTTAATAGCAATAATGGTAGTGATGAGTGCTTGTTCGCAGGATAAACCCGAACCGGAGGATAACCTTGTATTCGTGCAAGGTGGAACGTTTAAGAACAACAAGTCCAATTTTGCTGGAAGAAATGCGACTCTTTCGAACTTTTATATCGGAAAATATGAGGTAACTCAAAAAGAGTGGGAAGAGGTCATGGGAAACAACCCCTCTGGATTCAAAGGAGATCAATTACCAGTAGAAATGGTGAGTTGGTATGATGCGATAGAGTATTGCAATCAAAGAAGTATACAAGAGGGCTTGAAGCCGCATTACAACATTGATAAGGATACCCAAGACCTGAATAATAAGAATGATAACGATAATATAAAATGGACAGTAACGATTAATGAGGGAACTAACGGTTACCGACTGCCTACAGAAGCGGAATGGGAATATGCCGCAAGCGGAGGTCAGGAGAGCAAGAATTACACATACAGCGGCAGCAACAACGCCGACAAAGTCGCATGGTATTGGAAGAACGCCGGGGACAAAATCTTAACTGGAGACTGGAACTGGCCTGCCATAGAGAGCAACAAAACCAAAACCAAATCGATTGGTACCCAACAGCCCAACGAGCTTGGAATCTACGATATGTCTGGCAATGTAAGAGAATGGTGCTGGGACTGGTACAGCGATGCTGAGAGCCAAATGGCTTCATTTCGGGTAATAAAAGGCGGGGGCTGGATCGGTGGTGTCAACAATAACGAGATCGCTTTTCGAGGCAAATTCGATGCAAATGGTTTTGGTCCGGATCAGGGGTTTCGTGTTGTTCGCGGAGAATAGTCGAAACGTTGTAAAGTACCCAAATAGTTTAAGACGGCCCTATATGCTGCAAAGTAGGTCGTTGAACTTAAAGAGATGCCAAGGCTATAGCAGATTAGCCGGGGCATCTCTTTTTGAAATGCTTGTATTTCATTCTAATGCACAGGATCAGAAAGGTGATGCATTGTTTGTCGTACAAATCGACCCTTTATTTTGCAGGATCAAAAAGTATCCTACGACACAAAAATGATCGGATCATACAAAAAAGTGCGTACTATTCAACGATCAGGGCACCTGATAATCTAACATTCGAAGGGCAAATTGAATTGTCGTTCAATATAAAAATCGTACTGAAGGAGTGGGAAAAATGCCAGCGTATCAACTTCACTTGAAAGATAAACGGATCGTATGGGGAAACGCAATAGATGTGGAGTCTCTCATTGGCACATATCCACAGGATTCAATTAGACCAGGAGAGAACGCGGCTTTGGATTGGAAATTGCCTAATGGCATATATAGAGCAAAAGAGGTCGTCATAGAGCTGGATAAACTGCTTGAGGCGATACTGGTTCAGCTGGGCGAACCGATAGACGGTAATCCTTCGGTGTTATTGGACAGCCTTCAGGCCAATTTGGCGATCTCCGGTGATCTTTCATCACTACCGCTTGGACCTTTGGCTTTGAAGGATAAGGCAGGTGTTGAAATTACGGCACAGGCGGCACGTATCGGTGAACAATTGGTTCTCTGGGCACGAGAGATTAATTCTGAAAAGAGGGCACTGGCACAATATGGACCGGAAACTCTAGGAGAGCTGGAATTTAGAAGTCATTGCTATGGTCATACCCTGATACCGGAAGCTATTGCTCAGGTTTGGGGTCCCGCTGGGGGACCAAGAGTTATGCAGTTATATAATGAATACTTGCACCAATTTGTATTGCTGCGGGATGCATTACTTCCCTTTGCCAATTGGGAACAAGTACCGTTTGAAGTCATGGAACACACGCAATTCAAAGGATTACGTTTTCTGGAGCCTGCCCGTAAGGTCTTTTTAACTCAATTGCTCGGGAAGGAATTAACTCACAAGGCGATTGTTCAATATGCACAGAGTGTGCTTAGCTCGAGTTTGACCTCTGCTGGTTACGGCTTTCAATATCCTTTGGGAACTGTGTTGCCCGCTGGATTGGGAGAGTCGGCTGGTACGGCTGCACGTTATCTTCTGAAGTGGCATCCGGTACAAACCATTGAGACTGAAGATACAAAAGATTTAGTTGCCATCTCTTTCGAATATGAATATGACGATTATTATGCTGCACCACGCGACGAAGCAGGAACGGGTATACCTGGCAGCAAGGATCACTTTCACATTTCAGAGAATCATAGTGATCTTCCATCCATCGCACGGCTGCTTCCGAATACAGATTCAGATCGAACGACCTTGCGTTTCAGACTGGAGAGGGAAGGTCATGCATCATCTAGTGTAGAATCTAGTGTGGATCTTGGTCAGCTTTTCAGGGGACATCGATTTTCATATCGGCCTGAAGAGAACAACCATTCCAAGGCAGCTACTGTGAAGCGAACATCAACGAGCATTCATCAGGTAGCAGACATTTTGTCGCATTCCGGATTGGTGACAAATACGGATAATGGAGTCCATATCATACCAACAGGCGGAAATGAACTTGTACAGTGGGCTTTGTTAGGCAAGCTGTATCCCGAAAATGTGGTGTTAGTGGACAAAGGAGATCAAGAGGAGCTGGAAGCAGCTTTGGTTTCTGGGAAGGGGTATGGAACGCAATTTTTGGTGTTGTAATGCTATAAACCATTCGTGACAGATGATATGACGACGGCAGCGTACTCGTACAGAGCTGCTGCCGTCTAATTACGACTACTTTAATTTACATTAGCGATGTCGCGGCGAGAGTCATCATTGTCGCAGGATACTTCGTCGGGGAATTTCTCGATATAAGTCGTACCAAACTTGCACAACATCTGTAGCATGGGGGCCAGTTCCTCGCCCAGATCGGACAAATAATATTCTACTTTTGGCGGTGCAACCGGATAGACCTTGCGAATAATCAGGCCGTCGCTTTCAAGCATTCTGAGCTGCATTGTAATCATGCGTTGAGTTGCGTCCGGAAGAAGTCGCTGAAGTTCATTAAACCGAATGGGACCTTTAGTTAAGTGATTGAGTATAGAAATTTTCCATTTACCGCTAAGTAAGCTCATGACAATTTCCGAGGTACAGCGATAGGTTTTATTTCTAAAGTTAATCATCCTCCAACACATCTCTTTCACTTTGATTTTGTACTCCCCACTCACATAAACCTTCCAGAACAGGCAATAACGTTTCCGCTTTATCGGTCAGTCTGTACTCGACTTTAGGCGGGACTTGTGGATACTCTTTCCGTTCGACCATACCATCCGCTTCCAATTCTTTTAGTTGTGAACTCAGTGTTTTAAACGTAATCGCTCCAATTTGTCTTTTCAGTTCATTGAAGCGTACCGGTTGGTTTTCTGCTAAAAGATAAATGATGACCATCTTCCATTTGCCGCCAATGACAGACAATGTGTAGCCAAAAGGCGTATCTTGAATATGTTTAACCTTACCTTGATATTCAGCCATGCTCATATTTATGCTATCCTTTCGGGTAGTACCTGTCATAATTGTGCGTACTACTTTTTGATTTGCGTTCAGTTTATACTAACCTTACTTTGAAGTAAAGGAGAGAAAAACATGAATCAAAAAACAATACGTCTGTTAATGCCACAATGGCAAGGGGGAAATAATCCTAACTACTCTTTTGGGGCGGAACTGCTTGCCTGGCTGGCTCCTGATAATGATCAACCCCTGATTCAAGTTCCTGTACAAGCATATGATGGAACCCCACTGAAAAACGAGGATGGTGTAAATGGGAGAAAACAGCTCATTGAACAATTGGAAGCAGCCCAGCATATTATTCATGCTCACAAGCCTGACCGTATCGTCATGTTTGGTGGAGACTGCTTGGTCGAACAAGCTCCGTTTGCCTATTTAAACGAACGGTATAATGGAGAATTAGGCTTAATCTGGATCGACGCGCACAGTGATTTGGTTGGTTACGCGGGTTATGATAACGGACATACGTTACCTCTGGGTAATCTTTTGGGAGAAGGGGATGAAGAGTTTGCAAAACATGTAAAAATCCCTCTAAAACCTGAAAATGTCTTTATCGCGGGGTTGGCAACACCTACAGAACAGGAAGACGAAGTGATCTCAGAAGCGTTTGAACGATTAGGTATAACGACTGCAGAATCAGATACTGAAATGATTCAAAGACTTGGCATTAAAACTGCCGGAGTCGAAGAATTAACGAAAAGTACAGCATCCATCAAACAGTGGATCAAAGAAAGCGGCATTAAACATCTGGCTATTCACCTGGATCTAGATGTGCTTGATCCTAAGGCTTTTCGCTCGTTATTATTCGCTAATCCTGAAGGCCCTTATACGTACTCTCCTGCGGGAAGCTTGCAAATTCCTCAGCTCCTTCATCTGCTCAAAGAATTGTCGGAAGAAACAGATGTTGTGGGATTGGGTATTACCGAGCATATGCCATGGGATTCAATCAACTTGAAGAACCTGCTAGGGGAAATACCTATTCTAAATAAATAATATCATTCAATATACTCACCAACGGATTTATAATACTAGAATAATAGGTTGACCATAAAAAATACACTCAGACACTTTATCATTGTGTGAAGTGTATTTTTTTGTGACTGTACGTGAGATAAAAGCTTAATAACATTTGAGTCCTGATGATTTGAAGCTATGGCTGGTGATCTGGGGTGCATTGTAAGACACCATTGGTCATTCACCTACATACATTATCTCAGGACAAATGACTATTGAAGTCAGTCATGGAGGTTTTAATCTTATGTCAATTAATCATCATTCGAATACATCACATCCTTATTGGATCGAGAACGTGGGCGGGAGAGAAAGGGAAGCTATGACTCCTCATCCTGTAGTTGTGGAGGTTAGGCAAGTCGCATCCAATCAGATTGTAGTGACGTACGATCAGCCAGCGGATTTAGCATCAGCAACAAACATATCGAATTATTGGATAAGAAGTAATATGTCTAGTCCATCAGATATAGCCAGTGTAGGAATGGGAGAAGCCATCACGAAAGAAAACACGATTCGTGCTGATCGGGGGATGATAGCTCCTATTAATAATTCCAAAACGAGATTTGTTATAACCTTCAATGTTAACGCGACTATGGGTGTTCTTTATATTTTGCTTCCATGCTTTGTCAATTTGGAGGGGAGATCCGGATTCACTGGTGGAAATTGGGGACCGTTCAGTAGAAATATGTTTATTGGGTTGTAGTAAACAGTTCAATAGGGCATGAACACAAAAAGTCGCCAGAAATGGCGACTTTTTTATCGATAGAAAGGGTCAGATTTCAAGTTTACGTGTACCGAGCCACTTCACCATTTCTGGGTCGTTATGAGAAAAGAACAGACTTTGCTTCGTATCTAATGCAGTAATTGATTCCATATCATTTTGGCTTAATTCAAAGTCAAAGATATTGAAGTTCTCAACAATTCTCTCTTTACGAACAGACTTCGGAATGACAACGACTTCTCTTTGTGTCAACCAGCGTAAAACGACCTGTGCAACAGATTTATTCACCTTTTTCGCAATGGATAGCAATACATCATTCTGGAACAGATCATTTCTTCCTTCAGCAAAAGGCGCCCAGGATTGAATCTGAACATTATTTTCTTTCATAAAAGCAGCACTTTCGATTTGTTGATTGAAAGGGTGTGTTTCAACCTGGTTTACCGCAGGAACTACCTCATTATGAATGATTAAATCGATCAGACGATCCATCTGGAAGTTGCTAACTCCAATAGCACGGACCTTTCCTTCACGATACAATTCCTCCATAGCGCGCCAAGAGCCGTACACATCGCCAAAAGGCTGATGAATTAAATACAGATCCAACACATCCAATTGCAATCGATCCAGAGATTTTTGGAATGCTTTTTTAGTGTTTTCATATCCAGTATCCTGAACCCAAAGCTTTGTAGTAATAAATAATTCTTCTCTTGGGACACCACTTCGTTTAATGGCTCGACCAACGGCTTCTTCGTTCAGATATGAGGCAGCTGTATCAATCAGGCGATATCCTGCCATAATGGCATCGTAAACGCTTTGTTCGCATTCATTTTGATCTGCAATTTGATAAACACCAAAACCCATAATGGGCATCTCCACACCATTGTTAAGTATTACTTTTTCCATGTTAAAGCCCTCCTTCTTATAGGTTTATTATGTACCAAATCATCATTCTAGCGTTATATCATTCATATCAAATGTTTGCCTAATTATCTCACAGGACGTATAAAATTGATTTTTGACATTCAAGTAAAAGACTTCTATTCCGCTGAATAGAAGTCTTTGGATCTCCCTCTGAAATTCCCCTTTTCCAACCTTCCAAGCCAATTGAAAGAACTAAGCTATCTTTTATAGCTTGACCCAGGCCACCAGCCCATCGGGTTGATCCGGGTTAATACCATGGCGTTCGGCATTAGCCAAAGCAGCGATTTGCGAGATGAAAATGAAAGGAATACCCCGTACCGCTGTATTAAGCGGATGACTAGTTGTGATCTCAAGGTCGATGAACTTCTGCGGGATACCCATTGTTCGATCGGCAAACGTGATAATGGTGGCTCCACGCTCCTTAATATCCCTCAACAGATTGCGTTGATGCTCAATACCGCTGTCCGACAAGGCAGCAATCACTAAAGTATCCGAACCCACGGTGACCATCGGCCCGTGCCGAACGTCAAGAAGATGGTATGCGTGGGCTTGTGTCTTGGCAATTTCGGTCAGAGCGATGGCACCCTCGGCTGCGAGGCCTTGTAGTTCACCGTCTGCAAGCAGGACTGCATTCGTCCAATTGAAGTCGGAGACACGGCGGATGCTGTCCTCTACACGTGCCATGTAGGCTTCACCTTGATGAATCGCTTCCTGCATATCGATAATCAGCTCCTCATCACCAGCAAGAAAAGCGGCAAGCAGCAGATTGGCTGCATACAGATTGGTTACTGTGCGGGTCTGGCAAACGCTATGGTCGAAAGCCCAGGGCAGTTCCAGAGGGAACTCAGCGTTTTTGGATAACGGCGAGCCCGTTACACAAGAAATCGTTAATAATGGAATACGTTGATCGGACTGAAGTAAACGCAATGCTTCAACGACCTCACTCGTACTGCCAGATCGTGACGGCGCTATGATCAGGCTACCCTCCAGCATGGGACGATAGCGGTCTGCATGGAGCATGAGATCACCAGCGGCAAGTGACATTGCAGGCAGGCCAGCACGCAAACGGAAGGAAAAAGCGGCCGCTTCGCTCAAGCAATAGCTGGACCCGGCGCCAACAAAGGTTACGGAGGTAATCGCTTGAGCTTGGACAAAGGCAGTAAATTCCGTGCGCTTGGCCAGTAAATAGTTGTAGGTCTGCTGTAGGGCCTTATATTGTTCTTTTACTTCACGATACGTCAAACTCATAAAAATACCTCCTTGGAATGATTTAGATTGATAGCTTCAGTTTGTGATCTTTTCGATCAAATATATAGTTAAATGATTGTGATAATCATAATTATGCCTTTATATCCCTGTAAATTGCAATAGTTTTCCAAAATAATGATTGATTTAATCAAATAAAAAGATTATTATGATCACAAGCTAGAAATCATCAAATGTTTCCCATACTCATCTGACCCGTGAAGGGAGGTGCAGGATCGTTCAAATCGTCGCTATGTAACGACGAAACCTTAAAAGGGGGAATGGATATGCCACTGATCTCGTCCACTGAAATGCTGCAAACAGCTCGCAGGGATCAATACGCCATCGCTGCATTTAACGTTCATACCCTGGAAATGCTTCAGGCTGTCGTTGAAGCGGCTGTAGAAACCGAATCACCGCTCATTATTCAAACCACGGTGGGCACAGTCAACCACTTGGGACCAGATTACATTGCTCATGCGGCTAAAACCGCAGCGGACTTGACGGATATCCCCATCGCACTTCATTTGGATCACTGCACTGATTTTTCAACGATTATCCGATGCATACGAGCAGGTTATACCTCCGTTATGATCGATGCATCCATGTATCCTTTTGAAGAAAATGTGAACCTAACCCGTAAAGTGATGGAGGTTGCTCAGGCATCTGGCGTAAACGTGGAGGCTGAGCTTGGTAAGGTTGGCGGCGTTGAGGACGATATTGTCGTCGAGGAACAGCATGCTTCTCTAGCAGATCCGGAAGATTGCGTGCAGTTTGTTGAACGTACTGGTGTAACTACACTGGCTCCAGCAATCGGTACCGCACACGGTATTTATAAGGGACAGCCGAACATAGATTTTGAACGAATTGAAACCATTGCGAATCGAGTATCTGTTCCTTTGGTGCTGCACGGTGGTTCGGGCATACCAGCTGAACAGATTCATCGGGCGGTTGCACTTGGGATGTCCAAGGTAAATATAGCCACAGAGCTGCGTATTGCTTTTTCCGAAGCTATCAAAGATGTATTTTTAATCCATCCAGAAGAGAATGATCCACGTAAATACATGGCTCCGGCGAAGGGAGCAGTTAAACGGCTTGCCATGGAGAAAATACGGTTATGTGGAAGCACTGGCAAAGCCGGCGTAGTCCGATGATTACCACGGTCACACTCCATGCGGCCATCGACCGGACATTATACGTTGACAAGTTTGGCGTAGGTCAAATGCATCGGGTGACAAGACAGGTTAATGAGCCGGGCGGCAAAGGCAATAACGTAGCCAAGGTGATCCGGCAGCTCGGCGGTGAAGTCACAGCTACAGGCATTATTGCCGGCAATAACGGTGTATTTATTGAGAGAAATCTGACTGAACGAGGGATACGGACTGCTTTTATCCAATCAGCGGGAGACTCACGAGTCTGCCTCAACATTGTGGATGATTCCAGTGGTAGCTCTACCGAGCTGCTTGGGCAGGGTCCAAATATGTCAGAAGCTGAAGTTGAAGCGATCAAGAAAAAAGTACAGGAGCTCGCCATCCAGTCTAGTGCAGTTATTATGTCTGGAAGCTTGCCCCCAGGTGCACCGGACACATTGTACGCAGAACTGATTTTTATTGTTCGTTCAGCAGGCGCGCGAGCCTTTCTGGATACAGGTGGAACAAGTTTCACCATTGGGCTGAGTGCAACACCCCATTTCGTGAAGCCGAATGAGCAGGAGCTGGCCGAATGGCTGGGGCAGAAGCCAAGAAACGTGAGCGAATGGGCCCGTGCAGCGCACAGGTTGGCGGATCAAGACATTGATGAGGTGTGCATAACACTCGGCAGTGACGGTGCTCTGGCTATTTTAAACGGAAAAGCATATATGGTGAAGCCGCCAACCATTCAGCCTGTGAATACGGTAGGTTGCGGAGACGCCTTTGTTGCCGGCATGGCATATGCAGGAGAGCGCGGCGATTCGGATGAGTCCAGACTGCGTACGGCTGTCGCGGCTGCTGCTACGAATGCAATGTCTTCTAAAGCAGGTGACATCGACTATGTTCTGTTTGAGGAGTACGAACATCAGGTGCAAATTATACCTTTATGATGGTTGAAGGTTTTGAAAATCAGCTTCATATCCCTCATGAATAACCGTTAGAGAGATACTTTTCTTATGGGATGCAGTTCACGTCGACATATTGCAATCCATCCTTTCATCCTACACAATAGAGCTAGCACGGGCTGAAGTTAACGGATATCATGCAGGCCCAGACATATTAAAGGAGAGACTTATGCAATATTCAAAGGGTGAACTGCGCAGAGCACAAACATTGGAACTGATTAAATCGCATGGAAAAATATCGCTGCAAGAGATTGTCCAGACGGTTGGCTGCTCGGAAGCAACCGCAAGACGTGACTTGGACGCACTTGAAAAAGCGGGCGAGATTATTCGAACAAATGGGGGAGCCATATATGAAGGGGGCCTGACGTCGGCGGTATCGGAGCTACCTTTTGCAGCAAAACGCGATTTCCGACGGATGGATAAGGAACGGATCGCTGCCACGGCCGCTGCCCTTGTTAAAGAGGGAGACATTATCTGCCTGACGGGCGGTACAACGACGTTCTTTATTGCGAAAGCACTCAAAAAGCATCGTAATATTACAATTGTCACCAACGCGGTGAATATTGCTTATGAATTGGCTGATACCGAAGATATTCAGGTTGTGGTCATTGGCGGCGTTATGCGGTCTAAAAGCTACGAGTTATGCGGTCCGCTGGCAGAAAGTGTGATCGACAAAATTAACATTACGAAAATGTTTCTCGGGGTGGACGGAGTAACGCAGAATTTCGGCTTTACGATGCATTCCGAGCTTGAAGCTCGTATTGCCCAATTAACAATGGAACGTTCCAGCGAGGTTTATGCTGTATTCGATCAAAGCAAGATTGAGAAAAGTGCTTTGTTTACGATTGCTCCCTTAACTCAGGTGACAGGGGTAATTACGAATAAACAGCCGGAGGGATGGTTTGAGCAGGCGTGCCAGGAGCATCAGATTGCGATACATACAACTACAGACCACATTGCTTCTATTTAAATACGCGTAATACTCAAACGCCCTTCCCTTCATATGCTGGCTAATTTGCAGGACAAGGGAGGATATGCGAATGCATTTTTCCAAGTTTATGCTGATCATTGCGATGGTTTGTGTTGTATTCGCTGAAGCGGGCTGTTCCAGCTCCTCCTCTTCAGGCGGCGATACATCCGCAGACCCGCAAGGTAAGGTGAATCTGGTCTTTTGGAGTCATCAGGAAGACGCCATTGTGGGCGCATACAAGAAATTAATATCCAAATACCAGACCTTACACCCCGATATAACGATCGAGTATCAGACCTTTCCATATGATGTATACAGCCAGAAGCTGAAAGCCTCATTCTCCGCGAAGAAACCACCCGATATTGCCGAATTTTTCGGCACGTGGGTGCCCGAATATTCCAAGAACGATCTGCTTGTCGAAATCCCTGATAGTGAAAATGTAAAAAAAGAGTACTATGATGCTCCCCTTGGGGGATATTTGCGAGACAACAAGTTATACGGGCTGCCACTTGAATACAACATTGAGAACGGCGGCATGTTGATTCACCCGCAAATGCTCAAAGACCAAGGCTTCGATCACGCACCGTCCAACTGGACAGAGCTTGTGGATTACGCCAAAAAATTGACTGTCCGTGAGAACAATGTCATCAAAGTCAAAGGTTTCGATTTTGTATCAGCAGACAATATTACGTTTACTTTCTTATCCCTTATTTTGCAGCAAGGTGCAAGTTTTATGGGTGAAGACGAACATGTTAATTTCCACTCACCGGAGGCGGAGAAAGCGATGTCCACCTTGGTCTCGCTCGTGGCCGATGACAAAGTTGCGGATTTAACCACGTTCGGCGGTGAGCTGGATACCTCTGACTATTTTTTTCAGGGGAAATCAGCCATGACCTATCGCGGTCCCTGGACGATTGCTGCGGGACAGAACAACTATAAGGTTGATGATTTTGAATACGTTTCCGTGCCTTCCTTTACGGAAAATCCACCCGTTTTTGCTGCCGAATCCGGTTGGGGTCTTGCGGTATCCAAGAAAAGCAAACAGCAGGAGGCTGCGCTTGATTTCATCCAATTCATCTCGGAGAAGGACAACCTCTCGACATGGAATACGGATACTTTTACCGTACCAGCCAAAAAAGAAATTGCCGAAAACCCGGAATTCCTGAAGAACAATCCTCATCTAAAGCCTTCGCTGGACATATTGGCGTTAGGTCAATGGATCGGCCCTATAGCAGACCGGGATTTCTTCTTCAAGCAGGTTAACGACAATTTCCAGCTGATGGCTAGTGGACAGCAGAGTGTCCAGGACGGGTTAGCGAACATTGAACAGACGATCAATGATAATCAGGATCAACATAAGTGATAGGGGTGCTGGGGCATGAGTACTGCTATATCTACCAACAAGGCGGACAAGGTTAACCCAGCGGTAAAGTCAACAGCTTACAGGGCAAAACGAAGGTTCATCATCATCTCACTCGTACCGATCTTGCTTCTGTTCGGGGTGTTTGCTTTCCTTCCCATCGCATGGAGCCTGGGCTTATCCGCATTCAAGTATGACCCACTCAGCTCAAACGCGATATTCGTGGGGGCGGAAAACTATATTCGCATGTTCCAGGACTCCATCTTTCTGAAGTCACTGTGGGTAACCTTCAAATTTGTATTTATCGCCGTATTGATCAACATTGTCATTACGCTTTTGATTGCTTCAGCGATTCAGCGAGTCCGCATCCCGTGGCTTAAAAATGGCTTTCGGACTATATTCTTTCTTCCCACGATCGCTCCGCTGGCGGGAACGGCCATCGTCTGGAATACCATGTTCAATTACAATGACGGCTTGTTCAACATGATTCTCGCCAAGATGAATATGGCGCCGATCCAGTGGCTCAGTGATCCGCATTATGCGCTCTACTCCGTCATTATGATGACCTTGTGGGCTGATATTGGCTATAATATCGTTCTTTTCATTGCTGGACTGGATTCTATCCCGGATATGTACTATGAAGCAGCGACGCTGGAGGGGGCGGGCCGCTGGCATGTCTTTCTTCACATCACACTGCCATTGCTGCGTAGAACGTTGCTGTTTGTTTCCATCACGACAGTTGTTTCCTATTTTCAGGCCTTCCCACAATTTCAGATTATGACCAAGGGCGGACCCTTCAACGAAACACGAGTGCTGTCACTGCAAATCTATGAACAGGCCTTCTCCAGCTCCAATATGGGGTACGCATCTGCTATGGCAACCGTATTTCTAATGATCATCCTGCTTGTGACGCTGCTGCAACTTCGATGGGGACGCACGCAATGGGAACATTGAGAGGAGAGGGGAGAAGAAGCCGATGCCGCGTAAATTCAGCCTGTGGGAAGGGTTTACTATCGCAGTTCTTGCAGTTATAGCTTGTGTTATGCTTTTGCCTTATGTCTGGATGGTACTTTCATCTCTGAAAAGTAACATGGACATCGTCTCAGGTTCCGCCGGTTTTTTACCAAGTAAGCCGAGTCTGGACGGATACCGAACGGTTTTTAGCGAGGCGCCGTTTGTCACGTGGCTGCTGAACAGTCTGATGACTTCCGTCATCATAACGGTGGTGACCTTGTTTACAAGCGCTCTAGCCGGATATGTCTTTGCCAAGCATCAGTTTAGAGGTAAGAAACTGCTGTTCATTCTGATCCTGGCAACCATGATGATTCCCTTTCAGGTTATTATGATTCCCACGTATCTGATCACGGCTGAGCTTGGACTGGTTAACCATTTGCTGGCGATTATTTTGCCCAATCTGGTTAGCTCCTACGGCGTATTTCTGGCTAAACAATTCATAGAAGAGATTCCACAGGAGCTGCTGGAGGCAGCAAGGATGGACGGTTCTGGCGAATTCAGGCTGATGCTTCGCATCGTTATGCCGCTTATTCTGCCGATGCTGTCAGCGTTGGGAATATTCACGTTTATGAACTCCTGGAATAACTATCTGTGGCCACTGATTGTATTAAATGATGAGAGCAAGATGACCGTTCCGCTGGCATTGGTCTATTTTAACGGAACGCACCAGGTCAATTACAACGTGGTCATGTCAGCTGCGGTATTGATTACAATACCGGTTATTATAATGTTCCTGATCTTCCAGAAGCAATTTATTAAAGGCCTAGCTATGACGGGCATGAAATAACGGGTGAGGAGAAGAGTTATGACTAAAATCTCAATTATCGGAGCAGGCAGTGCATTTACACGAGAGATCGCTATGGATATCCTGCTGATTGAAGGCTTGGAGGGTGGCACTATTGCCCTGGTTGATATTGACGAGCGGCGGCTTGAGTTGGCACGCAGGCTGGTGCTTCAGATCGTGGAACAGACAGGGAAGACGTGGGAGGTGATTGCCTCTACAAATCGCAGAGAGGTCATCGGCGGTTCACAGTTCGTGATTAATCAAATTGAAGTAGGCGGGCTGGAGACGGTTCGTTATGAATATGAAATTCCGCTGAAATATGGGGTAAAGCAGTGCATTGGCGATACGCTGGGACCAGGGGGACTGTTCAAGACACTCCGTACCCTTCCCAGCTGGATGGAGATTGTGCGGGATATCGAAGCGCTCTGCCCAGACTGCATCATTCTAAACTATACCAACCCGATGTCGGCGGTTACACTCCTGACTTCCCGCATTACGGATATTCCGGTGGTGGGACTATGCCACTCTATCCAGAACACGTCGGCTCAACTGGCTGAATATGCAGGAGTTCCATATGAAGAGATGTCATGGAAAGCCGGAGGTATTAACCACATGTCCTGGTTCGTGGAGCTGTCCCACGCCGGGAGAGATCTGTATCCAGTATTACTGGAGAAAATACAAACTCCTGAACTGCTGCGGCAGGACCCGGTCCGCTTTGATGCGATGAAATACCTGGGTGCATTCGTTTCGGAATCCAGCGGCCATTTCTCGGAATATATCCCGTATTACCGTAAACGCCAATCACTTATCGACCAGCACTGCAACTCAGGTTATAACGGAGCTACGGGATTCTACGCTGACAACTGGCCGATCTGGCGGAGAGAGAATGATGAGCAGATCGTTTCACAGCTTGAGGGAACGGCACCGCTTGAGCTGAAATCCAGTAATGAATATGCAGCCATTATTATCGAAGCAGTATTGAAGAATGAGCCGAAGGTCATTTATGGTAACGTTCCTAACCGGGGGCTGATTGAAAATCTGCAGGCTGATGGTGTGGTGGAAGTGGCCTGTCTCGTTGATGGGAAAGGCGTTCAGCCTTGTCGCTTTGGAAGACTGCCCGAGCATTTGGCCGCATTGTGCCGCTCGAACATGGCTTTTTTTGACCTGGCAGTGGAAGCTGTGCGGAGGAGTGACAGGGAGATGGCTCGCCATGCACTGATGTTGGATCCGCTAACTGCTGCCGTATGCTCCCTGGAGGAGATCGGAAGTATGTTCGATGAACTGTATGAGGCGGAACAGGGATTTGTTCCGGTATTGAAATGATGCAGAGACAACAAACAAGTCCCGTTGTTGTCATTGCTGGCGAGCTAAATGTCGACGTCATTGTATCGGGAACGGATGTCATGCCGGAATGGAATCGGGAAAAAATGGTTGATGGTTTCGAGATTGTACTTGGTTCCTCTTCAGCAATAACGGCCTGTGCGCTGGCAAGCCTGGGAGCGGATGTGAGATTCGTTAGCGTAGTGGGAGATGACGATTTCGGAAAATTCTGTATAGCTGAGCTGCAGCGTATGGGCGTAAATACAGAGCATGTAACCCGATTGTCTGGCATCAAGACAGGTGTAACTCTGTCGCTTTCCACACCCGATGACCGCGGGTTGTTAACTTACGCTGGCAGTATCCCATTGTTAACACCGGATTATATCCCGGAGTCCCTGTTGCAGCAGGCCGCACATCTTCATTTTGGTTCCTATTATTTGCAGGATGGAATGAGACCTCATTGGCGAGAGCTCTTTACAAGATTGCGGGCAGATGGGATCAGCACGTCTTTTGATACCGGCTGGGATGTATCCAATCAATGGGACCGCGAGGGCATAAGTGCACTACTGACGGTAACTGATTTGTTTATTCCCAGCGAGGATGAACTGCTGCACATTTTCCCTGCCGCTGGGGTAAGCCATGTACTTGATTCCATGCTTCCTGGTGTGGCAGGAATTGTAGCGGTCAAACAAGGGTCAAAAGGTGCTACACTACGTCAACTGGACGAAAGTAGAATATCGGCCGGATCTTACACTTTGACACCCGTCGATACGACAGGGGCAGGAGACTGTTTCAACGCAGGAATCATATATGGATACTTGCTTGGGATGCGAAGTGATGAACTGCTGCGATTTGCCAATGCATGTGGAGCATTGTCCACACTTGGCATTGGTGGCACAGGGAGTTTGCCGACAATGGAGGCTGTTCTTCTTTTGCAGGCTGAGCATGAACAATAAATCCTGATTTTAATCTAACACAACCAAATTGATCAAAGGGAGTTGAGAATATGTTGAAATTCGGTAAAACATTGCTGGTGGGATTAAGTATGGCGGTAGGGATAGGACTGGTTTCAGGCATTGAATGGTCCTCATCTGCTGCCGCAGCAGGCACAGATTACTACGTAGCGACAAACGGAAATGACTCCAGTGCGGGAACGAGCAGCGCGCCATGGAAGACGCTTCAGCACGCAGCGGATGCTGTTCCTGCAGGCAGTACGGTGCATGTTCGTGGCGGTGTGTACAACCAGAAGCTGAAGATCACCCGCTCAGGCTCCGCTTCACAGGGGCCGATTGTATTCACTAACGATGGCACGGAGACTCCGATTATTGACGGTACAGGACTTTCGGTTAGTGGGATTGAAGGGTTGATTGACCTGACCGATGTGAATTACGTTACCCTTCAGGGATTTGAAATTCGCAATTATACTACAGCTACTAAGGACGTCATGCCCGTAGGCATTTATGTTCACGGATCAGGCAGCTTCATCAATTTGTCTGGTAACAAAGTCCATGATATCAAAAACACGGCCACCCCAACCGGCAGTGATCTCCTTGGCCGTGACGCACATGGGATCGCCGTATATGGAACAAAGGCACCGGAATCCATTCACGATATTACGATTAATGGTAATGAACTGTATAATCTTGTGCTCGGCTCCAGCGAATCCCTGGTTCTCAACGGTAACGTGGACACCTTCTCGGTGACGAATAATGTCATCCACGATAACGACAACATCGGCATTGATCTCATCGGATATGAGGGTAAAGCGCCGAATACGACTTACGATCAGGTACGGAACGGACTCGTGAAGGGCAACAGAGTCTACAATATCACTTCCAACAATAATCCTTCGTATGGGAAGTCACTTCCGAATAACAGTAATGCGGCCGATGGCATTTATGTCGATGGTGGCAAGGATAGTATTATTGAACAGAACTACAGCTACAACAATGATATCGGTATCGAGATTGCGTCCGAGCATGCCGGTAAATCTACCAGCAATATTACTGTTCGCAGCAACGCAGTCTACAACAACCGACTCACTGGCATCGCCATGGGCGGGTATGATACCAAACGCGGCTCCACCGTAAACTGTAAGATCGTTAACAATACCGTATACAAAAATGACACGCTTGGCGATGGCAGCGGCCAGCTTTACGTTCAATACGACACACAAAATAACGTAATTAAGAACAACATCTTCGTAGCCAGCTCTACAGATGTATTGATTTACAATGAATACACCAAAAATTCCGGAAACGTTGTGGATTATAATCTTTATTTCGCCCCTGCCGGAAGCAATGGAGCCAACTGGACTTGGAAAAATAAAGATTACACAGGATTCTCTGCTTATAAAACGGGAACTGGCAATGACGCGCATTCCTTGTTCATTGATCCCAAATTTGTGAATGTTACAGGATACGATTTCCATCTTCAATCTACATCTCCAGCGATTGATGCCGGGAACACGGACAATGCAATTATCGGAACACTGGATATTGAGGGGAAACCGAGAGTCCAGGGAGCTGCTGTGAATATCGGCGCTTACGAGTGAGATTTATAATCTAACGGGAAGATTCTCCCGAAGGCAATAAAACAAAGGTAGCTGAGTAATCAGCTACCTTTGTTTTATTTTATTTAAAGAGTAATAATCCTCTTTAAATAGCCGTGCCTGAGTTAGAACTTATCTAAACCAATATTTAGGTAGCAAGCGGCATTTCCATTTCGATCCAAGGATAGTAAAATCGGTTATATGATGATTAATGCAAAGGTTAATTCACAACCGTAGTCAAGAAAGGAGGATATGGAATGAAACCCGGTTCCATTAAGCACAGCATGGTCATCTATGGGACCATAATCTTAATGCTGGTTTTGGCCGCGTGTTCCCAATCAGAGCAAAGTGAAAATCCATCACTCCCACAGCCCGTTCATCCTAAACAACAGCCGATTGAATACAAGTCGAACCCCGATGAACCCGCATGGAAGCTTGATACCACGCCTGTGGATTTGACCTGGTTTGTAGGTGCGAACTGGTATGGGCACACATGGGGTGAGAGCATGACCTCCAAAATTGTAACAGAGAAAACAGGTGTTAACATCAAATTCGAAGTGCCATCGGGTGAAGCAAGCGAACAAATTGCGCTCATGATGACTTCCGGTAAGCTGCCTGATTTGATGACAATAGGCTCGTGGGAAAGTGCGATTAATAAGTTGTGGGAAGGGGATCAGGTGTATGCCTTAAATGAACTGGCGGAGCAATATGATCCCTACTTTTTCAAGGTCGCGGGGGACGGTACACTGAAGTGGTATCGTCAGGAAAACGGCAATACATATGGCATTCCAAATGATTCATACAGTCCCAGCCTAATGCAGACAACCGGTTTGACGGCTGCGAACCAAACCTTTTTGGTAAGAAAGGATCTCTATGAGGCTATGGGTAGACCCGATTTGAGCACTCCGGAAGGCTTTCTGAACGCATTGCAATTGTTAAAAGATCAGTATTCTGTGTATAAAGGTCAGCTCATTAGTCCCTTCTTTGCTCAGGGGAATGTCTCTTATGGGATGACCGAGTACCTGCAAAACCTGCTGGCTATTCCCCATGAAAAGGAAGGAAAATTTAACGACCGTATGACCGACCCAGACTATATCACCTGGTTGAAAACCTTCCGTACAGCTTATGAGCGTGGCCTGATTAATGTGGATTTTCTGGTGGATTCGAATGCTCAGGTAGAGGAAAAAACCAGTAATTCCCGTTATTTTATGATGATTCGCGAGTGGACTGGCATGGCGGCTATCAATCCGATATTGGCGGCAGGTGCATATCCAAACTCATACTACATCGCTGTGGATGGCCCGCAAAACAGTCACGGTGATTCCGCCAGATTGTTCCCTGGTAACATGGACGGTTGGATGGTTACGATGATTAGCAAATCCACCAAGAGTCCTGAACGAGCCATCCGATTTTTGAGCTATTTAGCGAGTGAAGAAGGCCAAAGGGATGTATTTCTGGGTAAAGAAGGCGAAACATGGGCGATGAGGGATGGCAAACCGCAGTTGACGGCGGAAATGGTCCAATTGCTTGACACAGATAGGGAGCGTCTGGAAAAGGAATACGGTATCATGGATACCTACTGGATGCTGCGCAACCCTGCCTTCGTTAACCAGTGGAGACCAGAAAAGGCGCCATCCGTTAAGCAAATGGAGGAGTTCGCGAACAAACAGGCGGATATGGACAGCGGCATCTATAAGGGAATAGATCCTATAGGAGATTCCGATATAGCCTTATCCTGGTCGCGTATTTCTCAGAATTGGGAAGAAGTTCTGCCTGAACTGATTACTGCCAAAGATGAAGCTGCTTTTGATAAAATTTTCGAAAATTTCTTGGCCCGTCGTGTGAATTACGGTTTTAATCAGGTAATGGAATACCGTCAGACCGAGCTGGAAGCGAGAAAAGCCAAGATGGCTGAATAATCATTCCCTAACAACCTCGCTCTCTATCGACTAACTTGTAATATATGGTATAACAAAGGTGGTGCGGATTTCAGAGTGAATTACCTACTGACTAGATTGAGGAAACTTTACCGCAATGCCCGTATATCCCAAAAGCTGTTTCTGGCGTTTAGCGTGATGATTGCCATACCCGTTATTTTAGTATCCTTTTTATATATTCGCATGCAGGAAACCCAGCTATACAAGGACGCTATGTCAGCGGGCAACAGCCACGTTTCATGGCTAAATGAACAATTGCGCAGCAGAATGGATATCATTGAGAACGCTTCCAACACGGCACTCACTCAAAAGTCATTTGTGGATTTTATTCATTCCAATATGCTTGTGGATGGACTACGACTGGTGAAATTTAAGCAAAACCAATTTGAGCAAATGCAAAATATCATTCAGAGTAATGCGATGATCAGTGAGCTCAGCTTTTACGTGGATAACCCGAACTTATATGAAATCTGGCCTGAAATCTATCATTATCAGAAATTTTGGCCGCAGGATTACTGGGCAAAGCTTCGGGATGAAGGTGGTGCGGCTTACCGCTTATTTTCTTTTAAGGATGGTGAACATACGCTATCCTATTACCGGCTGGTTCGCCTTCAGGGTCAGGAGAAAAAACGACCTAGTATTATGGAAATTCGCGTTCCGCACAGTATGTTTTTCAGCGATCTTCTCCAGGAGAGCAAGGGAGACTTCTTTTCTGTTTTGATGAACGAAAGCGATCCTCCCCAATATGTTTATAATCCCCAGCATGAGTTTTCTCGAAAAGCCGGAGAAGGACTGGACGAAATCCTTGGCGGTATTCATCGCCAGCTGGATGTACTGCCACAGGAAAGTCCCGTTAAGATTAAGGTAGGTGATCAGAGCTACTATGCACTGTACCGCTATATCGCTCCGCTAAACACTTATGTGGTCGATATCGCCTCCCATCAGGCATTGATGAAGGGGCCACGCAGCTGGTATGCATTTGTGGTAACGATTACATTATGTGTTCTGCTGCTCATCATGCTGCTCGTATCACATACAACTCGGCGCATTTTCCGACGACTGGACAGCGTACTGGCTTCAATGCGTCAGGTACGAAAAGGAGAACTGGATGCAACGATTGATACCGGCCTAGATGAGAACGAAAGAGGGGATGAGATCGATGAGGTGGCTGTGAGTTACAACAAAATGTTACATGAGGTTAAACGTCTGATGACACAGGTCGTGGATAAACAATTAATCGCCAAAAACGCACAGCTGCATTCACTGCATTCGCAGATCAACTCTCATTTTTTGTATAACGCACTGGAATCTATTCGAATGCTCGCGGAGGTTCAACGACAACCTGCTATTGCGAATTCATTGGTATCATTAGGTTCGCAACTTCGCTACAGCATGCAGTGGCGCAGCGATACGGTTGCACTTCGCGAGGAACTTGCCAACATTCAAAGTTATATTCAATTTATTAATTTAATGGAAGGCGGCAGCATCATGTTGACGGCAGATCTCCCGCAGGAGGTGCTCCGCTATGCAATTCCTAAAATGTGCATGCAGCCTATCGTTGAAAATGCAGTGCATCACGCTGCACCATCAGGCGGGAGTGTGTGTATTCAGATCACCGTTTCAGTGGAGAATGAACGCTTGCTTATTAACATACAAGATGATGGAGAGGGGTTAGACCCGGAGATGTTAGTTCGACTGCAAGCGGCACTGCGGGGAGACTCGGATTCGCCGATTGTTACCAGCAAGAACGGACTTGGTTTGGAAAATGTGAATAAACGTCTGCAGCTTCATTATGGAGAGAATTGCGGTCTTTGGATTGATAGTGTTCAGGGCGCTTATACCTGTGTAACGATACATTTGCCTTGGGAAAATGTAAATCTTGGAGGGTGGTAGGAGTGATCAATATTCTGGTTGTGGACGATCAAAAGCACATACGTGACGGTCTGCAGGCGATGCTGCATCAATTTCCTCTGGAGCTGAACAACATATACTCTGCCGCAAGTGGGATGGAGGCGCTAATCCTTTTGCGCCAGCATAACATTCACATCGTTATTACTGATATTATGATGCCGGACATGGACGGACTCGCACTGATGGCAAAGACCAAAGAGGAGCGCATCGAGGTGGAATACCTCATTATTAGCGGTTATAGTGATTTTACATATGCTCAAAAAGCCATCGAACTTGGGGCAAAGGGATACTTGTTAAAACCTCTGAAGCGAGAGGATCTGCAAACTTCACTAGAGCATGTATGGCAAGAAATCCAGACACGGCAGACGCTTACGTACAACATGCAGCATGTCTCCCGTCTCGCCCGAGAGACAGATCGTAAAGAATTACGAATGTTTATGCAGGGAGCGTTAAACGATGAGGCCTGGATCCTCCAAATCCAGGAACAAAATCCTTCGCTTTGGCACAATTATCGCTTATGTTTGCTGCGAGAGAAATGTTGGATCAACCAGCCGGGTTCCAGCAGCGTCCATAGCATGGAAGCTATTGCTTATAGTGTGTTCGGTAGACAAGGTTGCGTTTGCCTGCAACACAGCCCGTATCTGATCCTTGCAGTGGATGCAGCGATAGATCCGGATGCTTTGCCAGCGGCACTCAAGGAAGGAATGATCGATGCCATAACCGTTATGACTGACCCGCAGCAAGGATTAAAGATGTTGCCCGGCAGCTATACACAAGTACATGAGCTATTCCACCATAGTTATCTGTTTCCAGATCAATATATCATCCTGCCAGCAGCTATTGAGCATATGGAGCAGCAGTGGCAACTTCCCTATGAAGAACTGTATGAACTGTTCCAGTCTGTTGGGACCGACGATAGTGGTAAAATTGCTCAGGGCATTTCCGCAATATTTCATAAAAATGTGCTTCAACGCTATCATATTGGCTATACCCAACAGCTCTGTGGTGCCACAGTGCAGATGATGGAGGAATACGAACGAGTAATTCGCCCCTACATGGGTGAAGAAGCGCTGGATCTTGAATCTTTGCGTAATCTCTTTGATTATCCGGGGATGCGCGATTATATTCAAGCGCTGCAACAGCAGCTGCTTCGACTGAATCAGTTCTATTTTGAATATAAGCACAGTTATCGCAATTCTCAGGATTTAAATGAAGCCATCCGTTTTATACACGAGAGCTATCATAAGCCGCTGGACCTCGCGATGGTATCCAATCATGTGTCGCTTAATTACGCCTATTTCTCAAATCTATTCAAGAAGAACATTGGCAAAGGTTTTGCCGAATATCTGAGAGATGTACGTATGGATAAAGCACGGCGTCTCCTAGCCGAAACCGATCATAAGATTGTTGAAGTTGCTGCTATGGTAGGCTATGAAAGCTACAAAAGCTTTACGCGAGCGTTCCGCCTTGTGATGGAAATTCAACCCACAGAGTATCGACAAATGATGCGCCAAAAGGTAGAACGTGAAGTGCACTATCACAGTACAAATATATAAATTGAATCAAAACCCAAAAAAATGGGATATAACAAAAATAATTGTACCTTTTCAGCAGATTATCCTATTCGATAGAATAAAGATATTCCCCGATGTAAGCGATTACCTTTATACGCATAGATTGGGTGAAACTATGATCCTATCAAAGGAGGGCAATTATGAAACCATCTCATTTTACGGAGAAACGGTTTATGAAAAAGGTACTTGGTTTGTTCTTAGTGGTTGTGATGCTGGCTAGTGTTGGCGTGCTGCCAACTTCAAAAGTTCAAGCAGCTGGAACGACAGTTACCTCAATGGAGTACTTCTCACCAGCAGATGGACCTGTTATTTCAAAATCAGGGGTTGGCAAAGCCAGCTACGGATTTGTTATGCCTAAGTTCAATGGAGGCTCCGCTACGTGGAATGATGTCTACAGTGATGTGGGGGTCAATGTGAAAGTCGGTAACAACTGGGTTGATATTGATCAAGCCGGAGGTTATATCTATAACCAAAACTGGGGGCACTGGAGCGATGGTGGTTTCAATGGCTATTGGTTCACCCTTTCCGCAACAACCGAAATTCAACTGTACTCCAAAGCAAATGGTGTTAAGCTTGAATATCAACTTGTATTCCAAAACATTAACAAAACAACCATCACAGCCATGAATCCAACACAAGGGCCGCAAATTACAGCAAGTTTCACAGGCGGTGCAGGCTTTACATATCCAACGTTCAACAATGATTCTGCGGTAACCTATGAAGCCGTAGCGGATGATTTGAAGGTGTATGTAAAACCTGTAAACAGCAGCACATGGATTGATATTGACAATAATGCAGCTAGCGGCTGGATTTATGATCATAACTTCGGCCAATTCACCGACGGTGGTGGAGGGTACTGGTTTAACGTAACGGAGTCGATCAACGTCAAATTGGAATCAAAGACTTCTTCAGCTAACCTTGTTTATACCATTACGTTTAATGAACCTACAAGAAATTCATATGTCATTACGCCATACGAAGGAACAACCTTCACAGCAGATGCGAATGGTTCCATTGGAATTCCACTTCCCAAAATTGATGGGGGTGCGCCAATCGCCAAGGAACTGGGCAACTTTGTATACCAGATTAACATCAATGGGCAATGGGTGGAGTTGAGTAACTCCAGTCAGAGCAAGTTTGCATACTCCGCTAATGGCTACAACAATATGTCTGATGCCAACCAGTGGGGATACTGGGCCGATTATATCTATGGTCTTTGGTTCCAGCCAATCCAGGAAAATATGCAAATCCGTATCGGATATCCGCTGAACGGACAGGCGGGTGGAAATATTGGCAACAACTTTGTCAACTATACCTTCATCGGTAATCCAAATGCTCCGCGTCCGGATGTATCCGATCAAGAGGATATCTCCATCGGAACACCAACTGACCCAGCTATCGCGGGCATGAATCTCATCTGGCAGGATGAATTCAACGGAACTACGCTGGATACAAGTAAATGGAACTATGAAACAGGATATTATCTCAATAACGATCCGGCTACTTGGGGATGGGGTAATGCAGAGCTGCAACACTACACGAACAGCACCCAAAATGTTTATGTACAGGACGGGAAGCTGAATATCAAAGCCATGAATGATAGCAAATCTTTCCCGCAGGATCCGAATCGGTATGCACAGTATTCTTCAGGTAAGATTAACACCAAGGATAAACTTTCCTTGAAGTACGGCAGAGTAGATTTTCGTGCCAAGCTTCCTACAGGTGATGGCGTTTGGCCAGCACTGTGGATGCTTCCAAAAGATTCTGTATACGGCACATGGGCTGCATCAGGTGAAATCGATGTTATGGAAGCAAGAGGACGTCTACCTGGGTCTGTAAGCGGTACCGTACATTTTGGCGGACAATGGCCGGTGAACCAGTCTTCGGGTGGCGATTATCACTTCCCAGAAGGGCAAACTTTTGCCAATGATTATCATGTATACTCGGTTGTCTGGGAAGAGGACAACATTAAATGGTATGTCGACGGCAAGTTTTTCTATAAAGTCACTAACCAGCAGTGGTATTCCACAGCTGCACCGAACAATCCGAACGCACCTTTCGATGAGCCGTTCTATCTCATTATGAACTTGGCAGTCGGCGGAAACTTCGACGGTGGCCGTACTCCGAACGCGTCCGATATCCCGGCAACTATGCAAGTGGATTATGTACGTGTGTATAAAGAACAGTAATAAAACAGCCGTTTCCGCGATTGGGGTCGTGTCGAGGCCATTCACCATAGTTATGGGTGATAAGGCAAGCTGAACGGAGAAGAAAAGACAGGCAAGACCAACAACAAAATGTTGTTGGTCTTTGTCGTTTGAGAAGGTAGCCGGTTAGTCTCAAGCGAAACTAATCTTTTCTACAATAATGAAGCAGCCTTCGTTCAACAATTGAACGAAGGCTACTTGGAGTCTTTATATCAAGCCTATTTATTTTGTAATTTCATGAAAATGGTTTTAACGACGGGAAGATTCTTGAGCGGGTACTACAGAAGCCTCTTCACGAACTGCCGCTTGAGCCGATGGACGAGCTACTACAGCTGCTTCATCACGAACTGTGGGTTGTGCTGCTGAACGTGCTACCACAGGAGATTCTTCAGGCACAACCGCCTGTGCTGATGGACGCGTTACTACAGGAGCTTCTTGACGGGCTACCACTTGGTCATCCGAATGTGGTACCACAGAAACTTCCTCGCGAGCTGCCGCTTGAGCTGATGGGTGTGTTACTACTGGAACTTCCTCACGAGCTGTCGCTTGAGCTGATGGAAGTGTTACTGCAGGAGCTTCTTCTCGGACAGCCGCTTGCTGCGATGGATGCGTTACCGCGGAAGCTTCCTCACTCGCAACCACCCTCGGAGTATTGCTGGAAGCCCAAGCTGTTGTCACTGTACTAATTGCAGCAACGACGAATAGCGTCGATATCGCTACAACAAAGGTTTTCTTTTTCACATTCTTTACGTTAAGCATAAAAGTTAATCTCCTTTTTAGTTGTTTGCCATCCCCGGATAAAGAGGAGCAGAATTGTATAGGTAGATTCCTTGATCCTGCCACTACGTTCAGGATGGTTTCCCCATATCGTTTACGATCCGCAAGGGACATTCCCTTTACAACTTCTTCATCGCAGGACAGTTCACTCCACGTATGAATATCTTTCGAAAGCATATGAACCAATGGATTGAACCAATGCAATGCACGGGCTACTAATATGAGCGTTTTGATCCATAGATCTTTCCTTTTCAGGTGGATCAGTTCATGATGGAACACCATACCGATATCCACACTTTCAGAATTCTTCAGAGGCAGATAAATAGTAGGTTTCCTCAATCCAATTAGAAAAGGACTGCGAATTAGAGTGCTGTAAGCAAGCCGAACCTCTCTCTTGAGACCCAGATTCTCCTTGATTACAGGGAGCAGCATCGCAACTTCACTGTTCTTCGGAACGATAGTTCGCGTAAGTTTTAATGTCTTGAGAAACCTGTGATAACAATATGTTTGCCATGCTGCAAAAGCTATGACCCCGATTACCCATAAGCATATTAAAGCGAGAGCTACATTTGCTGAAATGGTCTGTACCTGGATGGCAGGAGTCGGATTGAATGCTCCAGGTAACACTTGTTGAACATTTAAGGGTAACTCGTTTACTGTAGTACTGGATGTGAACAACGAAAAAATCCAATTAAAGACCAGAAAGATGGGCAATAGATACAAAACTAAAGCCATTTTCCCAATTCCAAAACGCCATTTTGCAGGAATGACTTGAAAGGGAGCAAGGCGCAAAGACAGAATGAAAGCGACAACGACACTTCCGGCAACAGTCAGCGTAGACAGTAATACAAGAATGCTATTCATTGACTACACCTACTTTTCTGAAAACCATTGTCTCAGCTCTGCAATGTCTTGATCAGAAAGCTTGTCGCCATCATACAAAGCTGAAATCAAATTTTTTACAGAGCCTTGATATAATCCATCCAGGACTTGTTGTGCCTCCAATAGCTTGTAGTCTTCGGGCGAAATACAGGGAACATACTTGTTGGTACGTCCATCCCTTGTAGCTGTAAGGGCCCCTTTGTCTACTAGCCTAGAGAGAAAGGTGGAGATCGTTTGCGCTTTCCAAGCTTTACCCCTTTGGGAAAACATGTTCAGCAGTTCGGTGGAGGTGACAGGTGGCTCACACTCCCAGATCACTTCCATCAGCTCCATTTCAGTATCCGATAATTTTTGAAGATGGTTCACGGTGAACACTCCTTAACTTCGTTATGCGTCCATATCGAAGGTTATTACTACACTACGTAGTAGATACAATTTACTACAACGTGTAGTAGGTAGTCAAGTATTGAATGGATGCTGCGGAACCAGAGTCAGGTTTGTACTAGCTATATAAGTTCAACTAATGAATATTTACACTGACACTCCGATGACAGAACAACCTTCCGATCGCTGTTATCTCCAGATTTTTTTGATTCCTTTTTTAAAAGGGGAAATCCGGGGATAAAGGCGAACGCTTCGCTTCTTCAGGTTATTTCTTTCCTCTCCGTTCTCGTGTAAATGTTTAGTTGAACATATATAGTAAGTTCAATCTTTGATTGATTTTAATGCAGAGACGAATGTCTGGAGTATATACTTAGTCTTAAATCCTGAAATCACTATAGAGGAGAAATCATATGAATCTGTTTCATATACAATCTACATTGCAAGAGGTCGACTGGACCGCGTCGTTCCTGGAGAATAACTTTATCGGCATTGGTTGGCCGGCGACAGGAGATTTGGAGCACGAGTCTACAGAAGAATGGAAAGCGCAACTAGTTCAACGCTACAGGATAGGAAAGGCGGAACTTCGTGATGTCCTGGACACGCTCCATACTTTTGTCTACGTCATGCAGGATGGGGATTATGTCTTGATAAATGATGATCAATGGGCATATGTTGGGGATTTGGGCGATTATTTTTACGATGATTCCAACGGAACCGGAGAGGAATACATATGTCATCGACGAGGTGTTACCTGGCTGGGACGTATTCCCTTAGCAGAGTTAAGTGACAAAGTACTTGCACTTGTAAGTCATTATTCAATCATTGCGAAATTCGAACATCCAATTTCTCAGGCTCAACTGGAACCTTGGGTTTCGATCACCTCTGAAACCACTGAAGGAGATAATGATTCTTCAGTTAGAGTAGATGAAGGTACTATTCAAGAAGCGCTCAATGTTCTAAAAAAGGCATTGCATAGCGAAGAAGAGGACCTACGAATCCGTGCAGCGGCGGCAATTTTACAATACGCCAAATCCTAGGGGCTTTCTCACTTTGATTTCTTTATTATCGGCTTTCTAAGAGGTGGGACAAAGGACATATGTATATGAGTTAAATAATAGTTAGTGTTGACCAGACGCCAAATGGTGTCATAATATTTAAGCGACACTACATGGTTTCGAATGAAATTAACAGCTTTCTCTTGGCAATCATATGTAAGAGAAGAATTATTTTAGAAAACACAATAATATGACTAGCATGATGAAGGATGGTCCCTGATGACAATTAATAAAACAAATCCCAAGGTGGATGAATATTTAAACAAAGCAAAGAAGTGGAAAGAAGAATCGGAGAAGCTAAGAGAGATCGTTCTTTCCTGCAACCTGACAGAAGACTATAAATGGATGCATCCTTGTTACACGTTGGAGAATAAAAACATCGTTATCATACATGGATTTAAGGAGTATTGTGCGCTTCTTTTCCATAAAGGAGCTTTGTTGAAAGATAAGCAAGGTATTCTAATCCAACAAACAGAAAATGTACAAGCTGCTCGCCAGATCCGGTTCACCAATCTTCAACAAATCGTTGACATGGAAACTATCCTGAAAGAGTACATTCTTGAAGCCATTGAGGTTGAAAAGGCCGGATTGAAAGTGGAACTCAAAAAAAATACAGAATATGATGTTCCAGAAGAGTTTCAAACTAAACTGGATGAAAATCCTGCTTTGAAAACGGCATTTGAAGCATTGACGCCTGGACGTCAACGGGCATACCTTTTTTATTTTTCGCAACCAAAGCAATCCAAAACACGCGTGTCCAGGGTTGAGAAATCTACGCAGCAGATTATGGATGGAAAAGGGTTAAATGATTAAACCGTTAATGTAATTTGGGAAGCAGCCTGTTTTAAAAATTAATTTATATGCGTCGAAGCACCTGCCTTTGTAGGTGTTTTTTTGTTTTGTCTTTTGTCGAATATGAAAGCATCTTGTCAAATGTACTATTGCATGGTATCGTTGATAACGATTATCAATATCATTTGAAGAAGGTGGGTTTATTTTGCTGAAACGAAGAAACTCGATATGGCTTTTGTCTGCTCTCATTATATTGCTTGTACTGAGTGCATGCGGTCAGGCCGCAACGACAAGCAATACAACGGAGACAACAACAACCGGTGCTGCAGACACTGAATCATCAACCGATTCAACTTCTGCGTCTGGTGCCGCTACCACAACAGGTGCCGAGGGAGAGACCGTTACATATCAGTCAGATGCAGGTGAAGTGGAAGTACCTGTGGATCCGAAGCGGATTATCGATCTGACCGCATTTTCAACAGGGTACTTTGTTGCACTTGATGCTCCAGTCGTCGGTGCAACGTCAGGCGCCATAAACAACAAGTACATTAAGGATCAGCTCAAAAGTGAGGGGGCAACAGATCTGGGAGAGCAGCCAACAGCTGAGCAACTGATCAGCCTAAAGCCTGATCTGATCATCGCATACACCAGTATGGAGGGTCTCGACAAGTTGTCGCAAATTGCACCAGTGGTACAGTTACAATATGGTAAGCGAAATTTCAAGGATCTCATGTTGGAGATGGGTAAACTAACCAATAGAGAAGCCCAGGCAAAAGGCTGGATTTCGCAATGGGAAGCGAAGATCAATGAGCTCAAGCCAAAAGTACTTGCCGCTGTGGGAGATCGTACAGTCTCCATTTTGAATCCATACGCCAAAGGATTATTTGTATTTGGGCATAATTACGGTCGTGGTGGTGAAATACTCTATGACGAATTTGGCCTCAAGGCACCAAAAAGGGCTCAGACAGAGGCAATTGACAGTGGCACAGGCTGGGCATCAATCTCGATGGAAGTGTTACCGGAATATGCAGGCGACATCATTTTCACCAGCCCGTGGTCAGGAGATACAACTGATCCGAAGATTGTTTATGATAATACGGTGTGGAAAAACCTAACTGCGGTCAAAGAGGGCCATGTGTTCCAGCTTGATCCGACCTCCGATACATACAACGACCCTGTATCGCTTGAAGGTCAGCTGAAGTTTATTTCGGACAGACTGCTTTCAGTGAAGTAGTCCTTAGTTAAATGTTTGAAGAGGTCCGTGTATTCTAGCACGGACCTCTTTATTTTACATGTTTTGATTTGCTGACTCGTGTTCGATCACTCGTTGCAGTAATTCCTTCAAAGCCTTCATTGGGCGACCTTGACGTTGCCCTTCTACAATTGAATTTCGTATAGATTCTATATCTTGAGTCCGCACTTTACCCCCATGATGGAAACGATTGAATGCTTGATAATCTAAAGGTAGCATATCCCGTTCCATTTTTAGATGGATGTTTCCCGTCATGCGTGATCCCATCACTACACCCATAATCTTACCGACTAAGCCGTGTTGGGGCAGTGTTGCTATTTCACCTTGGGCACGACAAGCGAGGTGCCAAAGTTCTTTATTGGCTATAACTGTGGAGAAGTTAGGCCAACCTAAAATATCACAAGCGGCATATACGGGGAAGCCGATACTTGAGTAAATATTGAACATCGCTGGGCTTACTTGACCACATCGTGAGACTTTGGAGCGATTATATATTGCGATAAATTGCTTTGCAGCCGTTTTATTATTCGTTTCGATCTGGAAGCCGACACTGTTTGAGGGGTGTTTGTAACAAACAATAGATTGGGCAATCTGTTTGGGATCTGTTGGTTCATGTACAGGCAAATTAGCAGTGGATTGATGACTCAACGTGCCCAATATTCCTCTTAGCAGTTGATTTTCCCGAATTTGCATAACCTCAAGATAATGCTCACGAATCCCACTTCCAAACCCACACATGATCACAGTCGTTGTAGAATCACGTACAATATCACCTAGCTTAGATAAGAGATCTATGCCTTCTGAAGTACGACTGGCATTACCATCTAGTGTAATAATGATAAATTGATATTGTTGAGGTTGTATATCTTTTACATCTTCAATGACATTATAGTCATTAAAGTTTTTCAATGTCGCATCGTCATAACAATATAGTTTTTGCGGAGAATCAAAGGTGGCTTTTCGACCTTGACGAACAAGAAAGGTAATGTCAGTACCGGATAAGTGAAGATGGTATCCAACAGAAAAGCCAACTGCCCCAGCGCCTACAATTAGAATTTTGGGTTGGTTTGAGATGGTTGTCATTTTATTTACACTCCTTAAAAAATGGAATTCAATTTCTTGATCATTTCATTCAATGAACATCTGTTGATTTAATGTCGCTGTGTAAGTATAATCTACTCATCTTTACAATCTCAATAATCAATGCATGAGGTAGTGTTATGAATTCAACAGTTCGGCTTGAGTTTGTTGATTAGATGAAAAAAGAGGTGCGCATATGGTTGGAATCAAAAATAATAGAAGAACTAGATATACGATCGATCTCATTAAAGAGACTTTTCTGGGTCTATTAGAAACAAAAAAATTGTCACATATCACCGTCACTGAAATATGTAAACAGGCAGAGATCAACCGTGGCACTTTCTATCTGCACTATAAAGATCCCTATGAATTGTTTGAAGTAATGCAGGATGAATTTAATCAAGAAATTATGGAAACGTTACGCCAGGGAGAAAGTCTCTGTACAACAGAAGAATCCATGATTAACTTGCTGAAGATCATTCAAGACAAGAAAACCATATATCAAATCCTAATGTCGGACAGAGGAGAAAATAGTTTTTTATCACAGATTTTGCTTGAAGATTATCTGCAAAGGCATGGTGAAGAATTAAACAGGAAGGACCTTTTTACGATGGATTATTCTTTTACTTACATGGTTTATGGTTCGATGGGAGTTATTAACCAGTGGCTTGAGTCCAATAGTAAGGAGAGTCCGCAAACGATTGCACGTGTCATTGCTTCTTTAGGCCATCAAAAGTCGCTCTCATAGCGGCTTTTTTTTGATTCAAGGTATCAAGTTATTGCTCTCCAATTGGGACAACAACTCGACACCTTGTCTTGAATTTTACAACCGGAAAAATGGCTTGGGAGTATTGCTGGTAAAACGCATATGATTCAGTTCCTCAGCAATGATGGCGACTCCCTCTTCAATCGCTTTTTCGTCGGTACGAATGATACTAAGACGCAGCAAGTTCAGCTTGCCAAACGATGACAGAAACTGATTTTCGGTGGCAAGAACGTCAACGCCACGATTCTCCAACCGTTTGATTAAATCTTCTATGTTAATGGAGTCGGATAGACGTATCGTTGCGAAGAGGCCTCCACAAGATTGAACAGTATATAAGCATTCTCTTGGAAGTAAACGCTGTGAAGCTTCCTTTAGATACCTAATGCGTTCATGGTACAAGGCTTTCATCTGTTTAGCATGATGATCATACATACCCGATTTCATATAAATTTCGAGAAAACCTTGGGACAAAACTGAGGTACTTAAATCTGCTGCATGTTTATGCCATTGCATTAATGGAATTAGCGAATCGGGCACAACGGCAGCAGCGATCCTTAATCCAGGCAACAGCACTTTGGAGAAACTTCTGAGGTAAATGACATGGCTGGCACCGTGATATGCATGAATTGGATCAGCTTTGCTGTTGGTTTCAAGATCTGCTAGATAATCGTCTTCAACGATGTAAACATCATAGGCCTTGGCAAGTTCGGCCAGCCGCTGCTTATCTTTCGCCGTATATGAAGTTCCTAACGGATTGTGGAAACGGGGGATTGTATAAAAAAATTTAATCATATTACTTTGAAAATGCCGCTCCAAAGCTACCCAGTCCATTCCTTCTTGAGTTCTCTCAATACCAATGACGGTTTGGTTTTGTGTCTTAAGTGCTGCAAGCATGCCCCAATATGTCGGCTGTTCAACCAGAATGTTAGATTTGCCGTTGGGGAAAGGCATGCCAGCGAGCAGATGTAATGCCTGTTGAGCACCTGAATAGATAAACACCTGCTCCGGCGAAGGGAACACCTGTTGTTTTTGGAAAAGTTTTATGAGCTCTTGCCTAAGAGACAGCAGCCCCTGCGGGTCTGCATAGGTGAATATAGATGCTTCAAATAGTTCCAGAGCTTTATTCATACATTGACGAAATTCAGCTTGAGGGATCGAAGATGAATCCGGAGCAGCAGATGCGAAATCGATTCGTTTTGTTTCCAATAACGGTAGAAGGGCTTCCTTGGCTACGACAAAATAACCGCTCTTTGGGCGTGAATAAATAAGATATTGATCTTCAAGCTCTTGATATACTCCAATAATGGTATTAAGACTACAACCAAATCGTTCACTTTGCTTGCGGATGGAAGGCAGCTTTTCACCGGGTCCAATCAAACCATCAACAATCTCAGAACGGATGATTTCGACAATAGATTCTTTTTTATTGCTCATTCCTATGCTCCTAACTTTATTAATGACTGTTCTAATCTGTACCCATACAGATCAATAAATTTTCGATGTACGAGATGATTTGTATCTAATATAATACAAATCAATCATAAAAGTGTACTTATAAATTGATTTTTTGCATGATTTCTAAATTGTACAGTTAATTAGGATAATTTGGAGTTGATTTGATGAACCAAAAGAGAAACGGTTGGATCAATGGTTTTCTGGGCGTACTTATTTTCAGTGGGTCACTTCCTGCAACACGATTAGCAGTAATAGACTTCGATCCGGTATTCCTCACTGTATGTCGAGCTGCTATTGCTGGGGTGTTCGCTGGAATTCTGTTGCTGCTTTTCCGACAACAGCGTCCAGTTCGAGGTGATATCTTTCCTTTATTCGTAGTAGCACTATGTGTAGTAGTTGGTTTTCCGCTGCTTACAGCTATAGCTCTTCAGTATGTTACATCTGCACATGCAATTCTCTATCTCGGCCTGTTACCACTTTCAACAGCGATATTTGGGGTGCTGCGGGGCGGTGAGCGTCCAAGACCTGCTTTTTGGATCTTGTCAGTTCTGGGCAGCAGTCTTGTTGTGGGCTTTGCGCTGACAGAAGGAGCAACATCGTCGCCTATTGGTGATACGCTTATGATTGCCTCGATCATCGTATGTGGTTACGGTTATGCGGAAGGGGCACGACTATCACGGAGATTAGGAGGCTGGCAAGTAATCTCTTGGGCACTTGTGCTATCTCTTCCCTTTATGGTGTTGCTCTCAGTTTATTACATGCCTGCTTCATGGTCGGATATTCATGGTTCTTCATGGTTAAGTCTTGGTTACG
Source organism: Paenibacillus sp. OK060 (assembly GCF_900101205.1). NCBI lineage: Bacteria > Bacillati > Bacillota > Bacilli > Caryophanales > Paenibacillaceae > Paenibacillus > Paenibacillus sp. OK060. Next base: position 1,259,735 of record NZ_FNFR01000001.1, read on the forward strand.
TTTCCCTCTTCAGTATGCTTATTGGTTTTGTGTTCTGGTACCGTGGCCTGGCTCAGGGAGGGATAGCTGCGGTAGGACAACTACAACTGCTTCAACCGTTCTTTGGATTAGTGCTTTCGGCGCTCGTACTTCACGAGTCTATTGGTTGGTCCATGTTTGCAGTAAATATCGGTGTCGTGTTATGTGTGGCAATTGCCAAACGTTTTGCATAAGTCAAAGCCTATTCATATTCTGATATGTTATGATAAATATCGTTACCTCTGAGACTTATATAGAGTCATAAACCGTAAATTTTTTCAACCCTTTGGCGAATCTGGCCCAAAGGGTTTTTCAATTTCATTTTCATGATAATATGAGATGAAGTATGCGAAATAAATCTGGGTTAGGAGAAGATAATATGGACGTTTTTGCAGAATATCTAGCACGAATTGATAACCTGGGACATCGGGATCGTACGGAAGAAGTTTTAGAATGGATTATCAAGAAATACCCCAATTTAGTACCTAAAATAGCGTGGAATCAGCCCATGTTTACCGATCATGGCACATTTATTATTGGATTTAGTGTATCCAAACATCATTTGGCTATGGCGCCTGAAAAGGCAGGGATTAATCATTTTTCCGATGAAATTGTGAAGGCCGGTTATGAGCACACCAAGGAGTTGGTGCGTATCCGGTGGGATGGGCCGGTTGATTTTTCATTACTGGAACGAATGATTGATTTCAACATTACGGAAAAAGCAGATTGTTCAACCTTTTGGCGGAAATAGGCATGATCGATAGCCTACAACAAAAGACCTCGCTCTCACTTACGTCGGTGAGCGGGGTCTTTGTAATGGGTCATTCAGCAATTGATTTGCACATTGCACTAAAATAATCTATGACTACGCTGCGAAACGCGATAGCTGCTTTCGAGATATATCTGTTTTTATGCGACAATAAAGCAATTTCCCGCACAAGGTTCTGATCCTCGATTCGGAGATATACAATGCGTTCCTGCGGGTTTCTTGCTGTATTGGGTATAAAGGCAATCCCAATCTCCGCCTCCACAAGTGCAGTTAATCTTGCAGGCTCATCTCCTTCATAAACATACTTCGGTACGAATCCGACGGATTGGCATTTGGAGTCCACCAGATCACGAATACCATATCCTTTTGTCACCCCCACAAACCACTCATCCTTAAGCTCCTCTAATGTGATGCTGCTTCGATCCGCATATCGATGACCGAGAGGCACAGCTATTACAATCGGGTCCTGGAACAGCATCTGACATTCGATATCATCTCCCTGGATTGGAGGGGAAGACAGGCAAAAATCAATTTCGCCTCGGTGGAGAAGGATGGACATGTCTTCCAACGTAACCATTTGTACATGAAACTGAACATTCGGCTTATTTTTTCGGAATTCCCGCAAGATTCCTGGTAATGTGCTTGCTGTAGTGACTGCCAATTGAAGTGTACCGTGATCCGGGTTGGAGAGATCAGCAATTTCCTGTTTTCCCTGTTCCAATTCGAATAGGGCTTTTTCGGTCCGTCGGAGGAATGTTCTTCCGAATTCGTTTAACCGCAGCTTTCTGCCCAATCGATCAAATAACGGTGCACCCAAGTCATCCTCCAAACGTTGTATTGTCTTGCTCAGTGAGGATTGAGTGACATGCAGCTTACCCGCAGCTTCCGTAACATGTTCACATCGGGCTAACGTTAGAAAATAGCGTAGCTGAAGAAGTTCCATTTTGCACCACTCTCTTATTCCTTTTAGTTCATCAAATCATAACATAAAATGCGTTGGAATAAATAAAGGGATTCCATTAAGATGACAACAGAAGAAGGAGGGGTATACATAATGAACGCTCGAAATATATGGTTAATGATATCTGTAGGCTTGGGAATCATGCTGAATCCGCTCAATTCCTCCATGATATCTATAGCGATTGCAAGACTACAACAGGAGTTTATACTTGATGTTACGACCGTGTCATGGATTATTTTTTCCTTTTACATTGCAAGTGCTGTGGCTCAACCGGTCATGGGCAAGTGCAGTGATCTGTTCGGCCGCAGAAAGATATTCCTTATCGGTCTGGTTGTTGTCTTTGGTTCCTCCATGTTAGCTCCGTTATCTCCGGACTTTTCTTGGCTTATCGTATTTCGGATCATTCAATCTGTTGGCACAAGCATGATGGTAGCCGTCGGAATGGCGATTGTAAGAATCCACGTTACTGAGAAGCAGGCTGCTGCCCTGTCTATCCTTGCGATGTTCCTGTCCGGTGCAGCCGCGATAGGCCCTTTTATTGGCGGTGTATTGATCCATTGGTGGGATTGGCAAAGTATTTTTCTAGTGAATATTCCATTGGTGATCGCAAGCTTTATATTCGCCTGGAAAACCATTCCCAAAGAAACGACCCTCAAAACCAACCATGGTGACATGTCCATGAAGAAATGGTTCCTGCTGATTGATCCGCCAGGCATACTCTTGTTCACAGTCGCATTGGTGACTCTGCTAATGAGCGTGCTTTCCGTTAAATCAACCGGACATCTTTTAACTTGGCACCTTATGGCAGGGGGGATCGGTTTGCTTGCATTAGCAAGTTTTATACGACATGAATTGAAAACAGCCTCCCCTTTTATTCCGCTGAAAGTATTTGCCAAATATCCTGAAATGACCTGGGTTAATGTACAATTTATGCTGGTTAACACTCTGTTTTACGCTCTGTTTTTTGGTGTGCCATCTTATTTACAGCAGGTACGCCATCTGAACGAAGTTCATACAGGACTAATGATGCTAACCCTCGGTTTATGTTCACTCATCAGTTCTCCTTTTGCCGGACGCTGGATTGACAAATCAGGTACACGGCCAGCTTTGATCGTTTCAGCGGTGTTAATGACGTTCGGGTCCATCTTGATTGTGGCATTGGATAAGACTTCACCAGTGGTGAATGTCATCTTGCCCTTATCTGTATTTGGTATAAGTAATGGGCTCAACAGTGTTGGTATGCAGGCGGCTTTGTTTAAGAGCACACCCAAAGATATGATCGGTGTCGCTTCAGGTATTTTTAATACATCGAGATATCTGGGGACCATTTTGTCATCGTTGTTGATTGGAATTGTCATGGGAGACACATTCAGTTTTATAGGATTTCAAATGCTCGGAATCATCCTGACGGTATTAGCTGCATCTTTAATCATGATGACCTTACGACGCCAGAAATCATCGGCAACGCAGACGTTATAGTGTCGAATCTCACAATTCACATCATTACGTAGTCATATATTGCTTTCGAAATTGAAGCGGAGACAATCCGATATAGCGTGCTCATTTAATACAAACAGCTTCTTTTTTTAAACGAAATTTAAGATACGCATTAATCCAGTGTAAGGTTGATCTTCTATACTTGCCTCTGAGCTTCAAAAATCATTCGAGGGAGAGATTTATATCAATCATTCACGTTCATACACATCAAATCGAATCAGAATAACAGCCATCAGCGCACTCGCTATGATTCTGACCACATGCCCGATCATAAGTACGGGTAGTGCTGCCGCTAATGCAGCTCCTGTATCTGCTATTTCACAGGCCACAAAAGATATTCAGGCTCAAGCGCCTATCCAATATCGAATTCAAGCCCGGCTGGATGAGAAGAAGATGACCATAGAGGGGAGTGAATCCATTACTTACAGAAATACGAGCAAAGATACATTGAAGCAACTGGTTTTTCATACTTATGCTGATGCCAATCTTTCGGAATCGACACAGACGACCATGTTTAAACATTCCAATGAAGAGATTAGCAAAAATAACCCTGATAAGAAACCGGAAGACTTTCTTGGAGGAATTGATATTGAGAAGGTGACGACCGGTGGGCAAGCCCTTGATTTCAGTAATAAAGACCAAGCTATGTCGGTGAAATTGGAGCAACCCCTTCAGCCTGGTGAATCCGTGACGGTTCAAGTCCATTTTAATCTGAAGATTCCCTATGGCTCACAGCGGTTATCGTATTACAAAGATATTATCAATGGGGCTCATTGGTTCCCTGTAATGTCAGTCTATGACGAGGCCAAGCATGAATGGGATAGCAAACCTTACAGTAAAACATTTGAAACGGATTATTATACTTCCGCGGATTATGAAGTTCAGTTCAATGTTCCCGATCAATATCAGGTAGTTATGCCTGGTACGATAACCACACGGGAGGATGCAGAGACTGGACGCAAACTGGTATCCACCGTAGCCAAGAATACGAGGGAGTTTGCTTTCTTTGCCAGCCCGAACTTCAAAGTGGACAGCGTAACCCGGAATGGCCTCACCGTAGAGTATTATTATTTTGACAACCAGCCAGGTAAGAAAAAGATCGTTGATGGGTATGTTGATCAAGCATTCAAAGCCATTGATTTTTTCAGTGATAAATACGGTAAATACCCTTATCCTGAATTCCGGATTGTTGAATCATATGTAGAAGGTGTAGCTATCGAATATTCAAGGCTTATCCAAATGGGGCAAATCGGAATAAATTCTGCTCCAGAACAGGACACCGTATTTGTGCATGAAATCGCGCACCAGTGGTTTCATGCGTTAATCGGGAATAACTCGGAGACAGAGTCTTTCCTGGACGAAGGATTTGCAGATTTCTCCAAAGTGTATTTTTCTGAGAAGCAGGGGGATACGATGAATGGGTTCAAGTCCATCCAATTTGACGATTCCACTGTGGATAAGGCCATTGCTTCAACTAATGACGAGGTGGGAGATTGGGCAAGCCCAGTTTATTACGATAAAGGCCGCCAAGCGATATACCAATTGTACCGTTCCGTCGGGGAAGAGAAATTCGATGCCTTTATGAAAGAGTATTTTAAACGTTATGTATACCAAAACGCTACGATTGACGGACTTCTGCAAACGATAGAAGATGTACTGGGGAAAGAGGCGCGAGATGATATGAAGACGGCTTTATATGTGCCTAATTTTGCGCTGAAGCCCGAATATCAACTGTCGAACGAGGAGAAAACGGCATATCTGCATGATCAGTTTCAATCGTTGTATGAATCAGCATTAACTCAGGTTCCGAATTTACCTTTTGAAACGATGAGCCGTGTGATGGATAAAGCCCTTCAAGGTGAGCCATTAGCCATTGTGCTCAGTGATCAGGAGAGCAAGGCAGCGAACAAACAACAGGAAGCTATGGTAAACCAACTGACAACTCTGCTGGATTTAACCGGAGTGAAGTATGACCTGATCCAGGACCGGCAGGAATTGAAGCAAAAAATGAAAAAAGAACTAGCTACCAGCAACCTGATTGTACTTGGTAACGCCAAATCAAATGGTTTTGTACAAGCATTAAAATCCAGCATTATAGACCGTGCTACCCATATCGGGTTTAAATGGAAAACGACTATGAACCAACCGTCTGCTGCTGGAGCCTATGTGATCAAACACCCTTATAATCAAAATCGTTTGATGCTGCACTACTTCTGGAATGAAGATCATCTGAGCAGTGGGAGTCTTGAACCATTTATGATGAAGATGCAGCAATCCATTGGATTCAGCAGCGCTTATTATCAGTACTATATGTTGGACAAGACGGGCAAGGTAACCCTGGATAAAAAAGTGGAAAATCCACTTTCAAAATTATTCGCTGAGGAATAACCCGAAGTGTTCATTCTTATAAAGAAAGATTAAATACCTTGGCAATTGTCATCGGAAGATCATCATATTGTTTGTTATAGAGTCGCCTATATGGCGACTTTTTTTATTTAAGTTCAATTTAGGTTTTTAAAAGTAGTCCTGAAGGGTAAATATAACGTGGATCTTTAAATGGATGTCAAATAAAACGTTGCGGAGGAAAGTGAAGAATGTTAGGGAAAGCATTGATTGTTAATATACTGCAAATAATAACAATATAATGTGCAAAGACACCTAAAAATGTACGACAGTAACATCAATGACAAGAAAATGATTAGGATTCGGAGAACACCGAGATGAGGAGGACATATGAAAACAACCAAGGTCTCATTTTTTGTACTATCACTAATTCTGCTCCTAGTGGCGGGGTTATCCGGATGGTCGGGGGATGCCAATGCAAACTCCAATTCAGGTAAAACCTATGTGATCGGTACGGACATCACATTTGCACCGTTTGAATATCAAGATGAAAACGGGGATTATGTAGGCATCGATATGGATTTGCTGGATGCGATCGCCAAAGACCAGAACTTTAATTATCAAATCAAAGCCCTGGGATTTAATGCGGCTGTGCAAGCTCTTGAGTCCAATCAGGTGGATGGCGTTATTGCCGGGATGAGTATTACAGATGAACGGAAACAAAAGTTTGATTTCTCAGAGCATTACTATGAATCAGGCGTTGTTATGGGGATTAGTGCCAATAATGATACTGTAAAAAGCTACGAAGATCTTCGCGGAAAAAAGGTCGCCGTGAAAACGGGCACAGAAGGATACAGCTTTGCTGAATCCATCGCCTCAAAATATGGTTTTACCATTGTTCCATTCGACGATTCTTCGCAAATGTATGATGATGTGAAAACTGGAAACTCGATTGCATGTTTTGAAGATGAACCAGTTCTAAGATTTGGGACAAATCAGAATAACGGTTTGAAAATCGTGACCAAGAAAGAAGACGGGGCTTCCTACGGATTTGCAGTAAGTAAAGGGCGAAACCAGGAACTTCTAAAAATGTTTAATGAAGGATTAGTGAATATCAAGGCTAACGGTGAATTTAAGCGCATTACCGAGAAATATCTTGGTGAAAATGCCGTTGTCGCAAACCAAGGTCGTTGGGAATTAGTCCAAAAATCTCTGCCGGCACTGTTCAAAGGTTTGGGAAATACCCTCTTATATACGATAATTTCGCTGTTTTTCGCTTTTATCATCGGCTTGATCTTTGGCTTTATGAAAGTGGGTCAAAATAAGTTCCTTCGTGGGGTCGCTACTGTATTTGTGGATATTTTCCGCGGGATACCGTTGATCGTCTTGGCATTCTTTATTTATTTCGGAATTCCTCAGGCCATGGGCTTCACCATGCCACTGTTCCTGGCCGCCATTCTCACGTTGAGTCTGAATGCAGGGGCGTACGTAACGGAAATTATACGCGGGGGTATTCAATCGATTGATCGTGGACAGATGGAAGCTGCCCGTTCATTGGGACTTCCTTATCGCAAAGCGATGATAAAGATTGTAATCCCTCAGGCCATACGGGTTATGATTCCTTCATTTATTAATCAGATGGTTATTACATTGAAAGATACGTCGATCTTGTCCGTCATTGGTCTGGTGGAGTTGACGCAATCCGGTAAGATTGTCATCGCAAGAACTTTCGCCTCTTTCGACATTTGGTTGACTGTTGCGATTATGTACCTGATTGTTATCATCACATTGACTAAAATTGCTGACTACCTGGAGGTGAGGGTTCGTCGTGGGTAAAATTAACGTTGAAGGATTAAAGAAAAGTTTTGGCACGAACCATGTGTTGAAGGGCATCGATATATCGGTCAACGAAGGTGAAGTTGTCTGTGTCATTGGACCTTCAGGTTCAGGTAAAAGTACGTTTTTGCGCTGCATTAACCAGTTAGATGAGATCACAGCTGGACGGGTTATCGTAGATGATCGGGATCTAAATGATCCCAAAACGAACATTAACAAAGCTCGCGAGAACATAGGTATGGTATTTCAGCATTTTAACCTGTTTCCTCATTTCAGCGTGCTCAAAAATATCATGTTTGCACCCAGAGAACTTGGGATTTTAAAAGAACAGGAAGCACGCGATACGGCACTTCGTTTGCTGGATCGGGTTGGTTTGTCGGATAAAGCTGACAGCTATCCCAACCAACTTTCGGGCGGACAAAAACAGCGCGTAGCAATCGCTCGTGCGCTTGCCATGAATCCGGACGTTATGTTATTCGATGAACCAACTTCGGCGCTCGACCCCGAGATGGTAGGCGAAGTCCTTGGTGTAATGAAGGATCTTGCGAGCGAAGGTATGACGATGATTATCGTGACCCATGAAATGGGGTTTGCCCGTGAAGTTGCGGATCGGGTTGTCTTCATGGACGGTGGATATGTTGTAGAACAGGGCACTCCTGATGAAATATTCGGAAATCCAAAAAATGAACGGACGATCAGCTTCCTGGAGAAAGTACTCTAAAACCATACCAAAAAGCCTTCAAGGCTTCGTTCTTGAAGGTTTTTTGGTATGTTGTAATTACCTGGTTCTACACCCGGACCTCTCATATCACTCATCCAAATTGAAATTCTTCAACGAATAAGTAGTCATTTGCATGTTATTGGCGTAGTCAATTTGAAAAATACAGGAATAAATCACGTTTAATACGTAGTCAAAGGCAATTTGTGATGAAAATGTACCGATCTTTGCATGTTTTGTTTCGTCATTCGGCACCTGGATACAGATCGTGCTCATTTTGGCCAACTCACTTTGATGATTCGCGGTAATCGTAATAAATGGAATTTTTTCACGCGAGAAATGTTGGGCTGCCTTTAGGAAAATGGGCGATTTTTCATGATAGGTCAAAAAAATGGCGCAATCCTGTGGGGTAAGATTTATGGTGTGGTAGGCCCATTCAGATAGCTCTGTTGTGATCACGACGTATTTATTGATTTTAATCAATTTATTCTGAAAGCTCTTCGCGCGAATCTGAGAATCCCCCAACGCATAGATGAAGATTCGTTTCGCCTGATCGAGCAAATGGGCTGCTTCTGTTAGAGAGGCTTCATCCATAAAAGCAAAGTTTTTCTCAATCGTTTCTTTCATTAGTTCAGCTATATCTTTTGCCACCTGGAGTGAAGATTCACCGAGAGCGAACGGATAATTGGGATCGATATTGGAGATGTTCTGAGCATCTTGTTGAAACTCTCGAGCAAGCTTAATGCTGAACTCCTTAAACCCCGAAAGTCCAAGCTTATGAGTCAATCGATTGATGGCAGAATGTGACGTGTATGTAGCTTTGGCAAGCTCTTGAATATTCAAGTGAAGCATTAGCTCCTTATGAGTCAGAATATAAGAAGCAATGCTTTTTTCATTTGGTGTAAAGTTGTTCATGTCTGTTAATTGGGTCAATATTTTCAACAGGTTCACCCCGGATTCATTGAAATAACGTTGATGTAGAGCGTCCAGTAAACATTTTGTTTAAAGAGAGGGCATCCGAAATACGAATTATTGGTCAAATGTACCGTAATTTCTTCAAAGCTCCTCCGGAGGATTTTCTTCTTCTATAATAAATGAAAAAGAGCCTAAGGGGGAATTCATATGTTAACCATCGGTTATATTGGCAATGGCAAAAGTACAAATCGTTATCATCTTCCTTTTTCATTGAATCGGGATCATTTGAAAGTAAAAACGATATACGCCCGTCATCCGGAGAAAACAGAGTGGGAGAAGGCTCCTGGTGTTCTGTATACAGATGATCTTGCAGCTTTAATGAATGACGATGACATTCAGTTGGTCGTGGTCTGTACACATACCGAATCCCATTATGAGTATGCAAAGAGGGCACTTGATCACGGAAAACATGTACTTGTTGAAAAACCTTTTATGCTGACCAAAGAAGAAGCCGAATCCATTTTCCAATACGCCAAAGAAAAAAATCTCTTGATTCAATGTTATCAGAACCGACGATATGACTCGGATTTTCTGACGACCAAGAAAGTGATTGAATCAGGAAAGCTTGGCGATTTGCTGGAAGTGGAGATGCATTACGATTATTATCGACCGGAGATTCCGAATGCTACCACCCATTTTTCCAAATACAAAAGTTATTTATACGGGCACGGTGTTCACACCATTGATCAGGTATTATCCTATTTCGGGCAACCGGACAAGATACATTACGATGTTCGTCAATTACTGGGTCCTGGCAGAATGAATGATTATTTCGATCTAGACTTTTATTATTCTTCGCTGAAAGTATCAGTCAAATCCAGCTTTTTCCGCTTAAAGCCACGCCCGAGTTTTGTAGTATACGGCAAAAAGGGGGTATTCGTAAAACAAACTGAGGATCGTCAAGAGGAACATCTGAAGTTATTTTACCTTCCCAAAGGACATCCCGATTTTGGTAAGGATATGCCTCAGCACTATGGCGTACTGACGTATCTGGATGAAGAAGGAATCTATCATGAAGAAAAAGTAACTTCTGAACAAGGCGATTATGCAATAGTGTACGACGATATCTATGAAGCCATCAACCATGGCAAAGAAAAAGTGATTCAAGACCAAGAAACGATCGCGGTTATGGAAATATTAGAAAAAGGTATGGAGGAGTGTAACTAATATGAAACTCGGAATTGTCGGAGCTGGAATGATTGTAAAGGATCTATTGAGCTTTATTCATGAAATTCCAGCGATTACCTTGGAGGCCATATGTTCCAGACCTAGTCATCTGGATAAATTGCTGACTCTGCAAGAGCAGTATGGAATTGCTCGAATACATTTAGAATATAGCGAAATGATTACGAATGATGAAGTGGATACGATCTATATCGGGCTTCCGAATCATCTTCATTATGCATATGCCAAAGAAGCGTTATTGGGCGGCAAACATGTTATCTGTGAGAAGCCGTTCACTTCCAACCTGCAAGAATTTCTTGAACTTAAAGAGACTGCACGGCAAAAACAGCTAGTGTTGGTCGAAGCCATCACAAACCAATATTTGAAGAACTATTTGTCTATGAAGGAGAATCTGCGCAAACTGGGTGACATCAAAATTGTGGAGTGTAACTATTCCCAATATTCATCCCGCTATGAGGCTTTTCAGGCTGGAGAAGTGCTGCCAGCATTTAATCCGGAAATGTCTGGTGGAGCCTTGATGGATATTAATTTGTATAATATTCATCTGGTCGTAGGGCTTTTCGGAAGCCCGAAGAAGGTGGAATACTGGGCCAACGTGGAACGCGGAATTGACACTTCAGGCATGTTGCTTTTGGACTACGGTGAGTTCAAGTGTGTTTGCATAGGCTCCAAAGACAGCACAGCCCCCAATGCAATGAACATCCAAGGGAATAAAGGATATATCCATATGACGAGCTCGGCCAACAAATGTGAATCCTTTGATCTTGCGCTTCATAAGGAAACGCCGATTCGGGTAGATATTAAGGATCATCCTCATCGCATGTATGACGAGTTTGTTGAATTCGAGCGTATGATTCGTGAACAAGATCTGGAGAAAGTCACAGCTATGCTTGAGCATAGCGAGAAGGTGATGGAGGTTATTGAACAAGCCAAACAATCTGCCAATCTTGTATTTGGACCTGATCGATAATATATTTTGAAATTTCAGAATGATTGTATTGTAACTTTTTGTGCACTTCCCAAGATGACTGTGTTAAAATGCGGTGAAAGATATAAGAATTCATGTGTCAGTGAACCAATAACAGTCTTCTTGGGGAGTATTTAATGATAACGATTAAAGACGTAGCAAAGTTAGCGGGTGTCGCGAGTTCAACCGTGTCCTATGTACTCAACGGCAAAAAACATGTAAGTGAGCACACAAGACAGAAAGTACTTGCAGCAGCAAGTGAGCTTAATTACATCAAGCATGGAGCCGCATCCGAATTAAAGCGAAAAAACACACAAACGATTGGTGTTATTGTTCATGATATGTCCGTCCCCTATTTTTCCGACTTGGTGAGTGGGATTGAATCCAGCGCCATAAGTCAGGGATACGACTTGATCGTATGCAGCTCTTTAGGCGGAGAGCGATCGACAGCTGCACGCTTTATCAGGGAGAGAAGGCTGGACGGCGTGATTGTAATCGCTGAAAATATTGAAGATGAGTTGTTGTTGCAGGCTGCCGAAACGGGATTTCCTATTGTAGTGATGGACCGGGAACTCCATAGTGAGCATATTGTAAATGTTCTGATGGATGATGAGCAAGGTGGTTATATGGCAACCCGTTTTCTTCTGGATAAAGGTCACCGCGCAATAGCCTATATTAGCGGGCCTTTAAGTTCGGATTGTAATCTGATGCGATATCAGGGTTATCTGAGAGCTATGCATGAAGCAGGGGTGGAAGAGAATGAGAATTGGAGACTTGGCGGCCAATTTCTGAAAACAGGTGGCTACAACGCAGCCAAGTTGCTAATGGAGGGAGAGCTTCCAACGGCAGTCTTTTTTGCGAATGATGAAATGGCCATTGGAGGCTTAGAGGCTTTTAAAGAACATCAGGTCTCCATACCCGAAGATCTATCCATTATTGGATTTGACAACATACATGTATCCGAATACTTAAATCCACCTCTTACGACTTTTCGACAACCCAAAACAGACGCAGGCTCCTTTGCTGGACATGTACTCATTCAAATGTTAAAAGGAGAGGCTGTTGAGTCTACTTACAGGATCAATATACAGTGTGTCGAACGTGACTCTGTTTCGCAGATGATCCTTTCTGAACGATGAGTGCACATACATTTTCAATGAACAGCCTTAAGCCCTAATCACGGGCTGTTTTTCTTTTCATAAGAAATTATCCTCTTAGATCTTCTGAGACTGTAAAAAAGGTATATCGTCTCATTCAAATGGACATCATTCCAAAAACATTGATTTCCGTTTCCTGTTATCCTATTATTAAAAGCTAAAAAGGCGGGACTATCCATGTCCATGAGAAACGGAAAGATAATCAAGGCACCACAAGAGATGGAACGTGCACCAGACAAGCAAGGAAGCTTAAAACAGAATGGGTTATCCGTTATTCAATTCTGTTTGCATACACAGGGGACAACAGGTTCATTTTTTCTGAAAGATCACATGTTGTTGTTCGTTATATCGGGTGTGTATACGGTCCGATTCAAGGATCAGGAGTACACTGTGCGCAGTGATGAAATGGTGTTTCTTCACAAATTGATTCGTATTGATTACATAAAGTCGGGTGAACCCGGCTCTGAATTTATGCTGGATTATATGATGTTTTTCCTGAATGAAAGTATGCTCGAAGAGTTTGTTCAGTTTTCTGGCTTCAAACAGACAAATAGCGTGAATCAAATCACTCCAGTGTCCATTATTCCGGTCAATGAACTCACTCGCTCTTATATAGCGTCATTGAAACCCTATTTCGAACATCCAGACAAGGTACAAGATGGACTTGTCCGGCTTAAATTTATGGAACTTCTGTTTCATCTGGCGCAAGCCAATGAACAATTCTTACATCAACTACTGCAACCGAATCATAATCAAAACAGTAACTTTGGCAAAATAATGGAGGAGAATATAACGAATCCCATCTCCATAAGAGATTTGGCTTATTTGTCCGGCAGAAGCCTGTCTACCTTCAAGAGGGATTTTCAGACGCTATACCACACTTCACCCTTGAAGTGGATTCGTAATCAGAGGCTGGACAAAGCCAAGAAACTGTTGGCCGAGACGTCTCTGTCCGTCACCGACGTCTGTTTCTCAACAGGTTTCGAAAACGTTGCCCATTTTTCCAAAGTGTTTAAGCTACAGTTCGGGCTTCCGCCCTCGGAGTTTAGACAGCAATGCAAACGAAGCGAGGAAAAGATTAAATAGGGCCAGCATATTCTGTCCATACTCTAATAACAAGTGACTATGTGCAACTTTTGTGTAAAGCGCTTCGCGATAAAATATCGTGAAACGCTTTTTCCTTATTCGAGACAAATGAGCTAAATAAACAAATCTAATGAGCTTAGCAGCAAAGAAATGCATCTGTTTCCTTGTTATTCTTGACACATGCGTTACAACGTTGTCTCAACCTAAATGTCTGAGGAGGATTAACCAATGGAATATGTGAAATTAGGAAATACAGGCATGGAAGTATCTCGACTTTGTCTTGGCTGCATGGGATTTGGTGAACCAGGGCATGGATTTCATCAATGGGTGCTGGATGAAGAGAATAGTCGTCCCGTCATTCAGAAAGCGTTGGAGCTAGGCATTAATTTCTTTGATACAGCAAATGTATATGCAGGCGGAACAAGTGAGGAAATCCTCGGTCGGGCTCTCAAGGACTACGCTAATCGAGATGAAATTGTCCTTGCAACAAAAGTCTTTTCCCGCATGCATGATGGTCCGAATGGCGCCGGACTTTCTCGAAAGGCAATTATGAGTGAGATCGACAAGAGCCTCAAGAGGCTGGGAACGGACTATGTGGATTTGTATCAAATTCACCGCTGGGACAACCATACCCCTATTGAAGAGACCATGGAAGCATTACATGATGTGGTGAAGGCAGGGAAGGCAAGATATATTGGTGCTTCTGCCATGTCAGCATGGCAATTCCAAAAGGCTTTGTATGTCGCCGAGAGAAATGGATGGACTCGCTTTGTATCGATGCAGAACCACTATAACCTGATATACCGTGAAGAGGAAAGGGAAATGATGCCTCTTTGTCAGGAAGAGAAAATCGGAGTAATTCCTTACAGCCCACTTGCTTCTGGTCGGTTGACCAGGGATTGGCAGGAAACAACACAACGTTCCGAGACGGATCAGGTTCAAAAGGCCAAATACGATGCGACAGCCGGCACCGATCAATTGGTGGTAGAGCGGGTTGCAGAAATCGCCGAAAAACGCGGCGTTCCCCGTGTACAAATCGCTCTTGCCTGGTTGCTGCACAAGAATCCGGTTACGGCTCCGATAATTGGCGCTACGAAGACATCCCATCTCGAAAATGCAGCTGAAGCTCTGTCGATTGCATTAACATCAGAAGAAATGGCGCGCTTGGAAGAGCCGTATGTACCTCATCCGGTATATGGACTTAATGTTGGATTTAAGTAATGTAAGAAGAAGAACCAATCCGGAAAGCGGATTGGTTTTTTTGAGCAGAACAACAGAGAAAACAGACTAATTCTTTCTTTGTTGTTTGATCTCATTACTCGAATTCCGAAAACCCTTAGGTGTCTGGTTTTGATGTTTTTTGAAAGACTGAATGAAGTTATTTACATGATTAAAACCAACTCTATGAGCTATTTCGGTTACTGTATAATCGGTTGAAATTAATAACTCCATGCTCTTTTTGATCCGGTACTTAATTAAGTAATCATACGGTGTCATATGAATGGTCTTCTTAAAACTCCGTGTGCACTCCGAGATGCTCAGATGTGCTGTTTCAGCAATTTCTTGCAGTGTGATATTCGTTGAATATTGTTGATGGATAAAGCTGAGCATGAGTTGAAGGCGCTCTTGCTGAAGTTTTACATATTTGGGCGCCTCATCGGAGGAAAGCGTAATATTATGAATCAATATTAGCCACAATTGTACGGTTTTAATGGAAACCTCATATTCCCATCCCCACTTTTTTTTCATATCAAATCTCTTTTTCATATCCCATAACATATCTAGCACAATCTGTTGCCATTCTACATCGCCCTTGATTACCAGCGACACCAGGGCAGAGTCCGTATAAGGTAATACATAATTTTTCTCCATGGCACTATCCGCGTAGAAGGCTAATAGCTTTTCAGGGAAATTAAAGCTCACATATTGTCCGTTGTGGGTCAGATGCGTCGTAACATGCAGAACTCCCTTATTAATTAGGATAGCTTGACCAGCCAATAGCTCATGATCCATACCGTTTACCTGTATAACTAACCTTCCTTGAGTAACCAATGTAATCTGTAGTTCTTCATGCCAATGCAGGTCATTAAATCCCCTACCTTCAGGAATAATTTTCTCGGAATTAGCCGTGTACATAATATATGGAAATGAAGCATCAGGAAAAAGAATCGTCTCGTGAAGCTGCTTTGACATTTAAATGTGTCCTTTCGAATGATGATATTTATATATAATATAGCGATATTATTACACAATTAAAAGATTAACGATGATATTATTATATCCAATCTTTGTTTTATCACTATAATCCTGTGCACAGAATTTGGATAGAACATGTTGAAGGAGCAAGTTTAGAAATGAATAAATCGTTGTATCCGCCTCATCCGTACCTGTTGCTTTTTATCAGCATTCTGTCCATCTCAATCTCTTCCATATTGATAAAGTCCTCAGAGACGCCAACCTCTGTAGCTGGGATGTACAGATTGTTCATAACTGTAATACTAATGCTTCCTTTTGTACCTTGGAAAAGTCTTCGAAACCTTAAGATGAACAAAAAAGATTGGAGTGTTGTGTTGTTAGCCGGACTCTTTCTCGGGTTACATTTCTTATTTTGGATGGAGTCATTGGTGCATACCTCTGTTGCAAGTTCCATGGTCATTTTATCGTTGCAGCCCTTATTTGTAATGGTCGGGTCATACTTCATCTTCAAGGAACGAGCAAACATGGTTACCATTCTATGCATGGTCACTGCTCTTGCAGGATCAGTCATTATCGCATGGGGCGACATCGGGGTGTCAAGAGAGGCACTGATCGGAGATGGATTATCTTTATTAGGTACAATCGCGGTTTCGGCATATATGCTTGCTGGACAAAAAGTAAGTCATAAAATCAATGCAAATGTGTACAGCGTTATTGTTTTCTTCCTTGCGGGAAGTGTCTTGCTTATCTACAGTCTATTCAATCATATCTCCCTGACCGGATATAACACTTCAGATTGGATGTATTTCTTGTTGCTTGCCATAATTCCAACCATCTTTGGACAATTACTAATTAATCTATTATTGAAATCTTTAGGCGCAACGACTTTATCTGTGGGTATTATTGGAGAGCCTGTTCTTGCCATCATACTCGCCTTTGTATTTCTGGGAGAAACCATCTCTCTGTTTCAGTTTATAGGCGGGATGATGACCGTACTCGGCATGGGGGTTTATTTTTGGGCAAAATCATTGCCTTATACCATTTCTAACGTTTCTGAGTATCGAACTTGACATGAATTTACAGGAATTATTCTAACCATTAGACAAGTAGAAGAGGAGAATATATATATGGCTACCATTGATGATTTTTTGAAACTGGATATTCGCGTCGGAACCGTTACAAAAGCTGAGTTTTTTGCAGAAGCGAAAGTGCCTGCGATCAAACTTGAGATTGATTTTGGACAAGACATTGGAATAAAAAATTCTAGTGCACAAATTACTAAAAGATATGCCGCCGAGGAACTGATCGGGAAACAAATCATAGGAGTAGTCAACTTTCCACCGCGCCGGATAGCTGGGTTTAAATCAGAAGTATTGGTTCTGGGAGGAATACCCGAAAAAGGGGATGTCGTTCTGTTAAAACCAGATATCAAACTGCCCGATGGAACTCCGATTGGATAATAGCTCGTTTTGTCATATTGGCGTAACAGACAACGGGTAAGATGGCTATCGAGGTGATTGACTTTGAAGAAAATATCAACCAAATCGAGTTGGCCTATCGGAAAAAATGTTTTACTCTCAGCGGCCATTTTGATTGCACTAGCTGGATGCAGTTCTAATTCAGCTTCTCCAAAGCCATTGGAGATTTCAGGGATGAACAGCAGTCAGGAGGAGAAGGAGGCCGTTCCTTCGGAGAAAATGAGCTATTGGAATGAACAGCGAAAAGGGACTAATTTTATGAACTCCACATCCCTCCCTGACAATTATGAAGCAGCCAAGGAACAGGGCATAGAGTTTGTACGGCTTGCGCCCGATAAGTGGAGTAAGGATCGAGATTTTTTGTTTAACGACAAGCCAGATGCCAATATCAACGCAGATTTTTTGATAGGCAGCTCGGATAAGTACGAAGGTATCGTGGAAGAAGATTTTGCCCGACTCAAAGCGGATCTGGACGCCGCGGAAGCTAAAGGGATGAAAGTGATTATTACGGTGCTTAGCTTACCAGGAGATCGTTGGCGGCAGTTCAACGGGGCCAAAAATGATGATCGGATCTGGAATGATACTGAATATCACAAGCAGGCCGCTCAGTTTTGGAAGGATCTTGCACAACGATTGAAGAATCATCCTGCCGTCATCGGCTATAACCTGATTAATGAGCCTCATCCGGAAACGGGTACGGGTTTTCATGACTTCTGGACGCAGGATTATTCAGAGTGGTATGCCAAAGTGGAACATACCGCAGCTGATCTGAATTCACTCTATGACACGATAACCAAAGAGATCAGGACGGTAGACCAGACAACTCCCATCATTTTGGATTCGGGGCTCTACGCAACGCCTTGGGCCTTTACGTATCTGAAACCGATTGATGATCCTAACGTGCTGTATGCTTTTCATATGTATGAGCCTTATGAGATGACAAGCCAGAACAAGAAAAAAGGATTTACGTATTCTTATCCGGGGAGCGTAAAGGTTGGAGATGATGAGACGGAAAAAGAGTTTAACCGTCAGACTCTGAAACAATTTGTCGAGCCTGTCGCCAAGTGGGCTTCTGATCATAACATACCTGCGAACCGGATTATAGCTTCGGAATTCGGAACGAACCGAATGGTTCAAGGTGCAGATCGATACATGGCGGATCTGATATCTATCTTTAATGAATACGGATGGCATTGGGCTTTCTATGCATTTCGTGAAGATACATGGGATGGGATGGACTATGAATTAGGCAGTGAGAAGCCCAACTGGAAGTATTGGGATGCCATTGAAAAAGGAGAGCAGCCAGTACGTGGTACGGCAGACAATCCGATTTGGAATGAGATCAAGGAAAGCCTGACGAAGTGAAATGGAGAAAGATCACCATTGCATTGTTGCTTGTTCTATTAGGAATCGGCTGTTATGCAAGGGAGATTGAACCCAAAGCTCTGGCAGTAACTCGCCTGGATATCGTCAATGAATTTGTGCCAATATCAATGAATGGAATTCAAATCGTGCAATTCTCTGACACCCACTTGGGTCCTGATTATTCGGTGGATCAGCTTCAATCTTTAGTTGATCGTATGAATCGTCTGAAGCCAGATATCGTGGTGTTCACTGGAGATTTAATGGATCATTACACACGCTTTGGCTCGGAAAATAGAAAGAAAGCACAGCGAATGTTAGCGAAAATAAACGCCCCTCTCGGAAAATATGCGGTTTACGGAAATCACGACAGGGGAGGCGGCGGCAGCCAAAAGTATAAGCAATATATGGAGGACGCGGGATTTACCGTACTGGTCAATGAGGTGCATACGATCCGTACCGCAACAGGGGATAAAATAAACATAGCGGGACTCGATGATTTTTTGCTTGGAAAGCCGCAAGTTAAGCGTACGCTGCAATCGCTCCGTAAAGAGGATTTCAACCTGCTACTCGTTCATGAACCTGATGTTGCGGATCAATTGAGCGCATATCCGATTGACCTGCAGCTGTCCGGCCATAGCCATGGAGGGCAAGTCAGAATTCCTTTGATCAAACCGCTTATCACAACTGCATTAGCTCACAAATATGTCGCAGGACTATACTCCTTGCAAGGCCAAAGCAAGCCGCTAAAGCTATATGTCAACCGAGGAATTGGAACCACCAGAATGCCTCTGCGCTTCTTCGCAAAACCGGAGTTAACCGTGATCCGTTTGACTGCCGCAGTAAGCTGATGTTAACTAAGTAAAGCTCCACTCAGGGCAGATGCAACCTAGAATGCAGAACAGCCTCCGAAAAATTATTCGGGGGCTGTTCTTGATTTGAAGTTCATTCTGATGATGAATTCTGGAATAACTAGCAGCAAAGCAATAGAGCCATAAATACTTACAGTGTAGCTTGTAACATAAGCCAACCCGAATCCCAGATGAAAAAGGGAAGTGATGAGGTGAATCAACATGTTCGTGAAGCAAAAGGCATAACTTCGAATCATCCAGTTCCGGTGTTGAACCATTCGTTTCTGTTTAATTTGAATGAGAGCGGTAATCGTAATGAATAGCCAGATGATATTAAGCGCATTGAAACCGATACTGCTTATTTTCCCTCCAGTAGCGTAAGGGGCCATATAACCGGAAGTCAGTACAACAAGCGCTACGGACACAATGTAAACATAACCATTTATACGGTGGAACCTGCGGCTCTTTTCAAAAATCCGATTAGAGAAGTTGAGTAATCCAGACGCCATGGCCAAACATGCAAACGCAACATGAACGTACATGACATTCAGCCAGATCGGAAGATGAAGCTCACGCTTCGAACCGGTCTTATGGCTTAAAAAGCTTGAAGCTTCAGGGTCTATCCAATAGTTCTTCACTAGAGCATACACAATAAAGAAAATACTGACGCAGGCCAGCCATCCGTATAACGTTCCTCGTTTCTTCATATCAAACTACAACCCCCGAAACTCTTTTTTGTGCACATAGCTAACCAGGCTAGTTTATTCGTTTTCCTGTTAATTTGGAAGCAGGAAGAAGGCCAGCCTTAGCGATTCCATTCATTTGATCTCCATCCACGGCAACTTCGAATTTCAGATTCAAACGCATAGGTTTGGTAATTGACAGGCTCCAGGTTAACTTGTTGTCGCAGAGTACAGGGTTCAAAAATGGGATTGTTTCGTTACCTTGTGTTGCTGTGCCCTGGATCACATCGGAAATTGTCTTTATGTAGAGTTTGACCTCCAGTTTACCGACAGGTGTAGCGATTGTTGTGTCCCAATTCCCATCAAAGACGATTGTCTGAGTTTTCTCATTAAGCAATATGCCAGAGGTCACTACCGTTTGATTCATTACAATGTTCGGTTCGTTGTTCGTCAACGACTTGTGAGTGCTGGGTGCAATGCCTTTTGCTCTCCAAACGGTTCCTCTTCGCTCATACTCAAACAGCTGCTCTATCTCGTGTGCGATACGTGGCCCCAGTTCACGTTCGACCAGATACAACGCAACATCAAGCCCCGAGGTCACACCGCCGCCAGTAACCAGATTACCATCATCCACTACGCGTGCCGGGACAGGAATTGCCCCAGTCGCACCAAGTAAATCCATACCCAAACGATGTGTTACAGCAGATCTTCCTTCCAGGAGTCCTCCCATAGCTAACAAGAGGGAACCACCGCAGACTGTAGCGACTAAGATGTCTTTGTGGTCGAGAGCTGTCTTGATCATTGTAGTCAATTCCGTATTCATGGCTTTACCAAGAATGGCAGGAATCGAGTCTGGACCATCTCCTTCAACATTACCGGCTGCCCCAGGCACAAGGATGATACCCCCACGTTCCGGGTCAAGAGTGTTGTTCGCTTCAATTGTCAAACCATTCATACCACTAGTCACTGGTCTTGGACCTTCAGCCGTGACCATCTCTACTCTTACGGCGTTGTTGGTATGCATAGAAGCGGCGCAAAATACTTCGTAAGGTGCAACGGCATCCAATAAGTCGAAGCCATCAAATAACACGATCTGAACAGTTAACATTTCATCCATCCCCTTATCTTTAAGTCGTCCGTACTCACAGTTAGAATCGTAACAAACGAATATCTCAAAGGAAGTCCTAAAAAGGTCACAAAACGATAAACAAATCATCACAGAATTTAGTCTCGACTTGGTAAAGGAAGAAAAAATGATAAACTAGATGGCAGAGGTGGGATAAGCATGAGTATGTATCATACGATACTTGTTGTAGATGATGATCAGAGCATCGTCGAGCTATTAAGGGACTTTCTAGAGAACGACCAATTTCACGTAAAGACTGCTTGCGATACGGAACAAGCTTGGGCCATACTGCAACAGCATTCCATAGATTGCATTGTACTGGACATTATGATGCCGGGACAAAACGGGTTTGAGCTATGCCGTCGAATTCGAGGGGACAGCAATGTTCCAATCCTTTTCTTGAGTGCTCGCAGTGATGATGTGGACAAGATCCGTGGCCTTACGCTCGGAGGAGATGATTATATCGTTAAAACGGCTTCGCCTGGGGAAATTGTTGCCAGAGTGAAAGCCGTTTTGCGTCGCACTACTTCCAGGCAACCCATGAAAGGGAAGATCTTGGATTATGGACGCATCCAGTTAAATCTGACTGCAAGAGAAGTCCTGGTCGAAGGGGGAAAAGTCGAGCTTACACCTAAAGAATATGAGTTGTTGCGATTATTTGCGGAGCACCCGAGGCAGGTTTTCTCCTACGAACAACTGCTTGCAAAGTTTTGGGAAGGTGTAGGCGACAGGCATACCATTCGGGTTCATCTTAGCCGGCTTCGCGAAAAAATTGAATCCGATCCAAACCACCCACAATTCCTCATCAACGTGTGGGGAGTAGGATACCGTTTTGAGGGAGTGTAACATGAGAAAACTCCGTATTCGTACATTTACTATGCTTTGTTTATTCTTCTTGCTTACATTGCCTTGGATCTTTTTTGTCACGGCTCACTTTATGGACACTCAGTCGTTTAGCATCTCTACAAGCCAACAGCAAAATGAAACGCTGCAAAGACATCTCAGTGAGATGATCCACATGATTGAAGTTGGTACGGATAAATGGACGGATACCGGTTGGCAAAACGAACTTCATACTGAGTTGAGCAAAGCAAAGATGGATGTGGAGATTGAATCTGCGTCCAATTCGGAAATATATCGTTCCAGCCCGAAGCGTCACAGTCGATTCTCGTCGACCGAACAGTTCTCTGTCATAAAGGATGGGGAATTGCTGGGGAGGGTTGTTCTTTATCTGCCTAAATCCAACGGAGTTCCAATGATTGCTGCATTTTTCGGACTGCTGCTTTCTTTCTTTGTGGTTGGAGTTGAAATGAGAAGATTCCTTCTTAAACCTCTTGAGAAAATGAGCAAGGCGGCCAGACAAATTGCAGCAGGACATTGGGAAGTCCAATTACCTAAATCCAGAATCACGGAAATTGCCGAAGTCCGTGATGGATTCGAAGTTATGGTGAAGGGGCTTGAACAATCCCACCGTAAACAAGTGGAGCTTGAGGAAGAACGCAGATTTGTCACCGCAGCCGTTGCACATGATTTACGCACACCGTTGTTTGCCTTGCGGGGGTATTTGGATGGATTGGAACAAGGAATAGCTCAGTCACCGGAGAAGGTCACCCGATATATTGCCGTATGCAAAGAGAAATCCGCTCAATTGGATCGATTGGTTGAGGACCTCTTCACTTTTACAAAAATGGAGTACTTGGAAAGTGAACTTAACACAAGAACGCTAGATTTAACACAGATCCTCCGAAGGTCGATAGAGAGTGTGAGTCCACAAGCTGAGCAGAAACATATTTCTATCTTAAACCAATTAACTGACGGTTGTTGTATTAACGGAGATTCGTATGTATTGGAGCGTGCGATGAACAATATATTGGAGAATGCCGTTAGATATACGCCATCAGGTGGCGCAATAACAGTCCAATGCTTTAAAGACGGCAATAAAATCAGGTTTATTATCCGTGATACCGGACTTGGCTTCTCTTTCGAAGAATTAGAGCGCGTTTTTGAACCTCTGTATCGTGGGGAAACGTCTCGAAGTCGTGCAACTGGAGGCAGTGGATTAGGATTAACGATCTCACAACGAATGATGAAGCAACATGGAGGCGAACTTATGGTAAGTAACCACCCTGACGGTGGAGCAGTTCTGACAGGATGTATACCGCTAACTGACCCGAATTAAAAAGATTGGTGCGGTCCTTGTTTCCTAAGATTATGGTATATTATTTAACGCGTATTATGATGGATTTTGACTTCAGACTGGAAGAGAGGTAAGCCTTATCCCAGCTTCCAGTCTGGATATCACGATATTATGCTTGATTTGTTAACGTGTTAGATATAATATGTTCATATGTTTAAACTCTTAAACGTAATGGAGTGATTTAAATGCAATCCATGGTAATTGAGAAATACGGGAAGAATGTTCCCTTGATACAGAAAGAAATACCTATTCCTCAAATCGGAAATCATGATGTATTGGTGGAAATCCATGCAGCAAGCTTAAATCCGATTGATTTTAAAATAAAGGAGGGGAAGGTAAAGCTCCTGCTGAATTACAAGATGCCATTGATCCTTGGAAATGATTTTTCCGGTGTTGTGGTCAAGGTGGGTAAACAGGTAAACGCTTATAAACCTGGAGATGAGGTATATGGAAGACCTCGTAAAGACAGAATTGGAACTTTGGCTGAATACATTGCTGTCCATGAAGAAGACATCGCTCTGAAGCCCCAAAACTTAAACTTTGAAGAAGCAGCATCCATACCACTGGTCGGTCTTACGACATATCAAGCCTTTTACGAAATTTTGAACCTTCAGAAAGGCCAAAAAATTTTGATTCACGCAGGATCAGGAGGGGTTGGCACGTTCGCCATCCAGTTGGCCAAATTAATGGGAGCTTATGTTGCCACTACTGCCAGTGATAGAGGTTACGAATTGGTCCAATCCCTTGGTGCCGATCGTATTATCAATTATCGTAAAGAAAATTTTGAAGAAATGCTGTCGGGATATGACGCGGTGTATGACACGATAGGAGGCGAGGTGCTGGAAAAATCCTTCCAAGTACTTAAGCCGAATGGGAAAATAGTATCTATTTCCGGTTTGCCGAACGCGAGATTCGGGCGAGAAGCCAACTTAGGCTGGTTAAAGACCACACTGCTATCGATTGTGAGCCATAAGATAACAACTCTTGAGAAGAAAAACCAAGCAAAATATCATTTTCTGTTTATGAAACCAAGCGGGTTGCAATTAGAGCGAATAAAGGGTTACTTGGAGGAAGGTCTCATTAAACCAGTGATTGATAAGGTTTATGATTTCAAGGATATCGGGCAAGCATTTCAGTATCTTGAAGGTGGAAGTGCTAAAGGAAAGGTCATCGTTAAAATGAAGTAAAGTGTTCAATGGAGATGAATACCGTTCTTGTCCGAATGGAGGGCAAGAACGGATACTATAATTCACATTCTCTTTATTTTATCGGTATCCAGATTTGTGGCGGCTGGTGAGGTCCTGGATATACTTCAAGTTCAGGTATACCCGCATGCTTGTAAGGGTTGGAAGGGAACCATTCAGAAATAATCTGCTTCCATAAACGCTGCATACTCTCCGGCATTGGACCTTCGACTTCAAAGACACTCCATTTGGAAGCTGGAATTGTAAAGGATGATAATCCTTCAGGTACTTCACCATCATACGACGTAGCAATCCAGTATTCCATCTGCTTCTCCTGAATCTCGTTCTGATCCACACAGACACCTAATAATCCTTGAATTACACCATTATTCAATTCAAATAAACGATCTTCTGTACCACTCGTATACGCATCCTGCCACATCTTGGCTATGCCTCGTAAGTTTTCCCCATCAATATAAGAGAAAGCCTGCTTTATCCCTACTAATGTAAACGCAGCTTGTTCAACAATTCTGTGATTCATCGGTTCTGCTCCTTTTAGACTTAAATGAATAACCAAACGATTATATGATTTGATAGAAGTACTGTTCTTACGCGCTTCACTGGGGGCAATTCCGTGCTGCCTCCGAAAAGCTTTGGAGAAAGATTCAGGAGTGTCATAGCCATACTTGAGCGCCAGATCAATGATTTTGTGATCACTCTGTATAAGTTCATTTGCTGCCAATGTTAATCGTCTTCGTCTGATATATTCGGCTACGGTAACATCAGTTAATAAGGCAAACGTACGTTGAAAATGAAAGGGAGAAATATGAGCTTGTGCTGCAATTTGCTCCATTGTCATATTTTCGAGTAAATGTTCTTCCATATATGCAATAGCTAGCTGTAATGATTCGATCCAGTTCATACGGTTAACCACTCCTTGATTCTTATAATAGATGAAGACTGATTCAAGAACCTGTCATTATGTGCTTTCATTTGTCCGGTTAGGGAAAGAGGGAGAGGGAAACCCAATACACACGAAAAAAGATGACCCCCTGATAAATTCAAAGGCCATCTTTTGGCAAACGAAAAAAAGAATTGAACGAAAAATAACGCTATGATATAATCGTTAGCGCCATTGACAAACAAAATTAAAGTATGTACTTATTTTTATCCCTACTTTAATTTTACATCTGGAATTTTGATTTGTCAATGCTCTTTTTCATCCAAAAATAGGAAAAGGAGTGGTTAGAGAGATGCAAACAAAAGATTGGCAGCTGGAACAGGAACGGCTGGAGTCTGTAAGGAACAAACTGCAGGCCAAAATCGCAGAATTGGAGCCAAAGGTTGCCGGAATGCATGACCAGGCTACGGAAATTCGCAAGCGCTTTTGGGAAGAAGTTACGATCAACACTAGCACCCACGAAGATTTCGAAGAGACCTTCTACACCATTAACCAGCAGTCCGCGGTATTGGCCGAGCGGGAACGTGGTCACATGCGGTTGACGCAGCAATGGAATAACATGAAACATTTGCTCCCGTCCCCTTATTTTGGCCGCATCGACTTTCAGGAGAAAGGTCTGGCCCACACCGATCAGATCTATATCGGCGTATCTTCTTTTGTCGACCAAGATGGATTGAGCTTTCTGATCTATGATTGGCGTACACCGATCGCGAGCATGTACTACGATTCTTCCCCCGGCGTAGCGTCCTATGTGACGCCGATCGGAAGAATCGATGGCACAATAGAGCTCAAACGGCAATTTCAGATCCATAACGGAGAAATCCGCAACATGTTTGATGCAAACGAAACGATTGGAGACCAATTGTTGCAGCAAGTGCTCGGCAAAGGTGCGGATTCACAAATGAAAAGCATCGTGGCAACCATTCAGAAGGAACAAAACGCCATTATCCGTAACGACACAAGCCGAATGCTTATCGTACAAGGAGCAGCCGGTAGCGGTAAAACTTCCGCAGCCTTGCAGCGGGTGGCGTACTTATTGTACAAACACCGCCAGACGATCAGTGCTGATCAGATCGTCCTGTTCTCACCGAATCCGATGTTTGGCAGTTATATTTCCACTGTCCTTCCGGAGCTCGGTGAAGATAATATGCAGCAGACCACTTTTCAACAATTTCTCGACTATTGGCTCGGCTCTTCGTTGCGTCCGGAGGACATCTTTGATCAGATTGAATATGTACTGACCGCGCATGAAGCTCCAGGCTATGAGGCGCGGCTTCAGGGGATCGAATATAAAGCTTCAGATGCTTTTTTGCAGGCCTTGCAGAACTATGGAAACTGGTTGGGGCAGGAAGGTATGCGATTCAACAGCATTCGGTTTCGGAACCGGGATTTGATTACTGCGGAGCAAATGAGAGACAAATTTTACGGTTATGATCGTTCCCTGCCCTTGCTAAATCGTGTTGTACTCTTACAGGAATGGCTGCTGAAAGAGCTGGCTTCCCTGGAACGCAAGGAACGTGAAGAATCGTGGGTACAGGAAGAATTGAATTATCTCGACAACGATCAGTATGCGGATATCTTCGAAGTACTGCATAAAGATAAGGAAGTATTCGATATCGCGGAACAGTACGCCCAAATTCGCGAGAAGATAAGCAAGAAGCGTCGAGAAGATGAAGGTGACTTTGACTTTGCCCAGAAGGAAGAGGAACTGCTCGGCCGCAAGATCGTGAAAGAACGTTTTAGCCCACTAAGAAAAGGTATCAAGAAATTCTCGTTTGTTGATATCAAAGGCATATATGGCGAATTGTTTGTTGACGAAGACATTTATCGGGAGAAAACGAATGCTACGGTTATCCCCTCGCTATGGCCTGAGATATGCAGTCAAACCAAGGAAAGCCTGCTCCAAAACGCGTTGTTCCATGAGGATGCGACTCCCTATTTGTATGTAAAAGAAATGATTGAAGGTGTCCGGACAAACACGGAAATTAAGTATGTCTTCGTTGATGAAGGTCAGGATTATTCAACATTTCAATATGAATATCTCAAAAAGCTGTTTCCTCGAGCCCGCATGACCGTGCTCGGCGATTTCGGGCAAGCGATCTTCACGCAGGCTACCAATTTGGCCGCAGCTGATTCACCACTAGTCCGTCTCTACGGTGAAGCCGAAACAAGTCTTTTCTCCCTAGTACGCAGTTATCGCTCTACGAAGGAGATCGTTGAATTCACAAGAGCGATGCTTCCAGACGGAGATGAAATTGTACCCTTTGAAAGAAAAGGCCTAAAGCCCCTGCTGACGAGAAGCAACGACAGAGAGCAGCTGGATGCACAAATGGTCGCAGATATCGCGTCACTAAGAGCTGAGGGCTTTGATTCCATCGCTATTATTACGAAGACCGCTGCCGAAAGCCACAAGGCCTATGAATCGTTACAGATTCAAGGAGGCGAAGCTTTACAGCTCGTTACAAAGGAAACGTTCAACTTCGAAAAAGGTGTAATGGTCATTCCTGTGTACCTTGCCAAAGGTGTTGAGTTCGATGCAGTCTTGGTCTATGATGCTTCGTCTGGAGCTTATAGCCGCGACAATGAACGCAAACTTCTTTATACGGCTTGTACGCGCGCTATGCATCGCCTTCATCTGTACATGGCGGGCGATTGGTCGCCTTTCATACAGGCCTTGCCAGCGGATTTGTATGAGGAATCAGAGGCCTATACAACCAAGTAAACATGCCGGGACTGTCAGATCTAACAGCGTATGAGAATTGACTACTCAAATAAGTAGCACTAGTCGCCTTTTAGGCGACTTTTTTTGAATTTCTAAGTCATTATAGAGACGAACTTGTCAGCGATAACCTTTGGATTATTTCCATATTGTTATACTCAGCATAAATTTTATTATATGGGTGGACTAAGATTACAGTTATATAATAGAAATACGTAAACAGAAGAATAGATTGTATACATAAAGTATAGAGGAGCTAAGATCATGTTAACCAAAATGAACTTGCAGGGAAGCTGGGAGCTTCAACTGGATGAACATAAACAAGGCGCTCAAGGCCCATTTGACGATACCATAACGCTGCCGAACACGACTTCTCATGCACGCAAAGGAAGAAAGAATGATGTGGCTCACATCGGGTCTTTGACTGATGAATATGCATATGAAGGATGGGTGTGGCTGAGAAGGGAGATTGATATACCTTCAACGCTTGCTGGCAAGAAATGCAGTTTGTATCTGGAACGCACGCGCATAACCAAGTTATGGGTCGATGGTGAAGAAGTTGGAGCGCAGGATAGTCTTAACACCCCCCATGTGTTTATCTTGCCGGAAGGGCTATCGGAGGGGATACACACCCTCACCATCCGGGTCGATAATACCGACTATCCGACGAAAGGCGGGCATCTTACATCTGTCGATACTCAGACCAACTGGAACGGAATTACGGGGAAGCTGGAGATTCAATTTTACCACGAGGTGCATATGGGTGAGGTACAGATCTATCCCAATGCTAAAGAGCGAACATTCAGAATCACAAGTACATTGTCCAAATCGATATCAGGTACTGTATTGTCCGTTACTGCGCAAACCTTCAAGCCCCTTTTAAAAGAGAATCATGGATATGTGGCATCAGACAGAAATCATGTGGTGAATGAGCAAACCTATCCATGTAGCCAGGACGAAGTTCATGTGCTCTACAACATGGGAGACGACGCATTGCTCTGGAGTGATTCTGACCCACATCTGTATGTGCTGACCCTTACTCTGATGGGTGAACATGGCGATGTGCTGGATACAACTGAAATCATAACAGGACTGCGAGATTTTGAAGCTAATGGAGATGCTTTTACCATCAACGGTCGAAAGACCTTTCCTCGTGGAAAACATGATGGTCTAATCTTCCCACTTACAGGTTACGCGCCAACCGATGTGGATGAATGGCTGCAAATCCTGAGTATTTCCAAATCATATGGTATAAATCATTATCGTTTCCATACCTGTTGTCCACCTGAAGCAGCGTTCACCGCTGCAGATATGCTTGGTATCTATATGGAGCCTGAGTTGCCATTCTGGGGAACAATCACGGATGAACTTGACCCACAGCATAATCAGGCTGAACAGGACTATCTTATTCGTGAAGGCTTTGCCATGCTCAAGGCGTTTGGGAATCATCCTTCTTTTGTAATGATGTCACTCGGTAATGAACTTTGGGGCAGTAAAGAAAGACTGAATGCCATTATCAAAGCGTATAGAGCATTTGATCCACGCCCTCTGTACACCCAGGGTTCAAACAATTTTCAGTTCACTCCGCTGATTCTAGAGGAAGAAGATTTTTACTGTGGCGTACGTTTTTCCAAAGATAGACTTTTCCGCGGCTCTTATGCCATGTGTGATGCCCCGTTGGGTCATGTTCAAACCGACGTGCCTGGTACTCTGAAGGACTACGACGACATGATTTTGCCCGTTGGAACAGTTTCAGAGAATGAGAGAATTCAAGCAGAAGAATCTGAAATTCAAATTCAATATGGCACGGAGGCCAAGATCGTGAAAGCCGCTTCTGTTGAACAACAGCTCATTCCACATCTACCCGTCATCTCCCATGAGATTGGACAATATGCCATGTATCCCAATTATGAAGAGATCGAGAAGTATACCGGATCGCTGAAGGCAAAAAACTTCGAGGTGTTTCGGGAACGATTGCAATCCAAAGGAATGGGACATCTGGCTGAACCCTTTTTCAAAAGCTCTGGCAAACTTGCAGTAGCCTGCTATAAGGAAGAGCTTGAGGCGGCATTTCGATCCAATCATCTGGCAGGATTTCAATTGCTCGATCTTCAGGACTTTAGTGGACAGGGGACCGCACTGGTAGGTATTTTGGATGCCTTCATGGATCCGAAAGGGCTGGTTACTCCTGAGGAGTGGAGGACGTATTGCTCCGATGCAGTCCTTCTGGCCCGATTCGAGAAATTTAACTACAATTCGGGTGAAGATTTCAATGCCCATATTCAATTAAGGTACTACCGGGCAGATTCATTGAGTGGTCAGACTGTGGAGTGGGAAATGCGTGATTCGGATCAGCGGATTGCAC
Organism: Paenibacillus sp. OK060; assembly: GCF_900101205.1. Lineage (NCBI taxonomy): Bacteria > Bacillati > Bacillota > Bacilli > Caryophanales > Paenibacillaceae > Paenibacillus > Paenibacillus sp. OK060. Next base: position 1,290,369 of record NZ_FNFR01000001.1, read on the forward strand.
AAGGAAAAGACGAGATTTCTTTTGTCTCTGGAGAAACTTGGTTTGAAATAAGTCAAATAAAGTTCAAGCTGCCTGATGTGAAAAAGATGACGCCAATCACTCTATCCCTGCATATTCCAGGTACCGATATTCGGAAACAATATGACCAATGGGTATACCCTGATCATGATGTGACAGCTATTGAACAAGACTATATTTATAAGGAATTGTCCGATGAAGTCATTGCCTTACTTGAAAAAGGTGAGAGCGTGCTGCTGCTCCCAACACTCGAAGATAACGACAGTTCAGTCGAAGGCACATATTGTACCGATTTCTGGTGTTATCCGATGTTCCGATCCATTTCGGAAAGCATGAACAAGCAAGTTCCCGTCGGCACACTAGGCCTTCTAATCAATAACTCACACCCGGCATTGAAGCACTTTCCAAGTGAGAACCATTCCACTTATCCTTGGTGGCATATCGTTATGAATTCACGGTCTATTATTTTGGATAAAGTCGCAGAGAATGTTCAACCTTTCGTTCAAACCATCGATAATTTTGAACGTAATCATAAGCTGGGGCTGCTGTTTGAATGCCAAGTTGGAAAAGGCAAGCTGCTGGTTGGAGCACTACATTATGAAAAATTGATTAAACAGACAGAAGGGCGCCAGTTACTTTACAGCCTTGCACAATATGTAAAAAGTGAGGACTTCCAACCGGAAGCGAAGATAGAACTGGATGAGCTTCAACAGTTGTTAGGAAAGAAATAGATATAGTTAACGTAAACATTATTATGTAAACTTATTTAAGTCAGTTTTATTTCTTTTTACCTTAATGACATAAAACCTCCATCATATGTAAACCGTAATGGGGTACGCATGAAGGAGGATACATATGAAAAGTCATGTGCATCAAAAAGAAGAAGAGAAACTGAGCTGGATTAGTCTTTCCTTATTTGGAGCGGGGTGTACGCTGGGAACCGGATTTTTCCTCGGAACAAGTCTGGCTATTCATTGGTCCGGTTTATCCGTGCTTGTACTTTTGGTGCTGGCTGCTGCGGGGACCTATTTTGTATTTGGAGCATTAGCTCAGATGACGGCAGAAGATCCGAAAGAAGGGGCTTTTCGAACATATGCCGGTGAAGCGTTCGGCCCATGGGCCGGTTTCGGAAGCGGATGGATGTATTGGTCTTCCGAAATGCTGATCATGGGCAGTTCATTAACTGCTCTCGGATTATTCTCTCAATTTTGGTTTCCCAAGTTTCCTTTGTGGGTGTTTGTGGCAGTATACGCATGTATTGGATTGTTCATCGCCGCATTGGGAGCCAAAGGGTTAACTCAAACAGAAAATGTACTCGCAGTAATCAAGTTAGCTGCAACGGTTGCTTTTATCGCGATTGCAGCAGCGGCTTGTCTGGGCTGGTTAGATGTGAAGATTACGCCGCAGAAAATAACGAATGAATGGTTCCCTCACAAAATAAAAGGCGTGTGGACCGGGTTTATTTATGCCTTTTTTGCCTTTGCCGGGATTGAGGTCATGGGTTTAATGGCAGCCAAGCTGAAAGAACCTAAGGATGCAGTGAAATCAGGCAGAGTGATGTTATTAACCGTCAGTACGCTGTATGTTGTGGCAATTGCCTTAATCCTTCTTCTGGTTCCTGCTGCTAAATTAACACCAGACGAGAGTCCTCTCGTCAAAGCGATGTCATCGATTGGATTTACGGTCGTGGTTCATATTCTCAATGGAATTTTGATAATCGCCGGGTTCTCCACGATGGTCGCTTCAATCTATGCGATTACGTCCATGTTGGTTAAACTGGGTGAAGACGGAGATGCACCGAAGATGTTTACGAAGACTTGGGGAAAAAAGAACATGCCCCTATATGCATTAGGATGCACTGCGGCTGGATTAATCATTTCTACTCTCCTGGCATTATGGATGCCTAAGAGCCTATTCGAATATGTAACAACCGCAGGTAGCTTGGTATTAATGTATACCTGGCTTCTGATTTGCATCACGTATATCAAGAAAATGAAGCCAACAAGTTGGAATCGCATCAAAGTATGGATCGCCATGGTCCTTATACTTGCAGCAGTAGCTGGCACGGCTATGGAAAAAGCCAGCAGAAGAGGTCTGCTGGCAAGTATAGGTCTTGTTGTATTGATCGCCTTGATTACTTACATTGTAAACAAAGTACGAAAACCGCAACCTTCGCCATCTACTGAACCATCAAAGCCCTGAATGGGTGACTCTGGTATCAGCTATTTCGTCAATTTGCTAATGGCTTGCTTCATGCGCAAAAAAGGACATTTGGAAGGGGTCTGCTCGTCATCGGGCAGGAAATATTGTTTCCATTCCAGATTATCCTGCTCCCCATACCACATGAGCGAAGGATGAGCCGGAACGGCATCATAAGCTGCCAAACGCTTACGAATCAAGGTTTTCATTTTCCGGCCAAGAGGTGTGTTGTCATTAATCGATTCAAACACCCACCGTGGTTGAAAAGCAAACATAAGATAAGGGAAGTGCCTACTGGCTCTAAGTTCGTGCGCGGGAGTGGCACAGAAACAAAAGTAAGGCTCCCCGCCAAAGCAAAATTCCCATGTGGCTTCATGCGGATCAGTCGAAATATGTTCAGGCCAGGAGGCAGTATCCAGTGAACTTACCCGGTTAAGCATCTCCCAGAACAAGGACTGATACTGCTCAACTGTTGTGTTGTTTCTCAAATCATCCGGTGTCTCGCAAATGACAACCAAAGAAGCATAATGTCCCGTATCCCGGGATACGGGTCCATATTGACTAAGTAATTCCGCCATGTCTTCAGCAGAAGCTTGGGTTCGCGGATCCCTGGTGAATCCGTATCTCAAATGTCCGGAGAGAAAACCCATCCGTCCGGGTACACAAGGATACGTATTATCCTCATCTGCAATCATATTGGAAAATTTTGAATAAGCGTCCTGCTGCCATTCGGGCAGACCTTTGAATGATGCATTTATTTCATCGGCACTGTACAGCTCTGCCATGGATTCCCCAACTCCATTCCACATGATACCGTTAACGTATTAATGCGGATGGCGTTGGGTGACTGTCCAGTGTAGTTTTTATGTCAGAAAAAGATAGATCGTACAGCTTCAAAACCGAAGTACAGGCCAAATCCGATCAGACAGATCCCTGAGATAATGGAGATCCAGCGCAAAACGGTTTCGTTGCTGCGTTTATGAAATCGACTAGCCATGCCAGCCATGATGACATCCCAGACAAGGATTCCTATGAAAATACCAGAACTGTATAGTAGCAGATGAGCGGTGTCGGTATGCTTCACGGTTGTAGCAAGGATAGAGCCGTAAATGCCGAGCCAGAATAAAATATTCAGGGGATTGGACAGGGCCATGAGAAAGCCAGAGACAAAAGATTTCCCAACCCTCGCTTCTGCTGTAGAAGAGGTTTGGATACCGTCTTTTAACTTGGAAAGTGTTTCCACACCGGTATACACGAGAATAAAACTGCCAAAAGACCAAAGAAACGAGCGCATGAAAGGCGTGTCCAGAAAATGGGCAACTCCAAAGTAGATCAGAAGCATGTACACCAAATCGGCAAACATGGCTCCCAGTCCCAGAATCCAGGCATGCATAAATCCGTGGCGGGCTCCGCGATCCAACTGAGCGGCATTAATCGGACCAATTGGAGCGGATAGTGAGATTCCCAGAATAATATAACTAAACAGTACAGACATATACGCGTTCACTCCTTAACGGGTTCGACGAATTGTACCGGTAAGTCACACACATATGGGTACAAGTCATCGTATTCCCGTCTGGAGCAAATTAGAACAAGCTGTGTGTCGCTTAATCTGATAAGGACTCTACATCCAGCTGAATGTCTGTACAATGATATCCGTTGCATGAGCTTTCTTCACAAGGACAAGCTGACAGACCGATAACCAAATCAATCAATGCCTCCATCTCCACATAATCACCGGCGCGCGAATCTGGAGCTACGACATCAATCTTGCCCAGATCATCTACGACCGATTTCATAAACAAATTAAATGGATAATGCTGATCCGGCGGCAAGATCCCGAACGGTTCAAGAGCCTGATTTAGGTTATGATAGCAGCTTGCATGATCCTTTTTGTCATATAATACTTCATACATTTCCGGACGACAGGCAGAATTGAAGAAATCATGAACACCAACCGTGTCACGAACGATCTTAAGCAATGGTTGATATTGATTGGAATACACGGATTGTCCTGGTTTGATCCGATAGGACCGCAGTACGTCCATCGTTACACCTGGGTCTAATCGATTATTGGCATTTTGAGCATCATATGCAACAAAATCAACGACCTGCTGACCCTCCAAATCGGTCACCCGAATTAATGAACCTTTATTTACCTTGACGGCATAACCCGTTTTGGCCGGGATACGAACAGACTGTTTATGGCGTTCCGTTGTATTCATATTCATTCGTCACATTCCTCCGCAGTTTTTGCTTTCAGTATGCGGAGCTGACATGGCTTTCATGCACATTGGCAAACATAAGGCTCACAATGAAAATGATACAGGTTGTATTCAGCGTTTATGCTGGAAACAGTGGATTACCCTTCATGCCGACCCATAGTTCGGATGTTTCCAGCTGACCAGCCAGATGAAGCAACCAGTCTTCACGGCCTTTGGTTGCCATAATCTGTACACCCATGGGCAGGCCTTCAGGAGTCAGATGCACAGGAACACTCATGGCGGGTTGACCCGTCAGATTCGCGAGCTGAGTGAACGGAGTGTAGGTAAGACTTGGTTCAAACATCTCATAAATCAACTGCTGCTGCTGGATCTTGTCCAAATCGCTAATACGCATCAGATGCTGAATTTGTTCATCATGAGGTGTCAATTCGCCGATTTTGGGTGCCGGAAAAGCATTGACAGGTGTGACATAAAAATCATAGCGTTCAAACAATGTGGACATCTGAGCTGCGGCAACATCCCATTCGGCCAGACTATGTACGAATTCGGCAGCGGATACTTTTTTGCCAGCTTCAGCCAGAACCCAGGACTCGATCTCCATATCATCAGAGGTTAATACTCTGCCCATAGAACGTTCCATCGAAGAGATCATCGCCGCCATTTCGCCGCTGTTCATCATGTAATAGTTCTCCATCAATTTGACACCATTAACCGGACTCAGCTTTTCTTCAACCACATGGCTTTGTTCTTCCAGCCAGCGAACCGTCTTATAAACTGCTTCTATGGCTTCATCACTCACAGGTGTACCTACAGGCGAAGCTGTTGTATAAGCGACTTTCAGTTTGCGTTGATGAGGATAGTGCATATCAGCCAAGTAGCTTCCCGGAAAGAGGGGAGCATGAAACGCAGCTTCGGGTTGAATCACTTGCAGGGTATCCAGCAAAGCAGCACTGTCGCGAACGGAGCGGGACAAGGCAAAATCAATCGAAGCACCCTGCCACTGACGACCAACTCCTGGTCCAACAGGTGTCCGTCCACGTGTAGGTTTTAGTCCGAACAAGCCGCTGAATGAAGCAGGGATTCGGATGGAACCGCCACCGTCACTGGCTCCCGCAAGAGGTACAATTCCCGAGGCTACTGCTGCTGCGGCACCTCCACTTGAACCGCCTGGCGAGTGATTCGTATTCCATGGATTTCGACTTGGACCGTGAAGACGGGGTTCAGTAATATTTTTCAGGCCAAATTCCGGTGTATTGGTATGTCCGATGATAATGAAGCCTGCATCGCGCAAACGGGTAACGAAATTAGAATTCCGCTGTGCCCGATGCTCACTGAGAAGACGAGAACCCGAGGTGAGAATTTCACCTTCCAGGGATTGAGAGATATCTTTCAATAACAAGGGCACGCCGGCAAAGGGCTGCTCTCCCGGGCGAACTATACTCGCTTCCTGACGTGCACGTGTTTCATATGTACGAATGACTGCATTGAGCTGCGGGTTCACTTCTTCCAGGCGTGCATACGCCGCTTCCAGCAATTCGACAGGCGATATCTCCCGTGCGCGAACCAATTCAGCCAAACCTATAGCATCGTAAGATGTATACGAAAATGATGAAGACGAAGACATGATGATCGTTCCTCTCTAAATTGACTTAATCTACTATTCCATAAGTCATCGTACCACCGGAATAGTGAAAAGACAAAAGGCACTGAACATCTCAAAGGATGTCCAGTGCCTTGATTGATTTGCTTTTATATAAAATTCAATCCGTACGGAGCTTTGGTGCACCGTCAGCCGGAGTCGCTGATCGTTCTTGCTGTTTGGAGATGGCGAATAGGGCAATCCAGATGAGGATGAAGCCCACCAGTTGCTCCCATGTTATTAATGTGCGGAATGCAATCCAGTTTACCAGTACACCGGCCATCGGGAAGCTCAGTTCTGCGAGCGTTGCGACTGAGGCCTTGGTGGAGGAGAGCCCTTTGTAATATAACAGAAGACTCAGTAACCCTGGCAGTAATGCCTGACCCAGAATATTAAGTGCTACAGCCGCCTGTTCACCTGTAGCGGAAGGGAATGTCCAGGCAGCACCTTCGTTCCACGTCATAAAGATCAGCAGTGGCAAGGCTACGACAAAGCGCAGAGAGGTGACCGTTTCATAACGGGTTTGCCCCAGCATCAGCCGCCCCATAACTGTTGAACCGCCCCACAATGCAGCTGCACCCAGTGATAACAGGCTACCTGCATGAACCCAATTGTCCCAGTTGCCAAGGGGAAGGGTAAATCCAAACGTGAGCAGGTATGTTCCTGCAAGTGCAATGATAAACAGTCCACCGAAGCGGCGAGGCAATGTTTCTTTCAGCAGCAGCTTAGCCAGAACAATCGCAAATAGCGGCTGCATCTTTTGCAATAACAAAACGGTGTTGGGATCGTTATGCGTAAGTGCCAGGGTGAACAATACCGTGGCGAGAGCAGATCCTCCCCAGGAGATAAATATCACGGCAATCCAGTGGCGAGCACGCAGGTTTTTCAGATCGGCCCGGAACTTCCATAACACGGGAATCGCCACAAGGCTGACAATAATATGTTCCACCAGTACAATCTGCGTGGAGGTCATCGTTTTGAGCAAAATAATACGGAACAGTGGATCTACACCCCAAAGGGCGGCGCCGAGCACGACGAGCCAGAATCCGGTATTACTTCGTTCCTTGCGGTAAACTGTTGATGCAGGTTGTGTCTTTTCCATATTCAGGACTCCTTCGTCAGAACACGGAATCTTCAGTTGGCAAAATCGACAAAAGCCCCCGTTTTGGTATACACCAAATAAACGGGGGCTCAATCATTGACATGTCGTACGAAAATAAGCCTTTCCGTAACGGCATGTCAATGTGTTGATCTTCTCTCATCCGGACTTTACCGTCGGCCTTGGAGTCACACCAAGTCAGTCGCTGAATCCCTACATCGGGTCAAACAGCGAGTCGCGGGCTGGTTCCGAAGAACATCACCGCCGGTTGGGAATTGCACCCTACCCCGAAGATCCTATTCAATTATATTGTGTATTGAACAAGCTGTAACATTAATAAGTCCATCTTATTCCTGTAAGCGCTAGCAGTTCAAGTGTTTTTTTAGAATATGATATTCCAGCTTCCTTGTTGTCTGCGTAGTAATACAATCTGACCTGCATGATACGCATCGTGGAGTACCCAGCGGGCAAGCTCATGTGCCCATTTTTCATCTGTATCCATATACGGGGCTTCAAGATCGGATTCTTCTAATGAAGCGAGCTGATCACGAAGCTGTCCGGCTAATTGCGTTGTATTTTGCATAAGTACACTCCAGCCAGCAGTATCAGAAGGGTCGCCCGGATCTCCGAAGGTGGATTCATTGTTTTCGGCAGGTGCACCAGAGGGTGTTGTGCCCTGAATACGACTCAACAAACGATGATTATAGTAATACATATGGTTAACCAACTGCCAGATGCTTGATCCACCGGATGATGGAACCCAGGCTGCCTGTTCAGCAGTCAGTCCTTCGAGTGCCTTGGATAAAGGCACAATCCAGTTACATTGATCCCAGGTATCATCTTTCTGAATGAGCAATAGTTCTGTTGCTGTTGTAGTCATTGATTTTTCCTCCCTAAAATGAATTCATGGTAACTAGCTAAAGTGCTTAAATGTGGTTACAATTAATATAACCCAAACATGAATAATTGTAACTATCTTTTTAAATTTAGGTAGTTACATTTTATCGGAGGTGCGTATGGATAGACTATGGACTGATTTTGTGAACAGTGATTACCATGACTGGCGTGGTGGGGATCGTTCAGAGGACAGGCTTGGCAAAACCGAATGGCAGCAAGGATTTCTCAAACAATGGCAACTGAATGCATCTGTACCTGCTTCTTCTGAAGAGGAGGGAGCATTGAGGAACTTCAGAAATGAATTGCAGGCTCTTGCAACTCGTTTATCTGGCGGAAATGCATTATCGAACCAAGACCTGGAATGGCTAAACGCCATGATGAAGGAAGGTCAGGTCATAAGAAGACTGAACGCTGGAGATGAGGGACTGAATCTTTCACTTATCCCTGTAGGAAATCAATGGCAGCAGATCATAGCGGAGGTTGCAGCCGATTTTGCCATCACTGTAGTTGAAGGGGAAGGTGGAAGGATTCGTATCTGTGACAATGCGGATTGTCGCTGGATGTTCTATGACGATACGCGCAGCAGAACCCAGAAGTATTGTGATGACAAGATGTGTGGTAATCTGATGAAGGTTAGAAGATTTAGGGCAAAACAGAAGAAGGATCAGCAGCAAGAGTAAAGTGTATGAGAGCAAGGAGTATGCACAGAGTGATTTGCGGTATTTTTCGACAACCGGGAAATGTTCAATAGGTTTTTTTTTATCAAAATTGAATGTTTCCATCCTCTTCTATATAATGGTTATATACTTAAAATATTTCAGCTAGTCATTTCATCATCAGAGATTAACATCCGGGATTCAAGCGTATATCCAACAAAAAACAATGATTGGAGATGTGTCTTGTGGGGACAAGTTATCTACTGAAAAATGGTTGTGTATTGTCTATGGATTCGTCGGTAGGTCAGTATAAACGGGCGGACGTTCTTATTGAGGATTCTCTTATAACTGCTATCCGGCCCGACCTGAGTTGTATTGAAGCGGAAGTAATAGATGCATCGGAGATGATCATACTCCCTGGACTTGTAGATACGCACCGGCATGTATGGGAGTCACTTGTAAAAACAGCGGGAACCAACTGGTCACTGCCGGTCTATCTGCAGAATCTCTACTATGGAGCGATGGGAAGTAAACTCCGGCCACAAGACAGCTATATCGCCAATTTGCTCGGTTCTTTGGAAGCGCTTAATGCAGGAGTGACCACGGTGCTTGACTGGAGTATGCCGTATTCACCGGAGCATACGGATGAACTGATTCGCGGACTTCAGGATGCGGGTATTCGGTCGGTTTTCGCTTATGGTCTACCGGGTGAGACGCCCTACTGGAACAGAGAGAGCAAGCTGACGTATTCGAATGATGTGAGAAGAGTCAAGGAACAGTATTTTTCTTCACGGGATCAGCTTCTCACGTTCGGCCTTGCAATTCGTGGTCCGGAGTTCAGCCATTGGGATACCACAGTGAAGGAAATTCAGCTTGCCCAAGAGCTTGATGCGATATGTTCAATGCATGTTGGCTTTGGAAGCTGGGGATCCGTAGATCGTTCGATAAGTAAAATGTATGAGTCTGGTTTACTGAGCCCAGGTCTGAACGTCGTACACGGAAATACGATGGATACGGATGAGTATAAAATGTTGGCCGATAGCGGCGCCTCACTGTCCGTCACACCAGAAGTAGAGATGATGATGGGGCATGGGTATCCGGCTACGGGGTACTTCCTTGAAAACGGAGGAACTCCAACGCTCGGAGTCGATGTTGTAACATCGACGGGTGGGGATATGTTCTCCCAGATGAAATTTGCACTTCAAGCTGAACGTTCCCGTGAAAATGAACAACTTTTGCTGCAGGGTGAAATGCCTGGCGAGCTTAATCTGCAATCCAGTCAAGTTCTAAGATTTGCAACTTCTGCTGGGGCGAAGGCTCTGGGACTTGAGCGGAAGATCGGTACACTTACGCCAGGTAAAGAAGCAGATCTGATTATGATCCGAACCACCGATCTTAACTTGTTCCCGGTGCATGATCCGGTTGGAGCCGTCGTTCAATTTGCCAATCCATCCAATGTGGATACCGTGTTTGTAGCAGGTCGGCCGGTGAAGCGCGAAGGCAAGCTGCTGCATGTCGATCTGAACGAGGTTCGGCGGAAGGCTTTGGACAGCAAGGAATATCTGCTATCTCAATATCAGATGTCGGATGCAGAGCGAATTGTATTTTCATAAGTTAGATGATCCGTGTGAGTGAAAGAGTGATTCTCTTCCGGAATGAATAGAGTGGATGTTCTTATCTCGTTTATAGATCTAATAGCGTTACAAGTGATGGGCCGCATACGGATATGCGGCTCTTTGGCGTAGTGTTTATCGTGCAACAGGACAGGGGGAGTAAGGAATAAACCGCAAAAAGAGGCGAAAAGGCACTGTATTTGCATAGTTGCATGTAACAACGAGCTTATGATGTTTTGGTTAAGAAAAAAGCTATTAAAAAACTGCGCATAATATAAATTATACGCAGTTTTCTTTTAAATCGATTTTCATATTCTCCCCTGTCCAACAGATCATGATAAATTTCGTCTAGAACGCACAAAATATACCTTCATCCGAAAAATAAATTTAACAAAGCAACGCGACAAAGTGTAGAAATCGATAGATTTTTGTAGTTGATCGGTAAGATAGAACAAAGGACTTTTTCATAGAACAGATGACCCAAACAAAATATTTGAAGTAAAGAGACACATTCATCATTTTCAATACGAGAGGAAACTGTGTATGAACCAAAACCAGAATCGATCTTCCCTGTTTAGAAAAAAACCGATTGCCACCGGAGATAACGAAAGCAACATGTTGAATAGGGTTCTGGGTCCGCTTGATCTGATGACCCTCGGGGTAGGTGCGATCATCGGTACGGGTATCTTTGTATTAACTGGTGTTGCTGCCGCAAAATATGCAGGTCCCGGTTTGGTACTTTCTTTTCTGCTGGCAGGTATTATCTGCGCCTTCGCTGCATTGTGTTACTCGGAGTTTGCATCCAGTGTGCCTGCTTCAGGAAGTGCGTATACATATAGCTATACCGCTTTTGGCGAAGTCATTGCCTGGATTCTCGGATGGGATCTTATTCTGGAGTATGGATTTGCGAGTGCGGCTGTTGCCAGCGGTTGGTCTGGATATTTTCAAACGTTATTGTCCGGATTCGGGTTGCAATTACCCCATGCGCTCACAAGTGCATTTAGTCCTGAAAAGGGAACCTATTTTGATATCACCGCAGCGGTGATTACGTTAATCATTACATTCCTGCTCACCCGAGGGGTGAAAGAGGCTGCTCGTGCCAACGGAATCATGGTAGCGATTAAAATTATCGTGGTGCTGATCTTTATCGGAGTGGGTGTGTTCTATGTGCAGCCGGATAACTGGCAACCATTCCTTCCGTTTGGCATCTCAGGGGTAACCGCAGGGGCGGCAACGGTATTTTTTGCTTACATTGGTTTCGATGCGGTATCTACGGCTGCGGAAGAAGTGAAACGTCCTCAACGGGACTTGCCAATCGGTATTATTGCATCTCTTGCGATCTGTACCGTGCTTTACATCGTTGTATCGTTGATCCTGACAGGGATTGTACCTTATCACATGCTGAATGTGAGTGATCCGGTTGCCTTTGCCTTTGAATTTGTACAGTTGAAAGGATTGTCCTGGATTGTTTCGCTTGGAGCGATTACGGGAATTACCACTGTATTACTTGTAATGATGTATGGTCAGACACGTTTGCTTTATTCTATGTCAAGAGACGGACTATTGTCTCCGGTGTTCTCCAAAGTCAGTGGCAAAAGCCAAACACCTGCTACAGGTACTTGGGTTGCTGGGATCATCGTCGCTTTATTCTCGGGTTTCATCTCACTTGGCCATCTGGCGGAGTTGACCAACATCGGAACACTGTTTGCTTTCGCGGTGGTAAGTCTGGGGATTATCGTATTGCGGAAAAACAACCCGGAGCTGAAAAGGGGATTCCGCGTACCTTTCGTTCCACTGATTCCTATTCTGAGTGCTGTTGGCTGTATGTATCTCATGACACGTCTAGCAGCTCTGACCTGGATTACGTTCTTCGGATGGTTAATTATTGGTTTAATCATCTACTTTGCCTACGGTCGTCATCACAGTCATTTGAATCCGGTACGGCGTATAACGGACACGTTCAAAACAACAAAGGGGAAATAGTTGTCATAGCTGATTCCTACATTGTAGAGATATCTTGAAAGGTTAGTAAATTAATTTGTCACACTGAAACTATACGTTAGTAGAGTCAACTGCATTGTCTCAAACTGCATCGCCAAAGCGGCGCGGTATGGGGCTTTTTTTTGTGAGAGCAGTTCGTGTAATATAAAAAAATGGTGATTTATGAGGCTATATTTGGGTATCTAATAAGTAATAAATCTATCCTTGTGAGCGGAACCGGGGTTGCGGTCAGGGCAAATATGACATATATTTGGGGGTGTGACATGCCATCAGACATAGGAGAGGGGATGTACCATGAACACACCATTACATACCAATCAACATCACCAAAATTCGAATTTCGGTTTTGCATTGGCTGACTCAGCCGTACTTGCCGAGACGAAGCTAATCATTTCACATTCAGAGGACACAAACGAATATCAATTGGATATTGATCCGCAGCGCCGTTTGAAGGATGGACGCAAGGTATCGGTTATTGCGCAGTATATGGATACACCGCCGGATCGACAAGATACCATTATCATATATGGGGAGGAGCTGGGATTTGCACAATATGCAGTTACCCTGCGACCAGACAGTACATGCTCACTCACTCCCATTGAAGGAATAGATCATCCGATCGTATTGAATTTGGGTGACTTTGCAGAAGGGGAGTACGAGCTGCGAATTTCACTGCATGTCAAAACACCCCGTATCGCAGAGGGACCACTGGAGCCCGAGCAGCATGCCATGGTGAAATATGCTCAGGTGGTAACTGTAGCGATATGTCTGTTTCCAGCCGAAGCTTCGCAAATGAATACAGCGCTTGAAACGGTGTGGACACGGGATAATCATGTATTTGACTCCTACGGCAGTGGTGGCTTTATTCTCGCAGATCTGCCTCGTATGGCGAAACGTGTAGAAGATCTGATCGGTTCTGGAAGCCATAATCTGATAGAACAATTCAGTGAGGGTGACCTTTCGGACACCTTGCTTGAGGAAGGTCTCATGGCGATTGCCTGGGGAGTAACACCATGGTGTTATTCGATATATTCAGCTCCGGATGAACATTCGAGAACTATACTTTCGGTAGACAAGCTGGGTGATGAACCTCAGACTACGGGAATATACCGTGTGCATCCTGAAATTAAACAATTAAGTATCGTGCCGGTAAACGAATTGGCATACTGGCCATCCTGTGCAGAGAAAGCATGGCCTGTAATTGATGTTGCGGGTGAAGGCGAGACGCTGCGTATGGACTTGTATGTTCAGATCTGTGAATCAGTGAATGGACTGCACGAAAATCCACTCCCTTCATTTATACTCACCCGCAGTGAGGGACAAGCCGAAGCGATCATTCCACTAATCGATGTCGTAATTGTAGATTAATAAATAGAAGTGTGGTGACGAACACAGATGATGACCGAAGAGATTCAGGAGCAATACGCCGATGAGCTTGAAGCTTTTCATATATGGATGAAAGATGCGGGCTACACGGGACATACGGTAAAATCATACACAGGTGACGTTGCTGAATTTCTCGTCTCTATTCATGGAAAGTCACTGGAGCAGGTCAAAAAACTTCATGTGTTATCCTTCTTGTCCCGGGCGCGGGAAAGAGGGGTCAGTGACTCGACGCGTAATCGGAAACACGCTGCGGTGAACTGTTTTTATAAGTCATTGATTGAGCTTGAATTGGTGACCAATAACCCTGCTTTTGGAATCAAGAAATCCAAAACCGAGCAAAATCGTGCCCCCGTCTTCCTTGATGAAAGCGGTTTGGAACGATTTTTGCAATCGGTCGAGGGTAAGTATCGTACACGAAACCTGGCTATTTTTCTGCTCATGGGATACATGGGATTGCGGGTTGGAGAGGTTTATGCCTTGAACTGCAAAGACTATAATGCGGAACGGCGCACGCTGGACGTATTCGGTAAGGGCCGGAAATGGCGTACACTGCCTGTGCCTGAGACCGTTGCCGAACTGTTATCCCAGGCTCTTCAGGAGCGGCTGGATCCATGGCGGGCGAAGGAAGAGGCATTATTCGTCTCGCAAAAGGGGAAACGATTGTCGATTCGTAGTATTCAGCTTATATCGACCGAAACCTTTGAACGCTTTCAGCAGGAAATAGCCTCCAATCAGCGTGTGAACTACTCCAGTCATAAACTGCGTCACTCATTCGCGACCATGATGCTTAGACGTGGAGCAGATCTGCGAACGGTTCAGGAGCTGTTGGGTCACTCCTCCATTCAAACCACCACGGTATACACCCACGTAACCAGCCGCGAGAAGGAGGAAGCGATGGCCTTGCTGGATGTCAAACTTCCAGCGTTTGTGGCTGATATGTAAAAGATAAGCTTCGCTTATATAATAGAAGAAAGTAATGATAGAAAAGCCTGTCCAAAACGACAGGTTTTTTTTGCATTTTGATGGAGTGGATTATTAATACATTTAATGGAAAATGAGAGGCGGTCTGAAATTATAAAATAATTTCGTTTTTTATTATTACAGAATAATTATTATGTAAACTTAAATTATGAAATCAATGTTTACTTTTCTTGCCCATATGTAATAGGGTGATAAACTAGCCAGAGAATGACCTTCAATTGAAACTTAACGATATACAACAGTGTAAGCTATTAATAAGACGAAAGGACCACTCGCATCTTGGCAATGAAGATACAGGTGGTCCTTTAGTTATACAACCTTAACGCTATTTAATCATTATAAAATAACGTGATTAGTCAAACGCCTGGATTTGGATTTACTCCAGTCCGGCAATCTGTTCCTTCAATTTGTTGGCAGAGGCTTGGAAAGCAACTTTCTCCGTCTCATTCAAAGGAAGTGGCAGAATCTCACGTACACCGTTGCGATCAACTACACATGGAACACCCAGATATACATCGGATACGCCATTGTAATCTTCCAGCAATGTGGAAACGTTCAGTACGGAGCCTTCATTGCCCAGAATGGCAGCTACAATACGGTCCAAAGCGAGCGCAATTGCATAGGAAGTGGCACCTTTGGCATTAATAATCTCATAAGCTGCATTTTTGGTCCGGTCGAAGATATCTTGTTGTGTTTCTTCATCCAGATCCAGATTCGTTCCTGCAACGTTGGCGAGACTCCATACCGGTACTTCGGAATCGCCATGCTCCCCGATAATATGAGCGTGAATACTGCGTGGATCAATTCCTTTGTTTTTACCAATAAGGTAACGGAAACGTGCGCTGTCCAGCAAAGTACCAGAACCAATTACGCGTGAAGCGGGCCAACCGCTCTGTTTCCAAGAAGTATAGGACAAAATATCTACAGGATTGGTTGCAATCAAAAGAATACCATGGGAATTAACCTCAGTAATACGTTCAATGATCTCTTTGAAAATGCTTGCATTTTTCTTCAGTAGATCAATGCGAGTCTCTCCTGGTTTTTGGGAAGCACCTGCAGTAATAATAATGATGTCTGCGTCTTTGCAGTCGGAGTAATCGCCTGCCCATACTTTAACGCCTCCGGTAAATGGGAGACCGTGGTTCATATCCAGCATTTCGCCGGTAGCCTTATCATGATTCACATCCACAAATACCAACTCGGACGAACGCTGTCTTAACATCAGCGTGTATCCCGTTGTTGTTCCCACCGCACCCATGCCTACAATAACGACACGACTTGGTTTGAGCGCTGCACTGTTTACCATTTTCATATCCTCTCCTTTTTGGGGTATACTTCCATCCATATTAAGGGATAAGCGTGCGAAAAGCGAGCCATGTCTATAAACTTTTTCACATTTCATGTCTTTTTACGGAGGATTTCGTCGAAAACCTGGTTTATGTTTTATACAAGAAACAGATGCAGTAAAATGATCGCTGTCTGCTTCCAGAGAGTGGAGATGAACCTTTTCGACATCGTTTGTGGTAGAATAGGAGCAGTGGATTCAAATGAATCGTAAAAACAACATGAATGGACAGGCATGCGCGCCTGCTTATTGGATGAGAGAGGTGGAAACCACTTGCGTTCGCAATGGATCAAAATCGCGCAGACAGCATTGCTGTCTATCGGTATAGCTGCTCTGCTGGCGGCTTGCACCGATTCGGGAGAGACCCCGGTGGCAGAGCCGCCGCAGGAGCAAGAAGATAACGGGAATATGGGCCAGACCTTAACTGTTGTTCCCCCCGCAAACAGTACACAAGCTTCGGATACAGCCAAATATCAAATTCAGACCCGTTTAACCGATTTCCAGTTGCTTAATGGTAACGGTGGATTAGCGTGGGGAGTGACGCGGAACGCCCTGCGTCTGTATTATACTCAGGATCAGGGAAGTACCTGGACCAACATCTCACCTTCGGAAAATGTTCAGTTTCCGGCTAATCCGCAATATGGACAAAGCATTTATTTTGTAGATAGTACACATGGATGGATTGTTCGTGAAGGAATGGGTGGAACAGATACGATGGTGCTGCGCACGAATAATGGTGGAGCGAGTTGGAGTCTGTCCTCCTTATCGAAGACGGATAAAGTGACGGCCATTACATTTGTTTCTCCTGAGAAAGGCTGGATACTGACAACAGTGGATACTTCCATTGGCAAGCAAGACAAGAAATTGTATCTTACCGAAGATGGCGGTATTACCTGGAATCAGATGACTTCGAGTGACGAAGATGGTAAACCAGCATCTGCAGAGATCCCTACACGGGGTTATTCAACTGGGATGACGTTCTCGGACTCGGATCACGGGTTCTTGACCGCTCTAGAGTTCGGAACGCCGAAATTGTACGTTACAGCGGACGGTGGCCAACATTGGAAGTCGGGCCCGTCATTCTTTGACCGAAACAAATTTAACGGATGTGGTAATTTTAACATCAGCTCACCACAGTTTTTTGGACGGGAAGCTCAAACTGCCTGGATGTCAATATCCTGTTCTCAAGGGGAAAGCACCAAATTCAACGGGTTTTTCACAACAAATGGCGGAGAGAGCTGGCAGTTATCAACGTTCAGTCTGAATAAACAAACCGGAATCAATCGCGGTCTGACTCCTACATTTCTAAATCCCTTGGAAGGCTGGGTCATGCAGAAAGGCAAGACTTATTACACGAAAGATGCCGGCAAGACTTGGAAAGCACTTCCTACAAGTGAAGTACTGGAAAACATTCTTAAAGAGTACCCTGAGATCGTCAAGCTCCAAATGGTTTCTTCGAAACTAGGCTGGATTTTGGTCGAAAATACGGATGCAAAAAGATCATTGTTGCTGCAAACCATAGACGGCGGTGTGCGTTGGAAAGTACTATAATTGAGTTCGAATAAAACGTCTTAAGAAAGGGAACCTACGGGTTTCTTTTCATTTTAATTACTTTGTGAATTAAATCACAATAAATCCCTTCAAATGATGTTATATTGAATTCAAGAAGAGATGGGAGTGATGAACATGAGAACGAATGAACAAGCTCAATTCACGCAGGCGGACGAGTTAACCAGATACATGCTCCAATTATGCTACACATGTGATGATGCCAACCGTTGTACCACTGAGGAAGAAGTCAAAGCCTGCATGGAGAAGCACGCACAGGCAGATGAACCGGAGCAAGCGGATGGTGAAGAAGTCACTCGCGGATTCATGGATCTGATGTACGCTTAGACTCATAGAAAAAGTGTCAAATGTTCTGAATATGACAGTCAGATTGTTAGGAAACATCTCCAAGCGGGGATGTTTCTTTTTTGTGCGGATTGACTCTTGATTATGGAATCAAATCACAAAAGAAATTTATAAGAGAAAGATACATAATTGGTTAAAACATAATAAATCAAAACTATATACTATCACGATCAGAGCCTTTTTTTTGCTTTACTCCTCTTAAAAAGGGCCAATCTACCACGTTAATAGCCTTTTTTTCCTAAATATAGGTTGTAGTTTAGTTGAATATGGTTTTTCGTCCATACACCAAACTAACCACATACGTACGTTAAACTATGTCTATAGGGAGGTGTCCACACGATGAGCAGTTCAGAAGAGAAGAAGCGATCTAAGAGGAAAAAGGTAACGGTATATCCCTGCAAATCTAAAAGAAAAAATTGCAAAGTGAAGGTGACTAAAAAATTAGTTCAGGTAAAATGTCCGCCGCCTAAAGTGAAAATTATTACGCCTACGGTCACTGGTCCAACAGGACCACAAGGTACTCAGGGCGCACAGGGAATTCAAGGACAGCAAGGGGTGCAAGGGGTGCAAGGACCACCTGGAGCTCAGGGTCCGGCCGGAGGCCCTCCAGGTCCACAAGGTCCTCAAGGTCAACCTGGACCAGCGGGAGCCATGGGTCCACAGGGGCTGGCTGGTCCAGCCGGACCGATGGGCGTGCAGGGTATTCCTGGGGAACAAGGACTTGTGGGTCCACAAGGACCTCAGGGTGTGCCTGGCCCAGCTGGCGCTATTGGACCGCAAGGCTTTCCCGGTGCGACTGGGGCCACGGGCGCAGCTGGTGTTGCAGGTCCAGCAGGTGCCACGGGAGCCACGGGTGTTACAGGAGTGGCGGGTCCAGCGGGGCCTACCGGAGTGACAGGCGCAGCTGGAGTGGCAGGTGCCACGGGAGCCACGGGAGCCACGGGTACTGCAGGATTGGCAGGTCCAGCGGGGCCTACCGGAGCGACAGGCGCAGCTGGTGTAGCAGGTCCAACGGGCGTCACCGGAACCACGGGAGTAGCTGGACCAACGGGTGTTACTGGCGCTACAGGAGTAGCCGGAGGGGTTCTTGGATTTGCCGATTTTTTTGCGCTGATGCCTCCAGACAATGCAGCAACGGTTGCTCCGGGCGCGGATGTAAGTTTTCCGCAAGATGGACCTACAAGTGGGACTACAATTACTCGTACAGGACCGAGTACATTTAATTTGGCTGCGATCGGTACGTATCTGGTTTTGTTTCAGGGGAGTATGAATGAAGCTGGGCAACTTATGTTAACACTTAATGGCGCTGACCTCTCCAATTCAGTTGTGGGGCGGGCAACAGGTACAAGTCAGATGCCAGGAATGGCTATCGTGCAAACAACAGTAATTAATACAATACTCACTGTACGCAATCCAGCTGGAGAATCAACGGCATTAACCATGACTCCGCTCGCAGGAGGAACAAGGCCAGTTTCGGCACATCTGGTTATTACTCAATTAGCATAGAGAGGGGGTAGGGTACCTCAACTGGGATAACGTTCATTCATCAAGGCGCTATCCCAGTTGGTGCCAAGGATTTGATTAGGACGAGGCGCATTGATATGTTAATACATATTGGATTTGAATACGAATAACAAGTTCCCTGTTAACGTGCATATATATTACAGAAGACGGGTCAAGACTCCGGCTGTCCTAGGTTTGATGAACGGAGGGGAGAGACATGGGCATTGAATCATCCTGGATGTTTGATTTTTTTGGAACCGTCTTTCCGGTAGTATTTGTCCTGATTATAGGTATCGTTCTTCTGTCGGTAGGGAAAGAAGTATGGAGATGGGGTCGTAATAACTCAGAGCCTCTGCTTACCGTACCTTCACGGATTACCAGCAGGAGAATGCAGATGAGTCAGTCGCACTCCGAACCAGGAAGTACAGCCCGTACGCTTTATTACATCACATTTGAAGTGGAGAGCGGGGATCGTCTCGAATTCAAAGTGAATGGTGATGAGTACGGCTTGTGCGCCGAGGGAGATGAAGGTCGACTCTCTTTCAAGGGAACGCGTTATGTAGGCTTTGAACGCTACAATCGTTTGTATTCAGAGCGTGTACGCGGATAAACCGGCTGGCTTGCGCCATAGTGGCGTAAGCTTTTTTTAATTTCTTTTATGGACAAGCGTTTCTTAATGGGGCTAACGTGTTTTTATATAAGAAGAGACTTTATTCAATTTATGGTCCATATTCGGTGAGTTGATGTAGGCTTATGTAATGAATGGACCATCCCAATAGAGGAGGAAATGATGATGTCATTTACAGATCAAGTCGTGGTTGTAACGGGAGCAGCCCAAGGAATCGGACGAAGTGTAGCTGAGGCCTATGCGGTTGCAGGGGCTAAAGTCGTACTTGCCGACTATCAGGAAGCGGAAGGGGCTGCTGCGGCAGCTTCGATTCGCAATGAAGGCGGAGAAGCCATCTTTGTCCAGTGTGATGTACGTCAAGAGAAGGATATAACAAACCTCATTCAAACGACAATGGATGAATTCAAACAGATTGATGTGCTCATAAACAATGCGGGTGTCTCCAGATGGAAGTCTCCCTATGACCTAACGCTGGAAGAGTGGGACGATATACTCAATACCAATGTGCGAAGTTGCTTTCTCGCAAGCCGTGAAGCGGCCAAACATATGAAGCACAACGAAAATGGTGGAGCAATTGTGAACATGGCCTCAACACGTGCGTTGATGTCAGAGCCGGAAACAGAGGCCTATGCTGCGTCCAAGGGAGCTATCGTGGCGTTGACACATGCGATGGCTGTATCCTTGGGTAAAGACAAAATTCGGGTCAATTGTATCAGTCCGGGATGGATTGAGACAGGAAATGTGGAGAAATTGAAGCCAGAGGACCATGAACAGCACCCGGCAGGACGTGTAGGTGTTCCTTCGGATATCTCCCGCGCTTGTTTATATTTGTCCGATCCGAGCAATACCTTTGTCACAGGGACCAACCTGATTATTGACGGGGGCATGACCCGAAAAATGATATATGAGGACTAGTACCGGGATTTCTCCGGTCAATTGTAAACTTTTGAAAACATAGCAGAAATAAGCCCAAGTTAAGCACTTGGGCTTATTTGTTTTTGGTAACTCGGTTGCTATAATAAATGTGATTTTACCACAGTACAGGAATGGAGGGAGAATATGTTCGGGAACTCATCCCGGAAAGTGTTTTGGCTATTACTGCTGATTGGAGGGATTATAATGACAGGCTTTGAATCTACTGCTGAGGCTGACGCAGATATAAGAGCAGCCTGGGTATGGCAGGCCAAATCTGTCAGTGATGGAGGAAACGAGCTGCTGGACAATGCAGCTAAACATAAGATTAACAGACTGTATGTGAATGTGGATATGAATCTGTCAGAGGATGTCTATCATACGTTTATATCCAAAGCCAGCAAGGCTGGAATTGCGGTTGAAGCTCTGGGTGGAGATCCGTCATGGGCAGTGAGTGGTCGTGAAGGTCCAATGCTCAAGCTGGCATCCTGGGTAAGTAATTATAACCTCGCTGCAAAGCCGGAAGAGCGATTTGACGCCCTTCACCTGGATATCAAACCTTATGTATTGCCACAGTGGAAAGAAGATGCTAAGCCGCTGGTCCAATCCTGGGTTGTCAATATGAAGCTCTTGCTGGAACAGGTGAAGCAGGCTGGGGCGGTTGAAGTGAATGTCGACTTGCCTTTTTGGCTCGATTCTTATACTGTAACGGGCAGCAGAACTACTGACGATGCGGATAACGAGTCGTTGTCACACTGGTTTATCGGACAATTTGATCATATTACGCTGCTCGCTTACCGTGACAGCGCGCAAGGAAACAATGGAATTATACTTTTGGTAGAACAGGAAATGATGTGGGCGGACGCCAGAAATGGTTCTATTACCGTTGGGGTAAATACCAAGCCTATGCCTGGGGAAGAGTTCACGACGTTTGCCGGAAAAGGCGCTGCGCAATTGGAGAGTGTCATAAAGGAAGTGGCGTCTGCATTCACAGATCATGCTTCCTACGCAGGATCAGCTGTGCATGACATCGTGTACTGGGGGCAGCTGGAGCCAGAGGAAGTACCATTACCGGAGAATCCATCCAATCAACCGGAAATCCGGGGAACCTATATCTGGCAGGCTTCTCAAGTTACGAATGACGGTGGAGATCACATTCTGGAGTTCGCCAAAGAACAAAACATCAATTGGTTATACGTCCGGCTTGATTTGGATCAACCGTACTCCAGTTATCGCAGTTTTGTGAAACGCGCACAGGCTCAAGGTATTGAGGTTCATGCCATGGGCGGCCATCCAATCTGGGGTAAAAAGGAAAATCGGCCACGGATACAGCGCTTGATCGATTATGTGAAAAATTATAACGCCGAATCTGAACCGGATGAACGTTTTAAGGGAATCCATCTCGATATTGAACCATACACCTTACCTGAATGGGAAAATGATCGGGATACGCTGCTGACCGAATGGGCTGCCAATATTGCTTATTTCCATGAAGAGACGAAAAAGGACAGCGATCTCGAAACGAGTGCCGATCTGGCCGTTTGGCTAGATACGTTCCCGTTACCAGGAAGAGACATGTCTGTCAGTGAATACATGATCACAACGCTGGATCACATATCTCTGATGGCATTCCGTAACATCGCTGAAGGCTCCAATGGAATTGCCGACGTCGTCAGTCAGGAAATGAAAATTGCGGATCGTTTGGGTAAACCACTGTTGATCTCGGTGGAGATGAAAGAGAATTTTGAAGGTAGACATATTTCATTTTATGATAAGGGAGCAGCGGAAATGGAACGCCAGCTGGCACTGCTTCCCGATCTGTTAAGCGAGTATAAAGCCTACAAAGGCAATATCGTACATGCTTACGATTACTGGATTCAAGCCAAGCCCTGAGTAGGCAGGTTATATAGGAAATGTTATGTCTCGGGACTTCACATAGGGTGAGGTTCCGGGCTTTTTTTTATGAGAAAAAGATAAAATCGTGTCACCGAATGGGCATCTGCACAATACGATATACGGTGATGAAGAGGTTCAACAAGGGAGGAAACAGGATATGGCTGTTATTAAAGCCAACTCGGAAGACGTCAAGCTGCTCGCTAGACTGATGAGAGCGGAGGCTGAAGGTGACGGCGAACAAGGCATGCTGCTTGTAGGCAATGTGGGTGTAAACCGGGTGCTCGGCGATTGCTTGGATTTCGGTGATATTCGGGACATTAATCGAATGGTGTTTCAGAACCCGGGTGGCTTCGAATCTACGCAAAAAGGATATTTCTACCAACGGGCAAGACAATCGGAAATACGCTTGGCACAGCGTGTCATTAATGGTGAACGCTTCTGGCCAGCCAGCAACTCCCTGTGGTTTTTCCGTCCGGTGGGAGAATGTCCGCCAACGTGGTATGACCAGCAAAATACAGGCCGCTTCAAGGCGCATTGTTTCTTCAGTCCGACAGGCGAAGACTGTCCAACCGTATATTAAATTTTGGGAGGAATCATTATGATTAACCAGCCTTATCAACCAACACAGGTTATGGGCCAACAGGCCAATTCGCAAGTTCAAGGAACATCATATAAAATCGGTAACGGGATGCCGATGATGTCCCCAACACCAGGCATGGTTTCACCTAGCTCCACAGGCGTACCACCGCTTGTATCAAGCGGTGCTCCAATGACACCTACGGGTGGAGTTGTAACCACAACTGCGCCACAGTTTGAACAATCCTACATCGAAAATATTTTACGGCTTAACCTGGGTAAATGTGGAACATTCTACATGACATACGAAGGTAACAAAGAGTGGAATGCCCGCATTTTCCAAGGCATTCTGGAAGCCGCTGGTCGTGACCATATCATCATCAGTGACCCGAACAGCGGAAAACGGATCATGCTTCTGATGGTCAATTTCGACTACGCTACATTCGATGAGCCGTTGTTGTATCAATATCCAGGTGTGATCGGAAACTATCCGCAACAACCGAGCAGACGTTAATCTGTAGGAAAAAAAGAACATAATATAATACGGCCATACAGAGGCTGTCTCGATTGCGGATGTTATTCCGCAAACGGGGCAGCTTTTCCTATATGATGATAAAGAGCATAATCAAATAGAAAATTAAACATAAGCAGAAGTAACCTTTTTCTCAAATCAGGGCACTTAAAGATAAATACATCAAGCAGCAAGCGTACAGGAAGGAGCGAAACATATTGAAGATATGGATCGATGGAGCAATCAAGGGCGAAGCCGAGGCATATGAACAGCTGGTGACGCAATTTCGGGGGATGGCACTGGCTGTCGCCTATCAAAAATTAGGGGATACGTTCCTGGCCGAAGATGTAGTACAAGAGGCATTCACGGAGGCCTTTGCGAATTTGTCCAAACTGGACAACCCTGATGCTTTTCCCGGGTGGTTCAAAGTCATCGTGGAGAGACAGTGTTACCGTCTAATGAGGCGTAAGCAGCATGGCACCGTCCCGGTCCTGGAGATTCAGGATGTAATTCAAGAAGAGGATCAGACTCATAACCCTGAAGAACAGGCTTTGAAAGGAGAGGTGCATCGTATCCTGCGAGATTCGATTTCCATTTTGCCAACTTCCATGCAGCTTGCTGTTGAACTGTTTTATTTTCAGGGCTACTCGCTCAAGGAAATGTCGGAATTCCTCGGGGTTAATGTTCCGGCTCTAAAGAAACGGTTGTATGATGCCAGATCCAGGCTCAGACGTTCATTGCCTGTGGCCGATGTGATTTCAGTATTTAGTGATCTATACGAAGGAGGAAAAGGGATGCTTCACATTATGAATGGTGACCATGCGGCAGATCGATTAAGACAAAGCGGGATTCAAGGTGAAGTTCTGGTCTGGCGAGAGCTCTATACATTTGGACCGATAACAAGAAATTTGAGGAATGAGAAAGATCGAAGTGGACGTGCACAATATTTGGAGCAGCACTTGGGTATCCCACAGACTGAATATTTGAAAATTAAGGAACTTGAGCAGACGCTTAAGTCATTCCATCAGCACGAAGAGATCGTCCTGTGGTTTGAGTATGACCTCTATGATCAGGCGATGTTATCGTATTTGCTGCACTATTTCAAGGAACAGGACCTGAAAAATACAAAGCTGAATCTGTTATGCATCGATGCCTATCCAGATATTGAACATTTTCGGGGACTTGGGCAACTTACACCCTCACAGATCGGACGTTTATCAGGTACCTGGCATGTGATGGGGGCAGAGGAAATCAAGGCTGGCAGCGATTTTTGGGGTGCGTATGCATCCTCTGACATTCAGGATCACAAGGACTACTTGCTGAAAAATACATCGGTGCTTCCTTTTGCAGATGCTGCATTCAAGGCACACTTGTCCCGTCTTCCTTCTGTATCGAACGGACTGGGCATAATTGAGCAATCCACACTGGAGGCCGTAAGAGAGGGCGTGGATAGCCCTTATCCATTATTCAAGCATGTTGGAGATCAATTGCATATCTTGGGAATGGGTGATCTGGAGTACTGGGCTCATTTGAAGAGAATGACGGAGGAACCTCATGCTTTACTTCAATTAAGCGGTGTACAAGCTTTTCCTAACTTCCAGCAGCATCATGATGAATTCCGTCACGGTGTCTTGTCTTTGACCGAACTCGGTATTCAAGTGCTGAATGGAGAAGCAGATTGGGCACTATTAAGACATGATACATCTTGGATTGGCGGTCTTCAGATCGGCAAAGGGGAAGACACGCCGTGGCGCTGGGACACCGTTAATGGGAACGTAGTGATCCTATAGAGAATGAGTTGGCATCAGAAAGAGAATAAATCAGTAGAAGCAGTAGAGCAAAGCGTTAAGTAAACGTGCTAGCTAATCCTCATTATCCATAAAATCATGAAAAAAGAGTATCCCGCCATGCCTGAGCATGAGCTAGGATACTCTTTTGTTAGTTCACCGTTGTGCTACTTGGACGCATCCAACTTCAATGCAGTTACCATCTTACGGAACACATCCGTATTATCGAGATAGCCGGAGAACAGACGGGACCCTGGTCCCGAGGCATTGATTGGCACATCGTCGAATGTGTGGACTTCCTGGCCTTCATCATGAGGCAAGTTACCCGTGTAGTGAACACCGTCCGGATCTTTGTCCGGGTTAGCGATATACCATGTTTTGTCTTTGACGTTAGGGTCCTGAATGGTAGGGCTGATTGGTACCGGATTAGCAAGATAGTCCTCGTTGTTATCCGGCATATTGCCCCAGCCGACAGCAATCTTCCACTCGGAATCCGGATTATCCGGGAAGCCATCTCCGTTTGCATCCACATACGTCGGGAACTTGGAATCAGCATATGTGCCGATCAATTCACGGAGTTCGTCGCCCGATTTACCTTTGGCGGCTTCCGTGTTATACGTTCCGTTGAGGGTAAGGGAATGACCATGGTCGGATGTGACGATAACGAGCGTATCCGGGTGTTTCTTCGCATATTCCTTAACCCGACCAACCGTTTGATCGAATTCAATTGCATCCCATACGGAACGTTCAAAATCCATCGTGTGAGCCTGTTTATCAATTGATGCACCTTCGACCATCAGGAAAAATCCGTTCTTGTTCTGTTCCAGCACCTGAAGGGCTGTGTCGGTCATTTCCATCAACGTTGGCTGATCGGTATCCTTGCCCACAATTTCTGCATTGTTAGGTTGAGTATACTCCCGGTCATAATATACGTTCATGTTGCCTTTGCGGAATAATCCAAGCAATGATTTGGTAGAGGCAGACTTGTCCAGATTCGTTGCATCTGTAACATAGGTATATCCTTCTTTTTTGAACTCCTCCACAATATTGCGTCCATCTTTGCGTTTTCCGCCGTCAGCTGCTGGAAGGAACCACTCCAGTCCACCGCCCAGAATTACATCCGGTCGATTGGCTTCATTCAGATACATGCCGGCGATCGCTTCTTGCTCTCCGCGCTTACGTGTATGTACAGCCATCGCAGCAGGTGTCGCATCTGTCACATCCGCAGTCGTTACAAGGCCGGTAGCCATGCCACGTGTCCGTTTCACCAGCTCAACGATGTTTTCCACCTTCGGATCGTCAAAAGGGTCTGGTGTATTGTCTGGGTAGACACCCTCGGCATTTACAGCTGTTTTGTGACCGGTTGCATAAGCGGAAGCACTATTGGCGGAATCGGTGACGATGGAATCCATGCCAGACGTGGTGACCATGCCCATGGCATCCATTTGTTCCATCTCCAGCCAACCCTTGAATTTGCCTTCGTTAATACCCTTGGATACAACACGTGCGGCGGTACGAATATTGGCACTCATGCCATCGCCGATCATCAGAACGACATTTTTGGCTTGCTCACCGTTTGTCAATGTGGCTGTGTCTTTGGAAGGATCGAACACTTGGTATACGACCCGTGAATATGTACGCTTGCCTGTAGCAGTCGTTTCGGCGGTTACCACGATGGAATCGCTCTCTTTGAAGGCAACATCCCGTATGGTGTATTCTGTACTCAGGTCGGTGCTGGTTGTCCATGTTCCGGACTTGCCGAAGTATTTGTCCGGTGACAAACCATTAACCTGGATTTTAATGTCTTTCGAATTCAGCTTGGCACCGTTCAGCTCAACCCGGAAATCCAGCTTTTGGCCTGCGAGAATCTGAGCACGGTCGATAGGTAAAATGGTAAATGCGGCCGGGGCCGTCTGTAGCTGGGCAGATACGGGTTCAGCATGGACCTGCCAGGGCACTGCTGTGATCGCAACAGCCGCGCTGAGTAGTAGAGCATTCCATTTCATAGCATGATGGCTTTTCAATGTACATACCTCCGGAATCAAAAATTGTTGTTCTATTTGGAAGTATATCGCTGAAAGATTAACTGAGCGTAAGAGAAAAGTTAAACCGTACGCAAGAAGATGCATATATTTGTTAGTAAAACGTAAAAAAAACTGCGCATTCGGTACATTTGTTAACGAAATAGCCTGTATGCATCATTTCGTTGTCATAGGACACGGATTGACTGTGTAGTGTAGAATTATATAATAAAAGAAGCATATCCTTGTTAATCGACAGAAGAAGGTGGAGGTGAACGCATTGGGAAGTTGAAACTGCATATGAGCAGCAGAATGGCAAATATCCTACATTTTCGAAGGAGGTGGACCTATTTGCCGAAGAATGACGGCGAATAGGATGATAATTTGAGTGACCCCTTACCGAGTATATTAAATTTATTTTTAATTGCTTTGCTTGTATTGATGAATGGTTTCTTTGTCTCGGCAGAATTCGCGATGGTCAAAGTTCGTGGTAGCCGGATTGAAGCTTTGGTGGAAACAGGTAATAAAAATGCGATTTATGCTTCCAATATTGTACGCAACATGGATGCTTATCTATCCGCGTGTCAATTGGGCATAACGCTTGCTTCACTTGGACTCGGTTGGCTGGGAGAGCCAGCGATTGCTCACCTGTTAGAGCCCATGTTTACTGCATTTGGAATGGGTCCGGTATACGTACACGGTATTTCCATTGCGATTGCTTTTGTTATTATTACGATTTTGCATATTGTACTCGGGGAACTTGCTCCCAAGACGATGGCCATCCGCAAATCAGAGACGATCACGTTATGGTCTGCGGCGTTGCTTACGTTCTTTTACAAATTAATGTATCCCTTTATATGGGCATTGAATGGTATGGCGAACAGCCTGCTGAGAGTGTTTCGCATGGCACCGGCCTCGGAGCATGACTCAGCGCATAGTGAAGATGAAATACGCATTCTGATGAAAGAAAGCAATAAGAGCGGTTTAATTGACAATACTGAATTGGCACTTGTTGATAATATATTTGATTTTACGGCAACAACCGCCCGTGAAATTATGATTCCGCGGACGGAAATGATCTGCCTGAATGCCAATCAGTCCATGCTGGAAAATCTGGAAATTGCCAGTGAAAGCATGCGTACCCGTTATCCGGTTTATAACGGTGACAAAGACCATATTATCGGTTTTATTCACATTAAAGACCTGATGCGATCTCAGCTTACAGATACCATCTCGGTGATTCGGCCGATTCTCGCAGTACCCGATTCCACTCCCATCAGTGACCTGCTCAAGCGGATGCAACGTAGCAAGACACAGATTGCCATCCTGATTGATGAGTACGGAGGAACCTCCGGCCTTGTAACGCTTGAAGACATCATGGAAGAGATTGTGGGCGAGATTCAGGACGAATTTGACCAAGAGCGTCCATCAATTGAGAAAGTGGATGAGATGGAATATTCCATTGACGGCCTCATGCTGATTGAAGAGGTTAGTGAACGCTTTGGGCTGGATATGGACCGGGCGGATTATGATACGATTGGCGGCTGGTTATACTCCAGAGTAGAGGCCATCCCACCAGAAGTGGGGCAATCGGTAGAGTATGGTGGATATGTCTTTGTTATTCAAGAGACCGAACATAAGCGGATTTCACGTGTGAATGTGATTAAGCTGGAACTGATGGTTGAAGGCGAAGGAGCCTGATTCAAGGTATTATTTTTGGAGACAGGAGATCCGGTCTATTGAGAAGCCGTACGGTGGAATATTTCACTGTGCGGCTTTTTGTTTACCCTATAATCGTAGCATGCACGGCTGCAAACAGGGTATAATGGAACGACTTTGCAAGATAGGAGAGGTTGAGATTGAGCTATCGCATTGAGGTTGGATTTACGTCTGTATTTGAATTCATGGCTAGTTTGCATACATATATTTGCCGAAAATCGCATAAAAAGATTGATTTATCCATAGCCTGGGCGCTAGAAACAGAAGGACAGCTAACTCCTGAGCTTGCTGCTGTCTTGCAAAATATGAACGTGGATGATGATTGGAAATGGATGTATCTGCTTGTCTGTTTGCAAGTGGAAGCCGAGGAGCCGGAGGATTTTATTGAATGGTTCAGCCAACGAACAGTGCTTGAACTCCATGACATTTTTAGTCGGTACAGCTTCCCGTATACAGATGATATCGCTGCTTTCCAGACTAAGATGACCTATGTCTTAACCGGGTGGAATGAGCAATATTTTCGCTTGCTTGATCCCGTAATCTTACAACATCTGCGCCAGGAGGTTCTGAACCGCAAGGAACAGTTAAGTCAATCTCCCCAGGAAAAAGTACTCGACGATGCGACCAACGGTTTGATGTTCCGGGACATAAAGGGGCTGGAGAGACTGCTGCTTGTACCACAATTTCATTTTCAGCCGCTAAATGTCATCCTGCATTTTGGGGATACTCTGCTGTGCCATTATTCCTCCAGATTGTATATGGGAGACCATGAGTATATTCCGACCCATCATTTGCGTGTGATTCGCAGCTTGGGAGAGAAGAACCGACTGAAAATCATGCGTTTTCTGCATCAGGGACCGCGTTCGTTCATAGAAATTGTTCGTCACTTGAAGCTCTCCAAAGGAATTACTCATGACCATCTTTCCAAGCTTCGTGGAGCAGGGTTGGTCTATGCTCATTTTGAAGGAGAGAGCCTGGTTGAGTATTCACTTCGTCTTCATGCACTGGAGCAAATTTTACCGAATGTGATGAATTATTTGGAACAATAACGTTTATCAAAATGTGGTTTTTAGAAAAAAAGTATTCCTCTGATACAGCCGTATGTTTGTTGTGGCCGAACTGAAATTTATTCAGGAAATCCGCGCAAAACATACGGCTATTTTATCGCTTTAAAGTGGATATTAATGGGTTTAATATAAATATTTTTTTGTGGTTCTCTATTTACAGAACCGAATGCGGTTCTTATAATAGGGCTTATCGAACTTATACCTTACTAATTTCATAGGAATTATATATATTCTGGATTATTTCGGGAATTAGGAACGGCTGAGCGAGAAAAATATGGATCATTTATGAATTGGGGAGGATTTTATGAGAGTGAAAGGTTTATCCGTGGCATCGTTAATTATCAGTAGTGCAATTGTGTTATCGGCATGTGCTGGAGGTGGGGGAGCAGAGACCACTACTGCTGGAAGCGGGACAACGAATCCGGGGACACAAGCCACTCCGGTTTCAGCAGCACTGGATGTACCATTTCAGGCGACGGACCTGAATCAATTACCTGAGACGGCAAAAAAACGGACGGATACGGTGATTGTGGGACTTACGGATCCCAGCGGGGCTTTCACACCGTACTTCCATCAAAGCGGATATGATGGCAACGTTGCTTCATTGCTATTTGCTTCACTTGTGACCGTAGATGAGAAGGGATTGCCTGTTCCTGATCTCGCTGAAAGCTGGGATGTGTCCGACGATCAGCGTACATACACGTTTCATCTGAGAAAAGATTCCAAGTTCAGTGACGGCTCCACGCTCACCGCAGATGATATTGCTTTTACATGGACCATTCTGCATGACAAGTCGTATGACGGTGGATTCGATATTTTCTCCACCAAGGTGAAAGGCGGCAAAGCGTATACCGAAGGAAAGGCAGATCACATTGAGGGTATTAAGGTCATTGATCCGTTAACGATCTCGGTCACGCTGGAACAACCCAACGCAACTGCTCTGCTTACATTGGGCTCTGAAGTGTTGTCCAAAGCCTACTACGGCAAAGACTATCAATTCGGAAAGCTCGAATACATTAAAAATCTTCATGCAACACCTGTAGGCAATGGTCCTTATAAACTCGAAAAGTTCATTCCGGGTCAGGAAGTCCGATTCGTTGCCAATGAATTCTACTACAAGGGCAAACCGAAAACCGAGCATTTCATATATAAAACATCGGAAGGAGACACCTGGCAGTTTATTGAGACCGGAGAGATCGACTTCACTTCGTTCACGGCTACCCAGGAGAATATTGATAAGCTGAAAAATATCCCATACCTCAACCTTCTGCCTTACACACCAAGTACATACGGATATTTACAGCTCAATCTGGAACATGAACAGCTTCAGGAAAAAGAAGTACGGCAAGCCATTACCTATGGCCTGGATCGTCAGTCCATCTATGTAGATGCCAACCAAGGGGCAGGGGCTGTTGCCAACATCCCGACTTCACCTATTTCCTGGTCTTATACGGAAGAAGGTATTAATCCATACGCCTATGATCCGGACAAAGCCAATCAATTGCTGGACGACGCAGGCTGGGTGTCTGGAGCGGATGGCATCCGTGAGAAAAACGGGAAGAAGTTATCTCTTCATTTCCTCGGAACGAAAAGTCCGGCCACGGATATCTTCATTGCTGTAGCCAAAGAAAACTTCGAGGCGATTGGCGTGCAGTTCCAGCCTGAAGTCTTCGCGGATTTCAACTCACTTGTCTCCAAAGTGGAGGGCGGCGATTACGACGTGGCTTCCTTCTCCACACCGATGCTAACGGATCCTTCAGACGGGGTACTGCAATTTGTGGATGGTGAGCTGAAAGGGTACGACAATCCCAAAGTGAAAGAGCTTTACAACAAAGGTTTGGCTACGACAGACATTGAGGAGCGCAAGGCAGTATACAAAGAGTTGTACCAGTTGCTCAACGATGAGCTGCCTGTCATTTTCACCAGTTACAAAAAAACAGTCTACGCCTATAATGGTCGGATCGATGGGCTCTCTGTCAGTCCATACCGCGGGATTGCAACCAGCTTGCCGGAATGGTCTCTGAAATAAGCAGTGGTATGAATCAAGAAACATCCATACCGAAATAAACAAAACGTCCCTTGTGTTTGCGATGTCGCAGATGCAGGGGACGCATTGATAAGGAGCCTGATATGAGCACTTACATTGTGAAACGGATGACATACATGGTTCTTATTTTGCTGGCCGCTTCCGTTCTGATTTTCAGCCTGTATGCACTTACTCCTGGAGATTATATCTCCAGCAACATTAAGCTGAGTCCTGAGCGTAAGGCCGAACTGCGCGAATTATACGGACTGGACAAGCCCGTTATCGAACGATATCTCATCTGGATGAAAAATGCTGTACACGGGGACTTCGGATATTCATTGGCACAACAAAAGCCAGTGCTCTCGCTGTTCAACGAATATATCTGGAATTCATTTCTGTTAGCTGCGGTGACTACGTTCCTGACCTGGTTTATCGCGGTTATTATCGGTGTGATCGCTGCCTATAAGCAGTACTCGTGGTTCGATACCTTCGTGATGATAGGCATATTTGCAGCCATGTCCGTGCCATCCTTCTTTATCGGATTGTTTTTGATTAAACTGCTGGCGGTTGACCTAAAATGGTTGCCTCCAGGCGGCATGATGACTACAGGAAGTAATGCTACCGGTCTGGCCTATGTCAAAGAGGTGATTCAGCACATGACCTTGCCTGTAATTGTTATGACTCTTCTTGGGGTAGGCTCACTTACCCGTTACTTCCGCAGCAACATGATTGATGTGATCAAGCAGGATTATATTCGAACAGCGCGAGCCAAGGGTTTAAAAGAAAGCAAAGTGTTGTATACCCATGCCTTGCGCAATGCTCTTTTACCTGCAATTACACTGATTGGATTCGAGCTGCCGTCCTTATTCGGCGGTTCACTGATTATTGAGAAAATATTCAGCTGGCCCGGTATCGGCCAGTTATATATGCAGTCCTTCTCACTGCGTGATTATCCGCTGCTGATGGGCTTTACCATGTTTATCGCCATCCTGACCGTCATTGGAACGCTACTGTCTGATGTGCTCTATCACATCGCAGATCCGCGTGTCCGTTTGCAATAGGGGGCTATGAAAATGACAATTTCTTCATCGTCTGTAACGAGAAATGCCGCAGAAGCTGCCTTACCTTTAAAGGTTCCTACCAAGTCTTCTTTATGGAAATTGTCGCTCCGAAGACTGCTCAAGAACAAGCTTGCCGTTGGCGGATTCATCGTGGTTTTGTTGATGTTTGTGGCTTGTTTCATTGGACCGCTGTTCTCACCTTATACCGATAACAAGATCAATATGGCGGCGATGAAACAAGGTCCAGGCATTCATCATTGGCTTGGTACAGATGCGCTTGGTAGGGATGTGCTTACCCGTGTGCTGATGGCTGGTCGTATCTCGCTCACTGTTGGTTTGGCTTCCATGGTTCTATCCGTATTTATCGGCTCCTTGCTTGGAGCCATCGCCGGATATTATCGTGGCATTGTTGATCAGGTCATTATGCGGATTGCCGACTTGCTGCTTACGATTCCGGGATTGCCGCTGCTGTTCATTTTCGGCGCGTTGTTATCGGATTGGAAAGTTCCACCGGATTCCAGAATGTATATCGTCATGCTGATGCTCAGCTTTGTCAACTGGCCCGGTATGGCCCGAATGGTACGGGGACAGATGTTAAGCTTGCGGGAGCGTGAATTCATGCAGGCTGCTGTTGTTCTTGGCTTGCGTGACCGTCGCAAACTGTTTCACCATCTTCTGCCCAATATTGTCCCGCTGCTCATCGTCATGGCGACTCTGAATATCGGTGGGTCCATTCTAAGCGAGTCAGTACTCAGCTTTTTTGGACTCGGTGTCATGCCGCCAACGCCTACATGGGGCAATATGATCGATGCGGCCAACAACATGATTGATTTTCAACAGCATCCGTGGTTATGGATTCCACCAGGGCTGTCCATTTTCGTGACCGTTATTGCGATTAACATTTTTGGTGATGGTCTTCGAGATGTATTAGATCCCAAACAGAAGAGAAGGTGAGCACGCCTCATGCAAAATATGATAGAAATTGAACAACTTGAAACTCATTTTTACTCAGAAGAAGGCAATGTCAAAGCCGTGGACGGCGTAAGCCTGAATGTACGTGAAGGGGAGACGGTGTGCATCGTTGGTGAATCAGGTTGCGGCAAAAGTGTAACCGCCATGTCGATTATGGGATTGATTGAAGAACCGGCTGGCAAGGTAGTAGGAGGTGTGATCCGTTTTGATGGACGGGATCTGCTCCGTGAAAGTAAATCTTCGCTGCGTGCCATCCGGGGCAATGACATCTCCATGATTTTTCAGGAACCGATGTCCTCGTTGAATCCCGTGCTGAAGATCGGTGAGCAATTAATGGAGCCGCTGATTGTACACTTGAAAATGAGTAAAAAGCAGGCTCGTGCCAGAGCGGTTGAGCTGATTGCCGAAGTTGGTATTTCACGACCGGAACAGATTGCAAACAGCTATCCGCACGAACTGAGTGGAGGTATGCTGCAGCGCATTATGATTGCCATTGCCATCTCATGTAACCCGAAACTGTTAATCGCGGATGAACCAACCACCGCACTGGATGTGACCATTCAAGCGCAGATATTGGATATGTTACAACATATCAAGTCCCAGTCAGGAACCTCCATTCTGATGATCACGCATGACCTTGGCGTTGTAGCCGAAATGGCGGATTATGTCGTTGTAATGTATGCAGGCAAAGTGGTGGAAGAGGGGGAAGTTGTGCAATTGTTCGAGTCTCCCAAACATCCATATACCCAGGGATTACTACGCTCCAAGCCGATTATCAATCAACGACAGGACGAATTGTATTCGATACCCGGACATGTACCTGATCCACTATCCTTAAAAGATTCCTGTCATTTTGCTGATCGTTGTGAGCACTGTATGTCGATATGCACCACGCAAATGCCTACGCTGAAGCAGCTTGGGCCCGGACAGAAGGCTGCATGCTGGCTGTATGAGGAGGCATTGAGTCATGTCTGAACCTCTATTGGAAATCGAACATCTCAAAACCTATTTTCCTGTGCGCAAAGGTTTATTGAATCGTACAGTAGCCCATGTGAAAGCAGTCGATGATATCAGCATCACAATCCATGAAGGCGAGACGTTTGGATTAGTGGGTGAATCCGGAAGTGGCAAGAGCACCGTTGGAAGAACGATCGTGCGCTTAACGGAAAAAACGGAAGGACAGATTCGTTTTCAAGGTGTTGACTTGCATCAGTTATCTATGCAGGAAGTGCGGAAGATCCGTCCGCAGCTTCAACTTATTTTCCAGGACCCCTACAGTTCACTGAATCCGCGCATTCGCATTGGTGATGCGATCGGGGAGGCTGTATTGGATCACGGATTGGCTACCGCAAGCGAGGTTCGTGATCTCGTCAAGGAGGTACTCGGAGCCTGCGGATTGTCATCTTATCATATTGATCGTTTTCCCCATGAGTTCTCTGGTGGTCAGCGACAGCGGATTGGGATTGCGCGAGCTTTGATCTTAAATCCGAAACTGATTATCGCAGATGAACCGGTATCAGCACTGGACGTGTCTATTCAGGCTCAGATTATCAACCTGTTCAGACGACT
This sequence comes from Paenibacillus sp. OK060, assembly GCF_900101205.1. Classification (NCBI taxonomy): domain Bacteria; kingdom Bacillati; phylum Bacillota; class Bacilli; order Caryophanales; family Paenibacillaceae; genus Paenibacillus; species Paenibacillus sp. OK060. The sequence continues at coordinate 1,326,590 of NZ_FNFR01000001.1, forward strand.
TCAGCAAGAGCGTGGCCTTGCTTACTTGTTTATTTCGCATGATCTGAGTGTGGTGGAACATCTGTGTGACCGCATTGGAGTGATGTATCTGGGCTCCATGGTCGAGACGGCCTCCAGAGATGAGTTATTCGGCAATCCACTGCATCCGTATACGAAAGCGCTGCTATCAGCTGTACCTGTGCCGATTCCCAAATTGAAACGGGAACGAATTGTGCTTAAAGGGGATATCCCCAGTCCGGTGAATCCGCCAACTGGATGCAAGTTCCATACACGTTGTCCATGGGCAGAAGATATCTGCAAGCAGCAAATTCCAGCGTATCGGAACTTTGGAGCGGATCATTTTGTAGCCTGTCATTTGGTCTGAGGCATGTGAGAATAATTTCATATCAACTTTATCTTATGGATACGGAATGGAATTATTTAGGTTTCATCCATTCAGTATGTATTTACCCGATGATGCATCAGAGAACCAAAAGACGCTGCCGACATGTAAGTCGGAGCGTCTTTTATTTTTTTGAAACCTTCTAACCACTACATCCGTTTAATACTTACACAAAATCAAATTTGGAAAATGAAGGGTGGATACATATGCGGAAAATAAGAATAACGTCCATGTTGAAAGTCATGATTGTTGCAGCACTATCGGCACCCATAATTCTTGCTATACCAACCGCCGGGGTAGCTGTCGCCAGTCCAAGTATCCAGCCTCACGCGCTTACTCCACCACCACCGCCCTTGGAACCAAGTGTTAATATGTTGTCTTCCCCAAATTATATTTATCAGGCAGAGGGGACGGTTACACCTGGAGGGGGGCTGACTGCGGTTGTAAATACAACAACAACGACCTTCTCGGAAATGAAATCGCTGCAAGTCGATTATCGACTTGAGCGCTGGACGGGATCGGCCTGGATACTCTATCAATCCGGTTCCAAGAAGAAATCGCAAACGCAGACCCTGAATGCCCAATCGAACTGGACCGTTATAACCGGATATTACTATCGGGTTGTCAGTCTTCATACGGCCAACGATGGGGTCAAACCTGAGACGACAACACATATTTCAAACAACGTATTATTTTAATTTATTTTTGAGTACTACCTGGAAATTTTTGTTCCTGCAGGTCATTGGCAATGGCAATCATCTCTTCTTCCGAGACGGTTCCGAATAAGCTCATGTTGACAGAACCCATCATCCATTGAAAGGTATTATAGGGGGGACCGAGGTACATAAATGCATCGCTGCCATCAGCCAATTTGACGATACTTGTTTCGCGAAGCATGGGCCCCTCAATGACCTGACCAGGCGAAACATAGGCATAATCAAACTGAATGACTTCTTCTTCACCATTTTTGCCTTCGCCGCTATAACGAACCCTCATTCGTTGAGATTCGTAATAATCTTCCGGATTGACGGGATTAAGGGTATCCAGCATGAGCTCAAATTTGATCTTTGTAAACCGCTCGGGAATCGCTTTTGATAACAAAAAATCACCCATAAATCCCGAGCGTGCTATTTCCTTGGTTACAACAATAGGTTCAAGTAAATGTGATGTCTCATAGAAGGGGAGAACAATATCTTCATCCTCTTCTGGATCGTCTCCAGAATTGAATTTGGGAGCTTCATTAACTCCTCGTTCAGGAGGTGGAGGTGTCTTGGCTGTCGAAGGATCAGCACCCAAATGAGTAGTACGATCCTCAATAACAATGGATTTCATGCCATTGCCCCAGTCCTTGATTGATTGTACAAAAGGGGAGACGGCTTGCGTCCCGGTTGGCATACTGAAGATGACGGCGCCGATGGTCACGGACGCAGCAACAATGACGGACAAACGTATGGTGCGCATTCTTTTCTTGCGTACGCCAACCCGGTCAATCTCCTTTTGAACTTGGAGCCAGGATTGGCGCATGGATTCGGTGTTGGAAGCAGGGGTGGCAGATACAGCCTGATGGAAGGCTTCGTCAAAAGCCATATCAAACGCGGCATCGAAAAAATCGTCTTCCAGCTCTGAATCGAATGAATCAATATGCTTATCGGACTTGCCTTTGCTCAATGCTTCCACCCCATTCCTTATGTAATTTCTTCTTGATACTTCCGCGGGCTCTGAACAAACGTTGCTTCACAATTTCTTCGGATGTATCAAGCAGATCGGCCATTTCCCGATAGGAAAGACCCTCTTTCCAGCGCAGCTCCACGAGTACACGGTATTCCGGCTTAAGCTGTTCCAGATAGAACTCGATGGATTCCTGCATCATTTGAGTCTCCACCGTGCTCTCCACGGAAGCTGCCGTCTGATTAATTGTCTCCATATCTATAAAAACACTATCCGTATCCAGTTGGTTACGGTTATTTTTATTTTTTCTCAGATAATTAATGGCGGTATTCCGTGTGACAACCTTCAGCCAGGCTTTCAGCTTGACTTCGTTGTCAAAGAGAGGTTTGTTTTTAATGATTTTGATAAAAGCTTCCTGAATGATATCTTCTGCTGCAGCACGTTCTTTAATGATGTAAACGATGAGACCATGTACCATATTATAGTATTCGTAGTACACTTCTTCTTGAAGCTGAGGGCCCAAATTATGGAAATCTGAGGCTAAGAGTAATTGGAGCCGATTGGCCATGATGTTCTCCTTTCTGGTGAACAATCCACAAACATTGGTATCATTTCATTTTACAACATTATATGGAAGCGATACAATGGGAGGTTAGTCCGACAGAAGCAGAAAAAGTATAGCCGAAATAGAGAGAGGCCGCCTCACTAACCAGTAAATTATGGTTAGTAGGGCAGCCTCTATGTGTTATTTAATAATCGTAGAATAACAGATACAAATGGCTTAGAAAGCCCAATTGCCGTTCAGGAAGATGGCTTCACGCTCGCCATTCGCTGTAACACCGTAAATGTTCGTTTCCGGCGATCCCATCATGAAGTCCACATGTGTAATACTGGAGTTCATGCCGCGAGCTGCAAGCTCTTCGGTTGACATGGTTTTGCCACCATCGATATTGAAAGCATATGAACTGCCGATAGCGAGGTGACATGATGCATTCTCATCATATAGCGTTGTGTAATAGAGTATACCGCTTTCCGAGATTGGAGAATGGAAGGGCACCAAAGCGACTTCGCCGAGATAATGCGAACCTTCATCCATTTTAATGAGTCTTTCAAGGGTATCTTGACCTTCTTCGGCGTGGAAATCAATGATGCGTCCGTTCTCAAATGTAAGGGAGAAGCGATCAATGATACTTCCGCCATAACTGAGTGGTTTGGTACTGGACACTTTGCCGTTTACCCCATATTTAGCCGGCGCGGTGAATACTTCCTCTGTCGGAATGTTGGCGACAAAACGTGTACCTTGTTCGTTAATGCTGCCAGCCTGCGCCCAAATGTGCCCTTCAGGAAGATCAACGGTAAGGTCGGTTCCCTGAGAAACAAAATGCAGAGTTTTATATTTTTTGCTGTTCAGGGCAACTGCTTTGTGCTCCAAACGCTCAATATGCTGCTCCCAAGCCGCTACAGGATCTTCGAGATCAGCTCTTACAGCAGCAAAAATGGCTTCCCAGAGCTGTTTCATCTGCTCGGCAGGGGGAAGGTCAGGGAAGACTTTGGCGGCCCAATCCGGCGAAGGACAGGCTACTCCTGTCCAACTCATTTTGTCTGCCTGCTGATACTGACGGTATTTGGACATCGCCTGACCGTATGTACGCTGATGAGTGGAAATGCGTTCTGGATCGATGCCTTTTAGCAGGTCTGGGCTGGATGACAATATGGTCAAGAACGCAGCATTGTTCGCTGCCAGCTCCTCAAGTTCAGCGGCATGCCATTTCGGTGCATCTTGGAAAGAGTCCTCAGGCGCCATTTCAAAGCGCAGCCGATTGACAGTTTCGTCTCCATATTTGACGATGACTTTCTTTGCTCCGGCCTCGTAGCCTTTACGCACCAACAAACGCACGAATTCAGCTGTATCAATCATCGCGCTGATAACGAAGATTTGTCCGGGCTGAACGTTGGCTCCAACTTTTACAGCCAGTTCAGCATAACGATCCAGTTTTTGTTCAAAACTCAACATATCAAGTTCCTCCATATCATGAATGCCCCGCATACACAGGAAAAGAGAGGAGTGACCCTCTCTCTCATTTACATCGTCTAAATTAGAAAGCCCAGTTGCCTTGCAGGAAGATTGGCTCTTCGCTGCCTTCGGAAGTGACACCGTGAATGTTCATTTCTCCTGATCCAATCATGAAATCCACATGAGTGAGACTGGAGTTCATGCCATGGCTGATCAATTCATCCTTGGACATCGTTTTGCCGCCTTCCAGACAGAAGGCATAGGCGTTACCGATAGCCAGATGGTTGGATGCATTTTCATCAAAGAGGGTGTTGTAGAACAAAATATTCGTATCCGAAATTGGTGATTGATGTGGAACGAGAGCTACCTCGCCCAGATAATGTGCGCCTTCATCCATTTCAATCAAGCTTTTCAGTGAATCAAGTCCTTGTTCAGCAGTATAATCGACAATTCGACCATTTTCGAAAGTGATGGAGAAGCCGTCGATCAGATTGCCACCATAACTCAGTGGCTTAGTGCTGCGAACTGTACCGTTAACTCCGGTTTTCAGTGGAGCGGTGAACACTTCCTCTGTAGGCATATTGGCAACGAAGACGTGTCCCTGCTCATTAATGCTTCCACCGGATACCCACAGATGACCTTCAGGAAGCTCGATCGTCAAGTCTGTGCCAGGGGCAGTATAGTGAAGTTTTTTGTATTTCTTCTCGTTAAGCAGATCAGCACGGGAGTCGAGATTCAGCAAATGTGTTTTCCATTCAGCGACAGCATCCTGCTCACCAATGCGAACGGTTTTGAAGATGACATCCCACAACTTATCAATTTGCTGCTCAGCCGGAAGATCAGGGAATACTTTGGCTGCCCACTCAGGGGAAGGAACTGCCACAATGGACCAGCTGAATTTGTCTGCCATCTGATAGGAACGATATTTCTCCATCGCTTTACCGCGAACTTTCTGACTAGTCACGATGCGTTCTTGAGGAACACCGGCAAGCAGGTCCGGATTTTCTGCAATAACATGCAGAATGGCGGCACCTTCTTCTACGAGTTCAGTCATTTCCCCTGCAAACCATTTTGGTTCAATGGAGAAGGATTCCTCTGGTGCGAGATCATAGTGAAGACGTGTAATAACCTCATCACTCCAGTTTACTTTGACCAACTTGGCACCTGTGCCATAAGCGGCTTTGACGATCAGGCGCACAAAATGTGCTGCGGAGATGGGTGCGTTTACGACGAGCGTCTGCCCAGGATGGACATTGACACCCACTTTGACTGCCAGTTCGGCATATTGTTGTAAATTCGTTTCAAAATTGCTCATGCTATTTGTTCCTCCTGTTTGGTATAATGTCGTAGCTGTTTGTTATTATAGTCCTCATTACAGGTATGTAAGGAGTCAGTAAGGTTCCCTCATTGAATAAGGTATACGTTGCTACGATATATATTGTACAATTAACCAATAATAATTACCAAACTAGGTTTACCATAAATTGTGGAGACCTGCAACTGAAGAGAGATTAAAGGAGAGAACGATTGTGAATATTGAGATTATTCGTGCAGAGATGCGTCGTGAAGATGAGAAGAATTATGTAGGAAATACGGTTTTTCGTGCAGAAGGCGAAAAGTCAGTTTATGAGATTACGTTTATGAGCAAGAACGGCAAGGATTGGGACTATAGTCTGCATTTCACTGAACAATCCGGTGATGAAGATGAATTGCTGCGTATGGACGAGCTGCTTGAAAACGATGATGATATGTACAATCAACTGCTTGATGCGGCACTGGATGCTTACCCGGCATAATAGGACCGAGAGGTTCTTGTTCTAATATGGAATGTAGCTGATTATACTAGACGGTGTATGCCTGAAACAGGGCGTCCACCGTCTATTTTATTGGGAATAAGGAATAGTTACTCCAGAAAAGGGAAGTCTATGACAGATGAATGGAACCAGAGAGACAATCCGCCTGAATGGGAGGTAACCGTGAATGGCATCTGACAATCTGATTACAGCAGGAATGACGGGACTTGAAGAAGTCGCGCACGATATCCTCAGTCTGCGTACACTGTTCGTTAATGTTGTGTTCATCGGGGAGCCTGGAAGCAGGAACTGGGTGCTCGTGGACACTGGAATGGCCAGTTTCACTGATCAGATTCTTCATGTTGCAACTGAACGCTTTCCTGGTCCACCGTCTGCGATTATTTTGACACATGGTCATTTTGATCATGTAGGGACCGTCATCGAACTCGAACAATTCTGGGGTGTCCCGGTGTATGCACACCCACTGGAACTGCCTTATTTGACAGGTGTGAAAGATTACCCTCCGGCGGACCCTACTGTAGGTGGCGGTTTGATGGCACGGCTGTCATTTGCTTATCCTAATGAAGCTATTAATCTCGATGATCGGATATTCAGTCTGCCGGATGATCATTCAATCCCAGGTGTTTCTGGATGGGAATGGCTGCATACTCCCGGTCACACACCGGGCCATGTATCGCTATTTCGAAAAGAAGACCGTATCCTGATTGCGGGAGACGCGATCGTCACTGTAAAACAGGAATCGCTCTGGAGTGTGCTGCTTCAGGACAAACAGTTGCACGGTCCACCCGCCTATTTCACGACGGATTGGCAAGCGGCTCATCGATCAGTTCAGCTTATTCGACGACTGGAGCCCATAGTTGCTGTTACCGGGCACGGTCATTCCTTAACCGGAGAAATGCTGAGAGATTCGCTGGAGCGACTCGATCTTGATTTTGAACAGACCGCCGTTCCGGATCACGGCAAATATGTGGATTAATAGAGCCGATGCCATACATGGGTATTCCATTGAAATCAGGAATGATTTCAGTACGGCAACATAAGGGGATAGAGACAGCCACGGAGCATCGTAGCTGTCTTTTTTGTCGTTCTATCATGAATTTGTTCTCTATCATAGATTGGTATTTTGTGCGCGGTCATGATATAGTCGAGCCGTATAATATAACCTTAGTATGCAGGAGGTACATATAACGATGACACAGCAAAATGCAGCTTTCGAAGAACAATTTGGAGGTAGTATACCAGCCGTCTGGCTTCGTTTTAATCAATTCGAAGCAGCTGTTATTCCGAGCGTGGGTGCCAACCTTGTTGCTTTCCGTGATACAGAGCAGGAATTCCGTTATTTGCGTGAGCCAGACCAGGAACATATGGACGAGTTTATGGCTGCACCTGCCGTTTACGGTATACCGATTCTTTCTCCACCAAATCGCTATGAGGATGGTCGATTCCCTTGGAACGGCGAAGTCTATCAACTACCTATAAACGAACCAGCTACAGGCAACCATCTGCATGGATTTCTGCATGATGCCGAGTGGAAGGTTGAGGGCTACGGATCTAACGAGCTAGAGAGTTATGTTTTGCTTAGTCAGGAAGTGAAAGAAGGACATGTGTTCTACAAATACCTGCCATTCACCTTTACAGTGACACTCCGTTATTCGCTGAGTAGTCTGGGACTTCAGCAGCAATTGAATGTCCGCAATAACGGGAAGGAACGTATGCCGAATTTGTTCGCATTCCATACAGCCATTAGCGTACCTTTTGCACCTGAAAGCCATGCATCCGATTACACGGCCAAAATAACGATTGGTCAGCGTCGTGAATTAAATGAACGTTCTTTGCCTACGGGACAATTTCAACCGCTTACACCAGAGGAAGAGCAATTAAAGGGTGAGGGTGTTAGTCCGTTTTTTGCAGCCATGGACAACCATTACACTGCAGAACCGCAGAATGGGCGAAACTATATGGAGCTTACCGATCATCGTACCGGTGACAAGTTGGTATACGATGTAGGCACGTCATACAAGCACTGGATGATCTGGAATAACAATATGACTGGCGGATTCTTCTGTCCTGAGCCACAGATGAACCTGGTTAATGCCCCGAATGTACAAGGCATTCCTGCTGAAGAGATCGGTCTGATTGGTCTTGAGCCGGGCGAATTATTTGAGCAAACCAGCCGTCTTTATCCGATTAAACCGCAAAAATAAATACTCGGACATTTTGCGTCACGCTTACATTTTTGTCGAAAAGGTGAAAACCGGTCAGGCAATCATGTATAATATGACAAGATACACAAGCTTTGCTCATAAAAGCATTTTGCATAAAGCCCAAAGTTAATTTTGGAATCAACAGATGCAAGATGCTGTGAAGAAAAGAATGTATACGTATTTTTGTAGAGACCCAAACCATCTTTTTGGAGGAGGAAAAGCAAGTGGAATACCGCATTGAGAGAGATACGTTAGGTGAAATGAAAGTACCAGCCGACAGGCTGTGGGGAGCTCAAACGCAGCGCAGCAAGGAGAACTTTCCGATTGGTCGCGAGCATATGCCGATGGAAGTTGTACGTGCTCTTGCCATATTGAAAAAAAGCGCTGCTGCCAGTAACCATAAATTAGGTAAATTGTCCGCTGCCAAATCGGATGCAATCGCTTATGCCGCTGATGAAATTATTGCAGGCCGAATTGATGATCATTTCCCGCTCGTGGTATGGCAGACGGGTAGCGGAACACAGTCCAACATGAACGTAAACGAGGTCATTGCCAATCTGGGTAACCAGCTGCTGGAACAAAAGGGCAAGGAAGAACGTCTGCATCCGAATGATGATGTGAACATGTCCCAGAGCTCCAATGATACATTCCCAACGGCTCTGCATGTTGCAGGTGTACTTGCTGTTGAAGATCAGCTCTTGCCGGCAATCGCGGTGCTGAAAGCCACTTTTGCAGACAAATCGGAACAATTCAAAGATATTATCAAAATTGGACGTACTCATCTTCAGGATGCAACGCCAATTACACTCGGTCAGGAGATCAGCGGCTGGGAAGCGATGCTCGATAAGAGTGAACGCATGATCCGGGATAGTGTTAATTATATGAAAGAACTCGCAATTGGTGGTACAGCTGTGGGAACCGGAATTAATGCACATCCTGACTTTGGTGATTATACAGCCAAAGAAATTGGCAAGCATACCGGCAAGGATTTTGTATCCGCTCCAAACAAATTCCATGCGCTTACAAGTCATGATGAAGTGGTCTACGCTCACGGTGCAGTTAAAGCGCTTGCAGCTGACTTAATGAAAATTGCCAATGATGTTCGCTGGCTGGCTAGTGGCCCACGAAGTGGTCTGGGAGAGATTCGTATTCCAGAGAACGAACCGGGCAGTTCCATTATGCCGGGTAAAGTGAATCCAACCCAGAGCGAAGCGATGACCATGGTGGTTACGCAAGTGATGGGGAACGATGCGGCGATTGGCTTCGCGGCAAGTCAGGGTAACTTCGAGTTGAATGTGTTCAAACCGGTTATTATCTATAACTTCCTGCAATCTGTTCAGCTTCTCGCTGATTCCATCGTTGCATTCAATGATAAGTGTGCGGTGGGTATTGAGCCTAACCTCAGTCAGATAGAACATAATCTGAATAATTCGCTTATGCTGGTTACTGCTCTTAATCCGCACATCGGTTATGAGAATGCAGCCAAAATTGCCAAGCTTGCGCATAAGGAAGGACTGTCTCTGAAAGAAGCCACTTTGCAGACAGGTCTGCTTACGGAAGAGCAATTCGATCAGTATGTTGATCCAGCGAAAATGATTGCCCCGAAAGCCTAATCAATCATTATCATGCGAACTTCATTCTAATAAACAAGCGACCTGCATCCGCAGGTCGTTTTTTAGCTCGTGAGGTTTCGTGAACTAATACTTGTCAGTCTATACGTATACATATAAACTACATATGCGACTGTTTTTTTAATCGATCGGAATTGTTTATTTCATTGGAGGTTTCTGCGTTGTCGAAAAAGAGAAGATTCACGATACGCTCCAAAATTCTATTGGGCTATCTAGTGGTTGTGTTGTTATTTGGTGCTGTGTTGCTGGTGTTATCTGCCCAAATTGATGCATCGCAGAAGGAAATCGATTTTATCAGCCACCACGACCTGGAAGTGCATAACCTGACCAACGCAATTGAGAAAAATGTTCTGAATATGGAAACAGGACAGCGGGGATTCATGATTACCGGGGAAGAAAGTTATTTGGAGCCATACACCCAAGCAATGACCCAATGGAACTCCAATTATGCCCAACTGTATGAGCTGGTTAGCGATAACCCATCCCAGCAGAAGAGCCTGGAGAACATCAAATCACATATTGTCCGCTGGATTGATGTTGCCGGAACAGCCTCGGTAGCCCTAAAAAGACAAGGGGATCAGGAGAAAGTTATTGATTTTTTCCATTCCGATCCGGGGAAAAGCGAAATTGATCTGTTACGGTCCCAGTTTGAAACCTTCCGCAACACAGAGATGGGCCTTACGGAGAGTCGGGTGACTGAGCTCGCCGAACGAAGCTCCACACTGCTTACGATTATGTACACCTTATGGGCTGTCGTTGCTGGACTATCTGTTGCCGCAGCGCTTGTCATTTCGGGTAATATCGTCAAAACCCTGCGTGAAGTCAAACAAACCATCACTGACATATCCCAAGGCGGCAATCTTACACAGCGTATTGTTGTCCGAACACATGATGAAGTCGGTGATTTGGGCCAAGAGACCAATATATTGCTGGACACGGTACAGGAACAGAATCGACTTAAGGATCAGGTCGCCAACATCGCCACGCTCCTACAGAACCCTACGAGCCTGGAGGGACTGTCACGCTTGTTCCTAAACCAGGTCGCGATCCTGTTAGAAGCCCCGTATGGCGTGTTATATGCGATGAAAGAGAATCGTCTCATTCGTGTAGCTGCGTATGCAGCAGATGGCGAGAAAGAGCGTTCCCTTGGTAAAGTGTCCGTTGCACCGGGTGAGGGATTAGTTGGTCAGAGTGCAATTGAGAAGCGGGTTCTGCAAATGAACGACTTGCCTCAAAATTATATTCGTATCTCATCGGGTCTTGGTGATGCGTCAGCTGCATCACTCACGGTAGCCCCTGTGGTATTTGAAGGTAAAACGATAGCTGTAATCGAACTGGCTTCCATGAAGCCAATCGAATCTAAGGAAACAAAGCTGCTAACCGAACTGATCGAAATCTTCGGGGTGTCGCTTCATTCCACCGTCACACGCATGGAATTACAGCATTTGTATGATGAATCCCAGGTACTGAATGAAGAATTGCAGACACAATCAGAGAAATTGCAGGCACAGACCGAAGAGATGGTGTCTCAGACGGAAGAGTTACATATGCAGACAGAAGAACTGCACATGTTGAACGAGCGTCTGGAACTGCAGAAAAATGCGGCTGAGACCTCTGCCAGTGAACTTGCAGAAGTAGCGGATCAGTTACGGACAAGCTCTGGTTACAAATCTGAGTTCCTGGCGAATATGTCGCATGAACTGCGTACTCCGCTGAACAGTATGCTGATTCTGTCCGAGATTTTGGCTGAGAACAAGCATCAGCACTTAAACAGTGAAGAACAGAAATATGCTTCGGTGATCCATGCATCAGGCAAGGACCTGTTGAATCTGATTAACGATATTCTCGATCTTTCCAAAGTGGAGGCCGGGGAGATGGAAGTGGACTTGGATGATGTCTATCTTGGAAGCCTGCCCGAAGCGATGAATCAATATTTCCTGAAAACGGCTGAGCAAAAAGGAATTGATTTCCGTATTCAGCTTCAAAGCCCTCTGCCGGAAACGATTTTTTCCGACGAGATGCGGTTACATCAGATTCTGAGAAATTTGCTTTCCAACGCATTCAAATTCACCAATGAAGGAGAAGTGGCCTTAACTATTTCCAGAGTGAGTCTGTCCAATCCTGAAGGGAACGGAGCAGAGACGGATGTTATAGCTTTCTCGGTTAGTGATACCGGAATTGGTATTTCGGAGAACAAACTGCTGCAGATCTTTGATGCGTTCAAACAGGCCGATGGAGCCACAGCTCGAAAATACGGTGGAACCGGACTGGGACTGTCGATCTCTCAATCCCTTGCCAATCTGTTGGGAGGATCAATCTCGGCAACGAGCCGCGAAGGACAAGGAAGTGTCTTCACCCTATTCCTCCCGCTTAGAAGGGAAGAGCCTGAGGTTATGCAGAACTCCAGATTGTTCTTGAATGAGGTTGCTGTGACTGCTCCTGAAATAAACAGTGCTTCAGGAATGAATTCAACCAAAATCGAGATGTTGCTGACTCCACTTGAAGAATCATTATTGAATGGTCGTCAGGTTCTCGTTGTCGATGATGATATTCGAAATGTTTATGCCTTGGCAAATGCCCTTGAGCAGTATGACATGAAAGTGATAACAGCTCAGAATGGCTACGAGTGTCTGGAGATGTTAGAGAGCGGAGAAGCGAATCCGGATATTATCTTGATGGATATCATGATGCCAGAGTTGGATGGGTATGAGACCACTCGCCAGATCCGTGATAGATTGAATCTCAAGAAGCTCCCTATTATTGCTTTGACTGCCAAAGCCATGAAAGAAGATCGTGATAAATGTATCGCGGCAGGAGCTTCGGATTATATTAGCAAACCGCTCAATATGAAAGAGGTACTCTCCCGCATGAAATTATGGCTGAGTCATGAAACATTGGGAATCTGATCTTTTCCGTTTGAAATTCAACAGTATTAACTCAAAAATAAAACCTATGCCAGTTGCGCAACGATTGCTGCAATTGTGTCATGGGTTTTATTTTTTTCTCATGTAAGCTATTAAAATAAAAATGATGTTATAATACTTAACAACAATAAAGGTTTATTTCAATAAAATGGTTGAAACCAAGTGCTCAATCTTTGTTCAGTTCCAAATCAAGGATATATACGGCTTTATGCGTTATATATATGGGAGGTAATGTCCATGCAGCTCACGGTTAAAGAGGCTTTACAGGTATACCCGTTGTCTGAGGCCAGACTGGTTGCAGGTGGGGAAGGGACTTCGCGGATGATGAAATCCGTTAACGTCATGGACGCTCCAGATATAGCGGATTGGATCAAATCCGGAGAACTGCTGTTCACAACCGCGTTTATTATGAAAGACAATGAGACGGATGCACGTCGTTTGATGCGCCGCCTGAACGAACGTGGTTGTGCTGGGCTTGGCATTAAATTGGGCCGCTTCTGGCAGGCCATTCCGCAAGGGATTATCGAGGAAGCAGATCGACTGCGGTTACCGCTACTGGAACTGCCGTTTCAGTTTACATTTTCAGACCAGATGAATGCGTTATTCAAGGCTGAACATGAACGCAGCAATCGTTTACTGCACGAGGTGGTGCAAAAACAGAAAAAATTGATGCAGTTTGCATTGCAGCAGCAACAGCATCGGAATGTATTTGCCGAACTAGCTACCGTGTTGAATTATCCACTTGCGGTTATTGGCTCCCGCGGACATGTGCTCTATGGTAGCGAAGGTATTGCGGGAGATGCTGTAGTACAAGGTTGGCCTTGGAAATCCGTCATGCACCGAGTGAAATGGAATCAGGGAAGCTGCCACCGGGTACCCATCAAGCAGAATGATGAAGAATACGGATTTTTGCTTGTCTTCACAGACTCGGCGCTGTCACTTAGAGCGGAGGAAGAATTGTTTCAGCAGGCTGCGGATGTCTTGGCATTCTATATGGATATGACCTATCGAGAACACATTAACCCCACCGTTCAGGATGAGATGCGTACGCTGTTAACCCAATATCTAGATAACAAAATGACGGTAGATGAACTCACCAAGCTCAGCGAGAATAAAGGCGTTCATCTGTTCCAGGGGACCTATCAATGTGTTTTGATCACGCTGGAACCGTCTGTTTTTGCAGAGGGGAAGCTGCTGAAGCAGATCCACCGTGAGTTACAGTACAATCCGCTTATGCAATTCACGTCCTCACAGCATTTTCAGATCGAAGATGGCATACTATCCATCTATACCTGTCCAACGGGGCGGGATTATGGAGAGGAATTATCAGCCTTCCTGCTGAATCGGTTCGGGGATGTTCTTGCAGCACAGGAAGCTAAGGGAGCATCTGCACCACGGTTCTGGATCAGCAAAATGAAGCATGAGCCGAAGTCGCTACGCGAAGCCTATCAGGAATGTCTGGATACTCGCCAACTGGCTCGCCGATTCGGTATGAAGGATCGGGCTCTCCAGTTTGAGATGCTGGAATTCGCCTATGTATTCCAACATGTTCCGGATAACATCATGGAGAATTACTGCAATAAAGTACTTGAGCCTTTACTGGCCAGGGACGGCGATCCCAATCAGGTACTGATGAATACGTTGGAATCTTTTATCGAAAATGATGGACTCATTAACGAAGCTGCGAAGCAACTATTTGTGCATCGGAATACCGTTACCTATCGGATGGAGAAAGTCGGAAGTTTGCTGCAAATGGACTTTAAGAAGACTAATGATTTGCTGAAATTAAAGCTCGTGTTCACCTTCCGTAAGTTTGTGCGGGACAAAACTACGGCAAGGCCGTATTCGCAGCATCATTAATTCTGAAGAGTAGACCCCTTTAATACAATTTTTATATCATAATCATTATCCAGAACAAGTGTTGTGCAGCATGACAATGAAGCAGCTATGTCAGATAAAACCGTATTTCCCTTGAGGAAGTGCGGTTTTTTTAGCTTTTCATTACATTTGAACAACCAAATCCCGTGCATTGCTAACAAATCACATAACTGATGTTATGTTATATTACAAAATTACGTAAATATTGTTGTCGCAGTATCGAGAGACACTTAAAATGAAAAACAACAATCCACAGAAGACCGGAGGTTCTAACATGGGCGACTTCATTAAACTCGTTAACAACTGGTCTATCACACAGTTCGTGCATACGTTTGGCGGACTATTCGAAGAATCGCCTTGGGTGGCGGAGCGTTCCTGGCCTTCACGGCCATTCGATTCTTTTGAACACATGATGAATGTGATGAAAAACGTAGTGCAGACCTCCGATGAAAAGGTCCAGTTGCAGTTGCTTTGCAATCACCCGGATCTCGGTGCGCGGATCAGCATGAGCAGCAATTCTGTTCAAGAACAGGCTGGTGCAGGGCTTAATTCACTTTCGCCGGAGCAATATCACGAACTTAGTAAACTAAACAAAGAATATACAAGTCAATTCGGCTTTCCTTTTATATTGGCCGTGAAAGGTCACACAGCTCAGTCCATCCTGGAGTCCATGCGGAAGCGCAATCGGAGAGGAAGAGAGGAGGAATTCCAGACCGCTCTGAAGGAAGTGTTCAAGATTGCTTCCATTCGATTGGAACAGTGGCTGGTGCAGATTGGTCATGAACATGAGTTTGAATTTAAGCCATCCGAAGTAAAGCAACGGACCATGTATTACGGCAAAGGAGATGTATGGATGTACCGCTCATACGCCAAAGCGTTGACGGGTATTCAGCCCATCCCGGAATCTCCATTCACCGGACGGAATAATATCCTGTTCGGATTAAACATTAAAGTAGCCGTGCAAGGCGACGAATTTCTGCCTTCTTTTATCGAAGGAGATAACTCTCGCGTCGTTGCAACGGATTCAATGAAGAATTTCATCCTGAAACATGCTGCGGATTACTACGGAGCTACGGTGGAGGGTTTTCTCGCTTACGTTAGCCGACGTTTTCTGGAGACATATCCGCAGATGACCAAAGTGCAAATGACGGCAGATCAGATTCCTTTTGAAGATGTGCCTGTTCGCAGAGAAGGAAGCCTTCGTGCAAGCGAGCTGGTATTCCGTTATTCCCAGAATGATCGCGCGACGGCTGCAATTGAAGCGCAGCGAAAAGGAAATCAGGTTGAACTGAGCAATCATTTCAGTGGTGTCGCAGATATCAGGCTGATTAAGGTCAAAGGCAGTGAATTTGCCGGTTTCGTCAAGGATGAGCACACCACCTTACCCGAGACATGGGACCGTCCACTGTTCATTTTCCTGAATATCAATTGGCGTTACGAAGACCCGAGAGATGGCATGGACGATCAGCGCGGACGTTATGTAGCGGCGGAGCAGGTAAGAGATGTAGCTGCAGCCGTGTTCCATGCGTGTCGTTCGGCATCCATTCAGCATCTAATTTATCAGATTGGACTAAGGCTATTGCGACGATTTGGACAGCTCAGTGAGGTTTCATTTGAATCCAACAATCGGACATGGGAAACGGTGCTGGAGGAAGTAAAAGAAGGAGAAGGCAAAGTATTCACCGAGGCCAGGCCTCCTTATGGGTTTCAGGGTTTCTCAATGACAAGGGATGATCTAGAGGCTGACCAGAGGGGCTCGAAGAGAGAAGGTGAGGCATGATGTCGGTAGCTGGAGGACGGATTACTACGCATGTGCTGGATACTTCCAAGGGCGTTCCGGCCGCAGGCGTGCGGGTTGAACTTTTTGTATTACACAGAGATGGCGAGAAGGAAAGCAAAATGAAAGTTGCTGAATCGTTGACCAATGCCGATGGGCGTCTGGATGCACCTTTGCTTGAAGGCGGGAAGCTTGAGCAAGCGGTCTACGAGCTTCATTTCAACGTTGAGGGATATTACGCACAGCGATCTCTTGAAGAATTAGGGCAGGTATTATGGACGGTTGTGCCGATCCGGTTTGCCGTATCCGATGCTTCAAGTCACTACCACATTCCTCTGTTGATTGCGCCTGGAGGTTACAGTACATACCGGGGAAGCTGAAATATACGAATCCAGTTCTGATCAGAGGAGGGTCATCCATATGACAAGATTAGATACGATCATCCGGGGGGCCCGGGTTGTGTTGAGAGATAGCGTGGAAGAACTGGATATTGGGATTACTGGTGAACAAATATCAGCTTTGTCCTCACACCTGGTGGGTGATGAAGATACTGAAATAATAGAAGCAATTGGCCTCACAGTGATGCCGGGGGCTGTGGACATTCATGTTCACTTTAATGAACCTGGACTCGCGAGCTGGGAGGGTTTCAAATCGGGATCCGCATCACTAGCTGCTGGTGGAATTACGACGTACGTTGATATGCCGCTTAATGGTGTCCCGCCAACGATAAGACCGGAGGCTTGGGAGTCGAAAATGAAAGCAGCCGACGGTCAATCCTATGTTGATTATGCGTTCTGGGGAGGACTTGTTCCCGGCAATCGGGGTGAGCTTGCGCCTTTGGCTGATATGGGGGCGGCGGGATTCAAGGCATTTATGTCCGAACCTGGCGGAGAAGGGGAAGACATCTTCGCCAGAGCGGATGACGATACACTTTTGAATGGCATGTACGAGATCGCAAAACTAAACCGTGTGCTGGCGCTTCATGCCGAAGACGAGACGATGGTTGCTGAACTGAGAGCCAGAAGTATTGCAGATGGACGAATTGGCCCGATGGATTACGTGCAATCTCGCCCAGCAGAAGCAGAGGTTCAGGCGGTGTCACGAGCACTGCGATATGGGGAGCAAACCGGATGTGCACTGCATTTTGTTCATATCAGTACACGGGAAGCGCTTGATCTGATTGCAGAGGCAAAACGGCGCGGGTTGGATGTAACTTCTGAAACATGTCCCCATTACCTGACTCTGACAGAGGAGGATGTTGTCCGGTTGGGAGCTGTAGCGAAGTGTGCGCCACCTTTGCGGAGTATGGCTGAGCAAAATCGGTTATGGGATGCGCTGGGAGCAGGTCTGATTGATGTTATCGCATCCGACCACTCACCCTGTCCGCCATCGATGAAACAATCTGATAATTTCTTTGAAATCTGGGGTGGCATCTCGGGTGCGCAAAGTACGCTGCTGCTCATGTTGGAGGAAGGACATCTTCAGCGAAATGTAGCCCTTCCGCTGCTCGGAAAAGTTCTGTCTCTGCAACCTGCCAGAAGACTTGGGTTGGAGAGAAAAGGTGAGATAGCCATCGGCAAGGATGCGGATCTGGTACTAATTGATTGGGAGAAGAGTACCACCTTAAATACGGATGATCTGCACTACACACATAAACAGAGTCCTTATGTGGGACGCACGTTTTCCTCTAGCATTGCAGAGGTGTTCTGCCGGGGCACACGAGTATACAGTTCAAAAACAGGATTGTCGGATGAACCTGTGGGACGATTTATCCGTGCTAACTCATCTGTTCCGGTTGGTGTTGAAGGAACGGAGGGGTATTATGACTGACTTTGAAGTACACACGCCTTCCGGTACGGAACGTCCCACCCAGGCTTTGCCGCAATTGGAGCAGGTGCAGCTGCAAGGCATGCTTGACTGGTTGTCTACATATGGCGCTGATCCCCAGGGAGGTGTGACACGTCTTTTGTACGACCAAGCATGGTGTAAGGCACAGCATGCGCTAGCGGCAAAAATGCAGGAGAACGGGTTGGCTCCTGAATTTGATCAATCGGGCAACCTGTATGGAACTCTGCACGGTACGGGTTCAGGAACAGGAATGGAAGAGGCGCCGATTGTTACGGGTTCCCATATCGATACCGTGGTACAAGGTGGGAAGTATGACGGTGCATATGGCGTAGTTGCAGGAGTGCTCGCGCTAGAGTATCTACAGAAAAATTTTGGGGCACCCAAACGAACGCTTCAAGTCGTGTCCCTATGCGAGGAAGAAGGTAGTCGATTCCCCTTCGCTTATTGGGGATCACGAAGTATAACGGGGGTAAGCGTGCTGGAAGAAGTTCAGCATTTGAAGGATCAAGAAGGCATTACCTTTGCACAGGCAATACATGATGCAGGCTTTGGACCAGATAGTAGCTATAGAATGGCTTCACACACATACGGTGCATTTATCGAACTTCATATCGAGCAAGGTCAGGTCCTTGAACGATTGGGCCATTCAATTGGTATTGTATCGGATATTGTAGGCCAGAAACGCTTTAGCATTACAGTAGGTGGCGAAGCCAATCATGCCGGAACTACACCGATGGCCTGGCGCAAGGATGCACTTGCAGGTGCAGCCGAGATGATTACAGCCGTAAGACGCATTGCGCTTGAAGCGGGAGAACCACTTGTAGCCACTGTGGGTCGAATAACAGCTGATCCGGGTGTGGGTAACGTCGTTGCATCCCGGGCCGTATTCTCGCTCGATATCCGGCATATCAGGCAAGAGAGCATTGATCGATGCTGGCACAATATGCTACAGGAATTTAGCAGAATCGCAGCCGAGCAACAGCTCGGACTGAACTGGGAGGAGCACTTGTCTGTCACACCTATTCCGATGAACGAACAGATTACGTCAGACATTCGTGATATTTGTGAAGTGGAGCAATTATCCTATATGCACTTGCCAAGCGGCGCAGGACATGATTCGCAGATCTTTCAGCCGGCTTGCCCTACAGCGATGATCTTTGTACCTAGCCAAGATGGCATTAGCCATAATCCCCTTGAATATACAGCTGAAGAGGACCTGATGAAAGGTTTCCGGGTTCTCGTTCAGCTACTCTATAAATACGGTTACGGGAGTTGAGTGAAGATGTCCAACTATAAAGAATTGTCCCCTTCCTTGCGGACGATCATGACACCGGGGCCAGTTGAAGTTGACCCAAGAGTTCTGAGGGCATTATCCTTCCCAATTTTGGGGCAGTTTGATCCGGAGTTCACTTCCCTGATGAATGAGACGATGGCTATGCTGCGTGAACTATACATGACAGATAATGAGTGGTGTTATCCGGTGGATGGCACATCCCGCTCAGGGATTGAAGCCGTGTTGGTCAGTCTGATTCAACCGGGGGACAAGGTGTTGGTCCCCATCTATGGACGCTTCGGACATCTGTTGGTTGAAATTTCGGAACGCTGTGGTGCTGAGGTTATCTTTTTTGAAACAGAATGGGGAACGGTATTTGATCCCGAAGAGGTAATCAAGGCGATCCATGCACATAAGCCGAGTTTGGTTGCGATGGTTCACGGCGAGACATCAACCGGGCAAATGCAGCCCCTCGCCGAGATTGGCAAAGCCTGTCGTGAACTCGATATTTTACTTGTCGTCGATGCAGTTGCCACAATCGGCGGTACACCTGTCGAGACGGATGCCTGGTATCTGGATGCGGTGATGGGTGGAACGCAGAAGTGTTTGTCCGTTCCATCCGGGATGGCGCCAATAACGTATAACAGCCGTGTGGAGAAGAAACTGATGAGCCGCAAAACCGTCGAACGAGGGCTCCGGGATGCAACAAGTGCTCGGGCTGAAGGGCGCACGATTGCCAGTAATTATTTTGACCTGAGCCAATTGCAGGACTACTGGAGCTCGGCACGGTTGAACCATCATACGGAGGCCACTTCGATGCTCTACGGTCTTCACGAAGGACTGCGAATTTTGCTTCAGGAAGGTCTGGATGCCCGTTTTCAGAGACATCGGATTAATGAACGAGCGTTGGTTGCGGGGATTCAGGGCATGGGGCTGAAACTGTATGGAGAGATGTCCAGTAAACTTCCAGTGGTCACCTGTATCGAAATACCCGATGGTATGGATGGTGAGTCGGTACGCAACATGCTTCTGAACGATTTCAGTATTGAGATTGCCAGCTCATTTGGACCACTGAAAGGCAAGATTTGGCGTATTGGTACGATGGGATTCAGCTGCCAGCGCAAAAATGTACTTCATGTGCTGGGCGCACTGGAAGCTGTACTGTTGCGTCATCGTCACGCCTTGCCAGCAGGCGAGGCCGTGCAGGCAGCGCTGGATGTGTATGCCGGAAAGGAGGGCGTCTTATGTTGAACCAGATGCCGATATCCAGGGAGGTGATGGTTACCTCCCCACATTATTTAGCGAGTGCGGTTGGCAGCGCAATCCTCCAGCAAGGTGGTAACGCTTATGATGCTGCTGTCGCTGTAAGTGCCGCACTGGGTGTAGTCTACCCACACATGACAGGACTTGGCGGAGATGCTTTCTTTCTAATTCACGATGGAGCAAGTGGTGACATAACGGCCTACAACGGTAGCGGTCGTTCAGCAGCAGGCATTCATGCCGACACGTTCAAAGCGATGGGGATGAGCACCATTCCTCAGCGAGGTGTGCTTAGTGCGATTACCGTTCCTGGAATGGTAGATGCATGGTGGGAAGTCTGGTCCCGCTATGGGAAGTTAAAGTGGGAACAGTTGCTTGAACCAGCTGCGCTATATGCGGAAAAGGGATGCCCTGTATCCCGAAATCTGCGCCTGTGGCTGGAACGTGATGAGGATTTCATTATGGGGCATTCACCGCTGCGAGCGGTATTTGCCCCTTTTGGTACACTTTTGCAGGAAGGCGATCTACTCTTGCAGCCTGATCTTGCCTCTTCCATTCGCCTGATTCAGGCAGGTGGACGTGATGTTTTTTATACCGGGGAACTGGCGGAGCAGCTAACTTCGGCTATTCGTGAGGATGGCGGCATGCTCGCTCCAGCGGACTTCGCGGCTCACAAGGGAGAGTGGGTGAAGCCGATCACTACCGATTACCGTGGCTATCAAGTTCACCAGATGCCGCCGAATTCACAGGGCTTCTCGATGCTGATGATGTTGAATATGCTGGAACATATTGATCTTTCTTCCATTGCGCGGACGTCCCCCGAGTTCTATCATCTGATGGCTGAAGTGGTCAAAAAGGCTTTTCGTGACCGTGATCGTTATCTCACAGACCCGGAGTTCAGGGATATTCCGCTGGAAAATCTGTTATCCAAGGTTTATGGAAATGAGTTATGGAACGAGATTCAGTCCGCTCCACCTGCTGTGGCACAGCCTTTTCTGTCCAAAATGATGGGTCAGGATACGGCTTACGCAGCGGTTGTGGACAATGAAGGCAATGCCGTCTCGTTTATTCAGAGCCTGTACTTTGATTTTGGCGCTGCTTATGTGCCTGGGGATACGGGTGTGATCATGCAGAACCGCGGTTCCTTTTTCTCACTTGATCCGAAGGACGCCAACGTATTGGAACCGAATAAACGCTCATTCCACACCCTAATGCCGGGTCTTATCACTCGTAACGGGAAACCTTATATGCTCGTAGGCACGCAAGGTGGTGAGGGCCAACCCCAGACACAGTTATCGATTCTTACGGGTGTGCTGGACTATGGTCTGAACATTCAGGAAGCCATTAGGCTACCGCGTTGGGTGTATGGGCGTACCTGGGGTGAAGAAGGTGACACGCTGAGAGTAGAGAACCGCTATCATGACGACGTATGTGACACGCTTGCCCGATGGGGACATAACGTCGAAACAAGAGCGCCGTGGGACGGAATTATGGGGCAGTCACAAGGGATTGTCATCCGTGAAGATGGCATGATTAGCGGGGCAGCAGATCCCAGGGGAGATGGCATGGCTATCGGGTGGTAGCGTGATTTATGTAAAGCATCATGCATGGATCCAAAGAAGATCATCTTTAAAATGCAGGATCAGAATAAGTAAATTTACGCAGATAGATACGGATAGGGGAGATTATCATGGGAACGATCCTGCTAAAAGGTGCACAACTCGTCACAATGAATGCAGAAGAGGATGTATTTACGGGAGATTTGCTGATCGAGGACAATAAAATCAAAGAAATTGCAGAGCATATCGATGTTCAGGCAGATCAGGTCATTGATGCTCGAGGCAAAGTGCTGCTTCCAGGTTTTATCCAAACGCATATTCATCTGTGTCAGACCTTGTTCCGCGGACGTGCGGACGATCTGGAGCTGATGGATTGGCTTCGTCAACGCATCTGGCCGCTTGAGGCAGCGCATGATGAAGAGTCTGTCTATTACTCGGCGATGCTCGGCTTGGGCGAATTGATTTCCAGCGGGACAACAACCATTTTGGATATGGAGACCGTGCATCATACCGATTCGGCTTTTCAGGCGATGGCACAGAGCGGCATTCGGGTGATTTCCGGTAAAGTGATGATGGATCACGGGGATGAAGTTCCTGAACCGCTGCGTGAAAATACGGCTACCTCGCTGCAACAAAGTGTCGATTTGCTGGAGAAATGGAATGGATTCGGGGGTGGCCGCATTCAGTATGCATTTTGTCCACGCTTCGTCGTCTCGTGCACCGAAGAATTATTGGTTGAGGTACGTGACCTGTCGAATAAGTACCATGTGAAAGTGCACACCCATGCCTCCGAAAATCGTGGCGAGATCGAACTGGTAGAACACGAACGTGGCATGCGCAACATCGTCTATCTGGATCATATCGGTCTAGCTACCCCAAGACTGGTGCTTGCCCACTGTGTGTGGCTGAGTGAGGAAGAGAAGGAGATTATTCGCAAACGCGGGGTAAAAGTCACCCACTGCCCTGGATCGAATATGAAACTGTCCTCAGGTATAGCGGATATTCCTGATCTGCTGAATCGCCAGATTGCGGTAGGGATTGGTGCCGATGGTGCGCCGTGCAACAACAATCTAGATATGTTCCAGGAAATGCGCCTGACCGCGCTCATTCAAAAGGTGCCTCACGGTCCAACAGTGATGGACGCCCGTACGGTGCTGCGTATGGCGACGATGGGTGGAGCAGAAGTGCTCGGAATGTCCAAGGAAATCGGCAGTCTGGAAGTGGGTAAAAAAGCAGATATGTTGCTGCTGGATCTGGATGATTTTCATACGTACCCTTCCTATGAGACTGATGTGTATTCCCGTGTAGTCTATTCCGCAACTCGCAGCTGTGTAGACACCGTTATTATTGATGGAAGCATCGTGCTCCAAAACCGGAAGATTCAAACGATTGATCGTGGCATTGTGCTTCGTGAATCGGATAAAAGTATTGCAAGATTGATGAAACGCATCTAATCGAACGCAGCCGTATGAAACTCACCCAATGAACTGTCTGAGCAGAAGTTGGACTTTCAATCTTCGCTAAAAAGGTCAAGATTCACTTCTTCGGATTCGGA
Organism: Paenibacillus sp. OK060; assembly: GCF_900101205.1. Lineage (NCBI taxonomy): Bacteria > Bacillati > Bacillota > Bacilli > Caryophanales > Paenibacillaceae > Paenibacillus > Paenibacillus sp. OK060. The sequence continues at coordinate 1,350,377 of NZ_FNFR01000001.1, forward strand.
TTCAAATCCCTGAAAGGATGGAGACGCGATGGAAATGCATGATCTGTGTGCAATTGCAGCGCGGGAACCGCGCTGTGTTCTCGCAACAGCGGTTAAGGTAGAAGGTCATGCTTACCGTAAGCAGGGAGTCTCTATGCTTTTGACCGAAGAAGGTGTGATGTATGGCAGTATCAGTCCAGGTTGTCTGGAGAGTGATCTGCAGGCTAGGGTGGACCGTGTGCTGGATACACAACAGTTGGAATTCGTGGAGTATGATATGCGTCCCGAAGATGATTTGTCCTGGGGAGAAACGATTGGCTGCGGCGGGTTAATTATAGTGCTGCTAGAGCCGGTATGTGCTGAACTCAGGTCGATCTTGTCTCACATGCATACGTATTTTCAATCTGGATCAGCTGTGGAGCTAACCCGTTCATTCTACGATCAATACACGCGAATTCATTATGTGATTCAGCTCGCTGAGGATGCGGAAAGCCAGACATCGTTATCCCCTTCTCCAGTTGCCAAGGGAGCTTCTCTAGGTCCAATAAACACATTGATTACAGAGGATACACCGCGACTATCGTTAGTTGTTATTCATTCGTCTGAAGCTGACGCTGTCGCATCTAATTCTGGAGAGAATGATCTTCAGAGGCATGGATTGACTGATATCCCTTTACAGATCTCGCAAAATATGTGCCCAAACCCCGTCTGATTATCATTGGAGCCGGAAATGATGTAATCCCGGTCGCCCGTTTGGGCAAATCAGCAGGATTTCGTGTGGTTGTAGCGGATTGGCGAGAAACCTTTTGCACCACTGAACGCTTTCCGGGTGTTGAGTTTGTTCGCGGTTTCCCAAGTGAGATCATGCCTGTACTGGATATCCAAAGCGGGGATTATATCGTATTGATGAGTCATCAGTTTCCTAGAGAACGGGAGTTTCTTGAATTACTTGAGGATCGGAATTATGCGTACCTTGGTATTATGGGCTCCAGAACGCGAACAGCACGTTTGCTGAACGATCTCCCTCCACTAAAACAGTTGCATTCACCCGTCGGCTTGACCATTGGTGCCGATGGACCGGAAGAGATCGCAATCAGCATCGCAGCAGAACTTATTGCCTGTAAAAGAGCAGCTGTTGCCGCAGAGCGGCGCAACGTACAGAGGGGGATTGCACATGCGACTGACGGGCATCGTGCTAGCGGCAGGTAAGAGCAGCCGAATGGGGCGGGATAAACTGTCTATCGTCATGCCTGATGGAAGATGTTTGGCCGCATGGACATTGGAAGCTGCCTTGAAATCCGATTTGGAGAAAGTTATCTGTGTGGTCAAACCCGAGGATTCATTAGCGTGGATCCCCTCCATGTGGCTCAATGCAGCATCATATGGTTGTACTCCAGATACGAGGACGAGGCTTCAGATTGCAATCTGTACCGACTATGCATACGGTATCGCCATGTCCCTTCACTGTGGCATTCTGTCTGCTATAGCATACAAGCCAGAAGGTGTGATGATAATTTTGGCAGATCAGCCGCTATTGCAGGCACAAGATATTAACAGGGTTGCTGAGGCGTTAGCCGTCAACAAACTGTGTGATTATGCAGCAGCTACGGATGGCGGTGGAGGCAAGCCTCCGGTCGCCTTTCGTGAACATATGCTGGGGCCTCTTTTGTCGCTTAGCGGAGATGAGGGAGCGCGAAAAATCATGCTCAATCCCAAATATGCAGGCAAGCATGTATCTTTGTCTGAATTTAGCTTTTGGGATGCGGATACCGAACCAGAGCTGGAACGTATTTTGGATTATGTGAATGGCATAAGATGAATGAAAATCAAGGCAGAAGGAGCGATTCCTTGTGTATTATTTCTCGCAGTAATGAGGTCAGCCAGACCATCTGGTTGGCCTCTTTATTGTTTTGATCTAATTGGTTATGAAATGGCTTGTGTTAGCTTATCACAGTAAACAATGCATCAGGCACAAATCAAAGAGTCTATTTATACATTTATCCAAAATGATGTGAAGATAATTGACCTTATTGTTGCAGTCCCATATGATTTGAAGAATTATTTGGATCATTCGTTCATATCCAACGTCCCGCAGACAGATTCCAGGTAGAGAAGGGAGATGGAAGGATGGTCATGTCGGCATATGGGTCTGGAGCACAACCAACGGTTTGGCAGCCCGTTAATCTAGATGAGCTTCAAGCTTTAAAGAGTGAACTGTCCGGGAAGTATTGTTTTGCAGCAGGGACCACATTATTACGTACTCAGTGGGAGGGCGGTCTTGTACCTGTACCTGAGCATATGATCAGCCTTGCTCGTATTCCAGATGCAAGCGGCGTATATGTGGATGGAGATGATTTGGTCATTGGAGCACTGACGCGATTAAGTCATTGTGCCACAGACGTTCTTCTACAACAGCTGCCCATTTTACAATCTGCAATGAACGCTATCGCCGCTCCTTCTATTCGAAATATGGCGACAATTGGCGGAAACATTGTATCGGGAGTAGGAGACTCCATTCCCGCACTCCTTGTCTACGATGCACAGCTGTACTGGTTGACGGACAACGGCATGGAGATGCGCAGTCTTTCGTCCTGGCTGAACGGTGGTCGTGACGGCAGTCGCAACCAGAATGATGTATTAATGAGAATTCATATTCCATTGGAAAATACGCCTTTCCCTGATGTCACCAGCGAGCGGGCATCTGCGACGCGTGAAATTTCATTTTACCGCAAGCTGGGTCGGCGGGAGACCTTTACAGCATCGCTGGTGACGATTGCATTTCACGGAGAAGTGGATGCAGATGGCCGCTGGAATAAAATAGCGATCGCTGCAGGTGGAGGTTCAGGCATGGCCATGCGACTTACGGAGTCGGAAAAACTGCTTCTTGGCGGGGAGACTTCAGTTATGCAAGCTTCATCTTTAGCTGCCTCGGTTATGACGGAATTCGTGACTTATAGCGATGCATTCGCTACAGAAGAGTACCGCAAACAAACGGCAGGTAATATGCTCGGTGCCGGACTCTGGGAAGCACTTCGCTCATAAAAGAAAACCATTTTGGAGAAGCAAAGTGTGAGACCAACAGCTTCTGAAGGGAGAAAGGAGAGAGAACATGCTGTTAAATCGGGATAGTAGTGGGAAACGTTGGCATCTGCGGCCAGATGGTATAGGCAAAGTAACAGGACAGCTTCAATATCTGACAGACATGACGCTGCCCAATATGATCCACGGAAGGGTCCTTCGAAGCTCTTACCCTTATGCCCGCATATTGTCTATCGATACTACCAAAGCGGAAGCTATGAAAGGTGTATTTGCTGTACTCACCGCCAAAGATGTACCCGGTTTGAACCTGTTTGGCATCGCAACTCCGGATCAGCCTGTATTTTGCGAGCATGTCGTTCGTTATGTCGGTGATGTCATAGCCGCAGTTGCTGCGGACTCCCCGGAACGTGCAGCGCTCGCTCTGGATTCCATCCGGGTTGAGTATGAAGAATGGACTCCACTGGACAGCCCAGAGGCTGCACTGGCGCCCGGTGCACCTGAACTCCATGAACATGGTCCCGGCAATGTTCTGCACCGTACCGAAATCAAACGAGGCAATGTAGATGAGGGCTTTGCTGCATGCGAACATATTGTGAGTGAGACTTATTATACCCCTCGCCAGATGCATGCTTATATGGAGACGGAAGGCGGGTTATTTGTTCCTGATGAAAGTGGGAGACTCCATGTCTACGCGGCGACACAGCATGGTTACAAGGACAGGATGCAGCTTGCCCGAATCATTGGCTGTTCCGAAGAAGATATTCGGGTGGTCTCGTCTCCGATAGGCGGTTCTTTTGGCGGGAAAGATGAGCTGAATGTACAGCCTTATGGGGCACTGCTTGCATTAAGATCCGGACGTCCTGTAAAAATGCACAATTCACGCAAAGAATCCGTACGTGCAGGCTTGAAGCGTCATCCGATGAAAATTGAAATGCAGACAGGGATCAGCCGTGAAGGCATGATCCAGGCTCACCGAGTCCGCATTACCGCAGACACCGGAGCATATGCGACGCTAGGGGCACCTGTCCTGAATTTTTGCACAGAACACTGTCTCGGGCCATATTCTATTCCCCACGTAGATGTGGAGGGCGTCTCGGTGTATACGAATAATGGGGTGTCGGGAGAGTTTCGTGGATTTGGCGGGAATCAGGCAATCTTTGCAATGGAGGGTCAGATGGATCGACTCGCCGAGATTATGGATATGGACCCCTGGGAGTTTCGGAGACGCAACATGAGGGGAAAGACCGATCCTGGGCCATTGAATCAACAGATTTTGGTCACGGATGGACTGTCGCAAGTATGGGAGGCGATGGATCGTTCGGAGTTATGGCAAAAGCATCAGTATCCCCCGGCAGATCTTGCTCTACCTCCCTGGATTAAACGTGGAGTAGGTGCAGCCATCGCGATGCACGGAGCAGGGCTTGGTTATGGCATTCCCGATCCGGCGGGCGGGCGTCTATCTCTGAATGCCGAAGGTAAGATTGAAGTGGCATTCAGCTACGAAGAATTCGGTCAGGGACTTATTGCTACGCTGGAAATGATGCTCTGCGATCTGTTCTACTGCTCAACATCCGATCTAAGCATAATCATTGGGGATACGGATCGAGTGCCACACAGTGGTTCAAGCACCGCTTCGCGTTCAACGACGATGGCCTGGATGGCTCTTCAGCGATTACAGACACCCTTCCGCTCCAAAATCTTGTCAGTAGCCTCTGCTTTGTCAGGAATTCCGGCTGCCGAACTGATTACTGGAATTGAGGGAGTATGGCACAAGGGACAGCTTTCTCCAGAAGTTACAGCGAATGAACCGGCGATGAATTCCAGAGTTGTTGTTTCTTACGTTGATCTGGCGAAGCATGGAAAAGAGGAAGAATGGATTTTTGATACTCAATTTGAATATCCGACCACGCCGGACAATGTTGTGGGTGGGCATTATCTATATACGTATGCGGCAGTAGCGGCAGAAGTGGAGGTAAACACGCTAACCGGAGAAGCCAAATTGCTGGATACGAGGCATGTGGTTGCTGCTGGCCCTGTCATCAATCCAATGGGATTCATCGGGCAGATCGAAGGCGGAAGTGTAATGGCTCTGGGTTTTACATTGACCGAGGATGCCGTGATGCAAGACAGTCGCTATATGACAACCAATTTGGACACCTACCTGATTCCGACGATTCGCGACATTCACACCAACCTGGAGGTGGAGGCAATTGAAGATCTGCCAGAGGGCGATCCGTTTGGACCACGGGGGATTGGCGAGATTGGTTCGGTGGCGCTTGCTCCGGCCATCACCGCTGCGATTCATCAGGCTACAGGGGTGTGGGTTAATCGTTTGCCGGTTCCGCGCAATCAACTGATCAAACCAATTGGCGTCTTGCTTCAGGAAGGAGTGAGCTCATCATGACTGAACCTTTGGGCAATTCCTGGACAGCCGTTGTGAATGGCGAGGAGAAACAATTGCACATCGCCCAGACAACCCGTCTTGTGGATGTACTACGGACGCAACTGAATCTGACCGGAACGAAAGTTTCCTGCGAGGTTGGTCGTTGCGGTGCATGTATGGTACTGATGGATGGAGAGCCGGTCAATTCCTGTCTCATTATGGCTTATCAATGTGTTGGAAGCGAGATAACAACAATAGAAGGGTTGTATGGTGAAGAGGAAGGGAAGTTGCACCCAATTCAGCAGGCTTTTGTGGAAGAAGGCGGCTTCCAATGCGGGTATTGTACACCCGGGATGGTGATTTCCACCAAGGCATTGCTAGATCGCTATCCGCAGCCTAGCCAAGAACAGATCGAAACGGGATTATGCGGTAATCTGTGCCGCTGCACTGGATATGGAGGGATTCTTCGTGCAGTTCGTACCGCAGGAGAAACCTGTTTATCATCATCCATTTTAACAACGGAAGAGAAGAAAGTAATTGACCTGTGATTGAACTACGGAATTAAAGAAGACCGGGCGCTGGAGGGCATATCTCCGCTTCGCTCGGTCTTTATTTCTAACGATTAATATTTGATAATGTACCATCCGCCCCAAGTCGAATAATTCAGACCATTTCCATAATTACGATCAGCTGTTTGTGGATTACGAATCGAATTACCACTGGCATCTCTAAAATCAATAGCAGTTAGCCCACGCTTATGTGACCACCCACCATCAGCATCCTGTCTGTACCAATGATAATCATAATTTGGTGCAATAACAAGTGCTACCTTGTACTCTCTGTATCCAGGAACTTCACTATATGTAGAAGTTCGTAGGGATTTATTTAAATATGGCATGTCAAGCTTAGAGGCACTAATGATGCTCGAAGAAGTTAAACTTGTAAAAACTTTTCCGGCCAGTTCACCTGGTTGTAATTTATGTCCAGAATATGTGGATGTATTCAACATGTATGCATAGCAATTAGCTTTATCCGTCAAATTTTCCCATGCACTTGAAGAATAAGGGTGTTTATATCCACCAGTAGGCATTGTTTCAAGAGCTTGAAGAGTTAATTGATCATTTGAGTTTGTTTTAGAATCAATAGTCTGGTTGTTGTATTGGGTTTCATGAACAGTGACTTCTGTTTTATTCAATAAGGCGAATTCAGCAGGTCGATAATTCACCTGTAATTGTTCTTCTTCTGTTAAACTGTTAAACCAGTTCAACCATTCTTTAGTATCTGGAGCGAAAGAAGCTAATGGGTCTACATTAGGTAACGATAGGAGGGCATTCTCGTTAAAAGATATTAATTCAGCTGGTTTGTAACTTACTTTTAATTGATCTTCTTTAGTGAGTTTGTCAAACCAATTCAACCATGTTTGAGTTTCAGCTGCGGGAGAAGTATCCTTTTTGGAACTGTTTGATTCAGCTAATACAGGTAACGCTAGTGTGAATAACAAGATCATTGCAAATAAAGATGAAACTAATTTTTTCATTGTTACGTCCCCTCCTGAAATTTATTAAATATTTTGATTCCAAATGCGATGTGAAATGTGTTTAACTCAACTGTGCTTATGAATAGAGAACCCCCTCTCGAATAAATTCTAAAAAATGTAATATAAGGTAATTATGTTATGGTACAATAGTGATAAAAGCAAGATATTTATTACAAATTATTCCACATAAAGATTTAAGGAGGAAGAATAATGACAAAACTTATTCCTAGAAAACTCAGTTTAGTATTGTTGCTTTTGGTTGCATTTTGTTCAGGATGTCAGGCAAATAATGATCAGGGGGGGGCGAGTACATCCATTCCCTTAAAAAAACTAAATACTCTCGCAGAGAAAGGAGACAGCCTGACATGGAATGATTTTGCAGCGTACCCTTATGAAGATGAAGGATCGGGATTATATATTCGAAAATACAACATAGAAGGCGGGCACCAATTGATGATTAGCGGTAAAAGTTTGGACAAAAAACCAGACCATATTTATGTGGTGAATAAAGATGGGGAGAAAATCGACCTTTTAAAAGAAAACATCAAAAAAATGAACTTAAAATAACGTAACAATTATTATGTAAGCTTATTATTTTGGATTAACTCATAAGCTGTATCTATATTGCTTGCTAACTATCTCTAACGGACGATAGATAAGGATGATTATTACGAAGGTTTCCTGTCTCGTTATGTCTTATCAATGTGTTGGCAGTGAAATAACAACAATTGAAGGGTTACATGGTGAAGAGGAAGGGAAGTTGCATCCAATTCAGCAGGCTTTTGTGGAAGAAGGCGGCTTCCAATACGGATATTGTGGAGGAATACTACGAGCGGTAAACAAGGTGATTGATGAGCACGATAGGAGGGGTTCTACCCAATGATCCTGGAAGTAGTGAGGTCCGAGCTTTCTCTGAATTTCAATATCATAAAAGTTTTTATAGACCAACCTATACTCTGCGGGTTGGTCTTTGTTGTTTAATGAAAACATACGATCATGGGTCAACTTGAGCACAAGGAGGGCTTGTTAATCAGTATGCTTTTCAATTGTCCATATGTTACTTATAATAGATGTCCAATGAAGATGAGTGTAATTAGTATTACACACAAGGAGGTGTGTTCTTGAACAAATCGGATCGTATGCTCGCGATCGTACTTGAACTGCAACGAGGGAAGGTTCAACGTGCGGAAGATTTAGCCCTCTTGTTTGAAACAAGTGTCCGAACCATATACAGAGATATTCAGGCGTTATGTGAGGCAGGAGTTCCTGTGGTGGGAGAACCCGGAGTAGGATATTCACTTATGGAAGGATACTTTTTGCCTCCGATCAGCTTCACAGCTGAAGAAGCGGTTACACTTCTAATCGGACTTGATTTTGTTGAACAGCGCTTCGATAACTACTACAAAAGTACATCCTTTACGTCCCGTTCGAAAATTGAAGCAATCCTGCCTGTGCCTCTTCGGGAAGAGGTGGGACAGATACAACAGGGTATCCGTTTACTTCGTTCACCGGACAGTGATACACACGAGCGAGAGATCGAACATATGGGAATCATCCGAAAGGCAATGCAGCATAAACTCAAAATCCGGTTTCATTACCATAAGCCTGGAACGGTTAATGAAACCGTACAAAAGACCGTTCGTATGTCGTCCCCTTACGGGATGCTTTGGATGCAAGGCTCATGGATGCTGATTGCCCGATGTGATTTGCGACAGGAGATTCGTCATTTTCGTATATCCCGCATGAGTGATCTGGAGATTAGCACAGACCCATTCGATCTTCCTCCAGGTTTTAATATTCACAGCTACTCACCACCTGACAACCGTGATGTGCATGTCCGTGTTTGGTTTCATGGTCGAATTGCAGATAGAGTGATTGAAGCGAATAATTACTACATGGAGAAAGCAGAACTGCAAACAGATGGATTATACGCAGATTTTCGTGTAAGGCATCCAGAAGACGTACTGCATTGGATACTTGGATGGGGAGCCTCGGCTCTGGTCTTGGAGCCCGAATCATTAAGAATTCGAATTCGCGAGGAAGCAAGCAATCTCCTTAAACACTACTGACATAACGCTGTCAGTAGTGTTTGTGTATGATCGGTTTATAACCGATTGAAGGAGCTGTGTATTTGTATGGAAACGATAATAACAAGGAACAACGATGAGATTCGACGTGATTTTGAACTGACGCTGGAACGTTATTTGCAGGAACTGGAGCTGATGAGCGATGCTCAGTTAAGCTACAAACCCAGTGAGACTGAGTGGTCGATGGGCCAGATGTACCAGCATTTAATTCAGTCTGCGATGAAAATGCATTTAGCCAATGTTCAACTTTGTATAAGCGCAGACGAGGACTCGGGCAAGAAGAGAAACCAGGGCAAAACAGAAACAGGTGAAGCTGTTTTTGCGCAAGCAAGTTTTCCTCCGATACGTATCCACGTTCCTGCTTCTCCTGAGTATACTCCACTACAACCGGATGGAAGAGAATCAATAATTCAAGGATTTAATGAGGTAAGGGATGAAATGCGGAGAATGGAAGTGCTGTTGGAAGAAACAACACAGGAATGTACGTTGGCACATCCAAGCTTCGGTGGTTTGAATGCAGAGGAATGGTTTGCATTGGTCGAGATGCATTATCGTCATCATTTCTTGCAGCTTGAGCGTCTGAAGAAGGCATGGGAAGAACAGGTGCAGAGATGAATGAACAGGAAAAGGAAAAGCATGATTTGATGGCTACCAGCAAAGGAATTATGCAGATTCATACGAGTGAACTCCTGGCTTCTCAGTTAGAAGTTGAGGCTGAATCTGAAAAAGGAAACCGATACTGGATCGGCGTTGTGTCTGCATCACATGTGGGAAAAGGGGTGGAAGGGGGCTTCGCCCAGCTCTGTCACGGCAAGGTAGCTTCTCTGCGCAAAATGAATGCAGGAGACTGGCTGATCTATTATTCGCCGCGAACAAGCATGCAAGGAGGCAAGGTACTTCAAGCATTCACCGCCATAGGGCGCATAATAGACGATCAGGTATACACGTACCATGTGTCAGATTCCTTTGTACCGTATCGGAGGAATGTTCAGTATTATCCTTGTCAGCAGGTGAAGATCGCTGATCTGCTGGACCAACTGATCCTTACTCGGGGACAGACACGTTGGGGATATCATTTTAGATATGGTCATTTGCAGATTCAAAAAGAGGATTTTCTGAAAATTGCACTTGCCATGTTGGGGGCTGAGGCAGAAACCTGCTAACCTACATAGTTTGAGCAAAGAGTCAGATCTTATTTATGTGACACAAAGCTGAGGAAAAAATAGACCTTTTGAGGGGAAATAAAAATAATCGAATTTTAAACAACGTAATAATTATTATGTAAACTTATTATTTTCGATGACCTCCATAAGCTGTATCTATATTGCTAACCATGTTTAAGGGGCGGGTACAGCTGGATTTAGGTCAATTTCCAGTTCAAATCTTTGAATAAAAAACCTCATTTAAATGGTCTTCAATATTGTTCCTTTAAGAGTACAGGACGGTTGTAGGGGTCTTATTATAAATCGTTTTCGAAGAACTTGAGAACGGAAGAGATTCCTCTCTATAATTGCAACTTATATGTTCATAAACCGTTGTTATACGAAATTTTAACTCTGATTTATTCTGAGAAACACTCAACGCAATGAATATAGAATATCGAAAAATATAAGATGAAATATACTGCTTCAAACCAGATATAATCCGGTGGATAAGACTCGTAAAATGGCATGTTCGAAGCTGTGTAAATGTGTTCGTTTATCGATGAGGGACAGAATGGGGTGATTTCTCAAAATTGGGTTATTACTCCCGTTTTAGATCAATTTCATATGGATTTGCGATGGATTTAGTACCGCTTTCAATGTATGCTTTTGGAAACTGGAAAGGAAGTGGGAAAAATGGAACGCGAACTGGCGTTGGAAATTGTCCGAGTAACAGAATTGGCTGCGTTAGCTTCAGCACCCTGGATGGGGCGGGGCGACAAGAATAGTGCAGATGAGGCGGCTACTTTGGCTATGCGCGCCATGTTCGATTCCGTGTCTATTCGCGGCACGGTGGTAATCGGTGAAGGAGAAATGGATGAAGCACCCATGTTGTATATCGGCGAGGAAGTCGGCAACGCTGAGGGCCCCGAGGTTGATGTGGCTGTAGATCCTTTGGAAGGTACAGAGATCGTAGCCAAGGGCCTGAACAACGCTTTATCGGTTATTGCAGTGGCGGGAAAAGGCAACCTGCTCCACGCACCGGATATGTACATGGAGAAGCTGGCTGTAGGGCCTGCTCTGGTGGGCAAGGTCAGTATCGAAGATCCGGTTGAGGTGACATTGGAGAAAGCCGCTGAAGCATTGAACAAAAACATCTCAGATCTGACAGTCATGATTCTGGACCGTGTACGACATGAAAGTACGATCAAGACATTGCGCAAGGTTGGTGTGCGGATCAAGTTCCTCAGCGATGGTGATGTTGCAGGCGCGATGGCACCTGCGTTCCCAGAGGCGGGTATTGATCTGTATGTCGGATCAGGCGGGGCACCAGAAGGTGTGCTTGCTGCAGCTGCCTTGTCCTGCCTGGGAGGCGAGATTCAAGGTCGCCTGATGCCTGCGAACGCAGACGAATTCCAGCGCTGCTTGCAAATGGGGATCGATAATCCCTACAAAGTATTAACGATGCAGGATATGATCGGTACGGAAGATGTTATTTTTGCAGCAACAGGTGTTACTCCGGGTGAGATTCTTGGTGGTGTGCGTTACCTCGCGGATGATCGGGCAGAGACCGATTCCATCGTCATGCGTGCCAAAACCAAAACGATTCGTTTCATCCGTTCTCAGCATTTCCTTCCTAATAAGGAAGTGTTGCACAAAGTGCGGCAGCTTCAATCTACACCTGAGCCTTCAGATCGCATTCAAAGTCATGTTACTATTATGGAACAGGCTGAGTTCAGTCAATCATCTGTTGGTAACGGTGTGACGACCTGATATAGGTCTGCACTGTAGTTGGTCTGCCCCATCATGAATCCATGTGAAAGCGTGTGAAGAAGAAGGTTATATAGGACAAGTTACAAGAGAATATAGTAAGCAAGAGGTGGGGAATTTGTTTACACAAATCCTCATCTTTTTTTGTGTTAAAAGCATTGACAACGGTTACAACACATGAGAAGATGTACGCGCGTACATAAATATTTGATACACTGCATCGGTTTGGCAGGTGTTCAGGAAACATGAAGGAGGTGAGATCCATGGCATCCCGTAAAGAAGTGGCTGATCTTGCCGGTGTTTCGGAAGCTACAGTATCCCGAGTTCTTAATGGCGTTGGTCCTATTAAAGAGGAAACCCGCCGTAAGGTTATTGAAGCTTCCGAGCAGTTGGGTTACGTCCCCAGCGCACTGGCCCGCAGCTTTGCGAGAAGTAAAAGCGGTAACCTTGGCGTGGTGTTGCCCTACGTCCCGAAAGCACACTTGTTCTCGGCGTATTTCTTCTCGGAAATGCTGAGTGGCATTGGGAGCAAAGCCAGGGACAACGGCATGGACCTGCTGGTCATGTTCAGGACACCGGGTGAAGTGATGAATTATACGGATCTGTTCCGCCGTCAGAAAGTGGATGCTTGCATTATTCTCGGCGCACGAGATGATCATGGGGAACTGGCAGCCATGCAGAGGCTTCAGCAGGAAGGACATCCCTTTTGCATTATGAGCCAGCACTTTGCAGGTGAATCATTCATGGAAGTGGATGCCGATCATGTGGAGGGCAGCAGGCTGGCAATCCGTCACCTTACCGATCAGGGCTACCGGAATATCGCCTTTCTTAATGGTCCGGATAGTTATTCCAACAGTCAGGAGCGGCTTCAGGGCGTTCATATCGGACTGAATGAGGCCGGAATGAATATGGATTCCAGTCTGTTGCTGGAGGGGAACTATGGCAGACGAAGCGGGGTGGAGGCAGCTGCCACCATTGCAGCCCGGCTTAACGAGATTGACGCTGTATTTGCTGCGAATGACCGGATGGCAATCGGTGTTATGCATGGTTTGCGTGAGCGTGGGATCAAGGTTCAGGATTTCCCTGCGTTTGTAGGTTATGATGACTCCGATGCGGCCGAGATGGCGGTTCCGCCGCTGAGCAGCGTCAGGGTTCCCTTTTATGAAATGGGAGAACTGGCCGCATCCAAACTTATTCATGGATCACTGGGAGCAACAGCTTCAACAGTGAATTCCGAAGTTCCCTCAGAAACAGCAAGGCAGTTGTTGCCTACAGAGCTGATCATCCGTGCCTCTTCAATCCGTAATTAATACATTGCTAGTTATATTCCAAAGGAGGAAGTGACCATGTCAAAGCGTCTTCGTGTCGGAATGGTTGGATACAAATTTATGGGGAAAGCCCACAGCAACGCTTATCGCAGTCTGCCGATGTTTTTCCCGTCTGCCCCGCTGCAGCCGGAGATGTCTGTAGTCTGTGGACGGAACGAGCAGGGAGTTCAGGAGGCTGCCAGTCAGTTCGGCTGGTCTGAAAGTATAACGGACTGGCGCGAGCTGGTGCGGCGTGATGATATCGATCTGATCGATATTAACGCTCCAAGTGATGCCCATAAGGAAATCGCACTGGAAGCCGCTCGTCAGGGTAAACATCTGTTCTGTGAAAAGCCGCTGGCTTTGTCGCTAGCTGATTCGCGTGAAATGCTCCAGGCTGCTGAAGAAGCAGGAGTTGCGCACATGGTCGGATTCAACTACCGTTTCTCTCCAGCGGTGCAGCTGGCTAAAGAGTTGGTGCAAAGCGGACGCCTAGGCAAAATCTATCATTTCCGTGCGTTTTTCCTTCAGGATTGGATCATGGACCCTTCGTTCCCGCTGGTATGGCGTCTGCAAAAGGAAGTAGCCGGTTCCGGCTCACATGGCGATCTCGGCGCACACCTAATTGATCTTGCACGTTTCCTGGTGGGTGAATTCAAGGAAGTAATCGGGATGAGCGAAACGTTCATTAAAGAGCGGCCGCTGGCTTCGGAAATGACCGGACTTAGTGCCAAAGGCAGTTCGAACGCAGATGCTCCGAAGGGCGAAGTAACGGTAGATGATGCCACGTTGTTCCTCGCACGGTTTGCAGATGGTGCACTAGGAAGCTTCGAGGCTACGCGCTTTGCAGCAGGTCATCGCAGTACCAACTCGTTTGAAATCAATGGCAGTCTCGGTAGCGTCCGGTTTGATTTTGAACGGATGAATGAACTGGAAGTGTATTTTACGAAGGACGATGAAGATGTGCAGGGCTTCCGCCGTGTTCTGGCGACTGATCCGGCACACAAATATGCTGAGGCGTGGTGGCCTGCGGGACATACGATTGGATTCGAGCACACGTTCACACATGAAATGCTGGAACTGGTGACCGCGATCTCCGAAGGACGGCAGCCTGAACCAAGTTTCCACGATGGGGTTGCCTGTCAAGCGGTATTAGAAGCTGTTGAACGTTCCGTTACAGAGCGTCGCTGGGTGTCGCTAGAAGAAATGTAAGCATTAAACCACTGAATTGTGAAGTGGACATCATGTTGGCACTCATTTGAAATAAATAAGCTAGATTTAAGCTAGGATGTTGACCTCGGAGAGGTCTTGAGTTTGCATAAGGTCCGATAGAGAATGACAATAACTTAACTTCCGGAAAGCGAGTGATGGGTGATGAGCAAAGCACTAATCGTATGGGGCGGCTGGGATGGACATGAACCAGAGCAGGTAGCAGCGATTTTTGAACGCATTTTGAAGGAAGAACAATTCGAGGTTGAAGTCTCAGATACACTGGAAGCTTATGCGGATGCAGAGAAACTGCTGGGCCTGGATCTGATCGTTCCGTTGTGGACAATGGGACAGATTGAACAGGAACTGGTCAATAACGTATCTGCGGCTGTTCAGAGCGGCGTGGGTCTTGCGGGTCTTCACGGCGGGATGTGTGATGCGTTCCGTAACAACGTCGACTGGCAGTTCATGACGGGTGGGCAGTGGGTTGCGCATCCAGGGAACGACGGCGTGGAGTACACGGTAAACATGAAACGTGGTTCCAGTCCGCTCTTGGATCATATTGAAGATTTCCAGGTGAAAAGTGAACAGTATTACCTGCACGTGGATCCTGCAGTAGAAGTGCTGGCAACGACACGCTTCCCAATTGTTAACGGTCCGCATGCAGCGAATGGCCCAGTAGATATGCCAGTCGTTTGGACCAAACGCTGGGGTGCAGGCCGCGTGTTCTACAACTCGCTCGGACACCATGCAGATATCGTGGAGATGAAACAAGTTACTGAAATGATGCGTAGTGGTTTCAAATGGACTGCCGCAGGCAAAGCACTTGCGCAAAGCCGCAAGGACGCAGTGGCTGAAGTTTACACAGGAATGGCTGATAACCAAAATCACTAATTTAATTTAAACCTAATTCATATCCGTTGAGATAAATATATTGACCCACATAAAGCGGTGTTGAGTTGTTTTGGAAGCGCTATATCAATTAGGAACACGAAGGGAGTCCACGCATGAAAACAATGAAAGTAGGCATTATTGGCTGCGGTAAAATCAGTGGTATTTATATGGAGAACTGTCACCGATTTGAGGTGCTTGATCTTGTAGCGGTTGCAGATCTAGATCGGAACAGGGCAGAGGAGCAGGCGGCTGCTTATCATGTCCCTAACGTATACACGGTAGATGAAATTTTGGCAGACCCTGAGATCGACTTGATTATCAATCTGACAATCCCTGCCGTTCATGCGGATGTATGCTTGCGAGCGCTCGAAGCAGGCAAACATGTCTACGTGGAAAAACCACTCGCAGTCACACGTGAAGAGGGTCAGGCGGTCCTGGAAACGGCTAAGCGCAAAGGGCTGCTGGTAGGCTGTGCGCCAGAGACGTTCTTTGGTTCAGGCATTCAGACGGCACTCAAAGTGGTAGAGGATGGTGTCATTGGCAAACCTGTGGCCGCTACCGCATTCATGATGAGCCGTGGGCATGAGCATTGGCATCCAGATCCGGAGTTCTACTATGCAGCCGGTGGCGGGCCGATGTTTGATATGGGGCCCTATTACCTGACTGCGCTCGTACAATTGCTGGGACCAATCAGGTCCATTGCTGGCATGACGGGCAAAGCGATGGAACAGCGGACGATCACGAGTGAGAAAAAGCGGGGTCAGAGCATCCCTGTTGAAATTCCGACGCATGTAGCCGGATTGTTGCAATTTGAGCAGGGAGCTATCGGCACGCTGATTACGAGTTTTGACGTATTTGGCGGAAGTGTGTTGCCACCGATTGAAGTATACGGCACGCATGGAACACTACAGGTTCCTGATCCAAACACATTCGGTGGTCCAGTTCGTTACCGCTTGCTAGGTGATGAGGAATGGACTGAGGTACCGCTTCTGCCAGGATATCAGGAAAATACACGTGGCATCGGTGTTGCAGATATGGCTTATGCCGTGGGCAGCGGACGTGCTCATAGAGCAAGTGGAGAGCTGGCCTACCATGTGCTTGAAGCGATGTGGGCGTTCCATGATTCTTCGGATGAGCAGACTTTTTATAAAATGGATAGCACATGTCAGCGCCCAGCTGCACTGCCGGCAGATCTTCCATTATACACACTTGATCAATAATCGATTAAGTTAGAAGTATAGCCCTGACTCCCGATACGTGGGAAGCAGGGCTATTTTCAATTTATATCAAGCATGATTAGGGTTCGAATCCTGCCTGGCTAATCCATATTTCATGTTCCTCAAAATGCGCCTTCATTCGCTCGACTACCATTTTGTATGCCTCAGGACTGAACCAATCTTCCTTGCCCACTTGTTCGTAAAGTGGCTTCATGCCAAGTCTCCGGGTTCGCTTGCCCTCACTGCCATCTCCCATAAAGTAATCATCAATGCATATACGATCAACAAGCGGCCTCAGAATGGCTGCAAAGCTTTCGCTGCTGGGCAATACTGGCGCAATAGCAGCTTGTGTGGGGATACCGGCATCTTGCAGTTGTTCCAGGGCACGCAATCTGCCCGCGATTGGCGGAGCTGAAGGACTGAACTGCTTGCGGATATCATCCAGATCCGTTTCCACGGTCATGCTAACCCGGACCCGGTCACCCAACTTTTGCAGCAGATCGATATCTCGGGTCACCAATGGGCTTCGGGTTTGAACCAATATAAAATCGGGTGGATGCTCAGCCATGACTTCTAGCAAAGACCGCGTGATTTGCTCCTTATATTCAACGGGCTGATACGGGTCTGTACTAGATGACATAAAAATAGTGACTTTACCTTTCGATCTCGCACGCTTCAGCTCCTTGGCAAACACATTGGCGGCTTCCTGTTTCACATCAACCCAGCTGCCCCATGGCTCTTTGCGAAATAAAGATACGGGCATTTGCCTGACATAACAGTAGGAACAGCCAAAAGCGCAGCCTGTGTAGGGATTCAGCGTATGCGTATAACCATTAAGGAACCCGGTTCCTTTGTTCAGCAACGTTTTGGGTACTTTGTATACTAAGCTGGTCTTCATAATTGATCACGCCTTTGTTCACGATAATTGGCAGGTGTGCATCCTGTATGTTTTCGAAATACAGTAATAAAATACGCCGGATTGGCTATGCCAACCTGTCGACCGATATCTGTGACGGTAAGCCGGGTGCTTTCAAGCAATTTCCGGGCTTCGGTGACTCGTTTTTCCTGAATATACTCCACCGGAGTTAGGCCGGTAATCCGTTTGAACACCCGATGCAGATGATACGGACTACCGTGACTCACATTTGCTAGAATATCAAGTGTAAGGGGCTCGGCATAATGATGTTCAATATAGTCTGTTACAACGGAAATCCATTCCTGATCGGGAACTCGCTCGCCCGTTGGTTTGCACCGTTTGCATGGACGGAAATGTCGCGCCAAAGCTTCTTCAGGATTGTTAAATATAGAGACATTCTCATATTTGGGTGCTTTCGACTTGCAGGAAGGTCGGCAAAAGATGCCTGTTGTTTTGACACCGTAATAGAATTTTCCATCAAAGCTGCTATCGTTGTGGATAATGGCATTCCACTGTTTGTCATCTATAGGAACTGAATCTGATTGATAGGAATTGTGACTTTCCAAAAGAATCACCTCAAGTCTCATTATACCCTTGATTTATGGAGATCGACGAAGTTTCAAACAAAAAAGCAAGATATCAATATGTTGGAAATGGACATCCCTTCAATCTGGTTGAAATATAGGCTACAATGTACAGGATGGCAAGCTGTTTAAGCGTGAAATTTATTTACGAAAGAGGTAGATTGAATGGTTCGTTTTGGAGTGGTAGGTACCAACTGGATTACAGAGAGACTTCTTGAGGCCGCTGCACAAGTCGAAGGATTCGAATTGACCGCCGTGTACTCAAGAACTGAAGATAAAGCTAATGCATTTGCAGATCAATATCACGCTGCACTTCGATTCACCAACCTGGAAGAGATGGCTGCGAGTGACGGGCTCGATGCCGTGTACATTGCTACACCGAATACCTTTCATGCGGAGCAGGCAGAGTTGTTTTTGAGAAACGGCAAACATGTACTGTGCGAGAAGCCTTTGGCCGCCAATGGAGCAGAGGTCCGTCGTATGATTGATACAGCGAAAGAACATGGAGTTCTGCTCATGGAGGCCATGAAATCGACCCTTGTTCCCTCGTTCAAATTGGTTCAATCTCACCTACATAAAATTGGCCCGGTACGTAAATATGTGGCGAGCTATTGCCAGTACTCTTCCCGGTACGACAAGTATAAGGAAGGAATCGTCCTGAATGCGTTCAAACCCGATCTTGCTAATGGAGCGTTAATGGATCTTGGTGTGTATTGTCTCTATCCATTGATTACGTTGTTTGGCGAGCCTAAACAAGTTCAGTCCCAGGCATTGATGCTGGAATCAGGGGTAGATGGACAAGGCAGTGTTATTCTGAATTATGATGAGATGGAAGCGGTAGTGACGTACTCCAAAATCTCCAATTCTCACGTTCCAAGTGAAATTATGGGCGAACGCGGCAGCATCCTCATTGACAAAATTGGTTCACCGGAACATGCGGAGATACGCTACAATGATGGTACGGTGGAAAAACTCACTGCCGAGCAAATTCATCCGTCGATGTATTATGAGGTGGAGGAGTTTGTCAATCTGATTCAGCAGGGCAAAAAGGAATCGGATATGAACACGTATGAACGTTCCTACGTTACCATGCAGGTGATGGATCAGATCCGGCAGCAGATTGGTCTTGTTTTTCCTAATGATTAATTCTGGAAAGTGAGCTGAGACGAGATGAGCAGAGATGAGCAGAAGAGCAGAGTAGCCGGCCTGGAGCTGGCACAGATTATTTTTATCGGGCGAACCTTCGAGGAATATATGAAGATGTTCAACCTGACCGTGGAAGAAATTAAAGGTAAGTCCATTCTCGATTGTCCGGGTGGGGCTTGTTCATTCAGTAGCCATGCGCGAGAGTGGGGTGCAGATCCCATGGCAGCGGATATCGCCTATGAACATGAGATCAGCCAACTGGAAGTGAAGGGACTTCAGGATATTGAACATACGATGAAACAAATGGAACACGTACAAGACAAATATAGATGGGATGATTTCGGTTCTATTCAAGGCTTGAAAGAAGAACGTAGACGTGCAATCACATACTGTGTAGCGGATATGAAACGTTTCCCTGACCGTTATGTGGCTTCTGTACTGCCGGAGTTACCTTTTGCCGATGAACAATTCGACCTAACATTGTCAGCACATTTCCTGTTTACGTATGCAGATCGCCTGAATGCCGAATTCCATCTACAGACGATCCTTGAGCTGTTGCGAGTAACCAAGCGGGAGCTGCGTATCTTCCCTACAGTAGACTTGTCTGGCAAACGTTATGAGCACATGGATGAACTAAAGGCTATACTGGAAGAACGCGGATATATTACTTCTGAAGAGAAAACTTCATACGAATTCCAGCGGGGAGCACATACGATGCTCCATATTGTGAAATCCCGGTAAACATACCTGAATTGCAACAGCACAGACAGCACTTCATTCATATGGAGGTTTTAATAAGATACGCATGACCAGAAGAGGTTAGGAGGTTTTATCGGATGAAAAAAGTACTTATACTTGGTGGGACACGGTTCTTCGGCAAACGTCTGGTTGATCATTTGCTGTGGGAAGGAAAGTCTCAGATCACAGTCGCAACTCGCGGCAAAACGGATGTAGACTTTGGGCCTGAGGTCAACCGGATTAAAATGGATCGTGAAGACCCGAAATCTCTTGCCGAGGTTGCCCAGACCGACATGTGGGATATTGTCTATGACAACATCTGCTACTCGCCAGATGCCGCGAAGTCGGCTTGTGAAGCTTTTGCGGGACGTACCCAAAGATACATTTTGACATCAACGCTCTCGGTATATGGAGAGCCCAAACCTGGATTTACCGAAGCCGATTTCGATCCATACACCTACCCGGTGCAATACGGAAGCCACGAAGATTTCTCCTATGGCGAGGGTAAACGTCTAGCGGAAGCTGTATTTTTCCAGGAAGCGGATTTCCCGGTTGCAGCGATGCGCATACCAATTGTACTCGGGATTGATGATTACACGCGAAGACTTCATTTTCATATTGAACATGTGCAAAAAGGAAAACCTATCGGCATGCCCAATCCGAACGCCGAGATTGGATTTATCAATTCCACCGAAGCCGCGAGATTTCTCGCTTGGCTTGGACATTCATCCATTACTGGACCTGTGAATGCAGCGTCCAAAGGGGCGATAACACTTTCCGCCATGATGCATTTGATCGAAACGGTAACAGGCATGCAATCTCAGGTACTGACCGAAACGATCAAAGAGGACATGTCACCCTTTGGAATTTCGGAATCCTGGACAATGGATACATCCAAAGCAGAGCAGGCGGGATATACGTTCGAAGCATTAATGGATTGGTTCCCGGGTCTGGTTCGGGAAGTCGCTCTGGCCCTTCAATCTGAGGGATAGATTCCATATATAAGAGGTACATTTCATAAAAAAACAGGACGCAGTCAGAGAGATATTCTCCGATGCGTCCTGTTTGTATTTGCTTCAACAAAACAGTTTCTCTCAAGTCAGGGTTGGTCTACGATTGAATTTCCTCTTTATTCGCAAGGTACAGAGGCCGAAGCGCGAATACGCAGCTCCGATGGCATAATGACGGTCTGTGGTTCCTCAGGAGCCTTGCCTTCAATTCGGTCAATCAGCATTTGCATGCCGATGGCACCAAAATCATAGGCAGGCTGTGCAGCAACCGTGAGAAAGGGATCAAAGGCAGAAGCCAAATCCAGGTCATCAAAACAGACGACCGAGATGTCTTCAGGCACACGCAGCCCCCGTTTACGTAAAAGTCGAATGACGCCTATGGCGAGCATGTTGTTTGCTGCAAATATGGCTGTAGGTTTTTGCTGATGTGCAAGCAAACTGTCGATACCCACTTCATCGCTGAAATCCCGGTAGCCTGTTCGAAGGATTAATCCTTCATCAAAGGGCAGCTGGGCTTCCAAGAGTCCCTCCATGTATCCTTCTTCTCGCAGCCGCGCAGTCGAAACCTCGGAAGAACCATTAACCAGAGCAATGCAGCGGTGTCCCAGATTCGTCAGATATCGAATCAATTGAAGCGCACCGTCTCGGCTGTCCCCAGCGATAACGTCAGATGTGATTCCCGGAACAGTTCGGTCCAAAATAACAAATGGAATGCTGCGTTCCTGCAGCTGCTTCAAGTGACTCAGCGATCGGTCCCCTGCAGGTGCAAACAGCACACCATCGACGCGAGTCGACAGAATGGTTTCCACATAATTTTTCTCCTTGTCGTAATCCTCGTCGCTATTGCTGAACAAGAGGCGATAACCACGCAGATTTGCAGCGTCCTCAGCCCCCCGGGCCAGCGTTGTATAGAAGGGGTTCGTAATATCCGTAATCAGCAGTGACAGCATATGAGTCCGTTGCAGCACAAGACTGCGCGCATTCGAGTTGGGTATGTAACCAAGTTCTTCGATGACCTGTTGTACACGCTCGCGTGTCGCCGGGCTAATACGACCTGTTTGATTAATGACTTTGGAGACGGTCATGGCGGAGACGTTGGCTTTTTTGGCAATATCATAAATGGTAATCAATAGGATCTAACCTTTCCGCAACATAGTCTTTCCATTCTATAGGATAATGCCGATTGACAGCAAGATAGGCTCATGCTATCTTAGGGTTACCGATAACCCTAAGCATAAAAAAAGTTGATTTATTTCAGTCTCACCGCTCTTCATTTTGCTCACATCGCTTCCTTCACACTCCATAATAGGACAGCATAACGGAGTCAATAATATAGAGCGGTTTATTAAACTAATTATTTGTAAACGCATTCATAATGAGAAAAAGAACTGACCGTTGGCATGCAATGCTATTGTGTTACCTCGGGTATCGGTGAAGAGAAGGAACAGAATCCATAATTTGCCCCAACAAAATACACACGGACAAGTCACAAGTAATTCGTACCTATTCTATGAAACCATTGAAGGAGGACGTTTTAGTATGACACATCAGGATTATCGTTATAAACAGGCATTTCCCAAGATTGGTATTCGTCCCACGATTGACGGAAGACGCAAGGGTGTTCGTGAATCATTGGAAGAGCAGACGATGCGCATGGCGACGTCCGTTGCCGAGCTGCTCGCAACAGAACTTCGGTATCCCGATGGTTCGCCGGTAGAATGCGTCGTTGCCGAGTCCTGTATTGGCGGTGTGAACGAGGCAGCGGCAGCAGCGGAACTATTCAGTCGCTCCAACGTGGGCGTGACCATTACCGTTACACCATGCTGGTGTTATGGAACAGAAACGATGGATATGTCTCCTTCTATTCCTAAAGCTATCTGGGGCTTTAATGGAACCGAACGTCCGGGTGCAGTATATCTGGCAGCAGTGCTCTCTGCCCATGCACAGAAGGGGATTCCGGCTTTTGGTATCTATGGCGAGGATGTGCAGGATGGAGGAGATACGACGATTCCTGATGACGTTCGTGAGAAATTGCTTCGCTTCAGCCGTGCGGGTCTTGCCGCTGCAACCTTGAAGGGACGTGCTTATCTGTCTATCGGCTCGGTATCCATGGGTATTGCCGGCTCCATCGTGAACGATTCTTTTTTCCAGGAGTATCTGGGCATGCGGAACGAATATGTGGATATGAGTGAACTGACTCGTCGTATAGAAGAAGAAATCTACGATCCTGAGGAGTATAAGCTGGCGCTAGCATGGGTGAAGGAGAACTGTAGTGAAGGACCGGACAACAATCCTGCCCATCTGCAGACAGACCGCAAACGCAAAGAGTATGAATGGGAAACGGTTGTGAAAATGACGCAGATCGTACGTGACCTGATGGCTGGCAATCCGAAGCTTGCGGAGCTGGGATTCACTGAAGAATCTATGGGCCACCACGCGATTGTCTCCGGATTTCAGGGACAACGACAGTGGACGGATCATTCACCCAACGGAGATTTTCTGGAATCCATCCTGAATTCTTCCTTTGACTGGAATGGCAAACGCTCGCCTTATCTGGTGGCAACAGAGAACGACAGCCTGAATGGTGTGTCGATGTTATTTGGTTCCCTGCTTACACATACCGCGCAGATCTTCGCAGATGTACGCACCTATTGGAGCCCGGATTCGGTAAAACGCGTGACAGGGCACCAGCTGGAAGGAAACGCAAAGGACGGTATTTTGCATCTGATCAACTCCGGTTCTGCGGCATTGGATGGTACAGGGCAACAATCAAGAGCGGGTGAGCCTGTGCTCAAGCCTTTCTGGGAAATTACAGACGAAGAGGTTCAGGACTGCCTGAAAGCCACCTCATGGCGGCCGGCATCCGTGGAATATTTCCGGGGCGGCGGCTATTCGGCTGATTTCCTGACCAAGGGCGGCATGCCTGTTACGATGACGCGTCTCAATTTGGTTAAAGGACTAGGGCCAGTACTGCAAGTGGCTCAAGGTTACACCGTCGACCTGCCTGAGGATGTGCACGATACGCTGGATCAGCGGACAGATCCGACTTGGCCTTCCACCTGGTTTGCACCTGTTCTGACGGGCTCAGGGGCTTTTACTTCGGTCTATGAAGTAATGAATCAATGGGGCGCGAACCATGGCTCCATCTCTTATGGACATATCGGAGGGGATTTGCTAACACTGGCCTCCATGCTTCGTATCCCAGTGAGTATGCATAATGTACCGGAATCCGAGATTTTCCGTCCACGTGCCTGGGGACTGTTCGGCACAAGTGAACCGGAAAGTGCCGATTACCGGGCATGCAGCGTCTTTGGACCGTTGTATCGTTAACATCCAAACGGCTTGTCGCGGAAGCGAAGGAGGCATTAGAGATGGGAACTCAGGCAACACATGTGCTTGCTGCCGATTACGGCGCCGGAAGCGGCCGGGTGGTCCGTGGGTCCTTTGATGGGAGTAAGCTCTCGTTAGAGGAAGTGCATCGATTCAGTAACGATCCTGTACACCTGGGAGATGGATTGTACTGGGATTTCCTGCGACTTTTCCACGAACTGAAACAAGGGATTGTAAAGGGCATACAAGGCATCTCCCAACCGGTCCGTTCCATCGCTGTGGATACGTGGGGAGTCGACTATGGATTAGTGGACGGGGAGGGAAGATTATGCTTCAACCCCCGCCATTACCGGGAATCGCGTAATGCAAAGTGGATGGAAGAAGCCCTGCGCATGGTGAATGAAGAAGAGCTTTATTCCATGTCCGGTGTCCTGCCACAACAGATAAATACCGTATTTCAACTGCTTGGAAGTGTGCGCGAGCACTCGGAAGGTCTGCTGCCAGATGTGCGCATGTTATTAATGCCGGATTTATTTAACTATTATCTATCTGGTCAGCAGGCCTGCGAGTACACAATTGCCAGTACAAGCGGACTATTGCATGCCGGAGATGCTCGATGGAATGAACAATTGATTGGCCGACTGGGTATCCCTGAGACGTTATTCCCACCACTCGTACAGCCAGGCACGGTGCTGGGGCAGTTAACGGATGACTTGTGTGCAGAGTTGAAGATTGAACCGATGCAAGTGATATCTGTAGGTTCACATGATACAGCATCTGCATTAGCAGCCATTCCTGCGACAGATTCGGAATTTGCCTTTATTAGCTGTGGCACCTGGTCTCTCATGGGCGTGGAACGTGACATTCCTGTATTGGATAATCGTAGTCGTCAACTAGGGTTCACCAATGAGGGCACGGTAAATGGCAAAGTGCGAACCTTGAAGAATCGCTCAGGCCTGTGGTTATTGCAGGAGTGCAAACGGCAGTGGGAACGGGAGAATCAACGTTTTACCCATGAGGAACTGGTCCAGCTCGCTGCTTCGGCAACCGCTCACCAATGTTATGTATCGCCCGGAGACGGGGTGTATTTGGCACCAGGCGATATGCCAGAGCGAATCCGGCAACAGTGCAGTGTTAGCGAGCAAGCAATACCTGAAACGACCGGAGCCATTGTACGTTGTATTCTCGAAAGTTTGGCACTGGAGTTCAGACAGACTCTGGATGAACTGGAGCTAATTACAGGCACTCGGCCACGGGTGATTCATATGGTCGGTGGCGGTGTGCATAATCGCTTATTGTGTCAATTTACGGCGAATGCAGCAGGGATTCCGGTGATAGCGGGTCCTGCCGAGGCAACTTCAGCCGGAAATTGCATGCTGCAATTTCTGGCACATGGCGAAGTGAGCAGCTTGTCCGAGGTGCGAGAAGTTATGGCTTCTTCCTTTTCTCCCGAAACCTATGAGCCAGAAGACACCGCAAGATGGCAGGAAGCCTACGTAAGATACCAAAACCTGAATCAAACATTGGCGAGCAAATCCAATTAGATGAGCATTTTGTAAAATGCTTAAAAAGAAAAATCAAAGGAGTGGAGCAGAACATGTCTGAACAACAGGTAAGGGAAGAATTGACCAAATATGCCCGCAGAGCGGTTGCTCAGGGACTGGTGGTAGGACCTGGGGGAAATCTGAGCGCCCGTTTCGAAGGAACGATGCTTCTTTCGCCGAGTGGTTACGCACTAGAGGATCTGGAACCTGACGAATGGATCGCGATTGATATTGCGACAGGAGAGACACGTGCGGGATCAACACGCCCTTCCTCCGAGGTGTTGATGCATCTGTATAGCTATCGGGTCAACCCTGACATTCAAGCCATTGTGCATACACATCCGGCATACACCATCGCCCTGAGTCTCGTTTTCGATGAATTGCCTCATTTGTTCCCTGATCAGTCGGCACTGGTAGGCGATATTGGCTTTGTCCCTTATGTTCTGCCCACAACCAAACTTCTTGCTGATGCGGTGGCTGCCAAGGTTGAAGAGCACACAGCGCTTATTCTGGTTAACCACGGATTGGTCACGACAGGTAAAAACCTGCGCGAAGCCTACTACCGCACCCAGGTGGTGGAGGAAAGCGCCAAGGTGTACATGATCGCCAAGGCAGCAGGGGAGCCTAAAGTGCTTACTGCGGAAGAATACAAGGAGATCCAATCTCTTGAAAGTGAAACCTACCGCGTACAGCTGCTGCAACAACTCAAGTCGTAAATGAATATTTATAATTAAACGAAATTTAAAGGTTATCTCAACAAAGAGCAGATTACGTCCTCCAGAAAAAAATCTGGAATACAGGATGTGAATTGCTCTTTTTTTATTTTGGATCAAACGGGGAGTACATGGTGGAAAAAATAATACATAGTAATTGGGTAAGAATTATTGAAATTATTGTCGATTGAAGGTATACTGTCGTTAATCATCAGTGAGTAACAACAAAAAGAACTACAATTATTTAAATATGAGGAGTGAATTTAGTGGGTCCTGAGCTAAACGAATTGGAGTTGGAATACGAACTGCTGAAGCAGCTTCGGGACGCGAGCGCTCCCATCGGGGCCAGCACGTTGGTTCATACCCTGGGCAAAACGTACGGTCTAAGTCAGGCTACAATCGGAAGAAGACTTATGGAGATGGACGTTGAAGGTTTCACGATACTGGAGGGCCGGAGGGGAAGGGTTCTGACCGAACAGGGGCTGGAACGAATCAAGATTCTGGAGAAGGATTTACAGCAAAAAAGTGTAAATTCCCAGCTCATTCAGATGCTGAACCATTCCGGTGAAAAGGCTCTGCTTGATGTCCTTGTAGCCAGAAGGGCTCTGGAACGGGAAATTGCTTCCCTGGCAGCACAACGAGCCTCCAAAGAATACATAGTGCTACTGGAAGCCTCTATTGCTACACAGCATCAATTGCTTTCCCAGAATATTATTCCTTACGAGGAGGACCGGGAATTTCACAGGCTGCTGGCTTATGCGGCTCAAAACCAGATTCTGCTGCATGCGGTTGAACTCGTCTGGGAGACAAGCCGTGATTTCCTGGAAACAGCTTATATTAGGCAAAGAGTAGGTAGTGAACTGGTCGTGGACCACCAGCGGATTCTTGAGGCAGTAGCAGCAGGCTCCCCGGAACAGGCTGAAGCTGCAATGGTGAATCATATTAACCAGATGATTGAGGATGTCAAACGATATTTTGCCATGCAGAACCTTAATATAACTTCGGATGAGACCCGGTGATAAAGGAGTTGAACTTGTGAAAACAATTTATCGATTAGGTATAGATATCGGAGGCACATTCACGGATGCCCTGGTTATGGACAATCATGGCAGGGTGATTGCGGCACTGAAAACGCCATCGATTGCAGCAGCTCCGGAACAGGCGATTTTTAATGCACTTGATCAGCTCAAGGAAAGCGGAGTCGATCTTCATGAGATCGATCTGTTTGTGCACGGAACAACACTTGGGGTTAACACCCTAATTGAGCGTAACGGCGCAGTTACAGGTCTGTTGGTCACCAAAGGGTTCCGGGATATTCTCGAGATTCGGAGGCTACGACTCGAGGATACAACCAATCTGTATGGTGACAAGACCGATGCGCTTGTTCCGAGACATCTCGTTAAGGAAGTGGATGAGCGAGCACTTGCGAGCGGTAGCATACTTCAACCACTGGATCAGAAGCAACTGCTTCAAGCGGTAGACGAGCTGGTGGAAGAGGGGGTTACTGCCTTGGCGATCAGTTTTTTGCACGCTTATGTCAATCCTGCTCATGAGCAGCTTGCGGAAGAGTTAATCAGGGAACGTCATCCGCACCTGTTTCTCTGCAGAAGCAGTGCCATTTGGCCGCAGCAGCGTGAATTCGAACGTACACTCGCCACAGCCATGAATGCATATGTTGGGGAACGCATGGGATCATACTTTCTTCGTCTGCAAGAAGGAATTGGCGCTTACGGTCTGAAAGCCAATCTGCTGTCCACAATGTCCAATGGTGGAATCATGACGGCGGCCAGAGCGGCCAAAGAGCCTGTACGTACTCTTCTGTCCGGTCCTGCTTCCGGCGTAATCGCAGCAACCCATATTGCCGAGCAGGCCGGTATTCATCAAGTGATCACGTTTGACATGGGCGGGACAAGCGTTGATGTTGCCCTCATCGATAAAGAGCCTGCCTATTCTACCGAGAATAAGATTGGGGATTTTCCAGTCATCATTCCCGCTGTGGATGTAACCGCGATTGGAGCGGGTGGGGGCTCAATTGCCTGGCTCGATTCCGTAGGGGTACTCAAGGTGGGACCACGAAGCGCAGGAGCCAATCCAGGTCCAGTCTCCTATCATCGTGGGGGAGAAGAGCCAACAACAACGGATGCTTATCTGCAACTGGGCATTTTGCAGGCTGATCGATTCCTTGGCGGACAGATGAATCTTTACCCCGAGCTTGCAGAACGTGCTCTGGGCAATCTTGGCGAACGGCTTGGACTAAGTCCCACGCAAACTGCACAGGCCATTCTTGATGTGGCCACCGCCAATATGTATGCCCAGTTCTCTCCGCTCATGGCACGCAAGGGGGTTGATCCCCGGGACTTTACGCTGCTCGCCTATGGTGGAGCTGGGCCGATGCATGCTTTTCTCATGGCGCGTGAAGTGGGCATCCGCCGAGTGCTGATCCCGCCATCTCCAGGAACACTTTGTGCCATGGGCTGCACGGTTGCCAACCTTCGCAATGATTTCGTTCATACCTTGCACAAAAGCAGTCAGACGCTTGAGCCTGGTGAGTTATCGACTCTTTACACCAGACTGGAGAATCAAGGTCGTAGTTGGGTTGAAGAGGAAGCCCGCGGCGGAGTGAAACTGGAACATATCTATTGCTTATATAGCGCCGACATGCGTTACGAAGGTCAAGCCTTTGATTTGGAGGTTACGCTCACATCCGAAGAAATCGCCGATCCTGAGAAAGCAAGGATCAAATTCCATATGTACTACCAAAATGTGTTTGGCATCAGCCAGCCGGAAGCTGAAGTGATGTTCGTTAGTCTGAGAGCGACCATTGTTGGCATCCTGCCCACCCAAAGCACGGCGTCTCCGGTAGAGTTGCCATTCGATGAAAGTGAAGCAGAAGAACGAATCATCACTTTTGACCACGAGCAGCGAACAGCAAAAGTTCTTACGAGGGGACAGATCCCACTGGATATGCCCATTCTTGGGCCCATTATTGTGGAGGAATATGATACAACCATTTTCATCCCGCCTGGATTTACGGTATACCGGGATGGTAACGGTAATGTGATTGGGGAGGTGGAGCAATGATTGGCGACAAGGTTTTTCTTGAAATTTTCAACAACCGGATTCAGGCTGCGGTGGAGGAAATGGCCAATGTCGTGCTGCGCACGGGATTCACCGCTTTTGTTAAAGAAACGGGCGATTTTGGAACCTACCTCTTGTCACCATCCGGGGAAACGTTTGGGTCGCCATTGGAGACGGGTTACAATCTGTCCCTTGGCATCCCTGCTGCGGCGACCATAAACAGCATTACAGACTGGAAGGAAGGCGATCTGGTCATCTGCAATGATCCTTATTCCACCAAAGGCATGGTGACACATCTACCGGATGTTCATCTGATCAAGCCCTATTTTCACAAAGGGGAAATCATCGCATACGGCATGTGCTTCGTTCATTCTTCCGATGTAGGTGGTAAGGTACCGGGGAGCGTATCTCCAAGCGCCTACGATATTCATATGGAAGGCATTCGAATTGCGCCAGTCAAGCTGTATGAAGCAGGCGTTCTTAATGAGCAGATACTGCGCATGTTTCTGGACAATAGCCGCATTCCGGAGCAAAACCTCGGTGATCTCAAGGCACTGATGGCAGCCTTGAATCGGGGGGAGCAGCGACTAGAGGAGCTTATCGGCCGCTACGGTGTAGAGAGGATTCAACAGGGTATTAAGCAATTGCTGGAATACGCTGAGTTGAAGGCCCGCGCCATCGTACAGGAGATCCCGGATGGTTCGTATGAGTTCTGGGACTATCTGGAGAAAGGTCCTGGCGGTTATCCCATCCGATTGCGCTGCAAAATGACAATCGCGGGCAGTGATATTCATCTGGACTTTAGCGGCACCGACCCTCAGGTCAGAGCTTCGTTCAATATTCCTACCCACAATCAACAGGGGCATTACATGTTGGTTCCCGCACTCATTCGTTATTTCCGTACGCTCGATCCAACAATTCCATGGAATTCGGGCATGATTCGCATGGTTCGAAATTATGCACCACCGGCTTCAGTTCTCAACCCGGAGCCGATGGCAGCGGTTGGCGCACGAGCAGCTACCTTTATTCGGCTAATGGATGTCATCACAGGTGCTCTTGGAAAAGCTCAGGCAAGTAAGGTTCCCGCCGCAGGAGCCGGACAGGCATGCATCGTTATGATGGCGATGACAGATGCGTCAGATGGCAAAAAAAAGGTTGGCGTGATCCAGCCGATATGTGGCGGTTCAGGAGCAAGACCGATGAAGGACGGAATTGATGGCATGGATTTTGCCGTGGGTCATCTTCGAAACATTCCTGCGGAAACAGTAGAATCCGAAATGCCTGTGCTCATAGAGCATTATGGCCTTCGTGCTGATTCTGCTGGTGCTGGAACCTTCCGTGGTGGAAGCGGAATCGACCTGTGTGTCAAAATTCTTACACCAGATACCGTAATGACCGCCAGAAATATGGAGCGTATGGAGTTTCATCCGTGGGGCAGGCTTGGCGGAGGTGTTGGTACCCATGGGGAAGCGATTCTCAATGCTGGACGTGCAAGTGAACACCATCTGGGAAGAATTGATGAGTTGCTGCTCCAACCCGGAGAGACGGTGACGTTCCTGTCACAGGGCGGAGGTGGATATGGCGATCCATTTGATCGGGATCCAATGCTGGTTCTGGAGGATGTTAGAAGAGGACTGGTATCGACGGAAAAAGCTCTTGAACTGTATGGTGTCGTCATAGAAGGCCGGAACCTGAACGTGAGTGAGACCAGACAGTTGCGGGCCAAGCGGGAACGGCAGCAGGAAGAATTCGATTATGGCTGGACAAGGAAACAGTTCGAGGCCATATGGACTGACGAGATGCAAGTATCGCTGAATCAGGCGCTGCTGAATGTTCCGCTGGCACTCAGAGACTACCTGAAGCGTCAGACCATGGGAGCCGTGGAGGAGAAGCAAACTGCGACCGTATCCGTATCTCCACATGAGATATCAGGCATTATGGAAGGATTGCGTCAGAAAATAGGATTGCATTGATAAGGTACATGAAGGAAAAACGAATTAATTTTTGTCAAATTCATAAAACCAACTAAATCGATGGGGGAAATTCTCATGTTTAAATCAAACAAGAAACGCTTTCTCAGTCTCGCCTCACTGACACTGGCCGGTACACTGGTTCTCTCTGCATGCGGTGGAGCAAGTAGCTCCAGCAATACAGCAGGAGGATCCGATTCTTCTGGAGGAAGCGGAGACAAGGTTAAACTGACCATGTTTATCTGGGCTGGTTCCAATCAGGATGTCGTTCCAAAAGAAGTGGTTGCAAATTACGTCAAAGAGCATCCAAATGTTGAAGTTACTTTTGAAGAATCATCCAATGCAGTCATGTATCCGAAAATGGTCGCTGGCAAGCAGGCTGATCCCAACAATCCAGTTGTCAACTTTGGTTACTTCAACGCAGATGCGACGGCAAAAGGCTTGAACGATGATATGTGGGAGCCACTGGATACAAGCATCGTGACCAATATCAAGGATATCCCGGAGCAATTCCACAATCCTGACAACAAGGGTGTCGTGTGGGGAGTTTCGAGCTTCGCGCTTGTCTATAACAAAGACCTTGTAAAAACACCGCCAACAAGCTGGAATGATCTGTGGGATAACGAGGAATTCAAAGGGAAAACGGCACTTTGGGACTACATGTTCTATTCCTATATCTCTCCACTTCTTGCAGTCAAAGGACAGGAGCTTGGCGCATCGTATGAGAATCCGGAGCCAGCATTCCAGTTCTGGGCAGATCACAGTGACCAGATCGGCACATTGGTTACATCCAATGACCAGTTGAAGGCTCTTCTGGAGTCGGGAGATGCTCTGATTGCTCCTTTCAGTGCACAGGTTGCACAGACATGGATTGACGGCGGTTCTCCACTCGCTGTAGCGTATCCGAGCGAAGGAGCCATTTCCTTCCCGTACACACTTCAGGTTGTGAAGGGGTCAACACCTGAGCAGACACGTGTAGCCAACGAAATTATCAACGAGCTGCTGAGCGCAGATGCGCTGTCACAATATGCAGAAGCAACAGGTACACCGGTAACCAGCACGACTGCTGCCGTTCCGGACAAATACAAGGACGATCCTTCCTTCTCCGTGGAAACACAGAGCAACGGGATTAGTCCTGACTGGGATGTTCTTGCTCAAAACAGCTCTTCCTGGAAGGATCTATGGGACCGACTCGTCAAAACCAAACTTCAATAAATGATGGTTTTCAGACAAACCACGATAACGGGTTCTATTTCGAACCCGTTATGGACGGGAGGGAAACAGAGATGAGCAGTGAACAAGAACTCATTTCCATTGAAACAAGAGAAGTCACAAAGACCTACGGAGAGCGAGCAGCGGTTAACCATGTGTCACTACAGGTGAAGAAGGGAGAATTCGTTTCCCTGTTAGGTCCGAGTGGCTGTGGCAAAACAACACTGCTGCGGATGCTTGGCGGACTTGAGCAGCCGGATCAGGGGTGCATTATGCTAGGAGGTCGGGATGTAACCGGCATCCCGGCCTACGGACGCAACAGCAACATGATTTTTCAGCAGCTTGCGCTATTCCCACATATGGACGTATTCAACAACATCGCCTATGGGCTAAAGGTGAAGAAGTTACCGAAAGCCGATATCAGGAAGCAGGTACACGAAATGCTTGAGCTGGTACAGCTCGGAGATTATGGCAGACGAGCTGTTTCCCAGTTATCCGGGGGGCAGGCTCAACGCGTAGCCATTGCTCGCGCGTTAATCAACAGACCCGAAGTTTTGCTGCTCGATGAGCCACTTTCCGCACTGGATATGCAGCTGCGTCTGGATATGCAGCGCGAACTGAAACGCATACAACGAGAGTTCGGCGGTACGTTCATCTTTGTAACGCATGATCAGAATGAAGCCATGAACATGTCAGATCGGATCGGCGTCATGCGCGCTGGCAAGCTGCTGCAATATGCTACGCCTGATGAAATCTATGAAAGACCGGCAGACAGCTTCGTGGCCAAGTTCATCGGCGATACCAATCTTCTGGCAACAACGGTGCTTGGACAGGATACGAATGTAATCCGGGTTGAATGCTTCGGGTATTCGCTGCTGGTGAAGACAAATGAGAACACCCCGTTTGCCCTAATAGGTGACCGGCACTCGTTGTCCATTCGCAACGAATATATTCGACTTGGAGAGGATGCGAACCCTTGCCTGAACAAACTGGATGGACGTGTCATAGAAGCAGTGTATGGCGGGGCAAATATTCGTTACACGATCCAGATTGCTGAGGGGTTTCTGGTTCAGGCCAGTGTACTGCATCAGCGAGGAGCCTCACGTTTTAGCCCGGGGGAGCCAATCCAGATTGGCTTTGATCCGGAGGACGCGCTCTTGTTATCCGAACCTTTGCTGCTTAATCCGGTACAGGAGGAAGGGATATGAATCGGGTTACGGATCGGATCGTGAATCTGTATTCATCCAAAAACCGCCGGTGGATTACCCAGTTGCTTCTTCTGCTACCCGCTCTGACCCTGATGGGCATCGTGTATCTGGGTGGTCTGCTCATCTTTGGCAGGTACAGCTTTGATATCTATGAAAATGGCAAGCTCATCCGGGGCTGGGAGTGGGATGCTTATCGTGCTTTTCTGTCCGATCCGTACTATTGGAAGCTGATAGGCACCACATTTCGCGTTGCCTTCAAGGTCACGCTATGGAGCCTGCTGCTTGCATACCCGCTAGCTTATTGTATTGCCGGCCTGAAGAAACCGGGCATGAAGCAATTGTTGCTGCTGCTTACGTTTCTTCCGCTGCTGGTCAGCGCGGTTGTTCGATCCTATGGCTGGCAGCTGCTGCTATCCAAACAGGGGTTCATGAACTGGCTGTTTATACGGCTTGGAATCACGGATGAAGGCTTCAGTATGATATATAACGAGACTGGTGTTGTTGTCGCTCTTGTTCATATTTTTCTGCCGTTCATGGTTTTTCCGATCCTGAATGTATTGTCGCAAAGTGACGCTTCGCTAAAAGCGGCTGCACAGGATCTGGGAGCAGGAAGCTGGCGGACATTCCTCACGATTACCCTGCCTTTATCAGCGAGAGGTATTGCTAGCGGGGTACAGATTGTATTCACGCTATGCCTCACGGCCTTTACAACGCCCCAACTGATTGGCGGAGGCAGAGTCATGACACTGCCGGTATTTATTTACCAGCGAACACTGGATACCAACTGGCCGATGGCTGCGGTAGCAAGTATATTCTTGCTCGTTTCTTCCATCATCGTTTCACTTTTGGTCAATAAAGGAGCCGAAACGCTGATGTTCCGTCGTTCCCGGAAGGGAGAGCAGGCTTATGGTTAAGTCGAAAAGCTTCACTAAATTGCTGCTCTATATATTTGCAGGGGCTGTAGCAGTTTATTTACTGTTGCCACTGCTCATGATCCTATTGACATCAGTAGGTTCCGGATCGGCCAGTAAATTCCCGCCGGAAGGTCTTACCCTGAAGTGGTATGCGAATCTGGGAGAGCAGACTCAATTTCTCGTTGCATTCAAGAACAGTCTGATTGCCTCCACTGGAGCGGTATTGCTGGCGCTGATTACCGGAACACTTGCGGCGCTGGCTATCGTACATTACCCTTTCCCGGGTGCTGGCATCTTAAGAGCCTTTTTTGTATCCCCAATGGTTATGCCGAAAATTACGCTTGGTATTGCGTATCTAATTTTGTTCTCCAAAATGCATATTGCAGGCGGATTGTTCGCTCTTATTTTGGGTGAAGCGGTCATCGTGCTTCCATTCGTGCTAACGCTTGTAGGCAGTGCATTGGCCAACCTGCAGCCCGCACACCGAGAGGCGGCAGCAGACCTTGGAGCAGGGCCACTGCGTATCTTTTTTACAATCACATTGCCACAGCTTAGACTATCTCTGCTCCTTTCAGGGTCAATCGCATTTGTCTTCACTTTTGATCAGGTAGAGGCTGCACTACTGCTGCTTCGTCAGGACAGCTACACCCTGCCAATACAACTGTTTCTTTATATGGAAAAGTGGCAGGACCCGACGATCGCTGTTGTATCTGTCGTACTTATCGCTTTTGCACTGGCCTTGTTCATGATCATCAAGCTGGTACTGCGCTCAGTACCTGGACTTGAGAGTTTGTTTGGGGGCAGGAAAAACAAAAGGAGGTCTGAATCATGAACAATTCAAATCATATATCCCACAGCTCGGGTCTCAACCGGGACCGGGCGGAGGACGTAATGAAAACTCAGGGACTTCGTGCCTTGATCGCAACAACTCCGGAAAATATTCACTATGTCATCGGCTCCCAGCTACGCGCAAGCAACTGGACAATGCAGATTTACGCCATTCTACCTGCCGACCGATCCGCTCGGCCATGTATCGTCATTCCGACGAATCGTTTGGGCGTTGTGGCCCAATTCGGTATCACTGGAGTAGATATATTTGCCTACAGTGACTTCTTCGTGGAAGGCTCGATCGAAGGCAAACCTTCTACGGATGACATTGATCTGTTCTACTCTCTGCTACAAACGACAGTCATTCATCCAGGGCCGATAGAAGCGCTTAAAGCTGCACTGAAACAACTCGACATCGAGAATCAACCGATTGGAATCGATGAGATGCGAATCGCTCCTGAACTTTTGGCACGGATCACGGAGGATGCGCCTCAAGGAGCAGTTGTTCACGCGTACAAGCTATTTCGCCAAATCCGCTTGGTTAAGACGCCTTTCGAAATCGAGCAGCTCCGACAGGCTGCCCAAGTCAATGAACGGATTGAGCAAGAGCTGATTGATCTGATCGCAGCCGGTGTTCATGAGAAGCAGCTTGCCGACCATTATCGGCTATCTGTGATGAAAGCAGGTGGGACTCCTGCAATGACTGCGGTAGGAGCGGGTCCGCGCAGTGCGCTGCCGCTCATCGAAAATTATTTTCATACCATCGAGTCAGGCGATCAGATCCGCTTTGATCTGTGCTTGCAACTGGAAGGATACTGGGGAGATACAGGGCGTACCGTTGTGGCAGGAGAGCCAACTCCCTGGATGAAAAAACATTTTAATGCAGTAAAAAGTGGATGGGAGACGGCACTTGAAACCGTACGCCCTGGCGTCAAGGCTTCCGACGTCTTTCATGCGGCTGTGTCTCGCGTGCAACGTGAGGGAATTCCGCATTACCGACGTCAGCATGTTGGTCATGCCATTGGCTTGGAACTGTATGACGACATGACCCTCTCTTCCGGCGACCAGCGCATACTGGAGCCCGGCATGGTGCTGTGTGTAGAGGTACCTTATTATGAGCTCGGCGCTGGTGGCTTCCAAATCGAGGACACGGTTGTTGTAACTCCAGATGGATATGAGTTTTTGACTCATATGGAGCGTAAACTGTTCATCAAATAACGATTAATGGAAGGCTTCAGCCAAGCGATCAGTCAGCAGCCGATCATGGAGCTTTCCTACCGAGAAAGTTGGAATATCATGATTCAGCAGGGAACTAAGACGTTTCGTAACATTAGCCTTGCGCTGTTTGCCGGAGGTTTTGTAACTTTTGCGTTACTTTACAGCCTCCAGCCCCTGATGCCCGAGATTAGCGAGGCATTTGCGATCTCGCCTGCACATTCCAGTCTTACCCTCTCAGTTACGACGATTGCCATGGCACTGACCATGTTGTTTATCGGTTCCTTATCTGATTCATTGGGAAGACGATTTATTATGACAGCAGCTTTAGTTGTTTCATCTATTATTGCTATGATTAGCGCGTTTAGCCCTGGATTTACCGAGTTGCTTCTACTTCGAATTCTCCAGGGAGTTGCACTTGCCGGGCTGCCCGCGACAGCCATGACATATCTGTCTGAAGAGATTGAGCCTACCAGTCTAGGGTATGCCATGGGCCTCTATATCAGCGGAAATTCGATCGGGGGTATGGCTGGTCGTTTTATCAGCGGCGTGATCACAGACTGGTTCAGTTGGCGTGCTGCAATTGGTTTTATCGGTATTCTTGGCCTATGTGCGGCTGTTATTTTCTGGCTTGTCATCCCGCCATCCCGCCATTTTGTCAAAGCGACTCCTGGATTCAAAAAGATCATTCCGCTTTTGTGGTCACAGTGTCGGAATCCACGTCTACTTTGCCTATATGGATTGGGATTTCTTCTGATGGGGGGCTTCGTGACGTTATTCAACTACATTGGATTTGAATTGACAGGAGAACCTTATCATCTTAGCCAGTCCATCGTCGGTAGCCTTTTTGTCGTGTACCTTATGGGTACGTTGAGCAGTACCTGGATGGGCAGGCTTGCAGATCGGTATGGAAGATCGAATGTCCTTGGAATCGCGCTAGGTATTATACTGGCCGGTGCAGTCTGTACCATTCACCCCGAACTTTGGGTCAAAATAATTGGACTTGCCCTGTTTGCCTTTGGTTTCTTTGGCGGACATTCCATCGCCAGCAGCTGGGTTGGACTCGTGGCGGATCAGCATAAATCCCAGGCCAATGCCTTGTATTTGTTTTTCTACTACGTGGGATCAAGTGTCAGCGGAACTGGAGGGGGACTACTTTACAGCCATCTGGGTTGGATTGGCATTGTGAGCATGATTGGTCTGTATGTGGTAATCGGCTTTATATTGTGTCGGTTGCTTATAGAAAGGGTACAAGAACATAAGCTTACTTTTTAGCTAAACATAGATCGAAAGTTCGGTAATAAGAAGCACTCATTTTGACCCATAATCACCCAATAGTCCCTAATACAATAACTAACTTTTTTCGACAAGTATTGCATATCCCGAAATACCGAGTATAATACTGGGTAAATAGATGCAAAGGGGATGCAATAAACGATGAAAACACATGCTGAACTGAACTCACTTCTTGTTGACGATTATCTGGATCTCCTGAACATAGCGAAACAGCTAGGTGATGAGGAGTGGAAAGAGGCCATTCTGCAAGCATTGAAAGAAGAAGTGGATGCTAATCATCATCTGGATTCAACCGAGGTTAGACAGGATCTTTGGAGTCAATTTGAAGGTATTAACGAACAGATGCATGATCTGTTAATGCAACTAAAAAATGCCGAGGGTCCCGAAGAGAAAGAACAGATTATTGAAGCCATTTGGGGACTGAAAGTGGACCGCCATGCCATTACTCGCAAACTTGAAACCATGAGCCGTGCCAGCGCTGGACATCAATAAAGCTCTAACGTTTATTATAAAATAATAAAAACCCGCATGCCGCCCTATGGAATTAATAATTCATGGGTTGGCATGCGGGTTTTGTGTTTGTTGCTGTATTTGTTTAGTAAGGGTTAAAACTGTTTAGCGAGTGTACGTGCCTCTTCAATGGCTTGCTGTTTGATCTCATCTGCCCGTTCCTTATATTGGTTATGTCCTTCCACAAAAATGCCTTCAAGCTTCGGAACACCCAGGAAAGACATGATAATGCTCAGGTAACGATGACCAGATTCCATCTGAGCCGCAGGCCCTTCGGAATAAATGCCGCCACGAGCCTGAATATGCAGTGCCTTTTTGTTGGAAAGCAATCCAACCGGGCCTTGTTCCGTATAACGGAACGTTTTACCAGCCACGCAGATGGAGTCGATATAAGCCTTCATAATTGGAGGAAAAGAGAAGTTCCACATCGGTGTCACAAAAACATATTTGTCAGCAGAGGCGAATTGATCCGATAATTCATTCAAACGTTGAACCTTAGCCTTTTCTTCAGAAGTCAATTCGCTGCCGGATTGAAGTTTCCCCCAACCACTGAATACATCTGCATCAATATGAGGAATATCCGAGCGATACAAATCCAGATGAATAACCTCATCCGAGGAATGGCTTTCACGATATGCATCCACAAACGCTTTACCTGCAGCCATGCTGAAGGAAGTTTCATGATCATGAGGATGGGCAGTAATATACAATAATGTAGACATACGGTTCTTCCTCTCTATGATGTTTTTTGCCAAAAAGGGCCCACATTAATAAGCGACCGATGTAGTATGCATCGTTTATAACGTTTTATACCTGGATAGTGACCTGGTACTCAATCATGTATAATACAATGGTGTAAGGTGAATCGAACGATAATAGGAATGAGTGAGATGAGCGCATATGGGAATGGATCTGGAGAAGCAACGATTAAGCATTGAAGCAGCGAAATTGTATTATCAGTCGGATTACAGCCAGCAGGATATTGCGGTCAGGCTGGGCGTGTCACGTCCAACGGTATCTCGGTTACTTCAGTATGCGAAAGATCGCGGTTACGTTCGCATTGAAATTATGGACCCGCTGGAGGATATCGACATTATCGCCGGGGAACTCAAGGCCAAGTATAATCTGGATACTGCGCTTGTATGTTTTGCCCCGTTGAAGAGTGATGAAGAAATTTTGAAACATATTAGCAAAAGAGCAGCAGATTACTTACAAGATACGGTGCAAGATGCGGACATTATTGGGGTAACCTGGGGGACAACCATGAACGCCGTAGCCCGTCAGCTTCGTCCCAAGCAAGTCAAAGGCGTGGAAGTGGTTCAACTTAAGGGAGGCGTAAGTCATTCCCACGTGAATACGTATGCGGCAGAAATTGTTCATTTATTTGCGGAAGCTTTCCATACGGTTCCCCGATATTTGCCTTTGCCCGTGATCTTCGATAACATTGAAGTCAAAAAAATGGTAGAAGCAGACCGACATATTGGCAGGATCGTGGAGCTTGGCCGACAGGCGAATATTGCCATGTTTACCGTAGGTACAGTGAAGGAAGATGCACTTTTGTTCAGACTGGGGTACTTTAATGATGAAGAACAGCAATTGCTGATGCATTCAGGTGCAGGTGACATTTGTTCACGTTTTTTTGACGCCGAGGGCCGCTTGATCAGTGATGAGATTAACAACAGAACCGTCGGAATTGACCTGGCCGAGCTGCGAAATAAGGAAAAATCGATTCTCGTGGCCGGGGGAAAACGTAAAATAGAAGCCATTCATGCTGCGCTCAAAGGTCATTACGCCAACATTTTGGTAACAGATCAATACACAGCTCAGGCTTTGCTCCGATTATAATTCAATGGATGACAACATCTGCCACGCGACATGGGCGGATGTTTTGCTTTCTTAGACAGAAGCTATACTGTACGATTTCATCTTGGTGAGGGAAGCCTTTAGTTTAATGAAGTTTCCATGGAATGTGTTTAAATTTCAAGGTTGAACAAAAGTTCATATTGATTTTTACATATGTTCATGTTAGGGTAGGGATATAGAAAATAACTAGTTCAGATAAGGGGAGATTGAATTGACTACACCACAATTAGCCAAAATGATAGATCATACCTTGCTTCGTGCAGATGCAACACAAAGTGAAATGGCCAAATTGACCGAAGAAGCGAAACAATATCAATTTGCTTCTGTATGTGTTAACCCAGGCTGGGTTGCTTATGCTGCTGAACAACTTCAAGGTACTGGCGTAGATATTTGTACCGTTATTGGTTTTCCTCTGGGAGCTTCCACTTCCGAGACCAAAGCATTCGAAACTAAAGACGCGATTGCTAAAGGTGCTACTGAAGTGGACATGGTCATCAACATTAGTGCTTTGAAAGACGGCAAAGATGAGTTTGTGGAACAGGATATTCGTGCAGTTGTTGAAGCAGCAGCGGGTAAAGCTTTGGTGAAAGTCATTATTGAAACTTGTCTGTTGACGGATGAAGAGAAAGTACGTGCATGTCAGGCAGCAGTAAAAGCTGGAGCTGATTTTGTCAAAACGTCCACAGGTTTCTCTACGGGTGGAGCAACACCAGAAGACATCGCTTTGATGCGTCGTACCGTAGGTCCAGATGTAGGCGTTAAAGCTTCCGGCGGCGTGCGTAGTCTGGAAGACATGCAAAAAATGATCGATGCAGGAGCAACTCGGATTGGCGCAAGTTCCGGTGTGAAAATCATGCAAGGCGAACAATCTACATCTAATTATTAAATCGTGAGTAACTTAGCTCGATAAATTCAACTAGATGGAATGCTTGGATGCTTTAAAAGGGTTTAACTTGTTCTTCATATCTATAAATGGATGTGGAGAACAAGTTTTAAAGCTGATCCAAATTTTCTATATTTTTAATTAAAACAGAATCATAAAAAACCGAATTTATTGTAAGCG
The DNA here is from genome assembly GCF_900101205.1 of Paenibacillus sp. OK060. Taxonomy (NCBI): domain Bacteria; kingdom Bacillati; phylum Bacillota; class Bacilli; order Caryophanales; family Paenibacillaceae; genus Paenibacillus; species Paenibacillus sp. OK060. The sequence goes on from NZ_FNFR01000001.1 coordinate 1,392,079, forward strand.
CTTCAACCGTTTTCTGAAAGGTTAATTCATCACATATATGGGAAACCTTTGAGCTGAATGATCATCCGGCTTAACTACCTTCAAAGGAGAGATAGAATGAAATTCCTAATTGCCCTTCTTGGTATACTTGTTGTCTTTGGACTAGCTTATCTGGTCAGCAACGGTAAGAAGAAGATCCGATATCGTCCACTAATTATCATGATTGTTTTGCAAGTTATATTGGGATACGCATTGTTGAACACAGAAATCGGGACGTTTTTGATTGGCGGTTTCGCGACTGTATTTGAAAGTTTGCTTGGCTATGCAAATGACGGTATCTCATTTGTATTCGGTGGCTTGACTACCGTTGGTGCAGACAGTGGGGGCGCGCCGTTTTTCCTCAGTGTATTGATGCCGATCGTCGTCATCTCAGCGCTCATTGGGATATTGCAGTATATCCGAATCTTACCTTTTGTTATAAAATATATTGGTCTGGTATTAAGCAAAGTCAACGGAATGGGCAAACTGGAATCATATAACGCGGTTGCTTCGGCTGTATTGGGGCAATCTGAAGTGTTCATTTCTGTGAAAAAACAAATTGGGTTGCTGCCGAAACATCGGCTGTACACCTTGTGTGCCTCGGCGATGTCCACGGTATCGATGTCGATTGTCGGTGCCTATATGTCCATGATTGATCCGAAATATGTGGTTACGGCACTTGTGCTGAATCTGTTTGGCGGTTTTATCATTGCTTCCATCGTGAATCCTTATGAGGTTTCCGAGGAAGAAGATATATTGGAAGTACAGGAAGAGGAAAAACAATCCTTCTTCGAAATGTTGGGCGAGTACATTTTGGATGGTTTCAAAGTTGCCATCGTCGTAGCAGCAATGTTAATCGGTTTTGTTGCTTTGATCGCACTGGTTAACGGGATCTTCAGTGCAGTGCTCGGCATTTCGTTCCAGGAACTGCTTGGTTATGTGTTTGCACCATTTGCTTTCATTATGGGTGTTCCGTGGAAAGAAGCGATTCAAGCGGGAAGTATTATGGCTACCAAAATGGTATCCAACGAATTCGTTGCCATGCTTGATCTGACCAAACAGACTACATTGTCTGCCAGAACAACAGGTATCGTATCCGTCTTCCTCGTATCGTTCGCCAACTTCTCCTCGATCGGTATTATTGCCGGTGCGGTGAAGGGACTTCATGAGAAACAAGGTAATGTGGTGGCCCGCTTCGGTCTGAAACTGCTTTACGGTGCATCGCTTGTCAGCGTGCTGTCTGCGATCATCGCCGGACTGTTCTTGTAAAAGCCGGATTATTGGAAGGAGTGCTTAAGTTATGTCAACATTCAAAAGAGTACATCTGATCGTTATGGATTCAGTGGGAATTGGTGAAGCGCCGGATGCAGCGGAATTCGATGATTTCGATGTCGACACCTTTGGTCACATTGCACGTGAACGCGGAGGATTGAAGATGCCGCATATGGCCAGTCTTGGACTGTCCAATATTAAGGAAATTGAAGGTGTGCCTGTAGCGGATGCACCAAAAGCCTTTTACACCAAGATGCAGGAAGCATCCAGAGGAAAAGACACCATGACGGGTCACTGGGAACTGATGGGTCTTTACATTGATACCCCATTCCGCGTGTTCGCAGACGGATTCCCGGATGAGTTGATTCAACGCATTGAGGAAAAAACAGGCCGTAAAGTGATCGGTAACAAACCGGCCAGCGGCACGGAAATTCTGGATGAGCTGGGTGCAGAGCATGTTGAAACTGGCGCACTCATCGTATACACATCCGCGGATTCGGTTTTGCAAATTGCAGCCCATGAGGATGTTGTTCCACTGAAAGAACTGTATGAAATCTGTGAGTTCTGCCGTGAAATTACACTTGAAGATCCGTATATGCTGGGCCGCATTATTGCACGTCCATTTGTAGGTGAAGCGGGTGACTGGAAGCGTACAGCTAACCGTCATGATTACGCGCTCAAACCTTTTGGCCGTACCGTGATGAATGAACTTAAAGATGGTGGATTTGACGTGATTGCTTTGGGTAAAATCGCAGATATCTACGATGGCGAAGGTGTAACCAAGTCTGTACGTACCGTCTCCAACATGGATGGCATGGACAAACTGTCCGAAACGATGGATGAGGCGTTCACTGGACTCAGCTTCCTGAACCTGGTTGACTTCGATGCCCTGTTCGGTCACCGTCGTGATCCACAAGGTTATGCTCAAGCACTTGAAGAGTATGATGCTCGTCTGCCAGAGATCTTCAGCAAAATGACAGACGATGATCTGCTGCTCATTACAGCTGACCATGGTAATGACCCAACTTACCGCGGAACGGACCATACACGTGAGTATGTGCCACTGCTTGTGTATTCTCCACGCTTCAGTGGGGGCAAAAAGCTTGAACTGCGCAGTACGTTTGCGGATGTTGGAGCAACAGTAGCTGAGAACTTCGGAGTGAAACTGCCTGAATATGGCACAAGCTTCCTGAAGGATTTGAAATAGTCAACATTTTTATCTTTAACTGAACTTGGGGAAAGCTGTTATTTTCTTGAAGCATAAAGTTGGACAGGATAACCACGGGGACAGCTTCGGCTGTTCCGGTTCCTGGCCTTCATTCAATCATATGGATAACTGGAGGAGATTTAATCATGAGTACACATATTGGAGCTAAACCCGGAGATATCGCAGAAACAATCCTTTTGCCAGGAGATCCATTGCGTGCAAAATTTATTGCAGATACGTACCTTGAAGATGTCGTTTGTTACAATGAAGTTCGAGGAATGCTCGGATTCACGGGTACATATCAAGGACACCGTATCTCAGTGCAAGGCTCGGGCATGGGGATTCCATCGTTCAGCATCTATGCCAACGAACTGATCAGCGAATACGGTGTAAAAAACCTGATTCGTGTTGGAACTTGCGGAGGTATGCAAGAACATGTACGTGTTCGTGATGTTATCCTTGCTCAAGCTTCATGTACCGATTCCAGCATGAACAAGCTCGTATTTGGTGGATATGACTTCTCCCCGATCGCGTCGTTCTCCCTGCTGAAAGAAGCCTATGACCGCGCAACTGCCAAAGGCATGAAAATTCACGTCGGTAACGTATTCAGCTCGGATTCCTTCTATCGTGACGATCGTTCCGTGACTGAGAAATTGATGCAGCACGGCGTACTGGGCGTTGAGATGGAAACAACTGCACTGTACACACTCGCAGCCAAATTTGGCGTAAATGCACTCACGATCCTGACTGTAAGTGACCACTTGCTGACAGGTGAAGAGACTTCCGCCGAAGAGCGCCAAAAAACGTTCAACGACATGATGGTCGTAGCACTGGAAACAGCAATTACGCTGTAAAAATCACTTAATTTATCAGTATCAATTGATTTTAATCGAAACTTTTGTTCCACGAGCGTAGTGGAGGAACCGGAATCGATTCTGTAGAAGCGAAGCGTTCGCCTTTGTCTCCAGGTTTTCTCCATTACAAAATGGATAAAAAAAACTTGGAGACAACAGCGATCGAAAGAACGATCCGGGTCCGTAACGGACTAACAACAAAGTGTTCTATACAAATCACCCACAACGAAGGAGAGATCATCATGAGAATGGTAGACATTATTGCTAAGAAACGCGACGGAAAAGAACTGACAACAGCTGAGATTGATTTTGTTGTTCAAGGATACACACAAGGCGAAATCCCGGATTATCAAGTCAGCGCTTGGGCGATGGCTGTATTCTTCAAGGATATGACTGATAAGGAACGCGCAGATTTGACCATGTCCATGGTGAACTCGGGCGAGACCATTGATCTGTCCGCAATCGAAGGTATCAAGGTAGACAAGCACTCCACAGGAGGCGTTGGCGATACTACAACGCTGGTACTGGCACCGCTTGTTGCTGCTCTGGATGTTCCAGTTGCCAAAATGTCCGGACGTGGATTGGGTCACACTGGTGGTACAACGGACAAACTGGAATCTGTTGCAGGTTTCCACGTCGAGTTGGAGAAAGAAGAGTTCATCCGCCTCGTTAACGAACATAAAGTTGCCGTTATCGGTCAAAGTGGCAACCTCACGCCGGCAGACAAAAAGCTCTATGCATTGCGTGACGTTACAGCTACCGTTAACTCCATCCCACTGATCGCAAGCTCCATCATGAGTAAGAAAATTGCAGCAGGTGCCGATGCGATCGTATTAGATGTCAAAACGGGTGCTGGTGCATTCATGAAGACAACAGAAGATGCGAAAGAACTGGCACATGCCATGGTAAGCATCGGTAACAATGTAGGACGTAAAACAATGGCTGTCATTTCCGATATGTCCCAACCACTGGGCCTCGCTATCGGTAACGCGCTTGAAGTGAAAGAAGCCATTCTTACGCTGCAAGGTAAAGGACCGAAGGATCTGGAAGAACTCTGTCTGGCGCTTGGACGTCAAATGGTATTCCTTGCTGGTAAAGCAGACTCCCTGGAGCATGCTGAGGAGAAATTGAAAGAAGTGATCCAGAACGGTAAAGCGCTGGAGAAATTCAAGGACTTCCTGGCAAATCAAGGCGGAGACGCTTCAGTTGTAGATCACCCAGATCGCTTGCCACAAGCGAAATATCTGGTTGAAGTACCAGCGGATAAAGACGGATATGTAGCTGGTATCGTCGCTGACGAAATCGGTACTGCAGCAATGCTGCTCGGCGCAGGCCGTGCAACAAAAGAGTCCGAGATCGATCTTGCTGTGGGCTTGATGCTCAACAAAAAAGTGGGTGACGAAGTTAAAGCTGGTGAATCACTCGTAACCATCCATGCGAATCGTGAAGACGTAGCAGACGTAATCGCGAAGATCAAAGAGAACATTACTATTGCAGATCATGCAGATGCTCCTGTATTGGTGCATGATATCGTAACTGAATAATATATCAGGTAAACAAGGTTAACCTGATGCCGGAATAAAATTTAAAGCCCCGAAGTTATGCATTCCATAGCTTCGGGGCTTTTCTTATTTATTTTGCAATTCACCATACGTCACAACTGAATCTGCACTGGTATAAATGTATGGGGTAGATGGCTGATCGACCGGAGTTACCTTCGTCGCCCGAATCTCAATGGTGTCCTCACCATTCACTTGAGCAGAACCAATGGTGCCATCGATTTGTACCCAGCTGTCTGTAGGATAGCTGTCTGCATTCGGGACATGAATCATTACGCCAAAGGGTGCCGCGTCTGCTGGGCAGCACATCACGAGAAATCGCCCTAATGCAAAATGAGATTCATGCTCCATACTTTTGTCTCGATATACAAACCCGGTAAGGCTGATAGCCTTGCCTGCAAATTGTCGTTGGAACATATCGATCGAACCTAATGTCTCGGAGAAAATTTCAGGATATACCTTTATGACTGATTCCGCATATAACTTCTCTGCCAGTTCGGCAAATTCACGACTGTACTCATCCGGGGGAACGAATTGTACTTTCGTGGCAGGCACAGATGATTCAGCATTTGCAGTTTTTTTGGATAGATCTTTAATGTCCAGTTCTACTGTATCAGGTAAGGGTTCTTTTCGACGAATTTCCGGAGGTCCATAGGTTAGGGACATGCCTTTTTGACTGGCCATAGAACTGCCTAGTGCCTGATCCGGCAAAAGAAAACCAAGTACTAATGGAATGGCAATCAATCCATACATCAGCGAGCTGCGTCCCCATCCTGAAGGAGGCGGATGCTCACAGTCGCAATGGAGCTGGCTATTACCGAATAGTCCGTGCCAGGCCATGATGGCGGCAATGAACAAAAAGGGAACAGGGCAGCAGAGTAGCAATCGCTGCATCGTCGGCGCCAAGTAATAATGAAGAGAATCCGTTGTATTCAAATGAATGATGTATACGGCGAGCCCGCCGATCCACAGCGCACGAATCAGGTTATGCCACTGGATAGGGTGAGATTTGGTAACCGGAGCTTTGGTCACTGTATAACCAGGATGGTTCATGTAATCACCTCTTTTGATCAGATAATACATTCATACATGCTCATGCCAAAAGTTTAATCAACCACGATCCCGCGAAAACCAACGCAATAATCACCAGGCTCAAGCCAATAACAAACCGGGTGCGGAAGGTGGAAAGCAGCATCAATGTGCTTTTGAAATCAAGCATTGGACCGAGAACGAGAAAGGATAATAGCGGCCCTAACGCAAACGTGTGAGAGAAGGCTGAGGCTACGAACGCATCGGATGTCGAACAGAGAGACAATACATACGCAAAACCCATCATGAAAGCATAGGAGGCAACAGGCCCGTTACCCAGAGAAATGAGATCACTGCGGCTGATAAAGGTTTGAATGCAGGCTGTTATTAGAGCACCAATCACCAAATATTTGCTCATATCAACAAATTCGTCACCCGCATGGATGAAAAAGCTGCGCCAGTTTTTATCGTGCACGTGATCATGATCGGTAGAATGGGAATGAGGCTGTGCCATTTTAAATCCGGGATGTGTCTTGACCTCCGTCACTGTAGCCTTCGGTTTACGCAATGGATTCTGGCGGACGAACATATACACCAGACCACCGATCGCAGCTGCTACAGCAAAGGCCAGTCCCATACGGGCGATCGTAATTTCGGGATGGGAAGGAAAAGCGAGCAGGGTCGCGGTAAAGACAATTGGATTTACTACAGGGCCGCTAAGAATAAAGGTCACCGCGATATAGGGGGGCATGCCTTTATGCATCAACCGTCGAACGACCGGAATCATGCCACATTCGCAGATGGGGAAAACGATTCCCAGCAGACCCGCTACCAGCACGCCTCCGACGGGGTTCTTAGGCGTTAGTTTGCGAATCATTTCCTCAGATACAAACCATTGCATTAGCGAAGATAACAGCACCCCTATGAGCAGAAATGGAGCGGCTTCGAGGAAAATGCTGATGAATACTGTTTTCATATTTTGTAAGGCTTCACTGTTCCATGCTCCTTTCAGATTGGGAGCCATCGTAATCAACACGGGAACAAGAAATGCACAGGGAATCAGGAATGACAGGAGCTTAAGATTGGCTGCCATTTTCATGGGATAAACCTCCAGAACCGGGACTTTGGTAAAATATATGCTTGTACCGTCCCCATCATACTCGTTCGCAGTAATTAATCAACATTTTTACGATTTACATATCTGGACCTTAAAAACTTGTTATTGATTGAATCGACAGGTATTGGAGAGCCAGTCCCCGTTGCCCAAACATTTACGTATATCGATGAAGAGCTGGGGATCGATTTAACGAAATTTACGCGGCTCGATACGATGGTGACGGTAGTGGATGCTGCCCAGTTCTGGCGTGACTTCAATTCCAAAGAAACGTTGAAGGATCGGGGGCAAGAAGCCGGGGATGATGATGTACGGGGAATCGTTCATCTGCTGACGGATCAGGTTGAATTCTGTGATGTGCTGATTTTGAACAAGTGTGATCTGGTATCGGAAGATGAATTACTCAAACTTGAGAAAGCACTACACGCGATGCAGCCGGAAGCCCGACTTATTCGCACCACACATGGACAGATTGACCCAAGGGAGATATTGAATACCGGACGGTTTGATTTTGAAAAAGCAAGCCAGTCTGCGGGCTGGATCCGCGAATTAATGAAGGAAGAGCACACACCTGAGACAGAGGAGTATGGCATTCACTCATTTGTGTACCACCGGAAACGTCCGTTTCATCCGGAGCGTTTGCTGCGTTGGATTGCGAAATGGCCTGATAGTATTGTGCGTTCCAAAGGTTTAATGTGGCTGGCTACACGTAACCATATGGCGATATCGTTCAGTCATGCGGGAACATCCAAGCAGTTGGGACCAGCCGGGTTGTGGGTAGGCGCGATGAGTGACAAAGAGCGACAAATGCATTTTGGTGATACTCTTCCGCCTATTCCGGATTGGGATGAGCAGTGGGGCGATCGGGTTACGAAACTGGTGTTTATCGGGATAGACATGGACCGAGCGGAGATCGAACGGACGTTAGATGAGACACTCCTTACCAACGAAGAGATGCAACTGAACTGGCGAGAACTGAAAGATCCATTTCCAGCGTGGAGTTGAAGTGAAAAGAAAAAGATCTTCAAGTTCAATGGTGCACCTGAAGATCAATGATTGTATTGGATTAAGGATTTTAGCTAAAGTACAAATCGCCAAGATAAAAATCGCCGTTGCCGCTTTTTTGCGGACTAAACACAAAGGAAAGATATACTCCAAAAGAACCCGTCCACCCTTGTGGATAATAAATGGCTTTGTAACTTTGACTTATTTTGGTTTTGTCATTCATTGAAATCACTTTAAAATCAGCTGATTTGATGTTAATCAATTGATCTGCATATTTGGTCAGTGTTTTTTTATCATTTGCTTCAATGAGACCTTTAACTTTAGTCTTGAATTTATCTTTTTGATACTGCTTGCCTCGATCAAAAAAGTCAATCTCGGCATTTTCAATGACTTTGTCATCTATGTATTTATCAAACTCACTAGTACTGCCCGTTTTAAGTGCTTTACCATACATTTTAATCAGTGTTAGAGATTCTTTTTGCAATTTGGCTATCATCTGAGCATCAGTTCCAGTCATCTTGATTGAGCCTGAAGTGCTCGAACTACTTGTTTTACTTGAATCTTCAGAACCTTTAGTACCTGTACTGCTGTTATTATTACTTGAACTACTAGACTTACCGCTACCTGAATTAGTAATACTTACAACTTTGTTGCTAACATTCAGAGATACGTTGGCTCCCAATGCTTCTGCTGTGGTACTTACAGGCAAGTAAACATCACCGTCATAAACTAATGCATTCAGTTTGTCTCCAGCTTCATTCTTGGGTGTCCAAGACAAACCGTTTACTTTAAAGCTAATGTTGCTGTCGAGTGCTGCTTCAATATCCTGAATTCCGTTTGAAGCTGCCACACCCAGGGCACCGAAAGCCAAACTGCATGCTACCAATGACCCAATAAAAGTTGATTTTTTGATCTTCATCTAGTTCCTCCGTAGGTAAATTATAATGATACCAAAGCAGTATATCATATGAAATTGTAATGTGCATACAAAATTTTACTTTAGTAGGTGAGGGGTTGACAAACATAAAAGCATGGGCTAAACTCATTAAATAGTAATTATTACGATTAAATAGATCAAAGGAGGCCATATCCATGAGAGTCATTGTAACCTTAGCCTGCACCGAGTGCGGAGATCGCAACTATACAACAACCAAGAACAAGCGTAACCATCCGGAACGGATCGAATTGAAGAAGTATTCACCACGATTAAAGAAAATGACCATTCACCGGGAAACAAGATAATTTTTTTTGTCATTTTTAAATCGTAATATTTACGAAAAGAGGAAAAGCCATGATTCTATCTTCCATGCGTGATGTGGTATTCGGATACGGCAAAGAGCCAGTCATTGACCAACTGTCGCTGGATATCCATGTAGGGGAGTTTGTCGGCATTACAGGACCGAATGGTTCTGCGAAGACAACCATGCTGAAATTGCTGCTGGGGCTGTTACAGCCCTGGAGCGGCACGGTACATATGAATGTGCAGTCCGTACGTGGCAGTAAGCTGAACATCGGATATGTACCTCAACAGGTAGCATCATTCAACAGTGGATTTCCCAGTACGGTGATCGAACTGGTGCGATCCGGATGTTACCGCAAACTCGGCTTGTTCCGCAGATTCACATCCGAGCAGGAAGCCATTGTGGAACGCAGCTTGCGGGAAGTCGGCATGTGGGAATATCGCAACGCCCGGGTTGGAGAACTATCTGGTGGACAAAAGCAGCGAATCTGCATTGCCAGAGCCTTGGCAGGCCAGCCGCAGGTACTCGTGCTGGATGAGCCGACTACAGGCATGGACCGGCGCAGCCGTGAAGGATTCTATGATCTGATGCGCCATTATGCAGACGTTCATGCACTGACCATTATTATGGTCACCCACGGATTAGAAGAGATGGGCAACCGGTTGGACCGGACGATTACCCTGGAGCGGCAAGAAAGTGAGGAATGGCAGTGTTTGAATACGAATTCATGCAGCGTGCTTTCTGGGCAGGCGGACTGATCGGAGTCATTGCTCCAGTTTTAGGAGTCTATCTGATGCTGCGACGGCAGGTGCTAATGGCGGATACGTTGTCCCATGTTTCATTGGCAGGGGTTGCCCTTGGTTCTGTGATGAACCTAGATCCGGTGATCAGTGGATTTGCGATTGCGATTATCGGCGCATTGCTGGTGGAACAACTCCGGCGAAATTACCTGACATATAGCGAGGTGCCTGTAGCGATCATTATGACGTCGGGTCTGGCCCTTGCTGTGGTGCTCATGAGTCTGAAAACCAATCTGTCCAAGACATTCAGCTCTTACCTGTTCGGTTCCATCGTTGCCGTTAGTGATATGCAGTTATGGATTATGGCGGCTGTGTGCGTCATCGGACTGATTTTTTTCATCGTACTCAGAAGGCCACTGTACAATTTAACGTTTGATGAAGAGACAGCTTCCATTGGAGGCATTCAGGTAAAAGGATTATCCTTTGCATTTGCCATTCTGACAGGAATGACTGTTGCTTCAGCCATGCCGATTGTCGGCGTATTGCTTGTGTCTGCTTTAATTGTACTGCCCGCTGCCCTGGCACTGAGATTGTCACGCAGCTTTGCAGCAGCGATCTTTATTGCTGTCGTCACCGGATTAATTGGTATTTTTAGCGGACTGACAACCTCTTACCATCTAAACACACCACCGGGAGGAACGATTGCTCTCATCCTGTTGGTCTTTCTATTGATTGGCATATCAGCACAAAAGCTGATTGGACGATATAACCGTAAACGTCATCGTAAAGAGAGAAAACAACAACGTGCAACTCTATTCATACATTCAAGGGAGAATACGCCACATGAAATTCAATAAAAAATCAGCTCTTGCACTATTATTCAGTCTTACACTTATCGTAGCCGGTTGTGGACAAAATCAGTCCGCTTCCGATTCCAGTACCAGCTCGGCTAACACGCCAGCACCTGCAGAGACCGAAGAGGCCAAACTGAACGTTGAAGTCAGCTTTTATCCAATGTATGAATTCACCAAAAATGTAGCGGGTGATCTGGCTAATGTTCATACACTCGTTCCTGCGGGTATGGAGCCACATGATTGGGAGCCGACACCACAGGATATTGCGAGCATCGAAAAAGCGGATGTGCTTGTCTATAATGGGGCGGGAATGGAATCCTGGATCGATCAAGTTACGGGTAGTCTGAGCAATGCCAAACTCATTCAAGTGGAAGCGAGTCATGGGATCGATCTGCTGGAAGGATCGGAAGAAGAGGAGCATGATCACGAACATGCCGATACAACCGACACGCATGACCATGCGGATGAAGCCACAACTGAGGAGCATGACCACGATCATGACGCTGAAGCAGAAGAAGGACATACACATGATCATGATCACGGTGGACTTGATCCCCATGTTTGGCTGTCACCTGCACTTGCCGTGAAGGAAGTACGAAATATCGAGGCTGGACTCGCACAGGCTGCACCTGAACATGCGGAGCAATTCAAGCAAAATGCCGACGCCTATGTTGCCAAACTGGAGGCACTGGATCAGGATTTCAAGGCAGCTGTAGCAGACAGCAAACGTAAAGATTTCATCACACAGCATGCTGCGTTCGGTTATCTTGCAAAGGAATACGGTCTGCAGCAAGTACCGATTGCCGGTCTGTCTCCTGAACAAGAGCCTTCCGCAGCGCAAATGGCATCCGTTATTGATTTTGCCAAGGAGCATCAGGTGAAGACGATTTTCTTCGAAACGTTGGTTTCATCCAAAGTATCAGAGACTATCGCCAACGAAGTAGGAGCCAAAACAGCTGTATTGAACCCGATTGAAGGGTTGACGGAAGAGGAGATCGCTACAGGAATGGATTACATCGGCGTAATGCGGCAGAATTTGGAGGCACTGAAACTGGCACTGAATGAATAGCGGTTTTGCTACTTTAACAAGTTGAATTTACGAAAAAAGAGAACCCATTTGATGCCCGTCATCGAAAAAGGTACAATAATACAACATGCTGAGGAATGGCACAGCCATTCCTTTGCCTTTGGCCACGCAGAGAGCACAGGGATGTGCTCTTTTCGTTGTTCAAGGTGACGGAGATCATGCGGGGAACGGGAGGAAATGCCTTATGGATTCAGATGAAGAACAGGAAGTACTATTAAGCCAGCAGCCTGCCCATCTATGGAGAAGACGCAAGCTGGAGTTAATGCAGTGGACGGAACGCGAGAAGCAGACCGTGGCAGCGAAGAGAACGGAGATTTGGAACGATGTCGAAGTGGATGCTGAGTTAGTTGATGCCTTGACTTTGCTTCACAGAGCGGGCGTACGTACCGAGTTTTCTTGTGCTGGTGTGAGCCCGCTCGATGAGCCGATAGATCATTCCCTTTATGCCTATGTTACACTTATACAAAATGAGGCAGCCGATCGATTTGTGACTTATGCGCTGTCGCAGATGCGCAATAGATTGCTTGCCACACTGGAGACAGGAACGGGTCGATATGATCTGTCTTCTTTTTTCATAGGTCATAACCGGAGTTTCTGCTGGTGGATGCAATATTGCGCCGCGCATTTCATGGATCGAAACGATTTCAGTGTAGCCACGTAGTATAGTGATAGGGATTTTTACTCGGAGGCAAGGGAGGTAGGACCGAATTGAATAAATGGCTCAAAACCATACTGTTTCTGGTGGGTTCAGCGCTACTGACCCGCTTTATACCATTTTCTTCATTGTTCCGTAACCTGGATACGATGATACACGAATTTGGCCATGCACTGGTAACACTGTTGTTATCCGGCAAAGTATTGCGCATTGAGTTATACGCTGATCACAGTGGCGTTACATATTCATCCATGCTGACACCAGGCAGATCTATATTGGTTTCCTTAGCGGGGTATGTCACGGCGTCTCTCTTTGCCTGGCTGTTATTCTATCTTTACCGGAAAGGACGGCACATGTGGGGGCTCGGCATTATGACGGGTGTAGCTCTTGTGTCGCTTCTCTTCTATGTAAGGGGAGAATTCGGCATGCTCTGGCTTACAGGCTTTAGTGCGCTGAATGTTGTGATTATGATCTTTGGTGCCAAAATCGCGAAATTCTATTATTTGTTGCTGGCTTTCCTCACACTGGAAGAGTCCGTAGTTAGTGCCATGTATGTTGGGCTAATATCCTGGACACAGCCTTCCCGGGCAGGGGATGCAGCCAATCTGGCTCAGCAGACATTTCTCCCGGCACTGTTCTGGGGAACGTTATTTGCACTGTTTGCACTGTGGTGTGCGAAGGGAGCACTGACGCTCTTTTTCCGAAAAGAAAGCACGGTCCGCACGTCAAAATCCCGTGGATTACGCGGGCGTAATGTTTAGAAAACAGAGAAGGCACTTCCTTTTTTATTAAAGGAGAGTGCCTTTTTGCGTGTCTTCGTGTCAATCTCCAAGATTGCCCCATAACACATAAAAGTAATAAATTTCTTCCATGATCGCCTTATCATCCTCTGCGGCAATACCGCCCTTCATCCGTGCAAGGGTACCCAGAATATCGTAAATCGTCTCACGCTCCACACTGAACTGTATGCGATTGACGATCTTGTCCCAGGCTTTCATCGCGTAATCGATTTGGGACTTGGCTTCAGTCCATTTTTTGCCCTCAACCTGTTTCTGCAATGTTTGTACAGATTCAAGCAAGCGATCATCAGAGCCAAAGGGCTTTTTGAGAAGGGCTCCGCTTGCCATTATCGCAACGAACACAAGAATGAGGCAGATCGGAAGCACATACAGCAACCAGAAACGCGATTTCATTCAATCGCCTCCTTCATGTAAATTTAGAAAGGCCCCTCATAATCGCCCATATCGATTTTTTCGGTGATCTTATCTTTAAATAGATCAATATACAATTTATCGTTAGGCAATATGGCGGCAAAAGCAATATCCTGTATCGTCACTTTTTGCTTCTTAAGCTGCTCGCTGAGCCAGTTCGTATCTTTGTTTCGTTCCTCCAGATTTTGCTTAATCAGCACGCCATCAATGATAATCTCGGTCATCAACTTGCTCTTGGCAGGATGCATATGCATGTCCTTCGCGGTTACCGGTTGATTCTCTGGTTTCAACACAACAGAGAGACTGCCGTCCGGTTCAAGAATGGCATAATCCAGCGTAGTGATGTCAAATACATCCTTTTGCCGCAGCATCATGGTCAATTCGTCAAATTTCACACGCATTTTACTCAGGTTTTGTTCGAGAATTTTACCATTCTGGATGATCAGTGTGGGGTCAGAGTCCATCAGTTTGGAGATGGTACGATTTTTCAGCGTAATATACTGAAAAATAATCGTGATAATGGTGAAAATGGTCAAGGCCACAAAATGAATCCACGCCTTGGAAGATAGATCGGTCGCAAATGTACCTGCGATGGAACCGATCGTAATACCGTTAATGTAATCAAAATACGTCAAATTGCCCATTTGTTGTTTGCCCAGCACCCGGGTATAGATGATCAGGGTCAGAAAGGCGATAATCGATCGCACAGCAACAACCCATGTTTCTTCCATCATGTATGTATCACCTTCCTTCGCTTCATCTTACAGATTGAAAATGTGAATGCTTGAAGCCATTCTTTAATTCCACCCAGCATATTTGTCGGCTATAACAAGCTTTTCCTAGGCTGGATAATCTTATTCTTGAACGCAAAAAACCGAAACCTGGCTAAGTGCTCCAGGTTTCGGCTAATCATTCGTTACATATCTTTAATTCGGTAAATCCATGGAATAGTAAATAGAATAGAGGTCATACACCCGAGTAAGCCATAAACCCACCATCTACAGGAATAACCGTACCTGTAACAAAACCGGACTGACGTTCATCTGCCAGCCACATCAGCGTGCCTAGAAGATCTTCCGGTTTGCCGAAGCGGCGCATTGGCGTGTGCGCAATGATTTTACTTGAACGTTCGGTCGGCGAGCCATCCGGCTTAAGCAGCAGATTACGGTTTTGTTCAGTCAGGAAGAATCCTGGTGCAATGGCGTTTACTCGGATTCCCGATTCGGCCAGATGTACCGCAAGCCATTGCGTGAAATTGTTAATCGCCGCTTTGGCTGCACTGTACGCAGGAACTTTGGTCATGGGCGAAGGGGCACTCATGGACGAAATATTAATGACGGTAGCTGGAACATCACGTTCTAACATTTGTCTTGCGAAGATTTGGGTAGGGATGAGGGACCCAACAAAGTTCAGATCCATCACCTGACGGAATCCCTCGACACTTACATCAAAAAAAGTAGTGATATCCGGCTGCTCCAAATCTTCCTGTCTGAAAATTTCATTCGTGGTATTGGCGCTGGCATGGTTGCCACCCGCTCCGTTAATAAGGATATCGCAAGGTCCAAGCTTCTCCTGAACAACAGCTGCTGCCGCTATTACACTATCGGTCTGGGTCACATCACAAGCTACAGCGATCGCTTTTCCACCCGCAGACTCAATTGCTGCAACAACTTCTTCCCCTTTGGATACGGTACGGTTCAGAATGGCTACACTTGCGCCATGTCGCGCGAGCTCTTCAGCCATAGAACGACATAGAACACCTGCCCCGCCAGTAATTACAGCTGTTCTGCCTTCCAGACGAGTTGATCTTTCTTTGGTAAATTCACTCATGCTTTTGACCTCCTTTGCAGGGAGTCCCAAACGCCCCACAGATACATAATTCCCAGAGCCCGATCATAGAGTCCATATCCCGGTCTACATTGTTCTCCCCAGAGATGACGTCCATGATCCGGTCGTGCATAACCTTCAAATCCAATATCGTGATAGGCTTCCACAACACCGGCAATATCGACATTTCCATCCTGACTGCGGTGGGATGTCTCGATAAAGTCTCCATTATCATAGATTTTTACATTACGGATATGAGCAAAAGGAATACGGTCCTTGAACTCGTGGATCATACCGATAATATCATTGTTTGGATTAGCTCCAAGAGAGCCACTGCACAACGTTACACTATTGTAAGGGCTATCATACAAGTTCAGATATTTGCGAACATTGTCTTGACTCGTAATAATTTTCGGCAGACCAAAGATCGGCCAAGGCGGATCATCCGGATGAATGGCCATTCGAATACCTAACCGTTCAGCAGTAGGAATGATCTCCTGCAGGAAATAACGAGCGTGTTCCCACATATCTTCCTCTGTTACATCCTTATAGGCTTCGAACAGACCTGTTAAATACTGCAATCGTTCCGGTTCCCAGCCGGGCATCGTCAATGCGGAATTTTCGGTAATGCGTCGAACCAATTCCAGCGGTTCAATATCGGCAATTTTGCTATTCTCGTAGAAGAGGGCGGTAGATCCATCTTCCATCTCCTTATGCAAATCGGTACGCAGCCAATCAAAGATCGGCATGAAGTTGTAACAGATCACTTTAACGCCTACCTGGGCGAGTTTTTCCATCGTTTTTTTGTAATTCTCAATATATTGATCACGTGTAGGCAGACCGAGCTTGATGTCTTCATGAATGTTAACACTCTCAACGACATCCAGATATAACCCGGCCTGATCTGCAGCAGCTTTGACTGCCAGAATTTTGTCCATGGGCCATTCCTCACCTGCCGGAACATCATGCAGCGCCCATACAATGCCTTCGACTCCCGGAATCTGCCGGATGTGGTCAAGTGTTACGGTATCATTGCCTTCTCCAAACCAGCGAAAAACCATTCTCATCACATTCACCTCATCAAGATTAGTTTAAAGAACAGGTAGATCCATCATCATTGAAAATAGGAAGGGTATGTATCCCGCAGGACAGCCAGATCCGTTACGGTCAAATGCAGATGTTCCTGCATAATGTGCTCTGCCGTTTGGGCATCGTGCTGTTGTATCGCCTGAACCATGGATCGATGCTGTTCGAGCAAATGATCCCAATGATGATCCGAAGACAGACGGAGCATTCGGCTCCGGTTCAGATGCACGTTCATATGCTGGATCACGGACCAGGTGTTTTTTTTGTTACAGCCTGCAAAGAGAGTACTATGGAATTCCTCATCCAATCCGAACATTCGCTCATCATCCGGTTCAAGTATGCATTCCTGCTGCTGCGCAAGGTTCTGCTCCAATATTTTCATATGTTCATCTGGAAATTGGACACACGCGAGCCGTATGACGGCACGCTCAAGCTGCTCACGCATGAAACGTGCTTCCTCCACGAGATCAACCTGAATCAGAGATACATAGGTACCTCGCTGCGGATAGACTTCCAGCAGACCTTCCTGCGCTAATCGGACAAAGCTTTCTCGAACAGGGGTCCGACTTACATTGAACTCAAGCGAGATCTCTTTCTCCGAGATGGCGGTACCGGGAGGCAGCTTCAAACTCAGAATCAACTGCTTCAACGTCGTATAGACCGCCTCACGAGAAGAGAATGCCTGTTTGTTCAGAGAAGACGGGTTAATTAAGGATGATAATAATTCGGCTTTGGACGAAGACCTAGGGGGATATTCCATAATCTCAACTCCTTCAAGAACATACTACCATACAAGTATGGTAGTATGGAAGCGCTTTATATAAGTTAGTCTTAAAATTTATCGCACATGGCTTGCTGTTAGCGGGATGCTGGAGTAAACTATAGTCATTAGGTTCAAATGTTTAAACCAACAGACATGACAATTGTGATATCTGTAGACATATAATAGAGGTGAAACCATGGGACAAAAAGCGATATCTATTTTTCAAACCTGCATCCCCTTATTCCAGGTACTTAGCGACAATCATCGTCAGGCGATATTACTTGCTCTTAGTGAGAAGGGCAGCATGACAGTGAATGAAATTACAGAGCAGTTCAGCCTATCCCGGCCTGCTATATCTCATCATCTCAAGTTATTGCTTGAAAAAGGGCTCATCTCCGTAGAACAGAAGGGCACACAACGATATTATTCCGCTTCATTAAGGTCCTCGGTAGAGCTGTTGAAGGAACTGGTTGGCGCGTTGGAAGAAGAGTGCTTATAAGCAAGAGTTGTTAACATGCCTAGGCATGTGGGCTAAATGTTCGTATGTTTAAACGAATCATCATTAACTCGAAGAGGAGTTGTATTATATGAGTGTCATGCAGGAATTAAGCGCACATGAAGTCGAAGAAATTTTACAGCAGCAACGGCAGTTTTTTCGCTCAGGGGCTACTCGTTCGGCCGAGTCACGTATTACACATTTAACCCGGTTGAAACAGGCGATTCAGAAGTATGAGTCCCGTCTTACTGAGGCGCTCTATCAGGATTTGGGCAAGAGTGAGTTCGAATCGTATACTACAGAGATTGGATTCATGCTGGATAGTATCACGCACACCATTCGGCAAGTGAAGAAATGGGTCAAGCCGGTCAAAGTCAAAACCCAATTTGCGCTGATCGGTTCCAAAAGTTATATCATTCCTGAGCCGTATGGTGCAGTATTGATTATTGGACCTTTTAACTATCCATTCCAGCTGTTAATAGAACCTCTGGTTGGAGCATTGGCAGCAGGCAATACGGCAGTCCTCAAGGCATCTGAGAACACACCAGCCGTATCAGCTATTATTCGCGAGATGATTAGCTCGGTATTCGAACCAGCATACGTTCACGTGGTCGAAGGAGCCAAAGATACAACCACGGCGCTTATTCATGCGCCTTTTGACTATATCTTTTTTACAGGAAGTGTACCGGTTGGCAAAATCGTCATGGAGGCCGCTGCCAAAAATCTTGTTCCGGTTACGCTGGAGCTTGGCGGTAAAAGTCCGGTTATCGTGGATCAGCACGCAGATCTCAAAGTGGCTGCACAGCGTATTATATGGGGGAAGCTGCTCAATACGGGCCAGACCTGCATCGCTCCGGATTATCTGCTTGTGCATGAACAGGTGAAAGATTCGTTGATCAGCGAAATGAAAGCAGCAGTGGAAACGTTCTTCGGGACAGATATCCAGCACAATAAAGACTATGGGAGAATCGTCAACAAGGCGCATTTCAAACGTCTCACGACCCTTATTGAACGCGATCAAGCCCACGTCATCTATGGTGGTCAATCCGATGAGGAAGACAACTTTATTGAACCGACATTTATTGATGCTGAATCGTGGGAAGCAGCTACAATGGAAGACGAAATTTTTGGTCCAATTCTGCCGATTATCAGTTATACCCATATTGATGAGGCGATTGCAGGTATTGTGAAGCGGCCAAAACCGCTGGCGCTCTATCTCTTTACATCGGATACACAATTACAGGATAAAGTGATGCGTGAGGTTTCTTTTGGGGGAGGATGCATTAACGATACGATTACCCATGTAGCCAACCCACGTCTGCCGTTTGGAGGGGTAGGACATTCTGGTCTTGGTTCATATCACGGGCGTTATAGCCTGGAGACCTTCTCTCATATGAAAAGTGTGCTGAAAAAGAGTACCAGATTGAACTTGTCGATTTTATATCCGCCATACGATAACAAGCTGAAGACGATTAAACGTCTTTTGAAATAAAAGAACGGGCGTTTAATCGTACACAATTAAATGCCATACTGGAATGATGTTCAATGGATGAAGCTCATTCGGGAGCAGGCTGTTCCTGTCTATAGCGTGTGGGTGAAATCCCTGACCAGCGCTTGAATTGACGACTGAAATGGGCAATATCCTTGTAACCTAGCATGGCAGCGATGTTCTGCACCGACAGCTTGGGGTTACCCAGCAGAACTTTTGCTTCATGCAGAACCATTTCAGATAAATATACACGCGGAGACTGACCATATACCTGCCGAAATATTCGGTTACAATGGGAGGAACTGATGCCCAGCTCTGCAGCAATATCATCAATGCCATAATGGCTGTCGGACTCACGTCCCTGCTTGAACTGCTGACTCACCAGTCCTTGCAGCCGATTACGAATCTGATGGGCCAGTTCGATTTTCTCATATCCGTCCGTGAACAATTGAGCAGCTTCCTGAGAGACAGCCTCCCATAAATGGCCGAACAACTCAAATACCGCCGATTGCAGCTGCATGCGCTGCACCATCGTACTCGCCGCCCGGTTGTCCGCAGAAGACATTAATTTGCGAAGGACAGGCTCGATCTGGCGGGTAACCGGATTATCTGCATCGAACAAAACCTGCTTGATTCGTGCAAGCAACGAGAGAAATAACTGATCATCGATATCAAAATGCATGCAAAAATACGTAAACCCCTTGCCGTCATGGCTCAGGCTGGAATGAATGCTTCCTGGAGGAATCAGGAGCAATTCTCCAGCCTTTTGAATATACAGCTTGCCGTCCACGGTCATGTATTGTTCGCCTTCCGTTACATAATTCAGCTCATATTGTGGATGTTCATGGGCTGGATAATCCCAATCGGCCCCTACACTTCGCAAATGTATAGCGAACAAATTCACCGTTGTTTGAACGTCCGGGTAAAATACCTCATGTACACTCTCTCCCAAAGCGGGAGGCAAATAGGTGGAAGACATGGGAGACCCCCTTGATAAAAAGTATAGAAACAGATGTAACCGCTTTATTTATATTATAGTCTATTAGCTTGATTTGGGTAAATATCCGATTGATTTGACCATGGTCTACGGAGGAATGCCCATGGTAGGATGGGGCTAATGAAAACGTATGCAAACCATTTTGAGAGGGGTCATCGTTCATGAGCACATCCAAATCTATCTTTTATAATGCCCATCACTCCCCGATCGGGGCTTTTGCCAGCTTTACGCTTGGATACAAAGGAGCCAAAGGCGGACTAGGCCTGGAGCTTGGCAAGCCAGCAGATCAGAATATATATATCGGTTTACAATCTCGCGACAGTGAGAACTACGAAGCTTTACCATTTTTCGAAGCCGTTGAAGATGCAAGCGTTCGATATGATGTAGAGAAAGTGGACAATTCGGATTCAGATCAGGTGTCTTCGGCCTCGACAGAAAATGGATTGAGCACACCAGCGGCAGCACAGGGAACACGCCCGCTAATTTCAGCTTTCCGCGATGAAGAGATTACGCGCGAGTTTACTTCGGGAACAGATACGTGGACGGCGGGTGATCTGACTTTCCGTATTTACTCACCTGTGCGTCCTGTACCCGATCCGCAGAGTGGCGATCGTGAAGCATTAATGGATGCGCTTTTGCCTGCGGTGCTGGTGGAGATGACAATTGATAACACGCAAGGACGGAAGCCACGTAAAGCATATTTTGGCTACCAGGGAAATGATCCTTACTCAGCCATGCGGATCATCGGGGGGCCTGAGGGTGGGACATTAACCGGAGTTGGACAAGGTCGCCTAACCGCCATTTTATCTGCGGATGAGGGTCTATGGCCTGCACGTGGATTTACACTGGAGAAGATCTTGCAGGAGAAGCACCGTGAGAATCTGGCCTTCGGCCTAGGTGAAACAGCTGCGTTGTTGATGGACGTTCCTGCAGGAGAGAAGCGTACGTACCAATTTGCCGTCTGTTTTTATCGTGGTGGGATCGTTACTTCCGGTATGGACACGACCTATTGGTATACTCGTTATTTTGCAGATATCCTGGGTGCCGGGAAATATGCGCTTGACCGGTTCAACGAGCTGACTGCTTCCTGTAAGGAAATTGAGCAACGTCTCGGTGTAGCTGCTTTGAGTGAAGATCAGTCATTTATGCTTGCCCATTCCATTCACAGCTATTATGCAAGTACACAACTGCTGGATGCGGATGGAGAGCCGTTCTGGATCGTAAATGAAGGCGAATACCGGATGATGAACACACTCGATCTGACCGCAGATCAGTTGTATTTTGAACTTGCCTTGAATCCTTGGACTGTACGTAATGAGTTAGAGTGGTTTGTGAAACGCTACAGTTATACAGATCAAGTGCGGTTCCCGGGCGAAGAGAAGGAATATCCGGGCGGCATTACGTTCACGCATGATATCGGCGTAGCCAATGTATTCTCACGTCCGGGACACTCGGCATATGAACTGGTGGGTATTGATGACTGCTTCTCGCAAATGAGTCACGAGGAACTGGTCAACTGGCTCTGCTGTGCAACGGTATATATTGAACAGACGCAGGACCGGGAATTTGTTAAAGAGATGCTGCCCGTCATTCGGGATTGCTTCGAAAGCATGTTGAACCGGGATCATCCGGATGAACACCAACGCAACGGCCTGATGGGGCTGGATAGCAGTCGTACCAAGGGCGGAGCCGAAATTACCACTTACGACAGCCTGGATGTGTCGCTTGGACAATCCCGCAACAACATCTATCTGGCAGGCAAATGCTGGGCCGTCTATGTTGCACTGGAGAAGCTGTTCGCTGCAGAGAAGCTGGCTGATCTGTCTCACCATGCAGGACGTCAGGCGGATCGCTGTGCAGCCAGTATCGCAGCCCAGTTAACCGACGGTGGCTACATTCCGGCAGTGATCGCCGAAAATAATGATTCCCGCATCATTCCGGCCATTGAAGGCTTGGTATTCCCATACTTCACCGGCTGTGAGGGCGCGCTGGATGTGAATGGCCGTTTCGGTCCTTACCTGCAAGCGCTTCGAACCCATTATAAAACAGTTCTTGTCCCTGGTACTTGTCTGTTTGAAGATGGAGGCTGGAAGCTATCCTCTACGAGCAATAACTCATGGCTCAGCAAGATATATCTGTCCCAGTTCATCGCACGAGAACTGCTGGGCGTGGAATGGGATGAAACAGGCAAGGCTTCTGACGCTGCCCATGTAAACTGGCTGTTGCATCCAGAGGAATCCTACTGGTGCTGGAGTGACCAGATCCTGGCCGGTGTGGCAGTCGGAAGCAAGTATTACCCGCGCGGTGTAACATCGATTCTATGGCTGCTCGAAGGCAAAGGTAATCGTCTGGAGCAGATCTATGCCAGCAAGGAGGCTGTACAATGAGCAATACAACCGTTCAATCCAATATCTCCGGCCCGCAATATGATGCGTGGCTTGGATATCTTCAAAGTCCATCCGCAGTGAAAGGGGCCGCCAAAAAGACAGCCCCCGTCTGGAGCCATACCGTGACTGTGGCGGAAGATCAGGAAATCATATCAACAGCAATAGCAGAACTGACTCAGGGACTGGATAAGCTGTTTGGAATCCAACCGAAAGTTAAACACGAAACTGCAAGTCAAGTGAGTGAGTCGGATTCAGCACAGCAGAAGGCAAAAGGGGTCTGGCTTGGCACATGGACGGGCTCAGAAGCCGTGGCTCAGGCCTTCAGCGACACGGAACGCTCTACCGTGCAGGGAGAAGGTTATATTATCCGCGAAGATAAAGAGCAGGGTAGGCTGTTTATTGGTTCTGAAACCCCTCAAGGTGTTCTATATGGTACTTTTCATCTATTAAGGGAGCTTGTTCTGGAGCAAGAAAACTCAAACGAAGTGCATCCTGCTGAGGTAAGATTAAGCTACATTTCAGAGCAGCCTGTTAATGCATTACGCATGATCAATCAGTGGGATAATGTGGACGGAAGCATTGAGCGTGGTTATGCTGGAAAATCCATTTTCTATGACAATGGAGAATTCACTCGTGACCTCGGGCGTATTCGAGATTATGCCAGATTGCTCGCTTCTACAGGCCTTAACGCCATTTCAATCAATAACGTTAACGTTCATCAGGTTGAGAGCCTGTTCCTGACAGAACGTTTCGTCGGCGATGTTGCGAAGGTTGCTGCCCAATTCAGAGCGTACGGTATCCGATTGTTCCTTAGCGCCAACTACGCTAGTCCGATCGAGATTGGTGGATTGCTTACGGCAGATCCGCTGGATGAACAGGTCCGTGAATGGTGGAACATTCAGACAGCCAAGGTGTATGCGGCAATCCCGGATTTTGGCGGCTATCTGATCAAAGCGGATTCCGAAAATCGGCCAGGACCCTTCACATATAACCGTGATCATGCCGATGGAGCGAACATGCTGGCCGAGGCACTTCGCCCGTTTGGTGGACTGGTAATATGGCGCTGCTTCGTCTATAACTGTAAACAAGACTGGCGTGACCGCTCCACGGATCGTGCACGGGCGGCATATGACCACTTCAAACCACTGGATGGCCGATTTGCGGATAACGTCATTTTGCAGATCAAGAATGGGCCAATGGACTTTCAGGTTCGCGAGGCCGTATCTCCACTGTTCGGAGCAATGGAGAACACAAATCAGGTATTGGAGTTCCAGATTACGCAAGAGTATACGGGTCAGCAGCGGCATCTGTGTTATCTGATTCCACAGTGGAAAGAAGTATTGGATTTTGATACGTTCGCCAAGGGGCCGGGTTCTGAAATCAAACGCATTTCTGACGGTTCTCTGTACAATAGACACTACAGCGGCTTTGCTGCAGTATCCAATATCGGTGCAGATGCTTGCTGGACAGGACATCCGCTCGCTCAGGCGAATCTATATGGATATGGAAGACTTGCTTGGAATCCAGAGCTGTCATCGGAAGAGATTGCGGAGGAGTGGGTCAGACTTACATTCGGACATGACGAAGAGGTCGTTCGTCTAATCTCTGGCATGCTTTTGAATTCACTCCATATCTACGAAAGTTATACGGCACCGCTCGGTGTAGGCTGGATGGTTAATCCGGAGCACCATTATGGGCCTAATGTGGATGGCTATGAATATTCCAAGTGGGGCACGTATCATTTTGCCGATTGTGATGGCATTGGTGTGGACCGGACAGTGAGCAGTGGAACAGGATACACTTCCCAATACCACCGCGAAAATGCCGAAAGATATGAATCCGTAGACTCCTGTCCGGACGAGCTGCTATTATTTTTCCACCATGTCCCGTATACGCATTTACTGAATTCTGGCAAAACGGTCATTCAGCACATTTATGATACACATTTTGATGGAGCAGAGCAGGCGGAAGCATTAGCACAGACCTGGAGACAGCTGGAAGGCAAGATTGATCCAACTGTATTTGATATGGTGTCTGCGTTACAGGCAGGGCAGGCGGAGCACGCCAAGGAATGGCGAGATATGATCAATACGTACTTCTATCGCAAAAGTGGTATTGCCGATGAACAAGGAAGAACGATATATTAATCTGGATACGAAAACTAGAACAGTCGAATCTTCTTCAGAGGAAAGAACAACGTTGACATACACGAGAAGGAGGGAACATATGGGAGATCATAAATTACCCGTAACCATGAAGGCTGCTGTCATGACAGAGCCGGGGCACATCATCATTGAAGAACAGGCTGTACCACAGCCGGCTGAAGACGAAGTGCTCATTCAGGTGATGGCCGTTGGCGTCTGCGGATCGGATGTGCATTATTTTGAACATGGTAGAATTGGCCGATTTGTAGTTGAGAAACCGATTATACTTGGACATGAATGTGCAGGTATCGTAGCGGCTGTAGGCTCAAAAGTATCACGGCTGAAAGAAGGAGATCGGGTAGCTATTGAGCCTGGGGTAACCTGCGGACGATGCACGGCATGCAAAGAAGGTCGTTATAATCTGTGTCCCGATGTGCAATTTCTGGCGACGCCTCCGGTGGATGGGGCATTTGTACAGTACATGACCATTCGGGAGGATATGGTTTTCCCGATCCCGGATCATCTGTCTTTTGAAGAAGCAGCCATGAATGAACCTTTCTCGGTTGGCATTCATGCTGCAAGACGCAGTAAACTGGCTCCGGGCACTACACTTGCCATTATGGGCATGGGGCCTGTTGGATTGATGGCCGTTGCAGCTGCCAAATCGTTTGGCGTAGAACGCATCATCGTCACCGATCTGGAGGAAGTGCGGTTAGAGGCTGCTCGTCGTATGGGCGCAACCCATACCATTAATGTACGAAACGAGGATGCACAGGCGGTGATCCGTGATTTAACGAACGGCGTCGGAGTAGATACGGCTTGGGAAACTGCGGGGAATCCGAAGGCGCTTCAGTCGGCATTATATTCGCTCCGGCGAGGAGGCAAGCTTGCTATTGTAGGACTGCCTGCACAGGACGAAATTGCCTTGAATGTTCCTTTTATCGCGGACAACGAGGTGGATATATACGGAATCTTCCGTTACGCCAATACGTATCCGGCGGGAATTGAATTTCTGAGTTCAGGCCAGCATGATGTAATGTCCCTGATTACTGACCGTTATTCGCTTGAGGAGACGCAGCAGGCCATGGAACGG
This sequence comes from Paenibacillus sp. OK060, assembly GCF_900101205.1. Lineage (NCBI taxonomy): Bacteria > Bacillati > Bacillota > Bacilli > Caryophanales > Paenibacillaceae > Paenibacillus > Paenibacillus sp. OK060. The sequence continues at coordinate 1,418,207 of NZ_FNFR01000001.1, forward strand.
GCATTGCACAACAAAAGTGGCAGTCTGAAAGTAATGGTGTATCCGAACGGCAAATGAATCTAGTTCAAAGGAGCCCTGATATTTAGGGCTTCTTTTTTTGTATTTTTCGCCATAAAAGGATTAAACAAGCTTCCATAACGTGGTATAATGCTTGAAGATTTTAATATATAAAATGATACACACCAAATGGGTTAATCAGCATCTAGCGAAAGGAACTGAAGGTTGTGAGAACACATGAATTTATGATTCACTCTGATTTCCACCGAGATGATCTGATGTCTGTATCTTCGCAAGCGTCGCGTTTTGCCTCGGATATTTCATTGTCATTTATGGATGCGAATCATGAGCATCGTGTAGATGTCAAAAGCCTGCTCGGAATGGCGCTTCTCCCCATTCGACATGGCAGTGTGGTGAGATTGCAGACACGGGGAAGAGATGAACTTGAAGCTTTGGAATATATGCTAAATGTGCTGGAGAAGGGCTTAACTTGAACTCTGAAACCTGTGCAAATCATAGTGAATTATAAAATATTTATCGTTTCTTCAATTCCGACTGGTACTTCGTCCAAAAAAAGAGTATAATAAAATTTAGTTCTATTCTAAGAAGTACCCATATTAAAGGAGTGTAAATAGATTATGCCAAAAGCTGATATCCATCCAAAGACACAAACAGTAATTTTCTTCGATGCAAGTGCTGATTACAAATTCCTGAGTTCTTCGACTAAATTCTCGAACGAAACAATGGAATGGGAAGATGGTAACTCTTACCCAGTAATCCGTGTGGACACTAGCTCCGCATCCCACCCATTCTTCACTGGTAAACAAAGAAACGTGGACATCGGTGGTCGTGTTGATAAATTTAACCGTAAATACAACATCAAATAGGTTGTCCAAACCATTACAAGAAAACCTCGGGATTAATCCTGAGGTTTTTTTGTATACATGCCGATAGGTAAACCCATGTAATTCCGACTTAAAAGTAATTCTAATACCCATATATATTCAATTCCTCTAAAATTAATTCAACCAATTATTGCGCTTACAATAGTTTCGGATGTACACTAGGAAACAGAGTCAGACATATTGGAGGAGGAAATAGAGATGAGCAACATCAATCATATGGTAACGTTTACACTTTACGCAGGTAAAGATACACCAGAAGCAGAGGCATTTTTGAAAGAAAGTGCGGATGCACTGGCGAATATTCCCGGTGTAGAGCAATTCCAGGTCCTGCGTCAGGTGAGCGAAAAGAACGAGTTTGATTACAGTTTTTCGATGGTATTCGCCAATCAGGCTGCATATGATGCATATAATGATCACCCGGTTCACCGCAAATATGTGGAAGAACGGTGGGAAAAAGAAGTTAGTCGCTTCCAGGAAATCGATCTCATTCAGCACGGAAATTAATAAAATGATGAGTCTCATTGAACCAAACCGAAAATAGCATGAATTTCGAAAGCGTTTTCCAGTTTGATTAATGAAAATTAATGAGGGTTAAATCATTATTAAATCCTTCTTTTTTCATCACTAAATTTCGTGATTACACATGTGGCTCAAAGGAGGGGACTGTCCTTATGAAATTGGATCTTACAGGTAAAACGGCACTGGTGACAGGCGCAACCGGTCAATTGGGAAGGGTCATCGCTCGTACGTTGGCAGACTGTGGTGCTGATCTCGCGCTGCATTACATAAATAATGATACGAAGGCTAGAGAACTTCAGGTTGAGATTGAAGCCATCGGTCGGAAAACGGTCATTGTTCAGGGCGATATCACGAAGCAGGATACGGCATTTCGGATGCGGGATGAAATTCAGTCCAGCCTTGGCGATGTGGATATCGTGGTTGCCAATGCAGTCATCCAATATGCCTGGACAACGGTGCTGGAACAATCACCGGATGATTATATAAGTCAGTTCGAATCATGTGTGATGCAGAGTGTGTATCTTGCCAAAGCATTCATCCCTTATATGAAAGAAGCCAGAACTGGTCGATTCATTGGTATCAATACGGAATGTGCGATGCAAAATTTTGCTACCCAGTCTGCATATACGGCTGGAAAACGCGGCATGGATGGTTTGTACCGTGTGCTGGCGAAAGAGGTAGGCGAATATCAGATTACGGTCAACCAGGTTGCGCCTGGATGGACGATCAGTGAGCGCGACCGCAACAGTGAGTCGGGGCATGATGAGGGTTATATTCAAACTGTACCGTTGAAACGCAGGGGAGAAGATCAGGAAATTGCCAATGCGGTAGCATTTCTGGCTTCCGATCTGTCCTCGTTTATTACAGGAGCTTATATCCCGGTCAGTGGTGGCAATGTGATGCCTGCCATTTAATATTGATTTATGGATGTGAATGAATTACTAAACATGCAATGAACCGCTTTTTAAACCATAACAACCCAAGATCCGTTTGTCAGTCCATGACAAGCGGATTTTTGTATATATCCATAAATACATATGATTTTGTTTCTAATTTCAAAAGATTGGGGTAAAAGAATAGGTAGTTTAACGCGGTGGAAACATAACTCAAAATAAGCGAATAAAGGAGACCGACCTGTCATGAAAAAAACAATTGCAGACGTTCTGGTCGAAGCACTATTGAACGCAGGCGTCAAACGCATCTATGGTATCGTTGGAGACTCCTTGAATGCGGTACTCGATTCCATCCGTCGTTCGGGTAAAATTGAATGGATTCATGTCCGCCATGAGGAAGTTGCTGCTTTTGCGGCCGGGGCAGATGCCCAAGTGAGCGGAAGTATCGCCGTATGTGCAGGCAGTAGCGGACCGGGAAACATGCACTTGATTAACGGTCTGTACGACTGTCATCGGAACCGTGTACCGGTACTTGCCATCGCTGCTCATATTCCGAGTGATGAGATCGGGAGTGAGTATTTTCAGGCGACTCATCCAGAGTATTTGTTTCAGGAATGCAGTCATTATTGTGAAGTCATCACAACAGCCAAACAGATGCCACGTTCCTTTACGATGGCAATGCAGACCGCAGTAGCGCGTTCAGGCGTTTCCGTCATTATACTGCCGGGGGATGTAGCGGCTTTAGAAGCGGCTGACCTGCCTGTGCCGGAGCATGTATATCATGCGACACAGCCTGTTGTACACCCTTCCGAACCTGAACTGCGGAAACTGGCGGAATTCCTGAATCAAGGCAAAAAAATTACGTTGCTGTGTGGTGCAGGCTGCGCCGGTGCGCGTGAACCTCTGATGCAGCTCTGTGATCGCTTGAAATCCCCTATGGTGATTGCTTTGCGAGGCAAGGAATACCTGGAATACGATAACCCGTATTCGGTGGGCCTCACAGGATTAATCGGATATTCCTCCGGTTATCATGCCATGATGGACTGTGATGTGCTCCTGATGCTGGGAACAGATTTTCCGTACCGTCAATTCTTCCCGGAAGATGCGATTGTACTTCAAGTGGATATTCAGTCTTCACACCTTGGCCGCCGTACAAAACTCGATTATGGAGTGTGCGGAGACATAAAGGCCACCATTGAAACATTATTACCTTATCTGACGGAAGAGCATAGCGACAAACATTTGCATAAAAGTGTGGAACGTTACGAGAAAGTTCGTAAAGAATTGGATGAGCTTGCCGTAGGTAAACCCGGAAAAACGCCAATTCATCCACAGTATCTAACCAAGGTTATCAGCGATGCTGCAGCGGAAAATGCGATCTTCACCTGCGATGTAGGTACACCTACGGTATGGGCGGCTCGCTACATTGAAATGAGTCGCAATCGTCGATTGTTAGGTTCATTCAGTCATGGCACCATGGCGAATGCTCTTCCACAGGCAATTGGAGCACAGGTATCTGATCCGGGAAGACAAGTGATTTCCTTGTCCGGTGATGGCGGCATTGCCATGCTGATGGGTGACCTTCTGACGCTTAAACAACATAATCTCCCGATTAAAGTTGTGGTGTTTAACAACGGTGCACTCAGTTTTGTTGAACTGGAAATGAAAGCTGCCGGATTGCTTGAATCCGGAACCGAGCTCGTAAATCCCAACTTTGCCATGGTAGCTCAAGCGATGGGCCTGGAGGGGATACGGGTTGAAGATCCGGCTGATCTGGAAGGGGCTGTAGAGCGTGCATTGCAGCATGATGGCCCTGTGCTGATTGATGTTGTGGTGAACCGTCAGGAGCTGTCCCTGCCTCCGAAGATTAATATAAAACAGGCCGAAGGCTTCACCTTATGGATGATGAAGGCGGTGCTGAATGGGCGTGGCGATGAGCTGATCGAGCTGGCCAAAACCAATTTGCTAAGATAAGTATTAGGTTTTCCTTAGCATTATCGCACTGTGTTCAAGTGTCGATCTGACAAGATAAATACATGAAATTAAACTGTACATCTCACCAAAAAGAAGGGGAATTTTACACGCTTTTATTAAGGAGTTCTCCTTCTTGAGATGTGTGGAATGTGATGAATATTATAGTATGTATTCATATTATATGGTTTGTTTTTAAATTGTAACTCCTTTAAAATAGGTAAAGTCAGGCAGGATTCAAGGCTTTTCACCCTACATATGTTGCATTCCGATGCAAGACCGCTTCATATCGAATTAACCGATCCGATGACAGATGACGAACACACATGGAGGAGATCAAAATGAGTCACAAAGGAAAAGTAGCAATTATCACTGGAGCAGGAAGTGGATTGGGCCAAGCGACTGCACTGAAGCTGGCAGAGAAGGGCGCGTCTATTGTGGTCGTTGATCTCGTGGCAGAGACGGGTCAGGAAACTGTAAAACAGATTGAGAAGCTGGGCGGTAAAGCCATTTTTGTACAAACGGATGTAAGCAAGGCGAACGAGGTAGAGAATTATGTTAACAAAACGATCGAGGAATTCGGCCGAATCGACATGTTCTTCAATAATGCCGGGATCGCTGGTCCTGGTATTAAACTAATTGAGCATACTATCGAGCAGTTTGACCAAATCATTGATATTAACCTGAGAAGTGTATTTTACGGATTGAAGTATGTGATTACCGAAATGCTCAAAACTGGTGGTGGTTCCATCGTCAATACGGCATCTACAGCAGGTATTGTGGGTGTTCAAGCAGTTGCACCATATGCAGCGACGAAGCATGGCGTAGTTGGACTAACACGTACAGCGGCCATTGAGTATGGTAAAGAAAACATTCGCGTGAATGCCATTGCCCCAGGTACGATTGAAACTCCAATGGTGGTTCAGTTCGGGAAGGATAATCCTGAAGTATTCAAAGCGACCCTTGACAGCATTCCGTCCGGTCGTCTCGGTAAGCCTGAAGAGATTGCCAATCTGGTATCCTTCCTGCTAGGAGACGAAGCTCCGTATATTAATGGCGCTGTTTATCCGATTGATGGTGCTGTAACTGCACAATAAGGCACCAATCAGACTGGAATAAGAAAGAGAGGCTACTGTAATGTCACAGTGCCTCTCTTTTTGCGTTTTATCATTTTTATTCTTAAACTTAAGCTCAATCATGCCACATTGGAAGATTTGCTCTGTGCTGTTGTGGCCATTGCCGGACGATAGGCAAGAATGATGATGATCATTGCAATTAACACCCCTACAGCTCCAATCCAGGTGATGGATGACAATGATACTGTGCTGACGGCGATTCCCCCAATACCGGCACCAGCAGCCATGGCCAATTGCATAACCGAGCTGTTCAAACTTAACATAATCCCGGACGATTCTGGAGCCATTGTAACCAGATTATATTGCTGTGTTGGGCCGGAAGACCAGGCGGAGAAGGACCATAGAATCAACACAATGAAGATGGCCACACCTGAATGAGCCGTGATGTTCAGCATCAGCATACTTACGACATGCAAGGCCATTCCCAGGATAAGTGTTCGCTTTACTCCCATACGATCGGCGCTGTATCCTCCAGATTTGGAACCAATCAGACTTGCGATTCCAAAAGCCAGCAAAGCGGAACTTAACAACGTTTCGCTCATGCCTGCAACAGATACCAAGTAGGGTGAAATGTAGGTATACGCAATAGAATAGCCTCCTAACCAGAAAAAGCTGACAAGTAGCGCAAATCCAATACGAGGTTGTTTTAGGAGCGCTAATTGTTTTTTCAAAGGAACGGGTGCTTCGCCTTCAGATGGCGGGATCGTAGATGCAATAACAATCATGGCAATCACACCCAAAATCGCGATACCTGCAAAAATAAGTTTCCAATCCCAAGCTGCAGCAACCATTCTTCCCAGTGGAACTCCCACAATCAGGGATGCGGTAAACCCCGTAATGACCGTTGCGATAGAGCTGGCCTGTTTGCCTGCAGGCGCTATTTTGGCAGCGACTGTCAAGGCTGTTACAACGACGACTCCGGCTCCCAGCGCCATGAGGACACGTGCAGCGATAAAGAGTCCATAACCAGGTAACAGGTAGGCCAAGACATTACCAACGACAAAAAGTCCCAGAAAGTAGAGCAGCAGCTTTCGTCGATCCATGCGGGATGTTAAAGCGATAATGATGGGCGTACCGAGTGCATAAATGAGCGAAAAGATTGTGATCAGCTGTCCCGCAGCAATCAACGATATATTCATGGTGTCCGAGATCCGATCTAGAATGCCTGCAATGACATATTCGGAGGTCCCTACAAGAAAGCTGACCAAGGCTAGGACATAGATTTTCCATGTGTTAGACATGAGTATATAACCTCTTTCTGATTATAATTATTATATTTTTAGAAATATAGAAATAAAGACGAGAGAACAGGATTAAGAAAAAACTAATCTACCAATGAGGCAAAGCGAGTACTTAATCTATCAAATGTACCGGGTGTTAAGGCAAAAGGGTATTTATACGACTACGATGAGGCTCAGCGGACCAGGTAGCATTACCAATATAATGATTTTATATTTCTAGTATTATGGAAATATAAAACAAAAATTTTACTTCTCCAACAGATATGGAACGAATCTCTGTACAGTGTCCGTATTCAGACTGTAGTAAATATACGTACCTTTCTTTTGTGAGGTCAACAAACCACAATCGGAAAGTTGTTTCAGGTGATGAGATAAAGTGGAGAGCGCCACGGTTACAAGCCGATTCTCTAAATCAGCTGGGCAGAGATTGCTTTCACCCGAAAGGATCTGAATGATTTTATATCGCGTTTGTTCTCCAAGAGCTTTGTGAATTTTCACAGCCTGTTCAGTATCAATCGGATTGGATTGCATCAAAATCGGTCCTTTCGTCTTTATTTCTTATTTCTATAAATATTGAAATAACTTTATCATGTCTTTTGAAAAAAGTAAACTCCCCGCAAAGATCGTTGTTTCCAGTTGAACATGAATCAACTGAAAGCAAAAACCTTTGCGGGGAGTTGGGAAGCCCATCTAAACTCACTTATTACAGGCGTTCAAGAGACTCAACATAATCTTTGGCATCTTTCAATGACAGGTTTCTCGCCTCACGAGCCTTTTTGATTGCAATTATTTTCTTGCCCTGTTGTGCAAGTGCCTGCAATTCTTTATCAAGTTCAGTCAGGTCAGCCTGTGCCGGTGGAAGTGGAGATACGTTCATTGCAGAATCGTTATAACTGAGAGGGGAGTGTGCGGTACTGCCTGAACCATTTTCCAGACGTTCAACATCCCTTTTCAATTCATTCAACTGGGTCTGCAAGCTGATGACGCGAACTAATAAGATAAGAATAAGAAATAAAAAAACGACTAAAACAATGGTGTTTATTTCCATGCAGTCAGGTGCCTCGCTTTCCTTGCTTCAAATACATAACTATTTAAGCTGTACCGGGATCTCCTTAACACCTCGAACAATCATGCCGGGTCTCCATTCAAGTTCATTAACATCCGTCTGCAGCTGCATATCAGGAAAGCGGCGAAGCAGCGTATTAATGGCAATCTCGCCTTCCAGTCGCGCGAGAGGGGCTCCCAGACAGAGGTGAATGCCTTTGCCAAAGGCCAAATGTGCGCTCTTCTCGCGAGTGATATCAAAAACATCGGCATCCTTAAATTTCGCTTCATCCCGATTGGCTGAATCCAGCGCTACAATAACAATTTCGCCTTCAGCGATGTGATGTCCATGAAATTCAATGTCCTCGGATGCCCAGCGGGATGTGCTGAACTCAACCGGTCCGTTATAACGCAGCATTTCTTCTACAGCATTATGGATTAACTCAGGCTGCTTGATCAGCAGGTCGCGTTGTTCCGGATGCTCCAAAAGGGCAAGTACACCATTACCGATCAGATTGACAGTTGTTTCGTGCCCGGCGATGATCAGCAGAGCGACAACACCAAGCAGTTCCTTTTCAGTGAGTTGTTCTCCTGATTCTTCTGCTACAACGAGCTGACTGATCAGATCGTCACCCGGCTGCTCACGTACTTTGGCAAACCAATTATTCAGGTAATCAATGAACTCCTGGGCATGCTTCTCAAACACTTCGGAATGCTCCGCACTTGTCGCATCGATAATGGAATTGGACCATAAACGGAATTTGTCCTGATCTTCAAGAGGTACGCCCAGGATCTCGCTGATCACAATGATCGGTAATGGAAAAGCAAACTCATCAATCAGATTCATCTTATCCTGAGAATTGAGATTATCCAGAAGATCGTCAGCAATATCTTGAATATGGCTTCTCATGCCCTCAATCAATCTGGGAGTAAAAGCCTTCTGTACGAGTCCACGTAACCGGCGATGATCAGGTGGATCGGAAAAAAGCATGTTATGCACGAATATATTTTGTTGATCGGGTCCATAACGTTTGACTACATCCTTACTGAAACGGTTGTCTTTTAATACTTCGACTGCATCCTCATATCGGCTAATAATCCAACCGAAATCACCATGAGGGAACAGGATTCTGTAAATGGGATCATTCTGTCTCAACTTTTCATATACGGGGTAAGGGTTCTGTGTAAATTCTCGGGTGAAGAACTCAGGCTGTGAAGTTTCATTAGTACTCAAATGGTTAATCTCCTCTCATCAAAAGCTCGTAATGTTACGCATCTTATCTAAGGGATCATATGTTAATTTCGGTGGCTTCATACGAAAAGCCTGCACCATCTATATATTCAATATTGGAGCGATTGAAACCTTGTTTTTGACTAACAATTGTGGTATGGGAGGCCTACTTATTTTAGATAGAATATCACATGGAATAAGGAATAAAATCAAAAAGAAATGAAGTAAAGACACAGATTACTTGGCTGTGTTTTTTTTTGTGCGATTGGACTTAAGATGCTTGAACCATATTACGAGGTGTTTAATGAACTTTAGGGTCGTATGGCCTATAATATGAAGTTTTCTACTACAACAACGTGGATTCAACTTAGTTTTGAATGCAGTCGCCATAATGCAGCGATATAAGTAATTCACAATTATGCTACGAACTATGTCCATTGGCTCAGGAAGAATGCCGATAAGAAGGACGTTTCAACCATTTTTGGCGTTTTCTACGTTCGTTCAAAGGCTGCTGTGATAAGATAAAGCTTAATAAGAACATACGATCTGTTTATGCGAGAGGAGAAACCTTGACGATGGAGATACTTAAGCCGCCCGCCGAGACACTATATGAGACAGAATTAAGGGCACTGCGAGAAGAAGATACGGGAAAACGCCCTCCAAACTGGCTGCTGTCCCCTACATATGTGCGTGATTTTATTATTGGCAGGGATAAGCCAGCCATATTGGATGGAGAAGAGATTACGATTACGAGAAAATTTTATGGCAACGATGTGCTCATTGAACGTGCAGTAGTGACACTGGCAGGCAATCGTGGCTTGATGCTGGTAGGGGAGCCTGGGACAGCCAAGACTATGCTCAGTGAATTGCTAACCGCAGCCATTTCAGGTACCAGCCTAAACACAATTCAGGGTACGGCAGGTACAACCGAAGACATGATTAAATATTCCTGGAATTATGCCATGCTGCTGGATAAGGGCCCGTCCGAAGCCGCACTTGTGCCCTCACCTTTGTATAAAGGAATGAAGAAAGGAATTATTACTCGTTTTGAGGAGATTACACGTTGCCCCGCTGAAGCACAGGACAGCCTGATCAGTATTCTGAGTGACAAGGTAATGAGTATACCTGAGCTGGATGGTGGTGTGCTGTTTGCCAAACCAGGGTTTAACGTGATTGCTACGGCGAACATTCGTGATAAAGGTGTCAATGAAATGAGTGGTGCGCTGAAGCGCCGTTTCAATTTTGAGACGATCAAACCGATCAGCAGTGTGAAAATGGAAGCCAAGATTATTGAATCCCAGGCGCGAAGCCTATTATTACATAGCGGAATAGACACCGAGATTAATTCGGATGTGGTTGAATTGCTGGCCACGACATTTATGGAGCTTCGCACAGGAATGACGCGGGAAGGTTACAAGTTGGATACGCCCCAAGCGTCCATGAGTACGGCTGAAGCCGTATCTGTTTATGTACAGAGTGCAATGACTTCCTATTATTACGAAGACAAGGGAATCGCATTGGATCGGCTGGTGCAAAACATGTTGGGGACGATAGCGAAAGAAAGTGACAAGGATCTGTCCATCCTCAAAACCTACTTCTCTAAGGTCGTGAAGGAGCGGTCCAGAGAAGAGGGAATTTGGAAGGATTACTACGAGGAAAAGAAATGGATCGGTTAAGAGGAAAAGCGGATCTGGATGTTGCCCAGTTAAAGACGCTATTTGAGTCCCAGGTGTATAACCTGAACAACGGAACGCTTTATTTTCCCATACGCCATCATAGTCCAGCCTGTTCCTATCATTTGCTGCGATTGATTGAAGAATACAAGCCGAGCATCATTCTTATCGAAGGACCTGAGAGCGGCAATCCATTACTTCAAGTTCTGGCTGATGAGGCGACCATACCTCCTGTTAGTCTTTACTACACCTATGAGAGTAAAGAGGAGAGAGCGGCCTGTTATTATCCGATGCTTCGTTACTCTCCTGAATATGTAGCGCTCAAAGAAGCAGCTCGGCTGAGCATCCCTGCAACTTTTATTGACCTGGATTATCATCATTTCTCTAAGCCCAACAAGGCAGAACAGCGGGAGATATCCATTCAAGACGAGACTTTGCTCGCAGGGTCTGAGTTTATCCACCGTTTATGTCAGAAAACAAACTGCCGAAGTTTCGATGAATTGTGGGAGAACGTATTTGAGATTGGTGGTCTGGAGAAGTCAACACAGGCATTTGTACAGGATGTATTCACGTACTGTACCTTATCCCGGATGTGTTATTCAGCGGAGCGCTTGCACAGTACAGGTGATTTGGCAAGAGAAGCTCATATGAGAAGTCGTATTAAACAGGCTGGGCAAGAGCATGAACGTGTGCTTGTTATCACTGGCGGATTTCATACGTATGGACTGCTGATACCCGAGAATCATGGGACGGACTCAGAAGAGATGACGTTGCAAAAGCATGCGAAGGCTCAGAATTCGGTGCATCAGCAGATGTATCCCATGGTCTACACGTTTGCCGAAGCGGATCGGCTGAATGGGTATGCAAGCGGTATGCCTTACGTGAATTATTACGAACAGATCTGGACCCAGCTGCTCCGGCAAAAGAGCTCCGTGTATAATTTGACCGCTTTGGATTTGTTATCACGACTAACCCGCAAGCTGAGGGAAGGACATGAACATGTATCAACCAGCGATGCTATTGAGGCGTACAGTATGGTTCAGGGCCTCGCAGGACTGAGAGGAAAAAGGGAAGGCGGAGTCTATGAGCTGATGGATGCAACACTTTCTTCCTTTGTTAAGGGTGAACTTACGTTAGCTTCAGACAAACCTCTGCAAGAACTACACAGATTGCTAACCGGAGATGTCATCGGAAAAGTGGCTCCCAACCCATTCAGTATTCCGATCGTTGAGGATTTCAAAGAACGTTGTACAGAATCAAAACTTCAAATTCGCACTACTGGCCAACATAAGAAAATACTTGATTTATATGCCAAACCAGATCATCGTCGGCAAAGTCAATTGTTTCAATGTATGGTCTATCTCGTTCCGGATTTCGCGAAGCGACAATCGGGCCCGGATTGGATTGCACAGCGCGACATGAATCTTGTTCGGGAGACGTGGGTTTATACCTATTCATCCAGAATTGAGGCTCGATTAATCGAAAACTCGCTCTATGGAGGCACAATTCGGGAAGCCGCTACGCGCAAGATGGAAGAGGAAATGCAGGGAATACCGGATCATCACAGCGGTGACCTCACCAAATCCATGCTTCAGGCTCTGCTCATGGGCCTGCAGGATAGCGCAATGAAGCTGTATGACCAAGTGAAGTCAGCACTCCGGAAGGATGGGAATTTCTTGTCACTGTGCGGAAGTCTGCATATTTTGAATCGAATTCAGCAGCATCGCAGACTTCTTGGGTTGTCTGAGGAACAGCAGCTTCTCAACCTCGTGTCCGAAGCCTATAACAATGCCGTGGACAAACTGATGCAGCTCTCAAGAACGAATCCGGATGAACATGAGGCGATTGTCCAGGGACTGAAGCTGCTTGCCATGCTGGCAGAATCGTCCGAAGAGCATTTTCGGGATGACCCATTCAGAGCACACCTGGATGAACTTCTGTCAGACAGCCAGCTTCCGGCACAGCTGGAGGGGGTGTGTATTGCCATATCTTCAGGACTTGGCGACAGGCATAGAGAAGAGATCGTGGATCGAGCACGTGCATATATCCGGGGATCGCAGGAACAGACTCGCCAGACTGCACTTTATCTACAGGGTGTGTTCTCTGTAGCACGGGACGCTTTTTTGTATGAAGATCAGCTTTTATCGGAGTTGAACTATATGATTGAGCAACTTGATTATGAAGAGTTTATTCGCATGATCCCTGAACTTCGTTTGGCGTTTACATACTTTACTCCCATGGAGACAGGCCTGATTGCGGATCGGGTTGCGAACTTGCATCAGGTAGAGAACGAAGAGATGTCATGGCCTTCCGTTGACGAGCGATTGCTGATCCAGACGAAAACATGGGATGAAGCCCTTCGGAAGGAGTTTGACGCATGGAAGCTGATCTGAATGAGCTCAATACAACCAAGGAAATGGTGAAAGACAATGCAGAGCTGAACCGGGCAGAAACCTTAAACCGTTGGCGCCTTATTCTAGGTGAATCCTCCGAAGAAGGACTGTCCAATGCAGATGACTACTCCCCTGATGATTTTAAATATACCGAAGTCGATGAGATTCTCGGATATCTGTATAATCGCGAATACGGTGAAGAGCAGGGTTACAGAAAAGGAGGAGGAAGGGGCCCCTCGGATCTAACCGTTCCCAAATGGTTGCATAAGGTCAGGGAACTGTTCCCGAAATCAACGATAGAAATTCTGGAGAAACAGGCGCTTGACCGTTATGGCCTAACGGAATTGTTAACGGACAAAAAGCTGCTGGAATCCCTCGAACCCAATATGAACCTACTCAAGAACATTATGCAATTTAAAGGACGAATGAAAGGCGACGTATTAAAGAGCGCCAAGGAAATCGTACGAGTCGTGGTTGAAGATCTGCGACGCAAACTGGAATCTCAGACCAGAGCAAGCATTATGGGGAAACGCAGCCGTTATGCATCCAGTTCGGTGCGTTCCTTGCGCAATTTGAATTTCAAGCAGACGATTACCAAGAACTTGAAGAACTATGATAAAAACAATCGAAGATTTGTAATTGATCGTCTATATTTTGACGGGAATATCCAGTCTCACAACAAGTGGGACATCATCATTGGTGTGGATGAGAGCGGAAGCATGTTGGATTCAGTGATATACAGTTCGGTGATGGCCAGCATTTTCTATCGCCTGAATGCACTGCGAACGAAATTGTTCATTTTTGACACACAGGTTGTCGATTTGAGTGACAGGCTGGAAGATCCGGTAGATGTGCTTATGAATGTGCAGCTTGGCGGGGGAACGCATATTACCAAGGCACTCCGTTATGGTGAAACGTTAATCGAAAATCCTGGGAAAACGATATACATTCTCGTTAGTGATTTAGAGGAAGGTTACCCGATCCAGCACATGTATAAAGCATGTAAGGATATTCTGGATACGGGCTGCAAATTGCTTGTGCTGACCGCACTCGATTTTAACGGAGATACCGTGTACAACAAACATGCTGCGCAGACGTTATCCAATATGGGTGCACATGTAGCTGCGATTACGCCCAATGAATTGGCAGACTGGATTGGCGAAATTATTACTTAATGGTTATATACAAGATCATTTATAAACTTATTCAAGGAGGAATGTGTAATGTTAACCGCAGACCGTGCAGTAGAAGCTTTGGTGGAGAAGTTTGCAGAGGTGTGTTCCAATGAATATTCGTTGAAAACGGACCGGAGTTCGGAAATCATTGATTATGTGATGGGAACGACGGATAAGTTTCCTGATATGATGGGAGGTTCCAGCCATTATGCGTACCAGACGATAGAAGTACTCATGAAAATTGCCAAAAAAGATGACGGAGACATCTTTTTTCGAGCGGGAGCCATTGTAATTCATATGGAATCCAATTATTCCAGAAGAAATTCGTGGAGAACCGATGGTTTTACGCTCTGCCTTGGAAACGACTCGGAAGCTTATGGACTGAGTGGAAAGAGCAAAACCAATGATCGGATGGGCGGTTTGCTGTCCCGTTTGGAGAAAATCAATCGCTATGCTGGAGAGAAGGAAATTTTGGATGAATTAAAGAGCAGGCTGAAGGGGAATTTCCATGATGTAATCAATGGAATGATACTCCTTCGACTCTATTCAGATCTCAATGATAGCCCTTCTCATCTTGCCCAGGTACAACAGTTCACTCAATCTCTGCCTGCATTATTTCAACACGTGATGACCCATGATACAAGTAAGCTGCGGAACGAATTGCGTACATTGATTGAGCCACTGGTGGTTTGCAATTTTCAAACAAAACATAACAAATCTGCATATGAATTAAATGATGAATTTCTCCGGGAGAAGCATAATCGGGTTATAGCTGAGAACTATTCGAGTACTTCTCTTTCCAAAAAGGAGCAACTGTCTTACAGTGAGTTCGACAAGACGATGATCCTTTTGAGCAATGCTTTGTTATATTTGGTTAACATCAGTGGCGGCAAACAACGTTTCCTTGAAGACAAAAGTGAGACCGGTCTTATTTTGCTCGAAGCCATAAACCAATTACATGAGATCTATCCACTTGAAGTTCGGCGCTATTTGTTAAGTATGGATACAAGAACGAAAAATGTCAACGAATTGCTGTCAGGGCTGGTGCCCCTGGACGAGCCATATCAGCTCATCGAAATGTTGCGTAATGAACTCGAATCGTACACCATACCATGGCAATTTCTGCAATCAACGATTGTTAATGATCCGCAACAAGCAATTCGTGCATACCACATATTAAAACCCCCATTCCTCAAATTGTGTATTCAAAAAGTGCTGGAGGACCATGGAATCGCAGTGCCAGATGTGGATGAAACGGTTGAACAAGCCGTGTTTAGTGCGCTTCGACATCCATTAGATGGAGGCAGACAGGGACTTGCGATTGCACGATATTTGAACAGTGAAAGCTCCTTTGAAGAATACTGGGAAGATCCGAATAGTCGAGGACTGTTTAATAACCTGAATCGTGACAAAAGGCGTGTTCATAACTTGATCAGCATTAGTTTCCTGCCTTTGGATTCGGAGGCGATGCGTCGGTTCGTGATTCTGACCACGTATCCCGAGTGGACACTGGATATCGTTTCTGATATGTATCAATCTTACGCGTTTAGCGGTGAGAAGCTGTTGGAACTTTACGGCCAAGATCCAGAGGTAAAACAAGAGAAATTGCTGTCCAGTCTGATTTCTCTCAACGGTATGACAGATTATAAGTACAAATCGATGCCTCAGGATGAATATCGCCGGATCATTCAGCAAAATCTGGACTTTGCTCTCGGACAGTACAAGAAACTACCCACGGACACGCGCATCTTAATTTTGGAAATCACCTTTGAACAACGTCAAGAGCTATCAACTAAACAGGTAGCCGAAGCGATTCGTGCCGGATTGCAGGATTCATCCAAAAAGGCAAATGGCGTGGCATTATCTGAATTCAATCGGATTCCTGACCAGGAGTTATATACGGCAATATACCGTTCGGAGAAAAAAACGGGTGTGAAAGAAATGGCTCTGAGCGCTATCCGCAGTTTGGATCATAGCAAGGATATATACCTTGAGCTACTGAAGGGTGAGAAGTCTGCCGAATGGAAGAACCTGATTCAAATTCTGCTGGATACCGCGGATCAAAGCCCAGAGTATGCTCATGCGGCACTTGCAGATCAGGCAGATGCCAAAAAGCTGACCAGACTAAGCTGGTTGTCCTTGAACGATCTTCCTTCTCTGATACGTTCAGAGGACAATCAACCATTAGATGATCGAATCAAGCAATATATCTTGGTCCAATCAATAGATCATACATCTGCACCGAACGAAAGACTGAATGAACTACGTGAGTATGTAAGCGAGGAATCGCTCGCACGGTTTGCTAGCGAGCTGCTGCAGTTGTGGATTCAGGAGAGCGCTTCTGCGAAGGAGAAGTGGGTAATGTACCTCTCGGCACTCTTTGGCGATACTCAAATTGTGAATATATTGGCTCCCCAAATTAAGGAATGGACAGAAAACAGCCGAGGCGCCATTGCGGCTGATGCTGTAAAAGTACTGGCCTATCTTAAGGAACCTTCTGCTCTCATGGCGATTGACAAGATTAAACGCACTGTGAAGAACCGCCAGGTTAAGGGTGCGGCTGAAGAAGCGTTGCAGCTGGCAGCGGAAAATTTGGGACTCACCTCGGAACAACTGGAAGATCGACTCGTCACCACACTTGGTTTTGATAAGAATGGAACGATGCAGCTGAGCTACGGGGAGCGTTCATTCCTGATTAAAGTGAATGGAGATATGCAGGTCGTTGTTGTAAATGAAGAAACGGGTAAATCTGTGAAGAGTCTACCTGCTCCTGCACAGAAAGATGATGCTGAACTTGCAGCACAATCTAAGGCGCGTTTCACACAATTGAAGAAGGATCTCAAAACAATGGTTAACATCCAGGCGCAACGTCTGGAAGAATCTTTGTCAAAACAACGGCTGTGGTCGGCTGAGGAGTGGACAGCATTGTTTTTACAGAATGTAATCATGCAGAAATTTGCTGTAGGTCTGATATGGGGCACATATGAAGATGGCCAGTTGGTCACCACATTCCGTTATATGGAGGATGGCACGTTTAATACCGTCGATGAGGATGAATATGAGCTGCCTTCGGGATCGCTGGTGGGATTGATTCATCCACTCGAACTTGACCAATCTACGCTCGAAGGATGGAAAACGCAGCTGGAGGATTATGAGATCAAGCAGCCGTTTGAGCAGCTGAATCGTCAAATTCATGTGCCTGAGGATGAAGACAAAAACAAGGTTGAATATGACCGCTTGCCGGAGTCTGATTTCTCTCCCACCGCATTCCCCAAAGCATTGGAGAAATACGGATGGATCAAAGGTCCAGCACAGGATGGCGGCTGGTATCATGAATTTTACAAAGAGTATGGAGATCTTATCGCAGAACTGCGCTTCAGTGGTACCAGCATTTCATATTATGAAGGATTGGAAGATATCACGCTGGAATCTCTGCACTTCTTTAAACCTGGCAGTCAGAAAAGCTATTATTATAGTGATCACAAGTCCATTGCTTTGGGTGAAATCGCAGGTCGTGTGTTCAGTGAGACAATCTATGATATTTTAAGAGCGTCAGGACGTTGATCACGTGAGTGGATTTGAACAGAAATTCCGGATATTTTCGAAGCTATGTACAGAGGATTATTTGATTCGACATGCCAACAAAGGGTTGTACAAACGGTCTCTGAAAGAGTTGGATAATGGTTTGACTGTGCAATACACTTGGAACGAAGCCTCTGTGGGTTGTCAGTTGAGTGATGGTACACATTGTACGCTTGAAAATACGCTGGATCATTGGCAGTGCTCCTGTCCGGCAGACAACATTTGCAAACATATACTGATTTCAATTTTATATTATCAACAGGAACATCAGACAGAAGATATATTAAATCAGGGTGAAGCGTCATCAGCAGAATTGGAACCTGAGTCTGGTCTGGTAACGGAGTCCCGCTTCCGCTGGATGGTGGAATCGGATCTTGCTCCTTTGATTAAATCGTATAGCTCTTCCTTGATTGAGGAGGTTCTGTTCCGATTAAGATATCCGGAGCAGATTGAAGTATTGGAAGATACTCTTCTAACGGTGCGTCTAGTGAAACAAGAAATAGAGGTTTCGTTTACAGAAGAAGCTAGTCTGGCTAAGGCCCTGTGCAAAGTAAAACAAACTGCCGGCAATATGGCCAAGCTTGAAGCATTATTACGGTATCGGATGCAACAAGGTTTGAATGATACGGAAGCCATAAGTGGAAGAGTCCATGATGCCACGTTTTCACTTCAAACGGTGCGGGAATGTCGTTCCATGCTGGCAGGCCTGCTAAAGACGGGACTTGCTCGTCTACCACAATCGTATATGGCTCAATTGGAGACACTGGCGATTGCGGCCCATAGTGGTCATCTTCCTGACGTTGAGCGGAGTTTACGCGGGATTCAGGGGGAACTGCAATTGTTTTTTAACCGACACGTACGGTTTTCCATGCAATCGATGCTTGATCGGGTAAGCAAGTTGTATCTTGCATTACAGGTGCTTGAACAAGAGAAGGTATCTGCATTCAAACAAAGTCAGCTCATTGGCAGTTTCCGAAGTAAATACTATACGGTTCCAGAGCTGCATCTGTATGGATTGGGTGCTGATGCATGGGAGACACGCTCCGGTTACCGTGGAATCACTTATTATTTCTATTGCTTTGATGATGCGGAGATCTATACGTACAGCGATGTGCGGGCCGTATACTATGAAGATAATCAGTTCTCATATACAGAGCATTATGGTTCCTTCACTCCATGGCTGCCCAATCTGACTTTTCGTCAATTTGCCGGGGAAGAGGTGCAGTTTCGCTCGGTCAAAGCAAATGAAGAGCATAGACTCTCCTCCGGGGAAGGTGCAAAACTTACGTTACTGCCCCGAACAGGAGTTGAAGAGGTGAATCTGGGCAAGTACATGCAAGATATACCCTCCGTACTCGCTGAGGATGCACGCTCATTTGAGTTGTTTTCCGTTCCGAAAGAACGACTGGCGATGCTCAAGGTTGCCCGGGTTGTAGAGCATCGCTTCGATAAGCAATCACAGGACTTTATTCTAACGATGGCGAGTGACCATGGGGAGACGTTGGATCTGACTCTTCCTTATTCAACGGAATGGGAGACCATGATCAAAAGGTTGGAGTCGGGTTATGGAACAGGAACACTCGAAAACTTTTATGCTTTCGTACGTATAGAGCAACAACGGATATACCCGATCAGCTTCCTGAAGGGTCCAACAGTGATCAGTCTGAAACTGGATACGGGTTATGGAAGGACGGGGAGAATTGGAAGACTATAGTCAGTTGATGCAGAAGATCAGCAGCTGGTCAGAAGAGCTGTTGCTTCGCGGAATATCCCAATTCACACTGAAAGATATTGAAGTATTGGAACAGCTAATCGTGAAGACCTTGAGGTTCCAAATGACTTTCCTTCGTGAAATATTGGAACACATGATCGAAGAGGGACGAAAAACCGCTTTGGGGAGCGGCGATGAGGAGCTTATGTTGCTTCATTATTGCCGCCTCACACAGTATGTACAGCTCAGCACTCAGGAATCATCCTGAACGGATTTACACATAAAGAATTGCAGAAGCATGAGCCTCTGCAATTCTTTTTATTTCATTTGAGTAAATTAGGTTTTTGAACCTCCAAAGTTAACGGTTATATTCGCTCAGATGTCATATCCCCGCTTATGATGCATACCCATACCATTAGGCGAATGCTGTCTTAAGGAGGAAACAGGCATGTCCATGAGCGAACCTCTGTTAACGCAAATTGTCAATCAACATATCCCGGCTGACGCGACTGTCGTCACCATTGATAAACCGGTCAAACATCCGGCCATTTATGCTTCAGATTTAACCGGAGACGGAATGCCGGAAATTGCTGCTGTATATGAGCAGGGCGGAGAATTGATGCTGCTAGTTCTGAAATTTTACCAAGGCCACTGGATCAAGATGTCTTTGACCAAAGGCCTGGGTTATGGTGTTACCTTGCTGACAGCGGCATCGGTGACATCCACGGCGAGGAACAATCTCATTGTCGGCTGGCAGATCGGTGCGATCTGGTCGAAGCTTGCTGTATACGATTGGACGGAATCAGGACTGACAGATCAGGCGCCAGAAGATTTGTATTATAGCCATGCGGAAATCATCGATATGCCAGGTCACCACGGCAGAGATGGCAAAGTAGAAATTGCACTCTGGATTCATGATACAGGTGAAGCTTATCGGGTCGAAATCATCCGCTGGCAGAATGGTAAATGGGTTCCCGCAACAGATGTATATCCGTATTACTTCCCTAAGGTAGTAAAGTATTACGAACAATTGGCAGAACAACATCCAGATTATATTTTCTATTGGTATTATCTTGCGGACGCTCAGTATAAAGCCGGATTATTTCCTGCTGCACTCGTTTCGGTCCAAAAAGCGCTAAGTTTCAGTGACCCCTACCCTTCACGGGAAGTTCTGCTTGAGCTGGAAAAGAAGATTAGGCAAGCCATAGGCACAGAGGTTCCGCGTGAAACGACGTGGTTATTTCCGATATCGGTCAGAACAACAACTGGAACCCGGTGGGGTTATATGGACGCCCAAGGTCGTATTCGTCTTGAACCGATACTTGACGATGCCCAAGACTTTCAACGAAATGGCCTGGCTGTCGTCGTAAAAGACGGGAAGACTGGCATCATCAATCTTAACGGGCAATTTGTCGTTCAACCTGTATACGATTCCATTAATTCTTTCACAGAAGGTCGGGCCATAGTCATTGATTCCCAAGGGTTCAAGATGATTGATGAACAAGGCGCAGTATTGACCAAACGGGCATATCCGTTTATTGCCGATGTGAAGGACGGCCGAGCGCTATTTTACCTTTCAGACAGCAGTCAGGCAGGCGGGGAAGTCAGTCGTTACGGTTATTTGGATACCTCTGGAAATGAGGTCATTCGGGCGCAGTTCGCTTCAGCGAACGATTTTCAGGATGGCAAGGCCGTTGTGCAGATCAAAGAAAATGAATATGCGTTAATTAACCGAAATGGTCAGCGGCTGGCGACGTATCCATATGCCTATGTAGGAACTCTGGGTGACGGATTACTTCCTTTTCAGAAAGAGGCATCGGGTAAATACGGTTATATCGACGAAAGTGGTCATGTCCGAATTCAGCCGAGCTTTACCTCGGCATTTCCGTTCAGTGGTGGGTACGCTATTGTGAATACAGCGGAGGATTACAACTCCATCTATGGCGTTATTAATACTCAGGGCACATTTACCATCCAACCCGCCTACAATGACATTCGAGATCTGGGAGAACATCGGCTGGCCTTGGGGCAAGCGATTGATCCCAAACAGTCTTTTATCGGTTCGGTCTATGCAATTGCAGATGTTAATGGTAGGAAACTTTCGGATTTTGTATATACGGATGTATCAAATTACAAGGGAGGGCTGGCTTCAGCCACAAATGGAACACAAACGTTCTTTCTGGATCTAAATGGGCAACCTGCATCAGGATACCCCCGTGTTGAAGGCTCGGGCACACTCGAATTGGTAGCTCCCGATCTGATTAAGGCGTATGTGGACCAGCGCGTATCCTATGTAAACCGAACCGGGCAGATCATCTGGCGCCAAAATACAATCGTTCCACTTCACCCGCCTTATCGTGTACGGGAAGAGAAATATAAGCCAAACCCCGATTACCTCGTGTATTATCCGCAGGTGGAAGGGTTAACCGATCAAGCCGTTCAGCTTGCAGTAAACGCCAAGTTAAAGGCACTTTCCCAAGTGAAGCCAATCCCTGCGGATCAAAAGCTGGATTACACGTATACAGGGGATTTTGATATTACGTTCTACCAACAGCAATTGCTTCAACTCAAGCTAACGGGTTATAACTACCCGGCTGGTGCAGCACACGGCATGCCAACGATGATCTATGCGATCATTAATCTGAGCAGTGGTCAGATGTATGAACTCAAAGATTTGTTTAAACCGAACAGTGATTATGTGAAGGTGCTTAGCAAAATCGTAGGAGATCAGATCAAGAATGATCCGCAGTACTCTTATGTTTTTCCGGACACGTATGAAGGAATCAGCCCGGATCAGCCCTTTTTTGTCACAGCGGATGCACTGCACCTATATTTTAGCCCTTATGAAATCGCTCCTTATGTCGCGGGATTTCCGACATTTACAATTCCTTTTACGCAGATCAAGGATATCATTAATACAGAGGGTCCATTCTGGAAAGCTTTTCACGAGCAGCCGTAACCAATCCATGTCACCCCGTAACCTAATGCCTACGAATGGTGTTTAGATAGGGGAGGGGATTTGGATTGTTGCTGAATGCGGGTCACATATTTTTTCTACTGATTTTTATCACCTTTAGTCCATATGTATTCGCATTTTATACTGTAGTTGTAAGTCCAATTTCATGGCTTCTGCGTAAATATGTTCCTTTTGTTATTGCCAGGGTGTTTGTATATAGTGCTGGTTGCGGGTTATTAGGTTCATGGGTATTTGAGCAGATGTTCAGTGACTACATGATCGAGTCGTATTATCTGAACCGAGCGACTTCCATCTGGCTATTTGCTCTTGCGGGGGTGATTTACGCAATAGTAGAAAATAGGGTTTTGCAAAGGAATAAGGTGCGAGCAGAGAACATTGAAATTTAGAATAAAGTATGAGAATTATAAGGGTGGTTAGGATCTCTCAAAAAGATCAATTTTCTGCCACGGATTATTCCTCACGCAGTTAGCCATTCTTCATCGGTAAGAGGCCATATGTTCCATATGGTCTTTTTATGTTTGCCTGAATTTTCATTTGAAATAATTCAGAATGATGCCATTTATTATCCGTATAGAGGTATTTTCACTCCGTTTTGAGGTAGTAGATGATCGCTGTGCTGTGAGATATTAATTGGGCGTATATAACACTGCGCGATATTGAGAATGATTATTAATGTCAGGAGGAGCGGGATGAACACCACATCTGAAGTATCCGGTTTAATGGAAGTAACCAAGGAGCGGAAAGGTTTGCTGATTACAGCAAGTATCTTCTCGATTTTATCGAGTCTGCTGCAAATAGTTCCATTTATCGGAGTGTATAAAATCGTCGAAGAACTGTTAATCCATGCTAAGGAGCCATCTGGCCTGGACAGGGATTTGCTGATGTATTGGGGATTCGTCTCTTTTGGAGCGCTAATCGCGGGTCTTATTGCGCTCTATATCGGAGGCATGTGCTCGCATATCGCTGCGTTCAACATC
Organism: Paenibacillus sp. OK060; assembly: GCF_900101205.1. Lineage (NCBI taxonomy): Bacteria > Bacillati > Bacillota > Bacilli > Caryophanales > Paenibacillaceae > Paenibacillus > Paenibacillus sp. OK060. The sequence goes on from NZ_FNFR01000001.1 coordinate 1,441,632, forward strand.
CTGTACCAGCTCAGAGTAAAGCTTGCCGACCATGTGGCAAAAGTGCCGATGGGGTATCACACTCGAACTGCGACAGGTGAGCTGAAAAAAATCATTGAAGTTAGCGTTGAGAAAATAGAGAAGTTTATCGCGCATCAGCTTCCCGATCTCGTAAGTGCGATTGTCATTCCACTGGTGCTGCTTTGCTATTTGTTCTGGCTAGATTACCGTATGGCACTGGTCTTGCTAGTTCCCATGATTATCGGGTTCTGGCTGCAAAGTAGCATCTTCCGAAATGAGCGGGGGCGTCAGGCATATCGTGATTTCCAGCATGCGATTGAAGAAATGAACTCAACAGGGGTTGAATACGTAAGAGGAATGCCGGCGGTAAAAGTATTCGGTATTACAGCGGACTCGTTTCTCACCTTTAAACAGGCGGTGACACGTTATCGCGATATCTCGTTGAGAATAACCGATTTATGTAAAACGTCGTATGGCATGTTTTTCATCATCATAATTTCGCTGGTTACCTTTATTGTTCCGATCGGCATTTTACTTTCCAGCGGAAACGCAGGCAATCAGTCTTTTGCGATCACCTTTATTCTATTTCTGATCATTACACCAAGTTTGTCCGCACCACTCTTGAAACTGATGTATCTGGGTAGTGGCATGCGTGAGATCGTAGAAGGTCAGAATCGGATCAAGGCTGTATTTGCCGAGTCGGTTGTAGAGGAACCTCTCACTCCGCTAGTGCCCGATACATATGAAGTGGCTTTTCGGCAGGTATCCTTTGCGTATGAACAAAAGGATAGCAAAGCGTTCAAACCTGTACTTCAAGAAGTTGATTTTGTAGCTAAAGCAGGAGAAATGACCGCATTGGTTGGACCTTCGGGTGGCGGAAAATCTACCATTGCCAATCTGCTTCTGCGTTTCTGGGACGTGCAGCAAGGCGAAATTACAATTGGCGGGGTTCCCATTCAGGAAATGGGGACAGAGAAGTTAATGGAGACGGTATCGTTTGTATTCCAGGACGTACATCTGTTCTACGATACGATTGAGGAAAACATCCGTATGGGCAATACAACTGCATCACGGGATGACGTCATCGCCGTGGCTCGAACAGCTTGTTGTCATGAGTTTATTGAGAAGTTGGATGAGGGATATGACACCAAAATTGGAGAAGGTGGTACGTACCTGTCTGGCGGTGAAGCTCAACGGATTGCCATCGCGAGAGCTTTACTCAAGGATGCTCCCATTCTCGTAATGGATGAAGCGACAGCATATGCGGATGCAGAAAATGAACATAAGATCCAGCAAGGACTGGCCCAACTGGTTCAAGGTAAAACGGTTCTTATTATTGCTCATCGTCTAACAACGATTCGGGCAGCTGAACAGATCCTGGTCATTCGCCAGGGTACCATTGTTGAGCGAGGTACACATGATCAATTACGCGAGGCAAACGGTTTGTATGAGAAGATGTGGCAGGCTCATATTCATGCAGCTTCGTGGAAGCTTGGAGGTGCGAAGCAATGAGGAACTATTTATACAATATATCGGGTGGTAACCCCCGCAGTCTGCTTCCCTCAATTATTGTCGCCATTCTGGACGGGATTGCCAAGATCATTCCGGCTGCGCTGCTCGTTGATATTTTCAATACGATATACAAATCCTTCGCTGAACCGGATAAAGGACTGGACATCCAGCGAATGTGGGTGGTGTGCTGCATTCTGTTTGCATGGCTGTTGGTGGAATATGCGGCTTACTCTTCTCTCTATGATAAAACCTATCGGGCAGCATACAGCCTCGCCGCAACGGGACGCTTGAAACTGGCTGAACATATTCGTCATCTGTCATTGGGTTTCTTCGGCAAAAGGGACCCGGGAGATCTAACCAATCTGATTCTGAGTGATTATGGACAGGTAGAGCATACGATCTCTCACAATCTGTCACAGCTCATCAGCGCAATTGTGCTGCCGGTGTTGGCTTTTGCTGGACTGCTGTTTGTAGATTGGCGAATGGCAGTGGCGATGTTCATCGCTGTTCCACTGGGGGTGGCCTTGTTATGGATGACAGACTCCATTCAGGCTCGCTTAAGCGAGAATCATGTGAGAGCCAAGAACGAAGCGGCCAGTCGGCTGCAAGAGTATTTAACGGGTATTCGTGAGATCAAAGCCCACAATATGGGCGGAGAACGATTTGAACGACTGCGTCGTTCTTTTGACGAGTTGAAGTCGGCATCCATTCGGTTGGAAGGCATTATGGGTCCGATGATTATGGGAGCGATGCTGCTTGCGCGGTCCGGCATGACGTGGATGATTTTGGCGGGGAGTTATTTGCTTGCTGGCGGGGAATTGACATTGCCGATATTTCTGCTGTTTTTGCTAGTAGGTACCAAAGTGTTTGAACCTCTGACCGTTGCACTGATGAGTTATGGCGAGATGCGATACTCCGCATATAGTGCACGGCGCATTATGGAAGTGCAGCAGGAGACGCCGATGACAGGAACAGGAAGCGTACAACCTAATCAGGCGATTTCGTTTGACCGCGTAACCTTTGGTTATGATGATGAGCTGCCTGTGCTGAAGAATTTGTCGTTTACCATCCCTCCGCATACGATTACTGCACTTGTAGGGCCTTCCGGCAGTGGTAAAAGTACGGTTACCCGTCTCATTGCGCGTTTCTGGGATGTGCAGTCAGGTTCCATTACGATTGGCGGTCAGCCAATTAACCGTATGGACCCGGAGAAACTGTTGGAGGATATCTCTGTTGTCTTCCAGGACGTGTATCTGTTCCAAGATACGATTGGTAACAACATACGTGTAGGGAAGAAAGAGGCTACCCAGGCAGAGATCGAAGAAGCAGCACGCCGGGCTTGCTGTCATGAGTTTATCGCAAGTCTGCCTCAAGGATATGACACGTTAGTGGGAGAAGGAGGCTCGACGTTATCTGGTGGGGAAAAACAGCGTATATCGATTGCACGTGCCTTGTTGAAAAATGCATCCATCGTATTGCTGGACGAAGCTACGGCGTCACTTGATCCAGAAAATGAAGCCGCAGTTCAGCAAGCGATTAACGAGCTGGTCACGAACAAAACGGTAATTCTAATCGCCCATCGTTTGAAAACGATCAAAAATGCGGATCAGATCCTTGTTCTGGATCAGGGCCAGCTTGTCGAACAAGGAACGCATGAGCAATTATTGCTAACATCAGGTATCTATTCGCGTCTGTGGCAATTACAGCATGATGCCGAGGGATGGCAGGTAAAGGTATAGCGATGAACGGAGTCCTCCAAACCAGATAGATGAATTGACTCAAAAGGAGAATAATTTAAATGTTAAAACGAATTCATATATGGATTGCATTATGCTCCATGCTGATGCTTGCGGCTTGCGGAACTGAACAGACAAGCAGTCAGGAGGTTCGTTCGTCAGAGGGAACGACGCAAGCGACAACGAAAGTCATCACCAATCCAAATGGAGAAGAAGTCACGATCCCCCTTAATCCGCAGCGGATTGTGGATCTGTCCGGCTCAACAGAGGAATTACTGATCGTTGGCAAAACGCCTGTCGCTACGACCAGCGCCGATTATGGGCAGCAGGATCAGATCACTCCACCCCTTAAAGACAAGTTGGATGCAAATACTGTGGTTCTGGGGTGGTTGGGCAGCAAATTCAGTATAGAAGCGGTGACTGCATCGAACCCGGATCTGATCATTCTGGGAAAGGATTTTAATACAGATCAGTATGAAACCTTATCCTTGATTGCACCGACAATTGTTTTACCATACTCCTATTATGATTGGAGAGAACGTCTGACGTTCCTAGCAGATACGTTCGGAGAAGAAACGAAAAAGGATGAGTTCCTAGCTAAATATGATGCAAAGTCGGCTGAGTGGAAGCAAAAACTCGAATCGGCTGTGAACGGTGAATCTTTCGCGGTCATTGAAACCTATCCTAACAATCTGGTGATCTATTCGAATAAAGGTGCGGCAGAGATGTTGTACGGCGAGTGGGGCCTAAAACGTACAGAAGGTATTCCTGAGCCCGAAGGCTGGGGAGGCAAACAGATTAGTATAGAGGCGCTAATCTCCGTCAATCCGGACCAGCTGGTGCTGATGGAGAATAGCGAGAACAAAATGGAAGACAGCAAGGTTTGGAATAACATGAATGCCGTCAAGGATGGGAAGATTTATAAAATCTCCAGCGTAGATAACTACAATTATTCTTATACGGCTATGGGACGGATGGAGCTTATGGATCGTTTGGGTAACATGATTTTGGAAGGACAAAAGTAATTCTGAACAGAAATATAACGAAAGATTAAAAAGTTAAACGGTTCGCCATGGATAGGCTTCTCAACAAAAGTTGAGGGGCCTATCTTCATTCCTTGAAAAGGATGATTAAGAACTTAATGGAATATTTTTCTGTTATACTACATGGATATGTGTCTACATACATTCAAGTAAATCCATATGAAAGGAGGCATTCATTTGAGAGAAGCAGGTTTTTGGGTTAGATTAGGAGCAAGCTTGTTGGATGGAATTATCGTTTCAATCCCTTTAGCCATTATTGTAGGTGTACTGACTGGAAATTTTGATAATGACGAGCCTTTAGCTAAACTACTGAGTGGATTATATTCCATTTTATTACCTGTATTATGGAGTGGCCGAACGATAGGAAAACGTATTTGCGGAATTCGAATTCGAAAATACGATACACATGAGTCCCCTGGAATTGGAACCATGCTCATGCGAGTTGTTGTTGCAGGACTGATATATGGAATCACATTTGGCATTGGTTTCATTGCGAGTGTCATCATGGTTGCTGTACGAGAAGACAAACGTGCAATACATGATTTTATCGCAGGTACCGAAGTTGTTTGGGACTAAAAATGCGAAGGTAACCCCCGACACAAATATTGTTTATGTTCCAATCCACTTATATTCACCCACGTTACAGACGATGAACCTTGTTCATGGTCTGTTTTTTTGTGCTGCCATAAGTACAGTCACAAACCCGCGCCAACACTGCAAAATCAAGGCATTGCAGATGATTATATAGAGAATTTGTCTATCGTTTTGGCTAAATGATCATTTGGTTCTGACGAAATCAACATGTCATTTCATCTTTTGCGAATATCGTTACAATGCGCGCTCCCTTACTCTGAGGTAGAGCACAGACATTCCCAAAAGGTGGAGGATAAGGTCCATGAGAAGAAAAGTGTTATCTACGAGTTTGATGATCCTGTTATTAGGTACAACGATCCTGGGGTGTTCGTCCGGAGACAGTAAAACGGGCGATGCTGAAAAAGGCACACCAAGCGGATCAACGGAAGCAACAACCTATCCGATTCAAACGGATAAGACGCTTACGTACTGGGGTGAAATTAACGGAAACTTGATCGGGGTCAAAAATTCGCACAGCGAAATTCCATTCTTTCAAAAATGGCAGGAAAAAACCGGTGTGCCACTCAAATTCACGGCACCACCGACAGGTCAGGTCAGAGAATCCTTTAACGTGATGCTGGCATCCGGGGATTTGCCAGACATGCTGGAGTACAATTTCATCGGAGATTTCCCCGGTGGACCGGAGAAAGCCATCAATGATGGTTACATCCTCAAGTTGAACGATCTGATTGACCAGTATGCTCCGAATCTGAAGAAATACCTGCAGGACAATCCGGACATCGACAAGATGGTCAAAACGGACAGTGGCAGCTACTATGTATTTCCTTTCGTTCGGGGAGATGAGTATCTTCGTGTCTTCCAGGGACCCATCATTCGTCAGGATTGGCTGGATGAGTTGGGACTGCCTGTTCCGGAAACGATTGATGAGTGGACAACAACTCTAAGAGCCTTCAAAGAGAAAAAAGGCGCAGCCGCTCCGTTCTCTGTAGTAAGTAAGCCACGATTCTTTAACGATTCCGGTAATGGTGCTTTCCTTGGCGCCTTCGGTGTAAACCGCGGATTCTATCAGGAAGACGGACAGGTCAAATTTGGTCCTGCGGAAGAAGGTTTCAAAGAATACCTGACGTTATTCCAGGAATGGTACAAAGAAGGTTTGATTGATAAAAACATCTCCACAGCAGATACCAAATCCGTTGACGGTAACCTCGCTTCGGGTGCTACTGGCGCTAGTGTTGGTAACGCAGGCGGAGGTATCGGCAAATGGCAGCCGCTCGTAGAAGCAAATGATCCGGATGCCGTTCTGGTCGCTGCACCATATCCGGTACTTAACAAAGGTGATATTCCTAAATTCGGCCAGCTTAATCAAGGTTATGCCTCGGAAGGTACAGTTGCCATCACGACGGCAGCCAAGGACCCGGAACTTGCTGTTCGCATGTTGGATTACGGTTACAGTGAGGAAGGGCACATGTTCTTCAACTTTGGTGAGGAGGGTGTCAGCTATAACATGGAAGGCGATTATCCGAAATTCACGGATTTGCTGCTGAAGAATCCGGATAAACTCGCTCCTGCACAAGCGATTTCACTATATGCCCGCAGCAGCTATAACGGTCCGTTCGTTCAAGACAAACGTTATGCCGAGCAGTTCTTTGCATTACAGACTCAGCGCGATGCCATTGATGTATGGAAGAATACACAGGCCGCCAAATATAATCTGCCTTCAATCACACCTACACCTGAAGAAAGCTCCGAATACGCGACCATCATGAATGATATCAACACGCTCGTCGATGAGATGACCATCAAGATCATTCTGGGTAACGAACCAGTGGATCAATTCGAGAGCTATGTCGCAAAAATGAAATCGTTACATCTGGATCGAGCTATTGAAATCCAAACAGCAGCACTCGAACGCTACAACAACCGGTAATTGTAAAAGGGGAGGGCACTAGCCCTCCCGATTGAAAAGAGGTGAAAAGGTACATCATGAGCAATCGTCAATCCTTTAGAAGCCGGTTCGTGCGGGACTTCATGATGAACAAGTATTTATATATCATGATGATTCCCGTTATTGGATATTATTTAATATTTCATTACGGTCCGATGTACGGCGCAATTATTGCCTTTAAAGATTATTCTCCGATGAAGGGTATTTTGGGGAGTGATTGGGTTGGGCTGAAGCACTTTGAAGAGTTTTTCAACAGTTATTATTTCTTGCGTGTTCTGAAGAACACCCTTCTTATCAGTTTATATACGCTGGTCTTTGAATTCCCCGCACCGATTATTTTGGCGCTGCTCATCAATGAAGTACGCAAGCGCGCGTTCAAGCGGGTCGTTCAGACGATAACGTATATGCCTTATTTCATCTCTCTCGTCGTCATATGTGGTATTATTACGGACTTCACGAACGCGGATGGTTTAATCAACCGCCTTATCATGATGCTTGGATATGACGGTCAGGCGATGCTGCAAAAGCCGGAGCTGTTCCGTCCGATCTATGTTCTGTCTGAAATATGGCAGCGGATCGGTTGGGAATCCATTATCTATATCGCTGCGTTGATGAGCATCGACCTGGAGCAGTATGAAGCGGCGAAGATAGACGGAGCGAGCCGTCTCAAGCAAATGTTTCACATTACGCTACCCGGATTGCTGCCTATTATTACGATCATGTTCATTCTCCGGATGGGTAATATGCTGAATGTCGGGTTCGAGAAAATCATTCTCCTTTATAATCCGGTGACCTATGAAACGGCTGACGTAATCTCTTCCTTCGTATATCGAAAGGGATTGTTGGAGTTCGGATGGAGTTACAGCTCGGCAGTCGGTCTATTTAACTCGGTGATCAATCTCGTTCTTCTGATTTCGGCGAACTATATCAGCCGCAGAGTGAGTCAAAACAGCTTATGGTGAGGTGGTAACATTGATTAAGGAAAGCGGTTGGTTTGACCGAATCTTTACGATCTTCAATTATACGTTTCTAATCCTGCTCGTCATCGTCACATTGTATCCGCTGCTCTACGTGTTATTTGCGTCCTTAAGTGATTCGGCGCAGCTGTTAGCAAACAAAGGTCTCCTGTGGAAGCCGGTCGGCTTTAGTCTGGAAGCTTACAAGAGCGTGCTTGCCAATCCAGGTATAGCCACAGGTTTCCGCAATACATTGTTTATTCTTGTGTTCGGCGTTATCGTCAACCTGTTCATGACTGCGCTTGGTGCATATGTGCTATCCCGTAAAAACGTAATGTGGAACAAGGTGTTCATGTTCTTTATCGTGTTCACGATGTTCTTTGGCGGCGGGTTGATTCCACTGTACCTGGTCGTAAAAGGTGTTGGCCTGTTAGATACATTGTGGTCAACCATTCTGCCTTTTGCCATCAGCACATTTAACCTGATCATCATGCGAACGTCATTTATGGGCATACCAGACAGCCTGGAAGAATCGGCCAAGATTGATGGAGCGAATCACTTCACCATTTTGTTCCGGATCATTATTCCGTTGTCCATGCCAGTCATTGCCGTGATGATTCTGTATTACGCAGTCGATAAGTGGAACGGATGGTTCTATGCGTCTGTATTTATCAAAAGTCGAGAACTGTTCCCATTGCAATTGGTGCTGCGTGAGATTCTGATCGCCAATTCCACGGAGAGTATGTCGGCCGGTGCTTCGGCTGGGGATCGCTTCCAGATCGGGGAAACCATCAAGTATGCGACGATTATGGTAGCGACGATACCCATCCTTTGCATCTATCCGTTTTTGCAGCGCTTTTTCGTGAAAGGTGTCATGGTTGGTTCATTGAAAGGTTAATCCAGAGAATTTAATAACGGTAAGGAGGTATGAGGTTACATGAGCGTATTAAATGAAGTGAACAAAGACGTGTGGGATCAGATTAAAAGTAAAGCCGATCAGATGCTTGCAGCCATAGGTGAAAAGTCTCCGCATGTCGCTGGAGCAAATGGCATCTATGACGACATGAGAATCGATTGGTGGACCTCGGGATTCTGGCCGGGTATGTTATGGATTGTGTACGATATGACGGGTGATGAGAAATATAAAGAGGCTGCATGGAACTGGGATGAACGGCTATCGGAACAGTTTCTCGAAAATAACTACTTTGATCACGACGTGGGCTTTCATTTCCTGCCTACGGCTGTCATCAAATACAAGCTCACCGGAGATACCGATGCCGCAAGGCGTGCCTTATTTGCCGCCAACTTTCTGGCTGGCCGCTTCAATACCAAAGGCGGCTTCATCCGGGCTTGGAATGGAGACATGCTGGGCTGGTCGATCATCGACACCATGATGAACCTGTCATTGCTCTTCTGGGCGTCTGAGGAAAGTGGAGATCCTCGTTTCAGCCATATCGCCAAAGCTCATGCGGATATGGTCATGAAGCAATTTGTGCGGGATGATGGTTCTGTGCATCACATCATTCGATTTGATCCCGAGACAGGTGAACGGGCAGAAGCGATAGGTGGACAGGGAGCGGCGCCGGATTCGGCATGGAGTCGGGGAGCGGCGTGGGCTTTATATGGATTAACGAATACGTATCGTTATACAGAGGACCCGTCATATCTGGATGCTGCACAGCGTGTGGCGAACTTCTTCATTTCCAGTCTGCCCGAGGATAGCGTTCCGCATTGGGATTTCCGTGCTGAGCCCGAAGAAGGGGTGGAGATCCCACGAGACAGCTCGGCTGGTGCCATTGCTGCTTCCGGATTGCTTGAGCTTGCAGATGTTCTTCCTGATCCAGAAGGCAGACTCTATGCCACCGTTGCCAAACGTATCCTGAGTTCCCTGCGGGATCATTATGGAACCTGGGATCTTCCTGAGCACGAAGGTATGCTTCTCGAGGGAACCGGTCATAAACCGGCAGGTCAGAATGTAAACGTCTCGCTCATTTACGGTGACTATTTCTACGTCGAGGCGAGTGCCAAATTAAACGGTTGGAAGCACCGCATTTTCTAAAAAATTTATAAAGAATATTTAAAAAAATTCTCAATTTGATACCGAATTGATACCAAATGCCCGATAGACGAAATTAGTCTATTCGGGCTATTTGTGCTTGATTTGACGGGGAAAATCAGTGGTGGCTACCCTTTTTGTCAATCGAATTGAACTTTTTATCTATATCCCAATCGCGCTCTTACCGTTATAATAAATTCCTGATCCAAACATAGATAATCTACGAAGAGTTGGGTGATGAGTTGTTGCTAAACATTCGATATTTGTGGCAAAAACGAGAAAGCATAATTGTAACCTGGCTTGTCTCTTACAGTGCTGTTTTGATTGTGCCGATTCTAATCAGTTTGGTTATTTACATGCAAGCAAATGAGACTTTGAAGAGTGAAATACATCGGGCCAACGATTCTTTATTGAAGCAGATGCGATATACAATCGATACACAAGTTGATCTGATGAAGCGGTTAAACATGGAGATGACGTGGAGCCCAAATCTGCAAACGTTGATGTATTCCAATCAGCCGGCCAAAGAGGCGCCGTATACGGCATACCAACTGGTAAAGGAACTCCGTCTCTATAAAACATCCTACGCATCCATCGATGAATTCTACGTCGTGTGGAAAAAAGATCAATCCATTCTCCGTTCAGGTAATATTCGGGATATGCGAACGGCATTTCATACCATACATAACACAGGTGCAATGTCTTTCGAGGCGTGGCGGGATCAGATTCTGGGTACAGAGACGAATCAGTTCGTCATACTGCCACATCAGAATGCCGCTCCGGCGGAGTCTTCCATTGCGTACATTACACGTCTGCCTGATGATTTGAATGGTCAGGAGACGGGTACGGTTGTCGTCATGGCGGATACGCGAAGATTCCAGGAAGCGATTGAGAGCATTTCGGGTTTTAGTGATGCCACGCTGCTGATTCTGAACCAGAATAACGAGATTCTGATGAGCAATCATCCGGGGTCAGAGGAATTGAAGCCATTCATGAATGGCAATCAGGTTCAATTGGATAACGCCAAGGTAGGCAAGTCGGAGATGTTCTACATGGACTCTGCGGTGTCCGATCTCAAGTACGCATTGATTATTCCCAGCAGCCTATATTGGGAAAAGGCAGTGTATGTCCGCAATTTTACCTATATCAGCATCGTGGTGAGTCTCATTAGTGCGGGTGTACTGACCTGGTTCTTCATGCGCCGGAATTACTCCCCAATCCAACAGCTCGTGGAATCACTAAAAGACAAAAATAGTCAGAACGAACCTGCTGATCGGAACGAACTTCGGTTTATTCAGAAGGTCATCATGAACACACGTTCAGAAAAGAATGAGATTGCCCAGCAGTTGCAGAAACATCAGCAGGTGCTGCGCTCCAATATGATTAATCGGCTTCTCAAAGGCAAACAGGATACGCTTGTGCCTTATGAAGATGCATTCCGTTCCTTCCATATGCCGCTGTATTCAAGTGAATTTGCTGTTATCCTATTTGTTATCGAGAATGAAGAGAATCTCTATGGAAAGCTGCCAGGTATTGATATCAACGAACGAAACAAGCTAATCCATCTCATTATTTCCAATGTGGTTGAAGAACTGGCTTCAGAGCGTCAGCACGTCGGATATGTGGCAGAAGTGGATGATATGATGGTCTGCCTTGTAAATATGAAAGCGGATTCTTCGGATTGGAACCAGGATCTTCATCACATTGCGGCAGAAGCGCAGCGATTCCTGGAACGTTATGATATGGAATTGACAATCTCCATCAGTGGACGCCATACGTCGTGGATTGGTATCGCCGAAGCATACCAGGAAGCAGTAGACGCAATGGAATACAAAATGGTGCTTGGCAAAAAAGGTATCATTACCTATGGCGATGTCCGCAGCGATGCGATGGCGGATGACCCGTTTGGCTACTACTATCCGCTTCAGGTGGAACAGCAGCTTCTTAATTTCATCAAAGCGGGAGATACCGACCAAGCCAGCGCTTATATGAACGAGATTACAGAGCGGAATTTTGATAAACCGATTATGTCGCTCACACTTGCACGTTGCCTGATTTTTAACCTGGTAGGTACAATGATCAAGGCTATCAATGATCTAGGGGACAGGGATAACCATACGCTAACCCAATACCCGCATCGGATTGAGGACATTATTGCCGGGGATACCATTCAGGAGATGCAGGAGGCATTGCAGAACTTGCTTGAGGAGGTATGTTCCTATGCCGCTGACAAGCGCGCAACGAATGTATCACAAGAACGTGAGGATTCCCTGCGTCATCTCAGTACCCAAGTCACACAGTATATTGAGAGTAACTATACAGACGCGAATTTGAACGTCAACGCCATTGGTGAGCATTTTGAGCTGAAGGGCAGTTACTTGTCCAAACTCTTCAAGAATCAGACAGGTGAGGGTCTGCTGGACTGCATTCATAAGTGCCGTATCCGACAGGCTAAAGAAATGATTGAGCATAAACAGGAATCCATTACAGAAATATCCCGAATGGTCGGGTATAACGATGCAGCAACTTTCATCCGGGTATTCAAGAAATACGAAGGCATTACGCCAGGTAAATATAAAGAAATCAGTTGATTGATTTGAAAGGAGACCGGAACATGAACGTAAAGAGAAAGTTGGCATTCATAACAAAGTTGACAGGATTCATCCTACTGCTTGGCATGCTGACTGCTTGCGATCAGAACGGGACAGATTCGGATGCCAAGCTGGATGAACGTTCCGGCTCATCAGAGTACCAGACCGTCTCAATTTCTTCACCCAATGACGATGGAAAATTAACCTACTGGGCAGAATTGAATGGCAATGCAGCAAGCATTAAGTCCAGCTTCAATGAAGTTCCTTTTTTTCAGGAGTGGCAGCGGAGAACCGGAGTCAACCTTCAATTCATCCGGCCTCCCGCCAATCAGGCTAAAGAAGCGATTAATGTGCTGCTTACGTCCGGAGAACTGCCGGATATGATTGAATACGAGTGGAGCAATTATCCCGGTGGGCCGGAGAAAGCGATCAAAGACGGATATATTCTGAGATTAAACGATGTTATTGATCAATACGCACCTCATCTGAAGCAGTACCTGACGGAGCATCCAGACATTGATATGCAGATTCGCACAGCGAACGGAAGTTATTACGCGTTTCCTTTTATTCAGGGAGATGATAAGCTGCGAACCTATCAAGGGCCGATTATCCGAAAGGACTGGCTGGATGAACTTGGACTTGATGTGCCAACAACGATTGACGAATGGCATACGATGCTTCAGGCATTTAAGAACAAAAAGGGAGCTGACGCCCCGCTTACTTTCCTAGGTGTTCCGAATCCGTTGTTTGGTATCGAAGGCGGCGGTTTTATTGGCGCTTTTGGCATTAAAAAGGGGTTCTACGTGGAAGATGGCCACATTAAGTTTGGGGCACAAGAACCTGAATATAAAGCGTTTCTCTCCTTATTTCGTGAATGGTATGCGGAGGGACTCATTGACAAGAATCTGGCTGCCGTTGATTCGGAGACTCAGGATACAAACATGACCACAGGACGCAGCGGCGCGAGTATCTGGAATGCAGGGGCGGGAATTGGTACATGGCTACCCATCTTGCAAGAGACAGATCCCCATGCAAAGCTTGTGCCAGCGCCATATCCTGTCATGAACAAAGGAGATCGCCCGAAATTTGGTCAACTTGCTCCCGCGATCGGTTCCAGTGGAGTCGCCATATCCAGCAACAGTCATCATGTAGAAGAAGCAGCACGAATGTTGGACTACGGGTATGGGCCTGAGGGACATTTACTGTTCAACTTTGGCATTGAAGGTGTTAGTTTTAAGATGAAAGACGGGTACCCGACGTATACGGAAACGATTTTGAAAAACCCTGATAAGTGGTCGCCGGCGCAAGCGCTTGCGATGTACACGAGAGCGAGTTATTTCGGTCCATTTGTACAGGATACGCGATATATGGAACAATATTATATTTTGCCGGAACAGAAAGAGGCGGTGCAGTTATGGTCCAGTACGGATGCTGTGCTCCACCAGGTACCGACACTTCCCAAAACCGAGAAAGAAAGCACGGAGATGTCTGTCATCATGCAGGAAGTGAATAAAGTGGTGGACGAGATGTCGCTGAAAATCATTTTTGGCATTGAGCCGGTGGATGCTTTTGATACGTATGTCGAGCAAATCAAGTCCTTACAGATCGATCGTGCGATTGAGATTCAGCAGCAAGCGTTAGAACGATATAATCGCGCTGTATCCTCTAAATAAATCCTTATATTGTATAAAATGGGCATTAAAATGTCGTTTTTGTTGATGTAATTTCGTTCCCTCGTGCTCTACAATCGATTATGACATGCTGAGTTGGCATGCACATGACTCTTGCTTGAGCAGGATCGGAGGTGACTATAGGGTTTCTTGAAACCGCTCACATACTCTGAAATCCAAAAGGAGGAGAACGAAAGCATGCGTAGAAAGTGGCCTTTTTTATTGTTGGCATTTACGTTGACTGTTGGATTATCTGTACCTGGAGTCCATGAGGTTCGAGCGTCAGAAGGTGACTCACAGCTATCTATTGATCGTGCGGGTGAGAATCTGTCTCTGGGTACGGATGGCAGAAGCAGACTCTATCCAAACGATTGGTATCCTGGATTTAAAGATGAACAGGGAAGGTTTCTGCATGACTTTTCGTATGCCGGTTATCGGCGTGGGGAAACAGAACTACCTAAAACGCCTAAAAACAAACGTATCGACGTTACCAAATCACCTTATTTTGCCGATCCTTCAGGGAATCGAGATGCAACACAGGCTATTCAAAAGGCAATTGATGCTGCTGTTGCGTTAGGTGGGGGTGTCGTGTATCTTCCCAAGGGTACATATCAGGTTAACCCTCAGGACGGCAAGGATTATTCACTAAACATTCCTGCAAGTCGTGTGGTCCTGAAAGGTGACGGGATGAACAAGACTCATATCTATAATGCACAGCAAAATATGAAAAACAAGGACATTATCCGGATCGGTAACGGAGATTGGAAGAAAACCGGAATTTCTACGAAACTTCGCAAGTCGGTTACTGATCCAACCGTCCTGCTACCCGTTGAGGACACAAGCGGGTTTGCGGTGAATGATTACGTGGTCATTTCATTCGAAACGACGCCGGGTTTCTTACGGGAACTTGGCATGCAAAACAAGTGGTCGTCACGTCTTGGTAAAGTAGAACCGTTATTCTATCGCCAAATCGTGGGCGTAGATCCGGAGAATAAAACGATCACGTTAGACATTCCGACACGTTATCCTATGAAGCTGCGCGATGATATCACAATTAGTCAGACCGCAGATCCGATTGTCGAAGTAGGGTTGGAGGATTTCTCGATTGCAAACATTCAAAATGCGAAGTCGGGGCTTGGTGAAGATGACTTCAAAGTCGTTGGGACTGCTGGTTATGAGGCCGATAATGCTAAAGCGGTCAATGTGATTGCAGTGGCCAACAGCTGGATTCGAAATATTAACACCTATAAACCAGCTGGCAATACAGATTATCATCTGTTATCCAAGGGTATTATTCTGGATCGTACAAAGAACGTCACTGTGGATCATGTAACTATGCAGTACCCGCAGTATCGTGGAGCGAATGGAAATGGTTATTTATATCAATTTATTGGCAATGATAACCTTATCAAGAACAGCAAAGCGATAGGAGCTAGGCATAGCTTCACATACGCCAACTTCTCTGCGAACGGGAATGTGCTGCAAGGTTCGTATTCTGAGAAACCTTCATTATTAACTGATTTTCATATGTATTTAAGCATGGCAAACCTGATCGACAACCTGGTAGTTAACGGGGACGGGATCTCTGCCATTACACGGGATTATGGATCATCCGAAACGAATCGTCATGGAGTGGTAACTACGGAAAGTGTGTTCTGGAATACGACCGGTCAGGCGGCACACCCTAGTAAATCCGGCGTTATTGTAGAATCAGAACAATTCGGGAATGGATATGTCATTGGAACCAAAGGAAAGGACACCGGCGTGAACGTCAACATTGTCGGTTCCATTCCGGATGCGAATACGCAGCCATTTGATATGGCGGAAGGCATTGGTGAGGGCGATCGTTTATCCCCGCAAAGTTTATATCAGGATCAGAGCAAGAAACGAATCAAAGATATTCATCTGGGGCTTCAATCCCTGTTGGTGAATGGCGAAGCTATAGGGGGTATGCAGTTCTTAAGAACGGATTACGTTCATACTTTGCCTTATGGCACAACCGAAACGCCGATTATTTCGGCAAAAGCTTATGCCAAGGATGCAAAGGTTAAAATTAAGCAACCGCAAGGGACTAATGGAACAGGAGAGATCACTGTATCCTATCGGGGTCACATCCAGAACGTGCGAGTGAAGTTTAAGGTAGCTGATACACCTGTACTTCCAGAGAATATCTCCATAAGTCCTAATAAAACAGTACCCGGCTGGAGAGTCGCAGGGAATGCGATCAGCGCAGGCGGAAGCGGAGAATTATCCTCGTTTCTAACATTAGATAATGGTGAGATCGTAAACATTGCAGAATTGGATGTTCCTGTAACGTACACATCAAGTGATGATACGATTGGATATACGGAAGGAACTACATTCCATGCGTTAAAAGCGGGAAAGGTCGACATCGTCGTGAGCTGCGTCTTTAATGGCGTAACGGTCGAGGCACGGGAGAAATTTGAAGTCAAAGAGCCTATGGCCGAACCGGAAGGGCCGTTCGCTGTCGTAACCAAGGTGACGGCAAGTGCAGATGATGGAAATCTGCCGATTCATACGATCGATCGTGATCCAGACTCCAGATGGTCTGCAGATGGAAAGGGACACTACCTGCAGTTGGAGCTTGAGCAACAGACTCAAGTAGGGCAGGTAAGCATTCAATTCTATAATGGACATACGCGATCCAATTATTTCGATTTGGAGATATCAGCTGATGGTATTAATTACCAAAAAGCATTAAGTAATGTGGCCAGTCAAAAACAGGCGGCTTATGAAACATTTGAATTTGAACCGGTTCAGGCCAAATTCATTCGATTTGTCGGGCAAGGAAATGATTCGATTTGTCGGGCAAGGAAATGAATCTAATACCTGGAACAGCATAATTGAATTTTGGGTACACGAGAATTAAAAATGACGTAGGATAAAACTCAAAAGAAATTCAGAATCAAATATAATATGCGCTTTTATAAAGCTGTAATGGGCGCATATTATATTTGGATAGCATATTTATCCATACGAATTTAAAAATATCTCGGGGGTTATAAAAAGAAAAAGCCACATTTATCCATGGGATGTAAGTGTAAGTTGAGTTGATTATGGAATCATCAGTTAACTGAAGATAAGATAATTGATTGGGTGCAATGTAATGATTTGATAATGATGAGGTTCGTTTGAATTATAACAACTGTTTCACAAAACTCGTATTTTGTACATATGTATAGACGTCAGTATCCGTAGTAGTTTAATGTTGTCCTTCGACAGTTGTGTTGTGTTTTGGTGTCAGTATACCGTTATCCCATACTTAATTGAAGAGAAAGATGTTGAACAAGAATTGAGCTGCTTTTAGCCTAGCAGCCCCGATCTCAATCATAGAATGTGTTGAAGTTACATACCTAATCGGCATTGAAACAAAGTTGTTTCAATACCTTGCATACTTCGTGACCTTTAAATTTTGCGGTTTTTGACGTCGATTCACAGAATACGCATTGCCCTTTGTCTTTAATTAACGGAGCAAATTTGGATATTGGTAGGTAACTTTATGATGTCATTCGTACTCATTCAGTTTCTTTCATTGTTTCAATACTTTATGCCAATTTATTTTTTGCAATTATATTTTCAGGGTCAATTTTTAAGATGCGGATGTAACAAGCTCTTTCTTTTTCTATTAAATGGATCAAACTATAAATTTGAGCTAATAGTAACAAAATATCTATATCAATCGGGTCTAATGATGAGGCATGTTCTAATAGTTTAATTGAGGTCTCATAATTGCCTTGCCTCTCAAGCAACTTACCTTTGAAATAAAGCGCAACAGTATTATTTGGATCAAAACTTAATATTGAATCTAAATAATATGCTGTTAATTCAAATTGATTTTCTTCAAGATAAATTTTTGCGATTTGTAACCTTACATCGTAATCTTCAGGTTCTGATATTAGGATCTTTTTAAAATAGATAATAGCTTCCTCTTTTTTTCCCATATGCTTTAACACTAATGCTTTGTTATACATTGCATTAGTTGATGATGGATCTATCTGTAAAGCCCAATGAAATTCTTCGAGCGCTTCTTGATTATTGCCCAATTCATGAAAAATTAATCCTAGGTTAATATGGGCCTCTTCTTGATTAGTATTAAGTGCTAATGATTTTTGATAGTATTCTATTGCTTTCTTAAATTCCTCCTTTTTTTGATAACAAAGGGCAAGATAATACAGAGCATCTTCAGAATTTGAGTTTATCATTACTGCACGTTTACAAAAAATTAATGCATCTTCAATATTGCCTAATTGTAAATAGACATAACCTTTATTAAAGTATAATCTTTCCCATGTAGGGAATAGTCTAATTGCCCTGTCGTAAACTTCAATTGCGGCATTATATTCTTTTAACTCTGTAAGACATCTTCCCATGTAATTCAGTGTATCTTGGGTATCTATATTATCATTGAGAGCTTTTTTAAAGTAAACTAATGCTGCATCATAATTACCTTCTGCATAGTACTCTTCCCCTTGTTCAAAAAAAGTCATTTTTTTGCATCTCCTTTTTATAATATTGACCCCAACAAATAAGTTGTTGAGGTCAAAAATACTAAGATCAATTGATAATTAATTATCTATACATGTCCAAATCATTCCAACTTCTATTGTTATCATTTCTTTGATCTCTTTTATCTCGGTGTAATTCTTTTGTACTTTTTTCCCTTTGAGACCTTGAACCAAATTTATCATTTATTTGTTTCTTTTCTCTTTTTTTCGCCTCGCTCCCTCTCATTCTATCGTTCTTAGCCATTTTGTCTCTATTTGCGAAATACTGATATCCTTTTTTAATTCCATATCCTGCCGCTATACCAAGTCCTACTGCTGCAGTTACGCCCAAAGCGACTTCACCCACACCTGGTATCGCATACACACCAAGTGCCCATGCAAAATCTCCATTAGGATCAACACTGTTAATTGGATCATTGGCAGCATAAATGTACAAATTTGAATCGATTGGCTCAACATTATCTTGGCTAATAAAACGACCATCTTGTGGGTCGTAATATCGGTTGAATAGGTAAAACATATCCGTTTCTTCATCGAAGTAATAACCACTATAAGTGAATGGATTATATAAAGTTCCTGTCTTACTAGTTAAATTACCCCAAGGGTCATATGAATAGCTGGAAACGATATTACCATTAATATCGGTTAATCCTACTACATTTCCGTGTCCATCATAATTATAATAATACGTTTTTCCATTCTGTGTTTGACTTACCCGCTTACCCAAAACATCATACGAATATAATACATTTAATCCTGTTGTAATATTGTTTTCTACAATAAGATTTCCTGTACTATCTTCATACTGGTATTTGTAGTCATTAAGGATAGAACCAGTACTGCTTTTTACTATTTTCTCAGTCCGTTGCCCCTTAGCATTATAGCGGAACTCAACGGAGCTACCGTCTGGTTGTGTTTCTTTGGACAGCTTGTCATCCGTATTCCATTCAATATGAATACTACCTTGTTCAGTGAGTTGGCCTTTTTCGTTATACGAGTAGTTCAGAGTACCATTGGGTCCATTTACATTCGTTAATTGGTTCAAATTATTATACGTGTATTTGGTAACTCCAGTAGCATTTGTCATCGTTAAACGATTACTGGTGTTGTCATAAGAATAACTCGTTGTCCCTGTATTATCCGTATAATTTTTCAAACGACCAGTCTCATCAAATTCGTAACTAGATGAGGATGATAGGTTATTTGTTACGGTTTTGATTCGTCCATTCGAATCAAGATCATAAGAGTATCCCCATAATAATGTTGTCCCTTTTTTGTAATCAACATTCTTGAGTCTATTCGTATTATCATACGTTAGAGATTGGACTACACCATCGGCATCTGTCCGTTGGACTGAAGTGACATTGCCATTCGGATCATAACTAAGATCTTCTATAGTTTTTTGGTTAGAATCCTTGACTTGTTTAAGTTGATTTGCTTTATCATAAGAGAAAGACATTCCTTGCCCCCATCCATTCTGTGGGTTCCAGGCAATCAAATTTTGATTGTTGTCATATTGATAAGCAACTTGAGGTGAACTTTGTACTACCTGACTTTTAACATCATTTGTCGCTGTATGATCGTAGTTGGTTGTTTGGCTAGCACCTAGTACTGTGTCTTTTATCGATATAATATTTCCATTCGAATCATACGTAGGATCATAAACCATTTCGGGCGTGGAAGCACTGGCTGAAATTCTTTCATCTAGATTCTCGAGTTCATCAAGCCAATTATACTGATAATTTGAGACATGTCCATTTGGCTCCGTTACTTTTACCAATTGGTCTGCACCGTTATATTCCATCGTGGTGAATTGATTCGCTGCATCTTCACTAATAACTTGATTGATCCCTTGTGAATCATATTTGTAGACTGTTTTATTATCATCAGCATCCGTTGAAGACGTTCTATTTCCATACGAGTCATAGGTATAACTCGTGCTTTGCAATAATGGATTTGTAACTTTAAGAAAATCACCAAATATATTGAATTCATAGGTCGTCTTTTGATTTATGGCATCCGTATAACTCGTGCGGTTACTATAACTATCATATGTCGAGATTTCCTTATGTTGTTCTGGATCCATTGTACTTGTAATGTTACCATTGAGGTCATACGTGTTAATGGTATCATTACCTTTCGGATCAGTAATTACCAGCTTGTTATAATTATCATCCAAAGCAAAGCGGGTGACCCTTGATAACGAGTCGGTTATTTGGGTTACCACATAATTCGAATTCGAATTATATGTCGTTGTATTTCCATTCCGATCCGTAGCTGTTGACACAAAATTCGGTAAATCATATGAATATGTGGTTCCAGGTCGACTTGCTAAATCAGCATTTGCTCCCTCACCAAAAGGTTCTTGTACCTTCTGCAATAATTCATTATTGTACGTAAATGACGTTTTCCGTCCACTTGGATCTGTGACTGTCGTTAAGTGATGGCTCGAATCGTAGGAAAACTTGGTTATTCGATAATTGGTTGCATCTAAATAAGCATCAACATTTGCCAGATTGCCAGCGGTATCATACCCGTAGTTAATTTTACGACCAACGAAATCTGTGATATTAGAAATTTTCCCTGATACATTGTAATTCATCGTAGTGACCCGATTGCTAGGATCTGTTATAGAAGTAAGTTGGTTTGAGCTGTTATATCCATATGATATTTTATTTCCATGGAGATCTTGTTCATACAACAACTTTCCGGTATACACTTCTGTATAACTATCACCATTTGCATCAAAATGCAATTTTGTACCATCTTTATAAGTTAAGTCATAACCATTAACGGCTCCGTATGATTCGGTGGTTCGTGTGATTTTTAAATAAGTTCCCGGCGGAGATTGGTAACTATCGGAAGTTGAATTATAGGTGAATTCATGATAGGTACCGTCAGAATCTTTATAGACCAATTTACTCCGGTCATAACGCTCCATAATAGCTTCGCTGCCCGAATAAGACCAACCATATCCGAGTGGGGAATCTTCTAATGCTTTCGAATTATAGGTTCTTGTAAAGTCAACTCCCATACCACCACGGCCTTTTAGGCTTAGGTCATTATATTGGATAACATTGTTACCTGTAGTCATATTCGTATAGCTTCGACCACCGACCAAGTCATGGCTATCGTATGTCCAATACTTTTCAAGCCCAAGACGACTCCCGTTAAAATACGTAACAGACAGCATTGGGCGATTTGTTGCATTCAATGTAGAATCGCTCGAAATAAACTTTTTATACGAGTTTGTAGATTCAGATAAACTTTTCAACAAAATTCCGTAGTTTGCACTTCTCCATTTATCAATTTGATTTGTGACATCCCATTTATAATTAACCCCAAGATCAGTTAGATAACTAACTTGATTTGAATCTAATAAAGTGCTTTTGTAGTCGCCCCCCTTATTAGTCCAAGCTGTTGTTCCATTTGTGGTGTTCCAATTTGTGCTTTCCTCTAACCAGGACTTGCTTAGTTCGTATGCACCAATTTCAACATTAGTGTCATTAGCCACGCTGGAAAGCCATAAATTCACATCGGCGCTTAAGATATTTGCACCCACTGGAATCGATGAAACATTAAACTTTAATAAAGATCGAATGACATTGTTTTGCGTGGAGTCTTTGTATAATCCAACGCCTAATGAGGTTTCGGTTCCACCGGTTTGTGTTGGGAAATAACTGCGGATGTTGGTGTCATTCCCGTCGGCTGCATTTGGCTGAAACCGGATAATTGTAGGATCAATCGTTACGGGATAGACCCTCTTAGGATTTTCAAGCCAGGCTCGGTCAGGAATGATGTCAACAAAATATGTAGAGCCTCGTTTAACCAATTTCATATTCACGTCATAGGAACGTGCTTCCTCAGGAATATCATCAGATTGTTCTATCTTCTTGTACCCTTCTGGAATATAGGAATCATACATAAACGGTTGTTCAATATAAAAGACTTTTAAGTGGCTTTTCTTATCAACAAAATAGATTTTCCCAGTACTATCTTGTTCCATACCCAAACCTTTTATTTTGAAATTATATGTGAACTTTACTGGCGAGGAAGCGGAAGGTGCCTTATCCAGAACAATATCTTCCTTTAATTTGCGGTCCTCAACTGTGTAATTTATATTGGTGTTGTCATACAAGTTATTGAAACTTAACTTATTATTCTTGTAAGAAGCAGCACCTTCATGGGAATTTTTAACAAATCCAGAGTCTAGATTGTCAGATTGTGATGCGGGGTCCATCACAATGGATAAACCATCCATACCAATGGTAACTAGATTTTTGTCTAAATTGCGCTTTTGAAACTTTACTTCAAAATCGTTTGATTTATTTTTTATGACGTTATTGTTAGTATCCACAATCAAATTATTATCAAATCTACTCCATTTATTGTTGTTACTTTTATAATGAATGGGCTCTTGATATATTTGTGTTGTCAATGTTCCGTTTGAATTCAGAAATGTCTCCGAATCCTGGGTCCGACGATCCTCCAGTTCAACTCTAGATGTGGTGATTTTTTTTGATAGAGTAGCTGGAACAGAACTTGCTGCATTTGCCTTTAGCGCTTCCGTTGGAATTGTTTGAACGGCAATTGTGATTGCCAGAAAAAGCGATAATCCTCGGTAATACTTTTTTTTCTTTCCTTCAAATAAACTCATGTGATATTCCCCTCGCGTTTTTTCTAAGATGCATGACTAAATTTATTCTCTAATTTTTCCTCCTTAACACAAAAATACACAGCTAAATAAATATATACTAATTTACGTAAAAAACTAGTTGTAAATTATTACTGGGTTCCCAGTAATATGAGGGATCAATTAGAAGAAAAATTGAGCACTATGAATAAGAATCGAGGACTAAAAATTCAATAGAGATGGACTTATCAAAAAAAATGATCCTCAAGAGTAAAGCAACAAGGGGGATTTAGGGGAGTAAACTAATAACACAAAAAAAGGATCTAGTTGGCTCCTTTATTGTGACTTAGATATTTCAAGTTGATATTTTGTGAAGAATTGCGACGTTGTCTGATGGATACGCCATCTAGAAAACACTAACATTTCTTTTGCGTAATTTCTTAAATACGAGTACTCCTTATTGGACTTAATAAAACTTAATATCTTTTCGGCAAATACTGTTGGATTCATCTCTTTTGTATTTATTTCGAGGTCATATTCATCAAAATTTCTTCTTGTGTGAATGGCCCGCTCCAGATCCGTGAGTGATATCGTTCAACAATTGACCGGGGTCGTCCAAAAGTCAGAATAATTTCATTAGAACTCACATAACCTATACCTTTATGATAGCAGTCGCATCTCCAGAGACGCTTTTAACAGAATCTGACCTGATACTAATGGAAGAGGGTAGCCCTGTTCATGACTTCACACTGAGCCTATGTGATGCTCTTCTTCAGTGGTCCGGTCACCATTAAGCTACGTATATCCATGAAGCAAAACTCCACCCATATAGGGCGGTGGTTACAAGGTGGATAACTATTTTAAGTCATTAAGGAGGATGCTTCATACATCAAAATTTGAATATAATCCATTTTAGTCCCGAGCATTTCAATATATTCAGCAACTTATATCTTGCTTTACAAACTTGAGTTCCCTTTCCTCTTCAACAAGCGATGCTTTCGAGCCATTGCGGAAGAGGAACGCTAACTTGCTCTTATCCATTACGGTAATCGGTACAAGTTCTTGTCCCTAACAATTACAAAATCAGCACTAAGTACGATATCTGCATATGTTTCCCCTCCTTTGATCCAAAATCACATCCAGTTTCCTCCCCCTTTTCTTTGCTAAAGTGCTTTTACAAGTTTGTTTTATCTAATTCAAATGAGATCACAGTTTTAATTGAAGTACTTCCGAGCATTAAAGCTGGTTTCTTTGACTAAAAACAGCATTCAGTGTTTCAGTCACCCAAAAGGACACAACACTTCTACTCAGATCTTCATTTAATTGAAATGCGAAATCTGTCCTGCATAATGCTACTTATTGAGGTTTTAATTACATGGCTTTTCATTTATACATCCATCTAATCGGTAATCGGACTATGTTCTTGTCCATTCCGGCAATCGGTACAAGTTCTTGTCCTTGGCTCGGGACACGAATTTGTACCGATAATATAAAAAAGCCGCTAACATAGCGACTTCAATGGGAACATGTTCTTGCCTCTCGACAGTATTGCTGTATTCTCTGACCAGATTGGTCTTTCACTTCAACTAATTGATTCAGTGCATCATAAATATACGTTTGTTTGCCATCGTCCTTTTCCATTGACAGATGTCAACTGATTGGCGTTATTATGCGTATATGTTGTTATTTGCTCTTGCCCACTGCTGACGTCTACCTTCTACGTACGATTACCCTCCTTGTTAGACCCTGTAACTCCTTTTTCGAGCTCTAATAAGTATTCTGTCCATCATTAGGTAATTAGCTAACTCGTTTTCATGAAGGCTAAAATGAAGTTCATTACAAATATCACATTCATCATAATTAAAAAAGATTCGATTGCCTAAAACTGCTGGAATAACATCTGCCTCCTTTTTAAAAGGCACATAGGAGGCCCTTTGACCGCAAAAAGGCAAATTCTATCTTGGTAATTCCCTATTTGTACATACGAGAGGTAACCACTTGTGGGAGCGATGCCCTTCACACTTTACCTGTTTTCTTGGATCTGAAAATCATGAAACTAATCGCAGCCAAAACCCACACACCAATGCCACCATATAGCATTACCAAGCCAAAGCCGTGCACAAGAGCTTTATGGACCAAGGCTCCTGACGTATCTAGAGAGGACAGTTCTGGAAAACTCTGCTTGAGAGATGTAAAATTTCCGGCCGCTATTTTCTCAGCTAAAGTCCGCAATTTCGTTGTATCGAAAATCCCATGAAGTGCTCCCTTCAAATAAGACAAAATACCATTCTGCAAAATGAATCCCATAACAGCGATGTTAATAGCTAGACTGATCAATCTGGCACTCATGTCTATACCCGAAGCCATGCCTGCACGTGTAATCGAAACCGAGCCAGTCGTCGTGTTGGTTACAGGCGTGTTCGTCAATCCCAGCCCGATACCAGCCAGCAGAGAACCTGGAAGCATGGTTAGCCAGTTGGCGTTATCTCCTCCACTACCATATTTCATTAAAATGAAGCCCGTACCGATGATGAACAAGCCCAATGGAATAACTATACGCGGCTGATAACGGAGCGAAAGGCGCTCTGCCAAGGGAGGGATCACCAAGGTTGGCAGAGCATAAGCCAAGAGAGACAGACCAGCAGCTACAATGCCATAACCAAGACCGCTCTGAAAATAAATCGGCAGATAGATCATGAACGGCCAGAAACTGAAATTCATGCCGATAGAGCCAAGAAGAGCACCGGAAAAATTACGTATCTTGAATACGGAAAAGTCGAACATCGGATGGGCGCTAAGCGTTTCCGCAAAAAGAAAAATAATGAAGCTTATTGATGCTGCAACAAGAACGCCTATGGATACTACGCTAGTAAAGCCATGTTCGGTTCCTTGAGTGATAAAGTATGCCAGACCAAAAACCGTCAACGAAAGCGTGACGATGCCAATAATATCTAGTTTTTCCGCATGAGGATCGCTTGATTCATCCACACCGCCAAAAACAAGGATCAATGTGAGGATAGTCAGTGGGACGTGGATCAGGAAAACCCAATGCCAGTTTAATACGGCCACAATCATCCCCCCAAAAATGGGTCCAAAACCAAGGCCGATACCAAATACGATCCCCCATACTGCAAAGGCTTTGCTACGCTCCCGCTCCTCCTGAAACCGATGCGAAAGAATTGCAATCTGGCAAATCTGCATTGCACCCGCACCCACACCTTGAAGAAATCGACTGATGATTAGAACCGATGTGTTTTGTGCCAAGCCACAAATCAAAGATGTAATACCAAACAAGACGAGGCTAATAATAAAAATACGTCTCCTTCCATAACGGTCAGCCAGCGTTCCCACTGCCATCAGAACCGTCGCACAGGCAATGGTGTAGGCGTTCATAATCCATTGCATATCCTTGAGGTTTCCATGCAGCACCTTTTCCAAGGTAGGCAGAATTACTGGCACACTGGAAATTTCGAGGCCAAACATTAGTGCGGACAAACATATCGCAGCCAATGCGATTATATTTTTGCTAGAATGGGAAATAGTCATTGAAAGTACCCTCCAATATAAACACGTACATATAACTCTTCTGTAATTACTTTATTTATTTCATATCTACTCATTGCTTGCCATCCTCTCTGACTTCTCATGTATAATTTACGTGTGTCTTATTATATAATTTATATCTTCCATTTTACATATCATATAAAATCAAATATTATAATTATGCTAAGTAATAAAAGCTATTTTCTTAAAAACACCTTAAATTTAAAGGAGCTTATTCAAATGGATCATGTAGATAAACAAGTACTCTTCTATCTTCAAAAACAGGCGAGGATTTCAATGACTGAGCTAGGCAAAAGCGTTGGGTTATCCCAACCTGCCGTAACGGAACGAGTTAAGAGAATGGAAGAGAAGGGAATCATCGAAGAATATCACACCGTTATTTCTCCTGAAAAAATTGGGAAACATGCGACTGCCTATATGCTTTTTCAAACTAGAGACTGCTTGGCATTTCTTGATTATGTCCATGCATCTCCCCATGTTGCTGAGTGCCACCGCATAAGCGGAGAACATAGTTATTTATTAAAAGTTGTAACAGAATCCACACGCACGCTCGAGGAGTTCAGCAATCAGTGCGATAAATATGGAACCTACACCATCTTGATTGTCATGTCTTCACCGATCGATCATAGTCTTCTCATTCGTTCTCTCGAAGAAGCCAATAGAGCGGACTAATTCCAAGCTGAACTTCCAAAATCATAATCAAGTTCTATATCAACGGACGTTTACAGATATAATAAGGGCCTTAGTCCGAAGAAACTCAGGACCAAGGCCACTTATCTCATTTTTTTACTGTGGAGAATTTCATTTTAATCAATTCCTACGGTCCGATGTCATACAGATCAGAGGTTTTAACTACATATGCTTAATTTTAGATAATCATCTAATCGGTAATCGGACTATGTTCTTGTCCATTTCGGCAATCGGTACAGGTTCTTGTCCTTGGCTCGGGACAAGAACCTGTACCGATAAAATAAAAAAGCCGCTAAAATAGCGACTTTGAATGGAACAATGTTCTTGTCCCGTGACATCTCTCTGTGAGATCCCTAATACCTTACCTATCATAGCCTTTTCGTTTTAAATTAAACCTATGCTATCAACACTCAACTTGCTCCGTCAATTAACATTTATGTTAAATTCTTAAAAGGGCAGAAATTAGTTAATCTGCCCTTTTCTTTGAAAGTTATTGTTTGTTAATGAGATAGGATTCATTCGTTCATTGTATATCCCCTTCATCATTTCTAATTTAGTGTCCATGTAGAAATTCTTAAAGGGTAAGACCACCATCGGCTACGATAATGGAACCTGTCATATAACTTGATCCATCCGAAGCCAGGAATGCAACGACTTGAGCGAGTTCCTCTGGTTCAGCAAACCGTCCAATTCTCATATTAGGGAATTCTTCTGGCATATATTCATTGTCTTGCAGCATTTGTGGAACAGCCGCTGTCAATGGTGTAGCTACACCACCAGGACAGATCGCGTTAACACGGATACCTTTTCTGACGTATTCAAGCGCAGCTGCCTTGGTTAAACCGGCAACGCCGTGTTTGCTGGCTGTATAAGCGGCCAAGCTGTGTTCAGCGCGAATGGCTGTTGTAGATGCAGTATTAATGACATGACCGTATCCTTGTTCGTCCATCACTCGAAGTGCATGTTTCATTCCGAGGAATATGCCCTTCAGATTGACATCGATGATTCGATTGAAGTCTTCCAGGCTCATGCTATGGAAACTTTGGAACTGTTGGATGATTCCGGCGTTATTAAAAGCTACATCAATTTTTCCGTACGTATTAACAGCTTGCTGGATATAATTTTGAACATCATCTTCTTTGGAAACATCGGCTTGTACAAAAATGGCTTCGCCATCTTGCTCCTTTACCAGCTCCAGTGTCTCTTGTCCTGTTGCAGTATTATAATCGACCAGAACCAGCTTGGCTCCTCTGGCTGCCATCAGAATGGCGCTTGCTCTTCCTATTCCACTGCCTGCTCCTGTGATTGTAATGACTTTACCTGCCAGGGAATCAGATTGTTTGTTTGCAGCAACCGCAGGTTTGGTTTTCGGAGTTTCTCCTGACACAATTGAAATACCAGCCAAATCATTCTTTAAAGCTAGCAATGTAACTTCAGGAATATCCACTTGAGGAACCGCTACCAACTGATTTAGTGTGAAATTGGAAGCCATCTTAAATGTAGGAGCGTTAATAAACTCGGGTAGATGTTTAGTTAGAATTGCTAACGCCTCTTCATTATTCAGTAAATCCCCGATTTCAATATTTTCATTGTAGGCCATTATTCTTCATCCTCCGATACATGATGTGTGTAAAATATTAAATGATAGTATGACTATCATTTTGATTATTAAGATATCATTTATTGTCTACATTTGCAATTATCATTTGAATACTTGGTAAATTATCGAGGTGGAACGGGAACAAGCCGCAATTGATGATCCAACTGGATTGCTGCTGCTTCTGATAAGAGATCACCCCCAAAGTCAAGAATAGCTCGGAGAGGAACTTCCATTGCTTCTTGATTCAACGATTCCCCAAGAACAGGTATTGCGGCTAAAATGACCTGTTTACAGACTTCATTTTTCCACAAAACACCCAGTTGTACATCCAAACTGTATTGATCAACAGAATCAACCTGAATGCTCTCTCGCTCCGAGGCGAATTCACCAAATATGCCTCGGAGCCAGCTTATACAAAGACGAAACCACTGCGCAACAGCCGGTTCGACCATGCTGCGTAACCCTCCTGAAGTATGAGGTCTTGCGAGCGATAAGCCATGTACGCCTTTGGTAAAGATATGCATCTCAAACGGGACATTTGCATGGTTAAGAGCTTCTGCAAAAGTCAAAGCGTTACTAACTGGAACCAATCGATCCTCGTACGTGTGAAATATGAACGTTGGCGGTGTTAACGCATCTACAGACTTATCGACGCCTGGTACCAGTACAGGGAAAATACGGCTCATCGATTCCACAATGCATGGATAACCAAGAATCATGGCATTGGGCCTAATCTTTCCCATAGTTCCTAACGCTGCCGCTAAGTGTCCACCAGCCGAGAAGCCACATACAGCTATTTTGTCTGGATCAATCCCCCACTTCGAACTATTCTCCTGAATCAATTCCAGTGCTTCTTCTGCATCATTCAAAGGTTTCGGAAATACAGCGTTCTGATTAATCGAATATTGTAACGTAAAAGCCTGGTACCCCTCCGCTAGAAAAGCCATCGCTATCGGTTCTGCCTCCCGCTCTGAACATGCTCTGTATGCCCCACCAGGTAAAATGAGAACAGCAGGTCGATTGCCCATGTTAGACATTCCTTGTGAAGAATCCAATACATAAGCCGTTAGACTAACGTTCGTATTGGTGAGTTCAACCGTTGTTAACTTCATATATCCTCCTATATTTTCATTTATAGTATATTGAAGCGTTCTCAATTTAAATTTTAGCGGTTCTTCTTTCTTCGAGATCTTTAAGGACTTTAGGGAATTCTTTATCCAGTTTGTAGAAGAACAGACAGATTGCAATCACGACCATTACAACAATAGGTACATATATGTTTAAAGCAATAATAGCTTGTTTAGCTGCATCACCTTGCTCGCTCGCCTGCTCCACGTAACCACCTAAGGCTAGAAACCATCCAATCATGGCTGCTCCCAAAGCAGTACCCACCTTGTTGCCAAAGGCATTAACACTATTCGTTAACCCAACCATTCTTTTACGGAACTTCCATTCTCCATATTCAATCGTATCCGTGGTGAGTGCTCCTCCAACTGCCATGAGAGGAATCGTACCCAGGGTTTGGAATACCGAACACACAAGTCCTAGCATAATACTCTCGGGTGCAATCAATCTAGCCGTTGCTCCAATCAAACCAATGATAACACCACCAAGAGCTGTGTTACGTTTGCCAAACTTTTTGATAAAGGGTCCCGACAAGCTAAAACCGATCACGACCGGAATAAGACCTATCCCTCCCATAATGGCAACCAGATTCACATCTCCCCAGATGTACTTGGCGTAATAGGTTCCTGCAGCGACACCTAATGCGAACAAAATATGAGAAAAGGTACCAACAGTGAACATCAAAAGCCAGTATTTATTGGAGATCAACATTTTCAAACCTTGGACTAGTGAAATTTTCTCCTGAAAAACGCCAAGCTCGTCCAATTGTACATTGTTATATTTCTCTCTGTTGGAGAAAAAGGCGATGAGTATTCCTGCCGCGGCCATGAATGCGAAAATCCCGGCTAATATAGTCCATTCCCTTCTGCCACCACCCATAGCGTTGACAATAGGAAGAAAAGCAATCGCCACAACCATTCCTGCTAAATAACCGCTACTTGATCTGATAATACCCATTAAAGATCTTTCATAGGTGTTGCGTGTAGTCAGGGCCATCAAACTTGAGTAGGGTATGAATGTAGGTGTATACACCATAATGTAAAATACCAGATTTGTTATAATGGCATATACAATTTTACCAGTGACGCTGATATCCGGAACTGAAAATAACAGTAACAACGATACAAACATCGGAATGCTCATCCAGAGTAGCCACGGACGTGCTTGCCCATACTTGGATTTAGTCCGGTCTACGAGCACGCCCATGCCCACATCTGCAACTGCATCAAGTAGTTTGGTAACCAATAGAACAGTTCCTACAATTGCTGCCGATACACCTACAACATCCGTGTAATAATACGTAATTAGTCCCAGCAATCCGCTTGAAATGTTCAGCCCAAACATTCCCATGGAATCTCCGATCAGTCTTTTAGTCGGAATTTCACGTTGAGGTTGATGAGGTGTGTCTGTGTGAGATGTGATGTGTTGGTCATTTACTGCAACTCCCATAGCTTTTCCCCTCCGATATACTCTTGATGGATACGTAATGAATCCGCTTTCATACTTATATTGTAAGATCCATACAGGAATACGGATATAACGCGTTGTTAAGATGAAATAACGTAATCCAAATACAATATCGGAGGTGAGTACCTTATAAAAAAGAAGCCACGATAATTGTGGCTTCTCTTCATTCAATATGAATAAGTACGTTTATCATTTAATGTAAATCAGAACGAAACCGGGAAGTCTTTTAATCCGCGAATAATCATGCCTTGGCGCCATTCCAATGATTCCTCTGTTGTGTTCAGACGAATATCAGGCATTTTACGCAGTAACGCATGAATAGCAATCTCCCCTTCTAGTCTCGCTAAGGGTGCTCCAAGACAGAAATGTATGCCCTTTCCAAAGGCAATATGATTATTCACCTTACGTGTAATATCAAACGTATCCGGCTCGGGGAACTGCTGTGGATCACGATTTGCAGACGAAAACGAAACAAAGAGCATATCCCCTTGTCGAATATGTTTTCCGCCATACTCTACATCTTCAGTAGCCCAGCGTATGTTGCTCACTTCTGCCGGTCCGTTATACCGAAGGATCTCCTCCAGGGCTGGATGAATCAATTCAGGATCATTCAAGAGCAATTGCTTCTGCTCCGGGTTATCAAGCAACGCCAGCATACCGTTCCCGATCAGATTCACGGTTGTTTCATGGCCTGCAATGATTAGAACGAAGACAAGGGCATATAGTTCCTGCTCCGAAAGAACATCTCCCTCCTCCTCCACGCTGATGAGGTCGCTAATCAGGTCTTCCTGAAGATGTTGGCGTCTTTCTGTGATCAACACATGCAGATAGTCTACGAATGCCTTCATGACCTCATCGCTCTTCTCGTTCATATGTGGATTGTTGAATCCCTCCATGATGGTATTGGACCACTCCTGGAATTTGTCCTGATCCTCTAGAGGAACCCCCAACATTTCACATATAACCATGATCGGAAGGGGAAAAGCATAATCTTCGATCAGATCCAGTTCCCTTTTTCCACTCGCCAGTACCTTGTCAAGCAATTCATCGCTTATTTCTACAATTCTACCGCGCAGGCGCTCAATCATACGGGGTGTAAAAGCTTTCTGTATCAATCTCCGTAGACGGCGGTGATCCTCCGGATTCACACTAAGCAAATTACGAGAAATGATCTCTTGATGTGGCGGAGCTGCCCCCTCAACATTTCCCATGAACGGAGGATTCGTCACAAAGCGTTTATCCTGAAAAATCTCAACGGCGTCTTCGTAGCGAGTAATCATCCATGCAAAGTGACCACTGGGCAAAGGAAACCGATGCACTGGATCTTCGTTTCGCAGCTCCTTGTAGACCGGAAAGGGATTATTTATAAACGATTGATCAAGAAAATCAACTCCCGACTTCGAATGTCCCTTGTTGCCATTGGTAAACATTACAACGCCTCCCGAATATATGATAGTTTGTATATCAATACAATATCAATTCTATCATTACCGAATACGACTTTCAAATTTTGTAATCTTACGTACCCTGCTACACTCACTGGTCAAGCTGAACCATCGCCAACTTGCGATCAAGTTCATCCAACTGTTCTTCAGGTGCGCTGAAGGATGGATAACTGGCCAATTCACGTATACTCGCTTCTCCCATTGGTCCAATGGTTTCTGGATTCAACGTAGCAAAAACTGGTGAAAATCCGCTTAAAGCTTCGCGGCCTCCCTCATTACGAAGCAAGTCATTGAGTGGAGTGTGTGTGCTAAGAATTTTCTTGTATACTTTGGATGGAGCATAGCTTACTTCATACGTACCACTACTCACTTCAATTATGGTATTCTCTTCTTCCTGTGTGACAGGTAATCCGGAATCGGTAAGGATAACACCGTTCAGGGTCACATTCTCCATTTGAGCATGTGGTAGTTTTATCGTAGCTGTTGCATTGAACGGTATGGAGAAGCTGAAGAACAGATTCCCTTGCTCGTTGAATTTCCATTCGCTCTTATACCGTCCTGCTGCCGTATCTACATGAGCTTTAACCCATTGGATTCTGAAATCAGGTAGAGGTGCCAGTAAAGCATGACGGAATCCTGGATTATCCTCGACGGGATTGATTCCTGCCATATTCCGATACATCCATTCTGCAACCGCTCCATAAGCATAATGATTGAGCGAGTTCATGCCATCTCCGCTGATTTTCCCATCCGGAAGAATAGAGTTCCAGCGTTCCCAGATCGTTGTCGCCCCCATATTGACCGCATACAGCCAGCTTGGATAATCATCATTCAGCAGCAGTGTGTATGCAATGTCGTTGCTTCCATGCTCTGACAGAACCCGGTTCAGATAGGGTGTTCCGACAAAGCCTGTTTGCAAATGGTTCTGGTCTTTGCGCAGACGCATGCGGATGTCTTCCTCAATCCGCGGAGTGTGTTGTTCTGGCACCAGATTCATAAACAAGGCAACCGCATATGCCGTCTGCGTATCTACAGCGAGACGTCCATTGCTGGTAAAGAATTCATCCTTTATCGCTGCTCTAACCTCTAGTGCCAGTTGCGCATAGGTCTCCACGAGGTCTCCATGTCCCAGAACTTTGGCTGCCTTCGCTACAATATCTGCTGAATAAGCGTAATACGCTGAAGCCACAAAATGATTATCCGTTCCCCCCATTGGAGAATCGGGATTACCCCCATCCAGTGCAAGCCAGTCACCAAAATGGAAACCTACTGTCCATAACCGTTTGCCGCCTGATTCATCATCGGTACGTTTGATGAAGTCCACCCATGCCTTCATGCTGTCAAATTGTTGCTCAAGAATACCCTTATCTCCAGAGTGAACGTAACTGTTCCATGGAATAATGGTGGCTGCATCGCCCCAAGCACTAGACCCACCGCCTTGCACTCGGCCAACGGGGATCACCATGGGTACCATACCTTCCCGATCTTCCTGTTCCATCCATAGATCATAACCATACTTACTGAAGAAAGCATAGGTATCCATGTTGAAATTAGCAGTACCAGAGAAGACCTGTGCATCACCTGTCCAGCCCATTCGTTCATCCCGTTGCGGACAATCTGTAGGTGTATCCAGGAAATTTCCTTTTTGACCCCATAGTGCATTCTCATATAGACGGTTGATTCCTGAATGGCTTGTCTCCAAATATCCGATGCGGTCCATATCCGAGTAAACAACACATCCTGTAAAATCGTCCAAGTCCAACTTACCAATCCAACCCTCTACTTTGATATATCTGAAGCCGTAGAAGGTAAAGTAGGGTCGAATGATGGCTTCATTGCCATCTGATGTATACGTATATTCCGCCTTGGCCGATCTAAGATTCTCCCGATAGAAATTACCATCCTGAAGTACTTCGCCATATTGTAAATGAATGACTGATCCACGCGGTGCCTGAGTGCGAAATTGTAGCCAGCCGACCATGTTTTGTCCCATATCAATGACGGTCTCCCCAGCTGGGGTGGTGAGGACCTCGATCGGTTTTAATGTTTCCTTGATCACAACGGGGAGACTCTTTCTAGCCATCAGACGCTCGTAGCCTAGATTCGTTTCTTTGACTGGATATTCCTCAGAAACATCCAGAGTAGCATCATAAATTTCTCCATCATAGATGTTACTATCCAACACCGGGGAGCGGGTAGCTCGCCAGGACGTATCTGTTTTAAACACGACTTCGGTACCATCTGTATAGGTAATAATGATTTCGGAAATCAGTGCAAAATGGTCTCCATACAGCTCCCCTGTTGTATCGCCTTCAAAGCCAAAGCGACCTTTGTACCAACCGTTCCCGAGGCCTACATCAACCGTGTTTGTACCAAGCTGTAGCATATCTGTAATATCGTAGGTCTGATACTGCAACCATTTGTGATAGGCATTATAATGGGGAGCCAAATATTCATCTCCAACCTTGGCGCCATTAAGCGTCATCTCGTAAACACCCAGACCACATACGTAGGCACGGGCTTGTACCACTGAACCCGCAATTTCGAAACTTCTTTTCAAGACAGGATGGACTGAACTGTCCAGTTCAGGGGTGATCCACTGAGCTGTCCACGCCTCTTCCTGCTTTGCGGTTTCAAACCAAGCTGTCTCACTGATGGCATCTTCACCACGTTCGTTCCAAACCCGTACTCTCCAGTAATATCGGGTCCTTGGAGCTAACGTCAGAGACGGTATATATGCGAGTGAATCAATGTCCTCTTTTTTACCACTGTCAAAAACGATGTTAATGAAGGCTTCATCCAGCGCTATTTCTATTTGTGCAGCAATCTGTTTAGTTGCAGTAGTCTCCGTAACAACATAAGACAAGCTTGGATATTCTATTGCGAATCCTAACGGATTGGATACATGATTTGTTTTTAAATTTGTGATTTTCATGACTTTACCCTCCATTATCGTTGAATACGTTCTCACAACTTTGTTCTGCATTATTGAGATTGGATTGACCTGTACCACTCGTTCACTTCGTCCGTCATTTGTTTTCCGCCAGATTTGAGCCATTTCTTAACAAAATCATCAAAAGCCTCTATAGGCTGCTCGCCATAAATAATAGAATTAAAGGTATCCAACTCCATCTTTTGCAGATAGGTGTTCCTTGATCGCATTATTTTCGTCGCCGGTCCTTGAAACAGGTTTCGTTGGTCTATTTTTTCCTGAGTCGCCTCAACAACGTCTGCCTGTGTAACCGGCAACTCATCCGGGTTGTTCGGGTCTACCCCCATGCTGAAAAAGACGGCTCGATCATAAGCATTCAGTTGTTCACCCTTGCCTAGTTTTAAAATGGCGTCTTTAAATCGTGAGGGGTAGCTTGCATATTGGCTAAACAATGTATATTTGGAGGTATTTACTTTTCCTCCTGGAATTGTACTGCTCTCACTGTTAATAGATCCATCCTGTTTCAGAACATAGTCATACCCGTTTTGATAGGCGCTAAGAAAGAACGGATCATCGGTTACAGTTGCTTCATATAAATAGTTCTGGTATTTAAAAAATGCCTGTAACGCTTCTTCAGAAATGTCTTTGCTAATAAGGAGAGCAGCACTGTAAGAATTGCCCGCCAGTCTCCCTGCTGTTCCATCAGGACCCGTTGGTATCGGATTAGGAATAAATTCTGCTTGAGAATCTCTAGCTATGAGCTGCTTCACCGGATAGTCAGCAAACCATCGTGGTCCTGCAACAATTCCGACCTTGCCGGCAATTACGTTTTCGTTAACTTGACTGAAATCTTGTAATGCAACGTTGTTTCCCATATATCCTTTGCTTTGCCATGATCTCAGTCTCAACAGTGCTTTTTTGATCTCCGGTTGAATGCTGCCGTACATCAACTGTCCCTTTCCATCTTCACCCCATATTTCAGGAAGGGCTCCATAAGCCCCGAATACCCATGAGATATCTCCTGTTGGGGAAGCCAGATACTGATCCTTGATGGCAAAATCAATGCCGTAGGTATCTTTTAACCCATTCCCATCCGGATCATCATAAGTAAAGGCTTTCATGATTTGTTCGAGTTCATCCAGATTACGCGGGGCTTCAAGTCCCAGTTTATCCAGCCAATCTTTACGGATCCATAGTACAGCTTGTGAAGCTTGTTCAGTAATAATGGGGATCGCCATTCTTTTACCATTTTCAATGAACGGTTGCCAGGCTTCAGGAACTTCTGCCATAGCCGCTTTCCAGGTGGGAGAGGCGTATTGATCAAAGGCTTCTCCCGCATCCAATACCTTTCCTGAAGTCAGGAACTGATTCGTCGTATCCATGACTTTAGATGAAAATACATCAGGAAGTGGGTCATCGGAAGACAAAATTAATCTAAGCTTCATATCGTAATCCTCCACCGGAGCACTCCATTGTGTGCGAATATCCACCCCCAATGTCTTCTTGGCCCAACGTATATGTACGTTATCGGACGCCGTTTCGCTGTTTTTGTATACGGTGGTTGGTTCATCCATCTTCACGGTGGTTAGGACGACTTCATGTTTAACAGATTCCTGTTGAGGAGTTGTTTCATCACATGCCGTCAATAGAGCCAAACAAAGGACGGACAGAAGCAGGGATTTTTTCCTCCAGCTCATATTCAAAATTCTCCTTCATCTATTTCATCTTAATCATATCGTGACAACTATGGGATCGAAATAACGCTATTTCAACATTCCATAATTCAATCTTAACTTACGCTTCTATTACTCTTTGTTTCACTTGTGTTTCTCCTTTGGTCGCCCTACAATGAGATATATTTACATCATTGGCAGGGGGAATAGCGGTGTGAAGCAGAAGTACAGAACATTCCTGAACATGGTGGCAATTACTTTGATTATGCTTGCAGCAGTATTAATCATGTACACCTTCTCTGTCCAGTCCAGCTTGGATACAGTCAAAAAAGATATTGAGGCCATCAACCTTAATCGGGTTCAATTTGTAGTAAATACACTCGACCAGAACATAGATCGGTTAAATATGCTTGCCATTACACTGGAAACGGATAATACAATTGCTCTCCTTCAATCGATCGACGTCATGAGTGCATTTGAGCAAGTTCAGCTCATTCAGAATGTTGAGGCCAGAGTGAAACTTCAAAGTCTTTCGGAAGGATGGAGTAACAAAATATCCATCTACTCCATCCTCCTCAATCAATGGATTGTATCTTCGGAAAATCAGATGCAGTCTCCTGAGAATGATTCACCACAGTCAGGGTGGAAAATCGATCCTGTTTCAGGGGCATTTTATAAATACAAGACGAATTCCGAGCTAATTATGCGAATGGAGTTCCCTCGGGGCAATCTGGAGGAACTTGTAGAAAACTCACATCAGGGAGAGAATGAGGCCGTATTCTATCATCCGAATCAGGGATCCATTACTCGCAAAAACGCAAATCCCTTGACCTCCCTTATTTTAGACCAAGTCGTCACTAATCTTAAGCCTGCTTCCGGTACCGAGACAGTCTCCGTTAACGGTTCTGACTATATCGTCAACTATGTTTATTCGCAACAACTTGAATGGTATCTTATTGACTTTATGCCTCTGGATAAGGTGTTGCAACCCATTAAAACCAGCCAAATCTGGTTCTACTCCGCCTGTGTAATGCTATTTATGGCAGGGTTGACAATTATCATTGTTCTCTTTCGGAAAGTTCAGATTCCTATACTGGTTCTTCTGAAGGGAGTTCGACTGCTGAAGCATGCTGAATTCTCTTATCGGATTAAGAGGCAGAGCGGCAATGAATTTGATTATTTGTATGGACAGTTCAATGACATGGCCGAACAGATCGAAGACTTGATCGAGAAAGTATATAAAGAAAAAATCATAGCACGAGAAGCTGTGCTCAAGCAGTTGCAGGCTCAAATCAATCCGCATTTCCTTTATAATTGCCTGTTTTTCATCAATAACATGACGCGACTTGGCAACGAGGAAGCCGTTACGGCCATGACCCAGAATCTTGCGGAGTATTTCAGATATACGACCCGCCTGAATGAACCAATGACCCGTTTGGAAAAAGAACTGGGTATCGTCCGGAATTATCTTGAAATTCAATGTCTGCGTATGGAACGACTCTCCTATCATATCGAACTGCCCGATGATCTCAGTTCTATTCCAATTCCAAAGCTGCTTGTCCAGCCTCTGGTGGAAAACAGTATTATCCACGGAATTGAAATGAAGCGTGATTCAGGTTATATACAGGTTAAGGTAGAACGGACCGAACGAGGTATCCTTCTTACTGTTGAAGATGATGGAACAGGGATGACACTTGACGAGATCAACTCCCTTATGGTTAGACTCGCCGAACCTCCTGTAGATACCATAGGTTGTGCCCTGTGGAACATCACTGAACGTCTGCGTATTCATGATCCTGTTCATTCAGGTATCCAACTGGATCAAAGTCCACTCGGCGGAATGCGGGTGAGAATTCACTGGTCCCTTCCCACAAATGATCGAGAACTTGAATAATAAAGTCTATACAAAATGCCTCATACATCACTTGAATTTTGATGTATGAGGCATTATTGATTTTTAATTGACAGAAAAGTGTCATGTTTGTTAGCATAGTCTGAGTTAAATCGAACAAGGAGGTTTTTCCAATAGAACCCCGGCAAAGGCTTGAAAACGAGCGCAGCGATCTAAAATTGAAGCGGCGCACAAGTATTATTGAAGCAGCTCAAATCGTTTTTTTTAATAAAGGTTTCGAACAAGCAACGATGCAGGAGATCGCCGCTGAGGCGAGCTTGGGCGTCGCTACCATATTCCGTTATTTCCCCAAAAAAGAACAGTTAATTGTTGCGGTCGCTTCCGAAATTGTTCAATCCGAGATTGAAGTGTTCGAGGGCATTCTACACGATCAAGGAACCTGTTATGACAAGCTGGAAAGAATCTTTGATACACTTATTTTCTTCCAACAGGCGGAACATCAACGGAACTCGAAATTAATTGAGGCATTCGAATGTTACGTCTCCATGTCGAAGCTTCCTCTGGACGATATGGAAATCTATCAGGCCAATTATAATAAACTGATTACCCTGTTTACCGAGCTTGCGGAACTTGGTGAACAGGACGGGTCCTTGCGGACGGATGGCAATACTCGTGAAACCATTAATACCATGATTAATGTGTTTGGAAACTTTTCCAAAAAGATGGCGATGTTGAACGGTATTGATGCATTCCAGACCCAAGTAAATGAAGTGCAGCAGTTCAATATCCTAAAAAAACTGTTCCTTGATCATTTGAGAGCCTGAACAAGAGGCTCCGACTTCAGGATAAAACTGATTGCCAGACTATGAGGACCACTGTGAGAGCATATGGAGCAGCCGCCTTCGATGATGTGTACATTGCGAACAGAGGTCTCTTCTAGAATCATGTTGCGTATCCACTCCGCAGTTTCCTCTTCCAGTGTCTGGGCAATAATAATCTGGTCGTGATCAATGCGATGGATATGGCTCAAAATATCCTGTAAAAGTTTCTTAACAATTCTCTCCTTGCTTCCCCTGTATTTCACTCCGGAAAGCACCTTTCCATGTCTAACATATAAAATGGGACGAATTCGAAGCATACTTCCTAGCATATGTTGAATGCTGCTAACCCTGCCTCCCTTGTGAAGATAATCGAGATTATCAACGAGCACATTTAACTGGATTTCATGCCGCGCTGTCTCAAGCCATTCGGCGATCGCAAGGGCACTTTTTCCTTCTGAAGCCATTTCCGCTGCTAAAAGTACATTCATGGCTGTCCCGGCGGATACATTCAGTGAATCTACAACCGTTACCCGTCCTGCGGGGAACTCTCTTGCCGCCACCATGGCGTTCTGATACGTCGATGATAGATGAGAGGACATACTGATAAACAGTATATCCTCTCCGTTCTCGATGACCGGACGGAACACTTGAATGAAATCTGCAGGCGGAGGTGCAGCTGTCTTCGGCAATTGGTCGTATATCTCAACCAAATTGTACATGTCTTTTGCATTGATTTCTTTTCGATCAACATAGGACGTGTCCTGAAAAACAATATATAAAGGTACAATTCCGATATTATATTGGTCCATCCAATCCTGTGGGACATCCGAGATACTATCTGCAAAAATGCGTACTTTCGACATGCTACGCCTCCCCCTAACCTGATTTCTCTTTACTCATCAAAGTTGAACTTTCCGATTCTTCATCTTTTTTCGATGAAATGGAGGTATCGATAGAATGAGTATCCTTCATCACGGATTCTCCCTCCACATCAATATTAGGAAGAATTCGATCCAGCCACTTCGGCAAATACCAGGCGCTTCGCCCTAACAGGGTCATCACCGCCGGGACAAGCGTCATCCGAACGATGAATGCATCTACCAAAATACCAAAGGCAAGTGCGAGTCCCATGGATTTGATCATGGCATCTCCGGCAAAGATAAAGCTCGCAAAGACGGCGATCATAATCAAACCTGCGGCACTTACAACAGGACCACTGTGAGTAATACCACTTCGTATTGATTTCACTGCATCTCCCGTATGGTTATAATCCTCTCTCATGCGGCTTACCAAAAATACTTCGTAGTCCATAGCAAGTCCGAAGAGAATACCTGTAACCAGAATTGGCAGGAAGCTCAGTACCGGCCCTGGTTCGGGAATGCCAAAGAAATTTGCCAGATAGCCATCTTGAATGACCAAAACGATGACGCCCAGGGTTGATCCAAGGGTGAACAGGAATCCAAGTACGGCTTTGATTGGAACCAAAATGGATCGGAAAACCAGCATGAGCAACACGAAGGCGAGACCCACAATCAGTATTGCAAATTTCGGCAATGCTTCATCGAGTTTCTCGGAGATATCAATATT
Source organism: Paenibacillus sp. OK060 (assembly GCF_900101205.1). Taxonomy (NCBI): domain Bacteria; kingdom Bacillati; phylum Bacillota; class Bacilli; order Caryophanales; family Paenibacillaceae; genus Paenibacillus; species Paenibacillus sp. OK060. Next base: position 1,483,650 of record NZ_FNFR01000001.1, read on the forward strand.
GACTGCCGTTCCCCCGGTAACCATAATTTCGACGTTATTATCTTTCATCACCTGTTCCGCTTCTTCACGAATAGATTGAACCAATTCAGTCGTTTTGATATCATGAGGACCCGTCTCGGGTAAGACCGTAATGATTGCGGCCTTCCCGGAAGGACTCGGAATTAAAGGATAGACACTTGCCACATCAGGCAGATTTTTGATATATGAAGTTGCTTTGGCAATATCCGCTTGTGGATCTTCCGTTTTTGCTGTTCTAGCAACTACAACCAGTTGACCATTAAATCCTTCTCCAAAGCCTTCTGCAAGCAGGTCATACCCTCTACGCTCGGTTGTCTCCGTGGATTTTAATCCGCTATCCGGTAAGCCGAGTTGCATATGCAGGAACGGAATAGTACAAACCGTCAATAAAACGATACACAGAATGGCAGTGAGCCAAGGTTTGCGCGTTACAATCTTGCCCCAACGATTCTCTGTTCCCTCTGCTTTTTTGGGACCAGACCATTTCCGCAGCCATTTGTTCTCCCGTGCCGGACTAATTCGATCTCCTGCAACTGCCAATACGGCAGGAACAAAAATGACAGCAATTAATACTGCTACGAATACACTTACAGCTGCAGCCAATCCCATCATGGTTATAAATGGAATCTGTACGACTGACAGACCAACCAGGGCGATAATAACGGTTATTCCTGCAAAGACAACGGAGCTACCTGCTGTTGCATTGGCTTGAGCAATCGCTGTATTTCGCTCAAATCCTGCTGCCAGTTGTTGACGATACCTGGACATGATGAACAGAGCATAGTCGATCCCTACAGCCAAGGCCAGCATAACAGCCAGTGTAATGGAGAATGAAGCCATAGAAACTACATTTGAGCCAATGACGATAATCATCATTCCTATACCGAGTCCTACAACTGCGGTTAGGATCGGTAATCCTGCTGCGAGAAACGATGTGAATGTGAAAGCCAGGATCATGAACGCAATCAGAACCCCGATGACTTCAGAAGTACCTCCTATCTCAAGCTCAGAAAAAGCTACACTCCCTGCAAGTTCCGTTTGAATTCCACGATCCTGCAGTCTCTCTACAACACCAAGAACATGTTCTTTGGAATTCTCTGTTACTTCATTGGCTGGCTGACTGTATGTAACATCAGCATAACCAATCTTCTTGTCTGCACTTAACGTACCGGCGTCATACGGACTGACGATAGATGTTACCGATGAATCCGATTGAACCACTTTTAATGCTTCTGTAATCCATTTTTTGTTCGATTCCGATTCCAGTGTTGCCTTTTCAGACTTGAACACTAACCTGATCTGTCCACCATCACCGGAGGATGGAAATTCTTCATTCAATATGATTCCAGCCTGTTCCGATTTGGTTCCCGGAATGGTCATCTCTCCTGTAAAGGACGTTCCCAAGCCAAGACCCAAGGCGGCCACAAGCAGTAAAAGCATCAAACCTCCTGCGATTACCATTTTCCTTTTTCTTACCGACCACTCACCGAGTCGAAATAATAATTTTGCCATACTCTTTTGACGTCTCCCTTCTTTGCTACAAATCTGGGCTATCTTGATGTTGGACAACCTCGTGAATTCATCATATCTAAAACTGAACAAGAAAAAACGTACATAAGGGCATGCCCTTGATGTACGTTTGGGAAGCACCAATGGGCGCTTTTAGTATTCGCTGACCATTGATATGGAAAATAATATATCAATTTAAAATGTATTTACAAATGTAAGATGCCCTTTTCCACGGATACAGCGACAGCTTCCGAACGTGAATCTACGCCCAGTTTGTTATAGATATTGGTCAACTGTGCCTTAACGGTTCGTTCCGCCATACCCATATCAAAAGCAATGTCTTTGCTGCGAAGGCCCCGGGCCACTGCCTGAAGAATGATTAATTCCTTCTCAGTCAACGATAGTGCGTTTTTCGGTTTCTCTTCTACCGCGGACTTGTGCCGATATGCAAATACTCTGGCAGTTATTTCAGGCTGCAGCAGTGTCTCCCCACGTAGAGCAGACTCGAGTGTGCGGAACAAATTCTCTCTGCTTGTATCCTTAAGTAAGTAACCTTTCGCTCCCAGTCCCAGCCCATTAATCATAAGCTCGTCTTCATTGTATGTGGTCAAAATAATAACAGGAATCTGAATCTGTTTTTCGTTCATGATTTTCAATGTATCCAGTCCACTCAGCCCCCCGGGCATATTCAGATCCATCAGAATGACGTCTGGCTTCAGTGCCTCCATCTGTTCTAAGGCTGCGTTTCCTTCCTCGGCTTCTCCGACAACATCGTAGTTGTCATCGGTTCCCAGAATCAATTTCATCCCTTCACGTACCACCCAATGATCATCTACAATCAGAACTTTATGCTTCATTATTTTTCCTCCCATACAATACAGGTACAGATAGCTCTATTGTAGTACCTTCATTGTTGCTCTCAATATGAATTTGCCCGCCTATAAGCCTAGCTCGTTCATGTATGCCGATCAGACCGTAATGTCCTGTCTCTTTACCGATTTTGCCAATGTTAAAACCTCTTCCATTATCCTTAATAACCATGTGAAATTGTTGCTGATTGTCCCCAATATTTATGGATACATCGCTCGCCTGCGCATGACGTGCCACGTTGGTCAGTGTTTCACTCAACATATGCAATACATGCTCCATTTTGGCGCCGGATAGAACAGATTTTATTGTAGCTTCCAACTTGACATTAACTCCTGTCGCTAGTCTGAAGCGTTGCAGTTGATCATGAATCGCCTCGTTAAAGTTAACAGCAGGTGTAGCTCTAGTTCTTAGATCGTCAATCGCTTTTCTCGCATCGCCCAGTGTCTGTCTAGCCTGTCCCATGGATGACAAAACAATCTCATGAGCTCGGTCGATGTTCCCTCGGCTAAGATATGCGTCTATCGCTTCCAGTTGCATAATCAGTCCGGCTTGCCCCTGAGCCAACGTATCATGCAGATCCCTTGCCATTCGTTGACGCTCGTTGGCCAGCGTCAGCTCTTCCACCTTCTGGTGGGTCAGTTCCAGATCACGCAGAAATGTCTGCGTACGAACCCTTGCATTAACCTGCCGATAGTAGAGGAGCGCATAAGCCATAACAACGACAATCATAAGCATAAGTAATGGAATAAACAATGCAAGATCCTGTACCTCCTTGACCCACAAGGTAATCAGGCAAAAGAAAAGATACAGCACAAAAGCTACAAAAACCACCTTTTTGGTTTCAAAAAAAATGGCCACGCTTTGTCCTATTAATACTGGAATCAAGCCAATAAGTATGACGGGAAGCCCATCGGGCATTATGAATGAGCTCCCAAATATAAGGCCACCCTGGATAAACAGATATAGTGCTTTGGAACGGTTGATAATATCGCTCACACGCCAGTACAGATACATGTGAATGACCATAATCATTATAAAAAACAAGGTGGGCACCAGGAGGGGAACAGACATAGTTTGTAACGCGACAGTGACGATGGTCACCAGTACGGTCCATATGATAATGGGAAGACGGGAGGACGTAATCTTGTCATAATCCTCATCCATACTTGATTGAAGGAAGCCGGGGTGGTTGGACATATTTTTCATGGAATCACCTCTCATCCAGTCATTATATTACGGATTGTCTATGGGTTATATGTACTTTAGTGCATGCCCTTTCGTACATCATTAACTTGCTATGTAATAATAGTATAAGAAAATCGCCCATAAGTCATTCTTATGGACGATTCCACTTTGTCTACTGCTTTTTAGTTCATCTACTCTTTACTGGCGCACGGCTGCATTCAAGCCTGCAAGAAGCTGTGAGAGTAACTCTTCTGTAAGTGCTCCCCCCGTAAAAGGAATAAGAGCTCGCAGTGGCATATAACGCATGGATGCTTGAATCATCTCTGAAGAGACTGCATCTGAGTGGGCATTTTCAGCACCTTGTGGAGCAAATCCCTGCAATTGTCCCAGTACAGCCATGGTTTTCGGATTAGAGAGTAATTCTCCCAGGGCTGTGTTACGGTCGTAGACTGGAATGATTTCAGGTGAAGTCGATTCTACATGAACGGTCTTTTGCAGGATGATTTGACGAGATGAAGAACCGATCAGGAGATCATACTCACCACTCTCAACATGCCAATCCTTCAAGTCAATATTGTAATACGCAAAGCTTCGTTTATCTAAAGTAAAAGTAACAGTCTTCTCTTCATCCGGCTCAAGAGAAACCTTGGCGAAACCTTTCAGTTCTTTTTCAGGACGGCTAACGGTTGTCTGCCGATCATGAACATATAGTTGTACCACTTCTTGACCATACCGTTGCCCTATGTTTTTCACGTTAACCGTAACAGTGATTATATCTGTATCCTTGAATTCCGTTTGGCTTGCGTTCAGCTGTGAATACTCAAATTGAGTATAGCTCAAACCATAACCGAAGGGGAATAAAGGTTCAATATCTTTGCCGTCATAATAGCGATAACCCACATAAATGCCTTCTCTATATTCGACCCGATCCCCATCACCAGGGAAGAACAGCGAAGATGGATTATGCTTTAAGGATTGCGGGAAAGTCTCTGCGAGCTTCCCACTGGGATTAACTTCTCCGAATAACAGATCAGCGATTGCTCCTCCTGCAGCCTGTCCACCCAGGTACGCTTCAAGTACAGCTTTTGCATTGTTAAGCCAAGGCATAACAATCGGTGAGCCATTGCTGAGCACAACCACCACGTTAGGCTGGACAGCAGCAACGGCTGTTATAAGTTCCTGCTGGTTCACCGGAATATCCAGATGTTCTCGATCATATCCCTCAGACTCATAGCGGTCTGGCAGACCAATGAACAACACGGCGACATCAGCTGCTCTTGCGGATTCAACTGCTTCGGCTACCAAAGTCGGAGCACTCTCATCAGAGTTGAGGTTGTAACCCGACTTATATGTTATTGTTGCGTCAGATCCAGCTAGCTGGACCATCTGTTCAAAGGCACTATCCAGCTTGGTTGGTTTGATATGGGAACTGCCCCCGCCTTGATATCTAACTTTGTCCGCTAACTCTCCGATGACAGCAATGTTGCCTTGTTTTTTTAGCGGGAGAATTTGATGTTCATTTTTTAATAAAACCATCGTTTCACTTGCTGCTTTTCTGGCAATCTGATGATGTTGTTCCTGGTCGTAAGTGGTATCGGGACGGCTGTTATCAACCGTTTTGAAAATGACACCTAAAAGTCTCTCCACGGCACGGTCCAATTGCTCTTCAGTCAGCTCCCCGCGGTTTACCGCTTCTACAATCTGTTTTGGTCCTTCTCCGTTGGATGATGGCATCTCAAGCCCCAGACCTGCTGCAATACTTGGTGCAATTTCACTCACCGCAGACCAATCCGTGACAACAAAACCTTCATGACCCCATTCTTCCTTCAGGATAGTAGTGAGTAAGTACTCATGCTGGGAAGCATACGTTCCATTGACCTTATTATATGAAGACATAACCGTCCATGGCTGTGATTGTTTGACTGCTTTCTCGAATCCGGTCAAATAGATTTCTCTTAATGTCCGTTCATCCAAAATGGCATCTGTCGTCATGCGGCGATGCTCCTGGTTGTTTACCGCAAAGTGCTTCAGAGACGTTCCGACTCCCTGACTCTGAACACCTGTGATATGAGCAGCGGCCAGTTCTCCAGTCAGATAGGGGTCTTCGGAGAAATATTCGAAGTTGCGTCCGCAAAGTGGGGAACGCTTGATATTTGCCCCTGGGCCGAGCAGAATGGCTACATTTTCTGCCTGTGCTTCTTTTCCGATCGTCGCTCCTACAAGTTGAACAAGGTCACGATTCCATGAACTGGCCAGGCCAACGGCTGAAGGAAAACAGGTTGAAGGAACACTCTCGTTCAAACCCAGATGATCTGACTCGCCTGCTTGCTTACGCAATCCATGAGGACCATCTGTCATCATGATCGAAGGAATTCCTAACCTTTCTACAGCTTGTGTAGTCCAGAACGTACTTCCTGAGCATAGCTCGGCTTTTTCAGTCAAGGTTAATTGCTTTACCAGTTGTTTGATGTCACGATTCATCTTCTATACACTCCTTCATCTCCCGGCAGGTCTCCTCATGAACAGCAGATCCTTGTATGTCCCACCGCGCGTTTAAGCTTTCATGTCTATACTACGGGAAAGAAAAAATGATTGAAATATCTCTTTCTTAATGTTGCATAACGCAATCTGAATGATAAGGATATCTAAAGATGAGTATCGTTATCTTAAGATCGGAGGTGATTGGAGTGCTCATCCATTGAAATGAGTCCACCTCCACTCTACAATAAGTGGTACAGTCAACTTTGTTGTGAGAGGGGGAAAAACTATGTACGATTTATTAATTGTGGATGACGAGAAATCAGTAGTTGATAGCCTGGCATTGACCATCCCCTGGGAAGAACACAGCATCCAGGAAGTACACAGAGCATATTCTGCCGCTGAAGCTTTGGACATTGCGTCCAAACACGCGATTGATATTATGATTACGGATATTCGTATGCCTGAGATGGATGGTCTTGAACTGATTTTGGAGATTAGAAAGTTTTCTCATAAAATACGTTGTATTATTTTATCGGGTCACGATGAATTTGAATATGCCCAAAAAGCAGTCCAGTATCAGGCAACGAACTATCTTCTCAAGCCGATTGATACCGATGAATTGATTCATTCCGTAACGGCTGCGATACAAGATATCGAGCACGAATGGGAAGAAATCAGCTCTTTTCAACAAATACAGCATGCCCTTCACGCCAATTCGCCATTGCTTCGGAACCAGCTTCTCAATGATCTTCTTCAGAACAAAGCCATGAGCGATCACATTCTTGCAGAGCGGCTGGGTATGCTGAATCTCCCGTTTAGATCGGCCGATCCGTTCAAGATGATGGTCATTCGAATGGAGGAAGAATTCTCCGGCTATGATCTCCGATCTTTATCGCTGTTAGAGTACGCCGTCTCCAATATAACGGAAGAGGTATTTCAGAATCCCTTTAAATTATGGCACTGCATTACGGATCAGGGTTACCTTGTGTTCCTAATAAAAAATAATGACCGTAACGTACTCGACTCGGTAGATTCCTATGCGATCAGACTGCAAAATAATGTACAAAAGTTCCTGAAGGGTGCAGTATCGATATGTTTGAGTAAAGAGCATGCCTTTCCTGAATCTGTATCAGAGCTGTACATGGCTTCCGTGTCTGCCATCAACCGCAATGTTGGCGAAAACAAAAGTTATTTCATTACTTTAGACAAAAAAGACACCGAATCTCATGAACAACAAAATTTGATTAATCTGCACGAGCCCCCTTTGTTGCCCAATCTGCTGGAATCGGGGAACTGGGACGAGGCGGTCAGCAAAATTGCCAGAATATTATTTTTGAATGATGCCAGAAGAGAGCTTTCGCATGATCAATTATTTATGGTTCTGCTCTATCTGTCTTCTACGTTTTCCATATCCTTTAAGTCACAGGAAGCAACGGTTGAGGAGCTTCTTGGCGAAGAGTTTGATGTTCTAATCAGAAAGAAAAGCCAATTATCCAGCCAACGAATATATATATGGGCAGAGAAAATGATTGATCTGCGTCGGAAAAAGACCTCTCATCAATTGAAGAATGCCCATGAGCAAATTACTTCAAATGTCAGGACGTATATTCAGGAGCACCTTGCTGAGGGCATCTCACTGCAGATGATCGCAGAACATGTTGGTCTTCATCCAGTGTATCTTTCCAAGGTATATAAAACAGTTACCGGAGAAACCATAGGAGATTATTTGTATCATTTACGTATGAAGCGCGCTTCATATTTCCTGTTAAACACCGACTTGAAAATTGCAGATGTCAGCAAGGAGCTCGGATTTTTGGCTCCTCCGCATTTCATTAAAATCTTTAAAAAGCACTATGGTTGTACTCCACAGGAATTCCGCACCAGATAAACGTAATGACAGAATACAAATCAGTATAACGCTACCCTAAATACCTGAAAGGCCAGCCATAAGGCCGGCCTCAGAACGACAAATGGATGAATGCCCCTTTTGTTTATTACTCTCCATGAATTCCTTGTTAATCCATAACGATCTCATGAAATTTCTCGCCTGAACAAGGGAATTTCGATCATGCGAACAATCTCCTTTCGATAAGCTTTTCCGGCCTTTGCTAAACAACAGCTTCATGGCTAATAAGGTTTCATTATTCCCCATTGGGCTAAACATCCCTGCTTCGGTTGAGCTTAATGATAGCGCAATAACATTAAGCAAAGGCACAACACAGACAAGCGCCAGCAGAACCATCAGAACGATGCTTCAACCCGCAATAGGACTTGTCCTTCCTGTGGTACTGGAATAGGAATTACCACCAATTGCATAGGTTCCCCTTTTGCAAATACCTGTAAGGCTTTCATTGTGTTCATCTATGTTCCTCCTTAATTGTCTGTAATACTGCAACGGTCTGTTACAGTATCGCAAATAATACAAATAAGGACTTGCTTATTTCTACGAAAAAATTGCACGATCCTTTCACATAAGTAACTAAACTAACCTGCCCGTTAGTTTAATGGATTGACGGGCAAAATAACGATATTTTACATACCTAATCGGTATGGGAACATGTTCTTGTCCATTTCGGCAATCGGTACAAGTTCTTGTCCTTGCTTCGGGACAAAAACTTGTACCGATAAAACAAAAAAAGGCGCTGAAAAAATAGCGATTCTCAACGGAATATGTTATTTCCCTAGAGAATTATCAAAATATACTAGTCACGATAATATGGTTCCATAACTCCTTTATTGTTTTGCCCTCAATTTTGGATTTTGATATTAACTGTTCTACAGAGTCATATCTAAGTTTAAATTCTTCATTTTGTTTAACGCAATACCATCCATCTTCATTATAACTGATTAAAAAGTGGAAATCGTTTAAGTCAAACTCGACTTCATGTCCAAGATTTAAATCCTCAATAAACTCTTCATAACTGTACATTCACTGTCTCTCCTTTCATTATCTCCAAGGACTTCTAGGTTTCTGTTTATTCCAATCGCAATTCTTGAAATTAAGTACTTTATCTCTAGCGTGACATTTTTATTATGTATTTTGATACTAAGAAAATCTACATGTGTCTAATACTTAGATATGCATCTAATCGTTAATCGGACTTTGTTCTTGTCCATTCCGGCAATCGGTACAAGTTCATGTCCTTGGCTCGGGACAAGAACTTGTACCGATAAACTAAAAAAGCCGCTAAATTAGCGACTTCAATGGGAATATGTTCTTGTCCCTCGACATGGTTCGTTCGTTGCGATCAATCCTAGAATAAAGCTGACTTAAATGAGTGTTCTCCTTCTTTTGATGAATAAAAAAAGAGAAACTAAGTATACAGGTTCCGCATACCTAGTTTCTCTTAAATTTTATTCAGTGTCTTGCAGTCGCAGTCCCCTTCACCGACAAGGTGAGGGGCTTTTTTCTTTAGCCAGATACAAAGGGATAATCTGCCCTACTTGAGTCTTGGTTAGATTCATACGATTTTTATGGTCTTAATAAGATTTTCCCCGTGCTTTTGCGGC
>NZ_FNFR01000021.1:0-5467 GCF_900101205.1 Paenibacillus sp. OK060
TCACAGTGTTGAATCAAGGAGATGCAGGAGTAAATCTTTGTGCTTATGTAGTCGCGCATGGCAATGCAGAGCGAACAGACATCAAGAAATATTTGGCGGACCATCTTCCGAATTATATGGTACCGTCATTTTTTGTGTATCTGGACCGCCTACCACTTACCGCAAATGGAAAGATTGATCGGAAGGCGCTACCTCAACCGGAGCTACAAATGGAAGAATACAAGGCACCATCTAGCCAGACTGAGCAAACATTGGCGAGCATATGGAGTGAAATTCTGGGCGTTGAAAAAATCAGTGCCACGGCTAGCTTTTTTGACTTGGGAGGCCATTCACTAAAAGCAATCAGTGTGGTGTCTGCAATTCGAAAAGAACTCGGAGTGGAGATCTCCCTACAGGAATTATTTCAGAAACCAATACTGAAGGAACTTGCAACTGTCATTGATGGATCTGCGAAAAAAGAATTCGTACGGATTCCACGAGCGAAGGAAGCGGCATGGTACCCGGTTTCATTTGCACAAAGACGAATGATGATCCTCAACGAAATGGAGGGCATTCATACTACGTATAACATGCCAATGGCGCTACAATTGGAAGGGAATGTTGACGTTGTAAAAATGGGAGAAGTATTCCGCGGATTAATTGAGCGACATGAAGCTTTCCGAACAACATTCCGATATGAGGAAGGAGAACCGGTTCAAACGATCCATCCAGAAGCTCACTTTGAAATTGAATACTTAACAGGTGATCAATTAGAAGTAGTTTTTAGTGGCTTCGTTAGACCATTTAACTTGGCTATTGCGCCACTCCTCCGTGTCGGTGTCATGCAAGAAGCAAGTGGAAAACAGTTGTTACTGATAGATATGCATCATATTATTTCAGACGGAGTTTCTATGAATCTGCTGGCGGAAGAGTTCGACCGCCTGTATAACGGGGAGAAATTACCTGCGCTAAAAATCCAGTACAAGGATTACGCCGTGTGGCAGCAAGATGAGGCGGGAAGTGAGCATTATCAAGCTCAGGAAGCCTATTGGATGGAACGGCTATCAGGTGACTTGCCGATACTTGAACTACCTACTGATTATCCACGTCCACAGGTACAAAGTTTCGAGGGTGCTGCTGTGTCCATGCAGATTGACTCTGAACTGTCTAGACGGATTAATAAACTGGCTGTAAAACATGGTGCGACACAGTACATGGTGATGTTAGCTGCGCTGAATGTATTGCTTTCAAAATATACAGGGCAAGAAGATATTATCATTGGAACATCTGTGGCAGGTCGGACGCACTCAGATCTATCCGGTGTTATGGGGATGTTTGTAAATTCATTGGCGATGAGAAACCAGCCTGTTGGAAGTAAAACCTTCCAAGAATTCCTTGAAGAAATAAAGGAGGAGTCCCTAGCAGCATTTGATAACCAAGATTACCCTTATGAAGCATTGGTGGAGAAGTTAAATGTGCGTCGAGACTCCAGCCGAAATCCGATATTTGATGTGATGCTAAATGTACAAAACATAGAATCTTCGAAAGCCCAAAAAAGCGGGAAGCACGGCACTATAATTGATTCAAAAAAGGTTAATGCTAAATTTGATTTAAAGTTTGAAATTGGAGAAAATGATCGAAGAATTAGTGTACATGTAGATTATGCTACTAAAATATATACAGAGAATACGATCAATAGCTTAATAAAGCATTTTCTGAAAATTCTTGAAGAAGTAAGTGATAATGATCAAGTCGAGTTATGTGCAATTGAAATTTTGACGGATAGAGAGAAAAATAAAATACTTTACACTTTCAATCAAACCAACGTAGATTTCCCATTTGAAAAAACAGTTCATGGGTTTTTTGAGGAGCAAGTAAAGAAAACTCCTGACCAAATTGCAGTAATTTGCTCAGGAGAAAAGTTAACTTATGTTGAACTGAACCGGAAAGCAAATCAATTAGCAGCTGTTTTAAGGAATGAGTCTGTACTTCCAGATCAAGTCGTTGGAATAATGACAGAGCGTTCAATGGAAATGATAATTGGTATTCTTGCTATCCTTAAGGCAGGTGGAGCATACCTTCCTCTTGATCCTTATGCCCCCTTGGAAAGAATCCAATATATGCTCGAAGATAGCAAAGCGGAGATATTATTAGTTCAAAATGGCGCCTTAGTAAAGGGTAACTTTAATGGGAAGACTATCTTTTTGGACACAGAGTATGAGGAAAAGAATGTAAAAGATACTCAAATAACTTCCAAGCCCAACAATCTGGCATATGTTATCTATACATCGGGATCTACCGGTAAACCAAAAGGCGTAATGATTGAGCACTCATCTGTTATAAATCGTATTAACTGGATGTTGAACAAATATCCTCTTCATTCAAACGATATCATTTTGCAAAAAACTCCGTATACTTTTGATGTTTCTGTATGGGAACTTTTTATGTGGTTTTTTAATGGGAACACGCTTTGTTTTTTAGCACCTGATGCCGAGAAAGACCCTATGAAAATTATAGAAACAGTGTCATCGGAGAAAGTATCTGTTATTCATTTTGTACCTTCAATGTTTAATTTATTTTTAGAATATTTAGATTCACATAAAATTAAGGGTTTATTATCTTCACTAAAATATATTTTCACAAGTGGAGAAGCGTTAAGTGTTTATACAGTTGAGAAGTTTAATGATTGTAGTAACGGTGACTTTACTGCCACTCTTCATAATCTTTATGGTCCAACTGAGGCAACTGTTGATGTATCATATTATGATTGTGCTTCAACTCAGAGTCTGCAGACAATACCCATTGGTAAACCCATTCATAATACACAACTATATATTTTGAATCAGTATCAACAACCAGTACCAATCGGAGTTCTGGGGGAGTTATATATTTCAGGTGCAGGTGTAGCAAGAGGTTATCTTAATCTTCCTGAATTAACTAATGAGAGATTTCTACCTAATCCATTTTTATCTCAGGGAAGAATGTACAAAACAGGTGATCTAGCTAAGTGGATGCCAAACGGAGATATCGAATACGCAGGACGTGTAGATGATCAAGTTAAGATTCGAGGCTATCGTATTGAGTTAGGAGAAATAGCAAATACGGTACGCAAGATAAACGGCATTTTGGAAGTTGCTATTCATACAATAAGCCATTGCGGAGAACTAAAAATTTGTGCTTACGTAGTTGCACAAAAAGAGATGAATACACAGGAAATAAAAAATTACTTAGCTAATCATCTTCCAAACTATATGGTACCATCATTTTTTGTATATCTAAATCGATTGCCGCTCACTGCTAATGGAAAAATTGATCGAAAGGCTTTGCCAAAACCGGATTTACAAATAGAGGAAGCGTACAGATCTCCATCCAGTGAAACTGAACAGACTTTAGCACACATATGGAGTGAAATTCTAGGCGTTGAAGGTATTAGTGCAACGGCTAGCTTTTTTGATTTGGGGGGCCATTCATTGAAAGCCATCAGAATGGTTTCTGCTATCCGAAAAGAACTTGGGGTAGCGGTGTCTTTACAGGAGCTATTTCAAAAACCCATATTGGAGGAGCTTGCAGCTACAATCGATGGATCAACTAAAACAGAATATGTGCAAATTCCACGAGCAATGGAAGCCGCCTGGTACCCCGTCTCATTCGCCCAGAAACGGATGATGATACTTAACGAGATGGAAGGGATTCAAGCTGCGTACAACATGCCAAGTGTGCTGCAACTTCAAGGTAATATTGATATGTTGCGAATGGAGGAGGTCTTCCTCCAATTGATTCAGCGACATGAGGCCTTCCGAACATCTCTGAATTACGAAAAGGGAGAGCCAGTTCAAGTGATCCACTCGGAAGTTCCCTTTAGCATTGAAACCCTAGTAGGGGACCAAGTAGATGCGATGCTTAGGGAATTCGTTAGACCATTTAATTTGGCGAGTGCTCCACTTTTACGAATTGGTTTCATGACAGAGGCAACTGGAAAGTCGTTGCTATTCATTGATATGCATCATATTATATCAGACGGGATATCGATGAATTTACTGGCCGAAGAGTTCGACCGATTATATAGTGGGATAGAACTACCGGCGTTAGAGATCCAGTACAAGGATTATGCTGTTTGGCAACATGAAGAAGCCGGAAGTAAGGAATACCAAGCTCAAGAGGCATATTGGTTGGAACAGTTCTCGGATGAGCTACCGATACTCGAGCTACCAACCGATTTTCCACGTCCACAAGTTCAAAGTTTTGAAGGATCTGCAGTTTCGGTACAGATTGAACCAGAACTTTCTGTACGGATCAATGAACTGGCTGCAAAACATAGTGCGACGCAGTACATGGTGATCTTAGCGGCACTCAATGTATTACTTGCAAAATATACGGGCCAAGAAGATATAGTAATTGGGACACCGGTAGCTGGCAGAACACATTTAGAAATGAAGAATATTTTAGGACTTTTTGTGAATACGGTAGCAATTCGTAGCCAACCGCAACGAAGTAAAACGTTTCAATCTTTTCTTATGGAAATAAAGAAAAATTCGTTAAATGCATTTCATAATCAGAGCTATCCCTATGAGGCATTGGTGGAAAAACTAAATGTACCAAGAGACCCTAGCCGTAATCCAATTTTTGATGTGTTGTTAAATGTACAAAACATGGAGACCAATAGTACTGAACCACAAGGTGTTCATTATTCTTTTTATCCCACTGAACTGAATGTTTCCAAATTTGATATGAAAATTTTAGTTTCAGAAGCAAGAGAAGGATTAAAACTTCATATTGAGTATGCGAGCAAATTATTCAGTGAAAAAACGATTGAAAACTTAGCAAAGCACTTGATTACGATTTTGGATGTTGTTGTAAAAAATGAAGATGTACGGTTGTCTGAAATTGAAATGTTGTCACCGGATGAACGAGAGCAGTTACTGTATTCTTTTAATGACACTGTAGCAGCTTATCCACAAGATAAAACCATTCATGAACTGTTTGAAGTACAAGTTGAACAATCACCAACTCAAGTAGCCGTTCGTGGTGGAGACGACCAACTGACCTACCAAGAGTTACAACATCGAGCTAACATACTGGCATCACTACTTCGGGATCGGGGTGTAAAACCTGGAGATCAAGTTGCAATTTTGCTTGAACCCTCGGTAGAAATAGCCGTTTCAATACTGGGGATATTGAAGGCCGGATCGTCCTATGTGCCTCTTGATCCAGAAACCCCAGAAGAACGACTTCAATATCAGTTGAAGGATAGCGATGCACAGTATGTGGTGACGGTAAGAAAAACCATGAAACCAGGGTTGGGCGAATCTACGTGCTTATACCTGGATGATATCGATTGGTCCAAACAAGTGCTCCATCTTGAAGAGACAGGGCAAGACCCAGAACAAGCAGCTTATGTCATTTACACATCGGGAACGACAGGAAAACCGAAGGGAGTGGAAGTCACACATCGAAATGTCGTGAACTACGTGAGCGCATTTATCCAATC